>NZ_OZ034987.1:0-1700554 GCF_964030915.1 Wolbachia endosymbiont (group B) of Eupithecia inturbata | reverse complement strand
TCTACTTTATCTAATTTTTATTTAAACTAAAGTATAACAGTAGTAGTAGTTCTATCAATAAATTGTTATTAACTTAAAATTCAGTAAAAATTAGTATTACTTAGCTTGTGGATAAATATGTTAATAACTTCTCTATACTATTGATTTTCATTTATGATTTATGTTTATAAGTAAGATGTCTAGAATGTTAGTAATTTTCTTTTATGGAAAAAAGCTTTACTATCATGGATTGTTATATAATTATGTATATGTCATTGAAAAAATTGTTGATCAATTGTTAGTATTTTATGTCAACAAATAATTCACAAATTAATTTGACATTATTCACATGCTTATTAAACATTTAATAACAGTTTTCTTGATAGACCTTATCTAAAGATATTTTCACCATTAAAGGGAATAAATTGAATAAGAAAAGAACTTTAGTAGAAAAAATAGCATACAGAATTTTTCTCTTTCTCTTCAACAAAACTTCTGTGTTAAAAAAATGTGCGACTGAGTCATTAATGGGTGATCTGTCAGGTCTTGACATACTTAATAGTCTATTAAAATTCCGTGATTGTAGTATCATGGATATAATGACTCCACGTAAGGAGATATGTGCAGTAGACATTGAATCGAGCAAGGATGAGGTAATAAAGAAGGTGAAAAACACTTACCATGCTAAGATACCAACTTATATGAATAACTTTGACAACATAATAGGCTTTTTTTACGTAAAAGATATCATTTTCAATAAGAATAAAGATTTTAATCTGAGGAATATTATAAAAAATGTAATATTTGTCCCAGCCTCAATGAAAGCAACAAATCTTTTTGTTAAAATGAAATCTTCCAAGTCATATTTAGCTATTGTACTGGATGAATATGGCGGAACTGATGGTTTAATTTCGATAAATGATCTTATAGAAGAATTGATACCAAATATTGATAACGAGAATGAGGTAAATTCAGAACACACCATTACTGAATTATCTCAAAATAAGTTTGAAATATCGGCAAGGGCCCTTATAAAGGATATAGAGGAAAATCTAAAAATAGAGTTGTGTGAATCTGAAGAGCATTATGCCACACTTAGTGGTTTGGTTCTTTCAATTGCTGGTAAGGTACCTTCTGTAGATGAAGTTATAAGATATAAAAATGGTATAAAATTTATCATCAAGGATGCAAATGAACGATACATTAACAAAATAATACTAGACTTAAGTGATTACAAAAATTAAATTCAATATTTTTTAGTGAAAGGTACTTTATCTTGGAAGTAGGGGACATAGTAGCCAGGTATACAATTTAAACAATTTCTTAATATACAAAAGTTTGTAGTTCTATACGTTACTGTTTGATAATTAAGGTGGGAATAGTTTTATTGGTACAAAGTTATAAAAATTAGTTGTTTAAATATTTTTAGCGATCTGTAACTTTCAAAAAGGGAGTGTTAAATAAACTGTGTCAAACCGCATTTTTAATTCAACTCAATTTTTAACCTACAAGAAAAAAAGATATCAAGTTGAGAGATAGTTAAAGCCCAATCATGTATAGGCATAGCCCATTTTTCTCTTACCTTTTTTATAGCACAATATACCTGTTCATACAAGGCATTTGTGCTAGTAAATGAGCCCTTAGTTTTAGTAAATTTTCTGATCTGTCTATGTAGTCCCTCAATAGGATTTGTGGTATAAATTAACTTTCTTATAGGGCCAGAATATTTTAAATAACTAGACAAATTTTCCCAATTATTCTTCCAAAACCAACGGATATTTTTCTCCCCATTTTTCCTCTAGCTCAAGCAAATAATTTTCGGCAATTTCTCTACTTGCAGCACGGTATATTTTTTTCAAATCATTCATGAAAATTTTCACATCTTTGCTCGATGCATATTTCAGTGAATTTCTTATCTGATGTACAATACATAGTTGTATTTCTGCTTTAGGAAATACACTGACCTTACCCAGAAAAAGTAGACAGAAAGTTAAGACGTTTTTGCTATGAGAATGATGAATCAAAAAGCTCAGGAATGCAATAGTTAATAGTAGAATGTCTACGCTGTTTATTATAAAAAATTTCTATATATTCAAATATTGCGGTTTTAGCTTGTTGTGCAGAGTGTTGTGAAGTATCAATGAGTAACTCTCTCTTAAGTGAACTAAAAAAGCTCTCTGAAACAGCATTATCATAACAACAACCTTTGTGACTCATACTAGAAGTAATATTTTTTGTACTTAGTAAAAATTGATAATTTTTAGAGGTGTATTGCGATCCTTGATCGCTATGAAATAGTAGATTTTTAGCAGATTTGCGCCTACCAATAGCCATGAATAACGCATCTATAACTAATTGCCTATTTACTGCATTACTCATTGACCAGCCAATCACCATGCGTGAATATAAATCTATTATTGCTGCCAAATATAACCATCCTTCATTAGTTTTTATGTACGTAATATCAGTTACCCATATCTTGTTAGGTTGATCAGCGATGAAATTCTGATTTAATATGTTAGGAGTTATAACTCTATTGTCTATTTGTGGTTTTTTACTTTTAAACTTTCGTCTAAGCTTAGCTTGAATGCCATTTTTCTGCATAACATTTTGCACTGTTTTGATGTTATAATTTTTACCTAAAGCCTTTAATTCAGCGTGAATTTTAGGAGCTCCGTATCTGCATTGTGATGCTCGATATACCTTCTGAATATCTTGTATGAGCTCTTCTCTTATTGATTTTTTGTTGTTTTTTTCCTTAGTAATCCATTTATAATAACCACAAGCAGATACGTTCAAAAATCTGCATAATTCCCGTATTTTATAGCAGTTTTCATGTTCTTTTATAAAAGAATATTTTACTCTTTTTGGTTTGCAAAATATCCCAGGGCTTTTTTTAAAATGTCTCTTTCCCTCGTTACTCTTGCCAGCTCTTTCTTTAAATCAAACTTTTCTTTGTCACAATGAGCTACTTTCCCTTTTCCTGGAAACGCATCTACTCCAGACATTCTATCATTGTATGTTTTTACCCATCTGCTTAATGAATCACCGCTAATACCCAAATCTCTTGCTATTTTTGCTGATGATTGACCTGTTTCTTTTACTAGTCTTATAGCTTCAATTTTGAATTCTGCTGTATATTCTTTTCTTTTTGTCATACCACACCTCTTTGAAAAAACGTTTTATTTTACTTCAAAAACGTCTTAACTTTCTGTCTACTTTTTCTGGGTAAGGTCAAGTAGATGCGTTTCCAGGAAAAGGGAAAGTAGCTCATTGTGACAAAGAAAAGTTTGATTTAAAGAAAGAGCTGGCAAGAGTAACGAGGGAAAGAGACATTTTAAAAAAAGCCCTGGGATATTTTGCAAACCAAAAAGAGTAAAATATTCTTTTATAAAAGAACATGAAAACTGCTATAAAATACGGGAATTATGCAGATTTTTGAACGTATCTGCTTGTGGTTATTATAAATGGATTACTAAGGAAAAAAACAACAAAAAATCAATAAGAGAAGAGCTCATACAAGATATTCAGAAGGTATATCGAGCATCACAATGCAGATACGGAGCTCCTAAAATTCACGCTGAATTAAAGGCTTTAGGTAAAAATTATAACATCAAAACAGTGCAAAATGTTATGCAGAAAAATGGCATTCAAGCTAAGCTTAGACGAAAGTTTAAAAGTAAAAAACCACAAATAGACAATAGAGTTATAACTCCTAACATATTAAATCAGAATTTCATCGCTGATCAACCTAACAAGATATGGGTAACTGATATTACGTACATAAAAACTAATGAAGGATGGTTATATTTGGCAGCAATAATAGATTTATATTCACGCATGGTGATTGGCTGGTCAATGAGTAATGCAGTAAATAGGCAATTAGTTATAGATGCGTTATTCATGGCTATTGGTAGGCGCAAATCTGCTAAAAATCTACTATTTCATAGCGATCAAGGATCGCAATACACCTCTAAAAATTATCAATTTTTACTAAGTACAAAAAATATTACTTCTAGTATGAGTCACAAAGGTTGTTGTTATGATAATGCTGTTTCAGAGAGCTTTTTTAGTTCACTTAAGAGAGAGTTACTCATTGATACTTCACAACACTCTGCACAACAAGCTAAAACCGCAATATTTGAATATATAGAAATTTTTTATAATAAACAGCGTAGACATTCTACTATTAACTATTGCATTCCTGAGCTTTTTGATTCATCATTCTCATAGCAAAAACGTCTTAACTTTCTGTCTACTTTTTCTGGGTAAGGTCAACTTACAGCAGAAAGTAGAAAAGCCTTCTAAAGTTTTAGGTCAGAAAGTTTCAAGGAAAGTAGAGTTATCTAAAAAGCCTGATACATTCTTAAATGGAACATCAGTAGTTAAAGGAATAAGCAGAGGGATAAATTAAGGGAACTATGAGGTCTTTTCTGCCTGTAACTGTTTGATATCATCGAAAGAAAGACCTGTAGTTTGCGATACAACGTCAATAGAGATGCCAGCTTTAAGTAGGTTCTTTGCCACCTCAAATTTTGGGAATGTTCAAAAAAGTGTGTCAAACCGAGAAATAAAAATAAAATAGAAACAAAAAATAGAGGTTTGATATATGAGTTACAAAATAGAAAATGGAACGACTGGCCTGGTAGATTACAAAGAGCTGGAAGCAAATATACTGTCATCAATAAGGGAAGGTAAACCATTGATGGGGAGAGATGGAGCATTAACACCATTTGTAAAAAGGCTGCTGGAAGCAAGTCTAGAAGGTGAAATAGAGCATCATTTATCCAATGAAAGAGAAGAAAAGAATCGAAGAAACGGAAAGAATGGCAAAACTTTGAAGACGAGTATTTGAACTATTGACACCAAGAGATAGAGAGGGAAGTTTCGAACCACAGATAGTGAAAAAAAGGCAAACAAGCTTACATCCAGAACTTGAAACAAAGGTCTTGAACATGTTTGCAAGCGGTGTGGGATACAGGGATATAGCATCCTATGTGGAAGAAATCTATGACCATAAAATATCTGCAGCAGAGATATCTGGAATTACAGATAAATTACTGCCTATAATCAATGAATGGAGGAGTCGTCCCCTACAATCAGTATACCCGATAGTATTTATGGATGGGATGTTTTTTAAGGTCAAAGAGAATGGACATTGCATAAGTAAATGCATGTACAATATATTAGGAATAGACCAAAATGGCAGAAAAGAAGTACTGGGTTTTTACTTAGCAGAAAGTGAGGGAGCTAACTTCTGGCTAGGCGTATTAAATGACTTAAAAGAGAGAGGAGTAGAAGACATTTTGATAGCTTGTGTTGACGGTCTGAAAAGCTTCCCTACAGCTATAAATAGCGTATTTCCCAATGCTGAGGTACAGTTATGCATTGTGCACCAAATAAGAAATTCACTAAAATACGTATCCAGCAAAGATATAAAAGTTTTTATGAATGATTTGAAAAAAATATACCGTGCTACAAGTAGAGAAATCGCCGAAAATTATTTACTTGAACTGGAGGAAAAATGGGGTGAAAAATATCCTTTAGTCATAAAATCGTGGCAAAACAATTGGGAAAATTTGTCTAGTTATTTTAAGTATTCTGGCCCTGTTAGAAGGCTAATTTATACCACCAATCCAATTGAGGGGTTGCACAGACAAATCAGAAAATTTACTAAAACCAAAGGTTCATTTACCAGTACAAATGCCTTGTACAAATTGGTATATTGTGCTATAAAAAAGATAGAGCAAAAATGGGCTATGGCTTTGCCTAATTGGGCTCTAACTATATCTCAACTTGATATCTTTTTTCCTGATAGGTTAAAAATTGAGTTGAACTAAAAATTCGCTTTGACACACTTTTTTGAACATTCCCTTTAGAATAGATATATTAAACATATAACTATTTTTACTTATATCTTAATATATTGTTTAACACAATTCAATTTTCACACTCATCAGCAGTTAGGCCACTTGCTCGCACAATAATATCAATAGCAACACCTTCCTTAACTAGATCTTTTGCAATTTTGATTTTCTCTGCTTTTTTAACCTTTTCTTTACCAGTTTGCATTCCTTCAGATAAAGATCTGGCTACCGTATCCAGTAATTCTTGATCCTCAATTTTTTCGCATTTACCTACAAACCTCAAAACTGGCTCATTTTCATATTCTGTTAGTCCAAGAGCTTTAATGTTAACTGATAATGTCTTTGCTATCTTATATAATATTTCAATTGGAATGTCTGTATATCCTCGTTCATAGTCATGTATTTCTTTAGGTGTTGAACCGATTTTATTTGCCAAGTCCTCCTGAGTGTATTCCCGTATTAATCTCTCCTCTTTTATCCTTTTCCCTACTTTGTAGAGTATAGAATCAGTACAAATTTCTTTCTCTATATCATCATATTCATAAGTAGATAAGCGAGTCACTTGGGAAATAATATCAACTGAAACTCCTTCTTGCACTAGATTCTTTGCTACTTCTATTTTCGCTTCTTCTTGGCTAATTTTCTCGCTAATATATACGAACCTTACTAATGGATACAGTTTCTTGCGTAATTCCTGATCCTTAATTTCTCTATGTATTTTTGTTAGATAGACTATTTCTTTATCCTCATCTTCATACCAACTGTTTTCTCTTAGTACTGTTGGTCCTGGAAGTAGATCTATAACATTAACTGACAATGCTCCTGCTATTATATACGATTCTTTGATTGTAATAGCCTTGCACCCTAGTTCAAAGTTATGTATTTCCTTATGTGTTAAACCAATTTTGCTTGCTAATTTTGCCTGAGTATACCCTTGTACTATCCTACAACCTTCTATTTTTTTCCCCAGCTCGTAGCTCAATATGCTCTGAATTATCATAGATAAATCCTCTAAAAGCTGTTTTTCCTACAGAAGCAAACATATATTCTATCACAAAAAAATCCACTATTGGCTAAGTTTTTATGAAATCACAAAAATTTCTCAATCATATAATTTGATAAGCCTGTCGTTTGCAAGATAATATCAACAGAAATTCCTTCTTTCACTAAATTCCTTGCAACTTCAATCTTCTTTTCCTCTCTGACCTTTTCTCTACAAACATGTATACCTTTAAATAAAGACTTGATTAGCATATCGCGTAATTCTCGACTCTCAATCTTTTTGTATTCTTCTATCAAGTTTGATAGCTTTTCTTCCGCTTCACTATCCTCATCTGATTCGGGAAGTAGATCTATGATACTGATTGATAATACCTTTGCTATTTCATCTAACATTTCAAGTGAGACAGCAGCTCTCCCTTGTTCATACTCGTATATTCCTTGATTTGTTATGCCAACTTTATTCGCTAAATCTTTTTGTGTATATCCTCGTATCAATCTCCACTCTTTTATCCTTTGCCCTACTTTGTATGGAATGGGAATTTTGTTCTCCTCATACTCACCAATAGATAAGTTAGTTGTTCGAGAGATAACATGAGCAGAAACTCCTACTTTCATCAAACCCCTTGCTACTTCCATTTTTACCGCTTTTCTGCTTCTTTCCTCACTCAAACGAATAAATTTGGTTAATAAATAAAATACCTCGCTTAATTCTTTATCCTTATGCCCCTTTACTAAATTTAATATTTCTTCATCTTCAAAATATCTTTTTTTATTTGGTAGTGTCTCTCCACAAACTAGACCTTTAACATTTACTGATAATGCTTCTGCTATGGCATATAACTTCTTAATTGGAATTTTACGGTTCCCTTTCTCATATTGCAGTATTACCCAGTACTTTACACCAACCTTCTCCGCTAAATCCTTCTGAGTATACCCTCTCTCTAACCTCCAATTTTTTACTTTTTGCCCTACCTCACAGTCTAGACTTTTTTCCATACAAAGAACCATACATATAATATTTTCTACTATAGCTCAGATATAATGGTAGACTCTGGAACCTTAAAATAAATGAATTAAAGCCCCCTAAAAGTTTCTTTACTATTTTCACGTACTTTATCTACCCATGAAGACAATTTTTCACTTGGGCTATCAACCTCCTTCATAAGCTGCTTGCTATTCCATATTCCACATCTTATAAAACTTCCCTTTTCTACTGCTTCTTTAAGTTTTACTCCAGCAAAAAGACAATTTTTTCCTATTTCTTCGCCTCTTTCTTGTAATTTAGACCACATTTCCTTATTTTCTACTCTGACTTGTACTTGATCATATTTTTTTACATCGTGGTACAATATAATATCTAGCTTACCAATGCTTGTAGGAAATTCTAATATAATAGAGCTTCCATCTGACATATCGATATAGTTTCTTATACCTCCCTTCTCACTTTTAACCTCAACTGCATCATTGCCAATTTTTAAAATATTATACTTCCTAGCTCTCTTTTTGCTTCCAGTATTTTGGCTACCTCTACCTTGCTATTATCAGAAAATTCTATATACGATGTTGTATTGTCTATCTCAACATCTATTAATTCTCCTTCTTGCACAGCATTTTCGCCAGCTTCCTCTAGCTCTTCTAGTTGCTTATCTATCTGTGGCTGAACTTCTGGCTGTAGCTCATTATAGATTTCACCTATCAGTTTATTCTCCAATAAAGTATCATGAAACTCTGCACCGCTTAGCATTAATTTACGTATTAGCTTTTTACGATCAACCTTATCAAATTTATGAAAATGTGTACCTAATACTACATACTCTGCAAAACTCCATTCCCCGTCATCACATGCATTTATTCTTGCTCCTGAGGCTAGTACTTTGTCTATAACTTTGTGCAATTCATTTACATTCTTTGCCTCTACCACTTCACTTTTTAACCAGCTCAAAGTTTCTGCACTCGGCTTTATTTTTTTCAAAGCTGAAGCAAATGGATTTTTATCTTCTTGATCACTTACAGGTTTTGTGCCATAAACATAGTCAAATCCTTTCCCATAGTTGATTTTGTTTTCGCGAACTTCTCTACCAGGGAAAGGTGCTATTTCTTCAGGCTTTTTAGCCTTATTAATTTTGCTTACAAAGGTGGATTGCTCCTTAGTACGACCAATTCCTACAATAGCATTTAACACCTCACCTTTTGATAATCTATCAAGATCAATGTTTAACTCGTAAGTACCTCCTTCTTGATCATCAAAAGGTACAATTATTTTATTACTCATATTAGCCTCCGCTATTAAATATACTTTACTAAGTCTATAACCGACTTTATTACTTTATTATTAATTCAATATATACTTTCTAATTAATTATAAGCAATGATTAATGTGATTGCAAATACTTTCTTCATTCAAGTAGTTAAACAACTCATGAAAATCTTCAAACATCTGCTTTATAACAGTCCTTGCTCTTTAAAGCTAAAATACCCAACACTTGTGATGATAATGTGATCCAGCAACCTAATCCCTATAGTCTGACAAGCTTTAGCCAAGTCTTTAGTTACAGCTTCATCCTCATCAGATGGCTTTAACCTTCCTTCTGGGTGGTTATGCGATATTATTATTGACGTCGCTTTTCTTATTAATGCCTTTCTTGTTACTTCTCTTATGTAAAAAGGTACCTTATCCACTGTACCAGTGAACACTTCTTCCCCCTTTAAACGGCACTTTTGATCAAAATATATTATTTTCATCTTTTCCTTCTCTGAATAACCAATACTCACCCTCAAATATTTTACTATGGTTTCCAAGTTATCCATTACAGGTCCTTTCTTTAACTCTTCTCTTGGTACTCTCTTTGCAGCTTCCTTTAGGCATAAAATTACTGCTACTGTAGAGTCAGTTATCCCTTCTATAGTTTTCAAGTCATCTATTTCCTGGCCTAAAACTCCTCCTATTCCAAAACTATCTATTAGCTTTCTAGCAATAATTCGAGCTTCTTCTCTGTCATGCACTGCACTTAGAAACGTTTCTATTACTTCACGATCAAGTAGTGCTTTACCGTTGCTTTCTAATGCTCTGAATTCTATTTCTTCTCTACGATCTTTCTTATTATTCATAAAAATTACCCTTCACTAATAACAAAATGTTTTTATATATTTACTGCTGTTTTTTGTCAGCATTGGCATAAGGCCATAGCTTTTGAGTGAAGTCAAATCAATTTTTCAATCTTTTTTGCTTATTTTTTCATGAATAGGTAAAGATATTAATGTATGGCGATTTCTTTATTTTAAACTTGTTGAATTTCGTTCAAGGAGAGGCCCACTGTTTTTAAAATAATATTGATAGAAATTCCTTCCTTAACTAAATTCTTTGCAATTTTCATCTTTTCTACTCTCTTCACTTTCTCTTTGCAAACTTGTATGCTTTCAAACAGAGATTTTATGAGTACATGACGTAATTCTTGGCTTTTAATCTTTTTGTATTCTTCTATTAACCTTGATAGTTCCACTTCACTATTCTCATTTTCTCTTGTTTCTGGAAGCAGACCTGTAATATTAATTAATAGTACCTTTGCTATTTCATCTAACATTTCAAGTGAAACAGCAGCTCGTCCTTGTTCATATTCATATATTCTTTGATTTATTATGCCTACTTTACTTGCTAAATCTTCTTGAGTGTATCCTCTTCTCAACCTCCATTCTTTTATTCTTTGACCTACTTTATACGGAATAGAAATTTTTTTCTCATCATTATCATATTCATCAATAGATAAACTGGTCGTTTGAGAGATAACATGAGCAGAAACTCCTTCCTTAACTAAACCCTTTGCCACCTCTACTTTTACTGCCTTTCCACTTTCTTCCTCACTAATACGGATGAATTTAGTTAATAAATAAAACGTTTCACGTAATTCTTGGTCCTTAATCTCTTTATGTCTTCTTACTAGATTTAATATCTCTTCTTCCTCATACCTTTCCTCATTTGATACTTCTTGTCCGCAAGCTAGATCTCTAGCAGTTGTTGATAATGCTTCTGCTAATTCATATAACTTCTTAATTGAAATTCTGCGTGTTCCTTTTTCATATTGCAGTATTACCTGATATGTTGTATCGATTTTTTTTGCTAAATCTTTTTGAGTATATCCCTTTGCTAACCTACGATTTCTTACTTCCTGTCCTATTACTTTGTAATCTAAAAAATTAGAGCATTTATTCTCTTTTTTCACATTTTATACTCCATAACCAGAAGAGCTGTTACGTATACTTAATTGGGAACCTTTTTGACAAACTGAACTCATCTCCTTTCAAACAATTTTTCTATATCACTTAGTTTCATTTCTATATACGTTGGTCTTCCGTGATTGCATTGCCCAGCATAAGGTGTTTCCTCCATTTGTCTCATCAACTCATTCATCTCCTCCAACTTCATTTCCCTTCCAGCTCTAATTGACCCATGGCACGCAATGGTAGCTAGTATCTTGTTCACTTTTTCTTCTATAGGTAGCGTATCTCCTATCTCCATTAATCTATCAACTATATTCATCACCATCTCTTTCACATTTATTGTTCCTAAAATTGCAGGTATTTCTTTCACCCTTACTTTATCTTCTGATTCTATTTCAATACCAAAACCCATTTCGAAAAGCTTATCTTTATACATTTCAACCATCTCCATTCCTGCTTGGTTTTTAATCTCGACTATTTCAGGAAGAAGAAGCTTTTGCCTTTTTATGCTTGATTTTTGTTTTAAGCACTCATAGATCAACCTCTCATGAGCTGCGTGCTGGTCTACTATAATTAATTTGCCTTTAGCCTCAGCAATAATGTAAGTATTGTAGACCTGACAGCGTGCATATCCTAGAGGATGATCCGCTATTAAATCAATTTGCTTCCTTTCTAAAACCATCGTTCCCTTTTGGGGTGGAGATTCTCCATATTTAAACGTTTCTGGTAAGCTTTGCCTTCTTTCATCTGGTGCATTGAATTCTTTCATTAGACGATTTTCTAAAAGATTTGGCCTCCTTTCGTAAAATTCTTTTTGACCCTTTACTTCTCTGCTTTTTCCATTATTAACACGCTCATTATTCCTTTGACTTTCACTAACATCAAGAGGCGAACCACCCAGTTCTTCTCCAATACCTTGACACCTAGATCCATCAATATCACTCACTGAAGAGGTACCTATTCTCATTGACAACGCTTTTATTAGCCCTCTTCTCACTATTTCATATATTAACCTCTTATTTTGAAATCTTACTTCCGATTTATTTGGATGCACATTTACATCTACTTGGTCATATGGTACTTCTAAATGCAACACTGCAAAAGGATACCTATTGTCTGGAATAAAATCGTGATACGCATATCTAATTGCACCAACAAGTAGATTGTCTTTTATTGGCCTCCCATTAACAAACGTATAAATCTGAGTTGAGTTGCTACGATTGACATTAGGTTTACAGATGTGTCCCTTAAGTTTGATGCCTTCTTCTTCCTCTTTAACTTCCAACGAATTGCTCTGAAATTCTTCTTCTACTTCACATAATCTGTTAAATAATGAAGTTTGCTTAACATATTTTAAGAGCTTTTTATTACCGGAAGTGAGAGTAAACCCAATACTATAATTAATCATCGCTAAGTTATTCACAATATCAACAATACTTTGTGTTTCTGCCCTTTCGGTTTTTAGAAATTTTAGTCTATTTGGAGTCGCAAAAAATAAGTCACGAACTTCAATATATGTACCTTCCAATAGAGAACAAGGGATAACTTCTCCTACTTTTTCTCCTCCTTCATACCTTATAGACCATGCTTCCTTTGCTCCACTTGCCTTAGACGATAAGTTCATTCTACTTACTGCTGCAATTGAAGGCAAAGCTTCTCCTCTAAACCCAAGGTGCTTGATTTCTATTAACTCACTATCGCTTAATTTTGAAGTAGCGTGGCGCATAAACGCAAGTTCCAAATCTTCCTTTTCTATTCCATTTCCATTATCTGTCACAGTTATAAGATTGCGCCCACCACTTTCTATTTTGATCTCTATTTTTGAACTTCCAGCATCTATTGCATTTTCTACTAATTCCTTTACTACACTTGCTGGCCTTTCGATTACTTCACCCGCTGCTATACGGTTTATTGTTTTTGTATCTAAAAGAATTATTGCCATAGAAGCTTTGATTGAAAGTAAAATATACCCTTCATGACTTACTTTGTCTAAAATTTATATCTCTTTTTTGGTGTCTCTGATTTCTGTATTTTAGTTTTCTTCCTATAGCTTGCTTTCTAATTATACATATTACCCATTGTAAGCTTATACTATGTTGTAAAGCAGTTTCATCTAATTTTTGCCATGTTTTCAACCCGAATTCTGGATTAGATTTTGGCAAATTATTGAAAATCTTGTCTTTTTTAATTAAGTCTGATCAAATTTAAAAGTGGCAGTTTATTGCGTGTTTCATGCTGCTAAACTATTAAAATTCTTAAATTTTACTGAATTATAGCCCTTCTAATAATAGTGGCAACAGAATAAAATAGAGATTTAGGGTAATAAGAAGGTAAAAGTGCCAGCAGCGTACAGTTATGACTTAAGGAAAAAAGCCATTCAGGCGTTAGATGAAGGAGAGAGTAAAACAGCAGTAGCAAAGAGGTTCAAAATCGGTAGAGTAACATTGTACAAATGGGAGAAAAGGCGGAAAGAAACAGGAATCGAAGAAACTGAGAAGTAGAGGCTATAATCATAAAATCACCGATTGGAATGCGTTTGCAGAATTTATAAAAAAACACGGCGGTAAAACACAATCAGAGGTGCTGAGGCAATATATAGTCATCAAACGATTCATACAGCTCTAAAAAAAGTGGATTTAAACGCAAAAAAAGACTTATTGATATAAAGAAAGAAATGAAGAAAAACGTGCTGAATTTTTGAAAGTCATATCGGCAGAGTCCCCTAAAAATTTGATATATTGATGAATCTGGTATAGAGAATACAGAATATACGGATATTGCAGAAAGGGAGAAAGGTTTCATACACTAAAATCAGGTAAGAAAACTCAGCATGATTGCAGCTTTAAGTAAGGGAAAAATCTTTGCACCTATGACCTTTGAAACCCCAGTTGCGGATTAGAAATCAGTGAAAAAGCCAGGAAAATAGGGTAACCTCGGAAAATTATTTACAAAATAGAGAGGTTACCAATGAATGAAAATATAACAGAATTATTTTGCCTGATCGACGATTTTTGCAATTCAGTTGACAAGAATTTTGCAGAAAAACTTCTACCAAGTAGCAAAAAACCAACCAGGACGCCAGAGATTACGCATTCAGAGATTCTTACCATAATATTGCTATATCACCAATCCAAGTGCGACAATTTTAAAATTTTCTATGTGCATTATTTGAAATTATTATACGAATCAGCGTTTCCAAAATTGCCATCCTATAGTAGGTTTATTAGGCTAAAATCTAGGGTTTTATGGTATTTAGTGCTCTTAATGCAATGGTTTTGCGAACAGTCAAAAGTGACAGGGATTTCGTACATAGATGCAACATCTATCGCTGTTTGCCATCCAAAAAGGACCTCGAGAAATAAAGTTTTCAAAGGGTTGGCAAAGATTGGAAAGACTACCTATGGGTGGTTTTTCGGTTTTAAACTACATCTAGTAATCAACGAAGCTGGCGAAATTCAAGGGGTTACGGTGACAAAAGGCAACATTGATGATAGAAAACCTGTGCCAAATTTAACTCAGAAATTGACTGGATTATTGTTTGGAGATAAAGGATATATCAAAAAAGATCTTTTTCACGAATTATTCGATAGAGGGTTAAAGCTTGTAACCAGTATAAAAAAGGGTATGAAAAACTCATTAATGGCGCTAAATGAGAAGATTTTGTTAAGAAAAAGATCGATTATTGAGACAGTTTTTGGCTCTCTGAAAAACAACTTTGAGATTGAGCATACAAGACATAGATCACCGATAAATTTTTTGGTACACATTTTTTCTACGCTTGTTTCATATTCCATGCAGCCGAAAAAGCCCTGCATTTCTAAGCTTTACTTCGTTGGCTAATCCGCAACTGAGGTTTTGAAGGGTATTGTGATACAGAGGTTTTTAATGGCTGATTCGAGCAATTTTTGGTACCAATATTACAGTCTGAGCAAACAGTGATTTTGGATAATGCAACTTTTCATAAATCCAAGAAAACAAGTGAATTTGCCAAAGGTATTGGTGCAGAGATTCTGTATCTTCCTCCTTATTCTCCAGATTGTAATAAAATTGAGCATTATTGGTTTACTATAAAAAACCGAGCCAGAAATAATGTACCTCTGTTCAAATCTTTTCGTCAAGCTGTCGATTCTGCTTTTTTATGAGATGTTCTCACTATTGGGTAAAAAGCTATAACTCCTCATTTAGCTGTGGATTAAAAATTGTGGAACTTCTCTTACTTGCTTCTCTATTTCCTCCTAATTTAGAATTTGAACTTTCCGTAATAAAAATGTAGAGAACGATAGAGAGAATAATCCCCGATTAATCTTGCAATATTCGTTAAAATTCAATAGCAAGTAGTTGCCTATCGATACGCATTCATGCCTTCACCTAAATAACCTTTTTTTCCTTTTTCAAACACTGCTTCAATTGTAGTATTAGTTAAAGCTGTCTTTACCTTTATGAGCTCCGACTTCTTTCCACTATCAAGCTTTCCTCCATTAATTCGGGTATCTAGTACGGCTATAAAATCCTCCTTTACGCTTTTTATTATACTTGCATCTTCTACGGTAAGGCTTTCTCTAAAATTTATCTTACCTAATTCTTTTAGATTCCTTGATTGAAACTTATCTATATCTCCACCTATTCCATGCCACTCGTTTGCATACTTTGGAACATTTTGTGTATGACCTAGAAAATTTACGAATTCATTATAAAGCTGTTCAGATTGTTTTACCATCTCGTGATTAATCTCACCAAGTCTGACTACATGCGCTGCATGAATTTCTCTTCCTTTGTTGCTACTCTGATCTTGAGATTTACTTGATCCACTTTTGACTACTTGATTCCTTAGTATATTTGTTTGTTCAGAAGCTCTTTGTATTATTCCACCAATACGAAAAAAGCGTGTAAAACGGTCTTCTAGGTGATCAGATACGTTACGTTCCCTATATTGATATTCTTCGTAACCAAGAAACTCTTCATTATCAAAGGATGACGATTCAAAATCATGTATTACCTTCGAACGCTTTCTTGTAGATGCACCACCAAACGCACCAAGAGATATAGGAAGCCGGTGCCAGCCTTGCTGAATGTGATACCGTATTCCTTTATCATGTTTAATACAATCAGCTACCTTATCTCTGAATCCTTCTGGTGATATTATATTTCTTAATCCAGGTATAGTTTCTGATAAAGCTTCATATAAGCAATTATTTTTTGATTCACTACTGTTTTCTGATGTGCTGCTTCCGCAAAATTCAAAATGATTATCTTTGAGCTCAAGAGGAATAATTATCCTTCCTGTTCCTTCTGATATAGATGAAAATTCTTGTCTTATACCACCATTTCCTTGAACAATAACGATTAGCCCTGGAATTACAACTCCTTGCTCTTTTAGTATCTTATATACTACTTGAGTACACGCGTTAACACATGTCATATCCATTGGAATGTTTTCTCGGACTATATCTGCAAGTAAGTCAGGATTTCTAGTTTTAATCATCAGCTTTCGCAAATCTTCATGATATTTTTCTGTAATGTGGTCTTCTGCTTTAGAAGTATTGTCACATTGTTGTTCACTCTGTAGCTTTTCCTTATACTCCTGCTTCAGCTCTCCAAAGTGCTCAAAATACCCACTTTCTTTGTAAGATTTGTATGCTTTTTGCACTTTCTTTCCAACATATCTAATCAGATGATTAGAGCCCTCTTTAAGGATAGGACTTACAATATGCTGTGATATCACTCGTCCAGCTTTTTCGCAAAGCAGTGATTTCCACTGATCAATTAATTCTTTTTTAAAGCTCTCATAGCTTTTTTTTGCTTCTTGTTTTTGATCTAGTCCAGCATTTTTTTTCAATTCATTACTATTCGATTTATTTTTTATTTTTTTATCTAAATCATCTAAAAGTTTACCAGTAATCATTGTTATATCAGCAATATGAGCAACACGTTCTTGCCAAACTACCACTTTGCTGATAGTATGAATAGGAAATACTAACTTATTGCTTGTTGTACTCCTTTTTTCAACAGCTTTTGCAATTCCTTGAGTTACGCTACCAACTATCTTATTAGCTATAGGCAAGAGCTTTTCCACGCAATTTTGTTCAGTGAAAGCACTCTGGGTTAAATCATTCACCATTTTTTTTGCTTTTTCCTCCCCTAATATCTCATATACTTCCTTCAGGCTTGCAGAAATGTTATGCTTCTCTACCTCTTGTTCAATATTTGACAAAATACTAGAGGCTATACCTTCACACAATCCCTGAAGGTAGTTCTCAACGAGCGTGTCAACTCCTGCATTGGCTAAGCCAAGCGCTATCCCCTCCATGGCTTTAAGAGTAATACGCTTTGTAACTTCTTTTCCTACTACTTTCCAACCTGCAGTTTTAATTAATTTAGTGCCAGACATCTCTGCAACCTTTTTTCCACCAGCTTCAAAGCTAGGCCCAGCTAGCTTATGGCCAAAACGTGAGACCTTAGCACCTCTTGAAAGGTAGGCTCCTATACCAACAGTAACAGCTGTCATCATTAAACTTTCAAGCTTATGTTGTCTATAATCTTCCCAACTAAAATAACCTGACTTTAAAGCACCAGCAGCAAAGAAGATATCATTTACACCCTCGCTAACAAATGCAGCACCAACATGAGTCATAACACCTACTGAATATAACTCTATAGCAGTACCTACAGCTATTTGACTTATTCCCATAGCAGTTACTACTGCAGTGTTAATAAGCATTTCTCGTGTCCATTTCTTTTCTTCTAACTGTAAAAGTTGATCTAACCCATTTAGAAAAAAGACATGCACTTCTTCTATATTTGCAAATTCACCTTGACCACAAAGCTCAGTGAAAGGTTTTAGTTTACTGTCAGGCACTTTTAGAGCTTTCAATGAACTTCTTGATCTTTTCAAAGTGCTGACAATATTTTTAATTGTATCTTCTTTTGCCAACTGTAATCGGTTATCTAAAACTTTTTCCACTGTTTTATCAATACTTTGCGACTTGGTCAGCGCGTTCTTGTGGCTTCCTTCGGGAGAAAAGTTCAAAGGTATCTGTCTTTTATCAGGACTATTAATATAATAAAGATCTTGTACTAAAGATTTGCCGGCATTTTTAATACTTTCCTTGCCAATACCCTCATCTTGTATAGATTGTATTGGGTTGTACTTGACAATCCACTTTTTCTTAATTAAACAATTAAAAAGCTCTTCTGTACACTCTGTTGAAATAAGCTTACCTTGAGAAAGTATAAGTTTAAAATCATCTCTAGTCATTGTTCGACTATAAATGTTCTGCAACTTTTCTTCTAAATCTTCATTCTTAGTCGTCACAGTAGTAGGTCTGATAATTTTTTGTTCCAATAACTCCAAAACTAAACTTTGATGTGGTTTAGTCGTTAATTGCAGACGGACAGGAAAGTTTTTTTCTTCTAGCTGTCCTGCAATTTTTTGAAGAGCTATTCTATAGGTAAAACATGCAGATAATAGTCCTTTTACAGTATTTTCGTAAACTGGACAAGAAGGAAGCTGAACTTGTTCAATTTCATTAAACTTAATTTTTAGTCCATAAGCGTTATTTTCTGAGTCATCCTTTTTCTCAAGAACTTTTTGCTTAACAAGCTCTGCTAAAACTTTTTCAGCTTCACTTTTAGTGGTACTTACTTTAGAAAAATCCTCCAGAGTGATAGAATCATAACAAGGAAAAGTCATAGATTCAATTCTACTTGGGTCTATACGCACTTTCCTGTTAGATAAAAGTACTCCTCTCTCTTTCAACATCTTATATTTGTCTTCGCCTACAATCTTTATAAAGTCATCTTTTTTAAAAATATTACCGTTATTTTTTTGTTGTGTAATCTGTTCTACGTTTAAAAAAATTTCCCCATTACCAGACTTCAAAGCTTGCTTTTCCAGTGTTCCTTTCTTTACTTTTTCATCAAGAGAATCTGACAGTGATGGATCAATTTCTCTCAATCTTTCATTGTCAACTACAACATACTTAACTTCTTCACTTAAGTCTTTTTTTTGAATGAGCAATTTCCAAAATGCTTCTCTGCTAGGTAATGGTATTGCTTTTTTTAACGCTTTTTGAAATTCTTTTTCATTAATTTCTTTTCCTTTATACTTAGAAAGAAAATCTTTTAATGCTTCAACCGATACTCCATAACCAGAGCTGATTATTTTTAGCTCTTCTTCGGAAATGTTCTTTTTTACTCTCGGCTTTTTTAAAATACCTTTTTTAAGCAAATCCTCATACAGAACTTTAGCTAATTCTTCTTTAATATCATGATTAACAAAAGATTGTGGAGTAATAGTGTTACCCAAAGTATCATCTACAGATCGTGAAAACATATAATAAAGGTTAGCCAAGCTCTTTTGCTGTTCTTCATAGGCGTCGATTTGAATGATACTTTCATTATTATTCTTCTTAATCTTACCAATAATACCTGCTGCATTGATAGCAAATTTACTATGCTTATCTAAAAGCCTTGCAGCTTCTCGCAATTCTTGCTTAAATTCTTTCAAAACTTTCTCATCTTCTTCTTTTAAAGGCTTTTGTTCTAAATCAACCCTCTTTACTAATGCAAATGCCTTGTAATAACGTGCTGCTTCAGAAAAATATGGCTCTTTTTTAATCACCTCATCAAACAGCTCAATGGCATTTTTATGAGCATTTTTATGTTCCTCATTTTGAGAGAGATACTTTCCAAGTTTAATCATTTGAATTGGATTTTCTTTAACCCAGGCTAACCAGTTTGTGCTATCATATTCAATAATTAGAGTTGGAGGTCCTTCATACGAAGGTAACCACTTTTCGCTATACCCAGTGTCTAAATTCTTTAATCGTGAGATAAATTTGTCCAGTAGGTTGTAAAGATTTCTTTTATCCTGTTCACCTGTCAAATTTCTTACATATTTAGTGTGTTCATCTAACCAGAAAGCCCATTTGTCCAAGCAACTCTGCAATAAAATTTCTTTAACTTCAGTAGGTACTTTTTTATCATCAAGGTCTTTCTTCAATTGTTCGTACTGCTCTTTGAATGCTTTAAAACAGCTTTCTTCCATATTAATCTGAGTATCATAGTAAGCTTTAATGTCAGATATACGATGTAATTCTTCCACATCACGCTCTTTCTTTAAATCAAGTATTTTTGAGTTACTATATTCTTGTCCTTTTGAATCCATGATGATTAACTGACCAGAACCCTGGTCTCCACTTCTTGCTGCTCGCCCAAATGCTTGCTGTTCAACTCGAATATTGCTAGGTAGGTAAGTTAAACAAACATGTAATCCTTCTGCTTTCCTCAATTCTTCTGTAATTTTTATGTCAGTTCCACGGCCAGCTAAGTTCGTTGCAATAATAATCTGTCCTTGCCCCAGCTCTTTGTTACCTTGAACAATTTCAAACCCTTTATCAAACTCTTCGTAATCTCTTGTATATGTATGAACATGTTTTGCATCCTTTCCTCCAAAAGCTTTGTATAAAGTCTCTACATCATTTACTGTTTCACAGATGATTAAAACAGATCGTTTTTTTTCCTCAGTTAGCCTTTTTGTTTCATTACATATGCGCTTTATCCATTCATCTTTGCCAGTACAAAGAATAGGTTTTTCCTCACGAAATTGCTTAGACTTGGCTGTAGGGATAGTTACAAAGTCTACCTCATGTATCTCCTGCAATAAATCTCTTTCTCTCTGTGACCCTAAGGTGCCTGTTAATCCATATAAGTTACTGTACAATTTAAAGAAAGAAACATTAGAGATAAAAACAGCTTTTAAGCTTTGTAAAGATAATTTACATCCATGTTTGAGTTGTAAAAATTGGTGTAATGCTTCATCCCATTGAGAATTAGCTTGATCTGTTCCTGTATCTCTATCAAGAATTGTAATATTAGGATTGCGATCTGGACTACTTCCGGTTTTATCTACATCCACTACATAATCCTCTCCTGCTTTCATGAAGAACGCGGTTATAGCATTATTAATCCAAGATTCTAAGTGCTGTTCAATAAACGGTCTGAGATTATTGGGAACATGTATAAATTTTTCTCTTTCAATGCACTCTTTTAAAAGGTAAAGAAAACGATCTTTGTAACAATTAAATTCAGGTGAAAGTACTTTATTAAGTTCATTGTCATTAATGTTTCCTTTTAACAATTTGCCCTGATCATCTAATATCTCAGTTTTGATTAAACGTTCCCACATAATATTTTTTTGCTGCTCGCTTAATTCAGACCCAAGCTTTCCAATATCTTCTTTTTTCACCAATCCATATAAGTCACTTATCACTGCTTCTTTAATTGCTTTAGCATCAAAAGCATAGCAAAGTTCTTTATTATCTCTAGCTGGTCTATTAATCCACTGCCAAATGTAAATGTAAACAGATTCCAGCTTATCTAGTCCTGCCAGATCATGAGATAAGTACAACATATTGTTACCTTTATCGAGCAACATACTATCTACTTCATCAACAATTACATTGTTAAAATTACGATCTCCTAAAATATTTTTCCCATAAAATTTATCTAATAAATAATCGCGCTGGAAATTAGATAAATCACCATATACCACTTGATTACCTGAATATGCTTCCTTTCTTTTTTCAATATCTTCACTACAGTTATGTGATACATTAATACCAAATAAACTATAGATATCTCTATTATCCTCAGCATCACGTTTTGCCAATACAGAAGAACTAGTTATAACATCTACTTTCTCTCCACAAAGTGCTTTCATAATTGATGCTGCTACTACAATTAATGATTTTCCCTCTCCAGTAGACACTTGTGCTATGGTGCTGCGATCATTTGTCAATAACGCCAATACAGTTAATTTTTGAGTATCACGAAGCTTAAATACTCTTTTTAGTTCTAATTCTTTTTTTAACTCTATTGCTCTATATATTACAGCAAGCATTTCCTCTTTTACATCTTGCTTTCCTTTACCCATATTGCTCTGAAATTCTTTTACCCAATTTTTAATATCATCTTCCGTAAAACTACCTATAGGTTTTTCAGCAGTTATATACTTATCAATACTTTCAATATAATTCTTAATTTTTGGCAATTTGTTTAAAATTTCTTTCGAAGTATTAGCATTACTTTTAATTAGTTCAACTAACTGAGTTATCTTCCGTTCTTCTTTATTAGCAGTAAACTTCTCCTGCATTTTCTGTGCCCAATCATCAATTCTACAACTGTTAAGGGTATTTAACTCTTCTGTACTTAAGTTCCATTTTTCATTATGAAAATTAGATAAAATGTTAGTAAGCTTATCAGATGACAATTCTTGTTTTTTCTTTTCTAGAGCCTCTATAAATTTCTCCGATAAAAGAGCGCCAAAAATATTCTCTATAGATAAAAGATAGTAAGAAGCTGTTGGTAAGTCATCCTTTTGCCAATCTACTAATTTTGATAGCTTGCATGTCCAGTATTTTTCTTTCAGTGCATAAGGCCACTCAGATAACTCTAGTCCTTCTAAACTAACTGTTTCATTTGGAATATTACTTAATAAATGCAGAATATCTTCAATGCATTGAGTAGAAATAGGATTGCTTGATTTATGTTGATCCAACTTTACTTTAAATAACAGTAAAACGTCCTTACTTTCTATTTTCGATAAGTACTTTCTCCATTCAGGTTTCTCTATTAATGTTTTTTTGAAATAATCTTCGAGTTGTAATAACATCAATTCATCTATCCAACTCTTTTGAGGATAAGCTGCAACTATCCAACAAAAGATATTCAATTCTTTTTTATCTTCAATAACAGAAGTTAGAATTGAGTTCACTAAACAATATAATTCTTGAGAGGATACATGTCTTCCTTCGCTAGAAAAGCTTTTCAACATGTTATGCAAAATTCCTTGCTGCCCAATATATTGAGATGTAATTTTGTTCAATCGCTCTTTTAACTGTTGTTTTTCCCCTTCAGGAAAGTATTCTATAATTTTTTCTATATCTTCCTCTTCATTAAAATATTGTTCATCTTCTGAAGGACTGTTATTGGATAGAAAAGCTTGATTATTTAAGTAATCATCGAACTCCTGTTTTTGTTTAAATGGCCTAATTTTTGCAAAAATCTGTGCATAAAGACTATCTTTCTTTTTGCGCTCTTCTTCTAGCTTTAAGTAGCTTTTATCAATATTTAATTGTATAAATTTATTGTCTCTACATAATATGTGAATAATTTTCTTAGATGAAGGGTTGTGATCACCTCGCAGGAACAATCTATTATCTTGATCTTCAACATATAATCTGATGTTAATACCAAAAACGTAGGCTAATAATTCTCTGTAACTTCCCGATAATGGGCCTTTTTCTTGAATATAATCATTATACTCTTTTAGAATAGCTTGATCTTTACAACACTTATCCCAATCATACTCTAGCTCAAGCTGATTATTAAAACGATCATAAAGAACTTTTAGAAAATTATCTTCTTGTATTTTTTCCTCTAGCTTACTTATTAAAGATTTGTCTTTAACACTTTTAATCCATAAATCAAATATTTCTGCATGTCTTGGCTGAGATAACTCACTTTTAAACGCTTCAAAGAATATATTCAAATTGCGTTCTTGTTTTTCTAGAAATTCTTTATATTCGTTATAATATTTTTTAACATCTGTATGTTCCTCTTCTAATTTTCCTACTTCTAAAACAAACGCTCTAATTGAGTATTTTAAAGCTTTATTCTCTGTATTCTGTAATTCTTCTTTACTGAATTTAGAAATTTTTTCATGTTGTTCTGTACTATTTTCATAAAGATATTGATTCAGAGTTCCTAAAATATGGTGAGAAATATTGTTATCATTTTCTTTTGCTTCAATGAGATATCTTGCTGCATTTTCAGGTGTTAATTCTACATTATTTGTAACCTCCTGATAAGGTGGTAATTGCTTTACAACTTCTTGCAATGTAGCAAGTCTATACTTATCAATCAAAAGCTTCTCTATGTCTTGTAGCTCTGTATTATTTTGTAAGCTACTCGTTTCAGGAGGGCTACCTTTTAAGGTTTCAAAAACTAAAAATAACTGACTAAGCTGAGATAAATTAAGTTCTGCCTTTTTTAACTGAAACCAATTGTCTAGCAGCAATGGTTCTTTTTTTAGCTTATCAATAAAACTTTTAACATCAATAGTCTCTCTGTAAGTGATACTAGATGTTGTAATAAAGACATTATTATGATGCTTACTTCTGTTATGGTAAGGAGAATGACGCTTAATTCCTAATTCTGTAGTTTGCTTTTCCTGCTGTTCTTGATTTTCAGTGATTGCTTGTAAGGCTTGTTGTTTAGTATTTTCTAAATCAGATCGTAAGTCCTGCAATGTATTTTTTTCCATAGAACTCAAATGATGAGAATAACTAGCTAAAATGCTACTTTGTGAAATATTTTTTTTCCTTACAGCTTGTGCGTGATGTTGTTGCTCACTATTCTGTCTAGTATTCTTCCTTTCTTCATATTCTTTTTGCTTTTTGTGTTCAATATTGATAGCATCTATACCAGCATATTTGTTCTTATATGGACACCACACTCGATCACTTGGGTCATTATCACTATCATAATACTCTACTTTATATTTACCTTGATCACGAAACTTAGCTTTACTCCACCATTTGTGATCCAAATAACCCATATCCAGGCCATTTTTTCCATGGTTACCATATAAACCACCTTTTCCCTTTTCTCCTTCTTCCCCTTGCTTAGTACTTTTTATAATGTTAAATTCCTGGCTGCTATTTTCTGGATGCCTTATTATTATCCCCCCGGCATGTCCACCCTGACCGCCTAATCCATACTCTCCACCCTGCCACCCTGGCTGTCCTAACGATCCTTTATAGAGTAGAAAAGCCTGACGACTTGTAAGCCCACCTCCACGCTCAAAAGAAAAAGTGACCTCATTTCCTTGACTTGTAACTGTTTTTATAAAAATATTCTCCTCAAAACTCTTGAGTAATGGAGTCGTATCACCAGCTACTGCAATCTGACATACTGTTTCATTATAAGAGCGTATATCTTCAATATCTTTAATAATTTTTTCAATTGTTGCATTATTAGCCCCTGTATACCACACAGTTTCTACTGTTGATGAATCATTTTTAATATTCTCAACAATCTTTTTTATTGTATATTCTCTCTGTATACTCCCTGAACTAAAATCAGCAACAGGAGGAAACTTTTTATCAAATTCTGCCTTCGTAATACCTACTCCATCCTTACCATCTCTTCCATTACCACCATTCTGGCCTTTACTACCCTTGCCACCATGTGAAATAATGGTAAAGTTTTCTTGGCCTTCTATCTTTTCCGTTAAAATTAAAACATTGCCACCACTTTCCCCAGGATAACCATCTGCTCCTTGTTTGCCATGACCATCTTTTCCAGTACCTGCATTATTGGAATAGGTATGATCGTTATCTTTTCCAGATACATCCCAGGTTACTTGATCATAAACCTTTATTGCTTTGGTTAAAATAACTACATTCCTTCCCTGCCAAACTTTACTCTTAAGGTTTGTATCAATATGTATAATACCAGCGCCGACAAAACGTACTTCCTCTATATTTGGATTTTCTAAAAGTGCATTTTCTAATTGCCGTAAAGTTTCACTGACAACAATGTTCTTCCCTTTTACTTCAACAACCAATCGATTATCTATTCTTCTCTTTTGTATTTCTACTGGTTTTATATAAGCACCTATAATTTCCTTAAACTTGTCTATTAAAAAAAGATCTTCTTCCTCCAAGCCCTCTGTTGCTTCTTGCAAAACTGTAAGATTTTCACCATAAGTATCTACTTCAAGCTTCATAATATTATTGATCAATTCATCAAACGATAAATCACCACGACAAAAGTCTCCTAATTCCAGTTCAGCAATAATTGATTGAAGATTTTTAGAGGAACTTAAAAAGTCAACAAAAGTTTCTAGAAAAACTAATTCTTTTTCAGCAGAATCACTATAGGCAACTATTTGTTCCAAGCACTCTTTTTTAAACCGACTTATGAAAATTTTTTCATCCTCTTTCCTAACCAATTCATAGTGCTTCATTAAAAGGATGTAACACTCAAGTTGGTTTAAAGGATTAGGAATCTGGCTTAAATCCTTTATATCATCTAGTGAATTAAAAATTTCTTGAATAACAGCACGGCTTTTACTTTCAGTCAGTTCTTTTAGTAAATTTGTTGTTTCTTGTAGCCAAAGCCTTGCGCAATATTTTATATATTTTCTCTCAATATAAGCATTGTCAATAGTGCTAAGCGACCTATGAAGCCTTTCTTCTATATAATCTTTAACTTGCACTAAATTACTTTTATACTCTTTAACTTCTTTGCTAATAATATCTTTTATCTCCTGTTTCTTATCACTATGTTCCTTCGTTGCATTTACAGTTTTTTTGAGATTGTCACTAGTTCTCTTATATCGTATACTCAGTGCAGGTTGGCCAGCCAATTGATACACTTGACCTAAATAGTCAGACTGCTCTGCAGTAATGAAAGTATTTTTATACTCAGGTACAGTAATTGCATCTTCTAGCATATTAATGACTCTTAACAGCTGAATATTTTGAATCTGCTGTCTATTCTCAGCAGAGCATTGTTGCAAAGGAACCTGATTTATACTACCTAAAACAATACATAATTTTGTGTACTTTTTGAATTTATTAAAAGTGCTATATTTTGTCAGCAGATCTTCTTGCTGCTCATGTATTTTCTTTACTTCTGTCAAAAACTTTTCAGCATCATTCTTTAATTCTTTTGTCCCGTCTGAATAGCCTTCTCCAGAAACTTCAGCAAGCTTCTCTAAACATTTTTCTAGATATTGTTTTACGCTTTCTAAATCAACCTTATGCTTATTAAACAGCTCATCATTACAGTAGCATGCAAGGTTATAATAGTGATAGGCTAAGCGTTCACAATACTGTGAATACGACCAAGAATTAGTATTTTCTCTTATGTCTTTTCTTAGCTCCCTATAACGTTTATTTAATTCTTCCGCTGTACTTGCTAGCCAAGACTCACTCCCCGTCCAAACTCCCCAAGAATTTAAACATTCAATAGCTTGCTCAATATTCAAAAAAGAGCTTACATTTCTTCCACTGTCACTAATCTGTTGATTTTGAACATTAAACATATATAATTCCTACCTATTTTGTTGTCTATTTACTGCTGGTTCCACAGATGGCTGATCTATATTAGTGCTACATTCTTTTTGAAAAAAAGATTCAAGAAAATCGATCGTTATCTTATGGTTGCTTTCTGATTTTTTAATTCTCTCTTCATTATTTGAGCCTTTTTCTTCTATCTTCAATTTTCTGGTTGTATTTAAGCTTTGATAATCTACAGGAGCTTCTTTTTCCTTCATAAATCCAGCATTTATCAAATGTTCTTTGCAGAGTATCAATTCATAACTACCCTTATTATCTTTACGTGCAGTTCTACCTTTAATCTGTGTTTCTTCTTTTATATCAAGTGAAAAGAATGTCTGTATAACATGCACCCCGCCGCTATTTTCTACAGCAACACTAGACTTAAAATCAACACCACGACCCATACCTCTTGTTGCTAGCGTTATTGTTTTTGCAATACCTGCTTCATCAATATACTTCTCTTTGGCATGCTCTTCAGTATTTTCTGTTAATGTATGCAATCGATCAAATTTACCGGAGAATTTTTCTTTGAATTTGTTTATTTCTATATCTGTATTAAAAAATATTAACACTGATTGTCCTGAACCAACCTTAGAGTTTGCATGATTAAAAATTTTACTGAGCCATTCTTCTTCTGAATTCTGAGATGTAAAATTTTCACTTGAATTAAATTTTAAATGAGAATCACCAAAAAAAGATGGCATGATGGAATTTTCTCTGATGTTATAAGATTCTCTTACCACTTTTTTCTCATGATCATTAAGCGTAGCTAAGGTACCACTCACTCCTAAGATAAGAGGATATTTCTCAGGCAATTTTGCATAAGATACTACGCCACAACCTATATTCAAATACCCATAATTTTTACAATCAAAGTCTTTTTTCTTCAATCTAAAATAATTAAATATGTTATAGTAACCACAGTAAGTGTGAGTAGAATAAATCCCATCGGATTTTCTATAACTTATGATTCCTTTATCGTTAATTTTATAGTTGTTAATGTACCAATCTTGATCACTTCCTTTTGTAACACGTATTGCAGCATCAATCATTTCCTCTAGATGTTCTTGATAGAGAGACCGATTAGTATATTCTTTTTTAATAACCACATTATCTTTTTCTTTCAAAAGATAGTATTTTCCAGGTTTAAATAAAAATTTATTAAATTCTTTAAAATCTTGATTTCTTTCTCCTATCTTTTTCTTAATGAATTCTTCTACCTCTTTCAAAATAGTACTTTTTTCATAATTTTTGCTGGCCATTTCCCATATTTTTTCCTGAATACTATCTAATGCTGGAATTCTTATAGTATTACATGCACCATAAGTATTCCCATAGAATTGATCAGAAAAGAAAACATCCACTTCATCTATTAAAAGAGTAGTATTACTAATATCCTCTTGCTTTATCTGTCCAGATTGCTCCGCACTGTGATTTAAAATAAGACCTTCAACTAATTCTCTTAAACCTTGCTTCTTGCCATTTACCTCAGGCTTTATCACTTCATTTGCCATCTTCTCAAATGTACCATAAGTTATCTTGTCACCAATACCAAACTCCTTAAAAAAGCCGTTAAAATCTTGTTGATCTCGAGTTGCTAAGTATTCACTATAACAAACAGTTCTGACCTTATGACCTGTCAATACTAATAGTGAAGAGAGTAAACCTAGTACAAGCGATTTGCCTTGTCCTGTTAAGACTTGTGCAAGATGCTTATCAACACCTTTAGAGTCTTTATCAACACTTAACAATCGCAAAATGCATAATATTTGAATACAATGTGGCTTTAAGCTTTTTCCTGTACTTGCAATATCCTTTGATTCTTGTATAGACCACACAGCAGCTAATCCAGCAAGAAGATCAGGTAAAGTTTCTCTCTTGAATTTTGTGTTCCATTCATCAATTTTAATTTGTTTTGATTGCTCCCGTACCTTTTCAGTAATAAATTTAATTTTATCTTGGTAATTTTTGTCAGAAGTCTCTTGTATATAGGAGTTAAATTCTTTTAAGTATCTGTTATAGCAATCTCTTAGTGTTTCTACTGTGCTATTATTGTTTTCTTTTCTATATAGCTCTAAAGCTTTGTCTATATCAATCTCATCTTGTTTTCTTAAATACCAAAAAGATTCCCCTATGATACCAATTCGTTTTTTAAAATCCTCATAAGATATGCTATTCCCTACTACAGAAATAAACGGCTTTGTACTTTCTTCTTTGAATATATCGAAAGACACGTAGTTAGGTTGCTCCTTTAGATAAAGAAAAGATTTCTTAATTGCTGACAGTAACTCACTTGCTGCACTCAAATTATCGTCATCAGACCATTTTTTTTGCTCAAGTAAATTACTTACACTATTTAATAGATCTTGAGTGATTTCAATTAAGTAGTGATTAGGGATATTATCCTTATATTTTTTGATGAAATTTTCAGGATCTAAAACCTTATATGAATTTTTATCTTTATTGGCTACTTCTACTTCAGTTAAGTCATTATTAGTTCCTTTAATAAACCAACTGAATTCTATACTATTTAAATCCTCTAAAAACTCATTAAATGATCTAAAGTACTTAATTAACTCTTGTGATTTTGCTTTTTGATCAAGTACAGTACTTGCAATATTAAGTAATGTTTGACGTATTTCTTCCATGTCTTGCTTGAACTTCCCATAAGGAAATTTATCAGGAATTTTTTCTAAAATAGATTCCCTATTCTTCCAATACTCATTATATACATCTACCAAATCTCTAAAATCATCAGATTGTCTATCTAAAAATGCCTTCTTGATAGATTCTATTTGTTTTGTTAAAATGTCTTGATCAATTTTCTTAACTTCTTTTGAGAGATAAGGTCTTGTCTGTGTGATAAACCTTGCAGTATTGTGCGTTACTATTCTGAACAACTCATAATGATCATCTTTTGTTTCACTTATGAAATTTGTGTATCCTGTTAGAAGAGGTTCAAATAACTTTAATTCTTCTTTGGAAAGTAGGTTGGCAATAGCATTGTCAAGAATATAAATCCATACTAAGCGCTCCTCAGGTATAGCTGACAACTTGTCACTGCTAACAAACAAGCTCTTGATAAATTGCCATGGTGTTTTATCACCAGAATTTTGTAATAACTTGAATTCATACTCAAAATTCCTTTTGTTAGAATAATAACCTGGTTTAAAATGTTCCATTAGTGTAAAGATAAAGCGATATTGCTGCTCAAGAGAGTGGTTTAAAGAGGAAGTTGATGGCCAATTTATAGTTTTTATCAAGCCCCATTTTCCTTGTTCATTTTTTTTAAGCAAATCATTAACAGGAATGTCTGTTTTACTACTAATCTCTAAAATTAACTCCTTAAAGCTCTTACAAAGATAAAAATAAATAGGATTGGTTAAAGGCGCAAAATTTCTTACTGACTCATGCTGCCTTATTTCCTCTACATTTTTAAACAAAATGTCCCACGAATTGCCTATAAAATCTAGAAAAGGTTGCTTATTCATCATGTCAATAAGGTCTGCAAACAATTCTATATCTTTATTGCTGATATAAAATATTGACTTATCATTCAAGCGAGATAAATGATCTGCCATGATAGATGGAGCCATCACAAAAATAGACCCGAAATATTTATCATGTAAGGTGTTTCTATGATTATTTATTCCACCTTTACAGATCTGCTGTAATCCTGTTAGTAAATCCATTGTATAAAATTGATCAACCTGAGAAAACTCTTTCTTTCTTACATCCAGAGCTCTTTCTTTATCAAGCAATTGTTGATTACTACTATTCGTCTCGCACGAAATGTTCTTATTCTTAACTATATCATCTAATATCAATATATTACTAGAGAACTTTCTCCAATCTTCTAATCTTTTAGAAAACTGAAAAAGATCCTCTGCATACTCAAGATTATCTGCAGTTTTACCACTTCTATCCTGCAAAAGTTGTTTAAACTGTTCATAAGCTTTATCCCTGTCATTTAATAATTCATCTTCTATAATTTTAGTAATTTTAAGCTTTTTAAGAAAATTTCGTTTTATATCTATAGGATGCCCAGCAAAATCTAACTCTTTAATCTTGTTGAAGCTTACTCTTGCAATAAAGTTTTCCTGATCAAAAGTAAATAAATAACTTGGACTTTGCTTCCTGATATAAACTGTTTTATTATTATATGGATGAGTAAATTGACACGAATCTAGTTTTATTAAATGATTATTCTCCCATTGTCCCTCTGTATATCCATTTTCACCAAATGACTTCCTTGTTCCCTTATTTTTATTAAAGCTACTTTGATCAGCTTTTCCAGATTTGCCGTCTTTCCAAGTACGCTGCTTAAAATGTGATACAGTAGGAATAGACTCCAGGTCAGAATCACTTTCACAAGATATAGAAGATCTCTCAACCTTATCACTAGCATCACAGTACTCCTCATCAGAGGAATGAGTTGAAGAAGGTAGCAAATTCTGACTTACCTGCTGACTATTAGAATTTCCTACGTGCATAATAACCCCCTATAAAGAATTATCAATATTCTTAATTTAAGATGTTTTATTCTTTGAAAAGAGGCAAGAAAAAATTTTATATGTCGATAAATAAGGTTCTTAAAACACGGTGTTTTTTTTCCAAAATTTGTTGATTTATACCAATTCCCATTAGTAATAAAACACATGAAAAGGAGCTCTTTTTGCCTATAATTAGGGAGTTAAGCAAATTTATAACCTACCTCATTTGTCTTGCCAATAACGATTATTGGTATTAGTTATGGTGGTTGAAATAGCAAACCAATTAAGTTGCCTCGTCCAGCGCTCTCTTTTAGTCAATTGCTGTTTTTTCCTTGTAAAAATTTAGCTTACCTTTTACATCTAAATAGCTAATAAGATTCTGTCTTTTATAGATGAGTAATCCTCTAGGAATCGTCTTCTTGAACTCTATGATATTATTTTTTGCAACATTGTTATATACGTCATGGCAAGGGAGTTGGGGGAATTTGTAAAGTAATCTTTTTCGTTTGTATTCCCTTATGCTTGAGATAACTGCATGCAGGTTCATGGATCTCTTTACTCTTTAATTTCGATGAATTCCCTTTGAAGTTGAATATTGAAAATTAACTGGAGAATTGTGAATTACTTTGTATATGTGATAACAAGCCATGGCGCTCTCAGCAAAGCCATTTAGTATCAATTTTAGTTTGCCTGGATAAGTAGCTATATCTCCGATTGCATATATTCTATCTCTACTGGTTCTAAGTGTAGCTGGGTCGACAGTTATGCGGCCATGTTCTAACTCTATACCCCAACTGTTTATTGGCCAAAGATTCATTGACAATCCAAAAAATGGCAGCAGAAAATCAGTGGATATTTCTTTTTCTTCCTTAGAGGCAATGTTTTTTACTATCACTGCGCTCAACTGCCCATTACCTCCTGCTAGTTCGTGTAATTGATATGGCACTACCAGTTCTATCTTTCCATTATTTTCAAGTGATTCTAATTTATTTCTAGTTTCAGGAGTGCAGCGAAATTCCTTTCTCCTATGTATCACATAAATTTTCTTTGCAACTTTAGAAAGTTCTACAGTCCAATCAGCCGCAGAATCCCCCCCCCCTGCAATGACTATAGTTTTGTCCTGAAAATCAGAAATTTTATTTACATTATAAAATACAGATTTATTTTCATATTCTAATATACCACTTAAGGGTGGACGGTTAGGTTCAAACATTCCGTTACCTGCAGCAATGATAACGGCTTTGCATTTTACCTCTGTACCTATGTTCGTTATGATAGTAAAGTTTTCACCTTCGTTATTTGAAATCTTTTCCACTTTTTGACTTAAATGGTAAACAGGCTCAAACGGTGAAGCTTGCTCCATTAGTCGCTCAATTAATTTTTGGGCAGTAATTACAGGATAACCAGGTATATCATATATTGGCTTTTCTGAGTAAAGAGCTGTGCATTGTCCTCCTGCTTGATCCAAAACATCTATTACATGACATCTCATATCAAGCATTCCCGCTTGAAAAGCAGTGAATATTCCAACAGGCCCTGCACCTATTATTACGATATCGGTTTCCATATTCAGATGGTGATCTATTTATAGATATTAGCTTTCTTTGCTAACAAGGTCAATTTACAAAGTGACCTTACCCAGAAAAAGTAGACAGAAAGTTAAGACGTTTTTGAAGTAAAATAAAACGTTTTTTCAAAGAGGTGTGGTATGACAAAAAGAAAAGAATATACAGCAGAATTCAAAATTGAAGCTATAAGACTAGTAAAAGAAACAGGTCAATCATCAGCAAAAATAGCAAGAGATTTGGGTATTAGCGGTGATTCATTAAGCAGATGGGTAAAAACATACAATGATAGAATGTCTGGAGTAGATGCGTTTCCAGGAAAAGGGAAAGTAGCTCATTGTGACAAAGAAAAGTTTGATTTAAAGAAAGAGCTGGCAAGAGTAACGAGGGAAAGAGACATTTTAAAAAAAGCCCTGGGATATTTTGCAAACCAAAAAGAGTAAAATATTCTTTTATAAAAGAACATGAAAACTGCTATAAAATACGGGAATTATGCAGATTTTTGAACGTATCTGCTTGTGGTTATTATAAATGGATTACTAAGGAAAAAAACAACAAAAAATCAATAAGAGAAGAGCTCATACAAGATATTCAGAAGGTATATCGAGCATCACAATGCAGATACGGAGCTCCTAAAATTCACGCTGAATTAAAGGCTTTAGGTAAAAATTATAACATCAAAACAGTGCAAAATGTTATGCAGAAAAATGGCATTCAAGCTAAGCTTAGACGAAAGTTTAAAAGTAAAAAACCACAAATAGACAATAGAGTTATAACTCCTAACATATTAAATCAGAATTTCATCGCTGATCAACCTAACAAGATATGGGTAACTGATATTACGTACATAAAAACTAATGAAGGATGGTTATATTTGGCAGCAATAATAGATTTATATTCACGCATGGTGATTGGCTGGTCAATGAGTAATGCAGTAAATAGGCAATTAGTTATAGATGCGTTATTCATGGCTATTGGTAGGCGCAAATCTGCTAAAAATCTACTATTTCATAGCGATCAAGGATCGCAATACACCTCTAAAAATTATCAATTTTTACTAAGTACAAAAAATATTACTTCTAGTATGAGTCACAAAGGTTGTTGTTATGATAATGCTGTTTCAGAGAGCTTTTTTAGTTCACTTAAGAGAGAGTTACTCATTGATACTTCACAACACTCTGCACAACAAGCTAAAACCGCAATATTTGAATATATAGAAATTTTTTATAATAAACAGCGTAGACATTCTACTATTAACTATTGCATTCCTGAGCTTTTTGATTCATCATTCTCATAGCAAAAACGTCTTAACTTTCTGTCTACTTTTTCTGGGTAAGGTCAGAAATTTGCATACCGGTAATCAACAAATAAAAGGTAGTTGGCAAGATAGTAAAGAATGCAGATATTTTTTTAGTGTTATATTTAAGAGTCAAAGTTTCAGATATTGCAAATAAATTACGGAATACTATAAAAAATAGACCAGCAACAAACGATAAATGTAAACCAGATATAGCGAATAAATGTGCTATACCTGAATCTCGTATCGCATTCATAGTTTTTTGATCTATCCCGTCTTTTTTGCCAATTAATAATGCAGAGATTATGTCCGCGTGTGGCTTTTTGGTATTTTGCTGTAGGTTTTCATAGATATATTGACGGAAAGATTCTATATACTCTTGAAATTTTCTTGCTTCAGCCTTTTTGTACAGGACTATTTTGCTTGTTGCAAAGCCTGTTGCACTTATTTTCTGATAATATGCTATTCTTGCAAAATCATATGCATATTCCGAAGGCGCAATTTTTGGAGGAAAGAGTTTTGCTGATAATTTTACTTGATCCCCTATTTTAATGCCTTCTTCCGCTTTGGTTTTAACTGATATTCTGATGTTATCCAGCTTGAACTTCGTGTTTTTTATTTCATAAAGCAAAAATTGTTTATATGAGCCCCTATCGTTAATATCCTTCACTGTAGCAACAATATCTTTCACATACCTTTCCTTATCAAGAATGTGAGTATTAACTGAATCTGTTCTGAATTTGCTGGCTGTAAATCCTATGAGCACTGCAATTAAAGAAATGCATAATATTGCGTATTTCCTGTATAATATTGCAATCAGAATTAGTATAGGTGAAAGCAAGAGAAAAATAGATATAGTGAAAGCACAGCTTGGTTCAAAATTTAATGAGAAATAGGTTAAAATTCCTGCACACTGAAAAACAGGGAACCACAATATCAAGTTATATTTTTCATTGCACAGATTGTTATGTATATAATTTACTATCATGTTAAGAAAGGTTAATAGATATATAAATATATGTAATAGTGTGATTTTATTCTTTTATTTATTATTATTACGCATATAATAATAAATAAGCAACGACGCGGGATGGAGCAGCTCGGTAGCTCGTCAGGCTCATAACCTGAAGGTCGTAGGTTCAAATCCTACTCCCGCAACCATCTTTCAATTGTACAAACATCGCGATTTCTCTTATTATAATAGCAATGGTATTTCTGACTCAAAGCTTGTTTTTGACCTGTAGGCTCAATCGCAACATTCAGTAAAAAACTTAAGGTATTTATTGGTGAATTACATTAAATTATAGTGGCTGCATGTCTTTTTTATTTTTTCTACATTTAGCCAAATCACGCTTGTTAGTACATTATCAATTTAAATTATTAAAACTCGCTATTCGGGACTTCTTTTGCCTTTTTTCTATTTGGTTGGATGATTTTATAAATTAATTAAAATATTCATAATATTGATTTCTTATCACAACAATGCTATTATTAAGCTAATATTACTTTTAGTGAGGTATGAGCAATGGTTGATGTGGCTTTTATTGGCGTAAATACGGTTATTGATAACGGATACAGAAGAAAAATAAAACTCGTTATGTCAGGGTTATTTTTAGCTGTATCAGCAGCAACTGCTATCTGGTTTATCTTTCCTGGATCGCAAAATGTACTTGCTCCATTCTTGCTTCCAGCTATATTCCTTCTCTTGACTCTGTCTATGGGATATTATACGTTTCTTTTTGGTTGTGAGAAAAAATCTGTAGTAGAAAATGTTCTAGGTATGGTTGAACCTGCTGAGTCAGTTAAGAGAGTGCGTTGCCAAGACGAGATCGAATCTTTGCTAGCAAAAACAAGAGATATCACAAAAAATAAGTTTTGTAACATACTGATTAATCTTTGTTTTGAGGATCGTATCAAAGCGCACAAACTTGCTTTATATGTAAGAGAAATTGATAGCGTTGCATCCTCGATAAAAGACGAGGATCTGTTAAATCACTTTGATCAATTTTTTACCATAACTGAAGTAAGCAATAAGAATAGTAGAAATGAGCTAATTAATCGCGCAAGAATATATAGAACAATAAGTGAAAAACCTAAAAATGAAATACAAAGTTTTTTAGCTAATCAAAAAGAGAGTCTTTCGTATGAAATAACGTCACCTAAAATTGATAATTTTTTACCACAGGTTAATGCAGTAACTGTTTAGGTTAGCAAAAGTTCAATACGTATAGCTAAGTCTTTGCAATATCAATAATTTCATTGTGTACATGATTATCACTTTTTTTTTCAATTCCAGTAATAACATTACATCTATTAGATTCTTTTATAGCTATTTCTTGAAATCCTTTTCGAATTTTATGATAGAAATCAATGCTCATTTCTTCATACTTATTTTTATCCTTTGCTCTGCTGAGTCCAACTTGAACATCAATATCTAAAATAAATGTGATATCTGGATATTTAATTTCCACTAATTTGTGTAAGTCTCTTATTAGACTCAAGTCAACACCTAGTCCATACCCTTGATACGCAATAGTTGAATCGATAAATCGATCACAAATAACTGTCTTTCCCTCTTTAAGAGCTGGCAATATTAATTTTTTCATATGTTCGTGCCTCATCGAGATAAGCAGCAAGAGTTCAGAAATAGGATCAATATTATCCTTAAGTAGTAATCCTCTTATTTTTTCTGCAAAATCAGTACCACCTGGTTCTCTAGTCAATACGACATTATTTTCACCGTGAATTTGCTTGAAATAATTTGCAAGTAACTCAGACTGTGTTGTTTTACCAGAACCATCTATTCCTTCGAAGGTTATGAACATAAATTTTATAATTACAATGCTAAATGCAAGCAGTGTACATAGAAACCATTTGACATTTAAGCAATAAGATCATAAATTATGGTATACAATTCTCTATGAGCTATGGTTACGCTAGACACTCCTAAGATAGATTTAGACTTTACTGCAAAGAATTTCAATCTCCTGGGAGTGGATAACAAATATTATACATTAAGTGAGTGCTATGGGGAAAATGGTCTCATTGTAATGTTTATATGCAATCACTGTCCTTACGTTCAATCAATTATTAGCAATCTAGTAAGCGATGTTAATTTGTTGAAAAAAGATTATCAGGTAAACACCGTTGCAATCATGCCAAATGATGTAAATGAGTACCCAGAAGACTCCTTTGAAAACATGATTAATTTTGCCAAGGAAAATCAGTTTACATTTCCATATTTGATTGACAATAACCAAGAAGTAGCTAAAGAGTATGGTGCTGTTTGTACCCCTGATTTTTTTGGCTTTAATTCCAAACTAGCCCTCTGCTATCGCGGGCGTTTTAACAACACAAAAAAAGAGGAAGTTCAAAATTACGAAGTAGGAAGTAGTGATTTATTTCAAGCCATGAAATTTATTGCAGAAACTAGCAATCCTCCAGTTGACCAAAAATCAAGCATTGGTTGTTCAATAAAATGGTCTAATTCTACAGGTTAAATATTATGCACAGCGGCTCTCAGCATTTGTTTGATATTATAATTTTACTCTCTGCTGCTGTGTTTATAGTCATAGCGTTTTGGAAAATGAATATTAGCCCAGTACTTGGTTACTTTGTTGCAGGTGCATTGATTGGTTCTCATGGATTTAATCTGATACATTCAGTTGAAGTAATGGATAACTTTGCAGAGTTTGGCGTAGTTTTCCTATTGTTCATTATAGGTCTTGAATTGACATTTGAACGCCTTATCGCTATGCGTAGGCATGTGTTTGGGTTTGGTTCCCTTCAAGTTATAGTTACCATGATAGCAATATGGTGCATTGCTCTTGCCTTTGGAGTAAATACAAACATGGCAGCAGTTATTGGTGGTGGACTTGCACTATCCTCAACAGCAATAGTGTTGCAGGTTCTGCAAGAAAAGGGTTCTCAAGCAAGCCAAGTTGGTAGATTGTCAATAGCAGTGCTACTAATGCAGGACTTTGCAGTGGTACCTCTAATAGTACTAGTGCCCCTGCTTACTGGCAATTCTGAACACAGCTTAATAAGCTCGTTGGCAGGCTCATTAGTGCAAGCAGCTATTGCATTGGTGTTGATATTTGTAACTGGTAGGTTATTACTGAGGCCATTGTTTTCGGTTATTGCCAAAATGGAGAGTAATGAAATCTTTATATCAACAACACTTCTGATAATATTAGGATCAGCATTTATTACTGAACAATTTCATTTATCAATGGCATTAGGCGCATTTGTTGCTGGGTTACTAGTTGCAGAAACAGAACACAGGAATTCGGTAGAACATGCAGTATTGCCATTTAAAGACTTATTTCTTGGTTTATTCTTTATGACTGTTGGCATGTCTATTGATATTGACCTTTTACTCAATAAGTTACCACTCGTTACTTTATTATCAATTATCCTTATCGTTTTAAAGACGTCCATTATATATACATTGTGTAGATTTTTTGGATTTAGAAGTGCACCTGCAATACAAGCTGGATTACTGCTTGCACAAGGAGGTGAATTTGCATTTATTTTATTCCGTTTAGCAGATGAATTAGATGTACTATCAAGTGAAATCGCTCAAGTGCTTATGATGGTAACTACAGTAACTATGGCTTTTACTCCTCTTTTATCGGGAATTGGAGACTGGATAGCAAATTCATTTAGCACTGAAAAAATAATACTAGACGATGAAGCAATCGAAACAGACACACAAGACCTTTATAATCACGTAATAGTTGCTGGGTTTGGTAGAGTGGGATATATGGTAACAAAAATGCTTACTGCAGAGCATTTAAGTTATGTTGTTGTAGATATTCAATCAAAAATAGTAAAAGAAGGAAAAGATGACAGTTTTCCTATATATCTTGGAGATGCTACAAGATATGAAATTTTAAAATCAGTAGGAATAGAAAGAGCTCAAGCTCTTGTGGTTTCGATAAAGAACGAAGTTACTATAAAGAAAATAGTTTCTCTAGTTGCAGCAAATTTTCCGCATGTAAATATTATAATACGTTTGCCAGATTTGAATAATGTGGAGGTTTATAAAGATCTAGGGGCTAGTAAAATTATTCCCGAAACATCTGAAATTGGATTGCAGCTAGGTGGAGCAGCATTAAGTTTAAGTGGAATTAGCGAAAGTGGAGTTACATCTTTAAAAGGTAAATTTAGAAAAGGCAACTACAGTATGTTAAAAGAACTTGGTAATGATAAAGATGAATAGCCCTATATCACTTTAATTAGTGACCAGAAAAAACACATTTAATTAAACAACTGTACTCTCTAGAAAGGTGAAAAATTGACCTTATTGTAACTATGAACAAAATAATCATAAAAAAATTTGGTGGGACTTCACTAACTGACTTAAATCGAGTTGCAAACCTGATAAAAAATGATATTGAGAAAGGTTGTAATGTAATCGCTGTTGTATCTGCTGCTGCAGGATTCACTGACCAAATGGCTTTTCAAGCTAGGCAAATTTCAAATTTAAATTGTAGACAAGAGTTATCAGAGTATGATGTTCTCCTTTCAGCAGGAGAACAGATCTCTTGCGCATTATTAGCTATCACTCTTCAATCTATCGGAGTTAATGCTAAATCATGGCTCGCCTGGCAGTTACCAATTCTAACGGATAATTTTTATTCTGAGTCTAAAATAAAAAAGATAAAAATTGACCATGTAAAAAGATCTTTTGCTGAGGGTTATACTGCTGCAATCATTGCTGGTTTTCAGGGTATATACGATGATAGAATCACTACTTTTGGTAGAGGAGGATCTGACATCTCAGCAATTGCCTTTGCTGTAGTCTTTGGTATTAGGACTTGTGAAATTTTTACTGATATTGACGGAATATATACAGCAGACCCAAAAATTGTTCCAAGGGCACGCAAGCTTAAATCTATCTCTTACAATGAAATATTGGAGATGTCGTCATCTGGTGCTAAAATATTGCATAATCGTTCAGTACAACTTGCAATGAAGCATAATATTAAGGTGCAAGTGTTATCCACTTTTGAGGAAGTAGAAGGCACTACAGTACTACACGAAAAAGATGTACTGGAAAGATACTTAATTACTGGAATAACTTATAGCACTCACGAAGCTCTTGTAACTTTTACTAACTTTGCAAATACTCTGGATACTTTAAGAGATATAGCAGGAGCAAACGTTAAAGTTGACATGATACATGGGTCAAGCTTTTTGATTTCTAAATTTGATGTTGATTTAATGAAAAAGTTATTGAACAAAAATGAAAATTATGTCGTAAACAATAATATAGCTAAAATTTCAATAATTGGTATTGGTGTTATGTCTAACACTGAAGTGATGTACCGCACACTCAAGGTTTTAAGCGAAAAAAAGATAGAAATACTTGCTGTCACAATGTCCGAAATCAAGATCAGTATAGTTGTTCAAAAAAAACACGCTGAGGCTTTAATTAGAGATTTACATACCGAATATGAGCTTGATGTATGACAGCACGCTTGAAATTTATTTACTTGATAATTCAAAAAACTTGAAAGAGCAAAGATAGTTATTGAAATTATCTTGATTTACATCGGTTATCCAAGTTTGACATTGAATGCTTAACACCTCCTCCATTAACACCTTTCTGTAATCTTTATCCAGATGCGACATTATATCGTCAAGCAGAAGAAGAGGTGCTTTATTGTAATGAATACACCTTGCTTTTACACTAGATAAGATGATAGAAAGCAGTAATAGCTTTTGCTCTCCAGTAGAACAAAGATTTATTGGCATGTCCCCTTTTTGGCAAAAAACCCAAAAATTATCATTATGTACAGAAAAGGTTACTCTACCAGTTAATGAGTCTTTTTCTCTGTTTTCCTTTAGACGATTCTGAAAATATTCTGCAGTATCGTCCAAAGTTAGCTGGCTGCTAAATTTCAAACTTGCCTTTGGAAAAAACTCACAAGAATGGTTATCAATTGTGTCTTGTAATATCTTTAAAACAGATGATCGCATACGTAAAATATCAATTGCATTGGTAGCCATGACGTTTTCAAGACTAGAGAGCCAACTTTCGTCCAAAATATTCTCTCTAAGCAATTTACTTCGCTCATGCTTAGCTTTTCTATATTTCATGTAGCAATAGGTGTAATTTTCTTCAAATAGTGAAACTATACGGTCTAAAAATTTTAACCTGTCGCTTGGAGAATTAAGAAGAATATAGTCCATTTGTGGAATTAGCCATATTACATTAGATATTCTATACAAAGATGAGTAGCTTGACTGCGTTTTCCCATCAATTTGTATTAATTTCTTATTAAGATTCTTTCCTATACCAATTGAGTTAAGCTCTGCTCCATTGAAAAAATCATAATACACTACCCAACTTTCATTACTGCGCCTATTTTGCATCTCATTGATTTTTGCTTTTTTCATTCCGTTGCTTTTAGCAAGCAATGAGATTGCTTCAAGTATATTAGTTTTTCCAATACCATTTTTGCCAGTTACTACAACTGGTCTATCATCTAAATCCAGTTCAAAGTTTGAATGACTACGAAAGTTATATAATTTCAGTTTTTTTATATAGCAATGGGTAGTCATTCTTTAATTTATATTCTCCTTACTTCTTCTAGAACCTCATCAACATGTCCACTAACTTTTACGTTTTTCCAGATCTTCACTACTTTACCTTTTTTATCTATTAAAAAAGTAGTGCGCTCTATTCCCATATACTTTTTGCCAAACATGCTTTTTTCTAGCCAAACACCATATTTTTCCAACATTTCAGCATTTTCATCAGAAACTAAAGAAAATGGCAAAGAATATTTTGCTTTGAAGTTAGCGTGGCACTTAACGCTATCTTTTGATACACCAATTATCACTGTGTCAAGAGAAGAGAAATTTTCTATTTTGTCTCTAAAGCCTTTTGCCTCCATTGTACAGCCCGGAGTATCGTCTTTAGGATAAAAATAAAGAACTACATTTTTTTTATCAAAAAATTCACTCAGCGATAAAATTTCGCCAGAATCTGTTGGCAAACTAAAATCAGGTGCATTATTTCCTACTGTTAATTCCATACTTTGCTCCATTATTAACACTTTTATGGTACTATAGTATATTGTAATAGGAAGGGAGGATAAATGAAAGTAGCTTTTCAAATGGATGAAAATATAAATTTTGAAACTGATACTACATTTGCATTAATAAAAGAAGCGCAGAGGAGAAAGCACGAAATTTTTGTCTATGTTCCTAATAATCTAGCACTCAAGTTAAATCAGTCAATTGCTCTTGCTCAGAAAGTCAGCGTTGATGATTTTGGTTTTACTTCTAAAGAAGATGTAACTATAGATTTGAATGAAATGGATATCATACTTATCAGGCAGGACCCACCTTTTGATATGCGGTACATTACAACAACCTATATCTTAGAAAAGACTACTGCGTTAGTAATAAATAATCCAACAGAAATAAGAAACTGTCCTGAAAAATTAATTACTTCACTATTTCCAGAGCTAATTCCTCCAACTTTGATCACTGAAAATATATCGATGATTAGAAATTTTTGTCACGACTATCAAGATATCATCTTGAAACCACTATATAGCTATGGAGGAAATGACGTAATAAGAATACAAGACCAAAATAGCATTCAAGTGGTAGTCGATCTCATGATTGCAAAATATGAATGTCCTGTAATTGCACAAGCATTTTGTAAAAAGATAAATACAGATAAAAGAATACTGCTACTGGATGGAAAGCCAATAGGAGTAATGAAGCGAGTTCCAAAGTCTAGCGGAGAAATCAGAACAAATTTGAGACTCGGAGCAAGTTTTGAGCCTGCCCAAATGAATGATAGAGACAACGAAATATGTAATAAAATTGGTCCTGAGCTAAAGAAAAGAGGGCTAATATTCGTTGGCATTGATATTATAGATGACTTCCTTCTTGAAATTAACACAACTTCGCCTACGGGAGTAGTTTATATCAATAAGTTGTATAGTAAATCACTAGAAAAAGAACTATGGAATGCATTTGAAGAAAAAGCAATTCGTCAACTAAGTTCTTGAGCTATTGCCTTAATAAATTCAGTAACTCCATTCCTTATTCTTGTTTTCTTAGTATTATTAGCCATATCACGCAATTTTTGACAATTTTGCAATAAATCAACTAGCAACTCTCCTAGATTCTTTTTCGCGTTACTATTTTGCTCAACCATTACAGCTGCTCCCGAATCTTCAATATGTTTTGCATTATAAAATTGATGGTTATCTTTTGAGTGAGGATAAGGAATATATACAGCAGGACGCTCAGCAAGAGTAATCTCTGCTATTGAAGTTGCCCCCGCTCTGCTAATTACCAAATGAGCATTGGCCAGTTTATTTTCCATATCATCGAAAAACTCACTTAACTCACAATCAATTCCTTCACTTTTGTATAGACTCTTGACCTTGTTTATATTTTTCTTTGTACATTGCTGCGTTACTCTAATCCTCTCTTTTACTTCAACAGGTAGATCACAAATTACACTGCTCACTACATCATCAAAAAAATTTGCACCCTGACTGCCTGCTATTATTAACACGTTTAAAACTGTTTCAGCTCTAGAATAGCCTTGTGCTTCTATATCGACAAAATTTCCTGTAAAAACGCATTTACTACCTTCTGCATACTTAGTCTCTGGAAAGCTAGTTGCAATTAATTTTGCACTCTTGAAAAAGAATCTATTTACTCTCCCTAAAACTGTGTTTTGTTCATGTAAAACTATAGGTATAGAAAGAATCTTTGCTGCAAGAAGAGTTGGAAAAGAAGCGTAGCTACCAAAACCAATGATTAGCTTTGGTTTTAATTTTCTCGTTTGATACAGTGCTAATACACAACTATACATTAACAAAAAGAGAAACTTCAATTTGTTGCCACTTGGCTTGCACAATGGTAAAATATAACTTTCTATATTGATGGTTTTTTGATCATTGAATAATATACAATTGTGCCCTTGTACCTTTAGTGCTTTTGCTAAGGTTATAGCTGGAAAAACATGCCCACCTGTACCGCCTGTTGCTAGAATAATAGTCATCTGTAAGTAGTAATTTGATAATAGATTGTTAATTATTTTTTAATACTTTGCATGTAAAATTTTATCAAGCTTTATGATAGTTGAGTTAAAAATGCCTAAAAGTAGTGACAGTAAAAAAGAATCTAACGTAAAAAATAAGCCTCAAGAGCAAAGCAGAAGCGGAGGTTTATTAAAAAACATAATAAAAGCTCTTTTTAACTCAGTTGTTGATCTACCTCAGCAAGAACAACTCAATAAAAATATTGATAGACAACAAGGTTTAGACAGTAAAAGAAAAAGCCCAGAGGATCTTAATCAGGAAAAAAAGCTTGAAGTGAAAGAAGCAGCTGAAGGGTTAAAAGAAAAGTTAGAAAAATCTGATATTGGTAATCAATCTATTAGAATTGAATCGCCTAATCAGGATAATTGTAGCTCTAAAACAATGGATCGTTAGCTTAACTATTTAACGATTCATCATCTGCGGCAAGTACTGATTCGTGTATAATTTCCGAAATAGTTGGATGAGGAAAAATCGTAGATTTTATGTCGCAGTCTGTTCCCTCTAGTTGCTTTGCAAGAGCGAAATTGCTAATTAACTCTGTTACTTCCGCTCCTATCATGTGAGCTCCAAGAAGTTCGCCTGTTTTTTTGTCTATAATTGTTTTCACTAAACCTTCAGTTTCACTTAGTGCAATAGATTTACCATTAAAGTTGGAGTGAAATTTTCCTACTTTTATATCGTATCCACTTTTTATTGCCTGTTCCTCAGTAAGGCCAACGCTTGCTACTTGCGGATGAGAGTAAGTGCAATTTGGTATGCACTCTTTTTTTAACTTATGAGCATTTTTACCGGCAATTTTCTCAACACAGATTACAGCTTCATGACTTGCTTTATGCGCTAAACATGGGGGACCAGCTACATCACCTATTGCATACACACTTGATTCACTTGTTTCATACCACTCATTCGTTTCAATGAAACCAGAAGGACTCAACTTAATTTTTGTATTTTCTAAACCTATATTTTCAGTGTTTGCTTGCACGCCAACTGCAACAATCACCCTATCAAATTCTTTGCTCTCACCACTACTTAGTAACACTTGAGCAAAGTCTTTATTTTTAGTCAAAGCTTTTACGCTACTGTTTGTATATATTTTTATCCTTTGTTTTGTGAATATTTCTTGTGCTAAATTTGAAATATCTTTATCTTCCAGCGGCAAAATAGTGTCTTTTACTTCTATAATTGTTACATCAACTCCCAAAGTACTATAAAAACTTGCAAACTCTATTCCTATCGCACCAGAACCTATGATTAGTAGAGATTTTGGTAACTTCTTTGGAGTCATAGCGTGCTGCGCATTCCATATTAAATCTCCATCTACTTCGATTCCAGGAAGATTTCTTGCCCTTACACCTGTTGCTAAAATGATATGCTTAGAAGAAATTTCCTCCTCCTTCTTATCATTAAGAATTTTTACAACATAGTTACCTGCAAGTTTACCAAAGCCTTGATGAACTTTGATGTTATTTTTTTTCATCAAATACTCAACACCACTTGATAGCTTATCAACAACGTTCCTTGAATATTTCACTATTGATTGTATATCAAAACTTGTATCCTTTACTTTTATGCCAAATTCTTCTGATCTTCTTATTAATCTATAAACTTCAGACGCTCTAAGTAGCGATTTTGTTGGTATACATCCCCAATTTAAGCATATACCACCCAAATTTTCCTCCTTTTCAACAATTGCAGTTTTAAGTCCAAGCTGCGCCGCTCTAATTGCTGCTATATAACCACCAGGACCGCTGCCTATAACTGTAATATCATACTCATTCATCAGTTTTCTTCGTATGCAAAAGACTATATATAACAGATGGAACCCGTATGATCAATGCTCAGGTGCATAGAAGCGGCTTGACAAACCTTCCCACTTTTCTTCTTATATCAATAAGAGTATTTATCCTTATTTTTAATCTCCGCGGGTTTAACAACAAAACTCAGATATTTATTGGCAGATTACATAAAAATTATAGCGGCTACATGTTTTTTAAATTTTTTCTACTTCAGCCAAAACACGCTTGTTAGCACATTATCAATTTACATTATTAAAACTCGCTATATAGGGATTCTTTTGCCTTTTTTTACTTAGTAAATTTATTAATATTTATAGCTAAAGCTTCAGGCCAGCACTTGATGCTGAAATCTTTACTACAAATAAGCATATTGAGCACAAAATTATGCTAAAATACAACGTTTTTGGTGAGACTATGGACAAACTGAATCCCAGTATCTGGGCACTGGGATGACAAGAAATAGGCTGCTTTCATAACAATGAAAGGTTATTTGGATGATAGCTGCACTTCCAGTTTCAGCTACTCGGATGACAAGAAAGAGGGCACTGGCATGCTGAACCATAATGTTCGTACAGCTGTGCAAGAATCAGTGGGTGTGACTTGCCAAATTTTTAAATTACGTACAGCACCAAGTAACGCACAAGTACAGCGTCTATACCAGTTACTGTTGTACCTTATTTCTTTCTCCACAATACATTTTACCTGATAAGAATAGAGCTACTATAAGATAAATAAGATTCCATGTTGCTAACGAAACACCAAAAATATAATGAGGTCTGTCACAAGACGGAGAGTAGTTAGGGTTTAATAGATTATTTCTTAGCTCTTCTATGCTAACGTTACCACTTGCTTGCTCTGTACAGCCTAAAACATCATGAAATAAGTGGAGTTCAAGACCTACATGATAAAAAGATATTATTGCACCAATGAGATAGCTGCAAAACATCGCATAGATTAGGATTTTGTTGTCTTTGAACATGTACGCAACTGCAAGTAGCCCTGTAACATAGTAAACTACTCGCTCGTATATGCATAACTTGCATGGTAGCATATTGAAGAAATACTCTAGCACATATGCAAAAATCAGAGCAGCGGCACTTGACAGCAAAAAGATTGTAGAACTGTTATTTATATCTGACATAATTAACGAATTACCACAACAACCGAAAAAGTCAACTTTTGTTTAATAATGTTCTATATAATTATAAAGCGACACATATCACTCTATAACTTTTTTATCTAGCCTCTATGCATGTATTCACAGCTAGATACTGATTTAGTTTGCATACTAGTTACAACCCTAGTATCACTATCTATTCTTGCAATCTCTTCTTTAGTATACAATTCATCCTTGTTTTTCGTCCAGCTATTGTCATATTGAATATCAACTTCTCCTCCATTGGTTTTAAACCCAAATGTTTCTTTTATAAGCAATCTTTTCTCTTCTTGTAATCTATTAAGATGTTCGCTAAGACTTGTATAATCAGAAGTAGGAAGAACCTCATTAATAGGACTGTTATATACAATATTTTCCATTAGTGTATAAATGTGATGCGGTGATGATCGGAGAGTAGGATAATACTTTTGAAATCTATGCTTTATCTCATTATAAAATTCCGTAACCTTTACTTTACCAGCATCACTTACAGCAACTATAGCATTCTCAATATTTGTTATACCGTCATAGTCGTGACCTGTCTTGTCATTTTCAGCAACCAAAAAGCCCTGGCTAGCCTGAATCTCACCAAGTTTTTTGTCTTCCTTAGGTAAAATATCAAAATCAAAATAGATCATAGGAGATTTCAATACCAACAACATAAATATACGCATACTGTCTATCTCAACACCAAAAGATAATCTTTTACTTTCTGGAATAGAGTATAGATCTTTGAAATATTGAGATACAGTGTATAAAGGACATTTAGATAGTTCTGTTTTCTTATCTGTTTGTAAGTGAAAGCTAAATTCATACTCTCCTAAATCCAGCTCATTAAAGTCTATAAGCTCTATGTTTTTGTTTGGGTTAAACTCTCTGTTTGATATTTTATTCTCCAACTCTTTACGTTGCGTAGGAGTAAAACCAGATCCATTTATTACTAACTTCACTACACGCGTATCTTCTCTTTTTGCCCATTCGCTCAATCTCTCCAAATATTTTTCTGGGATCGGATATCCATATCGCCTTGGAAGCCACTGAAATACTAAAGGTGTATCAACCGTGAAAGTATGTGGAGATCCAGGCCTTAAATCTTGTCCTTTATAATTCATAGCAAAAGCACTAAATAAGTTAATATTTTACTATATAATATTAACTTATCAACTACTTATTTAAGTAATATTGTTTATTTATTAAAAATATTAATAAGATAAAAAACTATATTATTAATAAAACAAGATTACCTACTTTACATAGGGATTCTTATTCTTTTTCAAAAGCAATCTGACTGGTACGCCTTCAACAAAGAAGTTTTTTCTAAGACCATTAGTCAAATAACGTTTATAACTCTCATCAACACTTTCCGGGACGTTGCATACCAAAGAAAAAGCTGGAGGTTTGGTGCCAATTTGAGCAATATACTTCATTTTAATTGCTCTACCTTTTATAAGTGGGTGAGAATGTTTTTCCACAGCATCTATTAGCCAATTATTCAGTTTTGCAGTGCTGATCTTCTTGTTTAAGGATTCACTCACTTCAAGACACTTATCTATCACATCACCACAGCGCATACCTTTCAATGCAGAAATTGTTACAGTTGGCACTTCCAAAAATAACCGAGTCACTTCCTGTTGTTTGACAAATTTTATTAACTTACTTCTGTCATCCTTACCTATTAAATCCCACTTATTTAAAACAATGATAATTCCCTTCCCCCCTTTAATTGCAGCTTCAGCAATTGATAAATCCTGCTGCTCAACGCCAAGCAAGGAATCTAGCATTAAAATCACTACATGAGAGCGCTTTATTGACTCTATACTTTTTTCAACAAATCTTGATTCTAAGTTATCAACAACATTTGCCTTTCTGCGGATTCCCGCAGTATCGATGAGAGTGATTAATTTCCCATTATGGTCGTATGAAATATCCACAGAGTCACGCGTGGTACCAGGTTTTGAGCTTACTATTAGTCTATTTTCTGCAAGTAAACTGTTTAAAAAAGTTGATTTTCCAACGTTTGGGCGACCGATGATTGCAATCCTCAGTCTAATGGACTCACTTTCAGGCAGCTCAGTTTTTTTGTTAAAATCTTCAATAACACCAGCTAATACATCATAAAGATCAATCATACCAAGATTATGTTCGGCTGAGATATACACCGGACCTATGAAGTTGAAGAACTGCAAATAATCAACATTTTCCGATTTATGACTTTCGCATTTGTTTGCTATTAGTATTACAGGTTTGTTCGTTTTTCTCTTCAGCCACTTTGCAAACTCTTTGTTCTGCTCGTTTTGCACTTTTGCATCAACAAGAAAAAAAATTACATCTGCGCTTAATAAAGAAAACTCTATTTGTTCAATAACTTGTAGTGAAAAACTGGTTTGGTCATTCCATCCTCCTGTATCTATAACTTTAAACTCTAAATCACTAATTCTTCCAATTCCTTCACGCCTATCTCTCGTTACTCCTGGAATGTCACTAACTACCGCTGCTTTTCTTCTTACTAGCCTATTAAATAGAGTTGACTTGCCTGCATTTGGAAGGCCTATTATGACTATTTTTAGCATAGTTTAAGAGCGTATTTTATACATAGTAAATTATAATCAAAATTTTTTAGTTTAACTATTGACTTGATAGATTATATACCTATCCTAAAATTAGGATATTTTATCTTAAGTTTATTATGTAAAATTGGAGGCGCTATGCATAATGCAAATGAAACTTTAATAATGAATTTCGATCAAGTTGCTCAATTAACTCCTCAAATTTATAAATTAGGGACACCTTATAACAACAGGACACGTATATATAACTATATAACTTTAGCTAAAGCATAGGAGAATCTCAATGATCCATCCCGGTCACATGAAAATAAGGAGCTTTTTTTGAGTGACAATGATGAAGAAACTAAGAAATTTCTGAGTGTAATTCGAAAAGGAATTGCTGAATATACAGGTAATGATTCTGTAGATGTGAGGTTGAGAGGAAAAGAAGATAAATCATTTACTGCATGGGTATCGTTAAAACCCCAGTTGCGGATTAGAAATCAGTGAAAAAGCCAGGAAAATAGGGTAACCTCGGAAAATTATTTACAAAATAGAGAGGTTACCAATGAATGAAAATATAACAGAATTATTTTGCCTGATCGACGATTTTTGCAATTCAGTTGACAAGAATTTTGCAGAAAAACTTCTACCAAGTAGCAAAAAACCAACCAGGACGCCAGAGATTACGCATTCAGAGATTCTTACCATAATATTGCTATATCACCAATCCAAGTGCGACAATTTTAAAATTTTCTATGTGCATTATTTGAAATTATTATACGAATCAGCGTTTCCAAAATTGCCATCCTATAGTAGGTTTATTAGGCTAAAATCTAGGGTTTTATGGTATTTAGTGCTCTTAATGCAATGGTTTTGCGAACAGTCAAAAGTGACAGGGATTTCGTACATAGATGCAACATCTATCGCTGTTTGCCATCCAAAAAGGACCTCGAGAAATAAAGTTTTCAAAGGGTTGGCAAAGATTGGAAAGACTACCTATGGGTGGTTTTTCGGTTTTAAACTACATCTAGTAATCAACGAAGCTGGCGAAATTCAAGGGGTTACGGTGACAAAAGGCAACATTGATGATAGAAAACCTGTGCCAAATTTAACTCAGAAATTGACTGGATTATTGTTTGGAGATAAAGGATATATCAAAAAAGATCTTTTTCACGAATTATTCGATAGAGGGTTAAAGCTTGTAACCAGTATAAAAAAGGGTATGAAAAACTCATTAATGGCGCTAAATGAGAAGATTTTGTTAAGAAAAAGATCGATTATTGAGACAGTTTTTGGCTCTCTGAAAAACAACTTTGAGATTGAGCATACAAGACATAGATCACCGATAAATTTTTTGGTACACATTTTTTCTACGCTTGTTTCATATTCCATGCAGCCGAAAAAGCCCTGCATTTCTAAGCTTTACTTCGTTGGCTAATCCGCAACTGAGGTTTAAAAGAAGGCAGAGGTGAGTTAAAATTTGATAACTCATTTCCTGGTAAAGTCTTAAAGGATAGTAATCCAAAAATTGGAGCTTTTACATTGGTATCTCCAGAAGATAAAAGGTTGGTGCGTGTTTCACAAAGTGATGATGGTGTAAGGCTTTATCAAATACTAAATGAGTCTTGTATAATTAAATTTAACTGGAAAGTGGGTGATAGAGATTGCAGTATTGCTTTAAATATTAGTGAAAATGGTAACGTATTTTGTACTGATTTAAGTGATAATATAAGTCCTGAGGACTTCGAGGAAAACAAAGCTGTAAAAATAAAAATTGGCTATTATGAGAATAAGAAGATGGATAAATATAATGACATGACTCTAGCAAAATTGGTCTCATTGGCTTCAAACTTACAAGGAATTGAAAGAGAAGTTATAACAATTAATCCATCAACAGGTGTAACAAGTGCAAGTGCACAGAATGTTAGTGAGTCTCAGCATTCTCAAAATATTAAATAGAAATTGCTAGCGCATTAATTATCGTACACATACACCGTTGCATGCAGCAACGGTGTATGTGTATAATCAATAGGATTTGTAAGCTCAATAAAGTTTACAACCAATTTGAAAGTTATTTTACTACATGCAAGACTCTGAAATACTAGAAACTCTAAAGATCAAAACATTAGAAGCCGAAAAAGGAGGGGGTCCTGATAGAGTTAACAAGCAACATGAAAAAGGAAAGCTAACCGCTAGAGAAAGGCTGAGTATATTGCTCGATGAAAATTCATTTCAAGAGTATGATAAGTTTGTGAAGCATCACGCAACTGATTTTGGCATGCAAAATGCTGATTTTTTAGGTGATGGAGTTGTAATTGGCCATGGTACTATTTATGGCAGAAAAGTTTTTGTTTATTCTCAGGATTTCACTGTCTTTGGTGGATCACTTGGTGCATCACATGCAAAAAAAATATGCAAAATTATGGATATGGCAATTAATGCCAGAATTCCAATTATCGGACTAAACGATTCTGGTGGAGCCAGAATCCAAGAAGGAGTAAATTCCCTTGCTGGTTACGGAGAAATTTTTCAAAGGAATGTAAATGCATCAGGCGTTATACCACAAATCTCTCTAATCATGGGCCCATGTGCTGGCGGTGCAGTTTACTCTCCAGCGCTAACCGATTTTATTTTCATGGTAAAAAATAGCTCATACATGTTTATAACCGGACCAGATGTAGTGAAAAAAGTTACATACGAGAACGTAAGCCACGAAGATCTCGGTGGAGCAAAAATTCATACGAGCAAAACAGGAGTAGCAGATTTTGCATTCAATAATGAAGTTGAAATGCTACTAGAAATGCGAAAATTCTTCACCTTTTTGCCAGCAAATAATCAGGAGTTGCCAAAAACTGTACCAATCTGCGACTTAATTGATGATGTTGATGAATCTTTGAACACTCTAGTTCCTAGTAATCCTAATACTCCTTATGATATGTATGAACTCATTGAAAAGGTGTGTGATGAAAGGAAATTTTTTGAACTAAAACCCGATTTTGCTCGTAACATCATAATTGGCTTTGGCAGAATTGGAGGAAATACTATTGGTGTTGTTGCAAATCAACCTATGCACCTTGCAGGATGCTTGGATATTGACTCTTCAAGAAAAGCTGCAAGGTTTGTAAGATTTTGTGACGCATTTAACATTCCCATCATCACACTTATTGATGTTCCAGGGTTTTTACCTGGCACGAATCAAGAATACAATAATATAATACAACACGGAGCGAAACTGCTTTACGCTTACGCTGAAGCGACCGTGCCGAAAATTAGCCTTATCACTAGAAAAGCGTATGGTGGTGCATATATTGTTATGAACTCAAAGCATTTAAAAGGTGATATAAATTATGCTTGGCCAACCGCTGAGATAGCTGTAATGGGCCCTGAAAGTGCAGTTGAAATTATATTTAGGCATGAAAAAGAACAGCAAACGTTAATCAAAGAATATAAAGAGAAATTTGCTAATCCATTTTTTGCTGCATCACATGGATACATTGATGACATTATAGTGCCAAGTAAAACAAGGCATCACTTTCACAAAGCATTAGAGCTACTTAAAAACAAGAAAGTAGAAAGAATATGGAAGAAGCATGATAATCTTCCTTTGTAACTTTCCTCTCAGTCTTTATTGTAAGGTCTACAGTGCCGTTACACCAAGAATAGCGCTTGGATTACCAATAACGCTAACTTTTGGGTTCCTTTTTTCTATAATATATTCTTATAGCTAAAAAATTACTTCCGCATATTCTAAATCTGATTATAATGACAATTAGAGATACTTTTAGAGCTCAAAAATTTATCTTTGTCTGCAGACTTTTTTTTATTAAACAATCAAACTCATAAAAAAATGTAGCGTATCCTCTTCAGCGTATGTGGGTGCATACACACATACTTAATTTCTGTCGTATGTGCATTGCATTTTTTTCTAATCTTTTTTTTCAAAGGAGGATTTTATGTCCAGAATTCCAGATATTTGACGTTTACTTTAGCTAATAAAAACCAACTGGTACCTGCGGTTTTTATAGCCTCAAAATTTCAATCAAAATTCAACTATCATTCAAAGAAACTTATAGTTATTCTTAGTGTTATTACTGTAGTAACAGCGCTATGATGATAAGAATATACAATCCTTTGTAACTTTCTTCTCAGTCTTTATTATAAGGTGTTCAATAATATGGGAAGAGTAAAGTTTTAAAGAGATAATTAAAATTATCCTTATCACCTACTTAGCAATAAATTATATTTGCTTAATCGTAATTACTTACACTTCTTCAATGTCCTGTTTTATTTATGGCAAACATTAAGCTTAAAAATGTACACAGTCTATTAAATTATATTATTTGTTTTTTCCTTATATACATTCAGTATATGCATTCTGCTATTGCTTTAGATAACTCTTCATCACATTTAAAAAACTTACCTGATTTTTTACCTTTTAGAAAACCTTTTGATAATATAGAAAAAATTATTAGAACTGACGATTTTAGAAGTTTTGATCTTGATAAAAGAAATAAGCTTTATACCAATGCTCATAATAGTATCAGTCTTGTAAATATTATTAATAAAATTATCTTAGCTCAAGATAACTTATTCATACTAGAAAGTAAGCCGTATAATATAGTACTTGTTGATAATCCCAATCTTAGTAGAACTACAGGTACCGCAGGAAAGGACTATGTAATTATTGAGGGAAGCTTAAAAAAAAATATCAAAGATTATACTAGAGTGATATCACATGAATTAATTCACAGATATATAGGACATATAATAGAGCAAGACAACGATAAGAAAAATGAAATAAAATATAAGTGGTTTTTTGAAGGATTTACGGAATTTTATGGAGTGAAAACCTTACTTGACACGAAACTTATTAATAAAGATGAATATTTAGAAATAATTAATACTATTTTAAAAGAATATTTTAACTACTTGGTACTTGATATTAATTTTGAAAAGGTAGGCAAAAAACATTTACTTGATCAAAACATAAGCATGTTGAGCTATAACAAAGGTTTTATTCTTGCAATGATAATTGATGAGAAATTAAATGAGATTAGTAATGGAGAATATAACTTATTAAATGTTATAAATAGAATAATAAATGAAGCGACTTCAAAGCAAGTTAATTTTAATGTTGACTTATTTGCAAGTCATTTAAAACATGACTTATCAGAGTCCTTTATAAAAGATATCATAGCCTCTATAAGAGATTCTAGCATACTTCTCAGTTTGTTACCTAGTAGATTACTCAATAAAAATTTAACTTTCCAAGATACTGATAAGTATAGTGATATATGCTTTAACTTAACCAGAAGTCTAGAGCTACAAAAGATACGTGGGGTTAAATTAGGTAGTGATTGCCATAATATGGGACTCAAGGATGGTCAAGAACTAAAATGCTATAGTATTGATCTTAATAGTGGTAATATTAAGTTAAAAGTCCTTGAAAACAAGATACCGAAAGTTATACATTTGAAAGCAAATAAAATGACGAGTAGCATTCCAATATATAAATAGCTCAGATAAATGCTTGACAAAAGCTATAGTAAACCTAGACTTTGCTATTTTAAGGCAAAATAATTATGGTAAACAATAAAGAAAAACAAGTGGATTTATTATTAGAGCTTCTTAGCGCTAATATCAGTCAAGTTAGTAGTAGTGTCATACTTAAAAGAATAGAAAAGCTTTCAGATAATTTTCATGGTAGAAATAATCACAATAGCCATTGTCAGTTTGATAGAGATGGTGGAGGGCATGGTAATATATGCTGGGCAGATAAGATAAAAGAAGACCTGACTGAGAACTATCATAAAAAGGATAGAGAAATTTCTATATAACTTTTCATTAGAGCTATTTTACGGTAATTATTCAAGAGTTGAAGGATTTGGCAAAAGAAGTCCTTTTGTATTACCGTTAATATGTGTTTCCAATAATGGTAATCTCGGCCCACTAGATGATTTGAGAACATGTGTCCCTCATAAATTTGTCGAATATAACATCAGCAATACTAGTTGGGCTAAGTTCTTATCAGATAAATTTTTTAACAACTTTTTGAGTGATATGGAAAATAGGCCTGATGATTGTAAGCAGTGTTGTTATGAAAATATTTGTGGTGGGGGAAGTTATGGTAACAGGTTTAACCCTGCCAACCCCAGTTGCGGATTAGAAATCAGTGAAAAAGCCAGGAAAATAGGGTAACCTCGGAAAATTATTTACAAAATAGAGAGGTTACCAATGAATGAAAATATAACAGAATTATTTTGCCTGATCGACGATTTTTGCAATTCAGTTGACAAGAATTTTGCAGAAAAACTTCTACCAAGTAGCAAAAAACCAACCAGGACGCCAGAGATTACGCATTCAGAGATTCTTACCATAATATTGCTATATCACCAATCCAAGTGCGACAATTTTAAAATTTTCTATGTGCATTATTTGAAATTATTATACGAATCAGCGTTTCCAAAATTGCCATCCTATAGTAGGTTTATTAGGCTAAAATCTAGGGTTTTATGGTATTTAGTGCTCTTAATGCAATGGTTTTGCGAACAGTCAAAAGTGACAGGGATTTCGTACATAGATGCAACATCTATCGCTGTTTGCCATCCAAAAAGGACCTCGAGAAATAAAGTTTTCAAAGGGTTGGCAAAGATTGGAAAGACTACCTATGGGTGGTTTTTCGGTTTTAAACTACATCTAGTAATCAACGAAGCTGGCGAAATTCAAGGGGTTACGGTGACAAAAGGCAACATTGATGATAGAAAACCTGTGCCAAATTTAACTCAGAAATTGACTGGATTATTGTTTGGAGATAAAGGATATATCAAAAAAGATCTTTTTCACGAATTATTCGATAGAGGGTTAAAGCTTGTAACCAGTATAAAAAAGGGTATGAAAAACTCATTAATGGCGCTAAATGAGAAGATTTTGTTAAGAAAAAGATCGATTATTGAGACAGTTTTTGGCTCTCTGAAAAACAACTTTGAGATTGAGCATACAAGACATAGATCACCGATAAATTTTTTGGTACACATTTTTTCTACGCTTGTTTCATATTCCATGCAGCCGAAAAAGCCCTGCATTTCTAAGCTTTACTTCGTTGGCTAATCCGCAACTGAGGTTGCCAACGTAAGTTTTAATAATCCTTCAGTATATTGTGAGGGATTTTTGGCAAAGGATTATACAATTCCTTTTAATGCATGGATTTTCTAAAGAAAAATTACGGCAGGTATTATTGAATAGTGATACTGAAAAAGCAGCTTAATGGTAGTGTATAAAAGGTATTTACTAGACGTTTTTCTATAATCTAATTAGCATCTAGAGGATTGACTTTATGAATATCGTCCTCTAAACTGCCGTTACCAAGATTCGAACTTGGGACCTCGTCATTACCAATGACGTACTCTACCACCTGAGCTACAACGGCAAGTTCACGTATTATGATAATGAATAACATGAAAAAAAATAAGGAAAAAGAAGAAGAGAGAAAAAGATTGGCAAAAGCTTTAAAGCAAAATATTCTAAAAAGAAAAAAACAGCAACAGAGTAGACAAGATGCCAGAACTCCCAGAAGTGGAAGTAATCTCTAACTTCTTATTTGATAAAATCAAAAATAAGAAAATAAGTAATGTTACAGTCAATAATTGGAATTTGCGTGTACCAATAACGAAGAATATTGATGATTTGCTAAAGGGCAAAGTTATAAATGATATCAAGCGTAGAGGTAAATATATAATCTCGAATATAGATGGTAGTATGGCTGTAATCATACACCTTGGCATGAGCGGAAAGCTTATATATGCTGAAGACAATCAAGCACAGAACAAACATGATCATGTGATATTCTTATTTTCTGACAACACTTCACTAATCTTTAATGACCCAAGAAGGTTTGGATTAGTGATTGTTTTAAACAGAGAGCAAGAACTAAATTTTTTTAATAACCTAGGAATAGAACCCCTCACAGATGAATTTGACGGACATTATTTACAGAAGTTGCTAAAGAACAGAAAAGCAAATATCAAATCAGTATTAATGAATAATAAGCTAATAGTTGGCGTAGGTAACATATATGCTTCTGAGAGCTTATTTAGAGCTCGCATATCACCACTTAGGCTAGCACAAGATTTAACATATATAGAGTGCGAAAAACTTGCTATCGAAATAAAAAATACTCTGAGTGATGCAATTGCTGCTGGTGGTTCAACACTGAAAGATTATGCACAACCATCTGGATCTGCTGGATACTTTCAAAATAACTTTTACGTATATGGTAAAGTGCAAAAACCTTGCAGAATCTGCAACAATATCATAACACTTATACGACAAAATGGTCGTAGCACTTATTTTTGCAATGCATGTCAGAATTAAATTTTATTTTTGCATATGACACTCTTACCTGAAAAAGATCCTTTTGATTTGTTTTCAAAGTGGTATCAAGAAGTACTTAATTTTCCGTGTAAAGAGTCAACTGCAATGACGCTAGCAACGTGTAGCAAAGACTGCATTCCATCTGCAAGAGTGGTATTACTAAAGGAGTATAGTAAAGAAGGTTTTGTGTTCTTCACTAACGCAAACAGTAGAAAAGGAAAAGAATTGACTGAGAACCCCAAAGCTGCACTCGTATTTCATTGGACAGAATTTTCTAGACAAGTACGAATTGAAGGAGAAGTTAGGCTTCTAAGCGGCAAAAAGGCTGACGAATATTTCTCTTCTCGAGCACGTGATAGTCAAATTAGCGCGTGGTGCTCAAAACAATCAAGAGTTCTGAAAAATTGGCAAGATTTTGAGCAGGCTATAGAATTGAAAGAGAAAGAATTTCACAATACACAAGTTTCTCGTCCTGACTTTTGGGTGGGATTTTGCGTAATCCCAAAGGTAATTGAATTTTGGCAAGAAGGTGAATATAGGAGACACACTAGATTTAGATATACTCTTGTTGAGAAAAGCAATTGGAAAGTGGAACAATTATATCCCTAACGTTAGAGAAAGCTACTCTGCAGATCAAAGATAAGGATTTATTGTCATAACAAAGGAAAGTAACTTTGTATGGCTTAAAAACTTGTTGTATGTAACGTATTGTAATACTTACGCAAAATATTTTAGTGCATTCTCAAATATGAGCATTCCATCACCATATTTTGGCATAGCCACTCCTGAACGTTTACATTTTTCTTTTTCAAGAGGCCAGTTGTCCTGCTGAGTAAAAAATATTCCTCTCTCTGGGTGAGGCATTAAAGCTAAAACTCTACCACTTTTGTCTGACAAAGCTGCCAGGTCGTATATAGATCCGTTTGGATTGTAAGGAAATTGTAAATTTGCATAGTCACCATTTTCATCAACGTAACGCAGTGCAACGGAATTATTTTCAATCAATTGATTTAAAATATCTTGATCCATAAAAAACCTGCCTTCTCCATGAGCAACAGGAAGATATAGCTCACTCAGGCCCCGTAGCCAAACAGAACTACTCTGCGGATTAACTCTCACTCTAATCCAACGACATTGGTAATTACCTATATCATTAGAGGTTAAAGCTAGATTAGAGAATTCTGGAACTAATTTTACTAATATCTGGCAACCATTACATATCCCTATAATAAGCTTATCCTGAGATAAGAAATTTTGAAATTCGTCTAACAAGTTGTTTTTTATACGCAAAGCAAATGCATTACCAGCACCAGTATCATCACCATAGGAAAAACCTCCTGGAATTGCAAGTATATTGCTTAATTTCAGTTCACTTGGATTATCTATAATATCATTAATGTGAACGATTTTTACTTCAATATTATTAATACCAAGCTTTCTGCTGCATTCCATAAATGCAAATGCAGTTTCTTTTTCGCAATTTAAGCCATAACCAGATAGGATTGTAATTTTCATGAATCAAAAAACTCGAACTTTCTTTTTACAAAATTTGCTATTAAATTCAAAGCAAATAGCATTAACAATAAAGCTATAATTGCAATGGCAGCAAGCTCAATAAATGCAATTTCAGGACTACTTGACCATATGTATATTTGTACAGGTAAAACAGTTGCCGGATCGAAGAAGGATGTAGGTGTATCAGCAATAAATGCTACCATGCCTATCATAAGTAAAGGGGAAGATTCGCCTAAAATCCTTGCAATTGCAAGCACTGCACCATGTATTATCCGTGGCAACGCAATCGGTAAAGAGTGATCCAATATCACCTTGATGTGAGGTGCACCTAGCGCAAACGCTGCATCTTTTATTGCAATAGGAACGTTTGTAAAGGCATTTTTTGTTGCAATAATAATATTAGGCAGCATCATAAATGAAAGAGTCATCCCGCCAACAAGCGGTGAAGAACGGGGTAAACCAAATATGCCCAAGTAGAGAGTCAGTCCTACCACACCAAATATTATCGAAGGCACTGCAGCAAGGTTATTCATGCTAATTTCTACAATACTTGTTATTAGCCTATTTCTAGGCATAAATTCATAAAGACAGATACCTGACATAATTCCTATTGGCAATGCCAACGCTAAGCATACTATAATTGTCATTAATGAACCGATAAATGCCCCTAAAATCCCTGCATTCTCAGGCTCACAAGAATCAGACTTAAGAAACAGAGACTTATTAAAAAATTTTCTTACTCTTCCCTTCTCTTTTAACCAATCAAGTAATTTAGCATAATGATCATTCAAACATTTATTTTTATATAGTGAATTGATCACACTCGATGCGGTAAACCAAATCTCATATTCACCACTATTTTTTACTCTCTTAAGAAAAAACCTCTCTAGCTCCTTGTAAGAGTTACGACTTAAAATTTCGTCACTGTCTTTAAAGTCAATTCCTTCAAACACTTTATGTAAAGAGTTATTGAGTAGTCTAATGGACTTATATCGTAAATCACCAGGATTATTAGTTAAAATAAGATCAGCATTTATTTCAACTGGCAATAAAATTTTCGTTACTGTTAAAGCACTGTAAGAGTTAACTAATATACTTAGTAATATACATATAGGACACCCAATTGAGACAATCAGTGCTGTAAAAGAGCAAAAGCATAAAATGCTGTTCTTTTTATTTTTTCTTTTTACACGAGCATGTACGCGCTTAGATTGAAGTAACTTAAGGAAGTTTTTCTTTATTATACCCATTTACTTTTCTTTACATGAGGATTTGAAAAGACTTTCCCCTTTTTCCAGTGCTTGACACTGAGATCTAACAGGCTTTGCCTGCAAATAATTTTTATATTTTCCATGAAAGCACAAACCAAAAGGAGAATCTGGATCCCAGTGTCAAACATTGGGATGACACCACAGCAGGAGGCAAAGTACAGTTGTGCGCCACACACTGGGATAATAAGAGAGAGTTTTGAGATGATACAATTGACATCACTCCCTATTGTATCTACTTAGATTTTTTTTTAACATAAGTAGTACGTTCTTTGATCCTTGCAGCTTTCCCAAATAGCTTGCACAGATAATATAATTTTGCTCTACGGACCTTTCCCTTTCTCATCACTTGTACTGAAATTAATGCAGGAGAGTAAACAAAAAATTGTGATACTATACTTTCTCCATGACTTACCTTTCTAACTGAAAAAGAAGAGTGTAATCCACGATTTCTTTTTGATATACATACGCCCTCAAATATCTGTATACGCTCACCCGTACTATCAACTACCTTAAAAGTGACCTTCAAATCATCGCCAGGACAAAAAGCTGGCATCTCTTTGGCTAACCTTTGTATTTGTTGTTCGTTAAATTTTTCAAGTAAGTTTGTCATTTATCATCTCCATTCAACAATTCAGGTCGACGTTCCTTTGTTCTAACATATGACTGTTCCCTTCTCCAATCACTTATTTTTCTGTGATTGCCAGACAACAGAACCTTAGGAACTTTGTACCTACTCCACTGCTCAGGCCTAGTATATTGAGGATATTCAAGCATACCACCACTATAACTAAAACTTTCTTCAGCAACGCTATCGAAATTATTTACTACACCTGGAAGAAGCCTAATACATGCATCAAGAACCACCATTGCAGCTGGCTCACCTCCCGAAAGTATATAATCTCCAATACTTAACTCATAAGGAGTATACACATCAATTACTCTTTGGTCAACACCTTCAAATCGACCACACAATATTGTTACATGAGGAATTTCTGTTAGCTCCTTTGCAATGCTCTGATTAAATTTTGTACCAGATGGAGTCATATAAATAAATCTAGTATTTTTATGAGCAGAAAGCACATTATCAACTGCATTACCAATCACATCTGGGCGCATAACCATCCCTGCTCCACCTCCATATGGAACATCATCTATAGTTGAATGTTTATCTTTAGCAAAAGAACGAATATTTACTATTTCAAGATTCCATATTTTTTTTTCCAACGCTCTTCCAGTAAGAGAATAGTTCAAAAATCCGGGGAACATTTCTGGAAATATGGTTAATATTGTAACATTGAACGCCATTAAGGTTTATTTTAAGTTATTTGGGGCTATACTCTAAGAACAGTAAATTGATATGATACATAGTTAAATTAAATATGTCACTGAATAAAACGATATACGAAGGTAAAGCCAAAGTCATTATTGAAACTGAAGACTCATCAACTGTTATACAGTACTTTAAAGATGATGTTACAGCGTTCAACAAGGAAAAATATGAAATTATTGAGGGCAAAGGAATAATTAATAATCATGTTAGTGCTTTTATCATGGAAAAGCTTGAAGAAGCAGGAATTAGCACGCACTTTATAAACACTCTAAACGAAAGAGAACAGCTAGTCAAAAAACTCAAGATAATACCTCTTGAGATAGTGGTTAGAAACATTGCAGCTGGCAGCTTTTGCAAACGTTTTAATATCAAAGAAGGTGAGACACTTACATCTCCTATAATCGAGTTTTTTTACAAAAATGATGACCTAGCCGACCCAATGGTGAATGAAAATCACATATTATATTTTGGTTGGTTATCCCATAAAGAAATGGAAGAAGTTAAAACTACAACTTTAAAGATCAACAAAATCTTAGTCGACCTATTTTCAAATGCAAATATATATTTAGTTGATCTCAAGTTAGAATTTGGCAAATTGATAAACAACAGCACTAAAATCATTTTAGCCGATGAAATCAGCCCTGATAATTGTAGGCTATGGGATAAAAATACGCATAAAAAGCTAGACAAAGATGTTTTCCGTTTAAATCTAGGAAACTTAAAGGAAGCATACTCAGAAGTTGCAAAAAGACTGTCAGTAAAGTTAGACTAACTAAATACTACTCTATCAAGTGGAGGGTTACATGCCTCATCAAGTTTTCCAATAATCTCAATTTTTTCTCCACGCTTTTGGAAATGGCTTTCCACATCCTTCATATTATCGGGATCTACAATCAGTACTATACCTATGCCGCAATTAAATGTTTTTAACATTTCTCTCTTTTCTATTTTGCCTTCTTCTTTCAGCCATAAAAATATATCTGGCCATTTCCAAGAATTAATATTTATGTCTACAAATAAATTTTCTGAGAGAATTCTTGGAATATTGTCTATTAACCCGCCACCTGTTATATGCGCAATGCCTTTTACCTTTGGCATAATAGGCAACAAAGAATCAACATATATCTTTGTTGGCTTAAGTAATATTTCACCCCAAGATTTATTATTCCATGGAGATATATCATTATAATTTATACCTAAGCTTTTAAAAATATGGCGCACCAAAGAAAATCCATTTGAGTGAATTCCATTTGATTCTAAACCAACTACACAGTCACCTGCTTTCATTATACTACAATTTGGAAGAATTTGCTTTCGATCAACAACACCAACCACAAACCCTGCAAGGTCATAGTGATTGTTACCATACATTCCAGGCATTTCTGCAGTTTCTCCACCAACTAATGCTATTTTAGATTCCTTGCACCCTTCTGCAATGCCCTGGATTACAGACAATAAAACGTTTTTGTTTAAAACGCCTGTTGCAAAGTAATCAAGGAAAAATAAAGGTGTTGCTCCTTGTGCAAGTAAATCATTTACACACATTGCAACTAAGTCTATACCTATAGTATCATGCTTATTCACCTCTTGAGCTATTAATAGTTTTGTGCCCACTCCATCAGTTGAGGAAACAAGTACTGGATGGTCGTATTTCTTACTCAGCGAAGAAAAGTCAAACAATGCGGAAAATGATCCTACTTCACTAATTACTTCTTCTCCTTTAGTCTTTTCAATAATAGGTTTAACTTTTTTTATTAGTTCATTATATAGTTTAAGGTCTATTCCAGATTTAGCATAAGTATTCATAACGCCTTCACAAATCTTATAATTATTAATACTACATTAATGCTTTGACACAAAAAGCGCAACGAAACTTTCTCTTAAATTGACTACTACATGCCTACCAATATAGGGTTAACTTAAATCATTTATACTTTTATCCAATGAATAAAAACATAATGTTAATAACAGAGTGCCTATCAGGACGAATTCTTCATGATTTTGCTAGTTCTATGCAAGGAATAGTGGGTGGATTGGAAGAGCTTGAAGAAAACAACCCTAATATGCAAAACGAAGCATTGTCATTGCTTAAAGAAAGCTCCGATGATTTAATATATAAATATAAAGTTATGAAGCAAGCGTATTCTCATTCATCAGATAATTGCAGCTTTGTTAAGACTAAATCCAATATAGAAAATTATTTATTAAAAAAAAAGTAAAGCTTCAGTGGAGAGTAAGTGAATGTCCTACAGAAAACTTAATTGAAAAAATAAATAAGATAATTTCCAATATGGTGATAACTATAATCAGTGCAGTGGCACAAATTGAATTAGTGTCTATTTTACTGACTAAAACAGAAGATAAAACACTACTCACTATAAAAGTAGTAAATGAACATAAATCAATAAGTACATTATTAGTGAGCAAATTAACAAAAAAAAATGATATTCGTTTGGATACAAAAGACATTATTATCTATATGACTTCTTTACTGTTAGAACAGTATAACACTAAAATCAATTGCACTTGTGAAAGTAATTCACTGAATATAGGCTTAACTATAACTTGAGATGGCTTCATATTTCATAAAAGGGAATCGATACTATAAATTTGAATCTTGGATAAGGAAAGGAAAAATTTTGTGGAGTAACTTAGACATAAAATCTGTAGTTAATTTCTTTGCAGGGAGTGTTAAATAAACTGTGTCAAACCGAGAAGTAAAAATAAAATAGAAACAAAAAATGGAGGTTTGACACAGTTTATTTAACACTTCCCTTTTTCCTGCAGTAATGAATTATTATGAAGCTTGCATTTTCTGTCGCTTACTACTGGGATAGTTTGATAGTTGCGGTACATGTCTATCAATGATAAAATAAAGATCAGTTTATTTTGATACTATGATTAGGGTACTCTTTGTTGCACTATTATTTTTTTGTGGTGGTTATGCACTTGCAAAACAGGAACCAAGACCAATAGCTGGTGATAACCACATAAAGGTAATGAATTATAATCCACAGGCTATACATAAGTACACGGGCTTTTATGGTTATCAATCCAGCATATTGTTTGAGCCAGGGGAGGTAATAGAGAGTCTTTCAATGGGTGATGCAACCGGTTGGCAACTCCTTCCTCAAGGTAATAGATTATTTATTAAGCCTATAGATGATATTGCCGATACTAATGCAACTATAATTACCAATAAAAGAGTTTATTATTTCGAATTTCATGCTGAAGAAGCAAACGGGCTAGATGATCCAAGGTTAGCATATGAAGTAAGGTTTCTTTATCCACTGTTCAACAGTGATGAAATTTATTCAACGAGTAACGGTGATATTCTAGAGCAAGCTAGTCATACCACTATCCCTGATATAAGTGATATTGAGGTTATAAAGAAAGGCTTGAATTTTAACTATTCCATCTCGCACATTAAAGGCAGTCAATCAATAATACCAATTAAGGTTTTTGATGACGGAAAATTTACATATCTACAATTTAATAAAATAAACTCTGATTTCCCGGCAGTTTTTATGGTTGATTCTGCAGGATATGAATCCTTGATAAATTTTCGTACAGTTGATGACTACCTGATAATTGAAAGAGTAAGCTCGGTATTTACCTTAAGAAACGGATCAAGTACAGTCTGCCTGTTTAATGAAAACATACCTTTCAAAAAAGGTAAGTGATTAAAGGCTATAGTATTCTTATAGGTGCAAAATTCTTTCTATGGTGCTTCGTAATTCCATGAAGGCCAATAGCGCTGAGGTGTTCTTTTGTTCCATATCCTTTATTTTTATACCAATTATATTGAGGATGTTTATTGTGCAATTCTTCCATAAGTCGATCTCTTGTAACTTTTGCAACGATTGAAGCGGCTGCAATTGATATACTTAAACTATCACCATTCACTACAGACTTTGTTTGCCATTTCACTTCAAGTGGTTGGTTACCATCAACTAGCACATAATCTAGTTCTAGATTCAAGTTTGCCAACGCACGTTTCATTGAAAGCTTTGTTGCTTGCAAAATATTGTATGAGTTTATTTCTTCTACGCTTGCCATTCCTATACCAAATTTTGCAACAGACGTTATTTTTTCGTATAGAACTTGCCTACACTTAGGGGTTAGCTTTTTTGAGTCGTTTATTCCATCAATAACCGTATCTCTATCAGTAAATATTACAGCTGCAGATATCACTGGACCGGCAAGCGGACCTCTTCCAACTTCATCTACTCCTGCTATAATTCCTGATAATGTATTTTCTAATGTGAAATCTGGATATTTCATAGTTCCTATAATAAGAAAGTTAAAGCAAAAATCGAACAAACGATAGAAATTATCCAAAATTTTATAACTATTGTATTTTCTGACCACCCTTTCTTTTCAAAGTGATGATGTATTGGTGTCATAAGGAAAATTCTTCTTCCTGCTCCATATCTAAATTTTGTATATTTAAAATATGATACCTGAATAATCACAGATAAAGTCTCTATTACAAAGATTATTCCAATAACGGCAAAAAGCATTTCTTTTTTAATTAGAACACTAGTGAGTCCTAAAGCTGCACCGATTGATAGGCTTCCAACATCACCCATAAATATTTTTGCTGGATGTGTGTTAAACCACAAGAAACTTAAAATAGCTCCTATAAATGCAATGCAGAATAAAGTAATGTTTACATCTGCCTGAGTTATGTATGCAATTAGCCCCAAAAAAGCAAAGGAAGTAATGGCTTGAGTTGCAGCAAGGCCATCTAGGCCATCTGTAAGATTCACAGCATTAGAAGAGCCGACAATTACAAATGCAGCAAACGGAATATATAGATAGCCAAGGTCGATTGCTACTTCTCTAAATAGAGAAATTTTTGTAAAACCTTCAGCAGATTGTAGCTTAAGTATAAACATACAGACCAGAGTAACGACAAACTGAATAAGTATTTTGGTTTTTGCACTTAAACCTCGGTGGTGATTTGTCTTCAATTTTAAATAGTCATCAATAAATCCAAGTAGAGCAAAAAATAGAGTTATAAATACCAGCAATGAAATTTCTGGTGTTAATTGAGTCCAAAGCAGGATTGGTAATAAAGCAGAAGTTAGTATTATTATTCCACCCATAGGTGGTATATTCTTTTTTGTTATTAAATGACTTTCTGGTCCATATGATCTGATTGGTTGTCCATCTTTACTTATCTTTTTTAGAAGTTTTATAAAATAGGGAAAGAGAATAAACCCAAAAATAAATGAGATAAAAAACGTCTTTGTAGCTGAGATCACCTGCCTATTCAAAATTAACTAGATATTATACCAAAAGCTTTACCTAATCTCAATTTATACCTTTTTATCAGCTCATTTTATTTGGAGTAAATTTAGTTATTGATTAGCTATAGCAAAGTTTGCATACTGATATTTAGTTAATGGTAAGAGGTAGCATATGTTAGATTATATTAAAAAGCTTTTTTGGGCTACTACAGTACCTGATAATGAGAGTAGAGTTAAAAGTTCTTACACGCATATAGTAGAGAAACCTTCTTTTGGTGATGCAGCTTCAAAGTTGAGTAAGGAAGAAAGGTCAGAAGAGCATCTTGTTCTTCTAAAAGGTAAAGGCAATAGCTCTGGTAAAACTGTAACAGAAGGATCGTCTAGTATTCAGAATGCAGTATCAGGCAAGAACAAGCGTGAATATATTAAATTAGACAGTGATGAAGAATGGGATAAATTCTTTAAGTTACAGAATGATCCAGACACTAATACTACAAACAAAGAACCTTTTTCTCCGAAGAAAGGAGAATCTCACTATCATGGTAAAGAGATTGTAGGCAAGATTGCTGACCAAATTAAGGCAGAGATATCGAAGGTATATACCATAGAGTCCATAATGATAAAAGAAGGCAAAAGGGAAGGTAATATTGTTTACCCCACCGTGAGAGTTGTGCTACATGCCAATAAAGAAGGAGTAGATATAGCTAAACTTCTAGGCGGTAGTATATGTAAAGAGTATGGTGTAAGAACAATTACATTTTGTCATCCTAATCAAGAAAAAAAGAGGGGGGCATGTTGCTATATTAATAATGATAGTGATAATGAGGAAAGAGTTTATGAAATAATTAGTGGGTTATATGAAATGACTTTAAAGTGGTATGTTGATGGAAGAGAATGCAAAATTAAAGTTAACATTGATGGTAATAATGGTGTAACTCTCCTTGAAGGCAACGGTGTTACTGCAGAGCAGTTGCGTGCAAATAAAGAAGTCAAAATAGGTAAGAGACGTGAACCAAAATCTTTATATGAAGCGTTAGTACCGCAATTGCAACAAAAGAGCTCTGAATCAGTCAAGGTTTTACAGCAGCCTTCAACAGATGTAACAAATGTGACAACAACACCAACTTCTACTTCTCAGAGATGCTCTTGACTAAATAAATAAGAAAAAGCAAAAATAGTATAACTTGCTTACAAATGTAAGTAACTTGTACTTCTATGATGAATAACACAATATTACCAAGAAATTTCTATGAACGGCCAACTTTAACCGTAGCTGGGGAGCTGCTAGGGAAGATTCTGAAATTTTCTAATTTTAGTGGAATAATAACTGAAGTTGAAGCGTATATAGGAATGGATGACCCAGCTTGTCATGCAGCAAGAGGCTATACTAATCGAACCTCAGTAATGTTTGGTACGCCAGGGTTTTCGTACGTATATTTTATATATGGAATGTACTATTGTCTAAATATTGTAACAGAAGCAGAAGGATTCCCAGCAGCAGTGTTAATACGAGGATTAAAGCTCACTGAACCGCTTGAAGCAAATTTAGGCGGGCCAGGCATACTGTGCAAAAAATTAAACATTACAAAAGAACATAATAAACAAGACCTTACTATAAGTCATGAATTTTGTCTCTATGAATATCACCTCAAACCAGATTATGTGTGCACTCCAAGAATCGGAATTAGTAAAGGCAAGGAGAAATTTTGGCGATTTAAAAGTTGCGTTTTAGCAGAAATGCCTAAAATCACACTCAACAATAAATATAGACCTCCTGCATAAACTAGATAAAAAGGCAAATAGCCTTTTATGTTTACCAACAATAGACTTCTTGGATAACCTAAGGATATTTTTTGATCTTCTATGGGGGAGTTGAACATTCCCTTTTTATAAAACTTTTGCATACTCCTATTTAACTTTCATAGCTCTTTATCTTTCTGAAATCTGGATGTTTTATCAATGCATCTTCTATTCAGCCGTTAGCAAGAACTTTCACTTATTCCATAGCTTTGCACTATATGGAAATATGTACGGTATTTACACAAATATTCGAGTGCTATTAATAAATATATTTGGTTTTCCTCCTCTTGCCTTTTTCTTGGCCTCTTCCTCTATTAAAATTTCTATTATTTTTCCAATGTTTTTCTTTTTACTCCTCTTAGTCTTCGAAGCTTCTCTTCATCAAGTTTACTTACCTGCTCAAAATTTATACCTTCCCTAATATTGCTTCTACTACTTGTTTCTTAAGTTATCCAAGAAGTCTATTGTCTGTTCAGATACGAGGTAGCTGCTGCCATTTGAAATATTTTATTCACCTAAAATTACATTCTACCTATTTTAAAAGTAGTTTAAAAAAACTTTATAGACTGCATACAAAAGACCTAACATCTTTAGCAATGCCTTCATAAATCCTTACTAAATCCTCACTTAGTATTGAAGGATTTCCACAATCAGAAGCACTACATATTTGCGGATCTAGAGGAACTCTGCTCAAGAGTTTGACTCCCAGCTCTTCAGACATTTTTTTTGCACCACCTTTTCCAAATATGTGTATTTTTGAATTATCTTGAACAAAATAGCTCATATTTTCCACAATGCCGATAATTGGCACGCTGAGCTTTGTGAACATATCATAAATTTTTTGTGCATCGATTAAAGCAAGCTCCTGTGGAGTTGAAACTATTATTGCTCCAGTTAAACTAAAATTCTCCATCAGACTTAAATGTACATCGCCAGTGCCAGGCGGTGTATCAATGATTAAATATTCTATATCAGACCACCTTGTTCCCATTAGCAAATTGTAAAGTGCTTTTGTGATCATAGGTCCACGCCATATTACTGCGCGGTCCTTATCAATAAAATAGCCAATTGAAATAGTATAGAGACCATGTTTCTCTATAGGCATTGCTTTACCACTCTGTATTTCTGGTTTTAATTTCTCAGTGCCCAACATTTTAGGAATCGAAGGACCATATATATCTGCATCAACTAGCGCAACTTTATGTTTTAATTCTGCTAACGAAAGAGCTAGATTTAGTGCAACTGTCGACTTACCCACACCTCCTTTACCAGAAGCAACGACAATTATATTTTTCACTCCTTCGATATGAAGTTTAGCTTTTTGTTGCCTAGCTTGTTTTTGACCAGTAGCAACTACAGTAACCTTTCCTACTCCCGGTATCGCCTTAACAGCTTGCTCACAATTTTTTCTTAATTCTTCATTTGGCTCAGTAACTTCAAGAGCAAAAGCAACATCTTTACCTTTAATAACAATTGAGGATACTACACCAACATTCTTACCACTTTTCTTCTCTATAACCTTTTTTAGGCTCTCTCTTACGGTTTCCTCATTAACCTGTGTAAATTTTTTCCAGAACATATGATGAAATTTTTTCTATTGGTGTATACTAACATAGAATAATTAAACTGCACTGACTTTAAAACGAGGTTACAAGAATATGCTAAATCATCAAAATTTAACACGAAAACAAAAAGATTTGTATTTTTAGCTAAAAAGATCTATATGGAATGGAAGGAGCATCAGCGATATCTTGGAAGCAGTTTCAGGAAATGATTTACTAAAGTTCTTATCACTTGATATACTACACGATTTCCAACAGGTGGAGGACGCACTTTAACACTGCTTAGCCTAGCTATACATAGAGACAATAATGAATGTGTTAATTCTATTTAGAACAAGCTCAAAACAATGGTATACTACAAGATATTCTTACTACTGCAAATATTATAAACTATCAAAATGGTTTGATGTACACCTTAACATCGCTTGGCTTTGCCATACATCATAATAAGGGAAGGTATATTAATGTTATTTTAACAAAAGCCCAAGAAAATGGTATATTACAAGATATTCTTGCTTCTAGAAATATTGTACAGTATTTAAATATTATAGCGTATACTTTAACGCCACTTAACTTTGCTATATATAAAGGCAATAACGAATGTATCACTATTTTAATACGAGTTCAAAATAGTGATACACTACGAAATATCCTTACTTCTAAAGATATTGTGCAGCTTCCAGGCGTGACGTATGTCATTAAACCATTTGCCTTTGCTATATATAAAGGTAATAATGAATGTATCAATTCTATTTTAATACGAGCTAAAAATAGTAGCATGCTACAAGATGCATTTACTGAAGTAAGTACTGTACTGTTTCCATATGGTAGATATACTTTGAATGCTTGTGAGCTAGCTGTAGTTGTTAATGAGAACAATGCTAGTATTAGGACTGCATTAGATAATGTATCTATTTCTTCTAGGTATGTTAGAGAAAATAGCAAAGTTAATTAATTTCTTAAGTAACTCTTTCTTGCAAGTACTACTTTTTTATGTATCTGTTCAGGCAATGGCGTTAACTTAAGAGAATAAATTAGCAAGCTCTCCTAAAGACATTATGGCGTTTAGGCTTATCTACTTTATTGCGGCTATACAATCTTCACGTTAACTTTAGTGCGTATTTTAAAAAGGGCTTGAAAGTTTTTTGGTGCTAATAAGCACCTGATAAAGTTTCTGTCTCATTACACCAAATAAAACTGAAAAATTTAAACGATACTCAGCAATTTGATCTGGGTTCCAAGGCTCTTGTGCATCACACATATGAAGTATTGCACATGACCAAGTTTGCACAAAATTCTTGTTTCTAAATTTATCCCAGAAAAATTCTCTAATTCTCCTTCTACTTTGAGTCGTTTATAGCACTCCTCTATGTGACACCTTAATAGATCAGCTTTACTGATATCTTCTTTATTGAAATAAAATAGAAACCAAAGGTCCTATTTTTCACAGTATTTTACTCCTTAACATCTTTCCTTAAGTTGACGCCATTGGGCTTTGTTGAATCGCTATCTACGATGGATAAAAGATAAAAATGTAGAATATCAATAGCTTATTATTCTAGCATTTATAGTAAGGACAGTCAGTAAATATCTAAATTTAAGTAAAAGAAGTTTTACTATCATTCACTAATCTAGCTAGAATTCAAGAATTTCAATGCTTTAGCTATTTTAAGTAGAATTAAATTTACTAGTACAAACAATAAATTACTATTCTTAAATTTGATCAGATTGATTGCAAAAAATAAGATTTTCAATAAGCTGCTTGTATAGTTAACCTTTCATAGATAGTGATGCAACAAAGCCCGCTGGAATCTAGTTCATATTATATATTTATCTGATAAGTTCCATGTATGTGTAATTTATTTAAATTGACTTCTTATCATATAATTAAATACATTATTGAAAATTAAAGGTAAGGTTATGGCAATGGAAATTTCAAATTGGCACGAATTATTGAGTTTAGTTAATGTTGACAAAGATTTAAGCAAAGATAACGTAATTGAAAAAATACAAAATGAGCTGAAAAGATATTCAAAGGAATATGAAGAGTGAGAAAAGTCTGGCTTTGATATAAATTATGTGTTTAAAGATGGTGAAAAAGTGACTCTTTTGCATTTAGCTGCTTCCTGTAACCTAGAAAATATAGTGAACTCTCTCATAGAAAAAGGTGCAGGAGGAGAGACTCCTTTACATGAGACTACTCATCTTAAAAGTATAAACATAGCAAATGTTCTAATAAAAAAAGGTGCCGATGTTAATTCAGTAGATATGTTGGGAAATACTCCTTTACACTATCTTAATCGTTCAGCAATTAAGAAAGGGCAGATTGCTGGTGGGGCAGCTACATTATTAGGTACTGCTATAGCAGTGGCACTTTTTGCAACTCGAACAGTGACAGCTGAGTTAATACCTATAGTTATAGCAGTGGCTGCAATTACAGCAGCAGCACTAACGGTTGGCAATGTAACATATAAACTGTTAAAGCCTAATACTAAAGTTGATGGAGTAGCAGTCTTAACAAATGTGCGTGAAGAAAGTGCTAGCATTACTTTATAATAAGGTTTCCTAGTGCTGAGATTCCAGATCAGATACTAAGTTGGTAAATACGAAAGCGCTTTACAATATTTTTGTGCGAAAGAAAGTGCCAGCTACTCGTATAATACCCATTTATTCTTGTAGTTGTCTTTTCCCGCCTACCTTATTTTACCACTCTGCTGAACAGATACAAATTCACTTTCTTACTTCACTCACTAAAATTTTAATATGGCGTTTCTTTCCTGCAGACAATTTTATGAATGACTGATCTTTGAAGCTCTCAGAATTTATTATATAGTTAACATCATTTATAGTATTATCATTAACTTTGCATCCATTGCCCTGTATTAAACGCTTTGCCGCACCTTTTGAAGGTTCAAAACCGGTGTCATGAAGCAAGTCTATCAGGAGTATGCCATTTGCAACTTGTTCTCTTGTGATAGTGTAACCAGAAAGCAATGAACTGTCTTCATTTTCAAAAGCAGAGATTGCAGCAGATCGTGCAAGTTTCGCTTCTTTACAACCGTGACATATTTTTGTCACTTCTGTTGCCAAGACCTTTTTTGCTTCGTTTGTTTCTTGATCCTTCAAGGACTCTAGTTTTTTAATTTCATCAATTGATAAATCAGTGAAAAGTCTCAAAAAACGACCAACATCTTGATCATCAACATTGCGAAAATATTGCCAGTAGTCATAGGGCTTTAGCATGCTACCATCAAGCCATACTGCTCCACTTTCAGTTTTGCCCATCTTTTTTCCTTGTGCGTTTAATAAAAGAGGTGTGGTAAGACCAAACAGCTCAGGTAAATTTAACTTTTTGCCAAGTTCAATTCCGTTTACTATATTTCCCCATTGGTCTGACCCTCCAATCTGGAGACGACAGCCATACTTTTTATTCAACTCGACAAAATCATAGGCTTGTAACAACATGTAATTAAACTCGAGAAAGCTTAGATTTTGCTCCCTATCTAGCCTAATTTTCACACTATCAAAGCCTAACATGCGATTTACAGAAAAATGTGTCCCTATATCACGCAAAAAGTCTATATATTTTATGTTATCTAACCAATCTGCGTTGTTTACTATGATTGCACCAGTTTTTCCATAATCGAAAGATATCATCTTCTCGAGGGTTTTCTTTATACCAAGTATATTTTGATTGATATCTTCTATCGGCAAGACGCTTCTTGCTTTGTCTTTACCAGATGGGTCACCAATTTTTGTTGTGCCACCTCCAAGTAGAATTATTGGCTTATAACCGAATTTTTGTAGGTGACGGAGCATCATGATTTGAATGAGACTGCCAATATGCAAACTTGGTGCCGTACAATCAAACCCAATGTATGCAATTATATAATTATCTTGTGATAATAGCTGGTCTAACCTATCAATGTTTGTACATTGATATAGGTATCCTCTTTCTTGAATGAAGTTTAAAAACTCGGATTTATGTTTCATAATATGTTATTTTGTGTGTAAACGGTGTTGTTAACGATGGCGTCATTCCAGTGCTTGACGCTGGAATCCAGTTTATTATGAAATTTCATCAAAAATGTTGTATAGTGTGCTCGTTTATGATTAAGTTTTCTAGATTCCAGTGTCAAGCACTGGAATGACACCACCAACTTCATAAGGGTTGCCTTCAAAATTACAACATTTGAGCAAGTGTATACCAGCTACCTGGATAATCAATTCCATAACTCTTCTATCTTATAATATTCTCTTACTTCTGGCCTGAATAGGTGAACCATTATACCTTGAAAATTCACAATCACCCAGTTACCTTCATCCATACCTTCTACATCTATTTTATCATATTGCTTGAGATTTTTCATCACTTGCTCAGCTAATGCTTTTACATGGCGGCTCGAATCACCGGATGCAATGATCATATATTTTGCAATGACAGTTTTATTCTGTACATCAAAAGTAACTATATCTTGACCTTTGTTTTGATCTATTACATCTACAATTGTATTTTTTATTGATTCTGTATCACCATTCATTATTCTAAATTATATAATTTATCTGTAATGATACACTCAAAATTTCTGAATATGAACTGTTTTTGATATGTTTCTAGTGTAACGTTTATAATACATATATTTGTAATATATGATAGTTTTCTGATGGTATGATCATTTACTTAATCGGATTTCCGGGTAGTGGCAAACTTACGATTGCAAAAGAGCTGTGTAATATTATTGATGGGGTGATAGTAGACAATAACCTGTTTAATAATATTATATTTGATATGATTGATTTCAGAAACGCTGAGGTTACAAGTGAAATATGGGAAGAAATTTTTGTGATTAGAGAGAATATGTTAGCAATATTGGAAAAATACCATATAGAATCAAAGCATTATATATTTACAAACGAATTGATAAAAGGTGATTCCTATGATCAAAAAGTATATAACTCAGTGGTGAATTTAAGTAAAAAAATGAACGTGGAGATTCTCCCTGTGGTGTTATATTGTAATAGTGGAGAACTAGTAAAGCGCGTTCAATTAAAGGAAAGAGAGCAGGAGAGAAAAATTACTGATTCAGATTTTGCTATGAGAAGAATTAAAGGAAAGAAACTATTTGTGCCTCAAGGTTCACTTGAAATTGATAACTCAAACTTAAGCGCAAAAGAAGTTGCAAAAAAAATTGTTGAAAAAATGAATAGTAAAAAAGTAGTTGGAACTTCTATGATAGATAATTTAGCAACAGAGAGTATTTGTGATTAGTGAGGAGAAAGAGTATCGCCCTTGTGTTGGCATAATGTTATTTAACAAACAGGGAAATATTTTTATTGGAAAACGTTTTGATAGTGACTCTTATTGGCAGATGCCACAAGGAGGAGTTGATGAAGGTGAAGAGCTAGAGCAGGCAGCGCTACGTGAGCTATTGGAGGAAGTTGGTACTGATGAAGCAGAAGTTGTGGCTCAAAATAAAGAGTGGATATATTACAACTTACCCGAGGAAGTTATACCGATATGCTGGAATGGGAGATATTCTGGCCAAAAGCAAAGGTGGTTCTTAATGAAATTTTGTGGGAAGGATAAGGATATTAATATTAACTATACTGATCATCCAGAGTTCAAAGAGTGGCGTTGGCAAAATGTGGATGATTTGGTAGCCAGTGTCATACCGTTCAAAAAAGAAGTTTATAAAAAAGTGATAGAAGAGTTTTCTTCTATCATAAAAGGATCTATTTATGATAGTTGATTCTCATTGTCATCTAATTTATTTTTCTGATGATGAAATACCAAAGGTAATTTCAAGAGCAGAGCAAAATGGTGTGAGAATTTTGCATAACATATGTATAAGCATTAATGATATCCCTAAATTATTAAAAATCTCTTCATCCTATGATCAAGTCTACTGCTCCGTTGGTATACATCCGCTTGATACTACTGTGGAAAAAGGTGAGTGTATAAATGCTGATGAATTGATTGAATTTACTAAGGGCAAAAAGGTAATTAGTATCGGTGAAACCGGATTAGATTTTTATAAATCTGATAACAAAAGCAATCAAAAAAAAAGTTTTGCATCACATATAGAAGCGGCAAAAGTAACAGGATTACCTTTAGTTATTCACACTAGAAATGCTGATAGTGAGATGATTGATATGTTAAATTCAGAAATGAAGAAGGACGCTTTTAGTGGAGTAATGCATTGTTTTGCTTCTTCTAAAGAGCTTGCTTATAAGGCTATGGACTTGGGATTATACATTTCATTTTCTGGAATTATTACTTTTAAAAATGCGAACTTACTAAGAGAAATTGCACAAAATGTGCCACGTGAGCGTGTTTTAGTTGAAACTGATGCACCTTATCTATCACCTGAACCTTACAGAGGAAAAAAAAATGAACCGGCAATGGTAAAATATGTTGTGAATTGTTTAGCAGAATTATGGAATGAATCGCCGGAACAAGTAGCAAAAATAACTACAAATAATTTTTTTAGGCTGTTTTCGAAGCTTGAGCTCAAAGAAATTCTATAGGGCAATTAATTTAGCTGACAGAGCTCTTTTACTGCACTTACAGATTTATAAAACATCTCTTGTTCACTATCGTTCATTTTAACTTCTAGAACTTTCTCAACTCCATTTTTGCCAATAATAGTAGGAACACCAATGAATAAGTCTTTCACACCATATTCACCATTAAGATAAGCAGCGCATGGTAATATACGCCTTTTATCTTTTAAGTATGATTCTAGCATGCTTATGGCTGAAGATGCAGGAGCATAGTATGCAGATCCAGATTTAAGTAGATCAACTATTTCTTTTCCACCATTACGAGTGCGCTCAACTATTTCATCAACTTTTCCTCGCGTAATCAAGCCCATCTCAATGATTTGGGTAAGTGGAATGCCAGCAATTGAAGCATAATTGATTAGTGGTACCATAGTGTCACCATGTCCTCCAAGCACAAAAGCAGATACATCTTCGACAGAAATATTTAACTCACTTGCAAGAAAATAACGAAAACGAGCAGAGTCAAGCACTCCTGCCATACCAACAATCATATTAGTTGGCAGACTTGAAGATTTGTATACTACTGAAACCATAGCATCTAAAGGATTGGTAACCACTATTACAAATGCGTTTGGAGAATGTTTTTTAATATTTTCCCCAACCTCTTTCATTACTGCAGCATTAGTTTGCAGAAGGTCATCTCTGCTCATTCCAGGTTTTCTGGCAATGCCAGCAGTTATTATAATTGCGTCAGAGTTTTTTATATCTTCATACCTATTTGTACCAGTAATATTGACATTAGATCGATCAATAGGAGATGATTCTGTAATGTCAAGCGCTTTACCTTGTGGTATTCCATCGCTTACATCAAGCAAAATAACATCTCCTAGCTCTCTTAGTGCAATCATATGGGCAAGAGTCCCACCGATATTTCCTGCACCAATCAAAGATATTTTTTTTCTTTGTGCTGTCATTTTCTACTCCTTTATATTTACTTTTGTGGCTTTACTACCTTCCCAAGGGGATAAGCTGTCAAACATACGAAAATCTTGTGGTAAGTCTATAGGATTATATACAACCTTTTTTGCCTCTATATCGTATCTTACTTCCTCGTAGCCAGTGAGAGGAAAATCTTTTAACATTGGATGACCTTTGAATCCATAATCCGTTAAAATCCTACGTAAATCTGGGTGATCAGAAAACTCTATTCCATACATATCAAATACTTCACGCTCAAACCACGAAGCTGCGTTAAATATCTTTGCTACACTTAGAGGTATATCACCTTCACATAACTGAAGCTTTATGTGCACTCTGATATTGTGTACAACGCTGAGCAAATTGTATATTAGCTCGAAACGTTTTTCTCTATTTGGGTAATCAACTCCAAAAACGTCAACTAATAATTCAAGCCTACACTTTTCATCATCACGTAGAAAGAGTAAGTGATTTTCAATGTCATTCAAAGCTGAATATATTACAATAGTGCCATCATTTTTCTGAATACATTCACATTTAGTCTTTTTTTGTATGTATTTTGCAGTTTTATCCATGCTATATATTTTTAGTTCGTTTTATTTTATTTTGTAGACATAGCATTCCATATAGCAACGCCTCAGCAGTTGGAGGGCATCCAGGAACATACACATCAACTGGCACAATTCTATCGCAACCACGGACTACTGAGTAAGAATAATGATAATAGCCACCGCCATTTGCACAACTTCCCATAGAGACGACGTATTTGGGATCTGCCATTTGATCATAAACTTTACGCAATGCTGCTGCCATTTTATTAGTTAACGTGCCAGCAACAATCATAACATCTGCTTGCCTTGGGCTTGCACGAAAGATTATGCCATATCTATCAAGATCATAACGACTGGATGCAGTGTGCATCATCTCTACTGCGCAACATGCAAGACCAAATGTCATTGGCCACAATGAACCAGACCTTGCCCAGTTCATTATATAATCTATTAAATCGCCAAATTTAGTGATAAGAAAACCTTCTTTTTTGTAACGATTACAGTCGCCATTAGATAAATTTATTCCCATTCCAACGCACCTTTACACCACTCATAAATAAAGCCTATAGTAAGTATTGCAAGGAATATCATCATAGACCAAAATCCGCAATAGCTTATTTTAGATAAAGAAACGGCCCAAGGGAAAAGAAAAGCAATTTCTAAATCGAATATTATGAACAATATTGCAACTAAGTAAAATTTTATGTCGAAACTTTTTCTGGCTCTTGATAAAGGATTAAAGCCACACTCATATGTAGAAAGCTTTTCACCATCTGGGTTACTGACTGCAAGAAACATAGGTAATACACCTAAAGTAAAGGATACTACAATTGATACACAGATAAAAATTAATATGGTTAAATATTCACTCATTTAAAAAACATATAACACTATGAATTTACATGCTTTCCTAATCTTTTACCACCTAAAATATGTATGTGAAAGTGCGGTATAACTTGCTCTCCATCTTTACCGTGATTAGTAACTAATCTATATCCTGTTTTTTCTAAGTTATATTTATGTGCTATTTCTCTAACAGTTTTAAAAAAACTTACTATTTCCTCTTCGGAAGCTTTCAGAACAAAATCATCGTATGAAACGTATTGAGCTTTTGGTATAACTAGAATATGAACTGGTGCATCAGGATACTTATCACGAAAAGCTAGCACATTTTCATTTTTATGTATTTCCTCATAAGACAACTCACCTCTTAATATCTTAGCAAAAATATTAGTGTCATCATAAGCTGTACTACCCATACTTTATTAAATTCCTGGTCCTCTTCTATTTTGCTTATGATTTGGTGTAGAAGGTGGGCTTATTGCTGCTTCGCTAGAAGCATCTTCAAGACTTGAAACGTCTTTTAGCTGTATATCTTGTCCACGCAAAACTGACCCATAGTCCATTTGGTGTCTTTTTGAAAACGTTTCTATTCTTTTTGCCCTTCTTGCAGCAATAACTTCTGGTTGTAAATGATACATATCTCCAGGAACAGTTAGGCTATGATACCTTTCCTCTATTTTAACTTCTTTCATAACACTCTCCATAATTTATTTCCCCCTACCTCTTATGCTTTCGCAACTTTCAAAATCTTGTTTAATAGCTTTTTGCCAATTATTTAGAATTTTCTCTGATGACTTTTCTTTATCCATGGGCCTTACAACTTCCTTTGACTGCTGCTTTTTACTATCGTATCCACTATACAACTTTTCTGCAATATCATACAGCAACTTTCGGTCTGTGTGAACTTTAAACTCTCCACCAGTAATTTTTGCCAAATTTTTGAGATCATAATCAATTTTATTATAAATTCCTTCAAGAGCGTACTTTTTCATTACTTTTGCATCTATACCTGGATTTTTATCTTTTATTTCTTGGATAATCTTCTCAACATCAACTTCAATTACAATTTTGTTTTCTTCTCTAGAAATAGTTATATTTGGCAGATCTTTCCTTATTTTATCTAATTTCTCTGGACTCAAGTAAGGTATATCCCCCGTTAAAGTTCTTGACGCTAAAAAACTTACCTTTCCTTTTCCTTGTTTTGTTATTTGTATGCCAAGGTACTTACTAGCTTCTGTGGTTTTTATAGGTGGGTCATATTTCTCTTCTTCTTTAGGTACATCACTCACAGCCTTTTTTAATGAAACTTTAGCATCATGCTTCATTTCATCAATTGAAGCAAACGGTTTCTTTATAGGATAAATAAGTGCTTTAGGCACAAGAAAAAACACGCCTTTTATCTTAGCCAAAATAGACTTTTTATTTGACTCATCTTCTGCCATACATACCTCCAAGTCACTTTCTACAATCAGATAGTAAAATACACCCAATTATAGACGAAAATATTTAAGCTTGTATATCTATTATAAGATGAAATTATAGAGATAGCAATCATTATTTGTACATTACCAAAGTATGTAGTATTTTTGCTGCTTTTCTTGTTCAAATTACCTTTAAAGATAAATTATGTTAAAATGGAACGCAAATAATATTATCGATGCTACTGGCGGAAGAGGGGAGGGTGTTTGTAATTCGGTATATAGCTCAAATATTTCAACGGATACAAGAAGCATAAAAAAAGGTGATTTATTTATTGCTCTCAAGGGAAAGAAATTTGATGGGCATGATTTTCTACATGAAGCATTTTTAAAAGGAGCTGTTGCTGCGGTAGTAAGCGAAGATAAATATAGAAATTTTCCTCTAATTATTGTGCAAGATACTCTAAAAGCTTTGCATAATATGGCATCATATTACATTAGAAATGTTCTTGTTAATGCTAAAGTTATTACAATTACAGGTAGTGTCGGGAAAACGACTACAAAGGACATGCTGCACACTGTTCTATCGCAATATGGAGGGTCTTATGCAAACAAAGATAACTTGAATAATAATATAGGATTACCTTTTACTATTCTAAAAGTCCCAAAAAACTGCCAGTACTTAATCCTTGAAATGGGAATGAATAGAGCTGGTGAGATAAAAGAGCTATCGAAGATTAGCAATCCGGATATTGCAGTTATTACCAACATCGAACCTGCGCATGTTGAAAATTTTTCATCTCTACTTGATATTGCGCAAGCGAAGTTAGAAGTCCTATGTGGTATGAAAAATAATGGTACTTTGGTTTTGAACAAGGATAATAAACATTATGATTATCTTTTATCAAATGCTGACAGAAATGTAGTGAGCTTTGGTAAGAATGAAAGTGCTACTGTTCGTTTGTTAGACCTAATAAGAAACGATAGCGGTATAAATTTAAAAATTAAACCGCACAACGGTCAAATTATAAACTGTAATTTACGTTTGCGGGGTGAGCATTTTACATACTCTGCATTAGTTGTGACAGCAGTTGTGCAAAGTCTAGGACTTGATTTATCGAAATTACCACTAGCACTTGAGAATTTTACTGTAACAGAAGGTAGAGGTAATGTTCATCAAGCTAAATACAATGGAAAATTAGTACATTTGATTAACGACTCCTATAATGCTAACCCTACTTCAATGAAGGCTGCAATAAGAACTTTAGGTACATATTCTAATTTAAGAAAAGTGGCACTACTCGGCGATATGTTAGAACTTGGTAATGAAAGCATAGTATTTCATACAGAATTGCTTGACTCTATAGTAGAACAAAATGTGAATAAAGTTCATACAGTTGGTAAATTTATGTTAGAATTGAATAAACTTTTACCGGAGAATATAAAAGGCATGCATTTCGATGATTCTAACCAATTGAAAAGTAATTTAGCTAATATTGTTCAAGGTAATGATGTAATTTTAGTTAAAGGTTCTCATGGAATGAGAATGGACCTTATAGTGCAGGAATTCACAATAGAATATTAAATAAAACTATTGTATTAATTTAAAGTTAAGTTAAGTTATTGGAAGTTTTAACTGTGATAAAACGTATAGTTATTTTTGGTGGAACGGGATTTATAGGAAAACACATCGTAAGACGCTTGGCAGCGGCGGGGTATTTAATAAGAATATTTACTCGTGATCAGGAAAAAGCTGCTTGTCTAAAGTTATGTGGCAACTTAGGGCAAATATCAATACTTGAAGGAGATTTTTTTAATGAAAAATCAATTTTAGAAAGTATGGAGGGGTGTGATGTTGTTATAAACTTAGTAGGAATATTATATGAAAAAAGAAAATACGATTTCTATACAGTTCATGTTGGAATAGCTGAAAGAATAGCAAAAGCTGCGCAAATAAAAAATGTATCCATGATGATACATTTTTCTGCCATGGGAATAGAAAATGATAAGTTATCAAAATATGCCCAAAGTAAATTGAAAGGTGAGAAAGCTGTAGCTTCGGCGTTTCAAGGAGCAATGATAATTAAGCCCAGTCTTGTATTTGGTAAAGAAGATAATTTCTTTAATAAATTTGCAAGATTAGCAACAATTCTTCCTTTTTTGCCGTTGATCGGTAGTGGAATAACGAAGTTTCAGCCGATATGTGTAACAAACTTAGCTGAAGTGGTATACCGTATTATCAGCTTTAATAAGCAAGATAAAAAAATTTATAATATAGGTGGATCAAAAGTTTACTCTTTTAAAAGCTTATTAAAGTTTATTCTGAATGTGACTAACAGAAAGTGTCTACTGATCAATGTACCTTTTCCAATGGCAAGATTGATAGCCTTTTTCTTAGAAAGTAAAGTTATTTCTGTGCTGTTAAAACCTATAACTGGAGATGCAAGCCCTATACTTACTCGAGATCAGGTGAAAGTTATGATGAGTAGTTCAATCGAAAAGTCAGATGATCTCGAAACAATGAAAATTAGACCACTAGCAATTGAAAATGTGGTACCAGAATACTTGAAAATTTATAGAAAGCATTGATAGAAGAATGTGCCCGGTAGGATTCGAACCTACGACCCACAGCTTAGAAGGCTGTTGCTCTATCCAACTGAGCTACGGGCACACATCATATATAAAATGCTTCTTAGTACACGTGAAGTCAAGTATTTCTTGTGAATATAATGTTTGTGATAATATCTCAAAACTTTGTCAGTACAGCATGTAACGATAAAATTGAGAAAAAAGAAGCGTGGGTAATAGGAAGTCTAATAGCGCAGTAACACAGAACCCCAGGCTAAACCTGCACCTATTGAAATCAGCAATATCAGATTTCCTGACTTTATTTTTGATTCTTGTACTGCATAGTCTAAGGCTAGTGGAATTGACGCTGCTGAGGTGTTTGCATGCTTATCAACTGTATTAATTACTTTTTCTATAGGAAAATCTAATTTCTTTACTACTGCTTCAATAATGCGAATGTTTGCTTGATGGGGAATTAACCAGTCAATATCAGTAATCTTCAAACTATTGCATTTTAGAGTTTCCTCTACTGAGGCTGTTAATTTCTCTACTGCATGTTTAAACACTTCTCTTCCATTCATAAGTATCTTTCCAGAATCACGAGTAGAGGATATTCCTCCGTTTGTACATAATAAGTCCACATTGCCATCAGAGTGTAAGTTTGTTGATATAATGCTACTGCTACTCATTTCTGATTTCATTATCACTGCACCAGCACCATCACCAAAGAGTACACAAGTTGACCTATCTTCCCAATCAACAATCCTAGACATTATTTCAGCACCAATAACAAGCGCGTATTTAATTCTATCGTTAGACTTTATAAGTGAATCAGCAACTGTAACTGCATATATAAAACCAGAGCATGCTGCCTGTACATCAAAAGCAAATGCGTTTTTACACTTTAATTTACTTTGTATAATCGTTGCACAGCTAGGAAAAGTTTTGTCAGGTGTTGTTGTTGCAACTATGATCAAACCAATTTCATCTATTGAAATTTTCGCTTTTTCTATAGCATTTTTCGCTGCATTAACAGCTAAATCTGACGTTAGTTCTCCTTCATCTGCTATATGTCTTTGAACTATTCCTGTTCTTTGCCTTATCCATTCATCGTTTGTTTCAACTATCGATGCAATTTCGTTATTACTCAAAATTTTTTTTGGTAGGTAAGAACCAGTGCTCAATATGAAACTTTTATTCAATATGACTTACCCCGTTAATTATCTTCTGGTTTAAATTTTCACTGATTGCATTTACTGCAAATTTTATAGCGTGAGCAAAAGAAATAGCATCAGAATTTCCGTGGCTCTTTATAATGATACCATTTAGCCCTAAAAACATAGCTCCACTTCTAATTTTAGGATTAAAACGCTCTAATGCTTTATTTAGCTTGGGTTTCAACAATATGCCGACAAGCATTTTTGTCATCCATGAATTAAATACTTCCTGTTTTATTAGACTGATAAAAGTACCAGCAGTTGCCTCAGCTGTCTTGAGCATTACATTACCAACAAAACCATCAGCAACAATTACGTCTATATTACCATCTAAAAATTCACTTGCCTCTATATATCCTTTGAAGTTAATACTTGGAGCATTTTTGAGTAACTCAAAAGCTCCTCTTACTGAGTCAGTACCTTTCACTTCTTCTGTACCAATGTTTAGCAAAGCGACTTCAGGATTTTCAACTTTTAATGCTATTTTTGCAAATATACTCCCCATTAATGCAAATTGAAATAATGAGTCAGTATTACAGTCAACATTTGCACCAAGATCAAGCAATGCAAAGCTTTTTGTCTTAGTTGGACAGACAGATGCAATAGCAGGACGATAGATATTGGGTAATGTTCCTAAAATAAATCTGGAGATAGCCATCAATGCTCCAGTGTTGCCTGAAGACACCATTCCAAAAGCTTTACCTTTTTTCACTGCTTCAACAGCTGCCTTCATACTTGAATCTTTGCGATGTTTCAGTGCAAAAGAGGGTTTATCATTTGGAAGAACATTATCAGAGCAATGGGTAAATTCGGAGTTATCGATTACTTTTTTGTATTTTGAAAGCAAAGGAGATATTTCTTTCTGATCTCCATAAATATGAAAAAAAACTTCAACACCTGGATCAACAAGATTATCCAAGAAAAAACTAGCACCCTGAATTACGGAAAGAGGTGCAAAATCCCCTCCCATAGCATCAAGTGCGATAACTATGTTGTTGTTGACCGTGGGTAACATATCATGAGTTACTCCGCCTTTTGTTTAATGAAAACACGTTTTCCTTTGTAACTATTGTCAACTGCTATGTTGTGAGGCAACATGAATTCTCCAGTTGTTGCACATACCACAATATTCTTAGGCTTAATAGTATGATGAGAACGATGCATATTACGCCTTGACTTTGACTTTTTTCTCTTCGGAACTGCCAAAACTTACTCCAATTCAATTATATAACACAATTTATTAGTAGCATGTTTTTTACAAGAAGTAAATAGCGAAATAAGTAAGGTTTTCTTATACAATTCAGTCTTATAAACTTAAACTCAAGCATTTTGATCAAAGTATATTGAACTTAAGATATATCTTGACTATACTCTGCGATAGAGTTAATAAAAATTTTAATAAAATCAGTAAAACTAATTTTTAGCTAAGATAAATGCAAAGTGAGTTCCTTTGATGTAAACAGTGTTAGAATAATCGGTAGGTGCTTTATCAACTTTCTGTTGAGGCTTGGTAACGCATTTGTGTTTTTTATTCAATCTCTATACCACTGCTTTGTGCCACCGTATTATTTTAGCAATGTAGCAAAACAAATTATAGAGATAGGCTTTTTCTCTTTACCAATTGTTGGGCTCACTGGAGTTTTTATAGGAGCGGTGATAGTTTTACAAAGTAGCTTAAGTGGTCTATTGATTAATCAAGAACAAGTAGTACCTAAGCTTGTTACGATCACTATCATTAAAGAGTTAGGGCCAGTTTTGATTAGCTTAATAATGGTAGGAAAGGTTGGGTCCTCAATTGCAGCAGAAATTGGCACGATGCGCATCACTGAACAAATAGATGCACTTACAACTTTGGACATCAATCCTTTCAAATATTTAATTGCACCAAGAATTCTAGCGTCAGTTATAGTATTTCCAATACTTACAGTATGTGCAGATCTAATAGGAATATTTGGAGGGTATGTCACCGCAGTCTTTGAATTTAACCACAATTTAAATATATACATAAAATATACAGCTCAATTCTTTAATATAAGCGATTTTGTTGTTGGGCTAATGAAAGCGACTGCTTTTGGGGCTATAATTTCTGTTTCAAGTTGTTATTACGGTTACCATTGTAGAGAAGGTGCACGAGGAGTAGGTGTTGCTACAACATCAACTGTTGTTTTTTCGTCCATATTGATCATTTTAGCAAACTACTTGATTACTTTGATACATGTATAGCCCCATAATATCAATATTGAACCTAAGCTTGTCTTTTGATGATAGAACGATATTAAACAACATAAGTTTTAATATATCGAAGGGGGAATCATTAGTCATACTTGGCGGCTCAGGAAGTGGTAAATCTGTATTAACAAAAATAATCATTGGATTGCTAAAACCAGACTCAGGGTCTATTAAAATAAATAGTGAAAGCAAAAATAAATTTGGAGTCTTATTTCAAAATTCTGCTTTATTTGACTACGTTACAGTGTGGGAAAATATATCTTTTAATTATAAAAAGCGCTTTAATATCAGCGAAAAGGAGGCAAAACAGCTAGCAATCGAGAAGTTAAATGATGTTGGACTGGAGGAAAGCATAGCAGATATGTTTCCAATCGAGCTATCAGGCGGAATGAAAAAAAGAGTAGCACTTGCAAGGGCGATTGCGCACAATCCAGAAATTATTGTATTGGATGAGCCAACTTCAGGATTGGACCCAATTATGTCAGATATGGTAAACGAGATAATAATAAAATTATCTAAAGACTTTAACCCTACAATTATCACGATTACACATGATATTCATAGTGCATTTAAAATAGCTGATAAAATAGCAGTATTATACGAAGGGAATATTATCTACCACGGAACTGTCCAAGAAATACAAAATACTAATAACGAATATATAAAAAAATTCATTCATTATATATAGCTATAGGTTTACAAACGATATTGTGAATGCCATATCTAGCCTAACTTGAGCTACTGACAATTGTCGTTCTGTTACTAGTGTAGTGCCACGGTGGTATGGTGTGTTAGCTATAAAACAACGCATTAAATATAGCTAAAGTAACTTATATCAATTTTTATTATTATGCCAATTCCAACTGCGGAAATTTATTGAATTTGTTACTTCACTACTCAACAGCAGTTACAACTGATGATTTTATTTCATTCTACTACCTGCTGATTTATTTTCTGCTCAGCATATCCATTAAATCAGATTCTTTGAGTTTATTATGATCAACTTTACTGAATTTATTCACCATAGAGCTCATTTGATTATACTGCTTAATTAGAAGATTAACGTCAGTTACACTTGTTCCGGACCCCTTAGAAATTCTAAGTCTTCTTTTGCCATTTAAAATATCTGGATTTTGCCTTTCTTTTTCGGTCATTGAGTTTATGATGGCTATATATTTTTTCACTTTATTGTCGTCTGGCACACTGCTACTTAGCTTTTTTATGAATGAACTAGGGATGAATTTCATTATGTTGCTAATGCCATCCATTTTACTCAGAGTTTTTAACATTCCCACTAGGTCGTTTAGGTCGAATTTACCCTTTTTTACTTTCTTTTGTAACTTATCAATTTCTTCCTGACCAACAATCTCAGCAGCTTTTTCAACCAATGATACAACATCACCCATGCTAAGTATCCTTTTTGCAATTCTATCGGGATAAAAATCATCGAGGTCACTTAATTTTTCACCACAAGCAATAAATTTAATTGGACAATCGGTGATCATTTTCATAGAAAGAGCAGCACCACCACGTGCATCACCATCAACACGGGTGAGAATAATGCCGGTTACACCTATTACCTCATTGAATGATTTGGCAATGTTGACCGCATCCTGGCCTATCATTGCGTCGGCTACTAAAATAACTTCTGCAGGTGAAGCTATTTCCTTTACGGCTTTCAACTCATTCATCATATTATTGTCAATATGAAGCCTGCCTGCGGTGTCTAGTATTAATACATCATAATTATCGTTCTTTGCTGCTGCCAGTGCCCTTTTTGTAATTGCAATAGGCTCCTCATTTATTACTATAGATAAAGTTTGTACGTCTATCTGTTTACCCAGCACCTCAAGTTGTTTCTGGGCAGCCGGCCTATAAATGTCTAAAGAGGCAAGCATCACTTTTTTCTTTTGCTTTTTTAGCTTTAAAGCAAGCTTTCCTGAGGTAGTTGTTTTACCTGCACCTTGTAAGCCCACCATCATAATCACAGCAGGGGGTTTAACTGCTAGATTTAAGTCACTTTTCTCTGATCCGAGAACTGCAACTAAATTATCCTGCACAATTTTAATTATCATTTGTGCTGGAGAAACACTTTTTATGACTTTTTCCCCAATCACTTTATCTTTAATGTCGTTGATGAATTTTTTTGCAACTTCAAGTGAAACGTCAGCTTCAATTAAAGCTATACGTATTTCACGCATGGCAAGATTAAAATCATCTTCAGAAATGATCGACTTTCCTCTCAGTTTACTAAATACAGAATTTAAACTTTCAGTTAACGATTTAAACATAATAGCATTAGTAGAATACTCATTAAAAAGAGAGAAGAAGCTGAAACAAAACTTACTGAGTTATAACTTAGCACTTCTTTAAGTTTAGTAATATTATTAAAGTATAAATTAGTAAGTGAATTAGTCAAGTTTTGCAGTACGTTGGCAGACATTTCTCTCACTTTAAAGACCAATTGATTGAACAGCAAGACAATATAGGGTACGAAAGCTCTAAAAATCCAATCAATATCCATTTTAAAATTTATTCTTGGGTAAAATAACTTGCGTAAAGGAATAAACAATAAAGTGGTACATAATAACAAATTAAATTGCGACAAAATATTTTTTGTGTTGTACACAAAATCGAAAATCGAAGGGTTATTGTAAATAGGCAAGTAAGGGTTGCCAGCAATTATACATATGAATGCTAAAATAATCATTGTTATTCTACCTTCTTTCCCTTCTGAAGGTTTGGACTTGCTTTTAGCGATAAATATGTAATAGAAAAACTTGAGCCCCACGCTTAAATAAAGCAGTAAATTTAGAATCTTGTATAAATTTTTATACACTTCTAAATTAGCACCACTTGCTTCAATCTCGGCTGTAATGTATGATTTGCTAATAAATCCAACGGTTCCAGGAAATGCAGCCACTGTGAATATCGCAATTATAGCACACATGCCTTCGACTGACATCAATTTACCCACTCCATTAAAACTAATTGTTTTTGTCCGCGAAATAATCGCATTGCTAACCACAAACAATAATGATTGATAAACAAGAGAGAAAATTATGTGTAGCATCAAAATTGGTATTGCCTTTTCCGAAGGGCTGAGTAAACCTCCTGCAATAATCAGCAAGCCCATTTGTCCTACAACATTATAGCATAGAAATCTACGAATATTTTGCTCAAGAGAAGCAAATATAATGCTGTAAATTACAGTGATGGCGCCTACAAGTGCTAATATTTCAGTACAATCTTGCCATAGGGTGTAAGTGTGTAAAAGCATCACTAAAAAAGAGACTTTAGTGGTAAATAAAGAGAGATATGTAGTGCCATGTAGTGATGCAGCAGGATATGCATCAACAACCCAAAACGAAAAAGGAAAACAAGCGCAGTTTATCAATAAACCCAAAATTATCAGGTTAGTGCTTTGAAGTGCCAATCCTGCTGTCAATATAACTCCAACCAAAAAGTGTACACAAGCGTACCTTATTGCAGATCCACTATCTCTACAGCTAGCTGCGATAATAAAAAATGCACTGATGGTCATTAATTCAAAGAATATTATAACCAACATTATCTGCTTGGATAAAATTGCACAGAGTGAGCAGGTAGTATAAGCAAAAAAAGATAGCATCTCTGAAAAAGTCAAATTTTGTGTTGGTAGAACAGCTAAAAATGCAACTGATAAAAAAGATATTAGTACGATACGAAAAGATAAATCAAAATTTAGAACTGGATGAGAGCAATTCAGTGTAGTACCTAAATTTTCAGGTAATATTAGGACTATCACTATTAATGTAGTCAACAGAAATAGCAATAAAAATTTATAAAGTTGCACAATGATGTAAAACAGTATGGTTTATGCTACCTCAACATACAAATAAAATCAATTTGCATATTAACCACTAGTTAAGCTAATTACCATATAATTATATCAGGGTTTAGAAGGTTATAGAGAAACCGGTCAGATTAGGTTTTTAATCTAATCTGACCGATAGCTTTAATAGTGAGGTAAGCTTTAATATAGCACTCCTAATTCACAGTGCTACACTCGTGCATAATTTATTTTTAATTTGTGCACGAGCGTTAGTAAATTATTTACTTTTTGAAATAAAATTTGGCATCAATTCAATATCCAGAACTTCAGTAAGTCTGATAGTTGAGAGTGATTTACTTTCTTTGTTTTAAGTATCTGCATAAATCTAATGGAGCTGCCAGTTTTCAATGCACTCATTCGACTTTTATGCTCTTCGCAATATTTGATTCTATTAAAGAATTCTTTGCTAATCTAGTCTTTAACGCTTTTTTTAGATACCGCCGCGGTGTCTCAGCATAGATTCCACTAACACGTAGCGGAATCTTAAATTGTTTTAGCTATAGATCCCTGTATCAAGTACTGTAATGACGGCATTCGAGTAGCGGACACTGGAATCAAGAAAGCTCTTTAGTAGCTGTATAATGAAAATTAGATCATAAAATCCTCTGACAGCATATTCTGTGTTTTACCGTCATCCATAACTGTGTAATCAATATCATATTTATCGAATTCATTGCGCATCCTAGTGAAATGTCCTTTATCATGATCCAAAAGAACACTTACGTATTTAAAGCTATCATTAAAAAGATCATTATAAATTACTGGAGATTGAACTGTGTAGGATTTTGTACACTCATCTTGACCGTTATTATCTTTACAAAGGGACATTTTTCCTGTTTTGCCAGTATCATCTTTAGTAGAAATAAGAAATTTCATACCTACGTCTTCGTTTTTTGCTATAAACTCCTTACACTTTCTACTTTTTGCAGAACATGGTCCTATATCTATAGAGTAGCTTTCTTTTGGAAGTGTGAATCTTAACTTATGTGTCATAATACTACCTTAATAAAAATCATTATTATAGTATAGATTTATTAATAAATAATATACATTATGGTATAATTAGTACAAAATAGGTTTAACCAATCTCAGTAGGACTGCCAGTTGGACCCATAAGAATTATTTGTTCACCTTTTTTAAAACATTTACATAAATTAGTGGAACCGCCAGTTTCAAGCACAATAGTAGAAATAAATCCTTTTTTTTTGTCTACTTCAGTGCCGGTTACTGCTATACCTTCCATAGTGAGGTGAGTTTTTCTGCTATTGGTTTCAAAATTTTGCAACCTAAAGAATTGTCCAGGTTTAAAATTCTTTGCCGCAAGTGGTGCTTTGATCACTATTTCCACAACTTTGTCTGTTAAATATTGAACTTTTATAACCTTTGCAGTGAATTGCTCTTTGATTTTTTTGAAAAATTCTTTGTTAGTTAGGTGTTCTGATATTATTCCAGCGCGTGACGCTTTAGCGTGCAAATGCTGCAATTTGTAGGTAATTCGCATAGCAGGTGGTGTCGTGCAAATAGCTGACACTGGAATCCAGTTCTGACTATATAACCATCTGGTGTACTCATTCAAAATTAAGTTTTCTGGATTCCAGTGTTTGGGCACTGGAATGACATCTTTTTTGGTGAAAGTTACTCTTATATTACAACATTCATACAATTGTGCATATGACTCCGAGATTCTAGCCGGAATGATATAAATGAAGCTATTAACTCTATTCAAAAGCTGAGAAATGATAGGGTAACCATTCTTAGCGCTTGCCATAGCTTTGACTACACTGCCGCTATACGAGGGATGAAGATCACCAAAAAAGCTAATTGTTTTATTGCCTTCCTTATATACTAATATTCTATCTTTATCTCGCATCTTAGGAGAAAAGATAGGATCTATTTCTTTTCCCGATGAATTCAAATGAGTAAAATATCCGTTACTTAATTTAAAATGCTTTTTATCTTCTGTTGCAATAACTGTATTTGGCTTAGTACCTGCTGCTATAAAAATAGAACGTGCTTTTATATGCTTGATTTCATCAGATTTTGTGTCTATTAGTTTTATTGATTCAGCGTGGTTATATTTATCTGTTACAACTTCAATCGGCTCTAAGTTTTCAATAAAGTAAATCCCTTCTGATAGTGCATTTTGCACCTCTTCGCTATTTAATCGATAACTTGGTGAATCTTTTAGCTCTTTTCTATATACAATTTTCACTCCCCCTAGACTTTGCATTAGTTCCAATATTTTTGCTTCTCTATTCTCTTTTTTTGCTGATTCTTGCTCTTTTCGGATCAATTGTGCATGCGATATCAGCTCATTTGCAAGTTCATATTCCTCTTCTTTCCAATCTTTTTCGACATATTTCTTTCCATACTTATCAACCAATATTTCATAACGAAGAAGAAATTTTTCTACTTGAATCGGATAGTAAGCTAAAACTTCAGTAGCAGTATCAATTGCAGTGAGTCCTGCACCTATGACAACTATCGGCATACGAACTTGCAGATTTGCTATAGAATCAAATTTAAGAGCGCCAGTCAGTTGTAACGACATAAGAAAGTCAGATGCCATGCGCACTCCACGGGCTAGTATGTTTTTTATTTTGATCATTCGTGGCTTACCAGAGCCAAGTGCCAAGGCAATGTGATCAAAACCCAAGTTAAATGCGTCATCAACAGTTATCGTACTGCCAAAACGAATGCCTCCATAAAGTGCAAAATTCTCACGTCTTTCCAGCAGTAATCTAATAATCTTTAAGTAATTTTTATCCCACCTAGAAGTAATGCCGTATTCTGACACTCCACCAAACCCATCTGCCGTGCGTTCACTCAATTTTTCGTGTTCAAAATCTTTAATTAGCTGTAAATTATCGATCAAAGGTTCAATCTTTAGTCCATCAATGGCGATAACGTTATGCCCATCGTTTAATAAATGATGAGCTAAATTAAAACCCGCAGGACCAAGGCCTACAACTAGGACGTTTTTTCCAGTGTTTCCTTTTGGCAATGGACGCTGAAAATTTAAAGGATTCCAGCGGCTAAGCAGAGAATATATTTCAAATCCATACGGTAAACTAAGCACATCATCTAGAATCCTTGTTTCAATTGCTGGCACATTTACGGGTTCTTGTTTTTGATATATGCACGAATTCATGCAGTCATTGCATATTCTGTGTCCAGTAGCCGCACATAATGGGTTATCTATCATCACAATTGCAAGACTTGCTATGCTGTATCCTTCGCTTTTTACCAGATTCATTTCTGATATTTTCTGCTCTAGTGGGCAGCCGTGCAGCTCAACTCTAAGTGGAGACTTTTTGAAAGTGTTGTCATCATTGATTAGCCCCTTTGAGCAGTTGTCCTTACTTTGCTTATGACAAAATATGCAGTAGTGAGCATTATCTAGTGCTTTATTCAAACTCACCTTTTTGCTTGTTAGATCAAAACCATATCTTCTTTTCACCTCATTTGAATACAGAACCTCAACCTCGTCTACTTCTTTTTTCAAGAATGATACGAGATTTTCGTAATCAATTTTCTTATGTATGCTAAATAGTATACTCTGTTTATTTTTCACTCTCCAAACTGCATATTGAGCCGCAAGTTCTATTTCTTCTTTGTGATCCTCTTTATTTTCAAGCCAACTCATTACCTGCTCAGAAAAGTTTTTTTCTGTTGTCGGTAAAGTAATGAAACTATTTAATTTGTTAGTGACATAATCAATATTTGCTACATCAGTGTATTTCTTCAATGCATAACGCTGAACAAATAATCTTTTGCATCTGTATATTACAGCAAAGTCATTGTGTTTTTCCTTTAACTCTTCTACTTCTTTTTCAATATTGAAAAATTTTGCAATAAATTCATCAAGTAAATGTGAGAGATCCATTATTAACTGGCTATTACAACCATCTTTCATCCAAGCTGGAATCCATCCTTCTTGTTTTCTGGATCCCAGTGTCAAGCACTGGGATGAACACTGGGATGACATCGAAGAAGAAGCTGCTTTTTCTCTTGCTTCAACTAATGAATAAAACAAGCTTTCATCGCACGATTTTATGTAATCCAAAAACGCCTTATCTAACTTTATTAATTCACTACGAGTGTATAAGTTTGAAAATGAGATTTTGAAATTCAGTTGCATCTTTATACTATACAGTGTACATACTGTTTCTTATAGATGAAGATTTTATTTATCTTGCAGTTTTGCTAAGATTGTTGCTCCTGCAACCTCTTCTTTTCCAACAGATGCAACACACTTAAATTTGTATACACCTAAACGCAAACCTTCAAAGTTAGATTGAAGAATTAAGGTATCTCCTGGAGTGACTGGCTTTCTGAATTTTGCGTTTTCAATGGACATAAAGTATACAACTTTATTTTCTACTGTTTTTTTACCGAGAACACATATAGCAGATGCCTGAGCTAAAGACTCAATTATCAAAACTCCTGGCATTATCGGATGGTCAGGAAAATGACCAATAAAAAATTGCTCGTTGAAAGTCACGTTTTTAATTGCTTTTATACTCATACCAGGATCGCATTCTATAACCCTATCTACTAAGAGAAAAGGATAAGAATGTGGTAGTATTTTTATAATATCATTGATATTACATTGCATAAGTCTATTCAATGTTTTGCAAAGCAAATTCGGGTATTTCCTTGTTTACATTTTTTAATACTACATCCGATAAATCTACTTCATCCATAGAGTATAAAACTTGATTCTTTTTTGAAATAAATAGTACCAAATCTATGTTGTTTTTTTCTGCTGTTTTTTTAGCAACTTCTTTTATCTTGTTAAAGACACTTTCTACTGCTTCTCTATAATTTTCTTCTAAATGTGACATTTTCTTAGCGTAATTATCCCTAACACTTACAGTATGCTTACTAAATTGTTCTGTCTTTTCTTTTTTTGCTTCTTCTGACAAAAGGTCAAATTCTTCTTTCGATGGCTTAAATTTTTCTAACTCATTTTCAAATTCCTTCTGTAATCTAGAATTCTGCTCCTTTATTTGTTGTTGTATATTTTGCAGAGCCAGAGATTCATTGATAACCTTATCACTATCAATAATGGCAGCCTTTGTATTAAGCGTGCTCTGAGGTTGATACCCTACAAACTTATACCCCACAAATAAGGAAATAATTAAGGCAATAACTGATGTAAATAACTGTATATATTTCATTTAAATCCCCGCTTCAATAGAAATTTTAACGTTTGTCGATGGTATTATGTCATAAGCTTCCTTTACTAAAGGAAACCCAAAATCTAATCTAATTCTACCAAAAGGAGAAGGCATTGAAAAGCCAAAACCTGGTGATACTCTTATAAGCTTACTATCGTAATATTTCCCACTATATCCCTTCTTTTCATCTAAACCAAAAAGTGTTGCATAGTCAACAAATAGTGAGCCTTTGATACCAGCATAGTCGTATAATTTAGATAGTGGAAAATCTACTTGCTGTGTTAAATTAAAATAAGTTTTGCCTCCCAATGAGCTTTGATTTTTGTCTTCTGCTCTTGGTCCAATGCCGGAAAGGTCAAATCCTCTAATCTCATTGCCACCTTTAAAGAAGTGCTGGCCAATGTTGAGCTCTTTATTAGTATAGGAAAAAATATGACCTGCTGCTACTTTAAAGCGCAATGTTATATCATCATCAATTTTGCTTAATATAGGGTGTGTATAAAAAGATAAGAATTCAGATTTTAGGAAATTTACATTTCCCCATAATCCTGAAATATCCTGACTTAAACGCAATAAATATCCCTCTTTAGGAGTATAGAGGTTATCCAGTTTATTGTACGCTAACGTGTATCCCACTGATGAAACCTGATACTCACCTTCTTGATCTCTTATTATCTCAGAGATATCCTCATCTTTTCCACCCTTATTGTCCATGTGTATGTGATTATACTTATAAGAATATTGAAAGGAATTGGTTAGATTTTCTGAGATTTTATATGATACTTTTGCTATTCCTCCCCAGTTGCAGGTATCGAAAGTAGTGTTTGGTTTGTCTTGTTTTTCATAAAAAATACTCATGCCTAGTGAAGTATCAGAATCGTTAAAATTATTTTCAACAGTGTCTATACTAGTAGAAAGAACATATTGACTTTTTTCAAGAGCAAAAGATACCTCTTTACCACTACCAAATAAATTACGATCTGTGAAATCGGTTTTAACAAATACTCCACCAGGAAGAGACATGCCACCTGTTAAAGATAACGAGGCAGTTCTTTTTTCTTTGACATTTAAATCAAGATTTACTGCATTTTCATCCACTATATAACTATTTATTTTTACTGTTTCAAAAAAATCGCTATATATAAGTTTTCTACGTGATTTTTGAATCTCAGATGTGTTATATGCGTCGCCTTCTGCCATGCTAAGTTTTCTTCTAATTACTTTATCTAAAGTGCGGTCATTGCCATCAATAGTAATTTGGTTTATATAAATCTTTTTACCTGGTAGCACTTTGTAAGTTACATCCACAATATTGTTATGTTGTGTATATTCTGGATTAACTTTTGCAAATATATATCCTTTTTCGTTTAAATGTTTACTTATTTTTTCTGCTGTATTGTTAATTTTAACTCTATTAAATATTTGATTATTTTCCTCTTTGATAAATTCTAATATTTCTTCCCTTAAACTTAAATCCTTAATCTCAGTTTCAATATCAACTTCATTATTTCCAAATAAGTATTGCTGCTTTTCATCAATCAAAAAAGTTAACTCTATTTGGTTGTTATTATCAACCTCAACAATTGGTTGGATATTATTTTGAATATATCCCTTAGATGAATAGAAGCGATCAAGCAGTTCTGTGTTAATCAGTAGATATTGAGGTGAATAATGAGTTCCGCTTTTAAAAATGGCTCTAAATAACTTACTAAATATATCATTGCTATGCCTTTTGATAACTTGCTCTAGCTCATTTGCTGAAAAGTTTTTATTACCTATGAATCGTAAACCCTTAATTTTAGACGTTCTTCCTTCTTTTATCTTAAAAATTAGGTTTATCCTATTGCTACCAAGCTTATCTAGCTCATATGCAATTTTAACACCAATTTTACCACTGTTCCTATAAAGAGTAGCTAGATTTATTAAATCGTTTTGTAATTTTGTTTCAGTGAAAATAGTTAGTGATTTTGACTGGATAACGTTATTTAGCAACTCTTTACTGTTAAATAACTTATTGCCTTTCAATATTACTTTGTTAATCAATGGATTCTCATGAATTTTTACTACTAAGTTTTTTTCATCATCGATATAGGCGTTAATACTAGCAAATAACTTTGTTTTGTATAAATCTTTTATAACTGAATCTACATCATCATCATTTATATGACTACCTGGTTCTAATTTTGTATAAAACCTTATTGTTTGATCACTTACTCGCTCATTGCCAATATACTTAATATTTTTTATCTGTACTTTTTCTTTATTTTCTAGAGCAACAAGTAGAGTGGGAAAAGAAATAAGTATTATTATTAGTATGTGAAATAACTTTTTCATATGTATCTTAAAAAAGATGCCTAATATCATTTGTGATTGCAACTGCCATCAACAAAAACAGTATGGTAGCACCAAAAGTGACTGCATATTTTTGATATTTCAAACTCAAATCTCTACGTATAACTGCTTCTATAATATAATGAAATAAATGCCCACCATCTAGTAGTGGTATTGGCAGCAAGTTAATTGCAGCTAAATTAGCTGAAATAATTGCCATAAAATATAGAACCATCATAAGTCCCTTTTTAGCTGATTGCCCTGAATATTTTGCAATTTTTATTGGCCCACCTATTTCATTTATACTCCTTTTACCAACAACAATTTGAAAGAGTGCTTTGATTGTTAAACACATAGTGTGGTAGGTTTCATTCACTGATAGGCTAGCAGCTCCAAGAAAAGATGACTGTTTTAACCCTATCATATTAATTGAGGTAATTCCTATAGTTTTTCTTTCTATTATGTTACCAAAGACATCTCTATCCTCAACTGTAAACGGAGTTAGAATAGTTCTGTACTCTTCGTTATTTCTGCTATACTTAATTTCTATTCTTGTTTCAGGATTGGACATTATCACGCGTGAAATATCTTCAAAGTATTTTATTTTGTACTCATTGATCTGTGTAATAGTGTCACCTGGTAATAGGCCAGCTTGCTTTGCTGCACTTTCTTCAATTACATTACCAATTACTGGTGGAGTACGATAATAACCTGCCACGCTGAAAAATATTGTGAAAGCTATAACGGTAAATATCATGTTTGCAAAAGGCCCTGCAAAAACTATTGCTGCTTTTTGATATCGAGGTTTTGTATGGAATGAGTATAATTTTTCTTCTTCAGTTAATTTTTGTTGATCAACAGGAACGCTTGCTGCATTAGTATCCCCTAACATTTTAACGTAGCCACCCAATGGAAAGGCACTTAATTTCCATCTAGTTCCAGACTTGTCGTTAAAACCAAAAATTTCAGGACCAAAGCCTATAGAAAAAGATTCAACTTTAACCTTGCATGCTTTAGCGACAATATAATGCCCACATTCATGCACGAATACTATGATAGAAATTATTAAAGAAAACGATAAAAAATAATATATTCCAGCGCTAAGTTGATGAGAAATTAATTCCACCTATGTTTTAAATCTTAATCAAACGTTGAGTATATTAAAATGCGCCTTGCTTGACAAGTATTTAGTTTAGTCTTTAAATTAAAAAAAAGTTTAATGACAATGATAGATATCTCCTTATTAAGAAGAAAACTGATGTATAGGAGTTGGCATAGGGGTTGTAAAGAAACTGATATACTTTTAGGGCATTTTGCATTGAAATATCTTGATAAATTTTCCTTAAGTGAACTAATTGAATACGAAAAAATAGTTGATCTTGATGATTGCGAATTATATTGTTACATCACTCGTAAGAAACTTCTCCCCCCTGATTTGAGTAGTGAGGTAGTCGATTTGATTGCTTGCTTTAATCACTTATGCACCCAATAATCTTGTTTACCCTATCTAATACTTCAGCATATTCTACTCTTTTTTCCTCCCTATACTTTTTGCATTCTTGATTTATTTCGTCTAATCGCTTTGTTAATTCTAAAATTTTGTCTTCGAGAGTCAATGCTGCAAGTAAGAAATTTAATGCATCTGAGCCCTTACCTCCAGTTCTTTGAGATATGGAGCTAACTAGCTTGTTGAAGCTATTAGCAAGTTGTAATAAATGGTCCTTCTTTTTACTTTCGCAAGATATTTTATATGTGTTATTATGTATAACTATTTCTACTACTTGCATATGATGCTATATTGTACAACTTTCAAAATTACAATATAGATTTTTATTCATTTATCAAGAGGGATAACTTTTTACTGCTACGAAAATAAGTTTTAAAGTATTGATGTTTTGCAACCTTCTGTGACGTCAAATTACTTGCTTCTTTCAAGTTATAGCTTCTAATTGAAAAAGAACCAAACCCCCTGATTTCAACTCTATTATGATATTTCAACGTGTTTGAAAACACTCGAAAGAAACTATCAACTATGTCTGCTATAATGACCTTATCTAACAAAAGGTGTTTTTTTGCCACTTTTGCTATTATATCAGATTTCGTTGCCATTTATATGAAGCACAAGAAGTTATTTGGCAGATAATATTATATTATATTTTTCAACACCTACTACTTCAACTTGTATTTTTTCTGATATAGAAAACTTTTTATTTTCTGGTAAATGCTCTTGATCTACTAAAAGGGTTACATTGTTCTCAACCTCAACGATTAGACCATTTTCCTCTCTCTTACTTACAGTAACCTGAATTTTATCCCCTACTTTAACTTTCTCTATCAGTTCTTCAAGAGGATCATACTCTATTTGCTTTACTCCAAGATAAATTCTTGTCCGATCTATGTTAGCCCTTATCACTTTTGCTTCTATTTCATCACCTACATTATACTTTTTTATCTCATCTGAATTGTTTTTCGACCAACTTAGATTTTGCATATAAATTGTTCCTTCTACGTCCTCAGATATCTCAGAATTATCAAAAGTCACAGATATTTGTGAACCATTGTTGCTTTTAACTTTACCAGAAACAATAGAACCAAGAGGATATTTATCAATAAATACTTGCCAAGGATTCTCTACGCACCTTTTTGTGCTTAAACTCATCTTATTTTTAATAATGTCAATACCGAGAATTTTTACATCCACTTCTTGTCCTATTGTTACAAAACTACTGATTGGTAAATTACTCTTGCTCCAAGTTATTTCTGATGAGTGTACCAAACCCGCAATCCCAGGTTTAATCTCAACAATGAATCCACAATCTTTTATACCCGTTACACATCCTTTGTGTACGCTGTTAATTGGACATTTTGACTCTAGATCTTGCCAAGGATTGTCTCCTAATTGTTTTACACCCAGGGAGATTTTTCCATTTTCTCTATCTATTTTTATAATTTTAGTTTTTATATGCTGACCATAAGAAAAAATTGCAGATGGATGACTTACATTACTCCAAGAGATATCTGTAATATGTAGCAGCCCATCTATAACTCCCACTGTATCTGATTCATGAATGCCAACAAATGCACCGTAGTGAGTGATGCTTTTTATTTTGCCTTCTACTACATCACCTTCATTTAAAGATTCTAAAAACTTAATTTTTTCACCAGCATGCAATTTCTCTAATACAAGCTTTCTTGATACTACAATATTCCCCTGCTTCTTATCCATTTTAAGCACGATGAATTTTTGTTCAGTTTCAATAAGGTGATTAGCATCTTTTATTTGCTTCAAATCCACATGACTCAGCGGTAAAAACGCACTTATTCCATCACCAAGATCAACAATAAAACCGCATTTAATTGAGCGTTTAATGATTCCTGTTACTTCATCTTTTGTAACTGCGCTTTCTTCCAATTTATTCCATTTTTCGTCTCTGATTGCTTTCTCACGACTAAGAACAACATTACCATGGTAATCTTCAATTCTCTCAACATAAACTCTAATTTTCGAGCCAACAGTGATATCATCATTACAACTGAGCTCCTTAATCAGAATTCTTCCGTCTGACTTTAAACCAACATCAACCACAATATCATTAGAATTTCTTCTTGTGATTATACCTTCTACCACATCTCCTTCTTTGATTTTGTTAGCAAAAGAATCTTCACAAAAGTCATTGTCTTGATTATCAAATTGATCTTGAAATATCTCTTCTATGAACCTATTTGATGATAGCCTCTTGATAGCAACTGTACTTTCCATACCTTTTAATTTTAACTTCATTAGAACTCATATATTATATAATATTAATAATTAGTGACAAGTAAATTCTCATTAATTCATTTCGAGAATTGTTTAAGCTATAAAAGATTAAGTTATGTAAGATATGTTATCTAGGAATAATAATTGGATTAGGTCATTTTCCAGAAGATCTAGGTTGAAGTTGAATGTTTTGAAGAAGTATTCTATTAAAAACAGCAAGGAATCTATAAAAAAGATCGTAGACTTACAAAAAAGAATACGAGTAGAAATAGGTTTCGGTAATGGTGAAAATATGCTCCATCAGGCATTCAATGAATCTGATCTATTATTTATAGGATGTGAGCCTTATTTAAAGGGGGTCTCTTCCTTGCTAAAAAGCATAGAAGCACACAGCATAAAAAATATTTTAATATGGACAGAAGATGCAAGAGAATTAATTGTCAATTTTCCTGACCACAGTGTTGAAAAATTCTTTATTCTCTTTCCAGATCCATGGCCAAAAAGAAGTCACAACAAAAGACGGTTAATTAATACGGAATTTTTAAATTTATTAGCAAAAAAAATACTTGTCACAGGTGAAATATTTATTGCAACTGATCATCAGGATTATGCAGAGTGGATAGAGTTACATATAAAGCAGTGTAATTTTTTAACCTATAAGGAAGATAGTTTTGCAAATTATACCCCAACAAAATACCACAGAAAAGCGCTAGAATATCAGCGTAAAATAAAGTTTTTTAAAGTAAATGTTATATCTAAACTGACTTAGATTTACCTCTGCTTTTTAGTACAGATGTGTACATGACACTCTATAGTGCAAGTAGCCTACCATATACTGGGAATAACAGTTTACTGAATTCTTTAATCTCACAAATAGAAAGATCAATAAACTTGATAAACATCAACATTATCAGCCAGCATTGCTTTTGCAACTTCAATTCTACCTTTTTTATGATCGGTTTGGATAATTTTATAACCTATAGCATTTTGTCTAGCAACCAATCTGGTGCTTCTCTACCTTTTTCCCACTTAGCAAATCTCATCTTTTCTTTTAGGTAATATTCTCTATATGCTTCTATTGGGTTACTACATTTATATCGATCAGGTAACGCTTGTGTAAAAGCTTGTATATCAGCTGATCGAAATATTAGCAAATCCTTGTTATTATCGCACCAATCTATAACTTCTTCGGATTTATGCGTTCTTTTGTATCGCAAGCTATATTCTATACACAATTCTTTTCCATGTTTTATTAACCAATCAAAGTTTCCTTTTGATTGTCTAGCCCATAAAGAACAAGGATGGTTTTTGTGAGTAAGTTTATATGGAACTTCTATATTCTGGTTTGTAATGCTGACTAAAGGATTTGGCTCTTTCAATGCTATTGAAAAAACACTGCTAAGCAATTGAGCAGTTTCTAGCGGCATTTTTACTATGTGCTTATCGCATAACATTTGTGCTGCAGTTACAGGATTTTCGTCTAATATAAAGATATTCATCTAAGCACCCAGAGATAGAATTTTTGCGTAGTATTTATTTCAATAAACCCTAAAATATCATTCAGAAAATGGATAAGTTAAATAAGCTCAGTTAAAAAAATTATACACAATTCCGAGGAACCTTTTCAAGCTACAATGAACGTATCGCTACCACTCTAGCAATATTATTTCTCACCCACTGAAGATATTGCACGGTACTGTCTACTTGATCGTCGTGACGGATTTCTGGAAACATTAAAATCTCATACTCAAAGTCGCTAAGCCATACTGCTTGGTTAGGGAGAAAAACCCGCTCAGATTCTATAATTGGGACAATTCGGTGAAATCGAGTTAATTTGTCATCATGTGGTACTATTTGAATAATAGGTAAATCACTGTTTTTCCTGAGCTCCTGAACCAATTGCTGACCGCTTGCTTTTGCTTCGATTAAAATTGCGTGTGGCTTCCACCTTGCAGCCAGCGATAGAACTTTCTCTTTAAGTTTTGGATATTCAAGTTTTGCGCGATATACATCGAGTAAATAGAATGTATTATCTACTTTTGTCCAGGTAGTGCAGACACTAAAGTCACTTGTATTGTTTGTTGAAATTGCAGTATCCCAACTTTGTGTTACATGCAAGAGGCTATCAGGAAAATTTTTATAGCGCTTCAACCACTCTCGTTTAATTATAGCACTTGAAAGTGGTAGAGGGTTTTATTGGTATTGAGCAGCAAAACCATAACTCCCAAGTTCAGCTTTTATCATCTCAATTTCTTCTTTTCCTTCAGTTAGGGAATACAACAATTGACCTTCTTTTCTTGAGTATATTTCCTGTTCATGCTCTGGAATATGATTATTAACTGAATAAATAATCTCCTTATCTTCAGCTATTATTGGTAAACAGACATGATGCCATATGTTTCTTGGTTTACAGAGGAGGTGACCAGTTAAATCTTCTAAATGGAGTCTGTGCATCACAAGAACGATAACTCCTTTTTTTCTGTCGTTGAGCCTGGTTACTAAAGCCTGATCAAACCAGTTTGCAGCACGCTTTCTAAATGTTTCGCTCAAAGCTTGTGAGGGACTTAGTGGATCATCCACGATAATGAAATCTCCACCTTCACCGGTTAATGTTCCCCCAACTGATGTTGCAATTCGACATCCTCTTTGCACTGTTTGAAATTTATATTTAGTGTTTTGATCTTTGCATAATTCTACTTTCGGAAATAGCTCTCTATACCAATCAGATTGCATTATGCACCTGGTATCGAGTGAGTGCTTTTCGCTAAGCAAACGAGAATAACTTGCAACTATTATTCTTGCAGTTGGCTGATTTCCAAGTATCCATGCGGGCCATGCAACACTTACACAAATGGACTTCATTGAACGTGGCGGCATATTGAATATTATTCTTCTTGCTTCACCAGCGCTTGCTGCTTCAAGCCTGTCTGCTATGACTTTTATATATTGATAATCATTATACTCACACCCCGGCACTACCGTTTGAAAGCATAATTCAATGAATTTGAGAAGGTTTATATTGTTCATAAATTAAGGTTTGTTGATTTTTTTAAGATTTTGTTGTGTAATTAAACCAGCATAGTGAGAGTTAAAATATGAAAGAAACAAGAGAGCAAACTGAGAGAGAATTTATAAAAACTCAAAACGGGATGAAAATAGAGACAATTACGCTTCTTGGTAAAAATCAAAACAATAATCAAGGTGAAAAACATCTGATATACTTTATTGGTGGAAATAGAGCGTTAAGCCCGGGTAAAGATTATTCCCAAAATTGGAATTGGGCCACAGAGCAAGGGATAACTGTACATCTTTTTAATTATCCTGGACTTGGTTTAAGTAAAAATAACTCATTGATACGTAGCAATAGAGTTAAATCTGGTGTAGCAGTTGTAACTAACTTATTGGAAAAAGGTATAAAGCCAGATGATATCATATTGTTTGGAGACTGCCTTGGTGGACATGTAGCTGCGGAGGTTCATAAAAATTTTAAGGGTAAGGATATACATTTAAGATGTATCGTTAGCAATGCCGCTAGTTCACTTAAACAAGCGTCTCTTTATTACTTTGGTTTTATGGCAAAATTAAAAATTTTTCTTGCTCCGATAATCAAATTGGTACTAAAGATTTTTGGCTGCCACTGGAAGACATATAAAATCGTAAATTCAATTACTCCTTATACAATGTACTTTAATCGAGAGGGAGATAAAACGATAAAACAGCCAGCGCAACTTGCAACAGAAATAGAAAAAATAGATCAAAGCGGTAGAAGAAAAGATTACCAAAAAAAAGAAGTATTTGAAGGATTTGAGGAATATGAAGAATTTTTCAAGCAGCATATAATATTAAGAAAAAATGATGAGTGTATTGATTCGAAAAAAGCTGATAAAGATATACATAAATTGCCAATTACGTGTTTAAAGTCTTCCAACAAAACTGATTACACTTTTCCTGAGTTGATTAGTTTATATATTTATATTACAGATGAATATTTTTCTAAATATGGCTCATTAAATAATGAAGAGAAGATTAAAGCATTTAAAGAAAGTAAATTTTATAAAGATTTTTCAAGCTGCAAAAATTCAAAGGACTTTTTGCATAATTACATGAAGAAGCAAGAGCGTCCTTCGATGTCATTTCAGCATGTGATAATAGAATCTGGGGAAAAAAAGACCTTTCTTAACAAGTCAAAGAAGGCTAGTTGCTCTTAACTTGACGCGTATGCTTTCTTCAATATTTTAGCCATCTGTATCTGTTCAGATGCATGCAAATATTGAAACCAGTGTTTCTTTTCTTATCATCCGAGTACTGGGATCCAGAAGAATTAATTGTGAACAAATAGCTATACGATATTTTCAATGAAGTTACAAAAAAGCTGTATTCCACACTGGAATGACACCGTCATAAACTGCTAGAGGTCTTCATAATGTCATTCCAGTCCTCATAGTGTTTATCCCGGCCTTCATAATTTCATCCCAGTGTCCTCTTTCTCTTGTCATCCCAGTACTTGATACTGGGATCCAGATGCATGGCTAATGCTGAAACCAATACTCCCTTTTTTTGTCATACGAGTACTGGGACCCAGAAGACTCAGGTAATAAGAACTAGATTCCAGCGCCACGCGCTGGAATGACACCGTCATAAACTGCTAGGTCTTCATAATATCATCCCAGTACTGGGATCCAACTAAATTGGTGAACACTTTACAGCATTTTTGATAGAAAGAACTAGATGCCAGTGTCAAGCACTGACCATTTTTTCCTTAAGTTTTTGCAGCTTGTGTTCTATTACAAAACCACTGCGGTACTAACGAGCGGCAAAATGGTAGCGAATCTAAACTAAAAAGAATACATTTTTACACTGCTTGAAAGTCTACTCGATTCAATTTTAAAAACAATTATTGAAACAATTATAATATACTTTGTGCGTGGTTAAGATAGCTCTGGAATGATTAAAGAATTGAGTCATCAGTTGAGTAAGACTCATCATTTATGTCCGTTACAGAGGAAAATTGCTCAGTTAATGTAGTCATTTTTCTACCTTTTCCACTGTTTGTTAATTCAAATATATTAGCTGGGCAGTAACTTGGAGAGTTTGGATTAGTGGTTCCTTCTGTGATAAAAAATGATGGTTTATCGTTAAGTAACTTGCAAAAGTTTGGCTTATATTCCTTTTTCATACAGTTTAAACTTATATACTGATATTCATCTGGGATCTTTGAGTATTGTGGATCATATTTTTTATGTTCAAAAAACTCATTACCTAAGAAGTTACAAAACGTTAATTGATAATCATCATTATTACTGGACTGAACAACTTTGAGGTAATGAAAATCTCTAGGAATTTTCATCTCTTCTTCTTTTGTAGTATGGTTATATATGACAAGCTCACCATTTAGCATATGATAGCCAATTTTCGGTAAAGTAGGGAATGTTCAAAAAAGTGTGTCAAACCGAGAAATAAAAATAAAATAGAAACAAAAAATAGAGGTTTGATATATGAGTTACAAAATAGAAAATGGAACGACTGGCCTGGTAGATTACAAAGAGCTGGAAGCAAATATACTGTCATCAATAAGGGAAGGTAAACCATTGATGGGGAGAGATGGAGCATTAACACCATTTGTAAAAAGGCTGCTGGAAGCAAGTCTAGAAGGTGAAATAGAGCATCATTTATCCAATGAAAGAGAAGAAAAGAATCGAAGAAACGGAAAGAATGGCAAAACTTTGAAGACGAGTATTTGAACTATTGACACCAAGAGATAGAGAGGGAAGTTTCGAACCACAGATAGTGAAAAAAAGGCAAACAAGCTTACATCCAGAACTTGAAACAAAGGTCTTGAACATGTTTGCAAGCGGTGTGGGATACAGGGATATAGCATCCTATGTGGAAGAAATCTATGACCATAAAATATCTGCAGCAGAGATATCTGGAATTACAGATAAATTACTGCCTATAATCAATGAATGGAGGAGTCGTCCCCTACAATCAGTATACCCGATAGTATTTATGGATGGGATGTTTTTTAAGGTCAAAGAGAATGGACATTGCATAAGTAAATGCATGTACAATATATTAGGAATAGACCAAAATGGCAGAAAAGAAGTACTGGGTTTTTACTTAGCAGAAAGTGAGGGAGCTAACTTCTGGCTAGGCGTATTAAATGACTTAAAAGAGAGAGGAGTAGAAGACATTTTGATAGCTTGTGTTGACGGTCTGAAAAGCTTCCCTACAGCTATAAATAGCGTATTTCCCAATGCTGAGGTACAGTTATGCATTGTGCACCAAATAAGAAATTCACTAAAATACGTATCCAGCAAAGATATAAAAGTTTTTATGAATGATTTGAAAAAAATATACCGTGCTACAAGTAGAGAAATCGCCGAAAATTATTTACTTGAACTGGAGGAAAAATGGGGTGAAAAATATCCTTTAGTCATAAAATCGTGGCAAAACAATTGGGAAAATTTGTCTAGTTATTTTAAGTATTCTGGCCCTGTTAGAAGGCTAATTTATACCACCAATCCAATTGAGGGGTTGCACAGACAAATCAGAAAATTTACTAAAACCAAAGGTTCATTTACCAGTACAAATGCCTTGTACAAATTGGTATATTGTGCTATAAAAAAGATAGAGCAAAAATGGGCTATGGCTTTGCCTAATTGGGCTCTAACTATATCTCAACTTGATATCTTTTTTCCTGATAGGTTAAAAATTGAGTTGAACTAAAAATTCGCTTTGACACACTTTTTTGAACATTCCCGTAAAGTAGCTACACACTTACCATTTTCTTCTTCATTGATATCATCCGACAATTTTTTTTCTTGCTGCAAAATAGAATTCTGCCCTGCCTTAATTGAGCTTTCTGTTGCTTCTAATACACTGCACTTCTCAGACTTAGTTAAGCTTTCTATTACTTTTGATATCTCACTGATTTCTAATATATCATGTTCATTTTTTGTGTATTGATATTCGTAGCAACTACCATCTTTACATACTGGAAGACATTTTCCTTCTTCATCTGATATATAGATATAATCACCTTTTATTGTAAAATAAAGTCCACCTTTTTCTTCTTGAATTTTTTGTAGTACTGGGTCATTTTCATCGTTAAAATTGATAAAATTGAGCATTCCAATAAAATTATTTCCATCATCATCACTCATTATGAGTTCAATAACAAAATTATTACTGTCTTTTATGTACTTACGTGAAATTAACGCTTCTTCTCCTAATTTAAGCTGTTTTATAATATTCTCTTGATTCTCGCCTATGATAGCTTTTTGTTCTATAATAAAGTCCGTGCCATTTAATTTCAGAGGTGAGTTGTTTGTAAATAAAACTATCTCATCACCCTGCTCCTTTAACTTTAAATCATTAATATTCCCTACTTCAACTGTACCAATATGTGAAGAAACAGTATTAACATTACCATTTTCCTTTACTATGTAATATGAAGTGGGAAGTTTAATCAATTTTTTATAAAGCGGATTTTTATCGTCTATTTTAAATATATGTTTTTCCATGATATTACCTTAAATAACCAACAACTTGCTGATTAATGGCACTGAGGCTACTAGGAGGAGTAACATAACTCATAAAACTCCTTGGCTGCTCATTATCTGCCACTATTTTTTCAGTATTAACGAAAGCTCTTTGCTGCTCATTTAATCTTTTTTCCATATGATCTTTAAAAATAGCCAAACATTTACCGGTTTGTTTGTAATTAGGGAATGATTTTTTCGCAGTTACACACAAGAACTTCAACAACTCGTTATGATTTTCATCATTAAGTAATGACTTATTGATAATGGTTGACTGCAGTTCCATTGGATCAAAATTTAGACTTCTCTTTGAAATGCCACATTTCACAGCTGTTGCTCCTAATACTTCTTCAAATTGTATTACAATATCTGCTGCATTTATTATTTTTGCTACTTCCTGTATTTCATTTTTTACTTTATATTCATCCTGTCCTACCGCAGGGTAAAAGAAATTTATTACTTGAGATATAAATGAAGTTGGTCTGCTTGCTCCGCTTGTCACTGATGATTTTTTAATTTCCCTCCTTCTTCTACGTGCACCACAAATTTGATCTGCTGGACTTGTTCTACAAAATATATCTTTTGTTTTACTATAGAGCGCCTCTGTGTCTCTTTGCGATCGCAAAGCTTGAGTGTTAAAACTTTTAGCATTTTTTGTAAAAATAGCTGTTTTATTGTGCAGTTCTTCGACTTTGTTTGCAAAACCTTCTGAAGCATTTTTAGCTGCCTCTGCTGCTTTTTTAGCATCCAGAGTTTCATTTTTTGCTTTTCTTATCTCACGTAAAAACTGATCAGCTAATGTAGCACCTATTCCATCTATACCTGGCTCACCTTTTATGCCTTGAGGACCAATATCTCCTTTTAATCCGTCTATACCGGGCTCTCCTTTTATGCCTGGCTCTCCCTTAGGACCTTGTGCACCTGGCAATCCATCTGATCCTTTAGGACCTTCTGGACCTTGCAACCCATTTGCACCTGGAGCTCCGATCTCTCCTTTCTCACCCATATCACCTTTTATTCCCATGGCTCCATCTAATCCTTTAGGACCAATATCTCCCTTTGTTCCATCTATACCTGGCTCACCTTTTATGCCTTGAGGACCAATATCTCCTTTTATCCGTCTATACCGGGCTCACCCTTGTTGCCTGTAAGACCTTGTGTACCATTGAAGCCCCTCAGACCTGGCTCTCCCTTAGGACCTTCTGGACCTTGCAATCCATTTGCACCTGGTTCTCCTTTGTCACCTTTAGAACCTATCTTTCCTTTCTCACCCATATCACCTTTTATTCCCATGGCTCCATCTAATCCTTTAGGACCAATATCTCCTTTTTCTCCCTTTGGACCTTGGACTTCTCCTGGATTTTTCCTTAGTTCTTCTGCAATGCTTTGTGTTAGCTCGGTATTATTTGCAAGGTTTTCTACTAATGTATGATTAGCATCACTTAGTAACACATCTGCTAGCTCTTCCATTCTGTTATCAGCTAATGCAATGGCTATTCCTGTTTGAATATCTTGATTACTAATAATTCTTCCTGCAACTTGCTTCTCTAATACTAAATCTCCGCCTTGGTCACGATATTCAAGCACCTGATTAGCAATAGTGCCATTATTAATTAATTTTTGTGCAACTTCTTCAGGACTTGCATCTCTACCTTTATCACCTTTAGACCCAGTATCTCCTTTGTCACCTTTAGAACCTATCTTTCCTTTCTCACCCATATCACCTTTTATTCCCATGGCTCCGTCTAATCCTTTAGGACCAATATCTCCCTTTGTTCCATTTATACCTGGCTCACCTTTTATGCCTGGCTCTCCCTTAGGACCTTGTGCACCTGGCAATCCATCTGTTCCGGTATCTCCTTTATCACCTTTAGAACCAGTATCTCCTCTCTCACCTTTTAGACCTTGAGAACCAGGCTCACCTTTCCAACCCCTTGGCCCACTCGTTCCACTTTCACCTCGCACACCTCTATCACCCTTTATACCTTTTGTTCCATCTATACCTGGCTTACCCTGAGAACCAGATTCTCCCTTGTTGCCTTTTGGACCCAAATGGCCTGGTTCACCTTTAGGACCACGTGCTCCAGTGCTACCTACAGAACCTTCTGGACCAGGAAAACCTCGGTCACCCTTATCACCTCTGGAACCTTGTTTACCGTGGAACCCCGGTTCACCGGGTGCACCGGTATAACCTAGTTCGCCCTTTTGTCCTGGAGGACCTTGTATACCTTGAGGAGCAGGCTCTCCATCGAAGCCTCTATCACCTTTTTGTCCCCTTTCACCTGGCTCACCTTTAGGACCTTGTACACCAGTACGTTCTAATCTGTCTATTCTGCGTTTTAAAAGTTCAATTTCTGTTTCTAAATTTATATGTTCTTGAATATTCACATCAACCTCCAAAAAGTTATCAAAATTTTCTAAGTTATAATAATAAGGATATGGACCTGGTCTATTGTCGTGCTCATACCCAAAAGAATTAGGGTTAAAATTATAAAAATTTTTGCATGTGCTATTTTCATACGATATGCAACCAACATAACTATTGCCTAACTTTTTTACTGCGAAATAGGTATCTTGTGCTTTCAAGCTCTCCATTTCATGAAAAGGGAATAACTGGAATGTATTGCTTATACGAGTAAATACTGAAAGGATATTATTCAATATGCCAACTTTTCCACCAGTTAAATTATATACCTGAGCGCTCCTATATCCTTTGTACATATTTCTTGATTCTTTAAACAAATAGTCTCCTATTTTTATTTTGAGTCTTTTATCAGGTGAACTTTTAAGATCTTCCAAAATAAGACTGACATTTTCGCTACTAATTATGTCTTTTGGATCTATTAAAACCTTCCTGTTTTCTAGCAGTTCATAATAAATACTACAGTTTTCACGATTATATGCGTTAACATAGAAACCATTTGTGTAACCATGAGGTATACGATCAATAGTATCTATCATAGTATCGTTGCCATCATAGTAATAATAATAAGGTTGATCAGAGGTAGTAACTAAAGCGAATTTGTAATCATTTCTTACGCTTTCTAGCTTTAGTTGTAGCTCTTGAGATAAGTCGTTTAGTATACTTGCCACGTCATGCTTGAAATCCCAAATTTCAAAACGCTGACCAGTAGCGTCATCCTGAATAATGTAAGATACACTAGGCAGGCTAAATGTTGTTTTGTTATTTAATCTTATTTGTGCAGGTATCCTACGACCAGTTCTATTATTACAATCTTTTTGTAGGATACCTTCCTTTTCTAGTTTAAAACGCATCTCCAACTCCCTTTGCGATTAGATATAATTAATTTATGGGTATTAATTATTGATTAATAATGATGATCAGTAAATATAATTATATTTTACACTAATTTAGTTATAAATTAACTTGTGAAAGAAAGTTATTTTTTTACAACTGAGCATAAAAATGCTTTATATTATCGAATTTCTTACCACTCCAGCTCTTTCATCTTATAGATGATGATGTTCCAGTGCTTGATACTGAAATCTAGTTCTTCCATAATCTCGTTGGAAACGTTTTCAGTATAGGGATAAATTTTATTAATCTACAGAAAAGCCCTCACCCTTAGGGTAAAGAAGCTAGTTAAATTTGTCAAGCAATTTTTTCATGACCAGCTAGATAAATAGCTACTTCTTCAATTTGATTGAAGTAAAAAACTGTTTTCCATTGCGGTAAATAAGCAACATTACTGAATCTTTGCCGTCTTTTTTTACTGCTGAATCAATTTGTTTTTGAAAATCATTAGTATTTTCAATATCGATTCCATCTAGTTGGATAATTATATCACCTTTCTTAATAACACGTAGTGTAGAATTACTACTACTATCTACACTAGTAACTACTACACCCTTTGTGGGTGCATTTTTTTTTAGTTCTTTTGGCAAATTTGAAACGGTTAAACCACTTATATAACTAGATGTTGATTTATTTTCTTCTTGATTATTACCTGAATCATCATTTGTAGATTCCTCGATTGCAACCTTGATATTGACTTCTTTACCTTTTCTAAGTAACTTAACCTGTACTTTCTTTCCGGGCTCAGTTCGTGAAACCATATGAGGTAATTGCGTCATTCTATCAATTTTTTTGCCGTCAAACTCTAATAGTATATCACCTACTTTGATTCCTCCTTTCTCTGCAGGACTGCCCTTTACTACGCTTGCAACTAATGCACCTTTGGTATCTTTTAAACTCAAGGATTCAGCAAATTCTTTTGTTATAGGCTGAACTTGCACGCCAAGCCAACCATGTTTTATTTTTTTACCACTTTTTAATGTGTCAATAATTGAAATAGCTAGATTAGATGGTATAGCAAAGCCTATACCCACGTTACCGCCAGACTCAGATGGGGAATAAATAGCAGTATTAATACCTATAACTTTTCCATTTAGATGAAATAGTGGTCCCCCTGAGTTACCTCTATTAATTGCAGCATCAGTTTGAATAAATTCATTCATAGTACCAATACTAATGTCTCTAGATCTTGCAGACACAATTCCTGTACTTACAGAGCCACCCAAACCAAAAGGGTTGCCTATTGCAATAACTGTATCACCAACTCTTGCTTTATCAGAATTACCAAATTCAACAAAAGGAAGATCTTTATCAGAATTAATCTTAAGCACAGCAAGATCAGTTTTTGCATCATAGCCTAAAACTTCTGCTTTGAAATAAGTATTATCGTTCATAGTAACTGTAATATCTTGGGCATTTTTAATAACGTGATAGTTGGTTACTATGGTTCCACTTTTATCTATAATAAATCCAGACCCAAGTAACGTCACTTCTCTATTAATGCTAGGAGCTCTATCGAAAAATTGATCAAAATGCTCGAAAAATTCTCTAAAGTCATCAAAGAAATTATTTCTTGGCGTAAAGGGAATTTTAGTTCTACTGTTATTTTCTTGCTTAACTATTTGCTCACTTGAAATATTTACAACTGCGGGAATAAGTTCTTCCACTATATCAGCAAGCCCTTTATTACAACTACATACAGGATCTGCAACTGTTTTTGCAAACAGATTAGCATATGAAGAAAATGAAATTAAAAAATATGCAAATATAGATAAAATAAATGCTTTACTTTTCATAAACTATTTCCATCCCTTGTTCAAAATATCTAAGAAATTATTATTTGGTGAAAGCACAAATTTAGTATTATCCTTAGCAAATGATTTACTATAAGCTTTCATAGAGCGATAAAAGTTAAAAAACTCTTCATCAACCTTGAATGCCTCATTATAGATTCTAGTTGCTTCAGCATAACCACGGCCTCTTATTTCATGTGATTCTTTTACTGCACTAGAGACAATTCCCCTTTTTAATTTATCAGCTTTTGATCTAATTTCTTGTCCAGCTTGTTCTCCTTCTGCTCTAATTTCTTTTGCTTCCTTTTCTCTTTCAGTTTGCATGCGGCGGAATATTGCAGAACTATTTTCTTCTGGTAGATCTGCTCTCTTAATTCTTACATCTATTATTTCTATGCCAAATTTTCCAGCTTCAGAATAAACTCCACGTTGAATTAATTGCATAACTTCTGATCTCTTTTCATTCAACAAACTAATTAATGAAAATCTTCCTATATTCTCCCTTATGTGAGCTTCTATGACAGGATATAATCTTCTAACTAGCCCTGATTCATTTTTCACAGTTTGATAAAAAGTGATAGGATCTGTTATTTTATATTTTGCATAAGCATCTACTATAATACGCTTTTGATCTGCAGTTATCACTTCCCTTGGAGTTTTATCAGGACTTAAATCTAAAATTCTCTTATCAAGAAATTCTACGTTATTTATAAATGGCAATTTAAAATATAAACCACTGTCCCTAACATCTTTTACGACTTTACCGAGTTGTATAACTATTGCTTGTTTTGTTTCTTGAACAACGAAGATTGAATTAGATAAGGCAATCAATAATACAACAAATATAAAAGCAAAAACAATTTTTATATTACTACTCATGGCTATTTTCCTAAATTTGTAAGAGGTAAATAAGAGAACATACCTTTCAGATCGTCTGTTATAACAAACTTATCTACCTTGCTGAAAATATTTTCCATAGTTTCAAGATAAATACGATTCTTAACAAGAGAAGGATTTTGTCTATATTCTTCGTAAAGAGATAAAAAGCGATTTGCATTACCTTTTGCTTCATTTATTATTTCATTCTCGTATGCTTCTGCATCTAATTTTATCTTTATTGCTTCACCTTTTGCACGAGGTATAATATCATTACTGTAAGCGTATGCTTCGTTTATGGTACGCTCCTTATCTGCGCGAGCACTTTGTACATCCCTAAATGAGCTAATCACCTTTTCTGGTGGATCAATTTTTTTCATTTGAACGGATAAAATCTCTATACCCATTTGATATCCATCAAGAATCTGTTGCAATAAAATTATAGTATCTCTGGAAATTTCAGCCCTGCCTTGACCTTCGAGTGCAAAAGAGATCGTATTCTTACCTATTATTTCTCTCATAGCACTTTCAGCAGCATTTTTAACGCTAAAACCAGGTTTATAATCCCGCACTTTGAATAAATAATCTTTAGCATCCCTGACTCTCCATTGGACCTCAAAGTTAACGTTGACTATGTTCTCATCTCCGGTAAGCATCACTCCTTCACCACGATCTGTATCTCGCCCATAAGAGCTGCTTATCCCAATTTCTTCACGATTTACTTCTTTAACATTTACTTTAAAAACCTTACCAATAGGGTAGGGAAAGTGATAACGCAAACCAGATGTTTCTGTATTGGAATATTTGCCAAAAGTAAGTTCTATACCTTCCTCACTCGGATGGACAATATAGAAACCAGTACAAAGATAAAACAACAAAACAATAAAAATGATGAAATAAGGTTTTTTCCCTCTATTTCTGGTTAAGCCATTAAAAAAGCATCTTATATCAGACACAGCTTTACTTAAAATATCTTCATTACTTGAACCTGACGGTTTCTTTCCAAGATTCCAAGGATTACGCTCATCCATAAAAATTATTAATTGTATAACTAATACGCTGATATTACTTAATCTTATCAAAAAATGCAAAACTATTTTGTTTGCAGATTAATGATCGGAGTGAAGGATGTGATCATACACTTCCTTTTTCTCTATATGATATGGTCAATTCTACAGAATTTCTGGCTTTTTTTGAATTCTTTATTGTCGTTTTTGATAAGTATCTTTAGTTGTATATTAATTATTAACATAAAAGACAATGCCTGGGATTTAGGAAACTTAATTTTAATCAAGTAGCTGCATAATAAATCATCGTCAAGTAATAGAATGACATTATCTACTATACAAATTACCTGCAAATTGCAATGTTCGAACAATTGTGTATCTGAGTTTTGAGATGACGAAACTAGGGTTGTATAATCTATACACATTTGTGACAATTTCTTACCTTCGCTCAAATAACTTTTCAATATCGCTTAATTTCATTTCTATATAGGTTGGTCTTCCGTGATTGCATTGTCCAGAATATGGTGTTTTTTCTATTTGCCTCAACAACTCATTCATCTCCTCTAATTTCATCTTTCTACCTGCTCTAATTACCCCAGTTGCGGATTAGAAATCAGTGAAAAAGCCAGGAAAATAGGGTAACCTCGGAAAATTATTTACAAAATAGAGAGGTTACCAATGAATGAAAATATAACAGAATTATTTTGCCTGATCGACGATTTTTGCAATTCAGTTGACAAGAATTTTGCAGAAAAACTTCTACCAAGTAGCAAAAAACCAACCAGGACGCCAGAGATTACGCATTCAGAGATTCTTACCATAATATTGCTATATCACCAATCCAAGTGCGACAATTTTAAAATTTTCTATGTGCATTATTTGAAATTATTATACGAATCAGCGTTTCCAAAATTGCCATCCTATAGTAGGTTTATTAGGCTAAAATCTAGGGTTTTATGGTATTTAGTGCTCTTAATGCAATGGTTTTGCGAACAGTCAAAAGTGACAGGGATTTCGTACATAGATGCAACATCTATCGCTGTTTGCCATCCAAAAAGGACCTCGAGAAATAAAGTTTTCAAAGGGTTGGCAAAGATTGGAAAGACTACCTATGGGTGGTTTTTCGGTTTTAAACTACATCTAGTAATCAACGAAGCTGGCGAAATTCAAGGGGTTACGGTGACAAAAGGCAACATTGATGATAGAAAACCTGTGCCAAATTTAACTCAGAAATTGACTGGATTATTGTTTGGAGATAAAGGATATATCAAAAAAGATCTTTTTCACGAATTATTCGATAGAGGGTTAAAGCTTGTAACCAGTATAAAAAAGGGTATGAAAAACTCATTAATGGCGCTAAATGAGAAGATTTTGTTAAGAAAAAGATCGATTATTGAGACAGTTTTTGGCTCTCTGAAAAACAACTTTGAGATTGAGCATACAAGACATAGATCACCGATAAATTTTTTGGTACACATTTTTTCTACGCTTGTTTCATATTCCATGCAGCCGAAAAAGCCCTGCATTTCTAAGCTTTACTTCGTTGGCTAATCCGCAACTGAGGTTTAAGAAGCTTCTTATTATCGGAGATAAGAGTAAACTCAATTCCATAATTGATCATTGCTAAGTTGTTTACAATATCAACAATGCTTTGTGTTTCTGCCCTTTCGGTTTTGAGAAATTTTAGTCTATTTGGTGTGGCAAAAAATAAATCTCGTACTTCAATATATGTTCCTATCGATAAAGGATAAGGAACAAGCTCTCCTATTTTTTCTCCCCCCTAATACCCTCACTTTTACCCACAACTTTGAGAGGTCATTATGCGAAGCATAACCATGCTTTCCCTGAGGTTTTCATAACCACGCCATAGAGTCATAGTTCCTGGTAAATTATCACTTTTTCTATTCATAAATCCACCTAATTTTCCTAACCAAATAATAGCTTGTTTTATGTTTGGAGGTTCTTCTGGCAATTTGGCTACTTTATGCTCACGTATGTAAAGGGTTTTCCACTCTTCATTACTTAAAACCTTGGTACAAACCTCCATGGGATTCGATAAAGCGACTTTTGTTAAATATAAAATTTTAAATGCAATAATGCTCTTTATAGCGATTAATTTCTCTAATCTTTCTTTTGTAGCTAAACGAGAGCTTTCTACCTTACATCCTGATTTTAAAATCCTAAAATACTCCTCGATTTTCCATCTTAGCTTATACCAATTGATCCTTTCTATAGCATCTAAAGTGCTATTAACTGGTACATTAGTCAGCAAAGTCCAATCAATAGCTTCTACTCTTTCAGGAGGATTTGTTTCTTTGGCACTTACTACATATATAGCGATTTTATCACTTATTTTATGCTCTGTATCTTTCGATCCATAAATGTAAGAAGATCTGATAGGTATATAGCCTTTCATATACCTGACTTCAATGTTAGCTTTTCTTGAGATTTGGTATTTATTTTCAGCAACATTCAAAACAATTTCCCTTTTTACAGGCAGTTGAGTTATACGTGTTTGCAAATCCGTTTTTCCCCCTTCAATACAGATGAATTTCCTATTAGTTCGGTTGCGGATTACATAAAAACTATCCAATGATTCAATAGTCCATAAAAACTTAAAAATATCTGCTTCCCTATCACCAATAGTAACAAGCTGTGCACCTTCTGCGAGGTTATTTAGGGTTTCTTTTAGTGCCGCTATCCATTTATAGCTTTCTTTCTCCTTTATAGCAGTACGGTATTTCCTGTTTGCTTTTTCTTGCGCTGTTTCTTCCCTGATAGAACGTGCCCAACACTGTTGAGAAGATAGCCCTAAAGGTAATCCGTCTTTGTTAACTATTAAGGCACTGTGCAATAACAAACCCTTTTTATGTTTTGTATAGGCTTTAGAAATACTACCTAGACCCTTAGTCTTTATATGAGAGTCAAAATCCAAATAACTTGTATCTTGAACTGAAAATACAATCTCATCTCCTTTTATCCTTTCTATAGTTTCTTTATAATGGGAAGAATAAATTTCCTTAGCTTCAAGCTTTTCATTGCTAAATAATCTGTATGCACCTTTAGCTTCTTTCCATCCTACACAGCTTTGATTAATTGACCCAGACGCCTTATTCTCTATTAAATAGCTTGTTTTAATAAGTCTTTTATTAAGCCTTACATCTCCCAGATTAACATGTCTCAACTCTTTTTCTAGCCATTTATCTCCTAAGCCATCAGCACATTGTACATTTCTATTTACTTCACACATTTTTACCTCATCTTACTCAGTATATTTTTCTCTATCTTACTTGCTTTTTATACTTGTGGGTAAAAGTGAGCCTCATACCTTATAGACCATGCTTGATCTGCTTTGCTTGCCTTAGATGATAATTTTATTCTGCTTACTGCTGCAATTGAAGGCAAAGCTTCTCCTCTAAAGCCAAGATGCTTGATCTCTATCAATTCACTGTCACTCAATTTTGAAGTAGCATGGCGCATAAACGCAAGTTCTAAATCATCCTTTTTTACTCCGCTACCATCATCGATTACAGTAATGAGGTTACGCCCACCACTTTCTATCTTAATTTCTATCTCTGAGCTTCTGGCATCTATTGCATTTTCCACTAATTCCTTTACCACACTTGCAGGCCTTTCTATTACCTCTCCTGCTGCTATACGATTTATGGTTTTTGTATCTAAAAGAACTATTGCCATTATAATGTTGGTTTTTCTTTTACTGCTTTAGTTTGCCCCTCTCTCCATTTTTTTAATCTATCTGCAATTTCACTATTAGAAATCGACAATATAGATGCAGCAGTAATAGCGGCATTGCATGCTCCACTCTCTCCTATAGACATTGTTGCAACTGGAACACCTTTTGGCATTTGCACTATAGATAATAGACTATCTAGCCCGTTTAATTGCTTGCTATGCACAGGAATACCGATAACAGGTAAATAAGTAAGCGATGCAGTCATACCAGGTAAATGAGCCGCTCCTCCTGCACCAGCTATAATAACCTTAAAGCCTTTTTCTTGAGCAGACTTAGTAAAATTAAAGAGTCTCTCTGGTGTTCTGTGTGCGGATATTATAAATACATCATGTGAAATTCCCAATTCTTTTAATAGGTTAATAGCATGCACCATAGTGCCATAATCCGACTCGCTTCCCATAATTACAGCAACATCCTTTTTCATTTTTTCTGTATTAGACATGATTTTATTTACTAACCAAATAGTATTTCAGAAGCAACAGATATTTAAATTAAATTACGAATATGATATAGCATTCTTATTAAATAGAAACTTTAAAAATTGAAATGAATCCCTATATTAAAATATAGAGGTATAAATTTCGGATATAAGGGTCTATTCATAATCTTTTTAGAAGCAAAGCGGTGGAAGCAAGAAGACGATTTGTAAGCTAGTATTGAATTTTGCTTATCACAATTGTCTACACTTTTCTATAAGAGTATTAGAGACTTACCTTTTGACAATACGGCAAAGATTTCTACAGTTACATCCTTTTATTTGTTTCTTTGCAATTACTTTTTTATATATATTTCAAAACACTTTCTTTACTTCCGCTATGTTTTTTACTTCATTTATTAAAATAATCTTGCCATTTTGAAAACATTGTTGATTCACTGAAGCCACTTTTTAGGACCTGTAACACTATGTAAAATATATCCTAAATCTTCTTGATTTTGTTTCTTTCTACAGAACTCTACTCAGTTTTTCTCCTACTCATCTTGCTCTGTTTTCATAATTTACATACTCTATCTCCTGCTTTATTCCTTTCTTGAGATCATGTACAGTCTCTAAAACGAGTTTGTAAAATGATTATTTCTGTATTTTAAACTTTGCAATTTCAACTTATTCTCTTTAATAGTAAGTTTTTTACAAAATAATAGTTTGAAATTACTAGTATTTTGTAAAAATTATAGTCAATTTAAAATTTTGAGTATCAGTATATCATTATAGTTATTGACAAATTATATAATATTAATATATTGGTATATTAAATATTATGATATAATATTTAATAAAGCTAGTTGGTATGTGAGAGTAAAAATTATGGAAACAATATCATTAAACAATCTGGATAGTGAAGCAATAAAAAAAAAATTGCTGAGCATAATAAGTAAAATTATAGGAAAAAATACTTGGACTCAAGCTTGTGCGGCTGAGAAACTTGGTATTGATCAACCAAAGGTGTCACAAATTAAAAGTGGTAAGACAAGTGGTTTTTCTTTAGAGAGACTGTTAGGTTTTTTGAAAAAGCTTGATCATGAAATAACAATTACAATAACAGAAAATCAATCAGTAAAAGCTAAAGAAGAAAAAGTAGAATGTAGAATTGGATCTCAATAGATCCGAAGTTGACATCTTATTTTTTGTGATATAGTATAAAGTTTATCAAGGTAGTATTTTATGATTGAGTCTATTGTAGAAAAGTGTGTAGAACAGGTACACAACCGTTTTAAATTGGTTCTGCTAGCAAGTCAAAGAACGCATGATTTGAGTACAGGGGCAAGCGATCCCGTTGAAATGGTTAAGTTTAAAGATCATAAGGATACGATAGTTTCTTTATATGAAATAGCAGAAAAGAAGGTGAATACTCATGAGTTGTTTAACCTTTTGGTGAAAAGGTGCAAGGAGCACATGAAAGGAAACACAGATAATACTTATATTAATAGTCCAAGTAAGCTAGCAAATTTGTTAAATTTTTCTGATCATCAACTTAACACAAGTCTGGATATAAGTCAAGAAAGCCACGATGATGAAATAGATGATCAAGATAGTGGTGAAGAAGTACCGATTTAGAAATCTGCAGAGGTTATAATAGCTTATAAATGATTAGTATTGCTATCTATGCGCTTTTGTTCTGTATGAGTGTAATGTTATGTTGTATAGTATTTAGGTCAAGTGATGTGTACAATAAGATTTTAGCATTCAATAGTTTATCAACACAAGTAGTTTTACTCATAACAGCAATATCGATTACTCTGAATGATTTTTTTTTAATTGATATAGCATTACTATATGCTAGCATCAGCTTTATATCAACTATAGCGCTAATGAGATTAATGTTGTTTTGATAATTTATGGTAGCATCCATTCTCATATTTTTAGGTGTTTGTTTAATAGTCATTTCAAGCGTAGGAGTAGTAGTATTTCCTGATTTCTATACTAGACTACATGCTGCAGGTATTGCAGATTCTAGTGGCGCAATGTTGTTGTTGATTGGTTTTGCTTGGCAAAATGAATTTTCAATCAATACTATTAAAGTTATATTATTGATTTTTATAATATGGATAGCCAATTCAACTAACAGTTATATTTTAGCGCGTACTTATTATAAAAGTAAAGACTATTAAAGAAGGTTAAGATGCTAGAAATACTGAATCTAATATTACTTTTGCTGTTACTCACGGTTACAGTTTTTATAGTTCTTTCGAAACATTTGGTTGTAAGTGCTGTTCTAATGTGTGTATTTAGTTCACTTATTGCACTTATGTACTTGATTATGAATGCGCCAGATGTTGCAATTACTGAAGCTTCTGTTGGTGCAGGATTGAGCACAGTCTTTACGTTTGCAGCACTCTCTTTGGTAAAGAATTACAAAGCAAATTTATCTCATAGCCCCACAACACTTTTTTTTATGTTATTTTTGACTGCATGTTTATCATACTTTATGATTCAATTACCAGATTTTGGCAGTCATAATGCTCCAGTTCACTTGCACGTTGCTCCTTATTATGTAGAAAATACTGAAAAAGCTATTGGTATTCCTAATATAGTGACAGCTGTTTTAGCAAGCTTTCGTGGCTATGACACATTTGGAGAAACTATAGTAGTTTTTACTGCTGCACTTTGTATAATGTTAATATTAGAAGAGAAAGAAAGTGATTAAAGATCCGGTATTAAGTGCAGTAACATTTTTGATGATACCTTTTATCATTTTGTTTGGTTTATACATACAGTTTCATGGTGACTATACTCCAGGTGGAGGTTTTCAGGCGGGAATAATTATTGCTTCTGGGATAATATTATATTCTATGTTATTTGATATACCTACAACTTTAAAAGCAATACCTTACTCTATTATCAAATTTACTAACGTACTAGGTATTTTAACCTATGGAGGAGCTGGTATTATAACAGTTTTGTTTGGCCAAAATTTTTTATCCTATAGTATATTGTCAGCTGATAGTAGAACAGGTCAAAAATTGGGTATTTTCTTAGTGGAGCTGGGTGTATTGCTTACCGTCTCTTCTTCCATGTTAATCATATATATAAATTTTGCTCGCAAGAAAAAACAATGACTCTATATAATTATGTAGGCATTACTATATTAATGGTGCTAGGTTTCTATATCATTGTAAATGATAAAAACTTAATCAAAAAAATGATGGGATTAAGTGTCTTACAAGCATCTGTTTTGTTGTTTTACATATCTTTAGGGTATGTAAAAAGTTCTTTACCTCCTATATTGACTTCAAATTTTCACTTATATACCAATCCTATACCTCACGTCTTAATGCTTACTGCTATAGTGGTTGGAATTGCAACATTTTCAGTTGGATTGTCCATAGTAGTAAGAATGGAGAGATTAGTTGATTAAGAAGAGTGTGAATAAATTGACAGTATCTTAAACTATATGAAGTAGCAAGTAACTATAAATTAAGAATAAAACTATAAGCTTGCTAATTGTAAGTTTATTTGATAAATAAGAAATAAAATTATAAACTGTAAAGGTAATGATGTCAACTATTAATGGTACGGAAGATAGGAAAAAGATCATCAAAGATCTTGTAACCAAAAGTATAAGAAAGGGCGGTTTTATCACTTTTGATGATATAAATGATAAGTTGTCAGATGAAAGTTTTCCACCTGATTTTATAGATGATACTATAGCTTTATTGCAAGACTCTGGAATTAACATACTCGAAAGTAGTGAAGATGAGGAAGAAGCTCCTTCTAATGATGATGGTAATAAGCTTGATGATGATGAGACATCGTTGAATACTACTACAACTTTAGTGCAAAATGATGATCCAGTAAGGATTTATTTACAAGATATGAGCTCTGTAAAGCTTTTGTCACGAGCAGATGAAATTAAGATAGCAAAAAAAATTGAATCTGAAAAGTATAACATGTTACGTGCAATAATTGAAACATCAGTGGCATTCAACATGATCAAAACATGGCGTGATGATTTAAGTGGGGGAACTTTTTTGCTGAGAGAAATGATAAATCTAGATGCAATTTATAACTCTGATTTCAATATGGTAGCCAAAGAAGAAAGTGAAGCTGAAGATGTTAAAGATTATGTTGATGATGAGGAAAAAGGCAACGATGAAAAGGGAAATGAGAGTGAAGATATAAGTTCAGCGAATTTAAACATTTCTGTTCTTGAAATGGAAAGTGATTTATTGCCAAAGGTTATCACAGCATTGGATGAGATCATTACTTTAACAAATGAAGCATTGGTATTGAAAAAAAATTCTAAAGATTTCTCTAATGAGCTAGAAAATTTATATAATCAAATATGGTCTGTAGCATTACAAATTCAGTTTAGTGATGCTGCTATTGCCAGAATTACACAAAAACTTTACGAAATAAATAGACTAATCACGTTTGAAGAAGCTAATCTTATTACTGAGGCTAGAAAGTACGATATTGATAGAGAAAGTTTCTATAATATTTATTGTGCTGTGCTTTTAGAGCACGAATTGAGCGAAATCAGTCTTTTAAAGAAGAATGAAAATCAGTCCCTTTTTACAGGTGAATTAAAAAATAAATTCTTAAGGTTTATAAACGATAACTATGAATATATAGCTAGTGCCTTAAGAAATATTAAGAGTTATCTACAAGGAGATAAAGTACAAGAGTTTAAGGAGCTAATCAAGAGAATACAAAAACACGAACGAGAAGTCTCTGAAGCAAAGCAAGAGATGATAAAGGCTAATTTAAGGCTAGTGGTTTCAATTGCTAAAAAGTATTCAAAAAGAGGACTTGATCTACTTGACTTGATACAAGAAGGCAATATTGGTCTTATGAAGGCTGTAGATAAGTTTGATTACAAACGTGGATATAAATTTTCGACTTATGGTACTTGGTGGGTAAAACAATCAATAACTAGGGCAATACCTGAACAGTCTAAAGTAGTTAGAATACCAGTTCATATGGTGGAAATTATCAGTAAAATCAATAAAGCATTAAGAAAGATGACTCATGGAATGGGTAGAGAGCCAACATTAGAGGAATTAAGTATAGAATTGGCAATGCCGATAGAAAGAATACGTAAAGTTATGAAAATAGCAAGAGATCCAGTAAGTCTTGAAGCTCCAACAGGAAAGGATGATAGTAGTACCTTCGGTGATTGTATAGAAGATAAGCGAGTTTCTAAACCAGAGGATGCTGCAATACTTGCCGACTTGCGCGGTATTACGACCAATGTTCTTGCAACTTTAACACCAAAAGAAGAAAGAATTCTAAGGATGCGCTTTGGCCTTGGTAAAGATGGAAAGGAGCATACCTTAGAAGAAGTAGGAAAAATTTTTAATGTTACACGTGAAAGAATTAGGCAAATAGAGGCAAAAGCACTACGTAAGTTGAAACATCCAAGCCGTGCTAAAAAACTTAGAGGTTTCTTTTAAGGCAGAAGGGCTGCTCAAAAAATAGGTAAAATTCAGCCAAAGTTCTATAATTTTACCCTATTTTTCTTTTTTTATAGGCTTCATAGAGCAGTATGATTAGATATTGAATGTTATGGCAAATGAAAAGAATAACTCTAATTCAAAGTGTAAAAATTTTTGTGTTCTGGGTGATAGTTTATCTGATAATGGTGTAATTATTGAAATTTTAATAACTTATCCTTTGTAAGAAACGTGAAACTTAATGCCCCTTTTTATTAAGGAGGATTTTTAGCAATGGCCTTACTGTTGTTGAATATGTAGCAAGGTATTTAGGTTTAGAAGAATTTAAGTCATCATGGAGATGCTCATTTTTTGATCGATACTATGAACAGTAAGGTCATAACTATGCGATTTTATATGCAACAGCATCTGAAATTCTTAACCCTATTTTTTCTTATTTCCTCAATAAATTTCGTTTAGTTAATCAGCTAAACGCAGTAATTAAACATCATCCAGACGTAGGTAAAGGAAATTTTATTTTTCATTATAATCGAGGAAATAATATTATGGGTGCCACTGCTTATAACAATGTTAAAGCAGAAAAAGTATTGAAATAAAGCGGTTAGTGAAATATGTAATGCATTTGGTTCTAAATGAATATGGTGTAAAGCATGTGATTGTTGCAAATGTGACTGAGGTTGGTTTGATACTAGCTTTAATAAAGACGAAAAGCAAGAGAGCTGGCTGCAAAGCTTACACAGAGTTTCAATACAAAATTAGCTAATGATTTAGATTATATGAAGAAAGGTGCAGATCTTGAAATAAAAGCATTCGATCTTAATTCTAAAATGAAAAGTATGCTTGGTAAATATAAGAGCAAAGGGTTAAATGATCGAGATGCATACCTATCAAACATCGTAGACCAGTTTGGGGGAGGGTGATTTGGAAAAAGTATAAAGATACTCTTGTTGATATTTAAAGGAAGGCTTGATACTTACTATAATTCTGGATGCAGCACAGAAATACTAAAGGATTATTTCTTTTTTGATTATTTTTATCCAACTGCAGAACCTTATTGTGAAGTTGGTAATGAAATGTATGAGTTGATAAAAAATTAGATTTCTTTTAAACCTCAGTTGCGGATTAGCCAACGAAGTAAAGCTTAGAAATGCAGGGCTTTTTCGGCTGCATGGAATATGAAACAAGCGTAGAAAAAATGTGTACCAAAAAATTTATCGGTGATCTATGTCTTGTATGCTCAATCTCAAAGTTGTTTTTCAGAGAGCCAAAAACTGTCTCAATAATCGATCTTTTTCTTAACAAAATCTTCTCATTTAGCGCCATTAATGAGTTTTTCATACCCTTTTTTATACTGGTTACAAGCTTTAACCCTCTATCGAATAATTCGTGAAAAAGATCTTTTTTGATATATCCTTTATCTCCAAACAATAATCCAGTCAATTTCTGAGTTAAATTTGGCACAGGTTTTCTATCATCAATGTTGCCTTTTGTCACCGTAACCCCTTGAATTTCGCCAGCTTCGTTGATTACTAGATGTAGTTTAAAACCGAAAAACCACCCATAGGTAGTCTTTCCAATCTTTGCCAACCCTTTGAAAACTTTATTTCTCGAGGTCCTTTTTGGATGGCAAACAGCGATAGATGTTGCATCTATGTACGAAATCCCTGTCACTTTTGACTGTTCGCAAAACCATTGCATTAAGAGCACTAAATACCATAAAACCCTAGATTTTAGCCTAATAAACCTACTATAGGATGGCAATTTTGGAAACGCTGATTCGTATAATAATTTCAAATAATGCACATAGAAAATTTTAAAATTGTCGCACTTGGATTGGTGATATAGCAATATTATGGTAAGAATCTCTGAATGCGTAATCTCTGGCGTCCTGGTTGGTTTTTTGCTACTTGGTAGAAGTTTTTCTGCAAAATTCTTGTCAACTGAATTGCAAAAATCGTCGATCAGGCAAAATAATTCTGTTATATTTTCATTCATTGGTAACCTCTCTATTTTGTAAATAATTTTCCGAGGTTACCCTATTTTCCTGGCTTTTTCACTGATTTCTAATCCGCAACTGGGGTTTTAAACATCTTTACGGTTTGTAGTAACTATCTGCGTAGCTGAATGGTAAAGGGAGGGGGGTAAACAAAGTAATCTAAAATATAGAGAAAATACAACGGTGCTTGATACATAGCTATTGCGATTTTATCCTCTTTTTGTCATTTTAGTGCTAGAATGACATTCTGCGAGTGAAGTTTATTCTTTGATATATTAACTATAAATATAGAGAAGTCTTACTAAATAAAAAGGTAAAAGGAACCTCTGAGTAGTGAAATTTTGACTCTATATTACTGTAAGTGGTGCTGTAATAATGTTCTAACAAGCGCGACTTGGCTGAGTATAGAAAAAATTTAAAAAACCGCTATAATTTTACGTAATCTACCAATAAACACCTAAGTTTTTACTGGATTTTGTGATTGATCCTACAGTCAAAAACAAATTTTGAGTCATAAATACTTTTAGTGCCATAATAAAATAGGGAGGTTTGTCAAGTAAAGTTCTTTATTTCATCAGATGCGCTGCCAAATTGTTATGCAAGCAAGTTTTTTAGTTTTCGTATATCCGAAGTAATTCTTGTGCATTGGCCTTGATTAGAGTCGGACATTCTCTATCATTTAATAATGAATGCAATATTTCAATTGCACCTTTAATGTCGTTACTGTGTATCTTTACTATAGCGATAGCTTCTTGGCTTGAATAAGGGTACACTGCATTTGATTCTAAATTACTAATTTTATCTCTATTTGTTTTTTCACCGCTGGAGTGAAGTAAGCTTATTACTTCTAAGTATTGTGCTAACTCACGCAAAACATCAGGAGCATCTTTATCGTCTGCCAAATCATTATAAATAATAGATGCTGTGTCTGTTGGCATTGAATCTGAGATATGATTGAATGCGCGTTCAAAATTTGCTAAATACTCCCAATTTGAATCTATTTCTTCTAGCAGTGACTTATTATCTTTTTTTAAGAATAATACTTCGTAAAACTTGTCACCTGCAGTTATAGATTGTTTTGTGTTATCAATGTTGCGCAATAAGTATAATGTGATGCCAACTAACATTGGCGCGAGTGCAAGCAGAAAGATGTATTTTTTCATGGTAATATTCCAAATAGTTATATATTTATACATTAATGCTTTTGATTTGCAAAAACATATTGACATAGTGATTATATCACATAATAATATTCTTAGAGTTGTTTGAATAGTTGGAGATTAAAATATTTCTAAAGTAGAAATAAAGACAGCAGTATTAAGCTAAATTATTTTTTGTCGGATTTATCCGATGTACCCTCAACCTTTTATAGGTTGAAGTCTAAATTTGAGAGTTTGATCCTGGCTCAGAATGAACGCTGGCGGCAGGCCTAACACATGCAAGTCGAACGGAGTTATATTGTAGCTTGCTATGGTATAACTTAGTGGCAGACGGGTGAGTAATGTATAGGAATCTACCTAGTAGTACGGAATAATTGTTGGAAACGGCAACTAATACCGTATACGCCCTACGGGGGAAAAATTTATTGCTATTAGATGAGCCTATATTAGATTAGCTAGTTGGTGGAGTAATAGCCTACCAAGGCAATGATCTATAGCTGATCTGAGAGGATGATCAGCCACACTGGAACTGAGATACGGTCCAGACTCCTACGGGAGGCAGCAGTGGGGAATATTGGACAATGGGCGAAAGCCTGATCCAGCCATGCCGCATGAGTGAAGAAGGCCTTTGGGTTGTAAAGCTCTTTTAGTGAGGAAGATAATGACGGTACTCACAGAAGAAGTCCTGGCTAACTCCGTGCCAGCAGCCGCGGTAATACGGAGAGGGCTAGCGTTATTCGGAATTATTGGGCGTAAAGGGCGCGTAGGCTGGTTAATAAGTTAAAAGTGAAATCCCGAGGCTTAACCTTGGAATTGCTTTTAAAACTATTAATCTAGAGATTGAAAGAGGATAGAGGAATTCCTGATGTAGAGGTAAAATTCGTAAATATTAGGAGGAACACCAGTGGCGAAGGCGTCTATCTGGTTCAAATCTGACGCTGAAGCGCGAAGGCGTGGGGAGCAAACAGGATTAGATACCCTGGTAGTCCACGCTGTAAACGATGAATGTTAAATATGGGAAGTTTACTTTCTGTATTACAGCTAACGCGTTAAACATTCCGCCTGGGGACTACGGTCGCAAGATTAAAACTCAAAGGAATTGACGGGGACCCGCACAAGCGGTGGAGCATGTGGTTTAATTCGATGCAACGCGAAAAACCTTACCACTTCTTGACATGGAAATCATACCTATTCGAAGGGATAGGGTCGGTTCGGCCGGATTTTACACAAGTGTTGCATGGCTGTCGTCAGCTCGTGTCGTGAGATGTTGGGTTAAGTCCCGCAACGAGCGCAACCCTCATCCTTAGTTGCTATCAGGTAATGCTGAGTACTTTAAGGAAACTGCCAGTGATAAGCTGGAGGAAGGTGGGGATGATGTCAAGTCATCATGGCCTTTATGAAGTGGGCTACACACGTGCTACAATGGTGTCTACAATGGGCTGCAAGGTGCGCAAGCCTAAGCTAATCCCTAAAAGACATCTCAGTTCGGATTGTACTCTGCAACTCGAGTACATGAAGTTGGAATCGCTAGTAATCGTGGATCAGCATGCCACGGTGAATACGTTCTCGGGTCTTGTACACACTGCCCGTCACGCCATGGGAATTGGTTTCACTCGAAGCTAATGGCCTAACCGCAAGGAAGGAGTTATTTAAAGTGGGATCAGTGACTGGGGTGAAGTCGTAACAAGGTAGCAGTAGGGGAATCTGCAGCTGGATTACCTCCTTAGGCTTTGTACGTAATTCACCATTTCAAATAATAGTGTCATTATGTACTATACTGCTGTCTTTACTTCTACTTTATTTTTTAATTTCTCGATAACGAAATTTTATGAGTAACAGGCCTCTTTCCCCACATTTACAAATATATAAAGTACAAGTTACTAGTTTTTTTTCTATTATGCATAGATTGACTGGTATCTTGCTATTTCTTTTATTAATCATACTTTCTTGGTATTTTATATTATATGTTTACTCCCCTAAGTTAATTATAGTAAGGTGCTTAAATGCATTATTGTTCACTCCTGTTGCTAAATTAGCTTATATCTTATGCTTTGTAAGCTTTATATATCATTTTCTTAATGGTATTCGTCATTTATTGTGGGATGCTGGGCTTAATTTAGAAATTGCTAGTGTTTTAAAAAGTGCTATATTACTAACAATAATGCTATTTCTTTCTACTATGGCTTTTTTATTTATATTTATATGAGTCAATCTGTAAATTCAGTACATCATTGGTGGATCCAGCGTGTTTCTGCGGTGATTTTGTTATTTTTATTTCCTTGGTTTATTTACTCATTTTCTTGCACATTTTATGTTGATAGCCCTTTATCTTTTAATGAAAAATTATTTCAGGCTATTAATCATCCACTAGAGCTTTTGTTTTTTGTTATACTGGTGTTTTGCATTTTTTGGCATGCAGTTCTTGGAATGCAGGTAGTGTGTGAAGATTATATAGACAGAGTACCTCTAAGGATTTTTACAATTACATGCATGAAATACTTATCAAGCATTACTTATATAGTCCTTGCTTTTACGACTTTTTTCTTTTATAGGCATATTTTCTTGTAAAGTTGCCAGTTCTATGTTAATATATTATTAGTGTACTAGTTTTATTATTGAACTATAGCGATTTTGGTTTAGCAATATGTTAGAGACATTGAAAAAGTGGGGAATAGACCTTACGCTAAAGGTGAAGGATCTATTTAGTTCATCTGAGTCTCAAGTTTATGTCAAAGACCTTAGAAAGGTAATGATATATGAGGATGGACGAAAGTGTCAATATCCAAAAAATTATGATCAGATTGTAGATTCTGGGAGAGTTGTAAAAAAAAATGACAAGCTTGTAAAAGATAAAGACGGAAATCCAGAGTACCAGCTTATATATAATGAATACAAATTTGATCTAGCCTTGGTTAAGGAAATTGATAAAAAATCTTACTTTACTATTGACTTTTTAGTTAGTAAAGGTAGGCGTGAGGTTAATGATTATAGTAAATTTTATAAGCCATTTAAGTTTTCAAAAATAGATCTTGAAAAACACTTGCCGGTCTTTGAGGTTGATACTAAGTTACTTAGATTAACTAATTCTTCTTTTCTTGCTAAAAAAGGTTGCTTCATCAATGATGACACGGGAGAAGTTGATGAGAAAGATAGAGATGAAAAAGGAAGAAATGGAAAATTACTATACGCTAGTGATTACAAGAAGCTAAGCACCCATTTTTCAGAAATTAGAGATCAGGATGGTAATCTAGAGCTAGATAAAAGTCTTATATCTGTTTCTATCGTTTTTGCTACAAGCTTGGCTAAAGTTTGTACTAAATTGTTGACCTCTCTTCCTATAAAGTTAGGGGAGTATTTAATAAGCGAACAAAACCCAATTGCAAAGTCTTTTGGCTATCTTTTGTTCACCCCTGCAATGGCAGTAAAAAATTTAGTGAATATGGGAGCTACCATACTTAAGGCTCCAATTTTATTGTTTGTAGCAAATGAGAAAAAGTATGGTGATGCTTATCTTACTATGTGGAAACACCAATTGAAAGAATGTTGGAAAGAAGTAAAAAGCGACTTTAATGTTGTTACAAATGGGGAAAGGCCAAAGCCGAAGCAGAAGGATCATAAGCCACTTAGCATAGCGGGTACATGGAAAGAGCTTAACGCTAGAAAATCAGATATTGAAAAAAACTTAGAGAAGGGGTTGAGCAAAAATAGTGAAAGTATAGATAAATCTAGAGAACTAGGTGTTGGAGAAAGCTTAAAGGAAAAGTTGCAAAACAAAACTGATGAAAAAGTAGCTGCAGCCGTTAATCAAAAAAGCAACACTCCTCATATTGATAGAGAGATAGAAAGAAGACAAGACTCATCACGAAATGTAGGGACTCCATCACGCTCGTAGTCAACCATTACTTTAAATTACTTTTTACTTTAATCATCTCACAATAAAAACTTGCATGCATTTTGCCGTTAGTATAAGATATTAATCAAATAATTAATATCTTAATTAAATGCGCCCTGTAATACTGTGTGGTGGTAGTGGCAGCAGACTTTGGCCTCTATCTAAGCCAAAGCAATTTCAGAAAATATTTAGTCAAAATACTATGTTTCACAACACTTTGTTGAGGCTAAAAGGCGATTATATGCCACCCATCATTACCACAAATATACAATATACCCCAGTTGCGGATTAGAAATCAGTGAAAAAGCCAGGAAAATAGGGTAACCTCGGAAAATTATTTACAAAATAGAGAGGTTACCAATGAATGAAAATATAACAGAATTATTTTGCCTGATCGACGATTTTTGCAATTCAGTTGACAAGAATTTTGCAGAAAAACTTCTACCAAGTAGCAAAAAACCAACCAGGACGCCAGAGATTACGCATTCAGAGATTCTTACCATAATATTGCTATATCACCAATCCAAGTGCGACAATTTTAAAATTTTCTATGTGCATTATTTGAAATTATTATACGAATCAGCGTTTCCAAAATTGCCATCCTATAGTAGGTTTATTAGGCTAAAATCTAGGGTTTTATGGTATTTAGTGCTCTTAATGCAATGGTTTTGCGAACAGTCAAAAGTGACAGGGATTTCGTACATAGATGCAACATCTATCGCTGTTTGCCATCCAAAAAGGACCTCGAGAAATAAAGTTTTCAAAGGGTTGGCAAAGATTGGAAAGACTACCTATGGGTGGTTTTTCGGTTTTAAACTACATCTAGTAATCAACGAAGCTGGCGAAATTCAAGGGGTTACGGTGACAAAAGGCAACATTGATGATAGAAAACCTGTGCCAAATTTAACTCAGAAATTGACTGGATTATTGTTTGGAGATAAAGGATATATCAAAAAAGATCTTTTTCACGAATTATTCGATAGAGGGTTAAAGCTTGTAACCAGTATAAAAAAGGGTATGAAAAACTCATTAATGGCGCTAAATGAGAAGATTTTGTTAAGAAAAAGATCGATTATTGAGACAGTTTTTGGCTCTCTGAAAAACAACTTTGAGATTGAGCATACAAGACATAGATCACCGATAAATTTTTTGGTACACATTTTTTCTACGCTTGTTTCATATTCCATGCAGCCGAAAAAGCCCTGCATTTCTAAGCTTTACTTCGTTGGCTAATCCGCAACTGAGGTAATATGAGTCATTATTGATGCAGGAATTACATGCATTACAGGAATGTAAAGTAGTTTTTGAACCAGTTAAAATTGGGACAGCGGCAGCAATACTAATTGCTGTGCTTCTCTGCGATAGGAACGAGACAATCTTAGTTCTGCCTTCAGACCATTTTATAGGTGATTTGAATAGTTTTTATGTTTCTATTGAGAAAGCGTCTAAGCTAGCCTCTGAAACTGACTCTATAGTCACTTTTGGGATAAAGCCTCATGAATTCAATTCGGAATACGGCTATATAAATGCAGTATATGGTCAGAAAGGGAAATATCACATAGTAAAGAGCTTTATAGAAAAGCCTGAATATGAGCTGGACAATAATCATTATTGGAACTCTGGAATATTTGTGTTTAGAGCAAAACGCTATATAGATGAGATAAAAAAAATTGCTCCGACTCTCTATAATTTATGTTGTGAAAGTATGAAGCATTTTGTACCACGAGAGAGATTTCTGTATTTAGAACAGCAAAATTGTGCAGGAATGGGTGATACATCTATTGATCACCTAGTGATAGAAAAAGCAGAAAATATTGCAATGGTAGAAGCTAATTTTGATTGGATGGATATTGGTACTTGGAGTTCAGTTTTAGAACTGAGTAAGAGATTTAGTGAGAATTTAGTTTCATTTCAGCATGTAACAAAAGGAAGAGAGCCAGTTTTGATGACAGAAAATGATGAAAAGATTTTATTAGGTAGAGTTTATAAACGGCAAAATAAGAGCCTAATGTTGTTCATTAATAAAGTTAAAGAAGCAAAGCCAACAAGGAAAGAGATTAAGCCATGGGGATTTTATAGTGTGATTTTAATGGGTAAGGATTTTCTTATAAAATACCTTTTTATAAATCCACTGAGCTGCACTTCTAAGCAATTTCACCACTATAGAGATGAGTACCATATAATACTATCAGGGGTTGGATGCGTGAGTTTAGATGACAAAACATATGCTATAACAAAAAATCATGTAGTAGAGATTCCAAGGAAGGTGTTTCATAAAATTGAGAATAAAAGTACAAGATTTCCTCTTGAGATAGTTGAGTTTCAGGTAGGAAAGTTTTTATCTGATAATGATATAGTAAGATCGGACGATATATATGGAAGGTCTTAATATAGAATATTGAATATATTCTATAAGCTTGCTAAATTTAGACAACCTAATTTGAGGTAAAGGAAAAATTACAGTTATATGAAGCATAAAAAGTATGATATTTAAATCTTAGTATAATGTCTATTGCCTTTGAATTTACTATGGCTATTCGCTATTTGCGAGCAAAGAATTCTAGATTTTGCTCTATAATGGCCTTGTTTTCTATTATTGGTATTGCTCTTGGAGTTGCAACGCTAATAGTAGTAATGTCTGTAATGAATGGGTTCAGAGCAAAGCTGCTCGACTCTGTACTTGGCATTAATGGCCATATTAATGTTTACTTTGATAGAAGCATAAATTCAGATTACCACGCAGTGTTAAAATCTATTGAGAAAATCCCAGGTGTATTAAAAGCTACTTCTATGACCAATGATCAAGTGATCGTTGCATCAAATGGTGGAATTGTGGGTAGCGTAGTTCGTGGTGTATCAGCTAAAGACTTATTTAATAACACTACCGTTAAGAATAATGTAATTATGGGTAACGTGGAAAAATTCGATGAAGGTATCATAATAGGGGCAAGATTAGCAGAAGCTTTGAATATTGATTATGGTGATAACATTATGCTTATATCAACTGAAGGATTTGACGCACTGTCTGGTGAAATACCAAAAATGAAAGAATATAAAGTTGTAGCAATATTTGATATGGGTATGTTTGAGTACGACAATACCTTGATGTATATGCCCATGAAATCAGCTCAGGCTTTTTTTAATTATAAAGATAGTGTGAGAAATATAGAAGTGTTCATAGACGATATTGCTGCGGCTAATAAGCTAGCAAATGCTATAGTAGAAGAAACAGGAATGAAAGCTGAAAGTTGGCAATCTCAGCAAAGCCATTATGTTAATGCTTTAAAAACTGAAAGAAATGTGATGTTTTTAATTCTTACTTTGATTATAGTTGTGGCAGCATTCAATATTGTTTCAAGTTTGATGATGATAGTGCAAGAAAAGAAATCCGCAATTGCAATTATGCGTACGTTTGGTGCAACAAGTGGAAGCATTATGCGCATATTTTGTGCTTGTGGGCTGTTAATTGGTTTTACAGGAACTTGTCTTGGCTCTGTTATAGGAGTTATTTTTTCTCTCAACATTGAAAATATTAGAGTGTTTTTAGAAAACATTACCAACATCAAGCTATTTGATCCTATGATATACTTTTTTTCAAGTTTGCCAGTGATATTAGTTTCTCAAGATGTAGTGAACATTTCTGCACTTGCATTGTTCTTGTCATTTTTAGCAACAATTCCTCCTGCATTGCAGGCAGCTGCACAAGACCCAGCGGAGATATTACGTTATGAATGATACTCGAAAAAAATGCATAGGTTGGTTCTTAATTATATTGTTATTTGTTAGCCATATTGCAATAAATAACATAATATTTTTCAAAATAAATCAGCAAGAAAGTGAAAATAGTATAAATGGTTTAACGGAAAGGATGGATGAACTTAGAGTATTGCTTGAAGTGAATCAATCTAGGGTAGAGAAAAGGATATTTGACTTAAAGAGAAATCTGCACACTCAATGTGAGCAAGGTGATGGTAGTTTAAGGAATAAGAACCTCGCAAAGTTGCTGCTACTTGTGATTAAGATGAAGAATTCGTTATTGCGAGAAGCCAAGTTTGATAATCATATAAATTCAATAAAGCCTTTGATATCAGAGCTTGACGATCCAGAGATAGAAAATGCAGTAAATGAATTGGAAAATTTGAAAGAGGTAGATACTTTACGCGGGTTGAAATTGTCTTTTGAGAAGAACATGACTGTTATTAACTACAATAAAAGTAACTTGTTTAAAAAAATCATTTCAAATTGGATAAAGATAGATGATCGTAGTGATCCACTCAGGTTAAAGCTTGCGGAAATTGAAGAATTAATAAGCGATAATGATTGGCAGAGCATAGCCACCGCAATAAGTGACTTAACATACCCAGAATTCAAACCATGGCTTAATAAATTGAATGATTTTATTGTAGCTTTCAAGAATACTTCAATAATATATCGTCACTTATTACAATACATCTCATGATTTATTTTATAATTTTTGCTTTTTCGTTTTTATTTGGCATATGGATCAAGGTAAGTGGTGAAGTAATAAAATTGGAATTAGGCAATTACACTATAAGTATTGATCTATATTTCGTTATTCTTGCTTGCGTAGTCTTATTATTTTTATTGATTGCAGTTGCACGTTTTTGTTCTTCTATTTCATCAACATTTGCTAACATAAAAAATAGAAGAAGAAGTAGGGAAGAATTGCTTCTTTTTGAAGCTTTCTTTAGCTTAGACTTAGGTAATATAGAGAACACCAATAAGCTAATTAAAAATCTAAATGAAGAAAGTGATAAATTATCTTTAGTAAAGCTCTTTAATTCAGGTAAAACGGGAAATTACAGCTTTTTCAGCCATAATTTAACGAGTATTGCAAGTAAAAATCGCAACTTAGCTCTACTTCTGATCAATAAACTGATTATTCACCTAAAGCAAGAAAGGTTAGTCTTTCAAAAATTTATAGAATATTGCTCTAGTTCAATTAATGATAAAATTTTGTCTATTCCCTTTCAAATAGAGCATTGTATATTGCAAGAAGATTGGATAAATGCAATTTCAAAGTTAAAGGAAGCTATCAAATTCAATATTTTTCTTCCCTTTGATCCTAAAAAGATGTTAGCGGTTTTTTATTGCGCTTTAGCAAAGCAATACGAAAGTAAAGGAAGTTTTTACAAAGCTATAGATTATTTAGCTAAAGCACAAAGTCATTATGCAACTTTTCAGCCCATCAATTATTTAAAGGCAGAATTATATATCAAGCTTGAAAAAATCAGAAAAGCTTCCACAGTATTAGAGGAAGAGTATAGAGTAAATCCTACTCCTCAATCAGCTAGAATGTATATCAAGTTAAATAATAAAGGCGCTGAAAGACTATATAACTTACGCCCTGATTATTATTTTAGTTATTGCTTGCTTGCTTTGTCTTCAATTAGCTTAGGGAAATATGATCTTGCAAGTCAGCATTTAGATATTGCTATGAAAAAAGCTAATTACATATCAATCTACCTTGTTATGGTACAGCTCAAGATTATGTTGCAAGAGTATGATCAAGCAATTTATTGGTTAAACAGGATGGACTCAGAAGCTGTGCCTGATCCAGGTTGGAAATGTGCTGATTGTAATAAAGAGCTAAAGCAATGGGATTATAAGTGCTCAAGTTGCAATAGTCTTAATTGTATTTACCTTATATTATAAGACTCCATAAGGTGTGATACTTTTACATCGAGATTGCTTTAATATAATCTTTATCTCAAAACAGTAAATCTGTGAGTTTCTTAGTTAGGTTTGACTCCAATGTCAAAAAAACTTGTTTTTAGACATTACCAGTTATATATTTTAATAAATTAGAATTATATACAAAATGAAGAGCTTAAAGGAATTATCCTTAAGAATTAAAAATATTAAGTCTGTGCAGAAAACCACGAAAATAATGCAAATGGTTTCTGCAGCAAAATTATTACAAAGCCAAAAGAAATTATCAAATTCAAAATTGCATATATCTAAGCTGCATAGCATTATTTCTTCACTAGCGCTATCAGCGGATCAAGAGTTACTAGCAAGAATTCTAAATATCAATAATGAAGATTCTTTCCTAGTATTTATTATTGCATCTGATCGTGGTTTATGTGGCAGCTTTAACTCCTCTGTTGTTAAATTCAGTCAGGAGCATATAAACAAATTAATTGCAAATGATAAGAAAGTAGACATTGTTTTTTTTGGTAAGAAAGCTTTTGAGACAGGCAAAAATAGATTTAATTCTAAAAATATCTTGAAGGTTGAAAATAGTAAGGGAATCACACTAAAGCGTGTGGAAGCCTTGGTTAGTGATATAGATCTAAGTAAATACAATAAAGTTAAGGTTTTTTACAGTAAATTCTATAATACCTTCATGCAAAAGCCAATATTAGAAACAATAAAACCATGGAGTAAAGACTCATTATTAATTGATAATTCTGTAGTTAGTCCTCTAACAGATTACAGCTATGAGTATGAACCACAAAATATTGAGTTTATTTTAAAATCTTTGACTCAAGATTATGTTACAGCTGCTCTTTATTCTGCTTTACTTGAAAGTGCAGCAAGTGAAAATAGTGCTAGGATGGTTGCTATGGAATCAGCAAACAGAAATACAAAAGAAATGCTAAATAAACTAGCATTACTTTATAATCGTTCTCGTCAAGCAGCAATTACAACTGATTTGATTGAAGTTATAGGTGGTGCAGAATCTTTATAGAAACTCAAGGAATGAAAAATGAATATATTAAATATTGCAGCAGATATCACTAAACTAATAAAAAAGCAGAATCAGGACGCAGAAGTTACAATATATGAAACTAATAAGACCTCGGTTTCTCAGCGTCTATCAAAAATTGAACAAATATCACAATCTAGAAACTGTACTGTCGGAATTAGAGCTATAGCAGGTAAGAACAAAGCTGCGTATATTTCCACAAACGATTTGAATAATCTTAGTAGTGCAGTGAGCCAAGTGGTGGAAATGGCAAAGAATGCCCAGGAAGATCCTTATATTAGTTTTGCTGTAGATGGCAGTAATTATATCTCTTCTGCAGATTTAAATATCTCAGATAATAATGTTGTAACAATTGATAAATTAAAAGAAATTACTGAAGCTACAGAAAATTCAGCTCTTGCACATAAAAATATTATTAATTCCGAAGGAGCTTCATCTTCACATACTTCAGTAAATACAGTATTATCAACCGTTTCTGGTTTTGTTGGTTCATTTAGTAAGTCAACTTTTGTTAATCAGGTTTCTGTTGTTGCTGGAGAAAAGAGTGAAATGAAAATAGGCTACGATTACGATGTAGCATGCAACTTCAGTGATTTAAAAACACCGGAGTCAATAGGGAAAGAAGCAGCAAAAAGAGCAATAGATCAATTGGGTTCATGTACAATCAGGACAGGCAAATTTCCGGTTGTTTTTGAAAAAAGAGCAGCAAAAGAGCTATTAAAGAGCTTTGCTTCTGCCATAAATGGTAGCAATATTGTAAATAATAGCTCTTTTTTGAGAAATAGTTTAAATAATCAAATTTTTAATACTGAGATTAGCATTATTGATGACCCATTGTTACCAAGGGGTATAACATCAAGACCGTTTGACGGGGAAGGAATAATGAGCAGAAGAAATGAATTTGTAAAAAATGGAGTACTGCAAAACTGGATTTTAGATCTATATTCGGCTAGGAAATTAAACTTGGAAACGACCGCAAATGCAACTCGTGCAAGTAATGCTGCAATTATTCCTTCAGCTAGTAATTTCTATTTCAAAAATGGTAATAGATCGTTTAAGGAATTAATTGACGAAGTAAAAGAAGGAATATATGTAACTGATTTATTTGGTTTTGGTGTTAATTTAATCAATGGCGATTATAGTCAAGGTGCATGCGGATTTTTTATAGAAAATGGTAAAATAACGTATCCAATACACGAGATTACTGTTGCCGACAATTTGAAAAATATGTTTAGCAATTTAGTTGTTGCAAATGACCTAACTTTCTGTGGGCAGTTTAATTCACCAACGATTAAAGTTAGCGAAATGACAGTAGCAGGTTCACTTAGTGATTAAAAATTTTAGTTGCATTAAGTACAATAATTGTGTACTATTACTATGTAATGTTAAGAATAGACTATGGAGTATAGAAGTTTAGTTGCAGTAACTAAGCTTAAAGCATTCTAAATCGTAATTTCAAAGTTTTTCATCACATTAATAATATTAGTTAGTAGTTTAGGAGTTATCCATATGGAATTTGGTAATATAAAATGGTTTAATGTTGAAAAAGGCTATGGTTTCATCAAGCCAGAAGGTCAAGGTGAGGACGTTTTTTTACATGTTAGTACATTAGAACGTTCAGGAATAAGACCTGATGCACTTCGAGGAGAGGATAAAAAGAGAAGAATGAAAGGGGAAAGAGTAAGTTATGAGCTTAAAGAAGAGCGTGGTAGGAATGGAGAAGATAAAAAGTCTGCAATAAATTTAAGATTGGAAGATTAGTCTATCGTGAAGCTTTTTAATAGGGTAATGTATTGTGAGTAATTTTCATGAAATGGGGCTTCCAACTTTGCTTAGGCAAGCTCTAAGTAAAAATAATCTTTGTGTTCCAACCCCGATTCAGGTGCAAGCGATTCCTCTAGCTCTTCAGGGCAAAGATATTCTTGGGTCTGCTCAAACGGGAACTGGAAAAACCTTAGCGTTTGCTATTCCACTGGTTGCTAAATTGATGAATGAGCCAAGCATTGGTTCAGCTTTAGTCATCGTGCCAACCAGAGAGCTTGCTCATCAGGTAACAAGTGAGATAAGAAAACTCTTATCTCAAAGTTCTTTACTAAGAGTTGCTTTGTTGATCGGAGGCGAGCCTATTTTTAGGCAGCTAAATCAGCTTCAGAAAAAACCACAAATTATAATAGGTACTCCTGGTCGTATTATAGACCATATTGAGCGTAAAACTTTAGTTACTCGGAATGTTGGTATTCTTGTGCTTGATGAGACGGATCGTATGTTTGATATGGGCTTTGGAATTCAGATTGAAGAAATTATGAAGCATTTGCCTAAAATAAGGCAAAATCTTATGTTTTCTGCAACTCTTCCTGGAGAAATAGTAAAACTTACTGAAAAATATCTTAATCAACCAGAGCGTGTTTCTGTTGATTGCCAGGCTACAACTTCTGTAAAAATTAAACAAGAAGTTGTTTATGCATCAGAATCAGAAAAATATGGCAAGCTTGTTACACAATTATGTCAGCGCAAAGGATCGATCATTATTTTTGTCAAAACAAAGCGAGGAGCGGATCAGCTAGCTGACAAATTGCACAAAGATGACTATAGCGCTTTGGCAATTCATGGTGATTTAAGGCAGCACAAGCGTGAAAGAGTCATTGATTCTTTTCGTCGTGGCCGCAATCAAATCATGGTTGCAACAGATGTTGCTTCTCGCGGCCTTGATATTCCGCACATTCAACATGTTATCAATTATGATGTACCACAATCGCAAGCTGATTATGTTCATCGTATAGGTAGAACTGCACGTGCGGGAGCTGAAGGATTTGCATTATCTTTTGTTACACCTCAAGATAAGAGAAGACTGCCTGCACTAGCAGATAAAGAAGGAGAGCCAAATTTTGATTGTAGTATGCAATCTCAAAAACGTAACAGCAAAAAGATCTTTAAAAGGCCAAGTACGTTAAAGGCTAAATACGGTAGAAAAAAGATCAATGTATTTAAGAAGAAAAGCAGAGTACTAGAAAAAGCGTATTAATGTACTTAACTATTCTTCTATTCTTTAAAAGCTCCAGTAAACTTGCTGCAAAGTGAAGTGATTGGAGGATGGTAGAAAGAATATATAGCTAGCCCAAATTAGATTTACCTACAATTTGATAATCTTAATTCTGCTGCTTATAACGTTTTGAGATTATCACAACGGTATAATGTTAGGCTGTGTGGACTATAATCTGTAGCTTAATTCAATTTGGCTACAACGAGCTGCTAGATTTCAGTTTTTTTAATAATTGTGTGCTACTAATTATATATAAATTTACACTTTTAAAGAGAATAGATGATTTCTAAAAATTTAGAGGCAAGTTTAAATAGAGCGTTACAGATTGCTTCTAATTGTAAGCTTAAATATGCAAAAGTGGAACATTTGTTGCTAGCATTAACCAAAGATGTGGATGTAAATTATGTTTTATCAAGATGTAACATCAGAGCTGGTGAAATCATAAATATAGATAATATTATATTAAGGAATGATCGTGGTAATAATACAAAAGGTTTTTTACAAGACAACTCCGAATTAACTGTCAATAAAGTTGAGCCTGATGTGCTATTTCAACGCATAATACATAAAGCCATGATACGAGCTCATCGTCTGGGAAGAAAAGAAATAAATGGAGCAAGTATTCTATTAGAGATTCTGTCTGAGCAAGATTTATACATTGAAGAGCTATTACGCAAACAGAATGCAAAGGATTCTAATTTGATTTATAACATATCCAATATAAAATATTCAGGTGATATAGAAGAATATGTAACTAATCGCAAGATAAAACTTGATAAGAATAACGATATCTCTACTGTAGCAAATAAAGGTGAATTATTAAAAGATGAAGAAGTTCTACAAAATTATTGTAGAAATTTAAATGATTATGCAAGAAGCAAAAAAATAGATTATGTCATTGGTCGTGATTATGAATTAAATCGCACTATAGAAATCTTGCTAAGACGCAGAAAAAATAACCCTTTATATGTCGGAGAACCAGGTGTTGGTAAAACAACAATAGTTGAAGGCTTGGTATTGAAAATTATTGAAGGTAGTGTTCCGAGTGCACTGAGATCCAGCATAATTTATGCTTTGGATTTAGGATCACTTCTTGCAGGAACACGCTATAGAGGTGACTTCGAAGAGAGAATAAAATCTATAATAAAAGTAATTGAGGCAAAACCTGGCGCTATTCTTTTCATTGATGAAATACACACTATTATTGGAGCGGGTTCAACAAGTGGCAGCTTTCTTGATGCTGGCAATCTGCTCAAACCTGCACTTGCAAGAGGTGCATTGCGTTGTATAGGTGCAACTACATATAGAGAATATAGCAATAGCTTTGAAAAGGATAAAGCATTAGCAAGGAGGTTTCAAAAAATTAATGTAAAAGAGTCTTCTATTAATGATACAGTAAAGATACTAGATGGTATAAAGCATTACTATGAAAGGTATCATGGAGTGTATTACACGAAACATGCCATTAAATCTGCAGCTGAACTTTCACACAAGTATATTACTGGGCGAATATTACCTGATAAAGCAGTTGATGTTATAGATGAAGCAGGGGCATATTGTAAGTTACAAAAAAACAGGCGAAAAATTATAAACAGTAGAGATATTAAGAATACTATCACTAGGATTACAAACGTACCTTGCGAGCTTGATGATGTGCAAAGAGTAAAATCTTTGAAAGAAAATCTCAAGAAAGCCATTTTTGGTCAAGAGCAAGCGATAGAGTCTCTTGTTAATTCTATTAAAATTGCTAAATCTGGTCTGAGAAGTTACAGTAAACCCTTGGCAAATTATCTTTTTGCAGGACCAACTGGCGTAGGTAAGACTGAGCTTGCAAAGAAATTAGCACAGAATATGGGTATGAACCTTATACGATTTGATATGTCCGAGTATATGGAACCTCACACAATATCTAGAATGATTGGTTCCCCTCCTGGATATGTGGGTTACGACCAAGGTGGATTGCTTACAGAATCTGTATCTAACAATCAATATAGTGTGGTACTTCTTGATGAAATTGAGAAAGCTCATAGTGATATTTACAATATATTACTACAAGTCATGGATTATGGTTATGTTACAGATACTTACGGGCGTAAAGTTAATTTTTCCAATACAATTTTAATTATGACAACCAATGCAGGTGCATTTGAGCGTAGCAAAAGTTCTATTGGCTTTGGGTATAAGGACTTTAATATTGGTGATAGCGAAAAAGCAGTAGAACGGATTTTTAGCCCTGAATTTCGTAATCGCTTGGATGCAGTCATTTCTTTTGCTGACCTCAATTTAGATGTCATTTTGTATATTGTGGATAAATTTGTTCAAGAATTGAAAAAGCAACTTATGCAAAAGGGCATAAGTTGCTCAGTCGAAGAGGAAGTAAAGTTTTATCTTGCACAAACTGGCTACAGCAAAGAAATGGGAGCACGTCCGATAGAGAGGTTGATTGAAAAAGAGATAAAAAGTCATTTGGCTGAAGAAATGCTGAATCGTCAATTAATCAAAGGAAAGAAATTAAGGATTTATATGGATAAACAAGAAATTGCTTTTAATATAGTTTAAATTCTTGCTTGAGTATTAAATTTGTAGTATAGTCACTATTTTTTAATGAGGCTATAGTGGCAAGTTTAACTAGAAATCAATATTACAGTAATCAAGATTTACAGAACTTATTTTCAAGGCTGGGAATAAAAGCAGAAGAAGTAATAAGCCAGGAGTTTGATGATGTACTTAAGTTAGTTGAGCGGCACTTTAGAAGAGCTTCATTAAAATGTCACCCTGATAACCCCAGTTGCGGATTAGAAATCAGTGAAAAAGCCAGGAAAATAGGGTAACCTCGGAAAATTATTTACAAAATAGAGAGGTTACCAATGAATGAAAATATAACAGAATTATTTTGCCTGATCGACGATTTTTGCAATTCAGTTGACAAGAATTTTGCAGAAAAACTTCTACCAAGTAGCAAAAAACCAACCAGGACGCCAGAGATTACGCATTCAGAGATTCTTACCATAATATTGCTATATCACCAATCCAAGTGCGACAATTTTAAAATTTTCTATGTGCATTATTTGAAATTATTATACGAATCAGCGTTTCCAAAATTGCCATCCTATAGTAGGTTTATTAGGCTAAAATCTAGGGTTTTATGGTATTTAGTGCTCTTAATGCAATGGTTTTGCGAACAGTCAAAAGTGACAGGGATTTCGTACATAGATGCAACATCTATCGCTGTTTGCCATCCAAAAAGGACCTCGAGAAATAAAGTTTTCAAAGGGTTGGCAAAGATTGGAAAGACTACCTATGGGTGGTTTTTCGGTTTTAAACTACATCTAGTAATCAACGAAGCTGGCGAAATTCAAGGGGTTACGGTGACAAAAGGCAACATTGATGATAGAAAACCTGTGCCAAATTTAACTCAGAAATTGACTGGATTATTGTTTGGAGATAAAGGATATATCAAAAAAGATCTTTTTCACGAATTATTCGATAGAGGGTTAAAGCTTGTAACCAGTATAAAAAAGGGTATGAAAAACTCATTAATGGCGCTAAATGAGAAGATTTTGTTAAGAAAAAGATCGATTATTGAGACAGTTTTTGGCTCTCTGAAAAACAACTTTGAGATTGAGCATACAAGACATAGATCACCGATAAATTTTTTGGTACACATTTTTTCTACGCTTGTTTCATATTCCATGCAGCCGAAAAAGCCCTGCATTTCTAAGCTTTACTTCGTTGGCTAATCCGCAACTGAGGTTGATAGAGTAGTAGGAGAGAAAGAGAAAAAAATAGCTGAAGAAAAGTTTAAAAAACTTAGTGCAGATAAAGATAAGCTAGAGAAATATCTTAACGACTTAAAAGCAGCTGGCATATCTATAACATTACAGCGAGAAGTGCAGGAAAAACAAAGGAGAATCAATGAGATTCTATTGCGTAGAGAGAAAGCTGTGAATAGAGCATGTTTATTTTTTATATTAGCAAATGTGGTACTTGGTCCGTCGCCTCAAGTCAAATATTGCTTATCACAACTTGCTAACAGTGGCAAAGTGCAAAATATTGCTTATAAATTTTATGCATTCAGCATCGGAGTTTGGCCATGGTTATTTATTATATCCTTTTGTAGTATTATCTATGCAGCAAGTAAACAAAGAGGCTCACAAGAAGGAAATATGGATAGATTCAACCGAAGGTTTAATTTACTTATTGCTGCTGATAATTATGTGATATGTATTGCAGTAGCGTTTGCTGTGTGCAGTTTAGCATCGGAAATTGCACAAAATGGCTGGCCTGTTCAATATGGAACAATGCTGATAGTTAATTTGGCATTGGATTTATTACTTATTGCTTTACTTAGAACTTTTACGAAAGCTTCTGAATTATATAGCGAACACTGCATTCAGCGTTTATATGAAGAAGACACAGAATTTAGCTACAAGGAAAAATTTGCATGGTATGACTACAAATTAGTGCTTATGCCACTCATTCTTCCTATTGTTAAAATGTATTTTGAAGATTTAATTCAAGAAAAACCACAACAGCACACCACCGATCCTAAAGTTACACCTTTAAATATAGGTGTAGGAGCAAGAGTATAAAAAGGTCTTTGCTTCAACTATAGTTTTTGCTACACTTTAAGTAAATTTGAAGATATTAATGAGTGAAGAAGTAAAACAAATCCTAAGTTATTACGAAAGTGAAAATCCTGGAGTAAAAGCAAATCTTGCTCGTATTCTTATGCATGGAAAACTTAGTGGAATTGGCAAGTTAGTAATTCTTCCTGTAGATCAAGGATTTGAGCATGGGCCAATAAAAAGTTTTGAAGTTAATCCTGATGCTTACGATCCGCATTATCATTTTCAGCTTGCAGTTGATTCGGGAGTAAGCGCATATGCTGCTCCGCTTGGTATGATCGAAGCTGGTGCTTCAACTTATGCTGGAATGCTACCACTTATTTTGAAGCTTAATAGTGCTAACTCCTTGCACTCGAAAAACTTAACTTCTGATCAAGCAATAACTGCTTCTGTAAAAGATGCGCTGCGTTTGGGTTGCGTAGCTGTTGGGTTTACTATATATCCTGGTTCTGCTAAGTGCTTCGATATGATGGAAGAAGCTCGCGAAATTATAGCTGAGGCTAAGTCTTGCGGCCTTGCCGTAGTGCTATGGTCTTATCCACGCGGTGAAGGAATTTCCAAAGAAGGCGAAACAGCAGTTGATGTTATTGCCTATGCTGCGCACATAGCAGCTTTACTTGGCGCTAATATAATCAAAGTAAAACTTCCAATTAACTATTTGGAAAGGGAGAAAATAGAAACAGAAAATATTGAGTCATTATCTAAAAGAATTGAATATGTTAAAAGATCTTGTTTTGCAGGGAAAAGAATAGTAGTTTTTTCTGGTGGCGAGTCGAAATCAGTGAATGACATATGCAATGAAGCGAAAGAAATTAAGCAAGGCGGTGGTAATGGTTCAATTATCGGGCGTAACACTTTTCAAAGAAAAAGAGAGGATGCTTTATCTATGCTAAAAGATATAATGGATATCTATGCATAAAAAACGGCTGGGTGGCAGAATGGCTTATGCGGAGGACTGCAAATCCTTTTATACCGGTTCAATTCCGGTCCCGGCCTCTTACTCCAATTAGATCGTTTTTTCTTCTGAAATTTTAACAAGAAGTGTGGCTTTTAATGAAATATTTAAAAAAATAAGATACTATATTCAAAATATAAGCAGTAAAATGCCAAAGAGATTAACAGAAGTTTTATTATTGATTGGTTTGCCCTTCTTGCTTACCAGTTGCACTTTTCACTATTTATTAAAGAGCTCGTATACTCATCTTGCACCAGAAAAGTACCCTTCATCCAACAAACAGCCGGTTTACGTCGGTACAGCTTACAGTGCACAGACTATATATAATGCGTTATTTAATGACTTTCTGTTAATAGGTAAGTCATCATTCACAGCCAAACATGGGCGTGCTAGTCAATATGTTAACTATGGAAGAGAAGTTGGAGCAGATGTGATAATCGTATCATTTCAAAATATGCAAAAGGATAAAGAGCATTTTAGCATCACAGAAAAACTATTATGGGACACAAGCTTAACAACATTTCATACAAGGACCATTATAAACTTTGATCAGGACGTACTCTTTCTAAAAAAGGTAGGTGATGCAAAAGCTCCATGGGAATATGTCAAAGGAGAGTTCAAGCTTCACGAAAAAGACGATACTGATCCATATCTAGGGAATTGGGTAGGGTATAGAATATGCAAGATTGCAATATCTTCTTCAGAAGATGAATACTTAGGATTTGTAAATGAAGATAATTGTAAAGAAAAATCTGGAATAAATAAGATGCTTGCTTGGAAAAATGGGGATGTAAGGTTGCGGATTAATAAACAATCAAAACAGGGATTTTATTTAAATAGAAATAAGATTCCTATACTAATAAAATCTCAAATTAACAAATTTGGCTACCTCGAATTAGTAGATAAAAATACTGATCAAGTTCTGGTTTCCCTTCAGAAAAATTAGTTTTTACTACTCATAGAAACTATATACTTACTATTTTGATAAACCTCAAGCTTTCTAAGTTATTCTTGTTGCATGGTAAAAAATAAACTAAAAATAAGCAAAGTGTTTTACAAAATGATATTACGTAATTTATTGTTTTTACTGCCGCCTGAAATTGCTCACTCCTTGGTAATAACGGCGTTAAAAAAGATGCCCTATAGGAAACCTATAGAACTACCTAAGTCTTTAAATGTAAACTTTTTTGGTAATAAAATTAGGAGTCCTGTAGGTCTTGCTGCAGGTTTTGATAAAAATGCGGAAGTTGTAAAGCCGATGCTCTCATTTGGTTTTGGATTTATTGAGGCTGGTACTGTAACTAAACATCCCCAATATGGAAACAAAAAACCGAGAATTTTTCGATTAATTAAAGATGAAGGAATAATTAATAGATTGGGATTTAATAATAAAGGAGTAGACTATTTTCTTAAACAGATAAGTGAAACTAAACTTGGTGATTGTATTTTTGGTATAAATATAGGAAGAAACAGTACATCAAAGGACCAAATCAGCGATTATGTTGACTTAATAAAGATAGTATATGGAAAGAGCAATTATATAGTACTGAACATCTCATCCCCAAACACACCTAACTTGCGCGATTTGCACAATAAACAAGAATTATCCAAATTGTTGAAATCTATCACTCTAACCCGAAAATCAATCGATAGCTCTGAATCCATACCGATAATATTAAAAATTTCTCCAGATATAGATCAGCAAACAAAAGAAAATATCGCTGAGCTTACACTAGAATATAAAATTGACGGCTTAATAGTAAGCAACACTACGATAAGTCGAGATTCTTACTATAATGAGAGTGGTGGGTTGAGCGGCAGACCATTGTTTCAACTTTCAACCGAGTTATTGAGTGATATGTACAAGCTTACTAAGAGCAGGATTCTATTGATAGGATGTGGGGGAGTTTCAAGTGGTATTGACGCATATGAAAAAATAAAGGCAGGAGCCTCTTTAGTACAACTGTACACTGCTCTCGTATATCAGGGGCATCAAGTTGTGAACAAAATCAATCTGGAGCTTGCAGAATTGGTAAAAAGAGATGGATTTAGTAACATTACTGAAGCAGTGGGTTGTATACATTAATTTTGGAAGTTATTGATATTGTTTTAGTAAAGTAGAGCTAACTTTTTAGTGTAAAGGTATGATAGGGAGTGCTTTTCTTTTGAATGATGAACATGAAAGTTTTGAACGATATAATATCTAAAGTTATTAATTATAAATTTACAGATCATGCAATATTAGAAGAGGCATTAACCCATCCAAGCGTAAATAAAAGGAATAGCGAAGACCAGATCGTAAGCTACGAAAGGCTAGAGTTTTTGGGTGATAGTATTTTGAACATGGTTGTATCTGCTATGCTGTTTAAAATGTTTCCTGAAGAAAAAGAAGGAGCATTGGCAAAAAGAAAAACGGATCTAGTTTGTGGCAGTACCATTGCTAATGTTGCTAAAGAAATAGAGTTAGGTAACTTTATCATCATGAATAATAGTGAACGTTGCAACGGAGGGAAATGTAACTTAAAAAATTTAGAAAATTCGCTTGAGGCACTAATAGGTGCAATTTATATTGACGGTGGACTTGAGAGTGTTGAAAAATTTATTATCCGACATTGGGAAAAGCTAGCTAAAGACATCCTCGATCCTCCTCAAGATCCTAAAACTTCACTGCAAGAGTGGACTCAGAAAAACAAATTACCTTTACCAGAGTATGAACTTGTAAAACAAACTGGACCAGCACACAATCCTGAGTTTACTATATCAATTTTCATAGAGAATTATGGCAAAGTTTCTGCATGCGCTTCTAGTAAGAAAATTGCTGAACAAAAAGCTGCTGAGTTGATCCTAGAAAAAATTAAAAAAACGACTTAGTTTAATCAAAATAGCTGTTAGCATAAATTTAAAGTAAGCTAAGCTCTTTAGTTCAGCTTACATATTTTTTTATCTCAGCCAGAATCTTATCAGATTGACTTTCATCTGAATTTAAATCAGCTACAAAGTGTGTGACATATTTTCCTTCAGGGCTAATAAGGTATATCATTGAAGAATGGTTAATTTCCTCTTCTCCATCTACTTTACTTGCATATACTTTATACTTTGCAACTACTTCATCTATTTTTTGTCTTTCACCAGTTAGCATTTGTATTCTATGGTCAAATTGCTGCTGAAATTCTTTAAGCCTTTCTGTGTTATCGCGCTCAGGATCAACTGTGATAAAAAATGTTTGTAGCTTATTGTCAGTTTTCTTATCTAACTTTGCAAGTGTTTCTGAAATTATGCCGAGATTCATAGGGCAAATTCTTTTGCATGAGGAAAATCCGAAAAAAATCATCATATACTTATTTTTAAAATCACTACTGCGTACTGTTTGTCCGTCTTGATTGATCAAAGAAAAATCTCCACCTACCTTAATTTCTGTATTTTGTGAAACAAATATGCCTTGCTTGGTAAAATAACAATAACCTAAGAAGATAGCTGCTACTGTTATTAGCAAACTAGACAATAACCTTATAAACTTTATCATTAAAGCGTTTCCAATAAAGTTAAATCATATATTGATTAGTTGATTGATTCAATATATTCCTTCCAAAGTGGGTTGTTAATTTTATCTAACAATTTCTTATGCTCATCAATTTCTTTAATACTTGGTGAATGTTCTCTGCGAGCTAAATTACGCACTTTATGCTGAATAAACGTAGAGTTATTGTCCTGAGCACATTCATTATTAAATAAAAAGGTTTGCAATCCTCCTGTAAGCTCAACATAGACCTTTGCAAGCAATTGAGCATCAACTAATGCTCCGTGTAACTCTCTACCTTCTAGCGATATATCAAAACGCTTGCATAATGCATTTAAAGAAGCAGGTGATCCTACAAACTTTTTTCTTGCAAGTGGTAATGTATCTAGCACTCTATCTGAGGAAATTAACCCGGCATTCAACTTGTTTAACTCCATATTAAGGAACTTAATATCAAACTCAGCATTATGAATTACCAAGATGTCATTAGATATGAAGTCAAGAAATTCAAGTGCAACATCTGAAAATAGTGGCTTATCTTCCAAAAACTCCTCACTAATACCATGAATCTTAAATGAGTGGTAAGGTATATCTCTCTCTGGATTAAGATATCGATGAAATGTTTTACCTGTTGGAATACGGTTAATTAGTTCTACACATCCTATCTCAATAATTCGATGGCCAGACTCAGTGTCAAGACCTGTAGTTTCAGTATCAAGTACTATTTCTCGTAGCCTACTTTCCATCGGTGTAACTAATCTTACTTGTCATTTGCTGTTAAATTTTTATCGGTACTTGCCTTCTTGTAGTTAATGGAAACAAGCAACCAGGTTGGATCTGATGAATTAATATTTTTTTTGAATTGCCATACATCCTCAACTTTGTTAATAGTAGACATACTACCTGATATGATATCTCCTTCATTATTCTTAACGAAGTTAATTTGCTCTGAAAGGAAATATACTGCAATAAATATTACGTTTTTTACTAGCTTTATTTCTAAGATCTTTTGTGAAACGATAGAAACAATTATAGACTCGTGTATCTCTTTACGATGCTTAATCTTATCCACAAAGCTGTTATACAAATCTTTGTCCAGAAGGGATTTTAATTGAGGTAAATTCCCTTGGTTAAAATATTTAATTATTAATTCAAAAGCTATGCTTGAACCTTCTATAAAATTGAAAATAGAGAACTCTCTGTTTTTTTGTAATATTTGTTTATAAGTAGCTTCTATTGAACTTTTGTCGTTGCTATAAATATAATCTTCGATATTTTCTACCACATCCTCTTTACTTTGACTTGCATCCAATACAACTGTTAGCTTTTTTAGGTTGAGACTGGCTGATCTTCCTAAAGAATTGTATAAGCGTGAAAAAATAAACGCCGCTAGTAAAGCATATATTACAAGCTCTATCATGGTAACTTAACCCCTTGGTATATAAAGTATCTAAATATTATTAATTATTGATAAAAATATGTTTTGCATATTAGCCTATAGTTAGGTTTGCTATTCGTTTATAAATGAATATATTATATAAGAAAGTATTAAATATCTCAACTTAATTAAAGGAGAAGTAAGAAATGTTACAACACAAAATGAAAATTCATGGTCAGTATGTCAAAGATCTTTCGTTTGAGAATCCAAATTCGCCATTCCTTCCTTCTAGTAAAGCCCCCGATATTAATGTAACGGTTAATATTAATTCAGCAAAATTAGAAGGAACGGAAAGCAAAGAAGGAATAAATGAAGAAAAACCTTTTCATGAAATTACTTTGCATATAGAAGTCAAAGCGACGGTAAAAGATGAAGATATAAAAAATGGTATAGCTTTCATTTGTGAGATAAAGTATTGTGGTATTTTTTCAATAGAAAATTTGAAAGAGTTGAGTGAAGAGGAAGTAAGACAAGCTTTGTTTATTGGCGGGCCTACTTTTCTTTTTCCTTTTGCAAGAGAAGTAATTGCAAGAACTACAAGTAGTGGTGGGTTTCCTCCACTTATGCTAGATCCTATAGATTTTGAAACTATGTATCAGCAGCAAAGTCAACAACAAAAAAGTAGCGCTAGTAATTCCAATTTTAACTAATACAGGATGAACAATTCTTTAAATGCAAAGACGACTTTAAATATTGATGGAAGGTTATATAACTACTTTAACCTAAGTAACGCTGGTAAATTCTTAGGAGTAAATTTAACCAAATTGCCTTGTTCACTCAAGGTATTGCTTGAAAATTTATTGCGCAACGAAGATGGAGTAAGCGTTAAATTAGATGACATAAAGATATTAGCAAATTGCGTCAAGAAACACATTAATCACGAAATTAGCTACAAGCCAGCAAGGGTTTTGATGCAGGATTTCACAGGAGTTCCTGCTGTCGTTGACTTAGCTTCAATGCGTAATTATGTGAAGAAAAACGGAGGTAACCCAAGCAAAATAAATCCATCTGTAACTGTTGATCTTGTGATCGATCACTCTGTTCAAGTAGATAGTTATGGAAGCACTTCCGCATTCAGTAAAAATGTTGAGCTAGAAGTAAAAAGAAATTTGGAGAGATATCAATTTTTAAAGTGGGGAGAGTCGTCCTTCACAAATTTTAGAGTAGTACCACCAGGTACTGGAATTTGCCATCAAGTAAACCTTGAGTATTTAGCGCAAGTTGTGTGTAATAATGATGGGGTCATATATCCTGACACTTTAGTTGGTACTGACAGTCACACTACAATGATTAACGGGTTATCAGTCCTTGGTTGGGGTGTTGGAGGCATAGAAGCTGAGTCTGTGATGCTTGGTCAACCAATTAGTATGGTGATTCCAGAAGTAGTTGGATTTAAATTAATTGGCAGACTACCGGAAGGAGTAACTGCGACTGATTTAGTGCTGACGGTTACCAGTATCCTAAGAACAAAAGGTGTTGTTGGTAAATTTGTAGAATTTTATGGTGATGGTTTAGATTATTTATCTCTAGCAGACAGGGCCACTATAGCTAACATGGCCCCAGAGTATGGTGCAACTTGTGGGTTTTTTCCAATTGATCAGAAAACACTCGATTATTTACATTTAACAGGGCGACCAGAAGAGCTGATCAAATTAGTTGAAGTCTATTCAAAAGAGCAGGGATTGTGGCGTAGCAGTAATGAGTTAGCATTTTTTGACACACTAGAGCTTGATTTATCAAGCGTAAAGCCAGTGATGGCTGGTCCTAAAAGACCACAGGATAAGATTTTCCTTTCAGAAGTAGCGGAATCTTTTTCTACATCTTTGCCTATTAATGAGACAAACAGACCTCCGTTGGAACCTATCTATGGCGATCAGCTCCAGAGTGGCAGCGTAGTGATTGCAGCAATAACAAGCTGCACTAACACCTCAAATCCAAGTGTGATGATTGCTGCAGGTCTTGTAGCTCGTAATGCAATTAAACTTGGATTAAAATCAAAGCCTTGGGTTAAAACTTCTCTTGCTCCAGGGTCACAAGTTGTGACAGAATATTTAGAAAAGTCTGGATTGCAGGTAGATCTAAATGCTTTGGGTTTTAATCTAGTTGGATATGGCTGCACAACTTGCATTGGAAATTCTGGTCCACTTAATAAGGATATAGAGGATGATATAAAAAACAAAAACTTAACTGTTGCTGCAGTTTTGTCTGGCAATCGTAACTTTGAAGGAAGAATTCATCCGTTAGTCAAAGCTAATTACTTGGCATCTCCGCCACTTATTGTTGCATATGCACTTGCAGGCACTGTGCAAATTGATTTGACAAAAGATTCAATATGCAAAGATAAGAATGGAAATGATGTCTATCTCAAAGATATATGGCCAACAAATAATGAAGTTGAGAGCTGTGTTAAAAGTGTTGTGACGCGTGAAATGTTCATACAAAAGTATAAGGATGTTTTTTCTGGTGATGAGCATTGGCAAAAGATAAAGTGTGAGAAAGGTGAAATCTATGATTGGGACGCGAAAAGCACTTATATACAAAACCCTCCCTATTTTGATAATTTATCGACTAAGAACAATGGAAGCAACATAGTTGATATAAAGAATGCGCAAATACTAGCGATGTTTGGCGATAGCGTCACTACCGACCACATTTCCCCTGCTGGAAATATTGCCTCAAATAGTCCTGCAGGCATATATTTAAAAGGTCTTGGAGTTGAACCGCAAGATTTCAATTCATATGGATCTCGCCGCGGTAACCACAACGTAATGATGCGTGGAACCTTTGCTAATATCAGAATAAGAAATAAAATGGTGAGCGCTGAGGGTGGCTATACAAAACATATTCCTTCTCAAGAAACTATGTCAATTTTTGATGCAGCAATGCAATATAAAAGAGAAGCTGTTCCATTAGTTGTCATTGCAGGAAAAGAATATGGTACAGGTTCAAGTAGGGATTGGGCAGCAAAGGGTACTGCATTACTGGGAATTAAAGCTGTGATTGCAGAAAGTTTTGAACGCATACATAGGTCCAACTTGGTCGGCATGGGTGTTCTTCCACTTATATTCCAAAATGGAATAACCAGAAAGATATTTGATGGTAGTGAGATAATAAGCATACAAGGTGAAATAGTATCAAATGGAAATCTAGAATGTATCATTAAAAGACAGGATAATTCAAAGCAATCAATACAACTCAAATGCTGTGTACAAACCGCAACTGAGATTAAATACTTAATGAGTGGTGGAGTTTTAAGCTACATACTTCTTTCGACTTAGTAAAAGTAAGTACTAGACTTCTTGTATCTTCAAGGAGTAGGGCATTGTAGCTAAAATGTCTTGCAGGGAAGGTGAAGCCGATAGATTACTTATGCCAAAAAGGCTGACAAAAAGATTTTGCTCCCTTCCCATATAGAGTTAAAAGACAGAACAGTATCTTTGGAATTATATCCCGTATTACAAGGTTGGTCTAAACTCTCAATTCGTTATAGTCCTAGAGGAAATTTTATGCAAGTCAATGCTATTTTAGGTGTAGACATTTCTAAAAAGAAACTTGATGCTTGTTTATTGATAGACAACAAAGAACGACATAAAGTTTTTCACAATAACAAGGAAGGTTTTGAAAAGCTTGTAGCTTGGTGTAATAATCACGGAGCAGTCCTTATTCATCTCTGCCTAGAAGCGACTGGTTGTTATAGTGAAAATATAGTTAATTTTATGTATGACCTTGGACATAATGTAAGTGTGGTAAACCCTGCTCAAATCAAAGCTTTTGGCAAAAGTGAGCTACTCAGAAACAAAACAGATAAGTCAGATGCTGCCATGATTGCTAGGTTTTGTATTGCTAATAAACCTAATCTTTGGAAACCTGCGCCTACTGAAGTCAAGCGTTTAAGAGATCTCTATCGTTGTTTGCAAGCACTTAAAGACGACAAGTTACAACAGATGAATCGCTTGGAAAATAAAAATATGGATTCCCGTTGTAAGCAAGCCATACTTGAAGTAGTTGCTACAATAGAAACAGAAATTTCTGCTATAGAAAAAGAGATTTGTGAGCATGTTAATAACCATTCACACCTAAAAAATATGATAGAAAACATCAAGACTGTAAAAGGTATAGGACATCTTACTGCTGTTGCTATCGTTGCAGAAATGCCATCTGTTGATAATTTTGATAATGCTAGACAATTTACAGCCTTTGCCGGTCTAAATCCTGAATATTACCAATCAGGTTCATCTGTCAGTAAAAAAAGTAGAATATGTAAAATAGGGTCGGAACGTATTCGCAAAACTCTTTATATGCCAGCTATAGTAGTCAAGAATCATAATTCTCACTTTCAAAAGTTTTGCCAACGTTTAGCAAGCAAAGGAAAATGTCCAATGGTAATAATTGTCGCATTAATGAGAAAATTAATGCATGTGGTTTTTGGTATTTTAAAAAATAATCAACCATTTAATGGTGATTTAGTGAAATAATCAGTTGACATGAGAGACAGTATCTTGTATCTTGAACTGAAAATACAATCTCATCTCCTTTTATCCTTTCTATAGTTTCTTTATAATGGGAAGAATAAATTTCCTTAGCTTCAAGCTTTTCATTGCTAAATAATCTGTATGCACCTTTAGCTTCTTTCCATCCTACACAGCTTTGATTAATTGACCCAGACGCCTTATTCTCTATTAAATAGCTTGTTTTAATAAGTCTTTTATTAAGCCTTACATCTCCCAGATTAACATGTCTCAACTCTTTTTCTAGCCATTTATCTCCTAAGCCATCAGCACATTGTACATTTCTATTTACTTCACACATTTTTACCTCATCTTACTCAGTATATTTTTCTCTATCTTACTTGCTTTTTATACTTGTGGGTAAAAGTGAGTACTAAGGCTAAGCGAGATTTATATAAGCTACTTATTCTCAATCAAGCATCAGCACTACATGATGCTGGAGACATCTCAGGAAAAATATACAAAAATTTATGGTTTTCACTACTTGTATTTCTCAATAAAAAAGTCAACGTAGTGGAGCTAGCATTATAAATGAACAGAAGTAGAGTTGATAGCTTCAAATGTGTATTGATGTTCATCCTGAATATAGTATCTAAATTCAAACTTAATGTACTTATAATGTCTTTAGTTGCCCTGGTGGTAGCTGTTGATTTGTCTTTTAGAAAGTATTTAGTAAAAAATATTCTAGATACAGCTGTAAAATATCAGGAAGGTAATGTAATTGAAAATCTTTTATTACCTGTAAGCGCTTATCTTGGTATGGCATTACTTATCACTACTGCTTTTAGATTCTATGGCTATTTTGTTGACATTCGAATGTTTACCTTAATGCGTCAAAAGATAGCTGATATGTCTTTTTGTAGGCTACTCCAACACGACCATTCCTATTATCAGAACAATTTATCTGGAAGCTTAGTACATAAGGTCAGTAACTTAATGGATAGTGTGATAGAGTTAATAAGATTGCTTATAGATTGTTTTTTCGGTTACAGCATAGCATTAGTCTTAGCTATTTATACCTTATCATTAGTAAACATAAAATTTGCAATCGCTACATTCACTTGGGTAAGCATTTTTATTTTAGTATCGATTTTCAGCTTTCGTGTACTTACTGAACTAGCTGATAATTACTCTAAACAAAATTCACAAGTAATAGCTAGTATAGCAGATAGTATTTTAAATGTTATATCAGTAAGGTTATTTTCTCAGCAAGCACATGAGAGACACAAATTTTTTCAAATATGCAAGAAAAGAACTATTGCAGAGAGAAAATTACAATGGGCATACTTTTGTCTTTGGTTTATATATGGCTATTCATTCGATATACTCCAAGCAGTAAACTTGTATTTTTTAATTCATGATTATCAATTGAACAAAATCGCAATAGGAGATATTGTTCTTGTACTTGGAATTAATATATCGATTATAGAGTTTCTTAACCATCTAACTAGGAATCTTACCCAATTTTCTACTCATTTCGGCAAAGTTTCAGATGCATTGCCAATCTTGACTACCGTACCAGAAATTCAAGATAAGGAAAATGCTAAAGAATTAAATTTATTAAGTGGAAGAATAACGTTTAACAATGTTTCTTTTTCTTATGAAGGTCAGGAGCCATTATTTCAAGATTTCTCAGTTACCATTAATCCTTGCGAAAAGGTAGGTCTAGTTGGTTATTCTGGAGGTGGTAAATCTACTTTTATAAACTTAATTCTAAGGCTATTTGATGTTAAAAAAGGTAATATACAGATTGATAATCAAATAGTATCAGAAGTTACACAGAGTTCTTTGAGGCAACAAATATCTGTAATACCTCAAGACCCATTGTTATTTCATGATACTATTTTAGCAAACATCATATATGGTAAACTTCAATCTACTATAGAAGAAATAATGAGAGCTGCAAAGCTGGCTGGTATTCACGATTTCATTATGACTCTACCAGATCAATATGGAACTACAGTTGGAGAAAAAGGCATCAAGCTATCTGGAGGAGAAAGACAAAGAATAATAATAGCCAGGGCATTTTTAAAAAACGCTCCAATATTATTTCTCGATGAACCAACTAGTCAGTTAGATTCTATAACAGAAAAAACAATTCAAATGAGTTTATTTAAACTGATGAAAAATAAAACTACGATTACTATAGCACACCGTATTTCTACACTTTTACACATGGACCGAATTCTAGTATTTAACAAAGGAAAAATTGTCCAAGATGGTAAACACGCTGAACTAGTTTCTAAGCACGGTCTTTATAAAGAACTTTGGAATGCTCAAATTGGTTGTTTGAATGGCAAAAAATAAGATGGAAAAAATTATTGATCTGAGAAGTGACACTACAACTCTGCAGAGCTCCAACGTTATACATGCAATAAGTAATGCAACTGTTGGAGATTTTGCTTATGGTGACCTTACCCAGAAAAAGTAGACAGAAAGTTAAGACGTTTTTGAAGTAAAATAAAACGTTTTTTCAAAGAGGTGTGGTATGACAAAAAGAAAAGAATATACAGCAGAATTCAAAATTGAAGCTATAAGACTAGTAAAAGAAACAGGTCAATCATCAGCAAAAATAGCAAGAGATTTGGGTATTAGCGGTGATTCATTAAGCAGATGGGTAAAAACATACAATGATAGAATGTCTGGAGTAGATGCGTTTCCAGGAAAAGGGAAAGTAGCTCATTGTGACAAAGAAAAGTTTGATTTAAAGAAAGAGCTGGCAAGAGTAACGAGGGAAAGAGACATTTTAAAAAAAGCCCTGGGATATTTTGCAAACCAAAAAGAGTAAAATATTCTTTTATAAAAGAACATGAAAACTGCTATAAAATACGGGAATTATGCAGATTTTTGAACGTATCTGCTTGTGGTTATTATAAATGGATTACTAAGGAAAAAAACAACAAAAAATCAATAAGAGAAGAGCTCATACAAGATATTCAGAAGGTATATCGAGCATCACAATGCAGATACGGAGCTCCTAAAATTCACGCTGAATTAAAGGCTTTAGGTAAAAATTATAACATCAAAACAGTGCAAAATGTTATGCAGAAAAATGGCATTCAAGCTAAGCTTAGACGAAAGTTTAAAAGTAAAAAACCACAAATAGACAATAGAGTTATAACTCCTAACATATTAAATCAGAATTTCATCGCTGATCAACCTAACAAGATATGGGTAACTGATATTACGTACATAAAAACTAATGAAGGATGGTTATATTTGGCAGCAATAATAGATTTATATTCACGCATGGTGATTGGCTGGTCAATGAGTAATGCAGTAAATAGGCAATTAGTTATAGATGCGTTATTCATGGCTATTGGTAGGCGCAAATCTGCTAAAAATCTACTATTTCATAGCGATCAAGGATCGCAATACACCTCTAAAAATTATCAATTTTTACTAAGTACAAAAAATATTACTTCTAGTATGAGTCACAAAGGTTGTTGTTATGATAATGCTGTTTCAGAGAGCTTTTTTAGTTCACTTAAGAGAGAGTTACTCATTGATACTTCACAACACTCTGCACAACAAGCTAAAACCGCAATATTTGAATATATAGAAATTTTTTATAATAAACAGCGTAGACATTCTACTATTAACTATTGCATTCCTGAGCTTTTTGATTCATCATTCTCATAGCAAAAACGTCTTAACTTTCTGTCTACTTTTTCTGGGTAAGGTCAATGGTGAAGACAAAAGCTGTAATGACTTATCAGAATATTGCAAACAATTATTCAAAGTAGAAGAAGCATTATTTGTAACCAGCGGTATGCTTGCAAATAGATTAGCCATTGCCAGTCAAACAAGTCCTGGTGATGAACTAATAACTCATTATAATTATCACGTTAATTTTTTCGATAGCGCAGGTAATGCAAAAGTAAATAATATCGTATTTAATTGTATTAGAAATAATAGCGGAATCTTAGATGTTGATGAAGTAGAATATGCTATTAATTCTAAGCCGAGGTATAAAATTTTTGCTCAGGTGAGTCTTGTTTCTATAGAAAATAGTATAAATGGGTTTAATGGTAAAATTTATCCTTTTGAAAAACAAGTTGAGTTATATCACTTTTTAAAAGCTCACAATGTAAATCTTCATTTAGACGGTGCAAGAATATTTAATGCTCATATCGAAACAAATATTGCTTTAGCAGATTATGCTAAATATGTGGATACAATGAGCTTTTCTTTTACTAAAGGACTTGGCGCTCCTTTTGGTTCAATGCTTATGGGTAAAAGAGAGATAATTGAAAGGGCTAAAAAGCTACAGGTTTGGCTAGGTAGTGGTTATCATCAGATAGGGTATTGTGCTAATGCAGCAAAGTATGTACTACAGAACAATATTTCTAGGCTTAAAGAAGACAATAAACTCACCAAACTGTTTGCAGACAAGATTAAGGAAATTCCACACATAAAACTGGTACTACCTTATCCAGAAACTAATATAGTAAGCTTTAGTATAAAAGCACTAAATGTAACTAATGAGGTTTTCTTGAGTAAGTGCCAAGCTTATGGTTTATTACTTTTTCCTTGGCTCGAGTCTCATATAAGAGCAGTTACCCATCTTGGCACAAAGGAAACAGACATCATGAAAGCTGCTGAAATTATAAAGGAGGTTGTGTTAAATTTAATATGAGAATAAAAATAGATTTCTTTAGCGATTCAAACACTGACCCTTCAGCTAAAATGAGGGAAGCGATGGCTAAAGCAAAAGTTGGAAACGAAGCTGCATGTGAAGATCCAACTGTAAACGAATTAGTGGCAACCGCATGTAAAATATTAGGTAAACCTGCAGGAATCTTTTTGATTTCAGGAACGATGTCCAATGTAATTGCTTATAAAGTACACATTCAAAGACCTGGTGATTACTTGCTGCTTGATGAAACTTCACATCCACTCATAGTACAATCTGGCTTGATCGCAGCCCAGGCACATGCCACTCCTTTGCCCATCAAAGGTACGAGAGGAATATTTACTGGAGAACAAATTGTTGAGTTTATTACTCGTCCTAGTTTAAGAAATATTCCGAGAGTTGGGCTTGTTTCTATCGAACAAACGACAAATTTTGGTGGTGGAGCTGTGTGGCCTTTAGAATATATTCAAGAGATCTCAAGTCTCTGCAAAGAGAATGACGTATTCACTCATTTAGATGGAGCAAGACTGTTCAACGCTTGTGCTCATACTAAAATATCTCCAAAAGAGTATGCAAGTTATTTTGATTCGGTATTCATTGATTTTAGTAAAGGATTAGGTGCTCCAATGGGCGCAATATTGCTTGGAAGTGAAGAGTTTATTGAAAAAGCTTGGTACTATAAGTTTCAAATTGGCGGAGGTATGCACCAAGCTGGCATTATTTCAGCTGCATGTTTATATGCTTTACATAATAATATAAATTGTTTAGAGGAAGATCATAAAAAGATGAAGCACCTTATAGAAGGCCTAGACTCCATAGATCAAGTTATAATTGATATCGACCTATACAAAACTAATATAGCGTATTTTTCATTACGTACTAATTGTATATCTACTCAAGAATTAATAAACGTACTAGTTACAAATTATGGAATTAGAATGGCTAACATAAGAGGTAAAATCAGAGCTATAACACATAGAGATATAAGCTATGAAGATATTAATACTACTGTATCTGCTATAAGAAAGATACTAAGTAAGTAATTTTCTGCACTAATTGTTTGCAAACTTCTTGTCAAACAATATTATACCAATATAGTATTATGCTAGCATCTGCATAGAGCTATTTGGGAATAGGTGTGAACTTTGTCTTCTTTCAATATTTGCTATTCTTCTGTGGATATATGCTGCTTTATTTATCAAGACAAAGTATACCAATTGCTCTACCACTGTTAATAGATACTGACCATGTAAAATTAAGCTATTTTTTTGCCTGCTTTTCTTTTTTTTATGGAGTATCAAAATTCGTTAATGGAATAATCATGGACTCCAAAAATAATCCATTATTTATGTTTGGGCTATGCAATATTGCAACTGGATTATTAACCATTGGTATAACTTTATCATATAATAATCTAACTTTATTACTGTTAACATTAATATTATTAGCTTGGACACAAGGGTTAGGTTGGCCAGCTATTACCAAGTTTATGGTTACAAACTCTAGCATCTCTTCAATTGCATCATCATGGGGAGTTATGAGCGCATCTCAGCAACTTGGTTCTTGTGTTACTTTGATTATATTACCAAGCATAATTAAAATTTATGATGCAAAAAGTGCATTTTTGTACTCTGGTCTCTTATGCTTACTTTTTGGAATTTATATAATATTAAAAGCATATTACAAAGAAAGTGCCAACTTTACTACCTATTATAAGGTGCAAAAATCTCAGATAGGTATCAAAGTGAAAAGTTCTATATGGTTTCTATGTTGTGCTACTTTTTGTGCTTATATTATAAAAATGGGAATCTTCTTTTGGTTTCCTATAATTTTAAAGGATAAATTACAAATTTCTCTTGTACAATCCTCACTAATAACAGGCGTATATGATTTAGGTGGAATCCTTGGAACTTTAATCACAGGAAGAATTAGTGATATGTACTTCTTTCAAAATAGAAGCTTGCTGGCATCACTTTATATGTTGGGTATAGCACTCACTTTTATTGCAATGAACTTTGGTCAAAATATAATTCTTATGAACCTTGGTGCAATCTTATCAGGATTCTTTATATTTGGAGTGCAAGTACTGACAGGTGTTATAGCTGTAGAAATTGCTCCACAAAATAATGTATGTGCAATTGTAAGCTTAACAGGATTATTTGGGTATATTGCAAGTTCAATATTTTCATGCGTGCTCTTAGGAGTGCTTGTTAAGCACTGTGGTAACAGTATTATGTTTTCATTTTTTTCCATTTGCTCTGTTGTTGCACTCGTTTGCTTTTCCATACTATCAAGCAAAGGCCTTAAAAAACTAAGTAAAGCGGTGTAAAAAACATTTCTCAACAGTTAAACTTTGTAGATAGATTTTTTACCCAAGGAATAAACATGGTAACCATATCTTAGTAACAGCTCACTATCTAATAAATTACGGAAATCAAAAACATTAGGTGCAGCCATAATACTCTTTAAACTTGCAAAATCTTGATTTTTAAATTCTTTTCACTCCGTTAACAATAACAAGGCTTCCGCGTCCCTTGCAGCCCCTATAGCATTGTCTGCGTACTCTATATCCTTTAGAACTTGCCTAGCATTATCCATCCCCATTGGATCATATGCAGTAACTTTAGCCTTGTTATTCACTAACAATTGTGCAATATCTATAGCTGGGCTATTTCTTACATCATCAGTACCAGACTTAAAAGTTAGCCCCCATATCGCTATTTTTTTATTTTGGACTCCATTTAATACATATTCTACCTTTTTAGCAATGTTTGTTATATGATTATAGTTAGATTCCTTAACTGAATTTAAAATTTGTAGCTTAACATTGTGGTCTTCAGCAAGCCTTATTAAAGCTGACAAATCTTTAGGAAAACATGATCCTCCAAATCCTGGACCAGCTTTGAGAAATTCCTTACCTATTCTATGGTCCATTCCCATACTGTTAGCTAAAAGGTCAATGTCTGCTCCTAATAGCTCACATAAACCTGCCATCTCATTGATAAAAGCAACCTTTGTTGCTAGAAAGGCATTAGAAGCATATTTAATCATTTCAGCAGTAACTGTATCAGTGACTATTAACGGAATATTCTTATCTATAAATGATCTATATATAACTTCTAGTTTTGCCCTAGCTAGCTTAGTTTTTACTCCTATTATTATCCTATCTGGGTATAAAAAATCTGATACTGCAGAGCCTTGCTTGAGAAACTCTGGATTAACTCCTAAATCAAAGTTATAGCCCTTATTAGATAAATAATTATGTATATTTTCTGCAGTACCAGGAGGAACAGTTGACTTTATCACTATTAAGCAATCTTGATTAACTCTCTCAGAAACTTCACTTACTGCATTATATACATTCTTTAAATTTGCATTTCCTAGGGAGTCTGATGGAGTATCTACAGTTACAAATACTACTTCTGCATTGGGATTTATTTGAGAATACGAATCAAAAAATCTTATCCTTTGTGACTTTATATTATTCTCTAAATAATCTGCTAATCCAGGTTCATATAAGGGAATTTTCCCTGATTTCAAAAGTTCAATCTTCTCAGTATTTATGTCAATGCAATCAACTTTATGGCCCTGCTCCGATAACATTGTACCAGATACTAATCCTATATACCCTACTCCTATAATAGTTATGTGCATTTTACTATCACCTTAAAAATGTAGCTTAAATAAATACCATTAACAATTATAAACTTTTGTTGTTACATTATTTTGCTTAATTGCCTTACCTTCCGAATAAATTATAAATAAGGTTGATGGTATTAATATCAAAGTACCATATAAAGCACTTTTATCAGGTAATTCATTAAATATAACGTATGTTACTATTGCAGAAATTATTAGCTCTATGTACCTATAAGGTGCAAGTGCAGTAGCATCAGTAAGAGTAAAAGCTTTTAACATAAAGAGCAAAATTAGATTTGAATTAATTCCCAGAATCAGCAGTAATATTAATTCCAACAAGGAAGGCATATGCCAATAAAATAACAAAGGTGGAGTAGAAAAAATAGTTGTCGTTAGAGCTGAATAAAATAACATACTTATTACTGACTCTTTTATCACAAGTTTCTTATTAAGTATGTCTAATATAGCAAAGATTAACGCAGATACAATAAAAATAAGAATTTTAGGATTAAAGTCTTCACTATGAGCTTTGGTGGTAATAGCAATACCAACAAAACCAATAATAGTTACTATCCATCTTTGCCAAATTATATTTTCGTTTAGTAAAGGGATTGCAAGAAGTATAACAAATAATGGTATAGAAAAACTTATAATCGTTGCAGTTACTATGGGGAAAACAGTCAACCCGTAAGTCCATAAGGTCATTCCACAAAACAACAACCCACCCCTGGTTATTTGAGTAGATATTTGACTTGTTTTAAAAGTTTCTATTCCATAGTAAAACATAAAAGGTACAAGGGTAATAGTGGTAAACAGAAAGCGGAAAAAAATTATTTCAAAACTCTGAAGATGTAAACTTAGATATTTTGATATAGTATCATTAGCTACACTACTAAGTAAGCTAAGTATAAACCAGATAACCCCAAACAAATAAGCTCTCAATCTGTAATCCATAAAGCTTCTGATTTAATAGATACGATGTACTCATATAATTTTACTACAAAACTAATAATATAAAAGTTTTCTGATGTACGTCCCCAGAATGTGATCGTAAGGGTTCATTATAAATAATTCGGGAAATTTCGTCTCTTTAGACATATTAAGAGCTATGTAACGAACGTTTATATTTGTGAGTAATAGTAAGGCTCAAGGTAAGGAAAATGCTAGTGAGGTAAAGTAGAATAACGTTGATTTGATAATTTAAGCTCATTCCCTCTTGCTACATCTCTCTTTAAATATCTCCTCTTTTGCAGCAGGTCTATAGAATTATACAGAGTATTTTATCTTCCAATACAGGCAATCTTGACGTTCTTCCATGGCATTTCTTCTGTTCTTGAACTTTTTCCCACTCTGGGCGCACTTTTTCTACAATCTTTTCGAATTCTTCTATTTTCAAACCTGTTACATCTCGAAAATTTCTCGGATGTTCTTTTAGATTATGGTAGTTTAAGCTCATCTTCCCTCTCTATTCTCTTGCTATACCTCCCTATTTTATAACCATTCCCACTCTTTTGCAGCAGGTTTAAAGAAATACTAAAGGCAAAAGATACGCTTGCGTAGTTCGAAAGCTTTCTATAGGATAAGTCTCACCTGATTTACAAATAGAATTGTTATGTTAGATGTTTGCTATTTATTCTTAAGCTCATTTTAACAGCATTTTGCTTTTTTTAGTATGTAGGGGTTTTCTAGGAATTATCCTATTGAATTCTATGATATTATTTTTTGTAACATTGTTATACATATCATGATAAGGAAAATGGAAAAATGTGTAAAGTAATCTTTTTCACCTCTGTGAGCTACTTGAATTAAAAAAGAAGAGATACTAACCTCTTGCATTCAAACTCACATAAATCATGAATTATGCATGTTTCACACGAAGGTTTTTGCGCTTTGCAAACATATCTACCATGCAAAACTAGCCAATGATGAGCATAAAGTAGGTATTTTTTGGCACTACATTCAAAAGAGACTGCTCTGTTTTAAGTACATCTTTTTCTTTCACAAGCCCAACTCTATTGCTCACTCTAAAAACGTGAGTATCAACTGCCAATGTTGGAATACCAAGCCCTGAATTTAAGAACACATTAGCGCTCTTTCTCCCAACCCCTGGTAAAGATACCAAATCATCGAAATTAGTAGGCACTTTGCTATTGTACCTCTCAATCAATATTTTACTGAGCCCGATTATATTTTTTGCTTTGGAATTATATAAACCAATACTGCTTATGCATTTTCTCAGCTCACTTTGCCCAAGATTCAACATTTTTTCTGGCGTATCAGCGATACTAAATAGCTCCTTTGTAATTTTATTAACACTTATATCGGTCGTCCGCGCTGACAGAACTATTGCAACTAATAACGTAAAATGATTGGTATAATTTAGCTCTATTTTTGGCGCAGGATTTGACTGTTGAAATTTTTCAAATATTAATTCTACTTTTTTTGAGTCCATGCATAGAGCTAAAAGCTTATACTATACTGTTTGCTGTGCAAATTCAATTGCTCGAGGATGAGGTAGTCCTTCAGTATTAACATCAGACATATCAGTTTTTACCTCATCAAAATTCCTTTCAGCAAACTCGCTTGCCACTTCTGCAAAACATTTTCTAACAAGAGGCATGATAATTGGCATTAACAGTTTTCGTGGATCATACCGTCCTAACAGATCAGTCTCCTTTTGCACTCTATCTCTTGGATCCTCTTCTAGTAAATCTTTTGTGTGCTTGTCAGCATATATTTCACAGCCTTTTGAGAAAATAGGAGCTAATGCTTCAATTAATACTGCCAATAACAATAGTGGACCAAGTACAGCTCCACCAACAGTTAATCCATTAGCAATGAAATTTATTGTAACTAAATAAACAGAAAAAGCAGCTAAAGGATAGTTGATAAGAAGTTTACTGCTTAGCTCGATATAGCTCATCTTACTTATGAATTCATCAGTAGAAATTTCTGAATTGGCATACTTTTTCATATAATGACCTACTAATAAACGAGAGGCGTTATTAATAATGATATTAAGTGCTATGATCCACCATGAAAAATAGCAACCTATAGTAATTGTAGTTAATATAGCTAAAGGCAGAAAACTTATTTTTGGTACTAACATTAGAGCATTTTTGCGCTCTATAAATTTCAATGCTAATGTCTTTTTATCTTCTTCAATTAGGCTTCTCTTTTCTTTTAGAGGAGTAATATAATTGAATAATTGTATGCTTGGCTTTGCTATATATTGATATAACTCTTGCATTAACTTTGCACTTTGTACACTCTTCTGAAAATTATCTAAATTTGGATTTAGCAAAATCCTCTCTATTTGAGCCTGAAGTTCATTATAGCTTTTTAGGTCTTCTCCAAACGAACAATCATTTCTTTTTAGTATAGCAATCAACCCATCAAAATCTTTACCTACAGCTTCTTCCTCACTGATTTTTAGCTCGTTAAACAACTTTCTCCTATAGTGAAACTCTCTTGCCGTTAAACGTCCATTACTTTCAGCACCAACACTGACTTTAACACAAGGATTTCCTGACTCCAAAGGTTCAATGTACTTTTTTAGCTCTTGATAAGCTTTATAAATCTGATCAAATCTATTTTTGTCTCCACCTTTGTCAGGATGGTTTACAAGAATTAACTTCTTATGCTGCTTCTTCAAAATTGCGCTAAGCTCTTCATAATTCTTGTCTACAACTTGCTTAGCTTCTATTTCTAATATGTCGAACAGATTAGCATTATCACGAAACTCCTGATTAGTTAACTTAAAATGTTGACTCATTACTATTCCTCACATAAATATATCATATTTAGTGTTTTACGCAAACACAAAAACATTAAACAATAATCAGGAGAAAAAACCCTCTTTTCCATCATATAAATACAATTTATCCATTCTCACCACGTCAAAGCTATTTTCTTCAAGTTTGATTAGCAAGTTATTCACATCAATATTTGTAATAGCTTGCTTTTCATTATTTGCGATAAACCTGCAGGTTATTTGGTCACTTGAAGATTTTGAGCCTCCTGGCCAAATTGCAAGTCCTTTTGAGTATATTGCTATCATTTTCAGATTACTCGATTCAAATAATCTTACTATTTGATCAAAATTGTTGGATTTGTCCCAAGCAAGCGCTATATCACTACCCACTAGCTTTTTAACTTTGTAATCTTGTTCGTAATGGTCTTGTACTTTATTTATTTTACTATCCAAATCACTGCTAATTATAAGCTCAGGTAATGTTGCAGGTTCCTTTCCTAGATTATCTATAACAGCTTGTGCAAATTCTTTTGTCCCAACCTTCTGCTTGCTCTTTTTCTCCTTATATAAATCAGCAGTGTGTATTCCATCTTCTAAGGTTTTTAACCATGCATTGTAAATTAGCTTTGCAGTACTCACTTGACCGATATAGACCAACATATGCACTGCAGCATTTAAAAGACCAGAAGGATTAGCTATGTTTTTTCCTGCAATATCAGGAGCAGAGCCGTGAACCGCTTCAAACATTGCATATTCATTACCTATATTGCTACTTCCTGCAAGCCCTACAGAACCTGAGGTTTGTGCCACTATATCTGATAATATGTCGCCATATAGATTTTCAGTTACTATAACATCGAAATTCTCGGGTTCTGTGGCAACACGTGCCATTCCAATATCAACTATATAATGTTCCGCCTTTATATCCGGATATTCTTTTGCAATACGATCAAACGCTGCATGAAAAGCGCCGTCAGTCATTTTCATTATGTTGTCTTTAGTCAGGCAAGTTACTTTCTTTCTGTTATGTTTTTTCGCATATTCAAAAGCGTACCTGCATATTTTTTCTGAGCCAGATCTAGTAATAATTTTAGTGCATTGGTACGAGTCACCAGTGAGCCTATGCTCTATTCCGGTGTAAACATCTTCTTCATTTTCGCGTATTACTACGATATCAAACTTACCGAATTTATTTTCTATAACAGGATGATATGAAATGCATGATCTGATATTTGCATATAACCCTAGGTTCTTTCTGAGCGCCACATTTAGGCTTTTGTGCCCTTTGCCTTGAGGAGTTGTCGTCGGAGATTTTAGTAATATCTTTGTCCTTTCAATAGATTCCCAACCACTTGGAGAAATGCCGTGAGACCATTCTTTACTATAAACACACTCTCCTATTTCAATAATATCTACTGAAATCTTTGCTTTCGCTTCACGCAATATCGACAGCACCGCTTCCATAATTTCTGGTCCGATACCATCACCATACGCAACTGTGACTGATGTTGACATAACTTCCTTAACTGTAAATGATTTAATGTTAATTCAAATAATATAGTGGCACAAGCAGCTAGTACTGTACAAGTTGACATATTTACAGTTATTTAATAACATGTTCTTATGTCAGTTAGTAATGCGGGTGGGGTTGTATGGATACTAAAATAAGCTATGCAAGAGTTACGAGACGCATTTTTGCATTTGCGTTTGATCATATTTTATTAACGGCGATAAAGTATTTTATTGGATTTAACGTTGGATGTACCTTAGGTTCTTTAACACCCAATGCGGTTAAAATAATTTCAGACAACGCAACAATTCTTAATGTAACAGCGCTAATATTGGCATTAGCATTTTATGCATTTACGATAATAGAATTCGGCGGAACTCCGGGACAATTATTGCTTCGTATGCATATAAAAGACAAAAATACACTTGAAAAAATCACTATAACACAAACAATAATCAGAACAGGAACTTTTGGAGTGTTATATTTTATAATTTTTTATACAATATTGAGTATTTCTAGTCTATTTATAATTTTACCAATTATTATCATATTGTTTGCAACATTTGATAAGTATAAACAGTTCCTTAATGACAAAATTGCAAAAACAGTAGTGATAGACTATAAACCTAGTTGATGTTTTTCTTTAGTTGTTATCACCAAGGGTGTTATTCCAGCGCGTGACCCACATCTGTACGAACATTGCAATTAGCAGGTAATTTGCATAATAGACGGTGTCATTCCAGTGCTTGACACTGGAATCCAGTTTTCCATATAATCTCATCGAAAACGTTGTAACCACTTTCTATGCTAGTGTGCTTTCATCAACCTGGATCCCAGTGTCAGCTACTTTCATGACAAGAAAAGAAGCACTGGTTTCACATGAATCTGAACAAATACGATGTTTTTCTTTAGTTTACTACTTGCAAAGTGACTTTTTTTGTTTCTGCATGAGCTAAATTAACTACCAATATCATACCTGAAGAACCCACCTGACCATTCTAGAAAATTTAACGCTGAGTACACTTTACTTTTAGCTTCTTCCACAGTATTTCCTTCTCCTACTATATTTAGCACCCTTCCGCCATCGGAAATCCAATTACCACTTTCATCCAACTTAGTACCAGCATGAAAAACTAGCACACCAGGAATGTTTTCAATTTTATCCAATCCTTTAATTACCTCTCCTTTTTGATAATCACCAGGATAGCCTTTACTTGCAACAACTACACAAACTGTAGTTTTGTGATTAAACTCCACCATTTTTGTATTTAACTTGCCTTCTGCAACTGACAACATCAACTTTAACAAATCACAATTTGGATCAAGTCTAGGTAAAATAGATTGTATTTCCGGATCCCCAAACCTAACATTATACTCAAGAAGCTTTGGACTATCTTTGCAAATCATTAAACCAGCAAAGAGTACGCCTTTATAGGATGTTCCCATGTTAGTCAGTGCTTGAATTGTAGGATATATTATTTTTTGGATAATTTTTTGCTCCATCTCCTTACTTATAATCGAAGGTGATGAGTATGACCCCATGCCTCCAGTATTTTGTCCCTCGTTATTTTCACCAACTCTCTTGTAATCTTTTGCACACCCAAGGGTTACTACCTTCAACCCATCAATAAGAGCAAAAAAACTTACTTCCTCTCCAATTAAAAACTCTTCTATGATTATTTCTTCACCTGACTCACCAAGATTTTTCTCCACTAGCATTGAATCTATTGCTGAAAAAGCTTCATTTTCTGTGTGGCATATTATGACGCCTTTCCCTGCTGCAATTCCATTTGCTTTAATTACAAGCGGAAATTTTATTTTATTACTACGGACAAAATTTTTAGCTAACCTTTCATCAATAAAACGCTCATACTTTGCAGTTGGTATACCATACTGTTTACATAGTTCCTTCGTAAAAGACTTTGATGCCTCAAGTTTTGCAGCTGCTTGACTTGGAGAAAAAACATTTATTCCCTCTGCAGCTAAATCATCAGCAAGTCCATTAATTATCGGTTGCTCTGGACCAATAATTACTAGCTCTATATTTTCTTTCTTGCAAAATTGTATAACATCCACTGAATCTTGAATATTTATATTCACAAGAACTCCAAAATTTTCCATGGCCGGGCGACCAGGAGTAACATATAACTTAGTCAAGGTAGGAGACTTCTTTAAAGCCCAAAGTAAAGCATGCTCACGCCCACCAGAACCTATAACCAAAACCTTCATCTTTATTTCCTCGCTTTTCTATATGTCAAAATTATTGTTTGCTTATAACAGTATCATTACTCATGTATCTTTGCAACACGTTTGGTATTGTAACTGACCCATCGGAATTTTGATAGTTCTCCATTATGGCAACAATTGTTCTTCCTATGGCTAAAGCTGAGCCGTTTAAAGTGTGAACGTATTTTTTTGTTTTTCTGTCAATTTCTAAGAAGTATTTAGTGTTCATTCTTCTTGCCTGGAACGTACCGCAATTTGAGCAGCTTGATATTTCTCTGTACTTATTTTGCTCAGGTAACCATACCTCTATATCATAAGTCTTTTGTGCAGCAAAGCCCATATCACCACTACAAAGCAGCATTATTCTATACGGTAGTTCTAATTTTTTTAATATTTCCTCAGCAGCATTTGTCATGCGTTCAAGCTCATCATTTGACTGGTCTTCAGTTGTGATGCTTACCAACTCCACTTTACCAAATTGGTGTTGCCTTATCATACCTCTTGTATCTCGTCCTGCGCTACCAGCTTCTTTACGAAAACATTCTGAATATGCAGTAAAACGAATAGGCAGTTCTTTTTCTTCTATTATTTTGTCAGCAACTAAATTTGTTAAAACTACTTCACTTGTGGGAATTAATCTTAATTTATCGGTAGTTAAATATGAATCATCAAAAAATTTTGGTAGTTGACCAACATTATACATCGCCCTATCCTTTACTAAAACTGGATGATGCACTTCAGTATAACCAAATTCATTAACATGTGTTTCCAGCATAAAATTTATTAATGCTCGTCCAAGCTTAGCTAACTGTCCTTTTAGTATTGTAAACCTTGATCCAGAAATTTTTGCTGCTTGTTCAAAATCCATCAAGCCTAACCTTTCTCCGAGTTCATAATGAAATTTTGGCATAAAACTAAATTGCCTTTTTTCTCCATATTTTCTGATTTCTACGTTGGAGCTCTCATCTTCACCTATTGGCACGTTTTGTGCAGGGATATTTGGTAAGTTAGATAAGATCTTCATTAAGTTATCTTTCTCCGTTTGCTCGTTTAAGCTGATTGCTTTTATCTCATTTGTTATGTTTCTTGACACTTCTACATCATTTTCACAGGGGCTCTTGCTCATTTTAAGCTTCTTTATTTCCTCTGTGATTTCATTGCGCTGCCTATTTAAATCTTGCAATGTAGTAGTCAGTAATCTTCTTTCATCATCAACATCTAATATTTCTTTTGCAGTAAATTCTTTCACCCCTCTGCTTTTTATTGCTTTTTCAAATCCTTTAGGGTTTTTGCGTATATGTTCTATATCATGCATATGTTGTGCTATTACTAACATCATTACTCTACTTCAAAAGCTTTGAATGCTCAATATTTTTACATATAAATGCTAATATTGATTTTACCTTCATAATTTGCTAGAATTGATAAACTTGAAATATAATATGTTAGCCATCATAGAAAGATACAATAAATCTAAAGAGAGTACTCACTTCACTAAACTTAAGGCTAGTGGAAGATTTGCTGTCTACGCTTTTTGTATATATTTGGCGACTACATTTACCATTGGCTGTTTGGGATTGATAATGGGATCTTTCCTCTTAACCTTACCACTTGCTATGCTCATCTCCAACCCTATAGCTTGGATCTTAATGGGAATAGTGCTTGCAGCGACATACAAGATGGTTATTGAACCTTTATTTTACTTGGTAAAAGGTTATGTTGATGAAAAAGGAACTGTAAAGGAAGAAAAGAGTCCAAAAGAGCAAAAATTCACAAGAAGTAAATCACTGGATAGTGGACTAGATACTATATCAAGACAAACAAATGATTCGGATAAGAGGGTACGTAGAAATTCCTATTCTCCATCTACAGATAGTGGTATTGTACCAGGAAGTGAACCTGCCTCAAGTAACAATAGTCGTAGAAATTCTAATGCTTCAGGAGATAGTGGTTTGGGTGGCAAAGAGTTTCATGAAGATTTACAAACTCTTATGCATCAGACAAATAGAGAAAATTACTATTACTGGCTACAAGAACATGATATTTCTCATATTGCAAGAGCTGTATATAACTATTCAGAAAATTCAAGTGGCAATGTAGCTTTTTGTATTCCTGGTGATGTGAGTACTTTAAACTCAAAACTGAAAGAGTATAAAATAGAACAAGGGAACACAAAAAAAATCTTTGCCTCGATTATTAATTTAGGAGGAAATCACTGGGTAACACTGATAGTCACATGTAATGGTAACAGACAATTTAGAGCTTATTATTGTGACTCATTTGGTAATAAATTACCAAATGAGGTTGAAGGAAAGGTAAAAGACGATATAAGTCTTGCTAATGAGATTGCTGAGAAGTGTCTAGTACCCTTAAATAATGAGGTGGGAAGTTTAATACGGAAAAGAGAAAATAATCCAGATAATGCTAGCCTTAAAGAGAAAAAAGATGATGTTGAAAAAACATTAGGTCATGCAAGAGAATATAGAAATAAGTTAGTTAGTAAGCCAATTGATACTAGTTATATAGTGGGCATATTGCAGGAAACCTTAGAGATAGGAAATGATAGCATAAAGAGTTCTGCGGTTGATCAGCAAAAAGATGGCTGTAATTGTGGAGTATTTGCTTTAGAAAATGCTCATAGGATTACGGAAATGCTCAACGAGGATAAATCATTTGATGAAATTGACAGAGAGTTATCAAAGTACAAGCCTAGGCCAGGACAATTGCACGAGAAGAGAAGAGAGTTCGCAAAAGCACTTATGGAGGATGAAGAGTGGAAAGAATCCATTGCTGAAGGTGGAATTTTACATGATACTATACAGCAGCTCATTTCTGAAGATAGTAAGAAAGAGGAGGCACAATCTACCATAAGTTCGATTATTCAAAATGTTACTACAACGTGTGCAAGACGTTTGGGCTTAAGTAATTAATCTATAAAATCTATGTCCCTACAAATAGGAAGTTTGACGATTGATTCTCCAGTTATTTTAGCGCCAATGTCTGGAGTGACTGACTATCCATTTAGGAGTATTGTAAAGAAACTTGGTGCAAGTTTGCTAGTCTCAGAAATGATTGCAAGCAGAGCTATGATCATGCAAACTCGCCAGAGCATGCAAAAAGCAAAAGTCGATGAACTAACCGCTGTACAACTTGCTGGTTGTGAGCCTGATGTTATGGCGGAAGCTGCAAAGTTAAATGAGGGCATGGGTGCAAAAATCATAGATATAAATTTTGGTTGTCCAGTTAAAAAAGTTGTAAACGGTTACGCAGGGTCAGCACTTATGCGTGATGAAAAAAAGGCTGCTGAGATAATAGAAGCTGTAGTCAAGGCAGTGAGTGTGCCAGTTACAGTAAAAATGCTTACTGGATGGAATGACGAAAATCGTAATGCTCCGCGCTTGGCAAAAATTGCAGAAGATTTGGGAGCAAAGATGATTACTGTACATGGAAGGACAAGGGCACAGCTTTATAATGGTCAAGCAGATTGGAAATTCGTTAGAAATGTTAAAGAGCAGGTAAAAATTCCAGTTATAGTAAATGGAGATATTAAGAGTTTGAATGATGTTCAAAGTGCACTTAAAGAATCTGGGGCAGATGGAGTAATGATAGGTCGTGGTGCTTACGGCAAACCTTGGCTGATTAATCAAGCAATAAACTTTTTGAGTGGAAATAAAGTTTGTGAGCCAACAGCCTCAGAGAGATTAAGCATAATACTCAAGCATTATGACAGTATTCTTGAGTACTATGGAAGCGATACAGGAATAAAGATGGCCCGCAAACATATAGGATGGTACAGTAGCGGGCTTCAAAACTCATCTGAATTTCGTGTAAGAGTAAATAACATAATAGACAGCACAGAGGTGAAAGAAAATATAATTGATTTTTTTAGTTAAAAACAGATTAAACATACTACCTCATTAGATATATTCAATTTGACTGATCATAGTGCGATGCCACCACACTCTCTTCTTCATCAGAATGTAATTGATAACTATTATCACTCAGCAATTTTTCGTCATAAGTCTCAATATCAAAATATTTTTCATATTTATCTATATTTTCACAAAGCGAAAGTGCTTTCACCTTATTCATAATCAGACCCGTACCAGCAGGAATTAACCTTCCTACTATAACATTTTCTTTTAACCCACTCAAAGGATCACTCTTTCCGCAAAATGCTGCTTCCGTAAGTACTTTTGTTGTTTCTTGGAAAGAGGCAGCAGAAATAAAGGAATTAGTTTCAAGGCTTGCTCTAGTAATTCCCTGCAGAATAGGAAGATAATGAGCAGGTCGTTTTCCAGAGTTATTCATAGCATCATTTTCTCTATCAATTTCCAGCCTGTCGATATTTTCTCCAATTAAGTACATAGTATCACCAGGATCGGTAATTTCTACTTTTTGTAGCATTTGCTTTAAGATCACTTCTAAATGCTTATTATCTATGCGCACACCTTGCAATCTATAAACTTGCTGTATTTCAGAAATCATATAGTGTGCTAACGCTTCTAACCCAAGCACACGTAGAATATCATGAAGATCAGGATCGCCATCCATCAATAAATCACCTTTACGCACAAAATCACCTTCATTGACTATTACATGCTTACTTCTTGATACTAAATACTCAACTTGAGAAGCTTGCTCATCTACAGGTTTAATTACTACACTGCGTTTTCCTCTACGGTCTTTTTCAGAGAACGTTACATAGCCATCTATTTCACTAACGATAGCATGCTCTTTAGGACGACGTGCTTCAAATAATTCTATGACCTTAGGCAAGCCACCAGTAATATCACGAGTTCTAACTGACTCTCTCGGCGTTCTTGTGATAACATCACCTGCATGAACCTTTTGGCCATCCTGTACATTAAGCACTGCACCAACTGGTATAAAGTAACATGCTTCCACACCACTTGAAAGTGTTATTACTTTTTCATTATCATCAAGCAGTGCAATACGAGGACGTAAATTAGCTACACCAGAGTGCAATTTCCAATCTTTTACTACTCTATTTGATATTCCTGTAGATTCATCCATCACTTCAGTGATTGAAATTCCATCTTTTAAATCCTGGTAAGATATTGTACCACTCTTTTCCGTAATAATAGGTAGTGTATACGGATCCCATTCCGCAACTTTATCACCAATTTTTACTAACTCACCCTCATTTACATAAAGTTTAGCACCATAAGGCACACTGTGCTTCAATTTTTCACTACCAAGGCTATCAATTAAAACGACTTCACAGGAACGGCTTATCACAATTTTATTTCCGTTTTTATCTATAATTATATTACTATTGTTTAGTTTTATTCTAGCATTAATAGAAGCTATAATATTTGAGGATTCAATACCTCTAGTCATTACCCCACCTATATGGAAAGTACGCATCGTTAACTGAGTACCTGGCTCTCCAACAGATTGAGCAGCGATAACACCAACTGCTTCACCTATTGAAACAATTTTACCAGTTGCAAGGTCTCTTCCATAACACAAAGAACACACACCAGGACTTATTTCACAAGTTAAAGGCGATCTAATTTTTATAGCATCAAGACCTGCAATGTTGATTTGCTTTACTTTACCTTCATCAATTAATTCCCCTGCTTTTAATAATAACTCTTTGGTTACTGGGTTATATATATCATTTGCAGCTGTTCTACCCAGTACAACACTCTCTAGAGATGCAACTATAGTACTACCTTCAACTATAGCTCTTACAATAAGGCCATTTTTCGTTTTACAGTCATGTTTTGTAACTATGCAATTTTGAGATACATCAACCAAGCGACGAGTTAAGTATCCAGAGTTTGCAGTTTTAAGTGCAGTATCAGCTAAACCTTTACGCGCACCGTGAGTAGAATTAAAGTATTCAAATACATTTAATCCTTCGCGAAAATTAGAAATTATAGGTGTTTCTATAATTTCACCAGAAGGTTTGGTCATTAACCCTCGCATTCCTGCTAACTGCTTCATCTGGGAAGTAGAACCTCTTGCACCTGAGCTAACCATCATATATATTGAATTGTACTTACTATTTTCATCATACACAGATATCGCTTTTAACATATCATTCGCTATTATATCTGTGCACTTAGACCACTCATCTATAACTTTATTATACCTCTCACTTTTAGTGATTAGTCCGTCTTGATACTGTGCAGAAAATTTCTTAATTTCACCCCTTGTATAATCAACGTGTGTAGCTTTAGTTTCAGGTATGACCATATCGCAACGACTAAAAGAAGTACCAGAAAATGTAGCATACTCAAAGCCAAGTGTCATCAATTTATCAGAAAATACCACTGTAGCACTTTGACCGCAGCTACGATATACTAAATCAACAATACTAGTTATTTCCTTAACTGTTAATACCTGATTTATTAAATCGAAGCTTAGATTCTCATGTTTAGGAAAAATCTGCCATAATATTAAACGTCCAGGAGTTGTACAAATAGTTTTATACTGAATGTTTCCATCGCTATTGATGTATTCCATTTTGTACTTTATATGAGAATGAATATGTAGAGTACCGTTGTTTAAGGAATGCTCAACTTCACAAAAAGAACAGAAAAGTGGTAAATCATCCTCCTTAAGTTGCTGTAAAGTTAGGTAGTATACACCAAGCACTATATCTTTACTAGGAACTATAATCGGTCTTCCATTAGAAGGACTTAAAACGTTATTAATTGACATCATCAACACTCTAGCTTCAAGTTGAGCTTCCAATGAAATTGGCACATGTACCGCCATTTGATCACCATCAAAGTCAGCGTTAAATGCTGTACAAACAAGTGGATGAAGCTGTATTGCTTTACCTTCAATAAGGACTGGCTCAAAAGCCTGAATACCAAGCCTATGTAGCGTAGGCGCTCTATTTAGCAAAACAGGATGCTCTTTTATTACTTCTTCAAGCATATCCCAGACTTCTGGCTTTTCTGCTCTTATTAACTTACTAGCAAATTTAATAGTTGGAGCCATTCCATATATTTTAAGCCTTGAGTAAACAAAAGGCTTGAATAACTCAAGAGCCATTCTTTTCGGTAATCCACACTGATTTAGTTTTAAAGTTGGACCAACAACTATTACAGAACGTCCAGAATAATCTACCCTTTTTCCTAAAAGATTCTGACGGAAACGACCTTGCTTTCCTTTCAGCATATCGCTAATAGACTTTTTATATCCAGTAGCGCCAGCTTTATTTACCAGAGCATTACGACGACTATTATCAAAAAGAGAATCAACTGCCTCTTGTAACATTCTTTTCTCATTACGAATCATAATCTCAGGAGGATTCAAACTTAACAATTTTCTCAATCTATTATTTCTATTAATAATAGTTCTATAATGATGATTTAAATCAGAAACTGCAGGTCGACCACTTTCAAGCGATACCAAGGGACGCAAGTCAGGTGGTAAAATAGGTATAGCTGTAAGTATCATCCACTCAGGTCTGTTTCCAGACTTGATAAAATTTTCAACAATACGTAATCTCTTTATAATTTTCTTTCTTCTCATTTCAGAAGCAACAGACTCTAACTCCTGTCTTAAATTCTTCCTAATTTCATGTAAATCAAGGCGTATTAGCAATTCTCTTATAGCTTCAACACCTTGCATAGCTATAAAGCTATCGACCCCATAGCTATCTTTAGCTTCATTATAAGCTTTCTCACTAATAATTTCACCTTTTTCAAAAGAGGAAACAAGAGGATCTATTACAACATAATTATCACTATATAAAATACTTTCGATATCTCTAAGAGACATATCTAATAATGCTCCAATTCTTGAAGGAAGTGACTTCAAAAACCATATATGAGCAACAGGAGATGCAAGCTCTATATGACCCATTCTTTCTCTTCTTACTTTAGAAGATGTAACTTCTACTCCACATTTTTCGCATATACGGCCCCTATGTCTTCTTTTTTTGTACTTTCCACATAAACATTCATCATCATTGACAGGACCAAAAATTTTAGGACAAAATAATCCACCTTTCTCAACTTTGAATGTACGGTAGTTTGCAGTTGAAACATCTGTTATCTCTCCATAAGACATACGTTTAATACTTTCAGGGCTAGCAATGGAAATGCTAACCTCATTAAAAGATTGTGCGATATTAGTGTGAGATATATCTTCAATTACTATGTCATTTTGCTTCAAATCCACATTAAAACACAAGGAACGCAACTCTTTTATCATGACATTAAAGGATTCAGGAATTCCACATTCAAAGTTACTGTCACCTTTTATTACCGATTCATAAATCTTAACCCTGCCATTAATGTCATCAGACTTCACAGTTAACATTTCCTGCAAAGTGTAAGCAGCACCGTAGGCTTGCAGTGCCCAACATTCCATTTCACCAAAACGCTGACCACCAAAATGAGACTTTCCTCCAAGAGGTTGTTGAGTAACCAAACTATAAGGTCCTACTGAACGCGCATGAATTTTACCATCTACTAAGTGATGCAACTTAAGCATGTACATGTAACCAACTGTAACTTTGCGATCAAACTTCTCACCCGAGCAACCATCATATAATACAACTTGCCCAGAGTTATCCAATCCAGCAAGTTCAAATAGCTTTACTATTTGTTCATCTTTTGGACCTTCAAATACAGGTGCAGTAACAGGAATGCCATCACGCAACTTATACGCAAATTCAATGAGGTGATTATCATTAATATCGCGAATGTTATTACAAATAGATAAATTACTGCCACAACTATAAACCTCAATCAGGAAGTGACGTAAACTACTGTGTGCATCTTTACAAGAGTTGAAATAATTCTCTACTAATGTAGTCAATTCATTATTTAATTCATCCTTATTAGGCGTATCTAAAATAGAAGCCGTTATTTCATCATCATTAATATCCTCAAATTTTTTATTATCAAGATATAATGCTGCAAATTTTTCAAAATCATCATCACTGAGAGATCTAATTGCCTCACAAAAAGCACGTTTGATTTTATTGATCTCATCAAGAATATTGCCTACTTTTTCTCCTAATTTTTTACAAGCCCAACCTACATGCGTTTCCAATATTTGACCTACATTCATTCGCGAAGGAACGCCAAGAGGGTTAAGAATAATATCAATAGGAGTACCATCTTCTAAATAAGGCATATCTTCTACTGGAACAACTCGAGAAATCACACCTTTATTTCCATGTCTACCAGCCATTTTATCCCCTGGCTGCAAACTATGTTTTACAGCAATAAAAACTTTTACTGACATCGACACACCTTGAGGCAGATCATAGCCTTCATGCAATTTTTCTACTTTTCGCTTAAAGTTTGCTATCGCATGTGATACTTTTTCATCAAAATCTTTTTTTAAGCTCTCAACTTGCTTAGAAATAGATTGGTTTTTCAATCCTATATCCCACCATCCCTCACGTTCAATAAAATTAATACTTTCTCGATCTTGAGAGCCAGAACTAATAAGAATTTTTCTTAATTCATCATAGAAATATTGATTAATAACATTGATTATATGGTCTCGTTCTTTCTCAAAGTCGTTTGCCTCTTTTTGTTTAATAAGAAACGCCCTTTCGTTTTCTTCTTCCCCTCTGCGTGTAAAGACCTGCACATCAATCACTATCCCTTCAATATCTGGAGATGTATATAAAGAGGAATCCACACAATCAAATGACTTTTCACCAAAAATTGTCATTAACAATTTTGTCTCAGGAGGCAATGAAAGAGAATGCTTAGGTGTAACTTTCCCCACCAAAATATAACCTGGACCAACTCTTGTACCAACCTTTACTATACCACTATCATCCAAGTGATAAAGATTTTCTTCATTAACACCGGGTATGGCACGAGTTATTTTTTCCGACCCTAAAGGAGTGTCATGTACAACACATTCAAATTCTTCTATATGAATAGAAGTAAATAGATCTTTTTTAACAACTTCACTAGAAATAATGATTGAGTCTTCAAAATTATAACCTTGCCAAGACATAAAAGCGACTAGCAAGTTTTGGCCAAGTGCCAATTCACCGTTATTAATAGCAGGACCATCAGCTATCACATCACCTTCCTTAACACAATCACCTACATGCACCAGTGGTTTCTGGTTAATACAAGTATTATGGTTAGAACGCTGAAATTTTCTTAGATGATAAATATCTACATCCAAGTAGTTAATTCCTCCTTTGTCAAAAGCACGTATAACTATAGAGTTACTATCTGAGCTGTCAACTATGCCACCACGTTTTGCTAAAACTACAGCACCAGAGCCAGAAGCTACGAAAGATTCCATGCCAGTAGCAACCAAAGGAGCAGTAGGCTTCAATAAAGGTACAGCCTGACGCTGCATATTTGAACCCATTAACGCTCTATTAGCATCATCATTTTCTAAAAATGGAATTAAAGAAGCAGCAACCGATATTACCTGCTTAGGAGATAAATCAATGTAACTTACTTGATTACTATTTACCATTACAAAGGTACCAGCATACCTACAGTATAACATATCATCAACAAAGCAGTTGTTCTCATCAAGCTTTGCGCTGGTATCGGCTATATAATATAAACCTTCATCTATAGCAGACAGATACTCAATTTGATCAGTAACAACCTTATTAACTACTTTCCTATAAGGACTTTCAATGAACCCATATTTATTAATACGAGCGTATATAGCTAAGCTGTTAATTAAGCCTATATTCTGCCCCTCAGGAGTTTCAATAGGGCAAATTCTTCCATAATGAGTTGGATGAACATCACGCACTTCAAATCCCGCCCTCTCTCTTGTTAAACCACCAGGACCTAACGCTGACAACCTTCTTTTATGTGTTATTTCAGATAATGGATTAGTCTGATCCATAAATTGAGATAATTGGGAAGAGTTGAAAAAATCTCTTAAGACATTGGTTAACACTTTTGGATTTATAAAATCAGATGGAGAGACTTTATCTAAACTAGAAGTAGACATAGAATCAACTACTGCCCGTCCCAATTTTAATAATCCAGTTCTAAATTGATTTTCTATAAACTCTCCAACTGAACGGACTCTTCTATTTGCTAAATGATCAATATCATCTACAGATCCTTGACCATCACGTAACAATACTATTTTTCTTATAATTTCAATAATGTCTTCATGTGTTAAAGTAGTTAAATTTTCCTCATAATTTAACCCAAGGCAAGAGTTAAGTTTTAATCTACCAATGTTAGACAAATCATAATATTCCGAACTGAAGAAAAGATTACGAAAAAACTCCTCTACTATCTTTAAAACAGGAACTTCACCAGGACGCAAGACCTTATATATTTCATATAGAGCGTTCTCATAAGACATGTTTTCATCTAAGAAAAGTGTGTTTAATATGTAAGGTCCAACAGAAACATTATCTATGTTCAACACTGATATTTTATCTATAGATAATAATTCAAGCTTTTTTATATCCTCTAATTTTATAGATTCACCAGCAGATAAGACTTTTGTAGAACTAGCACTATCTATTAAATCTTCTGCAAGAAATAAACCACATATAGAATCATAAGGAATTAGATACTCTTTCAATCCGTTATCATATAGATTTTTAGCTAATTTTGAAGTAATACGAACATTAGCTTTAAGTAACACATTGCCTTCAACATTCTTTAAATCAAAAGGAAGCCTCACTCCCTTGAATTTATCAGGGGAAAAAGGTACTCTCCAGCCACTTTTATGTTTTATATACTCTATTTTTTCATAAAATTTATTAAGTATGTCATTATTTGATAAGCCCAAAGCCTTTAATAAAACTGATATTGGCAACTTTCTCTTTCTATCAATACGAAAATACAAATGATCTTTAACATCAAACTCAATATCAAGCCAAGAACCTCTATAAGGAATAACTCTAGCAGAATAGATCAATTTGCCAGAATTGTAAGTTTTTCCCTTATCACTATCAAAAAACACTCCAGGAGATCTATGCATTTGTGAAACGATAACTTTCTCTACGCCATTGATGATGAAAGTACCTTTATCAGTCATCATAGGCAGTTCACAAAAGCGAACCTCCTGCTCTTCAGCAGATTTTATAACAGTTGCAAGCTTAGAATGATCATCATCTTCTTTAATCTCTTGATATTTTTCAAGAGAAACACCATCCTGCATAATAACAAGACGTATAGAAGCAATAACCTGAGCAGAAAAAGTTATACCACGTTTTATACATTCAGACTCACTATACTTAAGATCATCTACCCTACAATTCAAAAATTCGATAGTAGCCCTATGCAAAGGATCAGATATTGGAAAAATTGTATGAAAGATAGCTTCAAGTCTTTCATTACTCTCATTATTAGGAGTAAAGGAATTATATGACCCCTTTTGGACTTTAACCAAATCCAACAAAGAATCTTTTAAATCAATCGACCTGGAATAAGAAACTCTAGGAACAAAAGCACTAGAAGCACACATATAAGAAGAATCAACCATTAAAATACCTTCACTAATTAAAAGAGCTATATCAACATAAAATTAATATACTAACATTTTATTCAAGCTCAACTTTAGTTGCTCCTGCTTCAATAAGTTTTTGCTTTATTTTTTCTGCTTCGTCTTTAGAAACATTAGCAGTCAAATCTTTGGGTAAAGACTCAACTAATTCTTTCGCTTCTTTTAAATTCAATGTAGAATTAACTTCTCTAATAGCTTTAATCACTCCTATTTTTTTGCTTGCATCAATCTCTTTGATTACAACTTTATATTCAGCTTTTTCTTGAGCAACAGGAGCATTAGCATTATCACTAATAGGCACCCCAGCACCAACAGCTCCACCAAGAAAAGAACCACTAGGCAACCCTATTTTTTCTTCTAGAACTTTTACAAGTTCAGAAGCTTCTAATAGATTTAAAGATAATATTTTATCAACCAAATCACTTGTTACATTATTCATACTGACCACCTTATTTAACAACAAATTTATTTTTTAGAACTATAGTAATCCAAAACTCTCATAAGCCTCATAGAAGATGAATTAATAGACAATGCTAACCGAGCAGGAATATCATAAGATATTAAACGCATAATTTTAACACGCAATTCATCCAGAGAGGGAAGCTTAGCCAATTTGTTAACATCTTCCACTGTTAACAATTCATTTATATGAGCCGCACAAATCACAGACATTTTTTCTTTGTTAGCATTAATAAAATCAACTATTAACTTTGCAGCTTCTACTATAGCACTAGAATATATAATAGCAACAGAACCAGAAAATTTACCTGATAAATAAGAAAATTTACCAGTCCTTTCCAAAGCCAAGCAAGCTAGAGTATTTTTAACTACTAACATCCCACCCATTACAGATTTTAGACTATTCCTAAGAATTAATGAATTGCTAACATTCATAGACTTGAAATTTACCAATATTAAGAAATCATTATTTACAAACACATTCATTATGTTTTGTATAAATTCATCCTTATCTTTACGCTTCACAATTTCGCTCCCTTAAATTATATCTTCTACTTTGTTTATTTTATGAGCTTTACCCATAGTTGAATTTAAAAAAACGCTTTTAAAGTAAACTCCTTTCACAGAAGCAGGTTTATTGTCTCTAATTACTTTAAGAAAGGCTTTTAAATTTTCCAGCAAATCATCAATATCAAATTTAATACTTCCTAATTTACCATGAATAACCCCATTTTTATCCGTCCTGAATTTTATTTGACCAGACTTAATGGTTTTAGTAGCTTCCGCAATGTTAGAAGTCACAGTACCAAATTTAGGGTTAGGCATCAGCCCTTTAGCACCCAATACTTTTGCAATAGGAGTGATTTTTGCCATGAAATCAGGAGTAGTGATGCACCAATCAACATTCAACTTTCTACCTTTTTTTATCTCTTCAATTAAATCTTCTCCTCCTGTAATATCAGCACCAGCTTTTTCAGCTTCTAATAAATGTTTATCTTGAGCAAAAACAGCTACTTTAATATTCTTCCCGATACCTTTAGGCAACACTACTGTACCACGCACCTGCTCTTCAGATTTACGTGAATCTACACCTAAATTGACTGCGATATCAACTGATTCATTAAATTTTGCTGAAGCAGACTCAACAATCTTCTCCAAACACCGCTTAGAATCATCATTATATGTACTCATTTACCTAACCTTCCACAACTTCTATACCCATAGATTTTGCAGTGCCTATAACCATCTTCACTGCTGAATCTTCATTATCCACTTTCATATCAACCATCTTACACTTTGCCACTTTAATGATAGCAGACATAGATAATTTAGCCACTAATTCTTTACCAGAATTACCAGAACCTTTACTTAATTTAGCTTCCTGCTTAAGCAAATAAGCCACAGGCGGACCGCTGACAGTAAAATCATGAGAGCGATCATCCTTTATGGAAATTCTCACTGTTACTAAATCACCTACTTTATAACTAGCGTTAGCAGCGCTAGTAGCTTTATTAAAAGCTTCACAAAATTTAGGAACAGGTATACCACGCGGGCCAAGTACTGAAGCAATTTTCGGTCCTGGAACTGCTTTTCCAGCTTCCATAAGCAAGTTAATCTTAGCAACTACATTACTCATAATTAATCCTCTATTTTCTCTACTTGAGCCAAATCAAGCTCTATTATTGTTGGCTTACCTAAGATTGATACTTCAATATTAATAATTTTTTTCTCATCATTTACCATATCTACCTTACCAGTAAAATTTTGAAAAAGACCATCATTAATTTTTACTTTTTCACCTTTCTCATAACCATAACTCAACTTTTTCGTTTCTTGAGCATTGTAAAGCGCACTACACATTGAGCGAATCTCATTATCCTCAATCACCTTTGGAACATTACCATTTTTCAAAAATCCATAAACCTTAAGAGATTTTGGTATATTATTAATAAAATTTAATACCTCATCGCATAAATTCATGTATAAAAAGACATAACCAGGAAAGGACTTCCTTCGTTTAGCATTTTTTTTAGATTTTAAATCCATCTCACTTAATTCTTCACAAGGAATAAAAACCCTATTAAAATAATTATTAATATTCAATCTCATAGAATTTTCTAATATATATTGGCGCACTTTCTCTTCATAATTAGAGGCAACTCTTAAAATGTACCACTTATATCTATTAAATTCCTTACGTTTTAAAATTACCTCATCATCTGAAATCATCTCAAAATGACCAGACTCATCACCACAAAACCCAGTCATTTGATTCAAAATATTTTTGCTTTCATCACACAGATGCATACATATATATACTTCACATAACTCTTTTATATCAAATTTTACATCACATACTGTCTGATAAGGAATAAACACCTCCTTAAAGTAAACAGTATTGGTTGCCAACTCGCATATATCCTTCTCATACCCGTAATCGACTTTAATGATATACCATTTATACTTATATTCCATAAATAATTCCAAATAAAGTCTTAATTACGTAAAGAGACATAAAATCTACGAAGCAAAAGAAAATCGAAAAGCATAATATAACAGTTATTACAATAAACAAAGATGACAATACCTGCTGTTTTTTTATCCAAGCAATTCTCCTTATTTCTTGCTTTATATCGCAAAAAAAAACATACAGGTTTTTTAACATTTCTACCATAATATTAATGCAGGAGCGATAGGAATTGAACCTACAACCTCTGGTTTTGGAGACCAGCGCTCTACCAATTGAGCTACACTCCTATAATTCAAAGTTTACTCTAAAATTTCCGAAACAACGCCAGAACCAACAGTTCTACCACCTTCTCTTATCGCAAAACGTAATCCTTTATCCATTGCTATTGGTACTTGCAACTCCACTTCTATACTTACATTGTCCCCTGGCATTACCATCTCCTTTCCATCTAGCAATTTTATGCTCCCAGTTACATCCGTTGTCCTTAAATAAAACTGTGGCTGATAATTTCCAAAAAATGGTGTATGCCTTCCTCCTTCTTCTTTCTTCAATATATACACCTCCGCATTAAATTTCTTATGCGGGGTTATTGTCCCTGGTTTTGCCAATACTTGCCCTCTCTCCACTTCTTCTCTCTTTGTTCCTCTTAGTAGTATTCCTACATTGAGTCCTGCACTTCCCTTATCTAGCAACTTCTTAAACATCTCAACACCAGTACATATCGTCTTTTGCGTCGCTTTCAGACCTATTATCTCTATCTCATCCCCTGTCTTTATCTCCCCCTTCTCTATTCTTCCTGTTACTACCGTCCCTCGGCCCGATATTGAAAATACATCTTCTATTGGCAACAAAAACGGCAAATCTACAGGCCTTGGAGGTACTGCCACATACTCATCTAACTTCTCCATCAATTTATCTATTGATTTCTTTCCATACTCACTACTATCATCCTCTAATGCTTTTAACGCAGACCCAACTATCACAGGCACTTCATCACCTGGAAATCCATACTTACTCAGCAACTCTCTCACTTCCATTTCTACCAAATCTATCATATCAGCATCAGCAACATCAGCTTTATTTATATATACCACGATATATCCAACACCCACCTGTTTTGCCAGCAATATATGCTCTCTCGTTTGTGGCATCGGCCCATCAACCCCTGACACTACCAATATCGCTGCATCCATCTGTGCTGCACCTACTATCATATTCTTTACATAATCAGCATGTCCAGGGCAATCAACGTGTGCATAGTGTCTCTTTTCTGTTTGATATTCAACATGCGCTGTTGCTATTGTTATACCTCTCTTTCTCTCTTCTGGCGCTTTATCTATTTGATCATATGCTACAAAATTACCATAATGCTTTGTTATCGCCGCTGTTAACGTTGTCTTCCCATGATCCACATGTCCTATCGTTCCCACGTTTACATGCGGCTTTCCAAATGCTTCTACTATCGCTGTCATAATTACTAACCTTTAATTATACTTTAACTTTAACTCATCAACCACATATTGTGGCACTTGTTCATAACAAGAAAAATGCATACTATACTGAGCTCTTCCCTGAGATATAGAACGCAAAACATTTATATAACCAAACATATTTGCAAGAGGAACCGAAGCAGTAATTATTTTGCTATTATTACCTAAATCCAGCACATCAACAACACTGCCTCTTCTACTATTTATATCACCCATAACATCACCCATATATTCTTCAGGAGTAATGATTTCCACTTTCATTATAGGTTCTAGCATTTTTGGACCAGCTTTATTTGCCATTTCCTTAAAAGCACCTTTAGCAGCAAGTTCAAAAGCCAAAGGACTAGAATCAACATCATGAAAAGCACCATCAAGAAGAGTAGCCTTAAAATCAATCAATGGAAAGCCGGAAATTATACCACCTTCTTTTATCAACTCTAAGCCATTTTGCACTCCAGGTATATACTCTTTTGGAATAGCACCGCCTACAATTTTACTTTCAAACTGAAAGCCAAAACCAGGCTCAAGAGGTTCGAATTTTATTTTAACTTTAGCAAACTGACCAGCACCACCTGATTGTTTTTTATGAGTGTAATCAATTTCAACAGATTTAGTGATAGTTTCACGATATGCAACTTGAGGCGCACCAACGTTAGCTTCAACATTAAACTCGCGCTTCATTCTATCAATAATAATCTCAAGATGCAGCTCACCCATACCTTTCAATATAGTCTGCCCACTCTCTGCATTTACTGACATCCTTAAAGAAGGATCTTCTGCAACCAATCTATTCAAAGCAACACCTAATTTTTCCTGATCTGAGGTGGTTTTCGGTTCTATAGCAATTTCAATAACAGGATCAGGAAATTCCATACGCTCTAATAGTATAGGAAAATCAGATGAACATAAAGTATCACCAGTAATTGTTTTCTTTAATCCAACTAAGGCAACTATATCACCAACTTTAGCTTCGTTTATATCTTCTCTGTTATTTGCATGCATAAGCAACATTCTACCAATTCCTTCAGTCTCATTCTTTCCAGCATTTAACACAGCAGATTTAGATTTTAACTTACCGGAATAAATACGAATAAACGTCAAGCTACCTACAAATTTATCCGTCATCACTTTAAACGCAAGAGCAACGAATTTCTCTTTTTCTGAAGGTTTGATCTCAATTTTCTTTTCTGAATCTTTAGGATCAGTTCCAATAATTACATCAACATCAATAGGAGAGGGTAAAAAATCAACCACACCATCTAAAAGTGATTGCACGCCTTTATTTTTAAAAGCTGACCCACATAATACAGGGACAAACTTTCCTTTAATGGTCCCGCTTCTCACACACTTTTTCAACAAATCAATTGGCAGATCGTTAGATTCAAAGTAAGTATTTATCGCCTCATCATCCATTTCAGCTGCAGCATCTAATAAAAGATTTCGATACTCTTGAGCCTTATCAAGCAAATCAGAAGGAATATCTTCATAAGAAAATTTAGCGCCTAATGTTTCTTCTTGCCATATAATAGCTTTCATAGAAATAAGATCGATTATGCCTTTAAAATCTTTCTCACTTCCTATTGGCAACTGAATAACTAAAGGTGATGCGCCAAGCTTCGTTTTTATCATATCGACACATCGATAAAAATTTGCCCCGATTCTATCCATTTTATTAACAAAGCAGATACGAGGAACGTTATATTTATCAGCTTGACGCCAAACTGTCTCAGACTGAGGCTCAACTCCAGCAACTCCATCAAATACAGCAACCGCACCATCCAAAACCCTCAAAGATCTCTCAACTTCAATAGTGAAGTCAACATGACCAGGAGTATCTATTATATTAATCCTATGATCATTCCAAAAACATGTTGTTGCAGCAGAGGTAATTGTAATGCCACGCTCCTTCTCTTGCTCCATCCAATCCATAGAAGCTGCACCATCGTGCACTTCACCAATCCTATTTTGTTTGCCAGTATAAAATAAAATACGCTCTGTTGTGGTGGTCTTGCCAGCATCTATATGAGCCATTATTCCTATATTTCTATACCTAGATATTAAAACTTCCATACCACAATCAATCAGCTAATATTAAAAACGAAGATGAGAAAATGCCTTATTAGCTTCAGCCATTTTATACTTTTCTTCACACATCTTAAATGCACCACCACATTTATTATAAGCATCTAATATTTCAGACTGCAAACAATAAACAGTAGTTCTACCGCTCTTTTTTCGAGCAGCAGAAGTTGCTCTAGCAATCCACCTTAATGCCAAAGAAATTGCTCTATCTTGACGAATTTCAACAGGGACTTGATAAGTTGCACCACCAATACGCCGAGAGCGTACTTCTATAGAAGGGGTAACATTTTCTACTGCTGTTTCAAAAATTGATAAGGCATCTTTGCCTATTTTCTTTTCAGCTAAGGACAAAGCACTATAAGCAATCTTTTCTGCAATAGATTTTTTACCACATTTCATAATTATATTAATAAAACGCATAAGCAAGACACTACCATAACGAGAGTCAGGGCTTGTTCTTTTTTTTGCTTTATTACGACGTGCCATAAATTTTAACCAGATTTCTTTACACCATATTTTGAACGAGCTTTCTTTCGATTTTGCACACCACGTAGATCAAGAGCACCTCTTATTATGTGATAACGTACACCCGGCAAATCCTTAACTCGCCCACCACGTATTAAAACAACGGAATGCTCTTGTAAATTATGACCTTCGCCAGGTATATAAGCCGTCACTTCACCGTATCCACTAATCTTTACTCTAGCTACCTTACGTAGTGCTGAATTAGGCTTTCTAGGAGTTGTAGTATATACCTTAGTGCAAACACCCCTTCTTTGAGGATTGCATTTTCCCAAAGCTGGCACCTTCTTCTTGCGAGTTAACCCTGATCTACCTTTACATATTAATTGATTTATCGTAGGCATATACTGTAAACTTAAAACTCTAAAAATAACTAAGTCTTAGTTATAAAATAATAAACCTCAATAGTCAATATAAAAATAAACATTACTACTCTAATAATCTCAGCCTAATTGCTTTGAAAGCTACTGATAATTATATGCTAAAGCGCATATTGGTTTTAATATTAAGAAATTATCACTTGCTGTGGTCGAATTAATATAGATATGGAACAAGTAATATACTGTGATGGCTATCAAAGAATATGCAGAAAATAATGCTTATAATAGAGCCAAGAGCTTCTAACATTAATGCAAAAATACCAACCGAACTAACCGAATTACCAGTAAAGCCGGATGATTTTTACAATCCTACTCTTGACACTTAGATTTAATGCAGCTACCCTAAGTTCAAAATTCTATACTCAATTTTGCTGTTCTTGCATACAAGGAACACGTTTTTAGAATAATGAAAACAATCAGCGCTTTAATTAAAGAAGGGTCAAAGCTACTATCATCACATAGAATTGAATCACCACATTTGGATTGTGAAATCATCATGCAGTACGTACTTGGAGTAGAAAGATCATTCACAATCATGAATCACATCAATCAGGTACCAAGAAACAAAGAACTTCTATTCTGGAAATTAACAAAAAAAAGAGCAGAAAGATATCCAATATCGCAAATAATAGGTAATCGTGAATTCTGGAGTAAAAATTTTATAGTTAACCAACATGTTCTAGATCCAAGACCAGATAGTGAGACAGTAATTTCAACAGTGTTAAAATATTACCAAAATAAGAAGCAAAAAATAAAAATTGCAGATTTTGGCACAGGCACAGGCTGTTTGTTGATCTCCGTACTTAGTGAGTATGAATATGCTATTGGAGTTGGTTTTGAAAAAAGCCTGGAAGCATACAAAATTACCTACCAGAACACAAAGAAACATAATCTTCTCAACAGAGCTAAAATATTTCCAAATTCGTGGATAGAATGCAGAGATTTATTTGATCTCATAATAAGCAATCCTCCATATATTAAAAGAAGTAAGTTAAAAGATCTGCAAGCTGAAGTGCAAAAAGAGCCAAGAATTGCTCTTGATGGCGGTATCGATGGATTGAGCTGTTACCTGAGTATTTTTCCAATATTGAAAAAGTGCCTTAAAAAAGATGGGTTTGCGATATTGGAAATAGGCGAAGATCAAAGCAATATTGACAAAATAATACCCTTATATGGACTGGCTTTTCAGGAATACGTATACGACTTGGCTGGAATGAAAAGATGCATTGTTGTAAAGCAAGATAAAGAACATGACTAGTAGAACGCTAGCTTTCTAAGAACCCGTTCATAATCTCAAGAAAGGCATAAAGTAAGAAATAGAGTGTATAAATTAGGATATATGAGGAGTGTATACCCAAGTGACATAAGTCGAGAGAAGTTTGAGATTATTTCACCAGATCTGGAGTCTTGTGGAAAAAACAAAACCAAGAAAACTTGATTTGTATGATATATTTTGCGGAGTGTTGTACGCCCTAAAAAGTGGTTATCAGTGGAGGATGCTACCAAAAGAGTTTCCAAAATGGCGCAATTGTTATGATTATTTCAAAAATGGAGTGAAAAAGTAAAAGGAAATAAAAAAAAGTATTTTGGAGTGCATGTTAAAAAAAATAGTTAGTGTGGTCCGACAAAACAATGTTTGGAAAGAAAAAATCAGCTTTTGCATAATTGACACTCAGAGTGTAAAGAACGCAGACACTGATGAAGAAAAAGGCTATGACGCTGGTAAAAAAATGGGAATGTTCAAAAAAGTGTGTCAAACCGAGAAATAAAAATAAAATAGAAACAAAAAATAGAGGTTTGATATATGAGTTACAAAATAGAAAATGGAACGACTGGCCTGGTAGATTACAAAGAGCTGGAAGCAAATATACTGTCATCAATAAGGGAAGGTAAACCATTGATGGGGAGAGATGGAGCATTAACACCATTTGTAAAAAGGCTGCTGGAAGCAAGTCTAGAAGGTGAAATAGAGCATCATTTATCCAATGAAAGAGAAGAAAAGAATCGAAGAAACGGAAAGAATGGCAAAACTTTGAAGACGAGTATTTGAACTATTGACACCAAGAGATAGAGAGGGAAGTTTCGAACCACAGATAGTGAAAAAAAGGCAAACAAGCTTACATCCAGAACTTGAAACAAAGGTCTTGAACATGTTTGCAAGCGGTGTGGGATACAGGGATATAGCATCCTATGTGGAAGAAATCTATGACCATAAAATATCTGCAGCAGAGATATCTGGAATTACAGATAAATTACTGCCTATAATCAATGAATGGAGGAGTCGTCCCCTACAATCAGTATACCCGATAGTATTTATGGATGGGATGTTTTTTAAGGTCAAAGAGAATGGACATTGCATAAGTAAATGCATGTACAATATATTAGGAATAGACCAAAATGGCAGAAAAGAAGTACTGGGTTTTTACTTAGCAGAAAGTGAGGGAGCTAACTTCTGGCTAGGCGTATTAAATGACTTAAAAGAGAGAGGAGTAGAAGACATTTTGATAGCTTGTGTTGACGGTCTGAAAAGCTTCCCTACAGCTATAAATAGCGTATTTCCCAATGCTGAGGTACAGTTATGCATTGTGCACCAAATAAGAAATTCACTAAAATACGTATCCAGCAAAGATATAAAAGTTTTTATGAATGATTTGAAAAAAATATACCGTGCTACAAGTAGAGAAATCGCCGAAAATTATTTACTTGAACTGGAGGAAAAATGGGGTGAAAAATATCCTTTAGTCATAAAATCGTGGCAAAACAATTGGGAAAATTTGTCTAGTTATTTTAAGTATTCTGGCCCTGTTAGAAGGCTAATTTATACCACCAATCCAATTGAGGGGTTGCACAGACAAATCAGAAAATTTACTAAAACCAAAGGTTCATTTACCAGTACAAATGCCTTGTACAAATTGGTATATTGTGCTATAAAAAAGATAGAGCAAAAATGGGCTATGGCTTTGCCTAATTGGGCTCTAACTATATCTCAACTTGATATCTTTTTTCCTGATAGGTTAAAAATTGAGTTGAACTAAAAATTCGCTTTGACACACTTTTTTGAACATTCCCAAAAAAATCTCAGGAATAAAACGCCATATCGCACAAGATATAGATGTTTGCTATTTATTCTTAAGCTTGGGAGTGTTAAATAGCATTTTACTTTTTTTAGTATGTAGAGATTTTCTAGGAATTATTCTATTGAATTCTATGATATTATTTTTTGTAACATTGTTATACATACCATAAGAGTGAACTGACGAAATTTGTAAAGGAGTTTTATGGCTTAGCTACATGGTACTAACACTCAAGTAAATTTTCATCAATGACGCAATTTGCTATGTCTATATCTCACATAGCTTACAACTTGCTTTACTCCTTTTACTTTTCTTGCAATTGCTATTACAGCTTTTAATTCCGCCTTATTTTGAGCTATACCCATCAAATAAACGACTCTATCAACTGTATTAACGCTATAATTAATTGATTTAATATTTCTTTTTCCCAGAAGCCTCGTGCTTATCTCTGCTGTTATCATACCATCTACAGTAACATCTAGCATAGAAGCCATTTTAATTGGTGTGACTCTTATTTCATTTATCACTTCTTTAATCTCTTTTTGCTGCCAAGCTATTTTCTCTGCTGTGAGTTGCTTTTCATGATTATCAACATTTCCAATGAGTAATACTCTTCCTTCACTCACTTTAACTTTTATAGATGAGAACAGTCCGTGTTTTAAGAGTCCCTTATTGATTCTTATTACTATAGTTGTATCATCAATAATGTTTCCCAAGGATTTATCTTGCATTGTTATTGCTGTAGCCGCTGCAGTTGCTGTTACCACTATACCACTCACAAGAGTCGTACAGCCACTCTGTGTAATCAGAAAAATTGCGAGTAAGAAGCTTGCTATTAATCTCATTATTAATTTCCAGAGTTTAGAGCTTTAATTAAAGAATATTAATAAGCTTTTTTTATTGTGTAAATACTATAAATTGAATAAGCCTTGAATATTTCTAAGACAGTACTTATCTCAATAATGTTAGTTAAAGTAATTCAGGCTTAGATTCATAGTGGAGTTAACCAGTATTATAAGTTCAGTCTGTGGTACTAAAATCTAATCTTTAAATTGCATAAGATGACAGAAGTGGTTATCTATAAGTTAATGAAGGGTTCTTGCGGATATGGCGAAATTGGTAGACGTGCCAGGTTTAGGTCCTGGTGAGCTTGCTCGTGGGGGTTCAAGTCCCTCTATCCGCACTTAAAGTCATGTAACTCAGGTTTTAAGAGAAAATTTATAATCACTAAGTACACTTTTGTTTGTATAAGAACCTGTTCTTAAGGATTGTATTTAACTTAAATTCTGGTAAAATGGCTTTATTAAAACATAAATAAAATATTGATAACAGGTTGTAATGTCTAGTAATATAACTCAAAATGCAGTCGAAGCAGATACATTAAGTAATATATATACCTATAAGGAACTTAGTGTAGATAAACTAAAGTATGAGTATGAAATCACAGTTAGTAGTGATTATATAGAACAAAAGATAAACTCTAGATTACAAGAAATAGCGAAGGATGCAAAATTGCCTGGATTTAGATCCGGAAAGATGCCTTACGATCTTGTTGTTACAAATTATAAAAACGAAGCTTTGGAATATGTGATAAAAGATACGATTGACTATTGCTCAAGTGATTTAATGAAAAAAATCGAAGTTAAGTCTCACATCCATCCTAAGGTTGATATTATGTCATTACCAAACCTGGATAAAAAGGATGAAAAAGGCGACTTTCTGTACAAATTATCTTTTGAATCGATGCCAAAAGTGCCAGTAATAGATCTTGATAAAATAAATTTGAAGAAAGTTAAGGCAAAAATCAAAGAGGGAGACATAAAAGAATTTATTGATTCTATAAAAACAAAATTTCCTAACTTTGTCTCTGTTGATGATGCTTCTTATCAAGCAAAAAACGAGGATAAACTGATAATTGACTTTGAAGGGCGAATTAGAAATAAGCTCTTTCAAGGTGGAAGTGGCAAAAATTTTACTGTTAATTTAGGATCTGGAACATTTATAAATGGTTTTGAAGATCAATTAATTGGCATGAAAAAAGGGGAAACAAAAAGCTTTAAGTTGAGATTTCCTGAAGATTACCAGGTAATTTCCCTTGCGGGGCAGGAGGCTGCTTTTTCTGTTCGAGTTAATGATATTCAGATTGCCGAAGATTTGCAAAGTGATAATGAAATAGCTAGGAGAATTGGTTTTGAAGATCATTCTTCGCTAATAAATCATGTAAAAGAAGTAATTGATAATCAGTGTAAAGAAATGGGAGATCTCTTAATTAAGAAAGAGCTATTTGATTGTTTGGATGCTAGTTATAGTTTTGATTTGCCTATAGAAGTAGTAAAACAGGAACAGCAGAGAGTGGAAAGAGAGTTGAATGCTAAAGATGATTCTTGTAAAGAAGCTGAAAGACGTGTAAAGCTTGCAATGCTATTTATGGAGTTCAGTAAAGAACATGAAATATCATTAACTCAAAGTGATATTATGAATGTTATTGTAAATCAATATGTCAGTAAAGATGTATCATTTGACAGAGTATTTAAACATTTTAAATCAGACGGACAATTTCAGGAATTAGTTAGAGGGCAAGCGCTTGAGTATAAAGTGACAGATTATATGATAGAAAAAGCTAGTAAAGAAGAACAGATTGTTTCTGTGAAAGAATTAAAGGAATTATTTGATAATATTTGATAGGAAAAGGTATGACTCTTATACCAATTGTAGTTGAACAAACTAGTCGCGGTGAGCGGGCTTATGACATATATTCAAGGCTAGTAAAAGAAAGAATAATTTTCGTAACTGGCCCTATTGAAGACAACATGGCCAGCGTAATAGTAGCACAGCTTTTATTTTTAGAATCGGAAAATCCTGATAAAGACATTCATATGTATATTAATTCGCCAGGCGGTGTTGTAACTGCTGGTTTATCAATCTACGATACAATGCAGTACATAAGTCCAGACGTTTCAACTTTATGTATAGGTCAAGCTGCATCTATGGGTTCTTTGTTGCTTGCAGCTGGTGCGAAAGGTAAGCGCCACTCTCTACCTCATTCAAGAATTATGATACATCAACCATCTGGTGGTTATCAAGGTCAAGCAACTGATATAGAAATACATGCTAAGGAAATTTTGCGAATTAAGAAAAAGCTAAATCAAATTTATGAAAAACATACTGGGCATTCACTCAAGAAGATTGAAGGAATGATGGAAAGAGATAAATTTTTGGATCCTATAGAAGCAATGAAACTTGGCTTGATTGATAAAGTAATAGCTGAGCGTAAAGATATGAAGATTGAAAATATTAAAGTTAAACAAAAGGTAGTTTAATGGATAACAATAATGATTTACACTACTGTTCTTTTTGTAACAAGGCACAAAACGAAGTAGATAAATTGATTACTAACTCTTCAGATGGTTTAAAGGTGTTCATTTGTAATGAATGCATAGAGTTATCCCATAAAGCAATAAGTCAAAAGAAAGAGAGAGCTTTTAATTCAGATCATATATCTGATATGAAGCTATTACTAAAGAAACCTGAAGATATAAAAAATTTTCTTAGTAAGCATGTTGTAGGTCAGGAACATGCGCAACACGTTTTATCTGTGGCTATGTATAACCATTGTCAATCCATGGTGCAACTTCATTCTATAAGTGATATTGAAATTGAGAAGTCAAATATAATGCTTATTGGCCCTACTGGTTCTGGTAAGACTTTGCTAGCAAAAACACTTGCTAAAGTTTCAGATGTGCCATTTGCTATGGCCGATGCGACAACTTTGACTGAGGCAGGTTATGTAGGTGATGATGTAGAAAGCGTGTTGTCACGTCTATTACAAGCTGCAAATTATGATGTTGCAAAGGCACAGCATGGTATAGTGTTTATCGATGAAATAGACAAGATCACAAGAAAGTCTGAAAGCGCTTCAATAACCCGTGATGTTTCAGGTGAAGGGGTCCAACAAGCTCTACTAAAAATCATGGAAGGTACGGTTGCTTATGTTCCTCCACAAGGAGGGCGAAAACACCCGCAACAAGAGTTTATACAAGTAGACACTAGTAACATACTATTTATTTGTGGAGGAGCTTTTGAAGGCCTAAATAAAATTATTGAGGCAAGAAAAAAGGGAACATCAGTTGGCTTTGGAGCAGATATAAGTCAGTCTAAAGCACAAAAGAAAAAAAATGCTTTACGCGATGCTCAACCTGAGGACTTAATCAAATTCGGTTTGATACCCGAATTTGTAGGACGGGTTCCAATAACTGCTGTTCTAGATGAGCTGGATCACGAGGATTTAATACATGTGTTGACAGAGCCAAGAAATGCGCTAGTAAAACAATATAAAGCATTGCTTGCATTTAGTAAAGTAAACCTTGAGTTTTCAGATGAAGCAATATCAGCTATTGCTAAAAAAGCTATAAGCTATAAAACAGGTGCAAGGATGTTACGTGCTATCTTAGAGTCACTTTTGCTTGATGTTATGTATATATCCGGCAATGGAGGTTTTGAAGGTAGCACTATAACGGTTACTAAGAAAATGGTAGAATTAGGCAAAGCGACGATTAATCATAATAATAAGGGTAGTGTTATAACGGTTAATGATTAATTTGAGGCATATATTATGAGTATTGGACGTGCTGTAAACTTTAATTCTACTGTATTACCAGTATTACCTCTAAGAGATGTAGTAATTTTTCCAAATATAATGTTGCCTTTATTCGTAGGTAGAGAAAAATCTGTTCATGCACTAGAATATGCAATAAGTAGCAGTAGTCACCAAAACGAGATTTTTCTCATAGCACAAAAAGATGGTTCTATTGATAATCCAGAGCCAGAGAATCTTTATGAAGTAGGCGTGTTAGCAAACATTATACAACCATTAATAAAACTGCCTGACAATGCAGTAAAAGTCATGATTCATGGGGTAAGAAGGGGAAGAGTTATAGAATATATTAGCTCTCACACTTTGTTACAGGCCAGAGTAGAGTTAGATGGTCATTATGAGTATGGAGAAAATGAAGATAATATTGATTTAGAAGCTTTAAGGCGTTCTGTTATAGATGCATTCGACAATTGGTGTAAACTAAGCAAGAAAAGTCGACCCGAGATTATTATTGACCCCATTGATCAAGTTAAAGAGGTTAATCAAATTGTAGATATGATAGCTTCGCACTTAAATATAAAGGTATCAGATAAGCAAAACATACTTGAAGTTTATAACCCAAAAGAGCGTTTAAAAAAAGTTTTTGCTCTTATTGAGAGAGAAATAAGTATTTTGAGTGCACAAAACCGCTTGTATAAGACAATTAAATCACAGGTTGAAAGTACTCAAAAAGTTTACTACCTTAATGAGCAATTAAAAGCTATACAGAAAGAATTAGGTGAGTTTGAAAATGGAGATGAAGGGAATATACTCAATGAATTTGAAAAAAAGATAAATGAAACAAAGCTTTCTGAGGAAGCAAAAGAGAAAGCCATAACTGACTTAAAGAGATATAAGAAAATGAATCCCATTTCTCCTGAAGCAACAGTTATATCTAGTTACTTGCATTGGTTGCTTGATTTGCCATGGGGAAAGTACAAAGATGCAAAAATTAACTTAAATGCGGCTAAAAAAATCTTAGATGAAAATCATTATGGCATAGAGAAAGTAAAAGATAGAATAATAGAATTTTTAGCAGTATTAAAGAGAGTAAAAGAGATAAAGGGTCCTATACTTTGCTTAGTTGGACCACCTGGTGTTGGTAAAACTTCTTTAGCTAAGTCTATGGCAAAAGCAGTAGGAAGAGATTTTGTTCGCATATCTCTTGGTGGTATACGTGATGAGTCTGAAATACGAGGACACAGAAAAACTTATATTGGCTCAATGCCTGGTAAAATCATTCAACACATGAAAAAAGCTAATTCATGCAACCCGCTTTTTCTGCTTGATGAAATAGATAAGATGGGTTCTGATTCGCGTGGTGATCCTGCATCTGCATTACTTGAGGTTTTGGATACTGAGCACAATAAACACTTTACGGATCATTACTTGGAAGTTGAATTTGATCTTTCAAGTGTAATGTTTGTAGCTACGGCAAACAGCTTAAATTTGCCACATCCTTTGCGTGATAGGATGGAAATTATACAATTATCTGGATATAGCGAAGATGAGAAGATCAGTATTGCTACGCATCACCTTATTCCAAAATTAAAAAAAGAGCATGGTTTGCATCAGAAGGAGTGGAAAATAACTAATGAAGCATTATACGAGTTGATACGTTTATATACACGTGAGAGCGGCGTGCGAAGCATGGAAAGGGAACTTGCAAAGCTCATGAGAAAAGCAGTTAAAGCAATATTAACTGATAAAAATAAGAAAATATCCGTAGAGGTTGGTAATTTACAAGATTACCTAGGGGTACGTAAGTATACCTTTGGCATTGCAGAAAATGAGAGTTTGGTAGGGGTAGTAACTGGTCTCGCCTATACTGAAACAGGTGGTGATATTTTAATGATAGAGTCAGTCCTAATTCCGGGCAAGGGGGAAATAAAATACACAGGAAAGCTTGGAGAGGTTATGCAAGAGTCTATAAAAGCTGCGTATAGTTATGTGCGATCAAATTGTTTATTTTTCGGTATAAAACCCGAAAAATTTCAAAATAATGATATACATTTGCATGTACCTGAGGGTGCTGTGCCAAAAGATGGTCCCTCTGCTGGCAGTGCAGTATGTACATCTATTGTTTCTCTTATGACAAATATACCAGTTAACAAAAGTGTTGCTATGACAGGTGAAGTAACATTGCGTGGTAGAGTGTTGGCTATTGGGGGTTTGAGAGAAAAATTGCTTGCTGCGCTAAGAGGATCAATCAAAACTGTGATTATACCAAGTGAAAATGAGAAAGATATGCAAGAGATTCCTGCAAATATAAAAGAAGAAATCAATGTAATTTTTGCTGAGAATATTGATGAAGTTATAAAAGTTGCTTTGATGCACCCTATTACTTCAATTGATGATAATAACGAAATTAGTGTGTCTAGCTCCATAGAAAATAAGGATAATACCTTCCCTTCATCAGAAACATTAAAGCACTAAATTGAAAAGGTTTATGCAATTTTCGTTTCTTTTTTTTAACCTCAAAGCTCTGATTTGAATATATAAATTACAAGTAACATATATGGCAATTTCATAAGTTCATTTTTCAAGCATATATTGCAATATCTCACTAGCAATTGCAACATCTTGGCGTGGAATTTTACCATGTTCTATAAACACTGAGATTGCATAGCGCGGATCATGGTAGGGGCCATAAGCGATAAACAATTTATGACTTTCACCTTTAGAGTTTATCTCTGGTGTTCCGGTTTTGCCAGCAATTTGTATACTGCCTAGTCCTTTTCTATAGTTAGAATTCACCACGTCAAACATAGCTTTTCGAACCACACTAAGATGCTCATGATTCACATCAATATCAAGAAAGTCTTGCCCTGATTTACTCATCTCAATGTGGGGAATTACCTCCTTTCCTGTTGCAACCCTCGCTGCAAGAACCGCAAGCTGTAATGGCGTTGTAAGTAAATACCCTTGTCCTATAACTAAGTTAATGGTATCACCTAAATACCACTCTGAATATAGCTTGCGTGCACGCCAATTCATGTCAGGCAACAATCCCGGAGCTTCTTCCTTAAACATTCCAATTAATGGTCCACTTCCTATACCAAATTTGCTAGCCATTTCTAGTAGAGAATCTACATTTATTTTTTTTCCTATATTATAAAAGTAAGTGTTGCATGAGAGAGCCATTGCCTCATTTAAAGATACATATCCATGAACTTTGCTTTTCATGCAACGAAATTTCCGCTCACCTATCTTCATATATCCCCTACACGAGAATTTTTCTTCTGGTGTTATTATTCCATCTTTTAAACCCGCAAGCGCATCTATTATTTTAAATATTGAACCAGGTGGAATTTGATATGATAATGCACGGTTTACAAGCGGTAACGAAGGAATATTTAAACTTTCCCAAGTTTCATTTGATAATCTGCTAGTGAAAAGATTATTATCGTAAGAAGGTGAGTTATACAATGCTAAAATTTCTCCGTTATTTACATCAATTACCACTGTGGAACCTTGGTGGTCTTTAAATATCTCTGCGATTTTTTTCTGTAAATCAACATCAATTGTCAGCTGTACATCTTGTCCGTCTTGTTGAGGTATGCTAGACAACTCTCTCATGATACGCTTCTTAGAATTTATTTCCTGCTCAGACTTGCCTGTCCTGCCTTTTAATATATCATCATATGTATATTCAATGCCACTAACCCCTGCTTCGTTTATGCCTTGCTGTCTTTTCGTGTATCCGATTATATGAGAACATATCGAACCAAATGGGTAGTAACGTTTATAAAGAGCAGTTATTCTTCTTTCTGATGATTTTATCGCATCAGGTTTAATTTCTGATAACATCTGCAAGTCAACTTCCCTAGTAAAGGTTTTCTGCCCATCAAATAAAACAATATACGAAATTTTGTTTACTGCGAGTTCAACGCTATTCCTATCCAAAATCCTGCCTCGTTTAGGCACAATAGTAACAACTTTTATCCTATTATTATTGGATAGCACTTCATATTTTTGTCTATCTCGTACTTGTAAAGTATACAACCTACAACTAAAAATAGCAGAAATAGTAAGCTGAATACCACCTAATATGAATGACCTACGGTTGAAGACCTTGTTTTTTGTCCACATAGAATTCCTTTAGAACGCACTCATCCTCCTTTTATTGGCACATTTCTAGCTTTCACTACATCACAAACCCTTTCTTCCCACTCACTTAAGGTAACAAGTTTGTAACCCGATTTTTTTAGTATTTCAATAATCTGAGGTAAAGCTTCAACTGTATTTGATTTGTTATCGTGATCATGGAACAATATAATCGCTCCATTATGTACATTGCTTAAAACTCTTTCAACCAAAATCTCTGATTTATCACCTTGCCAATCCAGAGAATCGACTGTCCATAATATGGAATAAATATTTAATCGATTAGTATTTTCGATCAAATTATCGTTATGACATCCATATGGTGGGCGAAACCATTTTACATTCTGTTCTGTTGCATTTTTAATTGCCACATTTGTCTTTTCCAGTTCTTGCAATTGCTCCTCACTTGAAAGTGATGTCAACTTCCTATGCGACCAAGAATGATTACCTAATTCATGACCTGCTTCATGGATTTTCTTTACTATCTCATATGTTTTTTTATTTATGCGTTCACCAAGCAAAAAAAATGTCGCTTTTGTTTTATTGCTCTCCAGGATATTAATAATATCTCCTGATCTATTATAAGATGGACCATCATCAAACGTAAGTGCAACAAACTTATCTTTGTTATTCAATAATTTCTTTATATTACTTAAATTTCTATATGATAGATCCAAATCACAACTGAGCCCACGATACGGTAAGTTAAAGTTACAATCACTACAGAAAACTGCGCTTGAATATAGCAAAAGAAAAGCGATTATTCTTATAAACATATATAATCAGCAAAGTGATAGAGTACTACACTTTTTTGCTAAATTAAACCACTTTTAACAGCTACTGTTTACTTCGTTACTTTGTCAATATATTATATTAATAACTTTATATAATATAGTATGATTGCAAATATAAATACCGTTGCTCTTCAGGGAACCAGCACAGTAAATGTTAATGCACAAATTCACATGGCAAATGGTATTCCAGCTTTTAAAGCAACAAGGACAACATTGCAAATTTAGAGTTCAAAAGGGTTATTCCTCGAGAACTACTGCGTCAGAAAGCTGGCGTTGAATTTGTATATAATGTTGACCTTGGAGGTTTTTATGAATAATAGTGAGAGAAAAGAAAAATTGGAAACTCGCATTTTATCAAGTAGAGGCAGGTCTTTACTTGACCATGAGCTACTGGAACGTACTCTATCTGAATGTGAAGAAGGAAGAGAAGTGGCCAAAAAGCTAATAGAGCTCTTTAGTAGTTTAGGAAGGGTAATTAACGCTGACTTTCATGAGCTAAAAAATGTTACAGGAATGAATGATGGAGCAATAGCAAGTATCTTTTGTCTGAAAGAGATTTTCGATAGGATACTGAAAGGTAAGTTAAAAAAGCTGTCGATTCTTGATAACAGAGAAGAGCTACTAAAATACTTTAAAACAGCAATAGGGCAGTCACGAAAGGAAAGCTTGCGAGTAATATACTTAGATCGAAGTGGTCATTTGATATACGAGTATATTCAAGACTGTGGAACTATAGACAGAGTACCTCTATATGTGAGAGAAATAATCAAACAGGGATTACTGATCGATGCATCATCTATTGCAATTTCACATAATCATCCAAGTGGAGATACAGAACCATCAAAGGAGGATGAGGATAACACACTTACATTAGCTGCAACCTGTGAAAATGTAGGGATGAAATTGATAGATCATATAATCGTAACACAGAAGAGCCACTTTAGTTTTTATGACAGTGGTTTATTGTAATCTGTAGACTGGAAGGAGAGTTCTCTAGCTCTCCTTCTTTTTTTTCACTTCATAAATTAAAAAATTCAATATAAGCTTGAGCAGCTAAAATTAGTAATGAAAGGTGGAATTAGGCAAAAAAATAAAAGAACTTAGATTATACTGTGGTTTAACACAAACTGAGTTGGGAAAGAAAATAGGCGTTTCGTATAGACAAATACAAAGGTACGAAAATAGTTCAAACCAAATTTTGGCCAGTAGGCTATACGACTTAGCAAAAGCACTATCGATTAATGTGGCTGATTTTTTTACTGATGTGCATGTCGACTCACATGAAACTTATGATGAAGAAATACTAAAATTAGTCAAAGGATATAATGAAATTAAAAGCAAAAGGTTACGTAGCGTAGTTTATATATTGGTAAAATCTTTTTCTCAAAGTTACAATGAGAGTTAGTATTGCTTCAATACCTCAGTTAATATATTAATAAATGATTGTACAAGATGAACAACATCCTATTGATAAACAAATAGGTGAAAGAATAAGGAAGAGAAGGTTAATATGCGGTTTTAGCCAAAGAGACTTAGGAAAAAAGCTCGGAATTTCATTTCAGCATATACAAGGATATGAAACTGGAGAGGTAAGGCTTGTAATTGATAGATTGTATAATTTGGCAGAAGCTTTGTCCGTTGATATGTCATATTTTTTTACCAAAGCTTCTGAAGACTTACACGATAAGGCCTTTTGTAGCGATGTGGGTAGTGAAGAAATATCAAGGCTAGTGAGGGAATACAGGAAAATTAAGGATGAAACGTTGCGTGATATTGTGCATTCAGTGATAAAAGCGCTTGCCAATAGGGAATGTTCAAAAAAGTGTGTCAAACCGAGAAATAAAAATAAAATAGAAACAAAAAATAGAGGTTTGATATATGAGTTACAAAATAGAAAATGGAACGACTGGCCTGGTAGATTACAAAGAGCTGGAAGCAAATATACTGTCATCAATAAGGGAAGGTAAACCATTGATGGGGAGAGATGGAGCATTAACACCATTTGTAAAAAGGCTGCTGGAAGCAAGTCTAGAAGGTGAAATAGAGCATCATTTATCCAATGAAAGAGAAGAAAAGAATCGAAGAAACGGAAAGAATGGCAAAACTTTGAAGACGAGTATTTGAACTATTGACACCAAGAGATAGAGAGGGAAGTTTCGAACCACAGATAGTGAAAAAAAGGCAAACAAGCTTACATCCAGAACTTGAAACAAAGGTCTTGAACATGTTTGCAAGCGGTGTGGGATACAGGGATATAGCATCCTATGTGGAAGAAATCTATGACCATAAAATATCTGCAGCAGAGATATCTGGAATTACAGATAAATTACTGCCTATAATCAATGAATGGAGGAGTCGTCCCCTACAATCAGTATACCCGATAGTATTTATGGATGGGATGTTTTTTAAGGTCAAAGAGAATGGACATTGCATAAGTAAATGCATGTACAATATATTAGGAATAGACCAAAATGGCAGAAAAGAAGTACTGGGTTTTTACTTAGCAGAAAGTGAGGGAGCTAACTTCTGGCTAGGCGTATTAAATGACTTAAAAGAGAGAGGAGTAGAAGACATTTTGATAGCTTGTGTTGACGGTCTGAAAAGCTTCCCTACAGCTATAAATAGCGTATTTCCCAATGCTGAGGTACAGTTATGCATTGTGCACCAAATAAGAAATTCACTAAAATACGTATCCAGCAAAGATATAAAAGTTTTTATGAATGATTTGAAAAAAATATACCGTGCTACAAGTAGAGAAATCGCCGAAAATTATTTACTTGAACTGGAGGAAAAATGGGGTGAAAAATATCCTTTAGTCATAAAATCGTGGCAAAACAATTGGGAAAATTTGTCTAGTTATTTTAAGTATTCTGGCCCTGTTAGAAGGCTAATTTATACCACCAATCCAATTGAGGGGTTGCACAGACAAATCAGAAAATTTACTAAAACCAAAGGTTCATTTACCAGTACAAATGCCTTGTACAAATTGGTATATTGTGCTATAAAAAAGATAGAGCAAAAATGGGCTATGGCTTTGCCTAATTGGGCTCTAACTATATCTCAACTTGATATCTTTTTTCCTGATAGGTTAAAAATTGAGTTGAACTAAAAATTCGCTTTGACACACTTTTTTGAACATTCCCTGCCAATAAATAATATTGCCTGAATATATCTTCAATCCACTTCTACAAGCAATGCTAGTTAAGGTAAATTTTTTATGGTAATTTTGATTAAATTTCAAGAACTACTTTACTTTGCAATAATTATGGCTATGTAAAAACATAGCCACCAATCAAGAACGTCCTACAGATGTCGTTTTGGTATCTTTTAATTTGCTCACCCAAGAAAAGGTCTCACTACTTTTAGAATTTTGATCACCCCACCTCCCACATCTAGTAAAACCACCTTTTTCTACTGCTTCTTTAACAGACATTCCACCAAATAAACAACCCTTTCCTACGATTTCTCCTATTTTTTGTAACTCATCCCACCTTTCTTCGTTTTCTACCTCAATTTGTACTTGATGATAGTCTTCTGTGTCATGATATACCATTAAATTTAGCTCTCCTAGGCTAGTGCAAAGTGTTACTGTAAATACACCTACGACAATGTTGCAAATTTTTATTTTCCTTTCCATTATGTCCAGAAGAGTTCGGTAGCTCTTTTACGCGAAATACCACATTTACGTCCTCAAGGTTAATTTCAATTCTCTTGACCAATGTTCTGATAATATCACGTTTAGTTAACCAGTCTGCGTTATCAAGGTTTAACGTAATATTGGAAGAAAAGTCTTCTAAATTGGCCACAACCAGAGTTACCTCCTGTTCTAATTCCTTTTGATAAAATATCTTTTTCTTCTCTTCTTTAATTGTTTTTAAGCTTTGTTTCATTGCTTTAATTCGTGGTTCAAATTCCTCTTGATTGATATATTCTTGAGCATAACTATCGATAAGTCTAGCAATACCACGTTTTAATTTATTTTCTTGTTTCTCTAGCAGGTCACTTTTTTGATCCAATGATGATTTTTTTAGTTCTGAAAGCCTACGCTTGTATTCTTCTAAAATCCTGTTTGGATTTTTCAATAACTGCTTAACCTCTTCCCACACAGCTGTTTCTAATGCATCTGAGCGAATGGGTTTATTGTCACAAATCTTATTACCACCAAAACGGTAAGAATCTTTACCACTACAACGGTAATATGCATAATGACCACCTTCTTCTTCTCGTCTACTTCTCATGCAAGTTCCGTAACATCCGTAATTACAACGCTTACATATGACTAAACCTTGTAGTAAGTACTTTGCTCCTCTTTTTCTTGTCCTTGCTACTTTTCTATTTTCAGCTAATTGTTCTTGAACAATATCAAATATATCTTCATCTACTATATTTGGCACTTTAATATAAATCCAATTTGCTTTTTCAACAGGATAGACAGAGTGGTTACTTTTTGGCTGCTCACAAGAGCCTTTCTGTGGTCTTACTTGCTTTAATCTTACTCCTAACCTTCTTCTACCAAAAGCTGCTTGTCCTTTGTAAGCAGGGTTTTTCAACATACTCCAAATTGTACCTTTATTCCAGCGTTCTTTTCCTTTTTGTGTCTTAATGGACATAGTATTTAGCCGACGACATACTTCCCCAATACTTGTTCTTTCTCTGCCTATCCACAAAAATACTTTACGAACGACATCAGCTTCTTTTTCGTTAATCTCAAATAAAGCTTGTCCTCCTCCCATATGCTTATCTATATAACGATAACCATAAGGAGCTCCTCCCATTACATTTACATAGCCTTTGTTAGCTGCATAGATTTTACCACGACGACTTCGTTCCATAATTTTCGCACGTTCATATTCTGCTATCATACCTTGCATTTGTAACAGTAATTGAGATTCTGGGTTACCGTTAATCTCATAATTTAAAAAAACCACTTTTGCTCCTGCTTTTTCAAATTCTTCAATCAGCACCATTTGATATGCATATTTTCTAGATAAACGATCAGGAGAATGAATGTAAATCTTATCAATTTTACCTTCTGTTACTTTATCACGTAATTTTTCTAAATCAGGGCGGACTAAATGAGATCCACTGTAGCCGTTATCAATAAATTTATACTCACTTAACAATCTGTATCCGTCCAGATTAATTTGCTTCTCTAAAGCTGCAATTTGACTTTCTATCGTATTTCCTTCTACTTGTTTCCCCGAAGAAACTCTCGCATATAAACATACTGTTACCATTTGACCCTCCTTGAATCCCATTTTTATGTTTTAAGTTTTTTTGACTTATTTCCTTTGACACTACCTTTTCATAAGCATCTGATAAGCATTGTTCTGCTAACCGATTAGGTTCATAGCTACAGCTAATTTGGATAGCTAATCTCTTGTTTCTCATGACTTTTCCTTGAAATAATATGTTCATATCATTCCTTAAAGCCGATGGTTAATTGATTATTAGCGCTATAAGTAAATCGGACTCTTGGTTCTGGACACAGAAGTTTTCGAGAAATGGTTTTCTCTAGTTTTATTTTTATGTTTTTTGCAACATTGTCGGTAGTGTAAAAGCGCTGTTATCGGATATATCCACGTAATTTCTTTTGCCGTCCTTCCCAGTTTTAACTTCAACTTCACCATCACCTATTTTTATGATATTGCCACCAAGGTTTAAGTCTCCTTTACTTAAGCCTAAACTTTTTGCACCTTCTACAACTTTGGCAACATCAACTATGCAGCTATGTGAAAATTCAATATAGAAGGTCTTATTATCAATTTCTACATCTTCAACAGTTCCTTCTATAGTAGCGTCTTCTCCAACTTCCCTAAGTTTCTTGAGCCTACTATATATTTGTGGCTCAATTTCTTTTTGCACTTTTTCAGTTATTTTCTTATCAACTTGTACATTAAAATCTGCTCCATGTAAGGCTAACTTTCTGATTATATCTTCTTGTTTATTTCCTTTGAATTCATCACGATGCATCTTAAACATTGTAACGTTAGCGAAACTAAAGCCATCTTCATTGGGAGCATTTATTCTTATTCCTAAGTTCAAAACTTCATCGACAACTTTACTTAACTCATCTATATTTTTAGCTGCAATAGCTTTTTCCAAAAATTCATTTAGTTTCATATTTTCATATTCACTTAGCCTTATCTTGCATAAAGCTGATTGAAATGGATTGAGCTCCTCAGGATATGTTAAGACAGGTAATTTACTAATCTTTTTATTTGCTGTTGGAGCAGCTTTTATAAAATTAGGTAATAACCCTTCTTTTGCTATTCGCTCTACCGCTTTTAACATTTTACTGGACAATTTTTTACCATTTATTTTTTTCATTGTAACCCTCACTTAATCTAATTACTATTCGATCATATCGTGATAAATATTATTTAATTGTTAATATTGTACGACTTATTAATTTACTGTATATTATAATAACAAGTTTTACGGGCATTTACACTAGAAAAACACATCTTGTAAAAATTATTTCAATTTCAATCAAAGTTGGGTATTGTGATTGTAAAACTGAAAGAAATGGATCTCTTGTCTTACTCCACTGAAAAGTTGAAGAAGCATTGTCAGCTACTTGATAATGAAGAAAAAATAATTTTATATGAGCAGCTGCTAGACAAGGCTAAAGACATACTTGAAAATTCAGGAGATAATGTTTCTGAACTGAAAAAGATCAGTAAAGCTGCTGTAGCAATAGAGGAAACCACCGATAAGCAGTTACTAGAAAAGTTTAATGATGACCACCCGCTAAGAGAAGTGGACATTTTAATCTACTCTCCTCAAGGAAATACTGAATATCTATTCAGCATAGATAACTCGTCAGAGCTTTATGATTTAAAAGAAGATAAGGATAAAGCTCTTTATAATGCAGTAAAATCAAATGATGTTGAGCTCGTAAAAAAGCTGCTCATGATTCTTCTACCTGAAGAAGTAAGTAATTTTGACACGAAATACTTGGAAGAATTAAAAATATTGCTGTCAGGAATTCACAAAGAATTACAATTATCACAAGATATGAAAAATTATCTTGAGAAGACGATAAAGTTCTATAGTTTTTTATGTAGTAATTTTAGCTTATTAGTTGCAAATCCCACTTATGTAAAAGCCATGATTGATCTATTTGCTGCTCAACCAAATATTGATTACCAAATAGATAAGCTTCTGCTTTCTTTTATTGTGAGAGATGTTGAGGAAAAAAAGCTAAATTCTGAAATCAAACACATGATAGAGCTTCTTGAGCAGCATGAAAGATTTGCTGAGCTTGAATATAAGGTCAGAAGATTAAGATCAGAGTTTGCATGTGGCAAAAGCAGATATTCGGCTGAAGTAATACGAAATAGCATTGCAGAACGAGAAAAAGAGATGAGGGAGATTGAGAAAAAATACATAAGACCAAGCGATTTAATTAGCGAGAGGCAGAAATTATTAAAGCAATTACTTTGCTAGCTTTTTCATAAAATTTGTTGTAAATTTGAATAAGAGGTGAAAAGTGCACTTAGGTAAAAAAATAAAACAACTTAGGTTAGATCGTGCTTTGACACAGACCGAATTGGGAAAGAGAATAGGTGTTTCGTATAGACAGATACAAAAGTACGAAAATGGTTCAAATTGTGTTTTGGCCAGTAGACTATATGATTTAGCAAAAGTACTATCGATAGATGTTGCTAACTTTTTTACTGATATGCATACTGACTCACATGAAGCTTATGATGAAGAAATACTAAAGTTAGTCAAAGGATATAACGAAATTAAGAGCAAAAGGTTACGTAGTGCAGTTTATATATTGGTAAAATCTTTTTCTCAGAGTGATAATACATAGTTAATATTACCTGATACGTAAAATGACTATACAACATCCTATCGATAAACAAATAGGTGAAAGAATAAGGAAAAGAAGGCTAATGTGTGGTTTTAGTCAAAGAGACTTAGGAAAAAAGCTTGAAATTTCATTTCAGCATGTACAAGGATATGAAAGCGGAGAGATTAGGCTTGTAGTTGATAGGTTATATAAATTAGCAGAAGTACTATCGGTTGATATGTCGTATTTTTTTACCAAAGCCTCTGAAGACTTACATGATAAGGCCTTCCATAGCGATGTAGGCAGCGAAGAAATATCAAGGCTAGTGAGGGAATATAGAAAAATTGAGGATGAAACTCTGCGTGACATTGTTCATTTAGTGATTAAGGCTCTTGCTAATACAGGCTTTAAAGCATAAATTCTCTCCTTGAGTCGTTGAAGAAAACTTAAACTTTCATTTTCTTCATCATTTTGCTTTTCTTTCACTTTGATGCGTGTAGTTATACCCTACACAAAGTATAATGTTTTAAAAATAAAAACCTGCACCATAAAATATTGAGATTTAGAATATTAACTTATAAAGTCTTTTCGGCAGTTTTAGCGAGGGTTTATTAGCAAGGATGTTGGAGGTTAGCAATGACTATATCTGAAGGTGTAATACAGCGTATAAGGCATAATGATAAGAACGCGATAGGGGGATGATTTTTTGGTCAAGGTGGCTGTGCACCATCCAGCTAAGTTTGATAGCTTAGAAGTAACAAAATTTTTAGTAAATAATAAAGGTGTAAGTTTTAACGCTAAAACTAATGACGAAAACAAGCCTATTCATATTGCAGCTGATTTTTGAAATATCGATATTGTAAAATTTTCTCTTAATAAGGGAGTAGAAGTTGGTACAAAAGGTAAAAACAATTGGACTCCTTTGCATTATGCTACCAATAAAGGATATCTAGGAATTGTAAAGCTTCTAATAGAAAAGCAACAACAAGAATCATTTATTAATAATTCTAATATTAATAATTCTAAAACTACAGATCAGTCTACTATGCTGCCAAGGAAGGCCATTTACCATCTGTAGAATTTCTCATAGAATATAATGCACCCCATAAACTAGACCAAAAAAAAATGGTTGATCCGAGTAGGAAAGTAAAGGGGTAAAAGTATGGCAACAAAAAAATATGAACCAGAGTTAAAAGCAAAGATAGCTTTGGAAGCAATAAAAAATCAAAGAAGCACAGCTGAGATATGTAGTGAATATAAAATACCATCAACAAATCTATATGATTGGCGTGATAGAGTATTGGCAAGGTTAAAAGACCTATTTGTTGAAGAAAGTGAAAGTGCGAGAAAACAAAGAATCTTAGCGCAAGAAATAGAAAGTTTACATAAAGTAATAGGAGAATTGACAGTGGAAAATAGCTATTTGAAAAAAAAATTACTGAAATAAGCAAAAAAGATAGAGTAAGATTTATAGAAAAAGATTCTGATCTGTCAATTAGGAAACAGGCTGATTTACTGGGGATTTGCAGATCTAGCCTATATTATAGGCCTATAATTAATAACGAAAGTGAAATTTGATTCAAGAAGTATATTTGGCTTCTGATTGCCGTTATGGATATCGTAAAATTACTGCTGAAATCATAGCGAGTGGAGTAGTAGTCAATCACAAAAAAATCTTAAGAATTATGAAAAAAATGAAGATTAGTGGGCTGTATTGTAGAAAAAGATGTAATACAAGTATTAAAGAAAAAAAGCATAAAATATATCCTTATTTACTCAAAGATTTGATTATTTGTAGAGTTAATCAGGTATGGGCTACTGATATAACATATATTATGGTAGAAGGTAAGTTTGTCTATTTTGTGGCAATAATGGACTTGTATAGTCGCTATATTATTGCTCATTCATTATCACCATATCTCGATGCTGGATTTTGCCTTTATACTCTCAAAGAAGCTCTAAAACAAGGTAAACCTGAGATTTTTAATAGTGATCAAGGGGTGCAGTTTACTAGCTACAACTTTATTATGGAATTAGAGCGTGCTAATATTAAAATCAGTATGGACCATAAAGGACGTTGCTTCGACAATATATTTGTTGAGCGCTTATGGAGAACTTTAAAGCAAGAAGCTATATATTATTATAGACCAAATAGTATCAGAGATTTGAATCTTATAATAAACGATTTTGTTGCTTGGTATAACTATAGAAGGCGACATCAGACTCTACATTATAAAGTTCCTGCTGATCTCTATTATCATAAACAGTAAATGAATATATTCATAAATACTTTAAATATGTGTCGACGTATTTATCAACATATTCATTTTAAAAATCGGATCACTTTGAAAAAAATGGTCTAGACAAATGGGTGCATTATAATGTATAATAATGTTACAAAAAATAATATCATAGAATTCAGTAGGATAATTCCTAGAAAACCCCTACATACTAAAAAAAGCAAAATGCTGTTAAAATGAGCTTAAGAATAAATAGCAAACATCTAACATAACAATTCTATTTGTAAATCAGGTGAGGCTTATCCTATAGAAAGCTTTCGAACTACGCAAGCGTATCTTTTGCCTTTAGTATTTCTTTATTGTTTAAGATAACTGTCTGAGCTCCTCTGCCTTAGCATTATATCTCCACTTTCTGCAAGTTATTCCATTAAGTAGTAAAAATATTAGACTTGCCGCAAAACTAAGAAAAAAAGACCAAAGATAGAGCAGATTGAACTTACAGTAAAAATAGAACAAAAAAACTCCAACAATAAATTATACAAACTTCATCAGGTTAACTTTAACTTAAGAAAACATAAATCAAATTTTCTTGCTCAAAGACCTTGCTTTTTCTCCAACCTTACTCAAACGTACTCTAGCTTAATGCATAATTTTACCCATAAACAACCTTATCTTTGGTACTTTTATTAGTTACAAGTCATCTAGAAAACCCAGATGCTCTACGAAGCCCACCAATCAATATCAGATCCTGCTTTTGTCCTACAGCATTTAATATAGCGTATAACAAAACCATCGCATCTCCCCCAGTAATACGCTTGCATCCTCCACAAAATTCGTATTCACTTAACTGTCGATTTGCCTCCACCCTTTTTCGTTCAACTTGTTCTGCGGTGTTAGCATACTTCAACTCTATTCCAATTGGATGAGTATCATCATTTTCCGCAGATTTTGATAATACTAGGTCTATTTTCCTTCCTCTCTGTAGCTGGAACTCAATAATTACCTTGGCAGGATTATCGCAACTTTGAAATATCCCACGCAACAAAGCCTGAAATTTAGCTTCATTGTTCACGAGTAGACGGTTTCCATTTAATAACGGAGACAACAGACGAGAAATCTCATTAAATAAAACTTCATACCTAGCCCTGTACTCACCATTAACATTACCATCATTACCAAAATTAGGCTCAGCACTCATCAACTGATCTGCAAGTTGATGTAAATTCCTAACATTACCCATTTGTTCTGAAAACCTTCCCTCGAAATAACCTTCACTATGAGAACGTGAGTAAGCACGTAGTGATTCGAATTTCTTTGCAGAAGCCACTTCCAGATGACCCTGGACATCTACTTCACAAAGTACTTGACGCACCTTAGCATCATCTGTGGCTTGAGGCAGTAACGACAGGTTCAATGCCTTGTCTGGTAAAGTCTGCCACTTTAAACGACGAAAAATGTGAAGCACAACAAAACCAATATTTGATAAAAATAGAGCTAAAGTTAACGCATGGCTTACAATATCTGCTGCATCTCCCCTACCACCTGTACGTTTCATTTTCTCTCCCTGAGAGTGGTTAAATAGATACTTGGTAACCCTTACCTCCCGCCCATCATTTGTTTCTAAGTCCCTCCTTGTAGATAAAACATTTCCAAAAACAAACGATGACGTACAGGAAAAAGTGTTACAATGAGGCGATTGAGTGAACTCTGATGCTATGGGTTGTAAAAAACGTTTTACATTTCCCCTAACTCCATTTCCATGAGGATGTAGTAAACCCGGTATTAAGGAAAGACCACCTTCTGAAAAGGCCTGCACAGAAGTTCGGAGACCAGCACCTCCACGTAATTGAAAATTTAACGCTACACAAACAGCACTTGGTGATGAGGTATGAATAGGCAAAGACGAAACAGAACAACTTTTAGCATAATCTTTAGCTTGCTCTAATCCTTCCTCATCACCAACCTTCAACTCAATTATAATTGGAACCGAATCATTTGTCTGATCAACACCACGAACAAGCAAAACAACATCTGCATAACCTTTTCCTATAAGTAGCTCTGGGTAGAAATCAGCCACAGCTCGGTATCTAAAATTTACTAAAAACCCACACAGAAAACCGTGGTAATCAGACTCTGCACGAAACACTAAGCTATCTTCATGTTCATCATGGATATCAATAACATATTCCAAAATTCTTTTAACATTAGTACGCACTTCTCCTGTATCATCATTTGCCAACTCACTCATCAGGTCTAACAATTCACCTTGTTCTCTGATTGGGTTAATTTCATGAAAAATTGGAGCTCCAGGTTCATCACGTTGAGGAAATCTATCTATTTCATGAATAAACCTACATTCTTCTCCAAACCGAAATATTTTATACTCTTCCCAATCCAGATCCTCATCTTCCTGTAATTCTTGTGGAAGATTCTCTTCTACCTGCTGCTTCTCTTCTGCACTAAACCTTGACCCAGGGCTGTTCTCATTATCAGCAACAGTATAACACCTGACTATTCTTCTATTTTCTTTATTAGTGAGAACAGCAACTTTTAGATTTCCATAATTGTCAAAACGAAAATAGACTCTTTCATCTTCAACTAATATACCTGCATCATGTGCAGTAGAAAACATACCAAAAAAGAATGTAGGAAAAAAGCCAGGCTTATTAGCCGAATGCAAAAAAGATGGACAGTTGTTTAAAAAACCTACAAATTGTCTACTAAACTCATCACAACCTCCACTTAATAAAGCCCTAACTAATTCACGATCTTCATTATTACCATGCATAAATACTCCTATTTGTTAACAACTGCAGCAGGCGAAATACTAACATTAGTACCCACTAACGTAGATTGAGGACCTTCAGTGCTAGCAGAGAATAAATTCAAATTTCTCGCTGACTTACACAACTCTTCTATTAAATTGCAGGAGCTAGTTGCATCTATCATCTTAGAATTCCTTGTTTTATCTAAACTATTTGCTATCCTCTCTTTTAATGATTTAAAGCTTTTGTCTGAACAACAATCTTTAGCAAACTTTAAAATACTCAAGACCAAATCAACTTTTTCACCATCGCCAGCACTTTGAGTATCCTTGCTGTTCTCCTGATCTACAATCAAATTTGAAATTGCATTTTCCATTGCAACAAAAGCAATCCTATCTTTAAAAGGATCGACAACATTTATTTTATTTTGGTTAAATACACTAGATTCCCAAAGACTGCTAATAGCTGACCTTGCTTCATTCCTGTTATCCAAGTCATAATCTTTAGAAACTACAACAAATGAAAGCGATGAGAGAAGATGTGCATATCCTCTAGGTGAAAGCATTTTCTCTACTTCAGATCTTGAACATCCCTCGCTCAAGTACTGGATAACATACTTAGTTGTGCAAAGAAAACCGTGCTCTACTAAGTAACTAAGAGGACGATAGATCACACCCCTATCTTTCTTATTCGGTAGCCCAAGTAGTGACTTATGATCTACTTTTGCGCTTATGACTTTACCTAGAAGGGAACTTAAGGTAGAAGCAAGTTTATAGCTAGATTGCAATGGAGATAATTTTGCAATAGCAGAAACTAGCAATTTTTCTCTCTCTTCTTTCACTAATTTTTCTTCAGAACACAGACGATTATAGAAGTGTTCCACTCCCTTACTCCACTTGAAATCTACAGCCTTATTAAATCCATCTTCTGCTTCTATATTTTCTCTAAGGTTACCTGATTCTTGATCAATCCAGAAATTGAAAACAGGATCACGTCTTCCCATGGAACTTAACAATTCAACTCTTGCAAGCTTATCACTGCAAGCTAAATTCCTATCTTCCTCACATGCACCTTTATGAGATAAGTCAGATCTAAAAGACTCTAACGCCTTGTCAAATAATTGCTTAATTTCACTCTCTACACACTCAATACATGCTATTTTATATATAGCAAATGGATTCAACACACCTGATTTAGCTAATTCTCCTACCAATTTAGCAACATCTAGTGTCGCACCTGACCAACAAGATTCATCACGAAACGCATTACATAAGAGGTCCGATTGCTCAACGGTTAGACCCTCTACTGTTACAGGGTGAGCCTTGACCCATTCCTCAATAGCTGAAGTTCTATCACCTTTAACAACATCCTTCAGCTTACTTATTACTTTGCTAGAGATAATCTCTTTATTTTTTTTAGGATCAGAACTGAGACGAGATCTTTTGCTTGGGCCTGCATTACCCTTCAAATCTTCCGTTCCACGTTTAGTTTTACTTTTTGGCATCTAATTACCTCAAAATCAAATATTCAATGAAGGTATTATACAAGCATTAGAATAATATATAAATCGAAAAATTAGTGTGCACCTAAATTTAAGCAGTAATTATAGACCTGCTGCAAAAGAGGAGATATTAAAGAGAGATGTAGCAAGAGGGAATGAGCTTAAATTATCAAATTAACGTTATTCTACTTTACCTCACTAGCATTTTCCTTACCTTGAGCCTTACTATTACTCACAAATATAAACGTTCGTTACATAGCTCTTAATATGTCTAAAGAGACGAAATTTCCCGAATTATTTATAATGAACCCTTACGATCACATTCTGGGGACGTACATCAGAAAACTTTTATATTATTAGTTTTGTAGTAAAATTATATGAGTACATCGTATCTATTAAATCAGAAGCTTTATGGATTACAGATTGAGAGCTTATTTGTTTGGGGTTATCTGGTTTATACTTAGCTTACTTAGTAGTGTAGCTAATGATACTATATCAAAATATCTAAGTTTACATCTTCAGAGTTTTGAAATAATTTTTTTCCGCTTTCTGTTTACCACTATTACCCTTGTACCTTTTATGTTTTACTATGGAATGGAAGCTTTTAAAACAAGTCAAATATCTATTCAAATAACTAGAGGTGCATTGTTGTTTTGTGGAATGTTCTTATGACTGACCTTACCCAGAAAAAGTAGACAGAAAGTTAAGACGTTTTTGCTATGAGAATGATGAATCAAAAAGCTCAGGAATGCAATAGTTAATAGTAGAATGTCTACGCTGTTTATTATAAAAAATTTCTATATATTCAAATATTGCGGTTTTAGCTTGTTGTGCAGAGTGTTGTGAAGTATCAATGAGTAACTCTCTCTTAAGTGAACTAAAAAAGCTCTCTGAAACAGCATTATCATAACAACAACCTTTGTGACTCATACTAGAAGTAATATTTTTTGTACTTAGTAAAAATTGATAATTTTTAGAGGTGTATTGCGATCCTTGATCGCTATGAAATAGTAGATTTTTAGCAGATTTGCGCCTACCAATAGCCATGAATAACGCATCTATAACTAATTGCCTATTTACTGCATTACTCATTGACCAGCCAATCACCATGCGTGAATATAAATCTATTATTGCTGCCAAATATAACCATCCTTCATTAGTTTTTATGTACGTAATATCAGTTACCCATATCTTGTTAGGTTGATCAGCGATGAAATTCTGATTTAATATGTTAGGAGTTATAACTCTATTGTCTATTTGTGGTTTTTTACTTTTAAACTTTCGTCTAAGCTTAGCTTGAATGCCATTTTTCTGCATAACATTTTGCACTGTTTTGATGTTATAATTTTTACCTAAAGCCTTTAATTCAGCGTGAATTTTAGGAGCTCCGTATCTGCATTGTGATGCTCGATATACCTTCTGAATATCTTGTATGAGCTCTTCTCTTATTGATTTTTTGTTGTTTTTTTCCTTAGTAATCCATTTATAATAACCACAAGCAGATACGTTCAAAAATCTGCATAATTCCCGTATTTTATAGCAGTTTTCATGTTCTTTTATAAAAGAATATTTTACTCTTTTTGGTTTGCAAAATATCCCAGGGCTTTTTTTAAAATGTCTCTTTCCCTCGTTACTCTTGCCAGCTCTTTCTTTAAATCAAACTTTTCTTTGTCACAATGAGCTACTTTCCCTTTTCCTGGAAACGCATCTACTCCAGACATTCTATCATTGTATGTTTTTACCCATCTGCTTAATGAATCACCGCTAATACCCAAATCTCTTGCTATTTTTGCTGATGATTGACCTGTTTCTTTTACTAGTCTTATAGCTTCAATTTTGAATTCTGCTGTATATTCTTTTCTTTTTGTCATACCACACCTCTTTGAAAAAACGTTTTATTTTACTTCAAAAACGTCTTAACTTTCTGTCTACTTTTTCTGGGTAAGGTCACAGCTCCTGGAAGTAGTTATCAAATAACTTACCGCTGTCGTACTCATGTAAGCCCTGAAGATATAAGTGAACAGGGATGCAAAGTAAAAGGAGCAGTTGATAACAGCTTGGTTCTGATTGATTACACCTGGAAAATGCCCCGCTATGATTTAATTACTATCGATAGCAAAGGAGCAGTAAGGAGAATAAAAGGTATAGCTCACCCTTGGCGACCATCGATGCCTAAAGCGCCCTCTGGACAACTTTTGCTCTGCTACATTCATCAGACGTGGAAAAACGGAGAAAAAGAAGGGGTAAAAATAGTGAATAATGCTATTCATGCTGTACCGATGAATGAGCTTGAAGCAATGAAAAAAGGAATAAATGATCTTTATGCTCTAGTTGCACAGGAACGTTTACGCAATGATGCAAATTCAAGAGAACCTACCACCAAAAAAGGAGTATTTGTTGATTCGTTCTTTGATGATGATATGCGTGATCAAGGAATTTCGCAGTCTGCAGCAATAGTAAATAGAGAGCTAGTTCTGCCAATAGATGTAGAAGTTGCAGATATTGAAAAAGGTGGGGAAAGATATCTTTTGCCTTATAAACTTGAACCGGTACTGGAGCAGCTTTTACAGACTAAAGGAGAAAAGATCAATCCATATCAAGCTTTTGATCCAGTCCCGGCGCAAATTACTCTAAATAAAAACATTGACCACTGGACAGAGGTTACCACGAATTGGAAAAGTCCAGTAACTAGAGTATTTAATGTTAAAGAAACAACAGAGCTGCTGTCAAGTACTTCATACGAAGCTGAATTTATGAGAGAAGCAGTACAGAATTTTGAAATTGAAGGTTTTGAGCCAAATGAGAAGCTTAAAGAGATAAAATTCGATGGCATCGTCATTCAACCCGTGGCATAGGGGGAAAAAAAGTGGAAGCTAACAACCAGGGAAAATTAAAGGGAAAGGTGAAAGTACCAGCAAATATTCCAGCAGGTACTAAATTAGTACAGTTCTTCGGTGATAAAGGCAGTTATGGAGAAGCAACTTATACTGGTAAAAAAACAATTACCATAGAGGAAAGAAGAAGAGTTATCGCAGCAAGAAGAGTTGATCCTTTAGCGCAAACATTTACTCTAAATGAAAGTAGGCACATAGGAGGCGTGGAGCTATGGTTTGTAAATAAAGGCAAAAAACGTGTTGTTGTGCAGATTAGAGAAACAGCAGTGGGAATGCCCTCGCAGACTGTCATTGCTGAAAGTTATATTGAGCCGAAAGATATAAAAGTAGATGGCACAGCAACACGTATAGAATGGCCACCAGTGTTTTGCCATGCAGGACAAGAGTATGCAATAGTACTGCTTACTGATGATCCTTGTACTGAAATAAAGGTAGCAGAGCTTGGCAAATATGATGCAGTAAATAGCCGTTGGGTAACAAGTCAGCCATATCAAGTAGGAGTATTACTTTCATCTAGCAATGCAAGCACCTGGACTCCACATCAAAATTTAGATTTAACGTTTCGACTACTAGCTACAAAATTTAGCGAAAATTCTTACGTTATTGATCTTGGCAAAGTTACAGCAACCAATACTTCAGATTTAATTGTTTTGACAAACGTCGAAAAAGTAGCATTTGATACCAATGTAGAATTTATCTTAATAGATGAAGAGGGAAAAGAAAATTTTCTATCTGATAACTTGCCACTTGCACTGCGTGAAAGACTATCTGGAGAGCTAACAGTAAAGGCAAGCCTAAAAGGAGGGCGAGAAAAAAGTCCAGTGCTATATCCTGGGTTACAGCTAGTTATGGGTAATATAGGGGAAAAAGGAGATTATGTTACAAGAAGTATTACAGCAGGAGCTAATACTAAAATCACCATAACGTACGATGCGCTGATACCTGGCACTGCAGATGTTAAAGCTTATGTACAAAAAAGCAACAGTGATTGGCAATTAGTAAATTTAACATCAGGAAAACCAATAGGGGAAAATTGGGTAGAGAGAACTCATGTGCTATCAAACTTTAACGCCAATGAGACAAGGATAAAATTGGTTTTAAGTGGAACAGTTGTCTATCGGCCAAAAGTCAAAAATCTACGAGTTATTGTAACGTAGAAATGCCAGATGACCAAACCAAAAGAGGATATCCTTTGCCACATCCAGAGAACATAGCTGCACAAGATGTAGTGCGTATCCGCACAAGCATAGAAAAAATAGATGAAGATATGAGTGAAAGAGAAGATGAACTTAAAAATAATTTTGAACGATTTAGATTTGAAACTTTTTTGAATTTTTGGGAATGAAAGAAGCAATATACCAAAGGATAAAGGATTTAGCAGCAAATAGCACGGCTGATCAACTGGCATATCTTGCAAAATCGCTGGAATTGATAGCAGATAAAAAAGCTATTGCTGACATTGTACAAATAACTGAAGTAAAAGAGATAATTGATGCACTACAGAGAAGGCTTAAAGATTTAGCAGGAAGTAGTACACCAGATCAACTAGCATATCTTGCTAAAGCACTGGAATCAATAATCGACAAAAGTGCGGTTTCTGAAATTGTACAGATGACAGATGGTAAGTTAAAAGAACTCTTGAGCGCTGCAAGGACGCACTTAAGTGACATAAATAGCAATAAGGAAAATTCAATATCTGCAATAACTGAAGCGAAAACAGATTCTGTCAATGAAATTAACAAGCTTAGGGATAATTCTTTAAATACTTTAAAAGCATCATCAGATTCTCATATATCGCTACTTGATACGAGAAAGAATGCCAATATTGCAGCAATAAATAGCATTAGTAACAGTCATAAAGATGGTCTTAAAGGTTTAGTAGAAGATTTTCGTGCTGTTAATAATGTACCACCTGGCTCATCAATTATAGGAGAAATAGAAACTCGAATTAAAAACATCCCTTATAAACGAGATAAAAACTAGAGATGATGAGCTGAAAGTGTCGCTTACACAAGAAATAAGAAAGCGCAACATGGTTGAACCAGGGTCATTACCTTTCTTATTTGGTGTACTTGGCAGAAAAAATAATTATTTTGGCCACGGAACTTTTACGACAGAGCTTGGAAAGTGGAGTAGTGATATAACAAAAACTGACTATATGTTACAACTACTAGCAGGTAGCCATACGTACAATACAGATTACGTTAGTTTTTATCGGCCAAGACAACTAAGTTTTATAGAGGGAAGTAAAGGAACATTTATTTACGGAGAGTTATGCACAAAAAGTTTTTCGGGTAGTTATGATGAGATATACTATTACCCGTATGCTGCACTTGGAGTAGTATTTGTAAAAAATACAACCAATGTGAACATAAATAAGACAATGGAATTTGTTGGATCATCGTATTCGAGTACGGAGTATGGGGGAGCAGGATTATTTGTGGGAACACCAGATAATACCAATTCTAATAAATCAAGAATTTCAAGAATAATATGGAAAAATGTTTACCAATACACGAGTTCTGATAGCAAATTAGCTGGATCTGGTAATGTGGAGATTCCAGCAGGAAAAACAGTTGCAATATTACTTTACACATCATCTTACCTGTATTCCAGAACACAAGTTAGTCAAGGTATGCTTGCATCAAATTATGTACACAACTATGGTCAATTTATTCAGTGGGGGATTTATAACATACGTAGCAATGTTCTAACTACAGGACTTGAAGTAGATGTGGAGAGAACGCTAAAAGCTTGGCAATGTCCAGGATTATCTAACACGTATGAGATTTGGAGGTAACAAACAATGTCTATCTACGTTAGATTTGAAAATGATAAACAAGTAGAAACAACAACACTTGAAAGCAAGCCAACTGAAAATGATTGGTATGAAGCACCAGAAGATTTTGATTGGCAAAAAAGCTATTGTTTAACAGAAGGAGGCAAAATTGCTCAGCGGAATCAAGAAGATATTGAATTGGAGTTACTACAAAATGCGAAGTTTTCTGCACTTTCTAACCTTCATGCTTATTATGATAACTATACTCACCAATACGCAGGATATTCTCATCAGAAGTCTAAGTCGTACGAAATACAAGCAAAAGCCGCAGAGAACATTTTAGCAGCACCAGAATCTATAGACAAAAAAGATGCAGAAATTATAGAGCCATTAGCAAAAGTCCGAGGAATTTCAGTAGTAGAAATGGCAAGAATAATTCAGGAAAAAGCAAAAAGAGCGAAAAAAGCAATAATCAAGTGCGAAGAATTGGTGGATATAGCTGAAAGGGAAATCGGTGAAGCTAAAAGTAAGGAAGAGCTGCAAACTTTGCTAGATGATTGTAAACAAAAAATGCAAGAAAGTTGAAAAGGGGAAAAAGAAATGACAGAACAGTTTCTACATGGAGTAAATGTTATCGAGGTTACCTCAGGAGCGAGGACAGTACGAACAGCTAAATCATCGGTAATTGGAGTAATTGGTACTGCACCTGATGCTGACGAGCAAAAATTTCCACTAAATAAACCAGTGTTAGTTGCAGGAAGCTTAAAAGAAGCAGCAAAACTTGGTCAATCTGGGACTTTGCCTTCAGCTATTAATGCAATTTTTTCCCAAATTGGTGCAACAGTAGTAGTTATTCGAGTTGAGGAGAAAGTAGAAGAGACGCTCAGCAATGTCATTGGTGGAGTTAACGAAGAAACTGGAGAATATCAGGGAATTCAAGCGTTCTTAAGCAGTGAAAGCATAGTTCATGTTGCGCCAAGAATACTAATTGCACCTCAGTTTACTCATCAATTATCTGGAGATGCTGGAAATCCAGTGGTTAGCGCTTTAATTCCTATAGCAGAAAAGCTAAGAGCAATAATAGTAGCAGATGGACCAAATACCAATGATGAAGAAGCAATAAAATGGAGAAAAAGTGTAGGCAGCTCAAGAGTTTATGTTGTTGATCCGTGGGTTAAGGTTTTTATTGAAGGAAAAGAAGAAATTCTCCCTCCAAGTTCATTTGTAGCTGGTTTAATAGCTAAGATAGATAGCGAGCAAGGCTTCTGGCACTCACCTTCAAATAAAGAGATAAATGGTATTGTTGGAACAAGCAGGCCTATTGATTTTACGCTCGGTAACATAAATTGTAGAGCAAACCACTTGAATGAAAATGAAGTAACAACGATAATTCATCAAAATGGCTATAGGCTTTGGGGAAATAGAACATGTTCAAATGACTCAAAATGGGCTTTTTTGTCAGTGAGAAGGACTGCAGATTTAATCAACGATAGTCTACTTCGAGCTCATTTATGGGCAGTTGATCGCAATATTACCAAAACTTATATAGATGATGTGATTGAGGGGGTAAATTCTTATCTTGCAAATTTAAAAGCGCAAGGGGCGATTATTAGCGGAAAATGTTATGCAACTCCAGAGCTCAATACACCAACAAATATTGCAAGCGGAAAAGTGTCTTTTGATTTTGAGTTCACGCCACCATATCCAGCTGAACAGATTACTTTCAGGTCACACCTTGTGAGTGGCGCAATATTGTAAAAGGAGAAAGAGAGATGTTACCAAAGATCCTAAAGAATTTTAACGTATTTGTTGATGGTCGTGGCTATGCAGGAAAAATAGATGAAGTAACCTTGCCAAAACTTACCATAAAAACAGAAGAATACAGAGCTGGTGGTATGGATATTCCAATAAATATTGATATGGGCATGGAAAAGCTTGAAGCAGATTTCACTTTTTCTGAATATGACTCTGAGCTCTTTAGACTTTTCGGATTGATAAACAATAATGCTGTTTCTCTTACTTTAAGAGGAGGTTTGCAGGGAAGTAGTGATGCCGAATCAGTAGTAATTAACTTAAGAGGGCTCTTTAAGGAACTTGATTTTGGTAACTGGAAGGCTGCTGAAAAAGCAACACTAAAATGTATAATTGCTGCCAACTATTATAAGCTTACCATTGATGGCAGAGAATTGATTGAAATTGACGCTGAGAATATGATTCGCAAGATCGATGGTGTTGATCAAATGACTTCTATGCGCACAGCTTTAGGAATTTAACTAAAAGGGTAAAACAATGCAAAAAATTAAATTAACTGAACCAATAAAAATCGATGGAATTTTAGTTTCAGAGCTAACTCTACGCCGTCCAAAAGTTCGAGATCGTTTAGCTGTTGAACGTATGGGTAATAGCGATGCAGAGAAAGAAGTAGCACTGATTGCAAATCTTGCAAGTATTTCAAGAGAAGCAGTAGAAGAATTTGATTTAGCAGACTACAATAAGATTCAAGAAACGTTACAAGGTTTTTTGTCTCAGCAGAAGAATTGAGGTTGAGCATATTATCACTTAGCTCAATGGTTGGTGGTGGAATCAATCAGTGGCTTGATATGGATATTGAAGAATTTATTACTTGGTTTGAAAGTAGCGGAAAATTATACAAATGAAGGCAATTTCTATAGTAATTGGAGCAACACTGCAAAGCAGTTTTAATAGTACGATAGCAGGTAGCACGAAGCAACTTTCTCGTATTGGTAGTACGATAAAACAACTTGAATCATCAAGTAAATCAGTATTCAAGTTTAAACAATTAAGCCACGATGCTCTGCTTGCTAGGCGTTCTTGGAATGAACTGGAAATAAAAACAAAATCTCTGGCTAAACAGATAAAAAATGTAGAAGCACCAAGTAAGAGCCTGCAAAATGAATTTACAAGATCCAAAGCTGCAGCACTGAAAGCTAAAACGGCTTATTTACAAAAAAGAAGTGCTCTCCACCTACTACGCACTGAGTTCAGTAAAAGTGGTAGAGATATAAAATCTCTTATTGGAGATCAAGTTAAACTTGGCTCTTCTATTGAAAAGCTTAAAAATAACTATACAGCTTTAAATTCCGTAATGCAAAAACGTAAAGGAGTTTTAGCGCAAAGAGCAAATTTCAAAGCTCAAATGATGGATGCTGTGGCACTTGGCCTCACCCTTGCAGCACCACTTAAGGCTGCAATTAGTTTTGAGAGTGCCATGGCTGATGTAAAGAAAGTTGTAAAGTTTGAAGATACAGATGTAAATGGCTTGACAAAACTTGGTGAAACATTAAAGGGGATGTCACGAACAATTCCGCTATCTGCAGCAGAACTTGCGCAAATTACTGCAAGTGGTGGGCAGCTTGGTATTGAAGCTAAGGATCTTACGGTTTTCACAGACACTGTGGCCAAGATGGCAACTGCATTTGATATGTCAGCAGAAGAGGCAGGAGATGCTATTGCTAAGCTCTCTAATATTTACCAAATTAAAATTGGTGAAATGAAAAGCGTTGGTGATGCGATAAATCATATCTCTGATAACACTGCCGCAAAAGCTAAGGACATTGTTCCTGCACTAAACAGAATTGGTGGTACGGCAAGGCAATTTGGCTTAACTGTAGCGGAAGCAGGAGCTCTGGCAAGTAGCTTCATTAGTCTTGGCAAAACTCCTGAAAAAGCAGGTACGGCAATCAATGCAATGCTTAGCAAGCTGCAAACAGCAAGTAAACAGGGTGGAAACTTTCAAAAAGCTTTTCAGCAGCTAAAAATAAATGCTAAGGAATTTGAGAAAGCAATTGGCAAGAATGCACAAGGCACATTAGTTAAGTTTTTAGAAACAATTGCAAAACTAGATAAGCAAGAACGTTCTAGCGTTCTCTTTGATCTCTTTGGCCTTGAATATCAAGATGATATAGCACTACTTATTGGTAGTCTTGATGAATACAAAAAATCTTTACGATTAATAAACGGGGAATATAAGGGCTCAATGCAAAGGGAGTTTGAAAATAGAGCAAATACTACAGCAAACAACCTTCAGTTACTTAAAAACTCAATAGCAGAAGTAGGAATGAATCTTGGTTCTGTACTATTACCACCTTTAAATTTTACTGTTAATCTTCTGAGGTCAGCAACTACACAAGTAGCACTTTGTGCCAAGGAATATCCAGTACTGACTACAGTGATCATAAGTACGATTGCAACATTGATTAGTATTAAAATAGCAGCCATATCTCTTGGATATGCTTGGACTTTTGTAAAAGGTTCCTTATTTGCTCTTTTATCTACTTGGAAAATGTTTGGATCTGTTGTTACTTTGGTAAAAATAGGTCTTTCTGCAGTTTTTCCAGCAATAATTGCTGGATTTAAAGCATTGACAATTGCCGTAATGAGCAACCCTATGGGGCTGATTATTGGTGGTCTTGCTGTTGCTGCAACTTTGATAATTACCAAATGGCAAGTGGTAAAGAACTTTTTTGTTACTATCTGGGAATCGGTAAAAATTGTATGGAAATCTTTTTCTGATTGGGTAGGAAAGTTTTGGAATAATATTACTCAGCCTTTTAAAACAATCAATAATCTATGGAGCAAAAAAAATGAGGCTAAACTAGAAGTTAGATCTGTAAGTAATACTATAAGCGACGCCCTTAAGCACCCAATTGCAGCGCACAATAAGACTATAGAGAATAAAACACACAATAATCACTTTAATGTTAATATTCACCCAAGCTCTGGACAAGACGTACGTAGTATTGCTGATGAAGTAATGGAGCGAATTAGAGAGCAATTTAGTGGCGCACTTTATGATATAAATTAAATTATGCTGTCTCTTGGTCCATATAGATTTTCATTAACTGAGCGAGGTTTCACACGCAGGAATGAATATCGCTGGCCTGCACTTGAGCGTATTGGAGAAAAGCCATTACTTCAAAGTATTGGTCCTGGAGAGGACGTTATTGAGCTTGCGGGAGTAATCTATTCAGGAGGACTGGGGCAAATAAATAATATGCGAAATTTATCGAAACCTCTTTTACTCATTGATGGCCAAGGTAACATTTTAGGCCATTTTGTTATTGTGAAAATAGAAGAAACGCAGAGATATTTTTTTCCAAATGGTGAAGCAAGAAAGATTGAGTTTCACTTAAGTTTGAAGCACTATGATAACGTGTTGTCAGACGGATCACTAAATAATCCAGTTGATGATATACAACTTGATAATGATATATTACAAAACTAAGGAAAATGATATGTTAGATTTAATCTGCTGGAACTACTATGGATTCAGCTCAGGAGCAGTTGAGATTGTGTTAAGAGCTAATCCTGGGCTTTCAGAGTACGAACTTCTTCCTGCAGGATTAATCATTAAACTTCCTGTTATTCAAAAAGAGACACAAAAGCAAGTAGTAAAACTATGGGATTAAAATGACACCAGACTTTAGTATTTCAGTAGAGGGAATTTTAATCACTGAGTTGATAAAAAGTCGGTTAGTATCAATGCATATTACTGATGAAGCTGGAGTAATAAGTGATACTGCTGTAATTCATCTTGATGACCGTGATTCATTATTTGAAATTCCTAGAACTGGGGCAAAGCTAAATATTTTACTTGGGTATAAAGAAACTGGCATTGTGCCGATGGGAGATTACATAGTGAATGAAATTACGCTACAAGGCCCGCCACAATCACTAAAGATTAAAAGTCATGCAGCGGATCTAAAAGAGTCATTAAAGGAACAAGTGTTTAATGAGTGGCATCAAATCACCTTAAATGATTTGGTAAAAAAGATTGCAGACAAACATGGCTATCAAGCTAAGGTTGCTGCAGAGTTTGCAAATATCATGATATCACATATTGATCAGACTGCAGAGAGCGATATGCATTTTTTAACCAGGCTTGCTCAAATTTATGGAGCAATAGCAAAACCTGCTGGAGGGTATTTACTGTTTGTTTCAAAAGGAAAAGCAAAGTCAGTTACCGGAAAAACTTTAAGCACTATTACTTTAACACCTAGAGATATTACAAATTGGAAAGTAAAATTTAATGAGCGTAATCAATATGGCTCGGTTATTGCTTACTGGTATGATTATGAAAAAGCAGAGACAATAACGGAAAAAGTAGGTGATCAAGAACCAAGCTATATTTTGCGAGATATTTATGCAAGTAGTGATTTGGCACAAAGTGCAGCATCTGCGAAGTTGAATCAGCTGATGAGTAATGCAGCAACACTCAATGTCACAATGCCAGGAAATCCTGAATTATTTGCTGAAGCAAAGATTAATCTTTCTGGATTTCGCAAAGGAGTTTATGGTAAATGGATAATAAATAGGGCTGAGCATGTAATTGATAACCTTGGCTATCGTACTATATTAACAGTAGTTATGGGAAAATAAATTGATAATTTCCTCATAAATATCTTCTTTATTATTGTTTAATTCCTCTACAGCAAGATCTAAAGGAGTTTTTTTATCTTTGTTTTTAGCAAGAGGATTTGCTCCATTTTTCAGTAGAAATTTAACAATTTCCAAGCGTCCTTCCTGTGCAGCATAGTGCAAAGCTGTCCAGCCAAAAGCATCAGTAGTGTTTACATTAATGCCTTCTTCAATTAGAAATTTTACAACTTCCAAACAGCCTCCGCTTGTAGCATAGTGTAATGATGTTGCACCAAAATGATGAGTAGCATTGATATCTACTACATTTTTTATTAAGGATCTTACAGTATCTAAATTACATTTTTCAGCTGCAGTAGATAATGTTTCCAGATCATTGCCACTTGCCTTACTTTTTATTGGCACATCTTTTGATAATTGGTCTGTACTAAAGTGCTGATACAGAACAATAACGCATATCATCGGTATTATTGAACTTGTTAACAATTTCCAAAAAAGGCTAGATTTCATGTTGATTATATTATTTACATCGCTTGTTTAGTGCAACTAATTAACTTTATTTTAGAAAAGATTTTTTGGACGTATTTTTGATGAATCTTGTATATGTATATATACAACTTTTCCTTTAAAAAAGATGACAAACACAGGAAAGATTCCTATGGCAGTAATTGCTACTATGGTGATACAAACAATAGCATTGATCTGGTGGCTAGCTAAGCTCGACTTAAGAGTGCATATGCATGATAAATTTATAGAGCAAAATCAAAGGACTACAGAAATCATCTATCGCCTTGAAGAAAGAGTTAAAAATCTTGCTGAAGAAGTTAATGAACTTGAGCAGAAACACAAATAAAAAAGTAGCAAAGTATATTTTATCCGTTGATGGAGGTGGAATTAGAGGAATCATTCCTGCCATTATTCTAGCAGAAATTGAATCTAGAACAAGAAAGCCAATTTCCCAGATTTTTGACTTAATGGCAGGAACCTCAACCGGTGGGATTATTGTTGCTGGACTTTGTAAAAGCAATAAACCTCAATACTCTGCCAATGATTTAGTTGGACTTTACCAAGAGTATGGAGCTTATATCTTTCAATCATCATTTTGGAGAAAATCAATTGCTTCTTGGCTGAGTGGTTCTCAGTACTCGTATAGAAATATGGAATTTATTCTCAACAAATACTTTGGTGAAAGTACTATGGCCGATGTTGCAAGTAATCTACTGCTCACCAGTTATGACATTCACAATAGTTGTGAATTTTTCTTCAAAAGTTGGAAAGAAAAAAACATTAAGTTGAAAGATGCACTCAGAGCTACAACAGCTGCTCCAACGTACTTCACACCAAAACGTCTGAAAATTAGCCAAACAGAGAGAGTGTTGATAGATGGCGGAGTGTTTGCTAATAATCCAGCAGCTTGTGCATATGCAAGTGGCAAGAGATTATTTCCAAATGATGAGATTATACTGCTATCAATAGGCACTGGTGGAACAGATAGAAGTATAAAGTATGCTAACTCAAGGAAATTTGGCAAAATAGGGTGGATCAAGCCACTACTGAATGTGATGTTCGCTTCTGGATTGGATTGCGTTGATTATCAACTAGAACAAGTAATAGATGATAAATACATAAGAATACAATCGCAATTGAAAGTAGCATCGACTGAGATGGACAATATTACACTCAAAAATATCAAATTTCTTCAGCAAGAGGCAAGTAAAATGATAGAGGATAACCAGAAAGTGATAGACAAATTCTGCAAGCAAAATCGAAAACTATAACTGAGCTAGAAAAACAAAATAAGCGAGTTTCTAGTATCTACTTTAATAAATTTACTAAAATATTTTTTTAATATTATATATTGAATACAGAAGCACAAGAATTTCATCCAGTAATGCAGATAATTAATTATGTAATCACCTTTATTGGTATTTTAATATATTGTGTAGAAATCAGTAAACTAATGTTGCTTTTAATTCAGGTTAAGTTTTGGAAGCATGATTTTCAAGTTCCTCAATAGATAAATCTGTTATTTTAGAAATAGCATTAACAGAAACGTCCAACATAAGTAGATTATTTGCAACCTTTATTGACTCTGCTTTGTAAATCAGGAATGTTGCACCAAATGTTGACATTAAACTTTATGATATGAGGTATCTTTGATGTTTTTACGCTACTAAATTCATGATATCCATCTCTTGGCGATTTAAGCCTATTTTTAGAGTATTTATAAAAAGACGATAAGACCCCTTCTACATCTAAAGCCTAAAATGCAATTCTCAGATGATCTCTGACAGACGTTTTTTTCATCAACACATTCAAAACAATAAAAAGATTGAATATTTCTTCACAATTGTGTATAATTATTAATGCTTTGGTGCACGTAACGATTATACTTTAAAAAGAATGTTGGCTACTGAGAAGAATGAAGACATCTTCATCAGAAAAAAAAGGGGCAAAAACAGAGAAAATTGATGTAACTACTTAAGGCAGGTGTCTCTATTGCAGCTGAGACAGCTGATCACTCATGATCAAATAAAAAAGTTATAAGCACACAGATTGGATCACAGTATCTTTTTTAAGAAGAAGATTTATCTTGCTTAAAAACTTGTAGATACTATATTTTACATAAATTCTTCATGCGAGGCCTTTATGTTTACTAATAGAATATCTAATAATCTGGATCAGCTGCAATTTTTTGTAGAGTTTTTAAATGAAAACTATGAAACTCAGAAACATCTTAGTCTTACGCCGCTACATTTAGCAGCAGGAAATGGTCAGTTGGATTTAGTCAACACTTTATTAGGAGAGGGTTTAGATATTAACTCAGAGATTAAGTACGATGCCTTTACGCCACTGTATTTTTCAATTGCAAAAAATCGCTTAGAGATGGTTAACTTTCTTATTACTCATGGAGCAGATGTAAACCATAAGACCATTCTAGGCTTTACACCTTTAAGTTTTGCATCCCAGCAAGGATATTTAGATATAGTCAACACCTTGATTGCAAATGGAGCAGATCTTAGTACTAAAACAGATAAACTTAATACACCTTTACACCTAGCAGCAGAGAATGGTCATCTAGATATAGTAAATGTTTTTATTGAAAAGGGATTAGATGTTAATGCTGTAAATAATGATCGAGCAAGACCTTTGCATTCTGCAGTACAAAATGGTAACCTCGAAGTAGTTAAAGCTCTTATTTCACAAGGGTCTAATATTAACGCTGGATCTTCAGGCATAGGTAATCATAAAGTTGATGCAAACATTACACCCTTACATCTGGGAACACAAACTGGTAGGTTAGATATAGTTAAAGTTCTGCTTGAAGCGGGAGCAAACGTTAATGCAAAAACAGATGATAAGATTACACCTCTACATTTAGCGTCTCAAAATGGCTTTTTAGAGTTAGTAGACATTTTACTAAAAGCAAAATCTAATGTTAATGCTAAGGATTATGAGAATCTTACACCTCTACATTTAGCAGCAGAACGTAATCACTTTGGAGTAGTTAAGTCTCTTCTTCTCGTAAGGGGAATTGATGTTAATGCTAAGGACCACGATAATTCCACAGCTTTACATATAGGATCTCAGAATGGTCACTTAGAAGTAGTGAAGCTACTAATAGAGAAAAAAGCCAATGTTAATGCTAAAAAAAACGAAGGTTTTACACCTTTGCATCTAGCAATTCAGCAAAGTCATTTCGAGGTGAGTGATTTTTTAATTAAAAATGGAGCAAACATTAACACCGTGGATGATCAGAATTGGACTCCTTTACATAATGCAGCATATAATGGTTTTTCTTTAAAAATAGTAGAGAGCTTAATTGCAAAAGGAGCAAATATAAATGCAAAGATGGATGATGGTAGAAGAGCTCTACATTTGGCAGCAGAACATAATCGCTTGGAAATAATGAATTTCTTGATTGAAAATGGAGCAGATATTAATGCTCTAGATAACAGAAGTTGGACTCCTCTACATTGTGCAGCATATGATGGTAATTTAGAAGTTGCTAAATCTTTGCTTGATAAAGGAGCAGACATTAATGCTAAAACAGTTAAAAGTACTACACCTCTACACTTTGCAGTAGACCATGATCATTTAGAGGTGGTTGAATTGCTCTTAGAAAAGGAAGCAGATATTAATGCTTTAGATCACACAAATTGGACTCCTTTACATTTTGCAGCAGAAAAAGGTTATGATCAGATAGCAACCGTTCTATTGAAACATGGTGCTGATGTAAATGTGAAAGAAAATCAAAATAAAGGCACAGCCCTACATCTTGCAGCTCAATATGGTCATCCTAAGGTAGTTAAAACTCTTATTATAAATGGAGCGGATGTTAATGCAAAAATGGATAAAAATGCTACGCCTTTACACTTAGGGGCACAAATTGGTAATTTAGATATAGTTAGGTCTCTACTTATGAGCGGAGCATACTTTAATGCTAGAGCTGAAGGAGGTAGATATGTTTTACCATTACACTTTGCGGAAAGAAGAGGAAACCCAGAAGTAATAAAATTACTAAAATTGGTTGAGAAGTTATTTAAGGCTATAGAAGATAATAATTATTTAGGAATTGAGAGTTCCATTAGAGATGGAGCAATCATTGATTCGAAAAACGTGGATGGAAGAACGCCATTACATTATGCTGTTAATAATGGGCACATAAAAGTTGTAAATATCTTGCTAGCAAATGGAGCTGATGCTACTAAAGTTACTAACAAAGGTAATACACCATTACACACTGCTGCTTCCAAAGGTCATAAAGAAATTATTGAAGCTTTGTTACAACGTGTAAGCCACAATAAATTGAGTGATTTTATTAATGCTAAAACAATAGTTAAAGGCACTGCATCGTTGCATGTTGCTACTGAAAATAGCTTTTTTGAAGCTGTAAAGTCTTTGTTGAAACATGGTGCAATTTATAACATCAAGAATAAAGAAGGTAAAGCACCACTTGATCTTTCTCGAGACCAAAATATTACTAACCTATTGAAATTAGTAGAAGAGCTGTTTGAGAATGCAAAAAATGGTAATGTTGAAATTATCAGTAAGCTGAAAGCAATAAAACCTGATGAGCGCGTAGCTGTAACAAATGCTCGTGATGATCAAGGCAAGTCATTAGTCCAGGTTGCAGTAATCAATAAACACTCAAACCTTGCAAGTAGATTATTAGAAATATTAAAAAGTCCAGATCAGAGTTTACAAGATGTCAGCGTAGAAAATCGAGTAAAGAGTTTAAAGTTATAGCTCTCTTAAATGAAACTCTAATGAGGGTGCCAAGATCTAGAAAATATACAAAAATTTTGTTACAAAATAGTGAAATTTAGGAGGATTTTAAAAATATGCTAAATAATAATATTAACAAAGAATTAGAAAAAGCAGTCTATGAATGAAACTTAGAAAAAGTTAAAGCTCTTTTGTCTGCAGGTGCTAATGCTAACCTTAGAGTAGAAAGGAATAGAGATACGTTACTTCATACTACTAGTAGTGTAGAAATTACTAAAGAGCTTTTGTTAGGTGGTGCCGAAGTCAATTCAAGAAACATGTATAGTGAAACTCCACTACATTCTGCTATAACACTGGGGAAGGAATTAGAATTAGTTAGAGAACTTCTGAAACATGGTGCTGATGTAAATGCAACAAACCGTAAAGGCAATACTGCACTGAACCATGCTGTAAAAAAAAGTGGTAAAAATCTGGAAGTAGTTAAAGAACTATTAGAATATGGAGCTGATATTAATATAAGAAATCGTGAACGACGGCTTTATGATAATTGTTCCACATCTTTAGATAACGCTGTAAGTGATCTAGCATGCGCTAAATTGTTGATTAAATTTACTTTAGTAAGGAACTTCAATAAGGATTACGGAAAAATTATTGACTTATCTCCTTATAAAGGATGCAGTAATTACAGTAAATTATCAAGTTATCTAGATGACTGTGTTTGTGAAATTCTTCAAATGAAAACAGATGAAATAAAAGATAGCCTTCCACTATATGAATTTGTTACAAATAACTTCAACATACATGTACTATATAATAATCAATTATCTGTAAGACTAGCAAAAATTGATTATTCCATACGCTATCCTATATATAATGATATCATATTAGATAAGGTAAAACCTTTTTTAGAAAGAGCAGATTTGTTAAATAAGTTAAGTAAGATACAATTTTATACTAAATTAGATGTGGCAGATCAAGATGCCAAAGAAAAGAAAATTATTCTGGATCATGATTCTACATATAATATAACTGAATATCTATCTAATGATAACTTGTTAAACTTTATAGTAGCGTTTGATGATTCCAATAAACGTACTTTTCAATCTTTAAGTTCCTTAAATAATCTCGTAGAGCCTGGTACAAGACTTTATGAAACTTCTATAAGTAATGATACCAAACGTGCAAGATTAGAATAAATACATTTTTTGTCAGTACTAGAGTTTTTTATGAACAACAATTAGTCGTATGGTTCCAGAGAGGTGATACATAAGAGATTGCTATAATGCCAAAACACTAAACTTAGTGCTTTTTTATGTAAGTTGATCATCATTTCTCTTTGTTGTTTTCAAACGGGTTATTATTAGTAGGTGTTACTAAAAATTTAAACAACCAACACATTTCCCACACCCAAAATCAAATGTTGTGAAGGCTTTTCGTCCTGAAATTGCAGGATTAGTAGATATTCTCTCAAAAATATTTTATTAACAAAAGATGCTATTTTAATTTTTGCCATATTAAGTAAACTTTGCTATTCTAATACTGGTGTAAATATATCTCAGAGAGGGTTTATGCATGTACCTAAACAACAAACCAGTTTTTATCAAGAAGATAAACAGTTTTTATCACGTTCTTACACATCAAAAGAGGAGTTTATTAGAGAATATAAAAAGCTCTACCGCAGAAAAGCAAAAGCTGAAGAACTTTATCTCCTGGTTTTAACTGAACTTGAAGAGGCAATATCAGATGGTAATGTCGACAGCTTAAAAAAATTAAGCAATTTTATTGATTACATAAGTGATTCAGAAGATCAAGTAACTTTGAGAGACTATTATGATAATGCTAACAATCCTGTTAAGAGTACTAACTTAGTTATCTTAGCTTGTAAACACAATAAGGTAAAGATTTTAGAATACCTACTTGGCAATAATAGTAAAATTCTCAGTAATTTATCTGTTGGCATCAGAGAAACTACTATATTACCAGATGATGAGGATGAAACATGCCATAATGCGTTTTATTATGCTATACGTTCAGGTAATGTTGAACTTCTTGATACACTCATTAATAAATGGCCAGGTAATTATTTTGCTGTTCATTTCAGGGAATTAGATGAAATTCTTTCACGAGCTTATGAGGAATTAAAGCTAAAGAACGTATTATTATCAGAAGAGATAGAAATTTTTGTTGAAAATAAATTGATAAACCTCCGTTTTTTCTCTAGTGCTTCTGGACAAGATCAGAATGTGAAGAGTTATCTTAATAACATAAGAGAGCGGATTGAGTTAGTACTTCAAAATATTAGCCTGTTAAAGGCAGAGTATTCAAACACAGAAAAAGTAGATGAAAAGTTTTTATTCATAGCAAAATTTATTGCACAAAATATTCATATATTAAAGCGGCAGTTGAAATCAACCTACGATAGACTACCTTGGGAAGAAATGGAATTTTGTTTGATCAGTTTTGTTTCTTCTCACATAAAACGACAGGAAATGAATCTATTCTATAATGCCACATTGAATAAAAGTAAAATACTAGACCACTTGGAAAATTTTGCAAAGAAACTTAAAGAAGAAAAAGATATTATAGAAGGTGTGGACATTGGTAAATTTGCTGATCTCCCGAAGTTAAAACGTGAGAGGGTTGTTGCAGAGATCGTTAGCAATTATCCTCAATTTGGAGAGTTGTATAGCGATTATCAACAAATTAGGGATATTCATTCTTTAGAGAAAATAAGTGATTATATAAAGTTGGCATTATCAGCTAATCCTAAAGAAAGGGAAGGACAGTTAATTATTACAAGGGTTTTACAGGTTATTGGTGAATATTTAAAAAACACTCTAGAATCTCCCAAGTTATCTAGCACTACAAGCGAGCTTCTTCTACTATCATTACCAAAGAACACAAGAGAAGTCATTATAGATTTACGTAATTCACTGTCACATGCTTACTCGCTCTCTAAAAGAACAGAGATTGAGGAAAATACAGATGTTAACTTTTTTATTGGTGTTCAAAATGATACTAAAAGAATCGATAATGTAATTACTGATATTCTTTACAATAACAAGATTAAAATAGTCATAATGTTGCTAAAGAAAATTACCAGTAGTGAAAACTTAGACGAGATAAAAGAAGTTGCTGGAATATTTAGTAACGTTGAATTAGATGAAATGATTACAGAGAGTTTTAAAGTGATGGAACATGATAAGCTTGAAAAACTCATAAAAGAATTAAGCAATAATATAACTGAAAAGACGAATTATGAAAAGGAGCTGTTTAATAAAATTGATAACATAATCAATTTTGCAAAAACTAAATCAAAAAATATCAGAACTGATTATGTTACGGCGTTTATATCATTAAAGAGCTTAGATGTTGGTTTGAATGACAATAAGATTGACCATAATGTTATTAGAGGAATAAAATTCTTTGCTAATAAAACACTAGAGAATATTCCTTCCCAAATAGAGTCTCACAATCTTAAAGAAATAGCCGAACTATCAATGAAAATTTCTCATAGTGTTAGGTCAAGAATACAGGATGACAACCTTGATAAAGTAAATAGATTAACTTGTGAGATTTTTTACATTGCTGAACTTGGAACAGGTGACCTTAAATGGATTGAGGAATTAAGAAACAAGTTGAATGAGAAAGGTTCGTTTATTCCTATACATAAACAAAGGAAGGCTTACAACATAACAGAAGAAAAATACAATAACCAGCTTGAACTGAAGTTATCTGAACTGAAAAGTATTTTGAGGAATAACGCATTAAGTGGCAAGTTAACTGAAAAGCTTCCTTCCTACAAGAGGAATAAAAAGTTGCAAGCAGTAGTAGAAATGCTTGTTCTGGATATAATGTCAATTTTAGGTAGATCAGAGAAGCATCTAGAAAACAATCTACTTTTTTTAGATGATAACACTCCTTTATTAACTGGAAAATGTTTGCGTAATCATTTAGCACACGATAATACCTTAGTTGATGTATTGCTATCTGATCCCTCAATAGCAGTTATCTTGAACGCTAAAAAACTTATTTCAGAAAATGTAATAAAAAGTAAGAAGAAAATTGGCAAGTCGGTAAAAGATGATCCTTCCAAGCTGAAAGATAAATACGATCAAAACCTTATCACTATTACTAATCAGGAAAAAATGTTTGCTGCGTTGGAAGAAGGAAATCTTGAAGACTTAAAGAGTTATCTCAAAAAAGGAGCAGACATCAATGCTAGAAGTATTAACTCATGGACTACATTACATTTTGCTGCTAAGGGACCTAGTCTTGAAATTATAAAATTTGTTCTTAATCAAAACTTAGACGTTAATGTTAAAGATATTAATGGTCAAAGCCCACTACATATTGCTGCTGCATATGGAAGGAAAAATATTGTGGAATTTTTTATAGGAAAAACAGGTGTATATGTTGATGATCTAGATAATAGTGGCAAAACATCACTACATATTGCAGCTAAAAATGGTCACAAAGATGCTGTTGAAATTCTACTAAAAAATAATGCTAATACTAATACCAAAGATATAGCTGGTTTTTCACCTTTACACTATGCAATAAAAAACAATCATATTGATGTTGCTAAGATTATGCTGGAAAAAGAAGCGAATGTTGACATCAACGAAACTATGGGTGGCTTTACTTCACTACATATAGCTGCAGAAAGTGGTTATCTAGGGCTAGTTAATTTTTTACTGAAAAATGAGGCAAATGTTAATGCTAGAAATGACAGAGATTGGACACCATTACATGCAGCGGCGTTTAATGGCCATCTGGAAATAGTAAACGCTTTAATTCTGAAAGGGGCAAATGTTAATGCTAGTGTCATAAATGGTTGTACACCATTACACTATGCAATAGAAAACGGTCATGAAAAGATAGCTAATATTTTATTGAAGCATGGAGCTAATGTTAATGTTGTTGACAAAACCTATAATAACACACCTTTGCACTACGCAGCAAAAGATGGACATGAGAAAATTGTTAAGGCTTTACTGACAAATAAGGCAAATGCTAGTATTGCCACTGTGGAAGGTATAACCCCACTACATTTTGCAGTGCAGAGTGGCCACTTGAAGATAGTTGTTGCTCTTCTTGAGCATGGGGTTAACATTCGCGCTAAAGATAAAAATAATGCTACGCCATTACACTATGCAGCAGAGAGTGGTCATAAGGCAGTTGCTGAGCTTTTAATAAAAAATGGAGTAGAAATCAATGATAAAGCCAATAATAATCTAACACCATTACATGTAGCTGCTCTGAAAGGTCACAAAGATATTATTGAACTCCTAATAAGAAATAAAGCTGAAGTTAGAGCTCAAGACATTAAGGGTAGTACACCATTACATGCAGCTGCTATGAACGGTAGCAAAGATGTTATTGATCTCTTGATAAAAAATAAAGCTGAAGTCGATGCTAGAACTAATGATGGTATGACACCATTACATTCAGCTGCTCTAAATGGCCGTGGAGATGCTGTTGTTTTCCTAATAAAAAATAAAGCTGAAGTAAATGCTAAAGCTAATTATGGTCTTACACCGTTACATGCAGCTGTTGTAGAAGACCATAAAGACGTTGTTAATCTTTTAATAAAAAATAAAGCTAAAGTTAACGCGGAAGGTATTGCAGGCAGTACACCATTACATGTAGCTGTGGAAGCAGGTCATAAGGAAATCGTTGAGATTCTGGTAGCAAATGGAGCCAATGTTAATGTTAAGAGCAATAACCTAACACCATTGCTTTCTGCTATTAAATATAATCATAAGGAAATCGTCGAAGTTCTTATAGCAAATGGAGCTAGTGTTAATGTAGAAGGTGGTGAACCTTTATTACTCGCAGTTCTTGCTGGCTACAGAGATATTGTAGAGATTTTGCTAAGAAATAAAGCTTATGTTAACACAAAAGGTCCTGAAAATACTACACTATTGCATTTGGCTGCTAAAAGAGGTGATAAGGAGATAGTAAATGCTCTGATAACAAAAGGAGCTAATGTTGATGCTATGACTATTAATGGTACAACACCGTTATATCTTGCAGCACAAGAAGGTCATGGGGAAATTGCTGAAACTTTGATAGCAAATAGGGCTAATGTTAACATTGTAAATGTTGAAGGTGCTCCGCTACATATAGCTGCAGGACACGGCCATGATAATGTTGTTGAAGTCCTATTAAGTAATGGAGCAAAAATTAATGTTAAAGACAATAAGAGTAGAACATCTTTAGAATTAGCAGTGTCACATGGTCATTTGCAAGTGGTTAAAATGTTACTGCAGTATAAAAAAGTAGATATGAATGCTAAAGGCAATGATGATTGGACTATACTGCACATTGCTTCACAGGAAAGTAACTTGGAAATGGTAAAATGTCTAGTAGATGAAGGGTCTAATATTAATGCTAAAAATGCCTCTGGATCAAAGCCTATACACATTGCAGCTAGAGAAGGTTATAAAAATACCGTAGAGTTTTTCCTTAGCAAGGGGTTGAGTATTAATGAGCTTGGTGCAGCTAACCAGACATTACTACACTATGCTGCAATGAAAGGTCGGTTAGAAGTTGTAAAGTATTTGATAGCACAAGGTGCTGACGTTAATGCTAAAGATACTAATGGCTTAACCCCTATGCATATTGCTGCTAATTTTGGTTATAAAGACGTTATTGAAGTTTTATTAAAAAATGGTGCAGTTTATAACGCTGTTGACAAGCTTTGTAGAAGACCATTAGAAATGACTAACGATAAAGACGTTATCAATCTATTAGCATCAACTGAGAAATTATTTGAGGCTGTAAAACGTAATAGCTCTTCAGAGGTTGAGAATTACATTCAAGCAGGAGCGTTTGTTAATGCCAAAAATGCTGATAGTGTAACACCATTATATTATGCTGCATGGAAGGGCTATGATGGAGTTGTCAATATTCTATTACAAAATAAAGCTAATCCTAATGTGGTTGGTAACAAGGGGTTTACTCCTCTGCATTATGCTGCTAAGTTCTCTCACTTAAAAGTTGTAAAGGCCCTATTGTCTAATGGTGCAGTATACAATGCTGTCTCTGACAGTGGGAAAACACCATCAGATTTTACTGTGGATAAAAGTATAACTAGCTTATTTAAACTAGTCAGTGAATCATTTAAAAAGGTTAAAGATGGTAATGCTCAAGTTATTAATGACCTAAATAAGATAAAGGATATTGATACAGTAAAAGCAGTGATGAGTGCTCGTAATAGAGAGAACAAAACGTTAGTAGTTGCTGCAGTACATAGTAACTTTTCAAAAGTCGAGCAGTTGAAGCAGATATCGCAAAGTGACGTATCCGCTCAGATTGATACAGCTTTAGTGCTCTTGAATCAAGGCAATTACCAAAAAGCCTTAAGTATTTTCAGAAGCGCATTTGAAAGAAGAAAAGAAATACTAGGACCAGACAATCCTGGTACTTTAGATATTCAGACATATATAGCCAAAGTGCTATATAAGCAAGGAATTTACCAAGAAGCTTTAAATATGCTTGAAGAGATTTTTCAGAAACAAAAAGAAATGCTGGGTTTAAACGATAAGGATACTTTAAGTACAAGAAGTACAATCGCTTTAGTGCTGCATAGACAGGGGAAAGATGAAGAAGCTTTTAATATTTATCAAGAAGTCTATCAGAGACAAAAGGAAATACTAGGGTCAAATCATTCAGATACCTTAAATACTCAGTTTCACATGGCATTAGTATTAGATAAACAGGGAAAATATGAAGAAGCGTTAAATATCAATAGGGCAGTTTTTGAAAAGAGGAAAGAAACACTAGGTACACATGATCTAGCCACTGTGAGTGCCAAAAATAATATAGCAATGGTACTAGCTAACCAAGGTAAATACGAAGAGTCCTTAAAAATCTATAAAGAGGTTTTTGAAAAGAAGAAAATAATTTTAGGTATTAATCATGCTGATACCTTGAGAACGTTACATAACATTGCTGGGGTACTCTTCAATCAAAATAAACATCATGAAGCCTTGAAAGCTTTTCAAGAGGTTTTAAATATCCAGAAAAAAGCTTTACAACAAAATCACCCAGAAACCTTGAATACTCAATACAACATAGCAAATGTACTTTTTGCTCAAGGGAAATGGATCAGCGCACTTAAAGTCTACAGAGAAAGTTTTGATCAAAGAAAAGCTGTTTTTGGACCAAGTCATCCGAGTGTTTTAGATATTTTAAAAAAGATAGAGATGATTAATTTTAGATTTAAGCTTGAGGGTAGCGAAGCATCAGAGGTTCTCCAGCATCTGCAGAAAGATATCAACATTGCTGCTAGTAAAGGTGATATACGAACTGTTCAGCGTCTGTTAAAAGATGGAGCTGATGCCAACGATAAAGATATTGATGGAAGAACACCGTTGCATTACGCTGTTAGCAATGGACACATAGATATAGTAAACATCTTACTAACAAATGGAGCTAATGTTAGTCAAGTTACTAATAAAGGTAATACACCATTACACACTGCTACTTCCAAATGTTACAAAGAAATTGTTGAGGTTCTGTTACAACATATCAGTCGTGATAAATTAAATGACTTTGTTAATGCTAAAACTACTTCTAGTGGTACTACATCACTTCATGTTGCAGCTAAAGGTGGCTCCTTGGAAGTTGTAAAATCTTTATTAAAACATGGTGCAATTTATAACATCAAGAATAAAGAAGGTAAAGCACCACTTGATCTTTCTCGAGACCAAAATATTACTAACCTATTGAAATTAGTAGAAGAGCTGTTTGAGAATGCAAAAAATGGTAATGTTGAAATTATCAGTAAGCTGAAAGCAATAAAACCTGATGAGCGCGTAGCTGTAACAAATGCTCGTAATGATCAAGACAAGTCATTAGTCCAGGTTGCAGTAATCAATAAACACTCAAACCTTGCAAGTAGATTATTAGAAATATTAAAAAGTCCAGATCAGAGTTTACAAGATGTCAGCGTAGAAAATCGAGTAAAGAGTTTAAAGTTATAGCTCTCTTAAATGAAACTCTAATGAGGGTGCCAAGATCTAGAAAATATATAAAAATTACAGTGGACTTTACATCTTACTAATTATAAATTAACTTACTACCTAATCAATTCCTGAGTTATGTATGAGTAAAATTTTGATAATATTAGCAGCAGGAAAGAGCAGTAGAATGAATTCTGAATATTCAAAAGCGTTGCACCAAGTGGGAAATCTTACTCTTTTAGAACATATAATTTCTAATGCAAAATCGCTGAGTCTAAAAAGCTTATCAATTGTTGTTAACAACTCCCTTCTAAAAGATTTAGAAAACTTTGATACTCTAAAAAGTATAATCGATCAATACAATATAAAACTAATAATTCAAGAAGATATTACAGGCACTGGCACTGCAGTTAAAATTGCTCTAGAAAATCTGGAGGAGTTATCTGATCAAGACATAGTTTTAATACAGTACGGAGACACTCCTTTTATATCTAGCGATACAGTTATGAAAATGACTGATTGTTTAAAGTATAATAATTTAGTTCTTCTTGGATTCAATAGTCAAGATGAACAATATGGAAGATTAGTAATTGATAATTATGGAAATGTTCAAAAAATCCTAAAAAATGGAGATAAAATGCTTCTTGCAAACTCTGGAATAATGGCTTTATATGCTAAAGATCTCTTTACCTTAGTAAAAGAAATAAAATTTAATAATTCGACCAATGAATATTGTCTTAATGATATAGTGCCCATTGCAGCAACCAATAACTTGAGTGTAGGTTATGTAGTTTCTGATGAAAGAGAAGCAATGGGAGTAAATAATAAAGAGGATTTGATTAAAGCCGAACACTATTTTCAAAAAAAAAGGCAGCCAACTTTTCTTTCATAACTACATTTTTTTATTCATTAATTTAAGTTGACATTTGTTTTATACTGGTTTTATAATACCTTTTAATTCTTACTTGTAAGATAATTGGTACGACAAATTTTCCTAGTTGTAGTGAGAGGGTATACATGGGGATATTAATAACAGGTGCTGCAGGTTTGATAGGGTCGACCTTGGTGAAAAAGTTAGAAAACCAAGGCCATGAAGTAATAAGCTGCGATATTAGGTTTCGCGATAATCCACTCAGTTTTTTTTTAGAAGATGTAGTACCACTACTTGCTAAGTGTACAGGAATTATTCATCTGGCTGCAATTTCTCGAGTTATACATGGTGAACTTTATCCTCAACTGTGTCAAAAAATTAATGTTGATGGTACAATGCAGTTTTTAGGGTTATGTAATTCACTTCCAAATAAACCGTGGTTTATATATGCAAGTAGTAGGGAAGTCTATGGAGAGCAGAAGGAACTGCCGGTTACAGAATCTGCTAGTATCAATCCAATAAATAATTATGCCAAAGGTAAAGCATTTATTGAGAAGCAAATAACAAGTTTAAAAGATTTTAATGTAGCAATATTACGCTTTTCAAATGTATACGGTGGTTTACTAGATCATAACAGTAGAGTAATTCCTGCACTCTGTATTAATGCATTAAGAGGTGATCCAATTAAAATAGAAGGTAAAGAATGTGTTTTTGATTTTACCTACTTGGATGATGTTATAGAGGGTATATGCTTAACTGTTAAATATTTACAAAGTGAAAAATCTTCTCTTCCTGCTATTCATCTTACTACTAATAGCCCATGTACTTTAGAAAACTTAGCAAAAACAATATTAAAAGTCACAAAAAGTGATTCTAGAATTGATTTTTATCCTCCAAGAAATTTTGATGTAACTAAGTTCCATGGTGATTTTACTAGAGCTAAAGAGCTACTTGGTTGGTCTCCAAAGCATTCATTAGAAGTAGGATTAAGCAATTTTATAAAAAGTCTACAAAACAATACACAAGAATATCCTAACAATATAGATATGGTAATATATGAAAATATTAAAAGTTATTCATGGTTACCCTCCTTATTATAGTGCTGGTTCAGAGGTTTATAGCCAAACTCTTGCTCATGAACTAGCAAATAACAATGAGGTACAAGTATTTACTAGGTATGAAAATAGCTTTTTACCTGATTTTTATTACACTACAGTACTAGATCGTAGTGATTCACGAATCTTACTGCATTTAATTAATATACCCATAACTAAATATCGTTACAAATTTATTAATGAAGAAGTAGATATAAAATTTAAAAGAGTAATAGATAACTTTCAGCCAGATCTTATACATTTTGGTCATCTTAATCATCTATCAATTACTTTACCAGAAATTGCTTTTAAAGAAAATATACCTACAATTTTTACGCTACATGACTTTTGGTTAATGTGTCCAAGAGGAAGGTTTATTCAACGCAATTCTGAAGATTTATTACGGCTTTGTGATGGACAAAAGGATCAAAAATGTGCAACCCAATGTTACAAGGGATATTTTACAGGAGATGAAGAATTCCTGAATTTAGACCTAAATTATTGGGAACAATGGGTTGCAACTAGAATGAAGTACACAAGGAAAATAATAGACTATATAGATTACTTTATTTCCCCATCGAAATTCTTGATGGATAAATTTACTCAGGATTTTAATGTTCCGATAAACAAAATTTCTTATCTTGATTATGGTTTTGATCTCAATCGTCTTAAGAATAGAAATAGAGTACAAGAAAAAGAGTTTATTTTCGGTTATATTGGTACTCATACTCCCGAAAAAGGTGTTGACCTATTACTAAAGGCTTTTTCTCACTTACCATCTAAAGCAAAACTTAGAATTTGGGGAGCAGCAAGAGAAGAAACTAAAGCTTTAAAAGCAATTGCCGATCAGTTTTCACCTGTTGTTAAAGAAAGAATAGAGTGGATGGGAAGTTATGATAATAAGAATATAGTTACTGACGTATTTAATAAAGTTGATGCAATAGTCGTTCCTTCAATTTGGGGTGAAAATTCACCGTTAGTAATACATGAAGCACAGCAACTTAGAGAATACCAGTTATAACAGCCGATTATGGTGGTATGGCAGAATATGTAAGAGATGGACTATTATTTAAGCACAGAGATGCAAGTAGTTTGTCAGAAAAAATGCAAGTCCTATCTACAAATCAGGAGTTATACAATAAACTTACCCAAAAAGGCTATCCTTATACTGAAAATGGAAATATACCTTCTATAAGTGAGCATACTGAAAAACTTAACAAGATTTACCGTAATGCTATTGAAAAGAAAGGCAAATCAGTAGCTGTTAAACCCGGTCCTTGGAGAATTACTTTTGATACTAATCCAGATTACTGTAATTTTGCTTGTATAATGTGCGAATGTTTTTCACCATACAGCAAAGTTAAAGAAGAAAAGAAAGCTAAAGGAATAAAACCTAAGATACTGTCGATAGAAACTATCAGAAAAGTAATTAAGGAAGCAGCTGGCACACCTTTAAACCTCAGTTGCGGATTAGCCAACGAAGTAAAGCTTAGAAATGCAGGGCTTTTTCGGCTGCATGGAATATGAAACAAGCGTAGAAAAAATGTGTACCAAAAAATTTATCGGTGATCTATGTCTTGTATGCTCAATCTCAAAGTTGTTTTTCAGAGAGCCAAAAACTGTCTCAATAATCGATCTTTTTCTTAACAAAATCTTCTCATTTAGCGCCATTAATGAGTTTTTCATACCCTTTTTTATACTGGTTACAAGCTTTAACCCTCTATCGAATAATTCGTGAAAAAGATCTTTTTTGATATATCCTTTATCTCCAAACAATAATCCAGTCAATTTCTGAGTTAAATTTGGCACAGGTTTTCTATCATCAATGTTGCCTTTTGTCACCGTAACCCCTTGAATTTCGCCAGCTTCGTTGATTACTAGATGTAGTTTAAAACCGAAAAACCACCCATAGGTAGTCTTTCCAATCTTTGCCAACCCTTTGAAAACTTTATTTCTCGAGGTCCTTTTTGGATGGCAAACAGCGATAGATGTTGCATCTATGTACGAAATCCCTGTCACTTTTGACTGTTCGCAAAACCATTGCATTAAGAGCACTAAATACCATAAAACCCTAGATTTTAGCCTAATAAACCTACTATAGGATGGCAATTTTGGAAACGCTGATTCGTATAATAATTTCAAATAATGCACATAGAAAATTTTAAAATTGTCGCACTTGGATTGGTGATATAGCAATATTATGGTAAGAATCTCTGAATGCGTAATCTCTGGCGTCCTGGTTGGTTTTTTGCTACTTGGTAGAAGTTTTTCTGCAAAATTCTTGTCAACTGAATTGCAAAAATCGTCGATCAGGCAAAATAATTCTGTTATATTTTCATTCATTGGTAACCTCTCTATTTTGTAAATAATTTTCCGAGGTTACCCTATTTTCCTGGCTTTTTCACTGATTTCTAATCCGCAACTGGGGTTTTAAGGGAAATCATTCCTTCTACTATGGGTGAGCCTTTAATGTATAAAAGCTTTGATGAAATAATCAATTTGTGCCATGAGTTCAGCCTTAAGCTTAACCTCACAACCAATGGTTCTTTTCCTATTAAAGGAGCTAGAAAATGGGCTGAACTATTGGTACCAATTTTATCTGATGTTAAGATTTCCTGGAATGGGGCAACTAAAGAAACTCATGAAAGAATCATGAAAGGTTCAAAATGGGAAGTAGTGACAGAAAATTTAAAAACTTTCCTTGAAGTTAGAGATAAATACTTTAGCGATACAGGTGAAAGGTGTACCGTTACTTTACAATTAACATTTTTGGAAAGTAATTTACATGAACTCTATGACATAGTTAAGATGGCCATAAAAAATGGCATAGATAGAGTTAAAGGACATCATCTTTGGGCACATTTTGAGGAAATTAAGGATCTATCTATGAGAAGAGATGAATTAGCAATTAGTAGATGGAACACGGAGGTGAGAAGGTTATACGAACTTAGAGATAATATTCTATTGCCAAATGGTAAAAAGATAAAATTAGAAAATTTCACAATCCTTTCTCAAGAAGGTATTAAGGATTTGGCTCCAGGTGGTCAATGCCCATTTTTAGGTAAAGAAGCATGGATAAACAATGAAGGAAAGTTTAGTCCTTGCTGTGCTCCAGATGAACTCCGTAAGACATTAGGAAATTTTGGTAATGTTAATGAGGTTAAACTCGAGGAAATATGGCAGAGTAGTGAGTACCTAAGCTTACAAAAGAATTATTTAAATTACAAATTATGCAAAACATGCAACATGAGAAAACCTTTGATCAATTAATCAAAGATAATCTTAGATCTATTAAAATTTCACCGTGTGAGAGGTTTCACGAGTTGCTAGGAAATCCTTTGTATGAAAATAGGTTTATAAAGGTTGGTAAATTTCATGAGCCCGGTCTTGCACCGGTTTATGATCAGATAGGCGCTTATCATATCAATGTGAGAGGAGAAGCAGTTTATCATCATAGATTTCTAAAAACTTTTGGATTCTACTTTAATAGAGCGGCCGTAGAAGATGATACAGGGTGTTACCATATTGATTCATCTGGATGTAGAGTATACAAACAGTCGTATCAATGGATTGGAAATTATCAGGAAGATGCTTGTGTAGTTAGAAGACATGATAAATGTTTTCATATTAATTTAAATGGCAACAGGATTTATCAGGAGGAATATGATTATGTTGGAGATTTTAAGGATGGTATCGCTGTAGTCTATAAGGATGGTAAAGCTACACATATTAATCATCATGGAAAGTTAGTACATAATAAATGGTATAAAAAACTTAATGTTTTTCATAAAGGGTATTCTATTGCAGAAGATCAACATGGTTGGTTTCATATAGATATTAATGGTGATCCTGTTTACCAGCAGAGATTTAAAATGGTAGAAGCATTTTATAATGGGATGGCAAAAGTTGAAACTTTTGAAGGTGTGTTAGGACAAATCGATATTACCGGAAATGTAAAGTTTAGTATTTTTGATTTAGGTAAAGAATCTCAAGTGCATAGGATTTCTGCAGAACTTTCAGCCTTTTGGAAAACTTACCTAACAAGCGTTGCTATTGAACTTGATTTGTTAAATATTTTACCTGCAACTACGCCAGTTTTATCTAAAAAGTTAAACATTATCGTACCAAATCTAGAAAGGCTGTTAAGGGCGTTGTGGGAAATAGGGTTTATTGATTACGATAAGGACAAGGACTTATGGCAACTATCATCAAAAGGTAAGTGTTTTAAGGGAATACCATTTTTGCCAAAAGCAGCAACGATGTGGGCAAGAGTTGCCGCTGAAAAGAATTGGTTAAATATTGCCGATATACTAAAACAGAAGTCAATCTCTTCATTTGAATCTTTTAAGGAAAGAGAAGCATCAGAAAATAAGAAAATAGCGTTTTACCAAGCATTGCTAGGATATTCTAGGTTTGATACTAAAGAGTTTAATTCTAGAATTAATATAGATGATGCTAAGAATATATTGCTATTTGGTGTACACTCTTTATTTCTTGCTTATTCTGATATACACAATAAAGGTTCTATAGGCCTATATAACGAACATAAAGTACCAAGACAGTTAGTAGAAAATTTAAAAGTCAAACTTATAACTCAGGAAGAACTATCAGTTACAAATTATGAATTAGGTGTCTTTTGCCGCTTTCTACAGCACTATGATGATGATAAAGTATTGTCTTATTTAAAATTGGTCAAAGGAATATCTCGTATTTTATTGATAGAAACTATTTTAGATTACCGCTCTCCAACTGGAGGCTCTGTAGATATTAATGTCATGGTTGAAACAGGAGGTAAACTAAGAACATTAAACGATTGGGAAAAAATACTCAAACAAGTAAAAGGATTCAAAATTTTTGCTGTTTTACCTTTAACAGATTACTTATCAGTTATTGATGTCAGATGTTAATCACATGGAAACATTACAAAAAAATGGTTTTTTTATTATCAAAAATCTGGTTCCTTTAAAGCTAATAACTCAGTCTTTAAGTGATATAACAAATAAAATATCAAAGCTATCCCAAGAATTAAGTGTTTCAACTTCTGACTACTTAAACTGTACCGGCAGATGGGGCATGTTATCTCAAGTAACTAGAATTATCTCTCAAGCATTAGATAAAATTATTAAAAATTACCTTGAAAAGTCACTTCAGTGTCAGATACTGCAGAAAAAATCAAATGTTATATGTAAAACTGCTGATTTAATAGATGCAGTTCCCTTCCATCAAGACATCTCCTATAGTTTCGATGATCCTTACCACTTTTCCGTTTGGTTAGCTTTGAATAATGTCAGTGAAACTTCAGGTGCACTACAAATTATAGAAAACAGTCATAAATGGAAAATACAGCCTTTAGTTGATTTTTGGTACCCATATTTTTTTGATCAGTACTCAAATAACCGAGAAAATTACAAAATTAAGTCACTACCTATTTCAGCAGGAGATGCAATAATTTTTGATTCACGGTTATGGCATGGTAGTGATAAGAATACAGATGCTAAAGATAGATTTGCTTATGTAACAAGGTGGATTGTAAAAGATCAAAACCTTCCCTATGTGCCAAAACCTCAGCCTTCAGTTTTTGGTATACTCAATTGTGGTGAGTTAACAGAATCTATACTGAGAGAATGCTTGTCATTATTTGGCTACCAGGAAAGTATAAAAGCAAAAAACATGGAAGAACTTATCAAGAGCTGGTTAGCCTTTATTACAGACACAACTACAAATATTTCTGAGATCGACACTACTAAGGCCTCACTTTTACCCACAACTTTGAGAGGTCATTATGCGAAGCATAACCATGCTTTCCCTGAGGTTTTCATAACCACGCCATAGAGTCATAGTTCCTGGTAAATTATCACTTTTTCTATTCATAAATCCACCTAATTTTCCTAACCAAATAATAGCTTGTTTTATGTTTGGAGGTTCTTCTGGCAATTTGGCTACTTTATGCTCACGTATGTAAAGGGTTTTCCACTCTTCATTACTTAAAACCTTGGTACAAACCTCCATGGGATTCGATAAAGCGACTTTTGTTAAATATAAAATTTTAAATGCAATAATGCTCTTTATAGCGATTAATTTCTCTAATCTTTCTTTTGTAGCTAAACGAGAGCTTTCTACCTTACATCCTGATTTTAAAATCCTAAAATACTCCTCGATTTTCCATCTTAGCTTATACCAATTGATCCTTTCTATAGCATCTAAAGTGCTATTAACTGGTACATTAGTCAGCAAAGTCCAATCAATAGCTTCTACTCTTTCAGGAGGATTTGTTTCTTTGGCACTTACTACATATATAGCGATTTTATCACTTATTTTATGCTCTGTATCTTTCGATCCATAAATGTAAGAAGATCTGATAGGTATATAGCCTTTCATATACCTGACTTCAATGTTAGCTTTTCTTGAGATTTGGTATTTATTTTCAGCAACATTCAAAACAATTTCCCTTTTTACAGGCAGTTGAGTTATACGTGTTTGCAAATCCGTTTTTCCCCCTTCAATACAGATGAATTTCCTATTAGTTCGGTTGCGGATTACATAAAAACTATCCAATGATTCAATAGTCCATAAAAACTTAAAAATATCTGCTTCCCTATCACCAATAGTAACAAGCTGTGCACCTTCTGCGAGGTTATTTAGGGTTTCTTTTAGTGCCGCTATCCATTTATAGCTTTCTTTCTCCTTTATAGCAGTACGGTATTTCCTGTTTGCTTTTTCTTGCGCTGTTTCTTCCCTGATAGAACGTGCCCAACACTGTTGAGAAGATAGCCCTAAAGGTAATCCGTCTTTGTTAACTATTAAGGCACTGTGCAATAACAAACCCTTTTTATGTTTTGTATAGGCTTTAGAAATACTACCTAGACCCTTAGTCTTTATATGAGAGTCAAAATCCAAATAACTTGTATCTTGAACTGAAAATACAATCTCATCTCCTTTTATCCTTTCTATAGTTTCTTTATAATGGGAAGAATAAATTTCCTTAGCTTCAAGCTTTTCATTGCTAAATAATCTGTATGCACCTTTAGCTTCTTTCCATCCTACACAGCTTTGATTAATTGACCCAGACGCCTTATTCTCTATTAAATAGCTTGTTTTAATAAGTCTTTTATTAAGCCTTACATCTCCCAGATTAACATGTCTCAACTCTTTTTCTAGCCATTTATCTCCTAAGCCATCAGCACATTGTACATTTCTATTTACTTCACACATTTTTACCTCATCTTACTCAGTATATTTTTCTCTATCTTACTTGCTTTTTATACTTGTGGGTAAAAGTGAGTACTAAGGCTAAGCGAGATTTATATAAGCTACTTATTCTCAATCAAGCATCAGCACTACATGATGCTGGAGACATCTCAGGAAAAATATACAAAAATTTATGGTTTTCACTACTTGTATTTCTCAATAAAAAAGTCAACGTAGTGGAGCTAGCATTATAAATGAACAGAAGTAGAGTTGATAGCTTCAAATGTGTATTGATGTTCATCCTGAATATAGTATCTAAATTCAAACTTAATGTACTTATAATGTCTTTAGTTGCCCTGGTGACCCCAGTTGCGGATTAGAAATCAGTGAAAAAGCCAGGAAAATAGGGTAACCTCGGAAAATTATTTACAAAATAGAGAGGTTACCAATGAATGAAAATATAACAGAATTATTTTGCCTGATCGACGATTTTTGCAATTCAGTTGACAAGAATTTTGCAGAAAAACTTCTACCAAGTAGCAAAAAACCAACCAGGACGCCAGAGATTACGCATTCAGAGATTCTTACCATAATATTGCTATATCACCAATCCAAGTGCGACAATTTTAAAATTTTCTATGTGCATTATTTGAAATTATTATACGAATCAGCGTTTCCAAAATTGCCATCCTATAGTAGGTTTATTAGGCTAAAATCTAGGGTTTTATGGTATTTAGTGCTCTTAATGCAATGGTTTTGCGAACAGTCAAAAGTGACAGGGATTTCGTACATAGATGCAACATCTATCGCTGTTTGCCATCCAAAAAGGACCTCGAGAAATAAAGTTTTCAAAGGGTTGGCAAAGATTGGAAAGACTACCTATGGGTGGTTTTTCGGTTTTAAACTACATCTAGTAATCAACGAAGCTGGCGAAATTCAAGGGGTTACGGTGACAAAAGGCAACATTGATGATAGAAAACCTGTGCCAAATTTAACTCAGAAATTGACTGGATTATTGTTTGGAGATAAAGGATATATCAAAAAAGATCTTTTTCACGAATTATTCGATAGAGGGTTAAAGCTTGTAACCAGTATAAAAAAGGGTATGAAAAACTCATTAATGGCGCTAAATGAGAAGATTTTGTTAAGAAAAAGATCGATTATTGAGACAGTTTTTGGCTCTCTGAAAAACAACTTTGAGATTGAGCATACAAGACATAGATCACCGATAAATTTTTTGGTACACATTTTTTCTACGCTTGTTTCATATTCCATGCAGCCGAAAAAGCCCTGCATTTCTAAGCTTTACTTCGTTGGCTAATCCGCAACTGAGGTTGGTGGTAGCTGTTGATTTGTCTTTTAGAAAGTATTTAGTAAAAAATATTCTAGATACAGCTGTAAAATATCAGGAAGGTAATGTAATTGAAAATCTTTTATTACCTGTAAGCGCTTATCTTGGTATGGCATTACTTATCACTACTGCTTTTAGATTCTATGGCTATTTTGTTGACATTCGAATGTTTACCTTAATGCGTCAAAAGATAGCTGATATGTCTTTTTGTAGGCTACTCCAACACGACCATTCCTATTATCAGAACAATTTATCTGGAAGCTTAGTACATAAGGTCAGTAACTTAATGGATAGTGTGATAGAGTTAATAAGATTGCTTATAGATTGTTTTTTCGGTTACAGCATAGCATTAGTCTTAGCTATTTATACCTTATCATTAGTAAACATAAAATTTGCAATCGCTACATTCACTTGGGTAAGCATTTTTATTTTAGTATCGATTTTCAGCTTTCGTGTACTTACTGAACTAGCTGATAATTACTCTAAACAAAATTCACAAGTAATAGCTAGTATAGCAGATAGTATTTTAAATGTTATATCAGTAAGGTTATTTTCTCAGCAAGCACATGAGAGACACAAATTTTTTCAAATATGCAAGAAAAGAACTATTGCAGAGAGAAAATTACAATGGGCATACTTTTGTCTTTGGTTTATATATGGCTATTCATTCGATATACTCCAAGCAGTAAACTTGTATTTTTTAATTCATGATTATCAATTGAACAAAATCGCAATAGGAGATATTGTTCTTGTACTTGGAATTAATATATCGATTATAGAGTTTCTTAACCATCTAACTAGGAATCTTACCCAATTTTCTACTCATTTCGGCAAAGTTTCAGATGCATTGCCAATCTTGACTACCGTACCAGAAATTCAAGATAAGGAAAATGCTAAAGAATTAAATTTATTAAGTGGAAGAATAACGTTTAACAATGTTTCTTTTTCTTATGAAGGTCAGGAGCCATTATTTCAAGATTTCTCAGTTACCATTAATCCTTGCGAAAAGGTAGGTCTAGTTGGTTATTCTGGAGGTGGTAAATCTACTTTTATAAACTTAATTCTAAGGCTATTTGATGTTAAAAAAGGTAATATACAGATTGATAATCAAATAGTATCAGAAGTTACACAGAGTTCTTTGAGGCAACAAATATCTGTAATACCTCAAGACCCATTGTTATTTCATGATACTATTTTAGCAAACATCATATATGGTAAACTTCAATCTACTATAGAAGAAATAATGAGAGCTGCAAAGCTGGCTGGTATTCACGATTTCATTATGACTCTACCAGATCAATATGGAACTACAGTTGGAGAAAAAGGCATCAAGCTATCTGGAGGAGAAAGACAAAGAATAATAATAGCCAGGGCATTTTTAAAAAACGCTCCAATATTATTTCTCGATGAACCAACTAGTCAGTTAGATTCTATAACAGAAAAAACAATTCAAATGAGTTTATTTAAACTGATGAAAAATAAAACTACGATTACTATAGCACACCGTATTTCTACACTTTTACACATGGACCGAATTCTAGTATTTAACAAAGGAAAAATTGTCCAAGATGGTAAACACGCTGAACTAGTTTCTAAGCACGGTCTTTATAAAGAACTTTGGAATGCTCAAATTGGTTGTTTGAATGGCAAAAAATAAGATGGAAAAAATTATTGATCTGAGAAGTGACACTACAACTCTGCAGAGCTCCAACGTTATACATGCAATAAGTAATGCAACTGTTGGAGATTTTGCTTATGGTGACCTTACCCAGAAAAAGTAGACAGAAAGTTAAGACGTTTTTGAAGTAAAATAAAACGTTTTTTCAAAGAGGTGTGGTATGACAAAAAGAAAAGAATATACAGCAGAATTCAAAATTGAAGCTATAAGACTAGTAAAAGAAACAGGTCAATCATCAGCAAAAATAGCAAGAGATTTGGGTATTAGCGGTGATTCATTAAGCAGATGGGTAAAAACATACAATGATAGAATGTCTGGAGTAGATGCGTTTCCAGGAAAAGGGAAAGTAGCTCATTGTGACAAAGAAAAGTTTGATTTAAAGAAAGAGCTGGCAAGAGTAACGAGGGAAAGAGACATTTTAAAAAAAGCCCTGGGATATTTTGCAAACCAAAAAGAGTAAAATATTCTTTTATAAAAGAACATGAAAACTGCTATAAAATACGGGAATTATGCAGATTTTTGAACGTATCTGCTTGTGGTTATTATAAATGGATTACTAAGGAAAAAAACAACAAAAAATCAATAAGAGAAGAGCTCATACAAGATATTCAGAAGGTATATCGAGCATCACAATGCAGATACGGAGCTCCTAAAATTCACGCTGAATTAAAGGCTTTAGGTAAAAATTATAACATCAAAACAGTGCAAAATGTTATGCAGAAAAATGGCATTCAAGCTAAGCTTAGACGAAAGTTTAAAAGTAAAAAACCACAAATAGACAATAGAGTTATAACTCCTAACATATTAAATCAGAATTTCATCGCTGATCAACCTAACAAGATATGGGTAACTGATATTACGTACATAAAAACTAATGAAGGATGGTTATATTTGGCAGCAATAATAGATTTATATTCACGCATGGTGATTGGCTGGTCAATGAGTAATGCAGTAAATAGGCAATTAGTTATAGATGCGTTATTCATGGCTATTGGTAGGCGCAAATCTGCTAAAAATCTACTATTTCATAGCGATCAAGGATCGCAATACACCTCTAAAAATTATCAATTTTTACTAAGTACAAAAAATATTACTTCTAGTATGAGTCACAAAGGTTGTTGTTATGATAATGCTGTTTCAGAGAGCTTTTTTAGTTCACTTAAGAGAGAGTTACTCATTGATACTTCACAACACTCTGCACAACAAGCTAAAACCGCAATATTTGAATATATAGAAATTTTTTATAATAAACAGCGTAGACATTCTACTATTAACTATTGCATTCCTGAGCTTTTTGATTCATCATTCTCATAGCAAAAACGTCTTAACTTTCTGTCTACTTTTTCTGGGTAAGGTCAGAGCATTGGTTTACTAAAAGCCCCACTACCGGTAGCATTTATTTAAATACAGAATTTACCGTTATTGAAGGTCTATATGAAAAGCACAAGATTTACCAAATAATTGGTATTAAAAGTAATAAAGCAGAAGATACTTGGGGAGAAATGGGTCGCTCTATGCTTCGCAGTATCTTGGAATCAGCACGTGACATTCATCCACATGATAACTCAGAAAGTGCAATCCTTGCTCGTAAGCTAAATTCAATTGCAGAATTAAATGGGTTGGAGTTTACAGTAAAGGTAGGTGTTATAACTGATGAATATGGAGAGAAGAACAAAATTGCCTCAGTAGTTACTCCAGAATACCGCAAAAATTATGAAATTGACAGAGTACCATTTTGAAGTACGACGAGGAAAAGCTTTGGTCTGCTGTCGTTACTAGAGGTATTCAGGACGCAGTAGGAAAAAACCCAAAGCTAAGAGAAGAAGCAATTAATTGGCTGAATTCAAAATCTTTTGAAACTGTTTGTGAGCTAGCTAATCTCAACTTTACACGTATGAAAAATATGTATGGGAATTTTATGTCTAAAAAGCAAAAAGAGTTAAAGATGTTATTGATTGATAATATCAAGGAGTGTGTTTCTTACCTACTTCCAAATGGTGAGTTTTACCGAGAAAAAACTTATATTGGAGACTTAAATGGAAATACAATTACAGTTAAAATAGTAGGTAAGGAAGCTGGTGATTGGCGTAATTTTACTGAAGGAACTGGTGGTGATATTATTGATCTTTGGATTTTAATTAAGGGTGATATATATTCTGCTAGAAAGTGGCTCAATAAAAAATCAAAGAGTGGAGAAAAAAAAGGGCGGAAAAGAGAAGAAAAAATATTTTCTGTAAAGCAGTACTTAAGTGATCAATCACCAATACCAGAAGATATAATAGCTCCACGAATTCTCACTCCAGGTGGTCTTTTAGTCATTGGTGGTACGCCAAAGGTTGGCAAAAGTTATTTTCTTCTCTCTTTGCTTGCACATCTTGCAGCAGGAGTGTCGTTTCTTAAGATGAAGTCAGCAAGGCCACTAAAAATAATCTATCTGCAAAATGAGATGGAGTACAATTATATCAGGGAACGCATACAACAAATCATAACTAATCAAAGGCTGCCAAATCTAGCAGAGGAAAACTTGATTGTTACTACAAAGATGAGATTAACTTTAAATGATGAAGGTATAGAGAGAATAAAAGATATAATAGGAGAAAAATTTAAAACGATAGATCTTATCGTTTTGGATTCTCTTGACTATGAAAATATGTTTTCTGGCCTGCAAAGCAGAGTAGAAAAACTACGTTCTGTAATTAATCCTATGGCTGGAATCATTATTACACGTCATACCAGAAAAGTATCCACAGCTACACTCGCAAAAAGTCCTTTTCAAGCTTTAATTGGTGCTAATGCTTTAAGAAGTTTTTATACATCTGGTATGGTAATGTTTCAACCAAATAAACGTGCAAATGTCTTGCAAGTAGTATATGAGCTAAGAAACGGTAAATCAATACCAGCAAAATTCATTAGCAGAGTAAATGGGCGTTGGCAGAACTCTAAAGTTATAGCTACGGCTTAACCTGTCTGCAAAAACGTGAAAACTCAGCTTTTACAAAACATCAGATCTTGTCTTTTTCACCTACTACCAAGAGGAACATTTCGTGGTGATAAGTTTTATGTAGGTGATGTACAGGGTAACAAGGGCAAAAGTACTGTAATAGAATTAACAGGCGAAAGAGCTGGATTATGGAAAGATTTTGCAACAGGAGAAGGCGGTGACATTATTGACCTTTGGGCAACGGTACATGGGAAAAATGCCAAAATAGAATTTCCTGAAGTAATGGCTTCAATAAGTGAATGGCTTGGTCTTAAGAAACAAAACAATATCAGAAATCTAGAACAATATCTGACTTGTAGTTGGAATTACTACGATGAAAATAACCAATTGATTGTAATAGTCTATCGTTATGATCCTCCTTTAGAGAAAAAACAGTTTAAACCATTTGATGTTAAAAAACAAAGATTCAAAGAGCCAGAGATAAGACCTCTCTATAATATTCTAGGTATTTTAAAGTCCGATAAGGTTATTCTGGTTGAAGGAGAAAAATGCGCAGAAGCACTTATAGAGAAAGGAATAACTGCAACAACAGCAATGTTTGGAGCAAATGCTACCCTTGATAAAACAGATTGGACTCCGCTAAAAGGTAAACATATTATCATTTGGCCAGACAATGATGAAGCAGGTAATAAATATGCCAAAAACGCTGAAAAGAAACTTTTAGAACTTGGTGTTGCATCACTTGCTACGCTTAAGATTCCACCGAATAAACCAAAGAGTTGGGATGCTGCTGATTGTGTGTTAGAGGGAATAAATATTGAAGAATTTATCGAAAAAAACTCAAGAAAAATAATTATTAAACCACCACTTGATATTTTTAGCTGGAGCGTAGAGCGTTTTGTAGGCCCAGTACCAAAGCAAAGATTCTTGGTTGAAGGATTATTTCCTTTGGGTGTAACCTCCATTTTGGCTGCAATGGGAGATACAGGCAAAGGTATGCTACTTCTTGACCTAGCCCTCAAGGTTGCAGGTAGCATAGATCAGGTATGCGGATTTGGTCCACTTGTTACTGAACATGGATCTGTGGTGGTATTTTCTGCGGAGGATGATACAAATGAAATACATCGTCGCTTAGAACGACTTGATCCAAAATGCGAGAGATTGAAATATAAAGGTAGGCTATTTATTGTACCATTACCAAACATCGGAGGATCTCTTACCATACTTAAGAACGTTCGCGGTAAAGTTGTAGAAATCTCTCCAGAATTTGAGTCGTTAATGAAGCAGCTGAGCAGGATAAAGGATTTAAAGCTCATTATATTTGATCCCCTTGCTTCTTTCATTCATGCAGATTTAAATGCTGATCCAGCAGTAGGGGATTATCTCATGTGTTTATTATCTGATTTAGCATGTAGCACTGGAGCTTCAATAATTACTGCACATCATATGAGAAAGCTGAAGGGAGAAAAGCCTATATCAACAGTAGAGCAAGCACGAGATGCTATTCGAGGCACTTCTGCTCTCGTAAATGGAGTCAGGTGTTCTTTTGCTTTTTGGCCTGTTGAAGATATAACTAAACCAATGATTTTTAGGTCAATTGGAAAAATCCCAAGACAAAATGCACTATTTTATGGAGCTGTTGTTAAAGCAAATGGCCTAGCTGATCGTACCATACGTACTTACCTAAGAAATGAAGAAACAGGGCTATTGGAAGACATTACTGAACAATTAAAAGCTCAAAATATTAGCGATAAAGATCTTAAAATATATCTTATTGATTCAATTGCGCGAGCTGCTATTTCAGGACATCCATTTACTCATACAGGAAGTGCAGGAATACATAAACAACGACATAGATTGCCTGAAGTTTTTCATAGTATGGGAAGGGATAGACTAGAGCGTATAGTGCAAGAGCTTTTACAAGCAAAGCAAATAGTTAAAGGAATGGCTAATGGTTCAAAAGAAGATAAATGGCTTGATGTAAAAACAGGACCATTTGCACGTGGAGTTGGAAAATTTACTCATGGAGCTGAAAATTTTTAAAATCAGGAAATTCTATTTTTTTATAGTCAAAGTAAAAGGGTTAATACGATAACCATATGATGATCTTTGCCAACCAAGGGTTTGTATTACATCATCACGTTCAATACTTAATCCTAATTTCTCAGCAAGTGTAGCTTTGATTGTTCTTTGCATTTTATTTAATGGTTTTCTGATTTGATGTTCTAAATCTGCTTCTAAACTAAGTCCCAAGAGTTTTTCTAACTGATTAATATTGAGAAGTGTATGTTTTTCAGGTGGTAACTCTTTCTCACAGTCATGTAAAAATTGCTTGAACAATATTCGAAAAATATTAAGGCATGATGCAGCTTTTTTATTTATAACTTCAACGCTATTAACATATACCATACCTTTAACTACCTGTAACTCCAAAAGCTTTATTGGCACAATTGGTTCAACACGTTTAAGCGAAATATATGAAGCTGGTAAAACTTGCAAAGAAGTATTTTCTACTACCTCTGGTACTCCTTTTTTAGCTGCCTCTTGGAATATCTCAGTTACAGTCTTATACTGGCAAAACAGTTCTACCATTCGCACTACATATAGGCTCAATAATAGATTAGGTATATCTTTTTTTAGAGTAATGAGAACTGTCGGATGGACTCTCAGTTTATCTATGGTTAAAAATATCGCATCAGTACAAAAATCAAGGATTATTAGATTTACAATATGACCTTGATCACAAGTATAATAAACTCCTTTTTCCATTTTTCCCCACATAAGTCTTGAATCATTCAACTTTGTTTCAAACCAGTCTATGATTTTCTCTATATTTAAGTATATGGATAAGAGATGAAATCTCTGTTTTTTATAAGTATTAGGCAAAATATGACGAGAACAGTTTTCACAAATAGCGTCATCACATGCTTCATCAAAGTCTGGATCGATAAAAATCTCATTGCTACAACTTGGATCAATTACATTTGGCCAATCAAGATGATCTTCTTCACGAGAGCAAACAATATAGTACCTTTCTTGCATTTTTATCAATCCAAGATCAAATAAGTATCTTGCTGCTTTAATGTGATTTTGACTTGGATTAACCCAAGAACTATTTGAACTTAAAAGATCAGCAATTTGCTCGTGAAAGGATTTTAAGACCATAAGATTGTTCCATATGTTTCTTCAGGTCCTCTCTTTCTTTTTTATTGAGCGGATGCTCTGAATAATAAATTTCCCCACTTGATTTGAAAGAAAATGTTACCTTTTTGTTTTGGAACATTACTTTAGCTGATTGAATAGATTGTAGTATATTGCCAATAGATGGCTTTAAAATATGTAACTCTGGTGCAATAGAATCATACGGCTTTACACTTAAAGTAAGATATGTATTACTATTCTTAAAATAATCTGACTTAAAATTTAACTCAAATATACAAATATTAGGATCAGAACCCTCTATACATGCTTGAAGAAATTTATGCACTTGTAGTGGAAAGTTCTTATCTTGTATATTTACAAAAGTACATTCACAGTTAAAATAACCACTTGCAATACTATTTGCTATTTCCACAGCCTTGTTAGTATTTTTAGCACAGAGATTAACCTGAGTGCCATCAAGCGAAAAATCTAAAATCATCCACTCAGGTTTATGACCATGAACAACTTTATTTGAGTTAAGCAGTAAATCCATGTCACTTCCTCGACGTACAAACATATATATTCGATCTTGATGATGGAAAAAACCCTGCAACTGCTCATCATCCTTAAGTATCTGCTCTACGGATTCTTGTGACATAAATTCCTTAAATGAAGTATTTATTTGTCTTGGTGGTTTCTGTAGAGCAAATGATACGAAGCCTTTCTTTTGTACTTTATCAAAGTGATAGACAGATTTTAGAAGTTCGCAATTTATGTGAAATAGTAAAAACAACAAGGATCTTTTATCGTACTTAGTATTATTTTTTATTAGGTACGATCTCATTAACTCTTGAGTGAGGGCAAATCTTGCTACTTCACTGACTGTAGCCTCAAGCTTTGTACGATCAAAGTAGCTAATGAGATAATAGTTAAAAAGAGAGTCAGAGTAACTGGTAAGTATCTTACGTTTTTGCTGAGTGGATCTATCATCATAATCTCCGTCCTGAAAAAGTTGCCCATTCAAATGCTTTTTAAAGCAATGCTGAAAAGTGATGCTCAGTTGTTTACCAGAAAGGGAATCTAACCAAGATTGACGTATATTAGAATCCTGAAAACGATCTAATAAAAGGTTAACAGGAACTTCTAAATCGCTTTCCCAAAATTCATGGCTTGGATGAACATTCATATTACATAAAATAAGCTATATTATACATAATATGACAATTCAAGCAAAGATTTTTTGGACATAATTTTTTCAAATCTTGTATATTTAATTAAGGAGAATTTGTGTGAACTAGATAGCTTTCTTAAATAAGGTGTGCGTTGATTTAGTTTAATAGAAGTCTCCTAACCTTATAAAAAAACTCACAGGAAGAAAAACATGCAAAAAGGGGAATTAACTATTAATTGCCGTTATGAACCTCACAGATTGGCGAGTACATATTTGGCAGATGCTTATGAACAATTATTGAAATATAAAATAAAGGAGGTGAAAGAAAATGACAACAGTAAGCTTGTATGCAAGAGTTTCATCAAGACAACAAGCACAAGAGAATACGATAGAGAGTCAGATTGTAGAATTGGAGCGTCGCATTAGTAGCGATGGACATGAATTATTAGATGAGCATAGGTTTGTTGATAATGGTTACAGTGGATCAAATTTAGAACGTCCTGGCTTAGAAAATTTACGTGATAGAGTAGCAGAAGGTAAGATTGATAAGATATATATTCATTCACCTGATCGGCTATCACGTAAATTTTCATATCAAATGATCTTACTCGAAGAGTTTAAAAAGGCTGGATCTGAAATAGTATTTTTGAATCATAAGTTTGATGATAATCCTGATTCCCATTTATTTCTACAGATTCAAGGAGCAATAGCAGAGTATGAACGTGCAAAGATTATGGAACGAAACCGTAGAGGTAAACTTCATGCGGCCAAAGCTGGGTGTATAAGTGTGATGGGTAGGGCGCCTTACGGTTATCGCTACATAGCAAAACATGTAGGTGAAGGAAGTGCTCAATTTGAGGTTGATGAAGAAGAGGCAAATATAGTGCGTAAAATATTTAGTCGGGTTGGCCAAGAAAGAGCAAGTATAGGAGAAGTTGTACATGAACTGAATAAGATACCGGTAATAACACGAACAGGAAAAAGGTATTGGAAAAGGAGCACTATTTGGAACATGTTAAAAAATCCTGCTTATATAGGACAAGCAGCTTATGGTAAAACTAAGACATGCTCAAAACCACAAGTAAAAAAGTCAAAAAAAGGAACTTGTGGTAAACTAAAAAGTGGTCGCTTTAATAGTGATAAAGAGAATTGGACTTATATTCCAGTACCAAAAATAATCAATGAAAATTTATTTGATTCAGTGCAAACACAATTAGCTGAAAATAGACAAAGAGCAAGAGTACGGCAAAGAAGAGAAACATATTTATTACAAGGTTTAATGGTATGTCAACGTTGTCAATATACTTATTGTGGTACAAACCACGTTCATAAAAAGTCGACATATTATTACTATCGTTGCTCTGGTACAAACTCTAGCAAATTTAATGGCAATAAAATCTGCGATAATAAATCAATACGCACTGATATATTAGATGGAGTTATATGGGAAGAAGTCAAGAGTATCTTGAAAGAGCCAGATAGAATTGCAAATGAATATCAACGTAGATTATCAGAGAACAAAAAACCTTTACATAATCAAACACGTGAAAAGCAAGAAAGTAAGCTAAGATTAAGTATCAAAAAATTTATTGATAGCTATGCTAAAGGGTTTATAAGCCAAGAAGAATTTGAACCAAGAATCACAACAATGAAACAGAATTTGAAAGAAATTGAAGAAGAGAAAGAAAGAACACTCGATCAAAAGAAGTTACAACAAGAATTGAGCCTTGTTACAGATAGCTTGAAAAACTTTTCCTCAAGTGTTGAATCAAAGCTTGATCAAGTAGATTGGCAGACTAAGCAAAATATTATTAGAATGTTAATTCATCAAATTGAAATCAATCACAATCACTTGTATATAGTATTTCGCATAAAAAATCTTGCAAATTTTGATCAAAATAGCCATAATAGAATTATGCAATGTTGTACTAGCAGTCAAAGTACCAGGAAAATCACCAAGGGTAATAAGGTTAATAAAGTTGCAGCAAGGTAGATGTAATTATTGTAATCTCACGTTTAAATTTGATGACTTTGTACATGTACATCATCAAGATCGCAACAGAAATAATAATAGCATTAAAAATTTGCTCTTGTTGCATAAGCATTGTCATGATCAATTACATGGAAGTATGTATGACAAGCACCAAGTTGCAGAGGAGCCGTATGAGGTGAAAGTCTCACGTACGGTTCTGCAGTCGAGTGAGGAAGGGCGACCTTCTTCACTTAGATAACTATAAACTTCACAAGTTCAGTAATTTTTCTCATGGGTTTGAACTTGGAATGAGTTTTAATTTATAAGCTCCGATTGAATGTTTTTAGTGAAAGCTTGAGTTTTTGTTAACGTCGTAAAGTTTTCATGAGACTAAGAGAATTTGAGAGTAGTCAAGTTTTAAAACTTGACTACTCTCCACGAGGAAAAGCAGATAAAGGTAGAAGTATTTCATGTTTTTATTTATATTGACAGTATGTGTAACATCATTTACGATTAGTGTTAATAACAATAATTGATATTTGTCATGTTTGCAGTAATCGAAACTGGTGGAAAGCAGTATTTAGTAAAAAAAGGCAGCATAATTAAAGTAGAAAGATTACAAGCTGAAGAAAAAGAGGAAGTGGAAATCAATAAAGTGATTTGTGTTTCAAACAATGGCTTATCTTGTTCATCTAATGCTGTTGTTAAAGCTGAAGTACTGGAGCAGTGTAGAGATAAAAAAATTATAATCTTTAAGAAAAAGAGAAGAAAAAATTACCGTAGGAAAAATGGTCATAGGCAGTATATTACTGTTCTTCGTATCAATGAAATTAGTCTTCAAAAGTAAGAGGTAAGATATGGCAACTAAAAAATCAGGTGGTAGTTCCTGTAATGGTAGAGATTCGGCAGGGCGTCGGCTCGGGATAAAGAAGAATGGTGAGGTTATTCCAGGTAACATAATTGTACGTCAAAGAGGTACAAAATTTCATCCTGGAAAGAATGTTGGTATGGGTAAAGATCATACGATTTTTGCTAAAACGAAAGGCTGGGTGAGTTTTAGAAAATCAGCAAATAAAAAGACGTTTATTGATGTTGTGCCTACAGATGATATGCAAGCCTTGGCTTGAATAGATACGGGTCTGTAGCTCAGGTGGTTAGAGCGCACGCCTGATAAGCGTGAGGTCGGAGGTTCAACTCTTCCCAGACCCACCATTTAAATTTGCAATAGTTTTGATATCGTGTAACTAAGCGATGGTTTTACATAAGAATTCAGTAACCAGTGAATCAGTAGCAGCCGGTCATCCAGACAAAGTAGCAGACCAGATTTCAGATGCAATACTTGACGAATACCTTTTTAATGACTCTTCCTCTCGTACTGCAATAGAGACTTTAGTTACTAAAGATAATGTTATTATAGCTGGGGAAGTATTTGGGCCGAACATTGAAAATAGCAAGATTGAAAGTATTGTACGGAATACAATAAAAGATATTGGTTATGAGCATGATGGTTTCCACTGGGAAACAGTGAAAGTAAATATATTACTACATGAACAATCAAATGACATTGCAATAGGTGTGGATCAAGGTGCTGGGGATCAGGGCATAATGTATGGCTATGCAACAATAGAGACAGAAAGCCTCATGCCAGCACCCATTTTTTATGCACACTCGATTCTGAGAAATATCATGAGTATGGTCAAAGAGGTAAAGCTTGGTCCGGATGCAAAATCGCAAATCACTTTGGCGTATGAGAATAACCTTCCAGTGCGTGCTGAAAGTATTGTTGTTTCAATACAGCATCTTGAGGATCTGAGTCAATCGAAAGTGAAGGAAATAATTTATCCTTACATAGCTTCATCTTTACCTGAAGGGTGGATGTGCCCTAAAGAAAATCTCTTAGTCAATCCAACAGGTAGATTTGTTATTGGCGGACCAGTTGGTGATTGTGGATTAACCGGACGAAAAATTATGGTTGATACTTATGGAGGCTATATTCCACATGGTGGAGGAGCGTTTTCTGGAAAAGATGCAACAAAAGTTGATAGATCCGCAGCTTGTATGGCGAGATACCTTGCTAAAAATATTGTCTTTGCAGGTTTAGCTGAACGTTGTCTTGTGCAGCTTTCTTATGCAATTGGTGTCTCAAAACCTACTTCATTTTACATTGATACATTTGGCACGAATACAATAGATGAAGAGAGGATTAAAGGGTTTATTGAAGGTAACATAGATTTATCAACTAAAGGCATAATAAGACATTTATCACTTAATCGTCCTATATATAAACGTACAGCCTGCTATGGGCATTTTGGTAAAGAATCGGAAAGTGATGGTGGATTTTCTTGGGAAGGTGTGGACTTATCTACTGATTTTTGTAAAGAATTTAATATAGAAGAAAAAACAAGATGTCCGACAAACCAAAAGAAGAATTTTACGATATTGCTGTAAGAGAGTCATCTGGCCTTATTGAAAAAATAATAAAACATCCTTTCAATGTTGAATTGATGAATAATACGCTAGATTATGAAAAGTTCAAATTTTATCTTCAGCAGGATTTTTTGTATGTAGTAGACTGCACTCGTGCTTTATTGATTATTGCAGCTAAATTTAATGACGTTGAAATAATGAATAAACTAGTTTGTGTAGCTGTGGGTACTTTTGCCACACGAGATTACTATAGAGAACATTTTGCAGATTGCGATTTGTCTGATAGCCACAAAAAGTCGAAGTCTTGCTCAGCTTTTACTAACTTCTTTGTACGTGTTGCACATCACAATTCTGTTGCTGAAGGTTTAGCAGCTTCTTACCCGTGCTTTTGTATATATCAAATAGTTGTACGTCATATTGCGAAAGGTAAAACTGTTGCTGATAACAAATATCAAAAATGGATAGATTTTTTTAACTCTGATGCAGCAAATACCATGATTGATGATGTAACTAACATTATGAACAGTCTATATAAAAAATCCAATGATAATGAGCAAAGGAATATGTTAGAATTCTTTCGTAGTGGGATGCAGCTTGAAATGGAATTTTGGAATGAGATATACTATAATGCAGGTCGCGACTTAGAATCTAATATAGAGTTACTCGTGTCAGAACCTTGATTTTGAGTGTTTTGCATGTTTAGTAATATAATTAAGAATTGCTATGGATCAAATCTTTTAAGAGATTTAACTAATCATCCTTTTAATGTTGAGTTGATGGAAGGTACTTTAAATATAGAGAACTTTAAATTCTATATCCAGCAAGACACGTTGTTTTTAGACGATTACATTCGTACCATATTGATTATTGCGTCCAGAATAGAAGATTGTAGTAATGTAATTCCACTTGCCAAAGTAGCGCAAGGGTCAATAGCTGTTAATAAGTTCTTGTGTGATCACTACTTTACTATATACGGTGTGAGACGCGGAAAAAAATCTCCTACATGTTTTAATTTTACCAATTTTCTTTTGTCTGTCTCATATAGTGATATCTATGAAACTGTAACAGTTTTATATTCTTGCATGTTTATATACAAAACTGTTACTGATAGTATGAAAAGTGGGTTCAAGGAAAATAACAGGTATAAGGATTGGTTTGATTTTTATAGTGGTAGTTTAATGGAGTATGGGTGCACTACTTTAGAACATATTGTTGATGAGTATTGCCAAAAAGTAGGAGAAAAAGAAAGAAGTAGAATGCTTGAGTTATTTAGGATAAGCGCACAATTTGAGTTAGATTTTTGGAATAGCGCATATAATTTTTCAGAATTTGATCGAGATTTTAAGAAATATTGACAATTTTAAGCTAATTTGTATGCTTGGTACGTATTTTTGAAGATGATATGAAAAGTAAAGGACATGATTTTCATTTAGTAGACCCAAGTCCCTGGCCAATTGCTATATCAGCAGCAATTCTTGTTCTTGCACTTGGATTAGTTGGTGCACTCCATAAACAAATTTCTGGAATATTTGGTTTAGTTTTTGGAATCTCTGCGGTATCAGGAGTGCTGTTTTATTGGTGGAGAGATGTAATAAGAGAAGCAATTTATGATAAATGCCATACTGCCATTGTAAAACATGGACTCAAGCTTGCAATGTACTTATTTATCCTCTCGGAAGTTGTGTTTTTTATAGCGTTCTTTTGTTCATTCTTTAAAGCCTGGCTTGATCCGGTTTTTTTATTTGAAGCGTTTTCTCCTACAAAAAAAGTTGAATGGCCCCCTGAAGGGATTTTACCACCGGATCCGTGGTCGTTACCATTTATGAATACACTAATATTATTGCTTTCTGGTACAACAATTACTTCAGCACATCATTTTTTACTTGAAAATGATAAAAAAAGCATGATTAAAATGCTGTCTATAACTATATTGCTTGGGATATTCTTTATAATAGTGCAAGCAATCGAATATCATGAAGCAAGTTTTTCTTTGCGAGAAACAGGAGAAAAACTTATTTATACATCCAACTTTTACATGATTACTGGTTTTCATTGTGTGCATGTTATAATAGGAATAATATTTTTGTCAGTATGCTTATTTAGAGCTCGAAAAGGTCAATTTACACCTCAAGATCACTTATGCTTTGAGTTTGCTTCTTGGTATTGGCACTTTGTCGATCTAGTCTGGATATTTTTATTTCTGTTTATTTATTGGTTAAGCCTTTATTAAGTGATTAAAATAATAGGCCTAGATCCAGGGATGAGTAAGACTGGTTGGGCCATTATTAGACTGGAAGAAAAGAATAATATTAAATTTTTGGGTGGCGGTACCATATCAACTGATGGTAAATTGGGTGTAGGTGAACGTCTACATATAATTTTTGAACAATTAAAGAAAGTAATTTTCCTATACTCTCCAAATGAAGCTGCTGTGGAAAAAATTTTTATTAATAAGAATCCAAAATCTTCGCTAACTTTAGGATATGCAAGAGCAATTGCAATTTTAATATTACGAATGACGGATTTACCCATGAATGAATATGATGCAAACTATATAAAAAAGAGCATTACTGGAAATGGTCATGCTGATAAGGGTCAGATTATATTTATGGTCAAGCAAATAGTTAAAAGCTCAAATATAAAATGTCACCATACTGCTGATGCTCTTGCTACAGCAATTTGTCATGCTTATACGAAAAATTTTTGTTTTATTGAGTAGTTTTACATGAATTCAGTTTAAAAAACTATTTGATGGCGTTTATCTTATCTAATGTTTGTTGTAGAATAATACATGCAGCAATTTTATCATCTATTTTTTTTGATTTTGTGATTGATATTCCAGTAATTTTTAGTGCGTGAGTTGCAAGAGATGTTGATAGACTTTCGTCTTGTAGGTATATGTGTACTTTGCATTTTTTTATTATTTTATTTGCAAACTGGATTATTACTTTGCACCATTCGGTCTCTTGTTCATCTATTGTGAATGGTAGTCCTATTACCATTGATCCAGCTTCATTTTCTTTAAGCACTCTATTTAGATAACCTAAATCTTTGCTCATATTTCTTCTATAATATATACTATGAGATGTAGCTATAAGCTGTGTTTTATCACTAAATGCTATGCCTATTTGTTTTTCTCCCATATCAAGGCACATTATACGTTTATCTCTTGGAATAGACTTTAGAAATTCATCTGGATTTCTATGTAGCATCTATGAAAACATAACTTTTGTACAATTGTATTTTTGTGACAGTAAGTTATGTACAGTCTACTGGCATGATAGACATTCATCATAATTAATATCTGTTTTTTGTTGCAATATTTCACTTTTTTTGAATATGTCATGTGAGACCTTGTCAGCTCTCTGCATTGATTGTGATCTGCAATAATACAAGCTTTTTAATCCTTTTTTCCAAGCAAGCATATGTATTTTGTGTAAGTAACGTTTATGCACATTGGCAGGTAAGAACAGATTTACTGATTGAGATTGACAAATATAAGGAGTTCTATCACTTGCATGTTCTATGATCCATTGTTGATCAAGTTCGTATGCTGTTTTAAATGTCAGTTTTTCATGCTTGCTAAGAAAATCTAAATGCTGAACAGAACCCTCATTTGTTGAAATTGAGGACCATGTTTCATCATTGTCTTGATTTTTTTCTGCTAGTAGTTTTTGCAAGAATTTATTTCGTACTACAAATGAACCTGTAAGTGTCTTCTGTATAAATACGTTTGCTGCATACGGCTCTATTCCAGGAGAAGTGTTGCCTGCGATAATCGAAATTGAGGCAGTTGGAGCAATAGCGAGCTTATGTGTAAACCTTTCCATTAGATCGATTTCTTTAGCGTCAAGACATGGCCCTTTTTCTTCTGCTAATTTTTTAGAAACTACATCTGCTTGCTCGCGCAAATGCTTAAATATTTTTTTATTCCATTGTTGGGCTGTTACTGATTCAAAAGGAACCATTTTACTTTGTAAAAATGAATGAAAGCCCATCACACCAAGACCGATACTACGCTCTCTTATTGCGGAATATTTTGCTCGCTGTATTTCATTTGGTGCTTGGTTTATGAAATCCTCTAATACATTATCAAGAAAACGCATTATATCTTCTATGAAAAGCTCATTATCTTTCCATTCTTCGTAGTATTCAAGATTTACGGATGATAAACAACATACAGCAGTGCGCGACTTGTTCAGGTGATCGTAACCTGTAGTTAAAGTTATTTCACTGCATAGGTTTGACATTTTGATATCTAAATTGAGCTTTTTGTAAGGTTCTGGCTTATTGTTATTTGTTGCATCAAGGAAAATAATGTAAGGTTCTCCAGTTTCAACTCTTGCTGTTAATATTTTAATCCATATATCCCGTGCTTTTACTGTTGAAATAACTTTATTGTTATGAGGGCTTATTAAATCCCATTCTTGATCATCTTCAACAGCTTGCATAAACTTATCTGTTACTATTACAGCATGATGTATATTTAATGCTTTGCGATTTGGGTCACCACCAGTTGGCTTACGTAAGTCTAGAAACTCTTCTATTTCTGGATGCCATACAGGAAGATAAACTGCTGAGCTTCCTCTTCTTAAGGATCCTTGGCTGATTGCAAGCGTCAGAGCGTTTTGTACTACGATAAATGGCACAATTCCTGATGTTTTACCGCTACCTTTGACACTTTCACCAATTGAACGTAAATTTCCCCAATAACTACCTATTCCACCACCACGTGCAGCGAGCCAAACATTTTCATTCCATAGATCAACTATTCCCTTCAAGCTATCTTCAGTTTCATTAAGAAAGCAGGAAATAGGCAATCCTCTTTTGGTACCGCCGTTACTAAGTATTGGTGTTGAAGGCATGAACCACAAGTTGCTCATGTAATCATAAAGACGTTGTGAATGTTTTCTATCATCAGAATAGTAATTAGCAATACGTATAAAGAGATCTTGATAACTTTCATTTTCTATTAAATACCTATCCAATAGAACTGCTTTTCCAAAATCGGTTAATTTACTATCTTTTGCGTAATTAATAGTAATGTAATTCATAAGGCTCCTTTTATGATAATATAGAAATTTATTTGAGCGATTTCTCGATTAAGTTGTTGAATTTGTTTGTGGATGTTGTAATGCAAATAAGATACCATCAACCTGACTGCCATATATTTTACAGTAACTCATTTGACTTATTTGCATATTTGTTTCTTTTGCAACATGCTGAATATAATCTTCTGAATGACGAAAATAATCTCCTTTGTTTACAAAGTCAATACCTTTACCTTCCTTTCTTCTTACTAAACATACAATAACCCCTTTTTTGTTTGTCAATCCTTTTGCTAGTTCCAATTCTGCTAGAAAATCATGTAGATAGTGTAGCACTTCAGCAAAGATAATTACATCATACTGCTGGTTCTTCTCTTGTTTAAGAAACTCTTTCATTTCTGTATGTATTAACTCATCGTAAACAGGTTTACCTTTTATAAGGCATCCTCTTGCAATATTGAGCATTCTATTTGAGATGTCAACTCCTGTTATGCGACTTCTAATATTACTTATTTTTAGGAAGTGACCACATATTCCAGTACCGCAACCAAGGTCGAGTATATTCAGTTTAGAAGTGGAGTTGTTAAAGACTTTTGTAATTATCATGTGTACTAGTTCATGCCCTCTGTATTGTTTGGCAATTAGCCAATGCTCAACAAAATATTCACCTGTGTAATCAAAATATTGTTTTATGAGATTTTCAGGCAATTCTACGATATCTGATGTGTTTGTTATTTTTTTTAAGTAGTAAGAAGCTTCTTTGTGACTACTATCTAATTTTAGTGTCTTTGTTAAATAATTATAAGCTTTATTAGTATTTCCTACTGCAAAATGACATCTTCCAATATTATAACAGACTAGAGGTAAATTGGGGTAGAATATGCTAATTAACCAAAATCTTAACTTTGCATCTGATATATTACCTTTATAGAAGTGATATAACCCGATTTCAATGTTGGTATTTAACAGGTTTTTAGATTTTTCAAGAAACACTACAATTTCTTTATGGAGAGTATTGTATTTATCCATAATGAAATTTTTTACTTTTTTAATATTTAATAAGCCAGTGAGCTTAGATATACAATTTAAAGCAAAGTTTTTTATAAAAGATAGATTACTTTTCATACATTAGAAATACTCCAAATGTTCATTTTCATTTTTAGGTAACTAATTTTAACACATTTTATCTTACAAAATATCTTTTTCATTAATTTTTCTGTACATATCAATTTGTCGAATATTTCTCAGATTGTACTGTTTAAGATTGCTGGTATATTGTTGTTGATAATAATAGGTAAATGTTTTGTGTAAAAAGGCGTTGACATATGATTTATCAGATTGTAACATATAAAAGATTAGTTTTTAGATGTTTGAAAAGTTTTATGGTAGAGATTATTTAATCTCAATTCAATTGTAAGTTAATATTTAACTCTGCATATTCTACATATAGTCAGATAAATAAATTATTAAGAGCACTTGATGGATGCCTTGGCGTTAAGAGGCGATGAAGGACGTGGCAGGCTGCGATAAGTTGTGGGAAATTGTCAACAAATTTTGATCCGCAGATTTCCGAATGGGGAAACCCAACTAGCTTGGCTAGTTATTATATACTAAGTATATAAAGCAAACTTGGTGAACTGAAATATCTAAGTAGCCAAAGGAAAAGAAATCAACCGAGATTCTGTTAGTAGTGACGAGCGAAAGCGGAAAAGGCTAGTGATTTAAAAATAAGAATTAGAATACTCTGGAAATGGTAACCATAGAAGGTGATAGTCCTGTATAAATAGAAAGTTTTTAAATCCTTGAGTAGAGCGGGGCACGTGAAATCCTGTTTGAATATGGGGGGACCATCCTCCAAGCCTAAATACTCCTTAACGACCGATAGTGAACAAGTACCGTGAGGGAAAGGTGAAAAGAACCCCGGGAGGGGAGTGAAATAGAATCTGAAATCAAGTGCTTACAAACAGTTGGAGCTCTATATCAATTTATTGATATTTAGAGTGACAGCGTACCTTTTGCATAATGGGTCAGCGAGTTAATCTATGAAGCAAGCTTAAGCCGGTAGGTGTAGGCGTAGCGAAAGCAAGTCTGAATAGGGCGTTTAGTTTTATGGATTAGACCCGAAACCAAGTGATCTAGTCATGACCAGATTGAAGGTATGGTAAAACATACTGAAGGATCGAACCAGTTAATGTTGCAACATTATTGGATGAGTTGTGATTAGGGGTGAAAGGCCAATCAAACTTGGAAATAGCTGGTTCTCCGCGAAATCTATTTAGGTAGAGCGTTGTATGTATGTTGTTGGGGGTAGAGCACTGGATAGACTAGGGGGATTCATCATCTTACCAAATCTAACCAAACTCCGAATACCAACAATTAATTATACAGCAGACACACTACGGGTGCTAAGTCCGTGGTGGAAAGGGAAACAGCCCAGATCACTATCTAAGGTCCCAAAATTACAGCTAAGTGGGGAAGGAAGTGGAAAAACCATTACAGCTAGGAGGTTGGCTTGGAAGCAGCCATCCTTTAAAGAAAGCGTAACAGCTCACTTGTCTAAATAAGTTTTTCTGCACCGAAAATGTACCGGGGCTAAAGCTGTATACCGAAGATGTGGGTGCTTATTAATTTCGATTAATAGGCGCGGTAGCGGAGCGTTCCGTAAGTCTGTGAAGGCGGTTTGTGAAAACTGCTGGAGATATCGGAAGTGAGAATGCTGACATAAGTAGCGTAAAAGAGTGTGAAAAACACTCTCACCAAAAATCTAAGGGTTCCTACGTTAAGTTAATCTGCGTAGGGTTAGTCGGTTCCTAAGGCGAGTCCGTAAAGGAGTAGTCGATGGCAATTAGGTTAATATTCCTAAACCTCTTAAGTGTGACGGGTTTTGTATTTGTATAGGTCTTATTGGATTGATCTATGCTTAAAAGAAGCTCCAGGAAATAGCACTTATATTTATGAGGCCGTACCGTAAACCGACACTGGTGGATGAGTAGAGTATACTAAGGTGTTGAAAGAATGATGTTGAAGGAACTCGGCAAATTATACCTGTAACTTCGGAAGAAGGGTAACCTGCTTTTAGGCAACTATGAGTAGGTGGCACAAAATAGGGAGTAGCGACTGTTTACTAAAAACACAGGACTCTGCAAACACGTAAGTGGAAGTATAGGGTCTGACGCCTGCCCGGTGCTGGAAGGTTAATAGGAGGGGTGCAAGCTCTGAATTGAAGCCCCAGTAAACGGCGGCCGTAACACTGACGGTCCTAAGGTAGCGAAATTCCTTGTCGGGTAAGTTCCGACCCGCACGAATGGCGTAACGATTTCTCCACTGTCTCCAACATCACTTCAGCGAAATTGAATTCCCCGTGCAGATGCGGGGTACCCGCGGTTAGACGAAGAGACCCCGTGCACCTTTACTATAGCTTTACATTGCTATTAAAAGTGTGATGTGCAGGATAGGTGGGAGACTTTGAAGTTATGGCGCTAGCTATAATGGAGTCAACCTTGAGATACCACCCTTTACACTTTTGATATCTAACTACGTTTCATTATCTGGAACTAGGACATTGTATGGTGGGTAGTTTGACTGGGGCGGTCGCCTCCTAAAAAGTAACGGAGGCGTGCGAAGGTAAGCTAGAGCTGGTCGGAAATCAGCTTGATAGTACAATGGCATAAGCTTGCCTGACTGCGAGGCTGACAAGCCAAGCAGAGACGAAAGTCGGTCATAGTGATCCGGTGATTCTGTATGGAAGGGTCATCGCTCAACGGATAAAAGGTACGCCGGGGATAACAGGCTGATGGTGTTCGAGAGTTCATATCGACGACACCGTTTGGCACCTCGATGTCGACTCATCACATCCTGGGGCTGGAGAAGGTCCCAAGGGTTCGGCTGTTCGCCGATTAAAGTGTTACGTGAGTTGGGTTTAGAACGTCGTGAGACAGTTCGGTTTCTATCTGCCGTGGGTGAAGGAAATTTGAGAAGATCTGACTCTAGTACGAGAGGACCGAGATGGATATACCTCTGGTGTACCAGCTGTTATGCCAATAGCATCGCTGGGTAGCTATGTATAGATGGGATAATTGCTGAAAGCATATAAGCAAGAAACCCTCTTCAAAAAGATTTCCCAATTAAGGCCGTGGAAGACTACCACGTTGATAGGCTAGGTGTGGAAGCATGGTAACATGTGAAGCTAACTAGTACTAATAGCCTGATTGATTTATTTCCTTTCTATATGTGCATATGCAGTGTTAAATATTAAATTGAAATTTGTTAAGTCAGAAATTTTTATTGACTTGGTGACTATAGCAAAAATGAACCACCCGATCTCATTTCGAACTCGGAAGTGAAACTTTTTAGCGCCGATGATACTTAAAAAGGGAAAGTAGGTCGTTGCCAAGTTTATAAAAATTTCTTTTTATTTATATCTCTTCAGTAGAGCGATGAAACAAGGTAAACATAGAGTAGCTGTGAGGTAATATAATTGATCTTCCGAAAATCAAACTTTATATAATTGAATATTAATTAAGTTGTTGGAGATGAGGAGAAAGAAGAAGTAGCAAACTACCAAAAAGCAGATACATTTGGTCCAATAGTTAGGTGATAATTGTAGCACTCAGTGGATTTTATAAAAATTCAAAACGTGAAAATTATAAGTGATGTTTTTAATGTGAATTGAAAGCGTATCAAATAGTGAATATAGAATTCCCTCAAAATGCAAAAAGGTGTATGAGCAAATCGAATAAGAAAAGTGAGGTTTTGCGCATCAACGTGTTATAATAAAGGTAAACTTGGTTAGTGCTGAAGCAATACTGCAAGTTTTAAAGGGAAAGAAGATTTAAAAGACAGTGTATCTTGCAATCGTAATAGTCGCTGACAGGTACTTTGAAACATAGCTGGACTATTGAAGTTAAAATTCTGGGCTGTTACTTAAAAAACGCATCCACTGAATTATTTATGCTAAAAAAAAGCTTTATTAAAAAATGAAACAGAAGTGTAAGAAAGTTGCAAAACGTATAAGGTATTACTTGAAGCTACCTATCTGAAGCAACTGGAGCTTTTCAAGTTGCGAAAAATATTTTAAAATCTGAAAGAATGATGTGAAATTTTTTAAGTAAACCAGAAAGTATTCCACTATCGCGCTGAACAGCAAATTAGGCATTATATCATTTACTGTAAAAGCTCATATTTTACGTAATCAGAGCTAGGAATTTGAAAGGATAATTTCATTATACTTAACATGGAAACAAAGAGAACTATACAATCCCCTGCCTATCGTTTCTTGAACCACTCCCCTGAACGGGTACTTTTACTTTTATCAAACTATTCTCTTATTGTAATAAGTTGCTTCTATATTCAAATTTAGCAACTTCCCTCTAGGATTATCCTTATTTTGTTCTAAGTATTGGCTTTGTTCAAATGCCATTCCCCATTGTGTACGATAGCTAGACTTTCTATATTCATAAAAACTCTCTTCAGCATTATTTGTATCGAGCTTTTTATCTTGTTTTCTTATACTCTCTACCATCAAGCACCCACATCTATTAATTTATTTTAAAAAGTTTACTTATCTTATCATAAAAAATATAGCTGTAAATACTTTAGTGAAAATTTCTTCTTATTTTATCTTTCTTTAAGCAAATATTGAGGTCTTTTTGTAAATTTTTATAGCCTGCTTGCATAATGTTTTTATGGGTTAGTATTATGTAATAGTATCCTACATTACTTATATTAGAAATGCTAACTTTAGCTAGCATTCGTAATTGCCTTTTTATTTTATTTCTTTTTGCTGCTTTTCCGACTTTTTTACTGATAGCCAGACCTACTCTAATAACATGAATATACTTTTCAGGTTCTCTTTCTTTTATAGCATATAGTGATATATATACCCCTCGATAAAAAAGACTGTCAGGTGCTAATCTGTTTTTAAAAGCAAAGGAAAACTCTTTTTTTTTATGCTTACTATGCGCATAATTTATTACACCCTAATGAGCGACGCTTATTAAGAATTTTTCTTCCAGCTTTTGTTGACATACGTGAACGAAATCCATGTTTGTGCTTTTTTTTTAAATTTTTTGGTTGAAATGTTCTTTTCATTGTTTTTATATTAATATAACTATTTATTTTAAATTATTTTTCTCTATTGTCAAATAATGGTCAACTTCTATGGCATTCTTATTGAATAAAATTTGATATATGGAAAAATGAATTTAATTATAGGCGTACCTGTTTTACTAATCCTTTTATTTTGTTTGAGTAAGTTTCAAGCAGTAAGTAAAGTTAAGTCTTATATATATTTGAGTTGTATGTGGATGCTACCTTGTTTGTTAGCATTCTATGATGGTTATTTTATAACTTCTATTTCTATAGCGTTACTTTTTTTTATGCTGATTTTTATCTTTAAAGGTAAAAGAAATAAGATGGTAAAATTTTTGTTATTTATGGCTTTAGCAATATCACTTTTTATCACTTTATTTATAATGCTATCTATTTTTGTTCAGTCCATTTCTTTTTTTAATAAAGTAGCTATTTCAGAATTCTTATTTTGCTTAAAATGGAAGCATAATGTAGCTATTATTGGTGAAGGAGAGGTGGGGTGTTTTGGTATAGCGCCACTTTTAGTGGGGACATTACTTATAACTATTGTAGCAATGTTAGTTGCGGTGCCGCTTGGTTTATTTTCTGCAATATATATTAGTGAGTATGCGAGTGAAAAAGTGCGTTATGTTATTAATACAGCCTTACAGGTTTTGTCTGCTATTCCTACTGTTGTATATGGATACTTCTCAGTTGTATTTTTGTCTTTTTTTATAAAGCAGGTAGCGAATTTTTTTAATCTAAGTATACACTCAGAAAGTGCTTTGATTGCTGGTTTATCGATTGGAATAATGATTCTTCCTTTTATTATTTCTTTGCTTGAAGATGCTATAAGATCTGTTCCAAAAAGTTTACGTTATGGTTTTATGGCGCTTGGAGCAACACCAGCGGAAACTATATGGCATATAACAATACCTTATGCAATGCCTACAATTTTAAGTGCAATTTTATTATCAATTTCAAGAGTGATAGGTGAAACAATGATTGTACTAATGGCTGTGGGAATCAATGCAAATTTGACCTTTAATCCTCTCAATTCAGTTACTACTATCACTGTACAAATTGCTACATTACTTACCGGAGATCAGGATTTCAATAGTGTGCAAACTCTTGCTGCTTATGCGCTTAGTTTAGTGTTATTTGTTATTACTTGGCTATTAAATGCATTTGCACTATTTATAATGAAACGTAACTAGTAAGTGTTTTAATATTGCAAAATTTCTGTTAATAATATAAGATTTATTTTTTAGAAGTTCTTTTATAGAATTATAGTGTTAGGTGATGAAAGAGATGAATATAGGTAGAACAGTTAAGATAACTCAAGCAGTTGTTGATCTAAAATTTGAAGGCGAGTTACCTAAGATATTTAATGCTTTAAAAAGCAAACTAAAATGTAAGGGCAAGGAGCTAGTTTTAGAGGTTTCACAACATATAGGTGACAATATAGTTCGTTGCATTGCTATGGATAGCACAGATGGTATGTCAAGAGGTGATGAGTTTGTTGATACAGGTGCACCAATATCAGTTCCGGTTGGACGCTCAACTTTAGGAAGGATTTTTAATGTTGTAGGGGAGCTTATAGATGAGTGTGGTCCGCTAAAAGGAAAGTATGATTTAGAACCTATACATAGATCACCTCCAAGTTTTACTGAGCAGAAGATACAGGAAGAAGTTTTAGTTACAGGAATAAAGGTTATAGATCTTCTTGCTCCTTATCTTAAAGGAGGAAAAATTGGCTTATTTGGTGGAGCTGGTGTTGGTAAAACAGTTCTGATAATGGAGCTGATTAACAACATAGCAAAAGCTCATAAAGGATTTTCTGTGTTTGCTGGAGTAGGAGAGAGAACGCGTGAAGGTAATGATCTTTATAACGAGATGATTACTTCGAATGTAATAGATATAAATGAGCACGAAAAATCTCAAGCCGTTTTGGTTTATGGTCAAATGAATGAACCTCCTGGAGCAAGGGCTAGGGTTGCTTTAACAGCACTAACTATGGCGGAGTATTTTCGTGATCATGAAAATCAAGATGTTCTATTTTTTGTAGATAATATCTTCCGTTTTACTCAAGCTGGCTCTGAAATTTCTGCTTTGCTTGGAAGAATACCGTCGGCTGTTGGTTATCAGCCAACTCTTGCGACTGATATGGGCGCTATGCAAGAGAGAATAGCCTCAACTACTGCTGGTTCTATTACTTCTGTACAGGCTATATATGTTCCTGCAGACGATTTGACCGATCCATCTCCAGCAACTACATTCTCTCATCTTGATGCAACCACAGTGTTGTCAAGGCAGATAGCTGAAATGGGTATATATCCTGCTGTTGATCCACTTGACTCAACTTCACAGTCTTTATCTGCTGAAATCATTGGTGAAGAGCATTATAATGTGGCTTCTGAAGTGAAACGTATATTGCAAACTTATAAGTCGCTGCAAGATATTATCGCAATACTTGGTATGGATGAACTATCTGATGAAGATAAAATTATTGTTGATAGAGCTCGTAAAATTCAGAAGTTTCTTTCTCAACCTTTTCATGTTGCGGAGGTATTTACTGGCATGTCTGGCAAATTTGTTTCACTTTCTGATACTATTTCTAGTTTTAAAGGAATTATTGAAGGTAAATATGATAACCTGCCAGAAGCTGCTTTTTATATGGTGGGAAGTATAAGTGAAGCAATAGAAAAGGCTGAATCAATAAAAGCTGAAGTTGGAGCCGGACATTAAAGATTATGAACACTTTTAAGGTGCAATTTTTTTCTCCTGATAATCGAATTTCATTCGATGAAGTGGTTTCGCTTTCAGTGAATGGGCTTGAAGGAGAGCTAGTGATTTTAGCTTACCATTCTCCTTACTTAATTTATTTATTGCCTGGTATAATTACTGCTCAAATGAGTAACCAGACAAAGGAAAAAGTTGTAATTGATAATGGTATATTAGAGGTTGCAAATAATAATTGTAGCATTATAACGAATCAAATTCAGGTTTTTGATCATTTGACTCATGATGAGGAATCATTAAAAGATAAGAGAGTTGGTATATATTTAAGTTATCTTGATGTCAAATCTCTTTAGGGGCTCTTTTTTGTTCAAGAAATAAGTCTACTCTTGTCATCTCAATGTTTGTCGTTCAAGTAGCTGACACACAACTGTACGAACATTATGGTTCAGGGAAGATGTCATTCCAGTATCTTCCTTCTTGTCATCCCAGTGCGTGACACTGGGATCCAGATATAAAAAGTATTTGCAAATTATGCAGTAAACAATAGTTCTTAAGGACATATGTCAAAAACAATGTCCAAAAACTAGATCCCAGTGTCTAGGCACTGGCATGACATTATTTATTATGTGCCGTATTGCAATGTTCGTACAGCTATGTGTCACACTACTCGGATGACAAGAGGGGCTACTTGAATAAAGAAGCCGCTGGTCTCATGTGCATCTTTAAACATTTCCACGCTGACTTTGGCTACACACCTTTGAGGGACTGCTGATTAAGTCTAGAAGTGAATTATAGCAATCATCATCACTATAAAATGCACTATCAGAGCTTGAAGATCTAGATTTTCTTTTTGCATTATCAACTTCCCCTACAAGCTGATCAGATATTTTTGCACGATTGTTCAAAGGTTCCTGTTGAGAAATCTCTGTACTTAGCATTTCTACTTGGTTATTTAGATGTTTCTCTTTACCGTTTAGCTTTTCTCTTTCTCCCGTTATTCTTTCAATTTCCATAGCTTGATCTTTAATCTTTTCTTTCAATATTTCAATCTCATTCTCATACTCTTTAAACTGTGATTCCAGTAATGGACGGTATTTATCCACTATTTCTTCTTCTACCTCCTGCCGTATCTGTTCTCTTTGCCTCTCAATTTGCTCATCTTTAGTCTCTAGCTCTCCCTCTAACGATTTAAAATCCCACCTTTCATCCCACTCTAGCTCACTTACCTCTTGTTCATCAGGTTCCAAATGTGCGGTGTGCTCACTTTGCAAATTTTGCATTTGAGATTTTGAATTCGTTAAACGTTCATCTTTTATCTTCTGCCGTAACTGTTCTTCTTGCCTCTTAATCTGCTCATCTTTAAGCTCTAGCTCGTTCTTTAACTCTTCATATTCCCGCTTTAGCTGATCTACCTTTTGTTCATAAGATTCCAGATTTGTGTTGTGCTTATCATCTAAGCGTAGAATTTTAGATTTTAAATTCTCTATATCTTTCCACTTTTCACTTAATATATATTCTGCTTCCTCTTCCGCTTTTTTAAACTGTTTCAATTTATCTTCCAGTTTTTCATTTTTTGCATTAGCAATTGTTAACTTTTTCTCTAGATCTTTCTTTCCTTCATGTGCACTTTCAAGTTCTTGTATTTTCTCTTGCAGCTCTGTTGATATATTTTCTAGCTTCTCATCTTTTTGTGTTAGTCCAATTTGCAATTTTACGTTTTTTTGCTTTTCTTCTTCAAGTTTATTCTGTAAATCACTATTGCACTTCTCTAATTCTTCAATTTCTTGCTTAGCCTCCATGAGTTCCTGTTCTGATTTTTTTTGCTTTATTATGCAATTACTTAACAGCTGGTCTAATTCCTCTTGCAATTTTCTTACCTCACTTGTCAACTCTTCTTTTTCTACATTGGCAACTTCCAGCTTTTTCTTCAGGTCTTTCTTTTCTTCATATGCACCTTCAAGTTCTTGCGCTCTTTCTTGCAGCTCTGTTGACATATTTGCTAGTTTTTCATTTTTTTGTGTCAGTTCAGCTTGCAATTTTGCATTTTTTTGCTTTTCCTCTCCAAGTTCATTCTGTAAATCACTATTATGCTTTTCAAATTCTTGCTCAGCCTTGTCGAGCCTATATTTTAAATTCGTTAAGCGCTCATTCTCTTCGATCATTATACGTTCTGCTTGCTCGCTCTCTATCTGCAATGTATCTTCCAGTTTCTTATTTTTTACATTGGCAACTTCCAGCTTTTTCTTCAGGTCTTTCTTTTCTTCATATGCACCTTCAAGTTCTTGCGCTCTTTCTTGCAGCTCTGTTGACATATTTGCTAGTTTTTCATCTTTTTGTGTCAGTTCAGTTTGTAATTTTGCATTTTTTTGCTTTTCTTCTCCAAGTTTATTCTGTAAATCACTATTATGCTTTTCAAATTCTTGCTTGGCCTCTTCGAGCCTATGCTGTAAATTGTTCCTCTGCTCATTTAATTCTCTAATTTCTTGCTCAGCTTTTGTAAGCTTTTGATCTAGTTGTTGTGAATTAACTTCTGTTTGAGTTGCAATTGCCTGAGTTGCAATCTGCTGTGGATTAACCTCTGATACATTGTTGCTAGTGAAAGAAAGAATAGGATTGCTTTTAGCATCATTTTCAAGATCTTTCATCTTTTCGTCTTGATTGATTACGATATGTTCGTTATTTTGCAGATTACTAACAGCCGGTGCAATGTTAGCATTTTTGTTCTTTTTCAATAATGCTTTGACAGCGTCATGTAGAGAGAGACCTTGAATATATAATTCTTCATTTTGTCTTATTAATTCCAAAAACTCCTCAGGTGGCGATTCAAAATCTTTACCATTAAACTGTAGTACTTTAGTTATACCAGAATTACTTACATTCATAACCATAGTACAGGTAAAAGTTTTCCCATCCTTGTCCTGCACAGGCCAAGTGCTTGTCATTTCATAATATGCACCCTCTTTAAATTCATAATGTCTTTCCTTACCTTTTCGGTAAGCGTATATGTCATGCTTTTTATCGCAATAGATATTCAATGTGCTAATATCCCTTTCTTGCTGTAAGATATCACTAATTCTTATTGGCTCACTTCTATTGTAATTAATAAGATTAATGTTTAACACTTTATCAGAATTGTTAGTTTCTACATAAAAAGCTCGAAGGTCTATGTCTTTGTCTCTAAAATACTTACTTACAGCTTTTTTTGCCTGATTTGCTAATTCTATAAAGTTTTTTTTAAAGCTCTTGTTGAAAGATAGATCTATATATGCTTGCTTAAAATTTTCATCATTTGTTAAATCCATGAGCAAGTCATAAACCTCCCATTTTTCCTGACAATGTTCTTCTAAAACAGTAATGCTATTTTTTCTTTTCAGCTCTGCTAATATGTTTTTCAATGTCGGGAAATTTGTTGACATAGTATACCCCCTATTACTATTGTTCTGATAATATATTTACTTTAGGAGTGATTAACTCCTTTTATATTAACCTTTTTAGTTGAATTTAATTGCGAGCGTTAAACTCGAACTTAGTCATTTTGTTTATTGTTCCTCACTACCTATTTGTGTTACTATACTAGTAGTAGTACTAAGTTTTAGGCTATGCAAGAATTTCTATTGAACGTAAAGCTAGTAAACTTCAGAAATTGGTTATGCTAATTTTGTTAATAAAATGCAACCAATTAAGGAAAGCGCTATACTGTGTCTCAGTGCAATATTTTCTTTCCTAACGGACTGAAAATTGAGTTGAGTTAAAAATCCGATTTTATTTAATACTTTTCAAAGATGACAATATTTTGTAAAAATAGGTTTTTAATAGGACAATAATATGGAAATTTTTCTTGATAGTGTTGATTTGAATGAAATTAAGGAGCTAAAAGAGTTCATTGATGGTATAACAACTAATCCTTCTTTAATAGCAAAATCTGGACATAAAGATAAGTACGAAGATTTAGTAAGCGAAATATGTTCTATTATAAAAGGACCTGTTAGTGTTGAAGTTGTTGCAGATAGCCATGAAGATATGGTTAAGGAAGGCCTTAAGTTAGCGAAAATCGCTAGTAATATCGTAGTAAAGTTACCCCTTACACATGAAGGATTAATTTCTTGTAAAAAGTTGTGGACAGAACATAAAATACCTGCTAATATCACATTATGTTTTTCTCCTGGACAAGCACTGTTTGCCGCTAAGGCCGGTGCTTGTTTTATTTCTCCCTTTGTTGGTCGCCTTGATGATATAAGCTATGATGGCTTATCGCTAATAGAAGATATATGCACTATATATTCTAATTATAATTTTAAGACAAAAGTTCTTGTTGCATCAGTAAGAAGTCCAGCACATGTAATAGAAGCTGCACGGCTCGGTGCTCATTCAATTACTGTGCCAGCAAAAATACTTAGACAGTTAATTAATCATCCACTTACTGATCAAGGGCTCGCAATATTTGAAAAAGACTGGGGCGTAAAACAATAAATGACATTGCTAAAAAAGACATAAAAACACAATAATTTATATAAAAAGGACATAGGTACCATCTGTCCTTTAAAGACATGTAGGTCAATGATATGCGTAATTCAGTGTTTTAAACATGATAGTCCTCCACTAATAAAAAAGATTGAGAAAAATGTATACAGCTACGACCGAAGTATAGCTAAAATATATTTTAACTGAAGATTATAGATTAATTGAATTGAAAAGTCTGCAGACGAAGATAGATTCCGAGCTCTAGAACACCTTCACTGTGCATGGTAACAAAACTATTAGAGTTTGTCAAGTAATTTTTTATCGTAATTTTACGAACGTGCCATGCCAGTAATTATATCTAGTTAAATTTGTAAAGTAATACAGTGTTTTCGATAGTTATAAAAAAGCTGGATTTCAGTACTGGAGTAACATTTTGGAAATTGGGATGAAAAGAGGGAAAGTACTGGTTTGAAATTAAGTTTTCTGGATTCCGGTGCTGGAATGACAAGAGAGGAGCTCCAGGTACAGCTGTTACCTATAGAATGGCAGTACTAGAATGATAACAAACTGAATGACATATTTAATCTCTATACAGATGTACATCACGCACCGATTTCCATTCAAGGTAATGTCATTCCAGCATTGGAATCCAGTTAGATTTGCGAGTATAAAAGTAATACAACATTTTTGATGATGGAAGCCATTACTAGGATAACAAGAAAGGAAGTGCTGATTTCAGTGTTTATACGTTAGCCATGCATCTAAAAATTTATAAACAAAAGATTACACTTCACAACTTTGTGATGGAATAAGTTTTTCAATGCTGTTGACGCAAAACTCAGTTGTATTATTAGCTATTTCATCGAATTTATCATTTATATCCTTACCTATTTTTTCATCTTTAATATATTCATACAGAGCTAAAATAGCTATAGTTGAACATATTGCGATGAAACCAACTTTTGCTGTAATAAGTAATGATATCCCACCTGCAAGTATGGACACTGCTCCAATAGCTAGGTTTATAATTTTATTTTGTGTTGATTGATTCTCTTTATCCTCTAAAACGTTTGATATTGCTTTTGAGGCAATTTTTATTGCTATTGCTGTAGTTGAGATTATAACAAACATCATAGCTATTTTTGCTAAGAGAAAAATTGATGGTAGCATTATTACAAGAAACAGTGAAGCACCTCCTATAAATAACCATTTCTCATTTATTTTTTTAGACTGATCTGTATTATTAGGCATTGCAACCCTCCACTTTCATTAACAGTTTATTCATATAATATGAAACATGCGATAGTCAAGATGTTTTTGTGTGGAGAAGCTTGCGATTGAGTTTTGAAGAGCTTTAGCTTTACAAGATGGTAGATTTGGTGATTATCGTAAGATTCTTGCAGTCATTTTAGTGGGAAGAATTTGTAAAATATGAAAAAATAACCGCCAGAAAATTGGAAACGCTATAACTTTCTTTCCTTTAAATATACTTTTTAAAATATATGCTGCAGCTTTTTCTGGCTCCCATATGAAGGGAAGTGGTTTATTAGACTTAAACATATCTGTTTTTACTGGCCCTGGCATTATGGTGATAAACTTTGTGCTACTGTTAGAATATTGGATTTTTAGTGATTGAAAACAACTTTTTAGTGCTGCTTTGCTGGCACAGTATGCAGAAGCATGTGGTGTTGCATGCATAGCAACAAGAGAAGATATAACCGCAAAAGTTGCCAAGGAATTATGATGAATCCATTCTTCAATCCAGTTGATAACGCCAAAATAATTGGTTTCAAATGTTTTTCTATGAATGTTGGTATGAAACTTATCTTCTATTTCGCCACATCCTGCATTAAGAAAAAAGAGATTTGGTATAATATTTTGCTTTTTTAAAAAATCAGACGAGTTTTTAATATTTTCACTTTTGCTTACATCACATGTTATAGGTAAAAAATTACTACCTAATTCTTCTTTTAATTTTTCCAGTTTTTCAGTGCGCCTTGCAATGCCAACCACAAACCATCCATCTTTAATGAGCAACCGTGCTAGACTTTCTCCAATGCCAGATGATGCTCCTGTAATGAGACAAGTTTTTCTATCCATGTGAATTTACATAACGTGAAGTATGAATGTAATGACTATTGCCTATTCACACAAGTTAAGTTTGCTATAATTTTGCTAAATAATAAAAAAAGAAAGCTACTTATAATTTTGAATTTTATATAAACTTAAAGGGAAATTTAGTATTTGCTTACTTGTAATTTAAAATTCTTATATAATATTTTAAATGAGTTGAGAGAATTAAATGCAGGATGCAGCTTTAGTTTTACAAGATGGCAAGTACTTTTTGGGAAAATCGGTAGGTAAAAGAGGCAAATGTATAGGTGAAGTTTGTTTTACCACTGGTATGACAGGTTATCAGCATACTATAACAGATCCTTCTTTTGCTGATCAAATAATAGCGTTCACTTTTCCTCATATTGGTAATGTTGGAATAAATCACAAAGATAATGAAGGAGAAAAAGTTTTTGCAAGTGGTGTGGTTATGCGTGAACTTTCTCCTATGTCTCACTCTTCTTCATATATTAGTTTAAATGATTGGTTGGAGAAAAATAATGTAGTTGGGATATCGGGAATTGATACTAGAGCTTTGACGAGATATTTGAGAAAACATGGATCTCAAAATGGAATGATATGTCCGTCAAGTGAGGCACATATATTAGATGAATTGAAGAAATACAAATCTGTAAATGGAATAGAAATAACTAAGAAAGTCAGTTTAAGTAATAACTTTCAAAGCGTTCTTAATGCAAAATATAGGGTTGTAATTGTTGATTTCGGTATAAAAAATAGTATAATCTCACGCTTAGTAGAACTTGATTGTACGGTTGAATTAGTCAAACCAGATACAGGTTTTGCTCACAAAATATTAAGCATGAATCCAGATGGTATAGTGCTTTCAAATGGCCCTGGTGATCCACAAGAGATAGGAGAGAGTGTAATTTCAGAAATAGAAATTATTGTGAAATCTAAAATACCAGCTTTTGGCATATGCCTGGGCCATCAATTACTTGCAGTTACTTTGGGAGCAAAGACTGTCAAGATGGATATTGGTCATCGAGGGAGTAATCATCCAGTTTATGATCTGGAGAGTAAAAAAGTTGAGATAACTAGCCAAAATCATGGTTTTGTTGTTGATTCAGCTTCTCTTCCAAGTAACGTTGAAGTTACTCATATTTCTCTATTTGATAATAGTGTAGAGGGGATAATGATGAAGGATTACCCAGTCTTTTCTACTCAATACCATCCAGAAGAAGCGCCAGGTACACATGATTCACATTACTTATTTGGGCGTTTTATTGACAATATTTTGTTATATAAAAGTAAAATCTAACTGAAATCAGTTAGATTAGCTTTTATTACTTGATCTTTTGGATTTGGATGTTTAATATTAGGAATAATAAAACTTAAGTTAAGGTAGTGTTCTCTTAACAGATTTTTGTGGAGGAGTGACCGAGTGGTTAAAGGTAACAGACTGTAAATCTGTCCGCATTGCGTACGTAGGTTCGAATCCTACCTCCTCCATTGTGCGGGTATAGCTCAATGGTAGAGCTCTAGCCTTCCAAGCTAGTGACGTGGGTTCGATTCCCACTATCCGCTCTTTTTTTGTTGTATTTATATAAAATCAACATATTATTTATTGATGTATTTGTATTTTAGGTAGAAGAGTTAAAATTATGACAGCGATAGTAGAAGCATTTGGAAAGCCGCATGTAAACGTGGGAACGATAGGACATGTGGATCATGGGAAGACAACGTTAACAGCGGCGATAACAAAGCATTATGGTAATTTTGTAGCATATGATCAAATAGATAAAGCGCCAGAAGAGAGAAAGAGAGGTATAACAATAGCAACAGCGCATGTTGAATATCAAACAGAAAAGAGACACTATGCACACGTTGATTGCCCTGGACATGCTGATTATGTAAAGAATATGATAGTAGGTGCAGCACAGATGGATGCAGCGATATTGGTAGTGTCAGGGGTTGATGGGCCGATGCCACAAACGAGAGAGCATATATTGCTGGCAAAACAGGTGGGTGTTGGATATATCGTGGTATATATAAATAAAGCTGATGTTGCTGATGCTGATATGATAGATTTGGTAGAAATGGAAGTGAGAGAGTTGCTGAGTAAGTATGGATTTCCAGGTGATGAAGTGCCTGTGATAGTTGGGTCTGCGTTAAAAGCATTAGAGGATGATAGTAGTGAGTATGGAAAGAAATCAATAGATAAATTGATGGAGAAGTTAGATGAGTATGTGGCAGTACCTCCAAGGCCTGTAGATTTGCCGTTTTTGTTGCCAATAGAAGATGTATTTTCAATATCGGGCCGAGGGACGGTAGTAACAGGAAGAATAGAGAAGGGGGAGATAAAGACAGGGGATGAGATAGAGATAATAGGTCTGAAAGCGACGCAAAAGACGATATGTACTGGTGTTGAGATGTTTAAGAAGTTGCTAGATAAGGGAAGTGCAGGACTCAATGTAGGAATACTACTAAGAGGAACAAAGAGAGAAGAAGTGGAGAGAGGGCAAGTATTGGCAAAACCAGGGACAATAACCCCGCATAAGAAATTTAATGCGGAGGTGTATATATTGAAGAAAGAAGAAGGAGGAAGGCATACACCATTTTTTGGAAATTATCAGCCACAGTTTTATTTAAGGACAACGGATGTAACTGGGAGCATAAAATTGCTAGATGGAAAGGAGATGGTAATGCCAGGGGACAATGTAAGTATAGAAGTGGAGTTGCAAGTACCAATAGCAATGGATAAAGGATTACGTTTTGCGATAAGAGAAGGTGGTAGAACTGTTGGTTCTGGCGTTGTTTCGGAAATTTTAGAATGAGTATAATAACTAAGATGAAGCAAGATATATATATTAGAATCAAAGCTTTCGATTGTTCTTTGTTGGAAAAGTGTATTCGCGAGTTTATTGATCAATTAAAGCAGTTTAATGCAGATTTATCTGGTCCGATTGCGTTGCCAAGAAAAGATTCTAAATTTACTGTTAATAGGTCTCCTCATGTTGATAAAAAATCTCGTGAGCAATTTGAAATGAGAATTTCTAAGCGGTTAATTATTGTACATAATCCTACTTCTACTATGATGAAGATGCTTGCAGATTTATCTTTTTCTGCTGGTGTAGAAGTGGATTTAAAGGTTAAGGAAGTTAATATTTAGGAAAAGGAAATGAAGAGAATAAATTCGCTTAGGAGAATTGGTTTGTTAATGACGAATGTTGGCCATACTGCTATGTATTTTGATAATAGTCGCATGGCTGTAACCTTATTGCATCTCAGCGAAACTTATATTATCGATATAAAAGGACAAGATAAATGTGGCTACAATTCAGTCATTTTAGGCACAGGAGATTTAAAAAAAATAGCAAAACCTCAGTTGGAATATTTAAAGAAAAAGGGTATAAATAGTAAATGTAAATTATACGAAAGTAGATTAACTGATCTATTCGGAATAGAATGTGGTAAAAAGGTGGGGGTTAATCATTTTGTAGTTGGTCAATATCTTGACATTACGGGTTATTCTTTAGGTAAAGGGTTTGCTGGTGTGATGAAGCGGCATAACTTCAGTGGGCTTAGGGCATCTCATGGCGTTTCTATTGCTCATAGATCACAAGGTTCTACTGGTCAATGTCAAGATCCTGGTAGAGTATTCAAGGGGAAGAAAATGGCTGGTCATTTAGGTAATAGCAGAGTAACTGTACAGAATATGAAAATATTATCCATTGATTATGAAAATAGCATAATTGCTGTAAAGGGTAATAATGTTCCTGGGTTTAAAAACTCTTATGTTTTTGTGAGAGATGCAGTTAAAAAGCCTTTACATAAAGATGTTCCTTTTCCAGCAGGTCTGCTGTTGAATATGAGTGATGATGCTAATAATTTGGTGAGTTAGTTATGGAATGTGAATTAGTTGATCTATCTAATAATAATGTAGGTAGTGTTGAGCTTAATCCCTTGATATTTTCTGCCAAGCAAAAATTGAGTATTTTGCATGATATAGTGAGATGGCAATTAGCAAAGAGAAGAGTTGGTGCTCATAAAACAAAGGGTATCAGTGATGTTTCTGGTACAACAGCTAAGCCGTATGGTCAAAAACGTACCGGTAGGGCGAGACAGGGGAGCTTGCGATCTCCTCAGTTTAGAGGTGGTGGGATTATTTTTGGTCCTGTTGTGAGGAGTCATGCTTATTCTCTTAATAAAAAAGTACGTAAATTTGGTTTGAAAATTGCTTTATCTCTAAAATATTTAAATAATCAAGTTATTGTTCTTGATAGTTTGAATGTTGATGTGAAGAAAACATCTAAAATGTGTGAATATATTAAAAATTTTAAATTTTCTTCTTTTTTAATAGTTGGTGATTATGGAGATGATTTGTTACGTGCTGCTAAAAATTTGCATTATGTAGATTTAATCAAACCTATTGGGTTAAATGTTTTTGATATATTGAATCATGAATGCGTGATGTTAACAAAAGACACTTTAAAGCATCTTGAAGGTAGATTGTTATGATTAAATATAATAATATAATAAAATCTCCTGTAATCACAGAAAAGGCTTCTCTTTTAAGAGAGAAGTTTAATAAATACTCTTTGTATGTTTTTGTAAATGTAAATAAGCGTCAAATAAAATCGGCAATAGAGTCTTTATTTAATGTCAGAATTTCTTCTATAAATGTTATTAGAGTTAAACCTAAATATAGACGTTTCAGGGGTGTGGTTGGTTGTAAAAAACAGAGAAAAAAGGTTTATTTTTCTTTGATAGATGGTCAAAAATTAGATATAATGAGCGTTTAATATGGGTATGAAATTTTTTAATCCTGTTACTCCGTCTTCTCGTGGGACTATATTAATAAGTAAAATTGGTTTATCAAAAGATAAGCCGGAGAAGTCTCTTGTATTTGGTAAGAAATCCAGTGGTGGAAGAAATAATCATGGTAGAATTACAACTCGTCACAGGGGTGGTGGTCACAAGAAGAAGTATAGAGTTATAGATTTTAAACGTAACAGAAGTGATCAAGGTATAGTTGAGAAAATAGAGTATGATCCAAATAGAAGTGGGTTTTTAGCATTAATATCATATAAGGAAGATGATATTAAATCTTATATATTAGCTCCTCAAGGTATGAAGCCTGGTGATGTTGTGACAGCTGGAGATGATGCTGATATTTTGCCAGGGAATTGTTTACTACTCAAGCATATACCTGTTGGTTCTTTCGTTCATAATGTTGAGCTGAAGCCAGGTAATGGTGCTGCGATTGCTAGAGCTGCTGGTTGTTATGCACAAATCGTTGGTCGTGATGGCCAATATGTTTTATTACGACTCAGGTCTGGTCAAATTAGGTTGATTTTATCTTCTTGCAAGGCTACTATTGGTGTAGTATCTAACCCTGACCATAAGAATAGAAAGTTGGGTAAAGCTGGGAGAAGTAGGTGGCTTGGGATTAGACCTACTGTACGTGGAGTTGCAATGAATCCGGTTGACCATCCTCATGGAGGTGGAGAGGGAAAAACTTCTGGCGGTCGTCATCCTGTTACTCCTTGGGGTGTTGCAACAAAAGGAAACAAAACTAGGAAAAAAAATAAATCTAGTGATAAGTATATAAAAAAATTGAAAGGTTAATTTATGAGTAGATCTGTATGGAAACCACCTTTTTTACACCCATCTGTACTAAGATTAGTTCAGAGAGCTTTAAAAGAGGGTTCTATTAATAAGGTGATAAAAATTCATTCCAGGGCTTCTGTAATTCTTCCTAATTGTTTGGGTTTAAAATTTGCTGTTTATAATGGTAAAGATTACATTCCTGTTAGTGTTGATAATCAGAATATGATAGGTCATAAATTCGGTGAATTTTCACCTACTCGTAAATTTACTGGGCATGGTGGTGATAAAAAGGCAACAAGAAGGTAGGCAATTGATATGAAAAATAGGGATATAATAGTTGAGGCTGGTTCTAAGGTTTTAAGATCAACTCCTCGCAAATTAAATTTGGTTGCTGATTTAGTGCGTAATAAAAAAGTTTCTTTTGCTAATGTACAATTAAGATTTTGTGAAAAAAAGGCTGCCGGTTTTATAATGAAGGTGTTGAATTCTGCAATTGCTAATGCTCAAAATAATTATGGATTGAACGTTGATAATTTATATATAAAGGAAATTTTAATAGGTAAGTCACTTACTTTGCGTAGAGTATATCCAAAAGCTATGGGTAGGGCTAATAGAATGAGCAAATTTTATAGTAATATAACTATAAAATTGAAAGAAATTGTATGATTTATAGAAATGGAAAATTAATAAGGAAAGTGTAAAAATATGGGACAGAAGGTTAATCCTAAAGTATTTAGATTGCAAATAAATAGTAATACCTGGGATTCTGTTTGGTGTGCTACGGACGATTATAAACAGAAATTGCATCAAGATCTATTTATTCGCAGTTATATAAATGCATCCTTTAAGCATGCTGGTATTTCTAAAGTAACTGTAGAGCGTACAGTTACTTTAGTGTCTGTAATAATACATTCTTCTAAACCTGGGGTTATAATAGGTAAGAAAGGTTTGGATGTTGAGAAGATAAAGCAAAAAATAGCTAAAAAAGTAGAAAGTAGTGTCGAAGTGAATGTAGTAGGAGTTAAAAAGTCTGAAATAGATGCAGTTTTAATATCAAGGAGTATTACACATCAGCTAGAAAAAAGGATTTCATGTAGAAGGGCGATGAAAAAAGCTATTCAAAATTGTTTGAAGATGGGTGCTGAGGGTATTAAAGTAAGTTGCTCTGGGCGTCTTGGCGGAGCTGAAATAGCTCGTACTGAATGGTACAAAGAAGGTCGTTTGCCTTTACACACTTTGCGTGCTAATATAGATTATGCTTTTTGTGAAGCGAAGACTATATGTGGTATTATAGGAGTTAAAGTTTGGGTTTATGTTGGTAGTTAAGGTATATTGAAATGTTTGTTCCCAAAAAGAGTAAATATAAAAAGGTATTTAAGGGGAGAATTAAGGGTAATGCTAAGGGTGGTAGCACGCTGTCTTTTGGAGATTATGGATTAAAAGCTATGGAAGTAGGTAAGGTTCAGTCTAAGCATATTGAAACTGCAAGGCGCGTAATATCTAGAACGTTAAAACGCTCTGGTAAAGTGTGGATAAGAATTTTTCCTGATACCCCGGTTAGTAAAAAGCCAGCAGATGTACGTATGGGTAAAGGGAAAGGTAGTGTTGAATTTTGGGTATTTAAAGCTAAGCCCGGTAGGGTTTTGTTTGAAATTAGTAGTGATGTTCCCATGCATTTAGCAAGATTGGCGCTTGAAAAAGCGACTGCTAAGCTTCCTATGAAGTGTAAATTTATATCTAATCATAATTGAATGGAGTTGCAATGGATATAGTTAAATTTGAATCAGAATCTTCACAAGGATTACATGAACTTCTTGTGAATTTGAGGAAAGAATTTGTTAATTTGGCTTTTCAAAAAAAGCTGGGCCAGTGCAACAATTTTTCGCGTTTTAGCTTAATAAGAAAGAGCATAGCTCGTAGTCTAACTGTATTAAATAGAAGAAAGAGAGAGGGAAAAAATGCCTAAGAAGGTTTTTTGTGGTGTCGTAACTAATGCTGAGTCTGATAAGACTGTAAAGGTTTCGGTGTTACAAGTGTATAAGGATAGGCTGTATAAAAAAGTTATTAAAAAATACAAGAAGTATACAGCACATGATGAGAATAATAGTTGCAAAAAGGGAGATAGGGTTTTAATACAGGAACATAAGCCTATTTCTGTTACTAAAAAATGGGTTGTTATCAATAGCTAAAAAGGAATAGGTATTTATATGATTCAAAAAAATACATTGTTAGAAGTAGCTGATAATTCTGGTGCGCGTGCAGTGCTTTGTATTGGCTTGTTAGGTGGTAGGAAATCTGCATCTGTAGGTGATACGATTATTATATCTACTAAGTCTATTAACCCAAAAGGTAAAGTTGAAAAAGGAAAAGTATATAAAGCGGTTGTTGTTAGAGTAAAAAATAGTGTTAAGAAATCTGATGGTTCTGTAATTCGTTTTTCTAGCAATGCTGTGGTTTTAATTAATGATCAAGGTGAACCACTTGGCACTCGGGTGTTTGGTCCAGTAAAAAAGTTGTTATCTGGTTCTTTTATGAAAATAATGTCATTAGCTGATGAGGTTTTATAATGAGTGCTAAAATAAAAAGTGGTGATGATATTATAGTTTTAACTGGTAAAGATAAGAGAAAAATTGGTAAGGTAATCAAAGTTATAATACGTGATGCTAAAAAGAAAGTAGTTGTTTCTGGCGTAAATGTGTGTAAGAGACATACTAAACCAAGAGCTGGTAGTGGTGGTGGTATATTGAATAAAGAGTTAGCTATTGATGTATCCAATGTTGCAATATTGGATCCTAAGTGTAAAACTCCAACTAAAGTAGGATTTAAGATTATAGATGGTAGAAAAGTGCGTTTTGCAAAAGTTTCTGGAGAAGTGATAGATTAGGTTGATATGTTTAAACAATTGTATAAAGATAATATAGTAAAATCCTTAAAGGATAAGTTTAATTACAGCAATGTAATGCAAGTGCCTAAACTTGTCAAGGTGTGTATCAATATGGGCGTTGGAGATGCTGCTACGGACAATAAAGCGATAAATGAGCCATTTGATAATCTACATTTGATTGCTGGGCAAAAGCCTGTGTTAACCTTTGCAAAAAAATCTATTTCTGGTTTCAAAATTAGAAAAGGTGCAACTGTAGGTTGTAAAGTGACTTTGCGTAGAAATAAAATGTATGAATTCTTAGAAAGATTAATATATATTGCTTTGCCAAGGGAAAAAGATTTTAGAGGGTTTAGTGTGAAGCAATTTGATGGTCATGGTAATTTTTCCCTTGGTATCAAGGAGCATATATCATTTTTAGAAATAGACTATGATAAAATAAGTAAAATTAGAGGTATGGATATTAATATTATAACAAGTGCAGTTAGTGATAAGGAAGCAAAGGAATTATTACTGGCTCTTAAATTCCCTTTTTTTGATAATTGAGAGAAAATATATATGGCAAAAAAATCCATGATACAGAAGAATCTTCGTAGAATAAAGTTATGCGATCAATATAGGGAGAGAAGGGAAGAATTAAAATCTATAATGAATAATAAGGATTTATCTATTGCAAAAAGGTTTGCAGCTCAAAGTAAGCTGATTAAAAAATTGCCTAGAGATTCTTCTAAAATCAGAATTAGGAATAGATGCGCTTTAACTGGTAGGCCGAGAGGAGTATATAGAAAATTTGGTTTATGTAGGATTGTTTTACGTGATTTGTGTTCTTTTGGACAAGTTCCAGGGGTTACAAAATCTAGTTGGTAAATGTGATATAAGGAGTGTAATAGTGTCGTTATCTGATGGTATTGGTGATTTTTTAACAAGAATACGTAATGCTCAATTGGCAATGCATAGGGAAACAAGAGTCCTATTCTCTAAAGTGAATTCTTCTATATTGAAGATCTTAAAAGAGGAAGGGTATGTTCTTAATTATGAAAAGCAAGAGAGTGATAGTATCCCTTCGCTTGTTGTGCAGTTGAAGTATTATGATAAATCACCTGTGATTAATGATATAGCTAGGGTATCAAAGCCCGGTTGTCGTTATTATTCTAAGTGTAAGGACATTTCTAAAGCATATAATGGTCTTGGAATTTTTATTATATCTACACCGAAAGGAGTGATGACCGATTATAATGCACGTAGATTAAAAGTTGGTGGAGAAGTTTTGTGTCGTGTATTTTAAATGATAGGAGAAATGTATGTCTCGTATAGGTGCCGCACCTATCAATATTCCTGCTGATCTTTCAGTTGAATATAATGATGGTAGGGTATTAATAAGAAGTGTTAGGGCAGAAAAAGAGCTGAACTTGTGTAGTGGCATTCTGTGTCAGATAGTTGATAATCAATTGTTACTTTCTGTTGATCAAGGCAGGGATGATTATGATAAAATAAAATCTATATGGGGCACTTATAGAAGTAATATTAATAACATGATTAACGGTATGGTTAATGATTTTTCTGTTGATCTTGAGATTAATGGTGTGGGGTATAAAGCAGAATGTGATGATAAGTATTTGACTTTATATCTTGGTTATAGTCATAATATTAAGTATAAAGTGCCTAAAGACGTTGAGATTAAGTGTATAAAGCCAACTCATTTAGTGATTCGCGGTATGGATAAGCAAAAAGTCTATATGGTGGCTTCTGATATATGCAAAATTAGAAAATATGATCCTTATAAAGGTAAGGGTATTGTAATAAAAGGCAAATTTATGCTGCGTAAGGTTGTAAATAAAAAGAAGTAATTAAAATGAAAAGATTGTATAATTTTTTAAGTAGCTATGAAAAAAGGAAACTTCGTAATAGAGCGAAGCTCGATAAGAGCGCTGGACGTTTACGTATATCCGTATTTAAGTCTAATAAACATTTTTACGTTCAGTTGATTAACGATGCAAAAGGAATAACCCTAGCTTCTGCTTCTACTTTGGATGATAAAATTAGGAATGTATGTAAAGGTAGGGTCAATGCTGAAACTATAAAACAGGTTTCTTCTTTATTGATTGAGCGTCTGCCTAGTACAAAATTGCAGCAGCGGTTCGTCTTTGATCGGGGAGCATATAAGTATACAGGATTGATTTCTCAATTTGCTGAGGCTTTAAGAAGCTCTGGATTTAAATTTTAGAAGGTTTTAAATATGGCTGTAAAGAATTTACAAAATAATAATGATTTATCAGAACTTTTGGTTTCAGTGCGAAGGGTAACAACGGTTACTAAAGGTGGTAGAAGATTTTCATTTTCAACTTTGGTTGTTGTTGGTGATGGTAAGGGTAGGGTAGGATGTGGAATAGGTAAACACGCAGAGGTTGCTGAAGCAAGAGTGAAAGCTGTAAATGCTGCAAAGAAGTCGATGATTAGGGTGTACTTACGTGAAGGTAGAACTTTACATCATGATATTAAAGCTAAATTTTGTTCTGGTGAGATAGTTTTAAGAGCTGCAAGAACTGGAACAGGTATTATTGCTGGTGGAGCAATGAGGTCGGTTTTTGAGGTATTAGGTATAAAGGATGTGGTAGCTAAGTCTACTAGATCAAATGATCCCCATAATATTATATGTGCAGTATTTAAGGCTTTTGATGTTATGTTATCTCCTCGCCAAGTGGCAGGTAAGAGGGGTAAAAAGATTAGTGAGATAGTTGGAAATAGGTAAAGTATGAATGATGCTGTAAAATTAAATTCTGTGTTTACCAAATTATCTAAGAAAAAGAAGCCTAAATTATTAGGTAGAGGTATTGGTTGTGGTAAAGGTAAAACATCTGGTAGGGGGCATAAAGGGCAAAAAGCGAGAAGTGGCGTTTCTATAAATGGTTTTGAAGGTGGACAGCAGTCTATATATACTCGTTTACCTAAAAGAGGTTTTAAGCCTATACGCAAAAACTTATACTCTATATTTAATGTTGGTGATGTACAGTGCTTAATGGAAGCTAAAAAAATAGTCAAGGATTCTATCATAGATAAGGAGCTACTGCATAAATTAGGTTTTATCAGATCTGTTAAAAGTAAAATCAAACTTCTTAATAAGGGTAAATTAAGCGAAAAATTTGTGTTTCATGTTGATTTTGCATCAGAAGCTGCAAAAAGATCTGTAGCTTCAGTTGGTGGTAGTGTAGAAATACTATCGTAAATCATGAGCAGTAAATTTGCATTTAATAGTTTGGATTCTACGTTGTTATATAAAAGTGATTTACTAAAGCGTATATTTTTTACGCTAATGGCTTTAGTTTGTTATCGTTTAGGCACTTATGTTCCTATTCCTGGAGTTAATCTTGATATAATCAATGATATATTTCCAAAAGAGAGTTCTGGTGTTTTTGGAGTATTTAATTTATTTTCTGGTGGCGCTTTAGCTAGAATGACGATCTTGGCGTTAAACGTTATGCCATACATAGTTGCATCCATAGTTATGCAATTATTATCTTCTGCCGTTAAAGGAATCAATGAAATTAAAAATGAAGGAGAGTTAGGACGTCGAAAGATGAACTCTTATATACGCTATATGACTATAGTGTTTTGTATCTTTCAATCAATTACGATCTTAATAGGGTTAGAAAGAATGAATAGGGAAGGGGTATTAGTTGTAGTTGAACCTGGTATTATGTTTCGTACTATAGGTGTCTTTAGCCTTTTAGGTGGAACTATATTTTTAATATGGCTTGGTGAGCGGATCAGTGTGAGCGGTATAGGCAATGGTATCTCATTAATCATTTTTACTGGCATAACATCTGAATTACATAATGCTTTATCATCTCTGCTAACATTAAATAAAAATGGTAGTATGTCGTTTTTCATTACCCTTTTTGTTATAGCATTGTTTTTTTTACTGCTCCTTTTAGTCATTTTTACAGAATCTTCTTATAGAAAGGTAATTGTTCAATATCCCAAAAAACAGTTTAAAAAATTACATAATGATGATTTTACTTACATTCCATTGAAGATCAATTTATCTGGTGTAATACCAACTATTTTTGCTAACGCAATTCTATTAACGCCTATTTCAATTGCAAATTTCTATAAAGGTCATGCCATTGCTGATTTTATTTTAAACTACTTTATGGCAAATAAAGTGATGTACATTATAACTTACTTAATACTCATAGTACTTTTTAATTTTTTCTATACCAATTTTATATTTAATCCAGAGGAAAATGCTGATTTTCTTAGGAAAAATGGTGGTTTTATTCCTGGTAGAGGGCCTGGAAAACATACTTCTGATTATCTTCAAGATATAGTTTTTAAATTAACATTTATTGGGTCTGCGTATTTGGTGGTAATATGTACTATACCTGAAATTATGAGGTATCATTATGATATACCATTTATTTTTGGTGGGACGAGCTTGCTGATTATAGTTAACGTTATTACTGATACTATTATGCAAGTACAATCTTATGTTTTTTCAAATAGGTACGATAGTTGGATAAAGAAATATGAGTCTAAAACAAGGAGACTAAAGTGATTATTACAATTTTTGGTCCTCCTGGCTCTGGTAAGGGTACTCAGTCCAGTTTGTTAATAGCAAAGTATAATTTTAAATTAGTTTCAGTAGGAGATTTATTAAGGAATATTATATCTAGTGGGAGTAAATTAGGTAAAGGAATAAAGGATACTGTTGAATCTGGTAATTTAATTCAAGATGAAGTTATATGTAAATTATTGTGTGACCAGCTTGCATTAATAGATGGTGATTTTTTGTTAGATGGTTTTCCAAGAAATTTAAATCAAGCTCATTTTTTAACTCAAGTTTTGCAAAAAAGATGCAATAGGGATGTTGATCTTGTAATTGAGTTGCAGCTTGACGATAATATTGCAATTGATAGATTAAAAGATCGTCTTACTTGTTTGGATTGTAAAAGTATATATAGTATATCTTCTTTTAAGAATACTACTTGTGCTAAATGTAAAAGTACGAGATTGGAGAAGAGAATTGATGATGCTAATATGCTTGCAATTAATAAGAGGATAAGAGAATATCATTCTCAGATAGAGGGTTTGCGCGAGTATTATAAGGACAAGTTGTTAACAATTAACGCTAATTTGAGTGTTGATAGAGTAATGCAAGAGATTGAAAGTAAAATTTCTTGTAATTTGATTTGACTATAAGTTGTTTTATGGTATAAATTAAGAGTTATTATTAATAAAGTATCGAGGTATCAGTGGCACGTATTGCAGGCATAAATGTTCCGGTGAAGAAGTGTATTCCTTTTGCATTAACTTATATACATGGTATAGGTATTACTACTGCGAATATAATTTGTCGTAGCTGTAAAATTGATGAGCGTAAGCGTGTTTCAGAATTACAAGATGAAGATATAGAGAAAATTAGTAATTTTATTAGGCAAAAATATGTCATAGAGGGTGAGCTCAGAAAAAAAGTGGCTATGGATATAAAATCTTTAATGGAAATCGGTTGCTATAGAGGATTAAGGCATAGAAAAGGTTTGCCTGTGAGGGGACAAAGAACCCATACTAATGCTAAAACTCGTAAAGGCAGATCTAAATTGCCTATTGCTGGAAAAAAATAAAATTTGTTATTATCGTGAGTTTTTATGAAAAAAGTTAAAACGGTTGGTAAGAATACAAAAAGGTTTATTACTGGTATTGTCCATATTCGTGCAACTTTTAATAATACTTTTGTAAATGTGACTGATGTTTGTGGTAATACGCTTTACCAGACTTCTGTTGGTGCATGTGGTTTTTCTGGTTCGAGAAAATCCACACCTTGTGCTGCAGGTAAGGTTGCCGATTCTGCTGCGAAGAAAGTAATAGAGAGATTTGGTATGAAGGTTGTTTCTGTAATAATTCGTGGTCCTGGTTTTGGTGCAGAAGCTGCAGTTAAAGCACTTAGGAATTGTGGATTGACTGTCACTTCAATTGCAGATAAAACGGCGATACCTCATAATGGGTGTAGACTAAGGAAAAAAAGAAGAGTATAGGATATTTGGAAGGTTTTTGTATGTATTATAGTGATAATGTCTCTTTCTGTGGAAATTTAGATAGATTAACTAAGCCTAATGCGATTAAGGTAATATCAGGTGATTCAAGTAAAAAAGGTGATATAGTTCTAGAACCTTTGGAAAGTGGTTTTGCTTTAACGTTGGGTCATGCATTAAGGCGTGTAATGTTGTCTTCTCTTCGCGGTAGTGCTGTTTATGGAATAAAAATTGAAGGCGTGAATCATGAATTTACTTCGATCCAAGGAGTTAGGGAAGACATAACTGATATAGCATTAAATATGGGCATGTTGAGATGTAAGTTAAATAACACGTCTAATAAGTGCTTAAATTTGAGCGCTAAAGGGCCTTGTCAAGTATTAGCTGGAATGATAGAAACTGATGACCAATGCTCTATTGTTAATAAAGATTTGGTGATATGTACACTAGGTCAAGATGTGGAGCTTAACATTACTATATATGTTGCTAGCGGAAAAGGTTATCTTCCTGTAAATAAATATAAAGAAAATGAATTTTTAAAGCTTATGAATGAACAAGATTTAATTGGTTTTATTCCAGTTAATGCTTTATATAGTCCTGTCGAGAGGGTTTCGTATAGAGTAGAGAATAGTCGTGTTGGTCAAGTTACTGATAAAGATAAGCTAATATTGTCAATTGAAACTGATGGTACAATCTCTCCAAGTCAAGCTGTTGACTATGCTGCAAGAATATTACAGGAGCAATTTCAGCCTTTTATTAGTTCTGATATGAGTTATAAAAAATCGCAGGTTTCTTTGTCTAGTGGTGCTAAAGATTTGGGCTATGATCCTGTTCTATTGCGTAAAGTAGATGAAATGGAATTATCTGTTAGATCTCATAACTGTCTGAAAAATGAAAATATCACTTATATAGGTGATCTTGTGCAAAAGACGGAAGTTGAAATGTTAAGAACTGCTAATTTTGGCCGAAAGTCTTTGAATGAAATCAAGGCAATTTTAAATAATTCAGGTTTGTCTTTGGGTATGAATATACCAAATTGGCCGCCTAAGGATATAGATGAACTGGCTAAACAACATACTGATGAGGATTAGGTAGTATATGAAACATGGAATAAAGAAAAATAAACTGTCTCGTTGTACCGAGCATAGGTTATCAATGTTAAAGAATCTATCTATCTCATTAATTAATCATGAGCAGATTGTAACTACTTTACCAAAGGCTAAAGCACTTCGTCCATATGTGGAAAAGTTTATTACAATTGCTAAGAATAACGATTCTTTACATGGTAGAAGGCTTTTGCTTTCACGTCTTCATAATAGTAAGTTAGTAGTTGATAAATTATTAAGCGTTCTAGCTAATCGTTATCAAGACCGTAAAGGTGGATATTCTAGAATAATAAAATTTGGTACTCGAAAGGGTGATTGCGCTCCAATGGCAGTGATAGAGCTAGTTGATAGAGATATTTCAGCAAAAGGTGAGATTTATAGTAAAAATAAAAAAGGAAGCAAAGTAGTTACACAAAGCTAATTATTCTTTTTATGGTAAGTAGGTTACGCTATTTTGTAGGTTACTTTGGAGAATTGTTAGTTTCGATATATTTAAAGCTGAAATTCTATAATGTTATAAAACGTCGCTTCCGTTGTAAGTTGGGTGAAATTGACTTAATTGTATCTAAAAAAAGGGAGCTGATTTTTATAGAAGTTAAAACAAGTTTATTTGGAAAAGAAGTACCGATATCTCATTTTCAGTGTCAGTCTATTATAAATTCTTCTAAATATTTCTTAAGTAAAAATCTTGATTTTTTAGATTATTCAGTCAGATATGATTTATGTTTTCTTTCCTTAAGGAGAAGACCTATTTATATAAAAAATGCTTGGATTGAACAATGGTAGCTAAAATAATTTAGATTTACTAGAACAGGTAATTGAATATGAAAAACAATAATTTAGTTTCATCTTATGCTAGAGCACTGTTTCATGTCTCAGGAAGCAGATTAGGTATTATAAGAAAAGAAGTAGAATTTTTGTTAGCTTTTTTTAAAGATCAAGATGTTTTTGTGTATCTATCTCATCCTATGGTTTCTCTTTTGCACAAAAAAGAAGCGATACTTTCTATAAAGGAGAACTTGAGTGAAAACTTAGTCAAATTTATTATGGTTACACTTGCAAACAAGCGCTCCCGTTTATTAATCCTTATATTAGAAAAATTCTTAAATCTTGTAAGGGAAAGTGAAAATGAATTGGAAATTACTATAAAATCAGCAGAGATTTTAAAGAAACCTGATATAAAAATAATTACTGAATCTTTGAACTTTCTTGGTAAAATAATAAAAGTCAGTCATGTGGTTGATCCTTCTATACTAGGTGGCTTTGTAGTTAGGTATGGTTTTAACTTGATTGATGCTTCGCTTAAGAGTTATTTGGATAGATTGGTTGATTTGAGTAAAATGGAAATGTTGAAAATAAGGAATTGTATATGAAGAATAGCATAAATGCCTCTGAAGTAGTAAACATAATAAAAGAGAAGGTTGAGACATTTGATAATCCTATAAAACGAGAAAATATAGGTGAAGTAATTTCAGTAACGGATGGTATCACATTGGTCTATGGGCTGGAAAAAGCAAAGTTTGGTGAAAAGGTATCTTTTGCAAGCGGTGTAGAAGGAATAGTTCTTGATTTAGATCATGATACAGCTGGAATAGTTGTGCTTGGCAATGACCGTGATGTAAAAGAAGGGGACGTTGTAAAATGTAGTGGTGATGTTGTACAGGTGCCTGTAGGTCATGAATTATTAGGGAGAGTTGTAAATGCATTAGGCGATCCTATAGACGATGGCGGAGAAATTAGAGCCAAGAACAAAATGTATATAGAATCTAAAGCGCCAGGTATTATTGACCGTAAATCTGTGCATGAACCTCTGCAGACAGGAATTAAAATTATAGATTTGTTGATTCCTATAGGTAGAGGGCAACGTGAATTAATTATTGGCGATAGACAAATTGGTAAAACCACTATTGCGATTGATACTATTATCAATCAGAAGAAGATTAATGATGAGGTAAACGAAAATCAAAAAATTTACTGTGTTTATGTTGCTATTGGACAAAAAATTTCGACAGTAGCAAAAGTGGTGAATAAGCTAAAAGAAAGTGGAGCATTAGAGTATACAACCGTAGTTGTGGCTAGCGCATCTGACTGCGCGCCTATGCAATTTTTAGCACCTTATACCGGTTGCACTATTGGAGAATTTTTCCGTGATAATGGAATGCATTGCTTGGTGGTATATGATGATTTATCTAAGCATGCTGTGGCATATAGGCAGATGTCCTTATTGCTCAGACGTCCTCCTGGTCGTGAAGCTTATCCTGGAGATATATTCTATGTACACTCTCGCTTGCTTGAAAGAGCTGCCAAAATGTCTGATGAAAAAGGACAGGGATCTTTGACTGCTTTGCCGATTATTGAGACTCAGGCTGGTGATGTATCTGCATATGTTCCAACTAATGTGATTTCAATTACCGATGGACAAATTTTTCTTGAGTCTGAATTGTTTCACAAAGGATTTCGCCCTGCAGTGAATATAGGTTTATCGGTTTCTCGGGTTGGCTCTGCTGCACAATTGAAATCTGTGAAAAAAGTTGCTGGTTCTATAAAGCTGAGTTTGGCCCAATATAGAGAACTGGAAGACTTTGCTAAATTTGGTTCTGATCTTGATGCTACTGTTCAATTGTCCTTAAACAAAGGTAAATACCTTATTGAATTATTAAAGCAAAAACAGTATTCACCTATGCAAATAGAAGAGCAAGTATTGCTTATGTATATCTTTTCTAATCTGTATGGTCAATTAAATAAGGTACAGGTGAGCAACATCAATAGGTTCGAGTGTGATCTTATCAATTATTTTCAAACTGTTCACCCTGGAGTTTTAAAAAAGTTGTCAGGTGACATGAATGATGATATAAAAGATGATATTCTTGGTATTGTGAGTGATTTTGTCACTCAATTTAATTGCGTTTAGGCGGTGATTATGACTTCATCCATTGTTAACAAGTTTCCTATTACAAGGGAAGGTTTTGAGAGTATGCAAGTCGAACTTGAGAAATTAAAGGAAGAAAAACCTTCTATCATACAGGCTATTTCTGATGCTCGTGATCAAGGCGATTTATCTGAAAATGCAGAATATCATGCAGCACGGGAAAGATTAAGTTTTATTGAAGGCCGCATAATTGAGGTAGAGAGTAAACTTTCACATGCAGAAGTGATAGAAGTAAAAAATTTGTCTGGTGATACAGTAATGTTTGGTGCAACTGTTACGGTAAGCATGCTCGGTGATGATAACAGTGAAATAGAATATGTTTATAAGATTGTAGGTGGGTATGAAGCTGATGCTTCAAAGCAGTTGATCTCTACGGATTCACCACTCGGTAGTGCTTTAATTGGCAAAAAAGTTGGTGAGTATGTGGAAGTGATAGTGCCAAATGGAGAGAAATTGTATAAAATAGTTAAGATTGAGTTTAAGTAAATCATGGTACAAGTAACTTATCCTTCAATTAGTCTACCCGGTATTTCTTCTGTGGAAGATGTATTAAGGGATGCTAGTTCTGGTAAATTATTCATTTTAGTTGACGATGAAAACAGAGAGAATGAAGGTGATCTGATTGTATTAGCTGAGAAATTAGAGCCAGAACATGTGGCTTTTATGGTTAGATACGGTACAGGGATTGTTTGTTTAGCAATGACTAAAGTTCACATGAAAAGGTTAGGCCTTAGTTTCATGGAAAAAAAAAATGTTGGTGAAAATCATACTGCTTTTACTACATCAATTGATGCACGTTATGGTATTACTACGGGTGTTTCAGCTGAGGATAGAACAAAAACTATACATGTTGCTATTGATAAAAATAGAACTCAGGATGACATTATAACTCCCGGTCATATTTTTCCTGTGATTGCACATGAGGGTGGAGTAGAGCAACGTGCTGGTCATACTGAAGCAAGTGTTGAGATAGCTAAGTTAGTGGGATGTAATCATTCTGCAGTTATTTGTGAATTAGTGAATGATGATGGCTCTATGATGCGCTTACCCCAGTTGCTTGAATTTGCTGAACAACATAATATTAAGTTAACTACCATTGATAAACTTATCAGTTACGTTCAAAATTTAAACTAGCGTTTATAGATTCGTATAGTTTAAGTGTTAAAATATAAAATTCCTCAAAGTTATACAAACAAGGAATTTCCATGTCTAAGCTTTTTGTTTTACTATTTTTTTTCGTATACTGTAATAGCGCTTACTCTGTTAGTATTATTAGAGATAGTGAAGTGGAAGCGGTAGTTAAGGATCTAGCGCAACCTTTATTTTCTGCTGCGGGTATTGATAATGATAAAATAAAAGTTTTTATAGTTGATGATAGATCGATTAATGCTTTTGTAATTAACAATAATAGCATTTTCATTCATTTAGGGCTTTTACAATATTCGACTGAACCTTATGTCTTACTTGGTATATTAGCACATGAAATTGCTCATATATCTGCTGGTCATGTATTACAAATGAGTAGTGCTATAGGTTATTTTCAATCAATAGCAATGATTAGTTATATGGTAGGATTAGTTTCTAGTATTGTCATTAACCCTCAGGTTGCGAGTGCAATCTTGCTTAGTGGTGTAACGCTTAGTTCAAGGTTGTTTTTTAACTATTCTCAAGAGCAAGAGAGTGTAGCAGATAGCTATGCTTTAAGATACCTAGATGAATCTGGCTATGATAATTTGGGTATGAAAGAGATTTTTGACTATTTTAAGAGTATTGAGCATGAAAACACTGAAGAGTATTTCCGCACTCACCCACTTAGTGATAAGCGTATATTTGCTGTACAGAATTATAAGATTAAAAACAATATAAAACCAATCCTTGCAGATAAATTGCTGAAGTTTGAGCGTATGGTTGCAAAGCTAGACTCTTTCTTTGCTCCTATTCATGTGTTATCTAATAAATATGAAGGTAGTTCTAAGTATGTAAATGCTGTAATTCACTATAGGCAAGGAAAGATAGAAGAGGCTATTACTAAAGTTAATTCATTGATTCAAGAGTCACGCAATGATCCTTATTTATATGAATTAAAAGCGGAGATGTTATACAAAGCTGGAAATTTAAGTGAAGCAATAAAAATGTATGAAGAATCACTTAGATATTTATCTGAGAAGAATAACTATTTAGTGAAACTTGCATTATCTCATACTTTATTGTTATACGGTGACGTAGAGAAGGCAATTTTTTACCTGGAGCAGATTGCAAGCGTAGAAGCAAATAACGCTTTTGTCTGGAAGTATTTAAGTATTGCATATAAACGTAGCGCTGATATGGCAATGTATTACTTTGCTTTGACAAAGAAGGCTTGTATTGAAGGTGATTTAGAGAAATTTATGAAATACGCTGAGGTAGCTGTTAAAACTTTACCGAAAGACAGTCATTATTTGTTACAGATTGAAGACATGAAGGAACAATACACACAAAAATATCCTGATTTTTAAGTTATTTTTCCCCACACTTGCTCAACATACTACCTTGTTTAATGCTATCGGGTATAATTTTCATTATAATCGCTTTGGCACCAAAAAATACACCACAAAACATACCTAGGGCAAAGAGAGCTGGCCATGGCATTCTACCAAATATTGCAAGCAAAGCTGCACCTATTATGACTACAGTCATAAGTGGCCCACCTATTCCCCAAATATAACCAATAATATTGCATATTACTTGGGCAGTTGTATCATCTATATCAGTAGCAGCATTTGCGTAATCTGAAAAAGAGAGAAACAGCACTATACATAAAGCATTAAAAAATTTTTTTATTATATAGCTCATTCTTTTGCCTCCAAGTAATAAACTAGTGTGAATCTAAATTTATATATATTTATTTTAAGGTAAAACTCATAGTTTGTCCATAAATAAGTGTTGCTACATAAATAGCCCACCATTGATGTTAAGCACATGCCCCGTTATATATCTTGCTTCGTCGCTTGCTAAAAACAATACCCCTGCTGCTATTTCTTTCCCTGTTCCCATTCTTTGCATTGGAATATTATCTAATATTTTTTCTTTTTGTTTTTCATTTAAAACTTCAGTCATCTTAGTATCTATAAACCCAGGAGCAATGCAATTTACTGTTACACCGCGACTTGCAACTTCTTTTGCTATAGATTTACTCATGGCTATTATCCCAGCTTTAGAAGCTGCATAATTTGCTTGACCGGCATTGCCTGTTAAACCTACTATTGAGGAAACATTTATAATTCTTCCCCAGCTATTTTTAATTAATTTCCTGCATGCTTCTCTATTTAGTGTAAATGTAGAGCTCAAATTAATATCAATCACCTTTTGCCATGATTCATCTGTCATTCTCAGTAATAAACTGTCTTGTGTAATGCCTGCATTGCATATGAGCCCATCAAAGCCTTTCATCAACTCACTTGCTTTATTTATTAGTTGATTTACCTCTTCAGGATTTGATAAGTCGCAAGGAAGTACATGAATGTTTTTTTCATATTTTTTAGCAACTTCTTCTAGTACTTCTTTTTTTGTGCCAGAGATACATAAAGTTGCTCCGGCTTTATGCATAACCTCTACAATTGCCTGCCCTATTCCGCCTGATGCACCAGTAATCAGAAATTTCCTGTCTTCTAATCCGAACATGATAATTTTTATATTATCCCAGCTCTTAACAGAATATTAAAAGACTTGCAATAGATTTTTTTCATAACTTTCATTTAATAGAAGATTCTTGACAAATCTTGTGTTTATTGGCGAAATTATGGCGGCTGCATGCCTTTTTTTATTTTTTTCTATTCAGCCTAAACACGCTTCGTTTAAGCGTTAGCACATTATCAATTACAGTAATAAAATCAGCACCATGTGGATTCTTTTGCCTTTTTTTGACTGGTAAATTTCTTAACACTTATAGCTAAAGTAATTTAAGAGAGCCAGCGCGTGACTAGTTCTTATTACTTGATCAGTCTTCTGGATCCCAGTGTCTGGGCACTGGGATGACAGGAGTGTGAGATAAGGCTACATTCATACTCCAACAGGAATGACATCATAGAGGTCATTGAGATGACAGGAAAGAATACTTGAATGACAATAGGGACACTAGAATGAAAGGAAAAGAGGCTATTTAATTGTGCTGAATTTTACAAAATTTATTACTCCTGCCTGACAAATTTATTAGAATAGTATGTATAGTATGTTTATTAGTGAAAATCCGAAAAAAATGCAAGAAAAGTTAATATATTACTTTAGCCAAAGCAACTGTGAAGGTAATGCAGCAATGAGAAATCTACTAGGAGGGAAGGGAGCAAATCTGGCAGAGATGTGTAACATTGGCATTCCTGTTCCACTTGGTTTTACAATTTCCACTGCTGTTTGTCAGGCCTATTGTCAAGATAATGAATTGTCTTGTGATCTACGTAACGAGATAAAAAACTACATGGCGATGCTCGAAAGTGACATCGGTTGTAAATTCGGGGATTCAAATAATCCTTTATTAGTTTCCATACGCTCTGGTAGTGTGAATTCAATGCCGGGCATGCTTGATACTATTTTAAATGTTGGTCTAAATGATGAAACCGTTGTTGGGCTTGCAAAAAAAAGTGGCGAACGTTTTGCTTACGATAGCTACTGCCGTTTCATCATGATGTACTCCAATGTTGTACTACAGCTTGATCATCACCTATTTCAAGATGTTATTGATAATGAGCAGCAAAAGAGTGGAGTAAAAAGCTTAGCTGATCTTGATGTTAATGTTTTAAAGAAAATTGTTAATGATTTTAAAGAGATAGTATGTGAGAAAATAGGAAAAAATTTCCCGCAGAACGTTGAAGAGCAATTGTTAAACTCAGTTAATGCAGTATTTGCCTCTTGGAAAAATGATAGGGCTGTTTCCTATAGAAGAATACATAATATTCCTGAAAACCTTGGAACAGCGGTCAACGTGCAAGCAATGGTTTTTGGTAATTTAAATGATAATTCTGCAACCGGCGTGATATTTACACGTAATCCTTCAACTGGAGAAAAAAAGCTTTTTGGTGAGTTTTTAGTTAATGCTCAGGGTGAGGATGTGGTTTCTGGTGTTTATACTCCTATGCCAATTGACGGGGAGCAAGAAAGTACCATGGAGAAGTTGCTACCAAGTGTCTACCGAGAATTATGCGCGGTATGTGAAAAACTTGAAAGTCATAATAAGGACATGCAGGATATCGAATTTACTGTACAGGACGGTAAGTTATGGATTTTGCAGACTAGGTCTGGCAAGCGCACAGCCGAAGCTGCTATTCGCATAATAGTTGATATGGTAAACGAAGGAGTGATTACAAAAGAGGAAGGAATATTGAGAATTGATCCAAAAACTTTTGACAATTTATTGCATCCAGTTCTTGATGTTAAAATCGATCAAGAAGTAATAGGCAAAGGACTGCCAGCTTCTCCAGGTGTTGCTTCTGGATATGTAGTATTCAGTGCAAGTGATGCTAAAAAAGCTGCAGAGCAGGGTAAAAAAGTAATTTTGGTAAGATCAGAGACGAGCCCTGAAGATATTAATGGAATGAATGCTGCAAGTGGAATAGTAACAGCGCGAGGAGGTATGACCTCGCATGCCGCTGTTGTAACTCGTGGAATGGGTAAACCATGCATTTGTAGTCTAAATGGACTTTATATTGATAAAGATGAAAAATTTCTTTCTATAGGGGATATAAAAGTAAATAAAGGTGAATCAATCACCATCAATGGAGGAACAGGAGAGGTTATGCTTGGTATTCTTCCTACAATTTTGCCTGAATTATCTCAAGAATTCAAAACGATAATTAACTGGGTAGATGAAATCAAAACAGTGAAGGTGAGAGCGAATGCTGATACTCCAAAAGATGCAAAAATTGCAAAAGAATTCGGTTCAGAAGGTATAGGATTATGTCGTACAGAACATATGTTTTTTGCTAGTGATAGAATCGAATTCATTCAAAAGTTGATAATAGCTGATGATGAAAATGAAAGGACAAATGCATTAAATAAACTCGAAGAAATGCAAAAGTCTGATTTCAAAGAAATATTTTCTATTATGGAGGGCAGGGAGGTTACTATACGTTTACTTGATCCACCTCTACATGAGTTTTTGCCCCACAATCAATCTATTATAGAGAAAATTGCCAAATCACTGAATAAGTCAGTTGAATCAGTAAAAAATAAAATAGCACAGTTATCAGAAAAAAATCCAATGCTTGGCCATCGAGGTTGTAGACTTGCCATTTCTCATCCTGAAATATATAAAATGCAGATTAGGGCAATACTCAGTGCTGCAAGTGAATTAAGGAAAGAAAAGAAGATAGAAGTGAAACCTGAAATCATGATTCCTTTTATCATGAGCGAGAAAGAGTTTGTTCTGATATGCGAGTTAATAAAGAAAGAAGCCGAAAATTTCGATGTGAACTATTCAATTGGAACGATGATAGAACTGCCAAGAGCAGCACTTATTGCTGACAAACTCGCAAAACACGCAGAATTTTTTAGTTTTGGCACTAATGATTTAACACAAACAACTATGGGACTTTCACGAGATGATTCAGTTAATTTCCTCGATTCTTATAAGGAAAGCAACATATTCAAAAACGATCCCTTTGAGGTGCTAGATGTCGAAGGGGTAGGGGAATTAATCAGAATAGCTATCGAAAGGGGCAAAAAAACCAGAAAAGAAATTAAACTTGGTATATGTGGAGAGCATGGAGCGAATCCACAGTCCATAGAGTTTTTCATCAAATCAGGGGTTGATTATGTGTCATGCTCGCCTTATAGAGTACTGGTTGCAAAATTAGTGGCAGCACAGCTTAGCATAAGTTTGTTGGGTAAATAGCGATAACTAACTGTGCGAACATAGATTCCGCTAACAAGTAGCGGAATGATGATTTTTCAAATTGTCGATAAATCTAAGTCAGTTTAGCTATTTTGCTGCTGCTTTTTCTTTTCTTAATATCTTAAGAAAGATTGACTTTTTGTCTAAAATAATATAGGATAAAATAATAGTGAGTGAGGTAAAAATGTCAATATCAAAAGAACGTAAGGAATATTTACTAGAAAAGTTTAAATATGCTGCCAAAGAATTTGGCAAGTCTGGTACAAAGTCCAATCATCTAGCAGTACCAAAGGAACAGCAACTCTCTATTGATTTAGGTAATAGAAAAGTTTTTGGTATCATAAATAAGATTCTGTATTGGATAGAGAATAATTTTACTTATTTTTTTCCACGATATAATTTGTTTCCAGAAGTTGGAGTTGAAGGAAGAAAAATTCCTGGAACTAATACAAGGGTTAAGTATTTTAACTCTGATGAACAATTTGATCAAAGAAAATTTATTGGCGAGCAAGATGGGGAACTTAAGTTATACAACTTAGAGGGCAAATTATATGATACAACTGATAAAATTAGTAAGGGTAAAAAAGGTTGTGTAGCTTATGTTATCACGCTTGATGGAAAATTAGTAACTCATGAACATATTAATGTTAACAAAAGCGAATGGGCTTATCGTCATTCAACTCTTGCAGGCGGTAAGCCGATTTTATGTTCTGGTTTAATGAAAGTGGTAAATGGTAAAATAACTTATATAGACAATAATAGCGGGCATTATAAACCAGAATCAGCAAACTTATACAATGCAGTGAAAAAGTTAGAAGGTCTATTTTCGAAAGATGCGAAAGTTGTTTGCTTACCATATTGGATTAGCTTGAAAAAACAAATTCCGCTTACACGCAAAATTAATCTAGCCAAACGAGAGCCAGTAGAGGAATTCTTGAAAAGGATGGAGAAAAAAGGGAAAGATGGATTGACTCAATATGAAAGACATTTTGAAAAGATAAAGAAATTTAATGAGCAATATGAACAAAAATTGCTTCTTGCAAACTATAAGTCACCTACAAATGAACTGTCCTACAAACCAACTATACATAAAAAACACAGATTGAAATACTCTGAATATATTAACTTACACCTTAATTTTTTGAAAGAGTTTGATGAAAGTCCTGAAGTGCAAAAAATAGCAATAGAACATTCAATAAGAAGGGTTATTGGAGCAAATTATGGCCATAAGCCTACAGTTGCGCTTGCTAAGGCACAGGTAATAGATAAAGATGGAAAGCTGCAAGAAACGGACGAAATAGTAGGTATAAATGTTGCTTTTCACCATGAGAATGATCGTGATGGCTTTGCTAAACTTCTAGATTTTAAAAAGTATAGCTATATTTGCGAACCTCATTTGCAAGATAAAAAAAATAGAGCAGATATGGAAAAATTAATGCCCAATAAACATACAGTTTTTATGAGTACAGACCAGGCTAATAAATTTATAAAGGGCACTTTACAAATTAAAATTGATAGTGTTGAGCAATTGGGTGTTGGTTTAGTGATGGGCTAAAGCTCTGTTTAAATATATATTTAGTTTTGTTACAATATTCTTATTTTCATCATATAATATGATGGAAATTTTATGCACAACTTTTTTATTTGATTAAAAATTGCATTTTTGCAATAAAAACTTATTTATTGTAAGAAAACTTGCTCATATAAAACTATTTATAGAGTGACAATAGCTGTGTTATACTTACACTTCTGATTCGAAAACTTATGCAGTTATTTCTAACAAGATTGGTCAATAAATTTTACTGTTTAAGGATGAGAAACAAAGTAATCATCGTTTCTGGTATTGCTCTTATTCTACTGTTTTTTATCAACAGTACATTTTTAAAAAAAGATCAGGCGGTTCATAGTGATAATCCAATTAGTAGTTTTTCAGTAAAAACTCAGGATTATACTCCACAAAATCGCACTGTATATTTAAATTTTTCTGGTACGGTAAATCCCTTGCATAGGGTCAGCCTTGTTTCAAGAACAAGTGGTCAAGTTATTGCTATTTATTTGTCTGATGGTGAAAAAGTAAAAAGAGGCGATGTAATTTTAAAGATAGAAGATTATGACAGAGTTGCACAGGTTGAGAAAGCCAAAGCTTTATTAAATCAGCGTGAAATTGAGTATGATTCCTCTCGAAAATTGAATAAAAAAGGCTATGGAGCACAGATAAGAGTGGAATCAGCTTTTACTGCATTGCAGAGTGCAAAAGCTGACCTAAAAAGGCTAGAATTGGATTTAGAAAACACTGCGATTAAATCTCCTATTGATGGTTATATAGATAAGATCAACGTAAATGAAGGGGATTTTGTTAATCTTGGACATAAGATAACTGACATAGTTAATTTTGATCAGGTTCTTGTAGTGTTGTATGTTTCAGAAAATGAAGTAAATAAAATAAAACTGGGTAGTGCAGCGCAAATTAATTTGCTAGACGGAAGGGAATTAGTAGGTGAAGTGAGTTTTATTAGTAAAATTGCTGAGCCTAAAACTGGATCTTATAGAGTGGAGGTCAAGGTAACTGATAATGAAATTATATCCTTGCAAGGACTGACTGCTAGTGTAAGCCTACCTTCAGGTGAAAAATTTGCATATAAAATTCCTTCTTCAGCCTTGAGCTTAAGTGACGATGGTGTTCTTGGAATAAAGATTGTTGATGACAATAATTATGTAGTATTTACACCAATAGAAATTGTTGATCATGAAAACGATGGTGTTTGGGTGGTGGTAAATAACGAAGATAAGCCTATAAAGTTAATAACATTGGGCCATCTATTTGTTAAGCCTGGTGATAAGGTTTAAGACATAACTTCAGTGTCAGTTACTTGAATGACACCGAAGGGGCTACTCGAATGACATTATGAAAGCTGGGATGACAAGAAAGGAAGCACTGGTTTCACATGCACCTAAACAGATACAGTTGAACAGGGGAATGTTCAAAAAAGTGTGTCAAAGCGAATTTTTAGTTCAACTCAATTTTTAACCTATCAGGAAAAAAGATATCAAGTTGAGATATAGTTAGAGCCCAATTAGGCAAAGCCATAGCCCATTTTTGCTCTATCTTTTTTATAGCACAATATACCAATTTGTACAAGGCATTTGTACTGGTAAATGAACCTTTGGTTTTAGTAAATTTTCTGATTTGTCTGTGCAACCCCTCAATTGGATTGGTGGTATAAATTAGCCTTCTAACAGGGCCAGAATACTTAAAATAACTAGACAAATTTTCCCAATTGTTTTGCCACGATTTTATGACTAAAGGATATTTTTCACCCCATTTTTCCTCCAGTTCAAGTAAATAATTTTCGGCGATTTCTCTACTTGTAGCACGGTATATTTTTTTCAAATCATTCATAAAAACTTTTATATCTTTGCTGGATACGTATTTTAGTGAATTTCTTATTTGGTGCACAATGCATAACTGTACCTCAGCATTGGGAAATACGCTATTTATAGCTGTAGGGAAGCTTTTCAGACCGTCAACACAAGCTATCAAAATGTCTTCTACTCCTCTCTCTTTTAAGTCATTTAATACGCCTAGCCAGAAGTTAGCTCCCTCACTTTCTGCTAAGTAAAAACCCAGTACTTCTTTTCTGCCATTTTGGTCTATTCCTAATATATTGTACATGCATTTACTTATGCAATGTCCATTCTCTTTGACCTTAAAAAACATCCCATCCATAAATACTATCGGGTATACTGATTGTAGGGGACGACTCCTCCATTCATTGATTATAGGCAGTAATTTATCTGTAATTCCAGATATCTCTGCTGCAGATATTTTATGGTCATAGATTTCTTCCACATAGGATGCTATATCCCTGTATCCCACACCGCTTGCAAACATGTTCAAGACCTTTGTTTCAAGTTCTGGATGTAAGCTTGTTTGCCTTTTTTTCACTATCTGTGGTTCGAAACTTCCCTCTCTATCTCTTGGTGTCAATAGTTCAAATACTCGTCTTCAAAGTTTTGCCATTCTTTCCGTTTCTTCGATTCTTTTCTTCTCTTTCATTGGATAAATGATGCTCTATTTCACCTTCTAGACTTGCTTCCAGCAGCCTTTTTACAAATGGTGTTAATGCTCCATCTCTCCCCATCAATGGTTTACCTTCCCTTATTGATGACAGTATATTTGCTTCCAGCTCTTTGTAATCTACCAGGCCAGTCGTTCCATTTTCTATTTTGTAACTCATATATCAAACCTCTATTTTTTGTTTCTATTTTATTTTTATTTCTCGGTTTGACACACTTTTTTGAACATTCCCATTAAGTATAAAAGGGGTAGACTAAATAAGTCTGCCCTTCACTTTTTAGTGTTAGGTTACTTAAGCTTATTATAGAAGCTGTCTCAAAGTATCCGTTCAGATGCATGACTAATGTGTAAATATCGAAGCAAAAGTGGTGTCATCCCAGTGCTTGACACTGGGATCCAGTTTTCTTTACCAAAAGTGTTTCATTCTATAACGCAAAATCCATACTTACCAAACCGAATGCATTACTTGCAATCTCGATCCCAGTGTCAAGCACTGGGATGACAGAAAAAGGAGCACTGCCATCATATTGGATAACACCATTTATTTCTATAGCTGTCTTTTCTATCTTATTTTGCCACCCTACTGAACGAATACCTTACGAGAAGTTACTAAGGGTTTTTATTTAGTCTGACTGCATCCTTTACCTTATCTAACAACCCATTAATAAAGCCAATTTTGTTTGGAGCATCAAGTAAATCAGATGCAATGTTAGTATATTCATTAATAACAATTGGTGCTGGTGTATCAAAATCAATTAACTCACATACTGCAACACGCAAAATAGATAAGCTTATAAGATTTAATCGTGAAAGTGACCAGCTTGGGTGTAAATAAGACTCTATTATTTTATCATATTCTTCACTGCTTTTTATAACCTTACATAACAAGTTTTCTAAGAACTGATGTTCAAATTCTTCACATTCAAATATATCTTTCAACGTACTTATGTAGTCCTTAAGTTCACAATTTTCCAATTTAAAAGTGCTTTTGTTGTAACCTACGAAAATATTTGAGTAAGCAACTTGTACAACAAAAAATCTTGCCGTACTTCTTTTTATGCGCCACTTTTTATCTACTGGTTTTTCCTCCATTATTTTAATTTATTGTGTAGATCTATCATATGCAAAACAGTTGAGGCTGCATGGCCACCAACGTTCTTTTTATTTTTGTCAGCTCTAATTAGTGCTTTATCTTTACTATCTGCTGTGATTATTCCCATACCAAGAGGTATTGCATGATGCATAACAATTGCATTTAAGCCTTCGATTACTCCTTTACAAACGTATTTATAATGATCAGTTTCACCACGAATTACACATCCAAGAGCTAAATAACCATCATAATTAGTATTCTTGCCTTTGACCGCAAAAAGAATTGCAGCTGGTATCTCAAACGTACCAGGCGCTTTAATTATCTCGTAACCAATATTATTTCCTTTGAATTTATCAGTTGCACCCTCAAGCAAAAGGTTTGCTATTTCAGTATAATAAACTGAATTAACTATTAGTATTTTCGACATTCATTCCTACTTTTCTTGTTAAAAGCAACTTTATTAATGATTGTTGAACCAGAGTTATAATATTACTAAATATCCAATATATTACCAGGCCGGCAGGAAAAGAAGAAAAAATAAAGACAGAAATGTAAGGTAAAAACTTCATAACATTTACTTGAATATCATCTTTACTGGTTTGATCTTTCTCACTTAGCTTCTGCTGAATTATCATGGTAGCGCCGAAAATTATAGGTAAAATGCCTATAGAAATAGGAAAGTTATAATTAAACAACCCAAATAATGTAAAAATGTTTGTTGGATCAGAAGCTGAAAGATCCTTAATCCATAAATAAAAAGGGGCGTGTCTCATCTCTATAGTAACAAATAATACTTTATACAGAGCAAAAAATACTGGTATTTGTATGAGCATAGGGAAAATGCTCGACATTGGATTTACATTGTTTCTCTTGAACAACGCAATTGTCTCTTTGTGCTGCTTTAAGCTGTCATTTTTGTACAACTCTTTTATACGAGTTAATTCAGGCTGCAGGCTTTTCACCTTGAACATCGAAATATATGATCTATTAGATAAGGGAAGCATCAAAAGTTTGATTACTAAAGTTAGCAATAATATTGCTAAGCCAAAATTTTTCAAAACAAAGTTAAAATATTCAAGCAGTAAAAACACTGGCTTGGTTATAAAATAAAGTACACCAAAATCTACAGCCTTATCAAATAAAGGTATATTAAGAGTGTCTTTATAAGAATCAAGTAAATTCAACTTCTTTGCCCCAGCAAAAAAGTAGTTCAGAGTAGAAACACTTGCACCAGGGAGTATGTGTTTGTAAGGTTTAACAAAATCTACTTGAAACTTATCAATGTTATTAACATTCGTATGCTTAATACTTACATTTATTTGATCAGATTTTTCAGGTATGATAGCTGTAAACCAATATTTATCAGCAAAACCAAACCAACTTTTTTCACTTGTGCTGGCCTTTATTAAACGTTTCTTGGAAATATCCTTATATGTCCACTCCTCTAGTTTATTGTTAAATGCACCTAGTACTCCTTCATGTGATATCCAATAGGATTCGTTAATATTATCACGTTTACGATTGATTTTACCATAGGGAACCAAAACTACATTATCTTTTGTATTGTTTTCAATAATTTGCTCAACTTTAAACATGTAGTTATCGTCAAGGCTAATTTTCATTCTAAATAAAATGCCATTTTCATTATCCCAAAATAAATTGACCTCTTTTTGATTGAGTTTATCTGCTTGCCATACTGTTTTAGAATCTGGAACTTTAATCTTTTCATTCGGATCGAGCCACCCAAATTCTGCGAAATATACATCTTTTGATTCTGCAGGTGACAGTAACACCACTTGTGGAGAAGAAGAACTCGGTTCTAAGTGGTAGTTAGTTAAGATTAAGTCATCAAACCTTGCACCTTTCAGAGAAATTGATCCTTCAAGCATGTTATTGGTTAAATTAACTCTCTGTTCTCTAGTAGAATTAATAATTTCAGAACGATTTTGGTATATCATAGGAGCAAGGTCGTTAGAAGATTCGATATGTTCAATATTTTCAATCGATGGTTGGCTTTGGCTCGTGTTAAGAAAATTATCATAAATAATATGCCATAATACTATAATCAATATAGAAAGAATTGTTGCTAAAATTAAATTTTTTGCTTCTGACATGAAATTAAATCGAACATACCTCCTTAAAGTATATATTAAATATTGTACTAAAACAATAAAATTTACTTATTTTTAATAATAGCTTTTAACGCTAATCTTAAAAATTTACTCTTATGGCTTCAAATTTTAATAATATGAATGCAGCAAAAAATCTAGTTATTTGGCTACTGATAATAGTCATTACTGCAATGTTTATTGATTCACAAGGGGATAAACTAAGCAATAGGTTTCTGAGCACTTTTCTACCGTACAAAGGAAGGGTTCAAAATGGCGGAAGTATCGAATTTACAAAGTCATACGATGGACATTTTTATATTCAAGCTCAAGTCAATGATCGTAATATAACGTTTTTGCTTGATACCGGAGCAACTGATATTGTTCTATCGCAAAAAGATGCGTTACATGCTGGTATTAACTTACAAAACATTCAAGACTTTAAAATATATGAAACTGCAAAAGGTCAAATAAAAGCTGGAGTGGTTCAAATACCTCAAGTTAAAATAGGAAATTTTTTAATTAATGATGTGCACGCTAGTGTTAATACTCACTCTATGTCCCATTCATTACTTGGTATGAGCTTTTTGAGATATTTTCATTTCACTATTAGGGATAACAAGCTAATATTATATCGTAGTTAAACGTTCTATACTCTACTTATCAACGCTCTGCAGGTCAATATAGGAGCAGAGATAAATATTGCGGAACAGGTGCCGATTGCAATGCCAAAAGAAATGATTAAGCAGAAGTCTCTGACCACACCTGTACAAATCAGCACTAAAGGAAGAGCGGCAAGAAGAGTAGTACCTGAAGTTAACATAGCGCGAAATAGAGTCGAATTAATGCTGGCATCAACTACTTCACCTATTTTTGCATTTTTTCCACTTTTTTGATACTCTCGAATCCGATCATATATAACCACTGAGTTATTGATTGAGTAGCCAATTACGGTAAGGAGAGCTGCAACTGATGAAATATTAAACTCAATACTCGTTAAACTGATAAAGCCAAGAGTTAAAATCACATCATGGATCAGTGCCATTATTCCACCAAGTCCACACTGCCAGTTAAATCTAAGCCAAACATAAAAAAATATTCCAATAATTGCAATTAACATGGCTGATATCCCTTCAAATATCTGCGTTGAGCCTATTTGTGGACCAACATAATCTATTTTGCGATAAGTTACTAAATTACCTAATTTGCTCTCTAATATACTTTTAACCTTTTTAATTTTATCTTCATCTCCCTCATCTTTAAACCGCACAACTAAGTTATCACCAGCTTTTGAACTCTGTATCGTAAATCCACTCTCTTTTAATATACCGAGAATAGCATCATCCTTGCTTGAAGATTTTATCTCTATCAAAATTCCACCTGTAAAGTCTATACCCAAATTCATTCCTCGCAGCATAAAAGTAAGCATTGAAAAAATGATAAGAATAACGCTAACAAGTGCTGTCAAATTTCTATATTTACTAAATTTTATATCAAGATTATCTGGAATAAGTCTAATTGCCATATTTCCTACTTAAATTGTGATTTTATATACTTTTTAAGCAATCGACTAGCTATTTTCTCTTAGCTTATACTAATAATGATCTTTGATTTACTTAATCTACTTGAAAAAGATATTTGATCAAAAAAATGAAAACAGCCTGGTTGTCATTAATAAAGTGCTACTTAAACATCTTTTTTAATCGATTGATTTCATCAGCAAATTTTGGGTCAGTTCTTATGAAATTTTCCACTTGTTTGACTGCGTGTATAACAGTAGCATGATCTCTACCACCAAAATTTCTTCCAATATCTGGTAAACTTTTTTGCGTAAACTTCTTTGCGAAATACATAGCTATTTGTCTCGGCCTCGCAAGACTGCGGAGCCTTCTATTAGATTGCATATCTGCAATCTTTATATTGAAAAATTCAGCTATTTTTTTCTGTATTTCTTCTATTGTGATTGACCTATGATTTGACCTAAGAAGATCAATTAGGGTCTCACTAGCTGATTCTACTGTCATGCTTCTTCCAATTAAAGAGGTATGAGCAACCTTATTTAATGCTCCTTCTAGTTCTCTTATATTGGATTTTATATTCCTTGCCAAAAATTCTAGGACATCCTTGGGAACATACATATTCATTCGTTCCACTTTCGCCTGCAATATACCAAGTCTTAATTCAAAAGTTGTTTCATTAATATCTGCAACTAATCCCCAACCAAGTCGTGATTTTATTCTTTCTTCTACTCCATCAAGATCACTAGGAGACCTATCAGCTGATATAACCAATTGTTTATTTTGGTCTATCAATGCATTGAAAGTGTGAAAAAATTCTTCTTGTGTACTATCTTTACCACTGATAAATTGCACATCATCTACCATCAATACATCTACTGATCTAAATTGCTCTTTAAATAACATAATATCTTTGCTCCGCAGCGCCGTAATATATTGATACATAAATTTCTCTGCTGATAAATATACCACTTTTCTTTTTGCTGACGGAGAATTGACTATGTCCCAAGCTATAGCATGCATTAAATGTGTTTTACCAAGTCCCACTCCACCATATAGAAATAAAGGGTTGCTTCCTGATATTGGATCTATAGATTCCGCTACACGCTTTGCCGCTGTAAATGCTAACTCATTTGACTTTCCTACCACAAAATTATCAAAAGTGAATCTGGTATCTAGTGGTGAACCAAGATTATGATTATTTTCCTCTCTATTTTTTAGTATCGTATTAGAATTTGAATTTCTTTCTTCAATTAATTGAATATCAATAGAACATACACTTTGATCTTCGCTTTGCCATAATGACAATATTTTTTCCATGTAGTGAACTGTAATCCACTCCTTTATAAATCTTGTTGGTACAGACAACAAAACTTCTCCATTTCTGTTGCTGATAAATCTTAGTGAACTCAGCCAGCTGTTATATGTTGCTTCTCCATAGAGATTATGGAGATAATTTTGGATTTTTTCCCAAGTAACATTGTGGTCCGTTACTGTAATAATCTGATCAAAAAACATAGTAGAAACCTTAGGGTTAGTTAAGTTCATATACCACACCAAGAAAGAATAATAATCAGAAAGATGCAAGATAATCAATAGCTTACTGCAAGATAAAAAGCTAACACTACTTAATACATATCTAAAATTATGAGGATTTTTTGACGAGTTGTAAAGAGTATAAAAGCACTAAAATTGATCATTTTTTTGAAATAAAAACAATCAATTTGTAAATGTCGCTTGTACCGAGGATTAGAAGTATGTTATTAAAAAATAGTAATATATTATGTATAAATAAGATATTAAATTTACTGATAAATAAGTAAAGTACTTGTATAAATATAGCTGATTTAGTATAAATTTATTGAAGTAAATTTGTGATTATATTAAGTAATTTGAGTCATAATACTGTATTCGGTATTGAACTGGAGTTTTACACTGAGGGAATAAAAAAAGAATATTTATTTCTGAATAGCATCAAAAATAAAATAGCTTCTCTTGGATTTTTTTGTGAGAAAGAGAGTTCTTTAAACCAATACGAGATAAAAAGTGATTGTTATACGAGTCCTGATAATTTAATTATGCATTTTGAGTTAGTAAAAAAATTACTGATTGGAACAGCACAAGAGTTCGATGGTAATGTTTCTTTTAAAGCAAAACCTTATTTGGATAGAGCAGGCAGCGCACTAAATGTACATGTTAGCCTCATGGATTCAAATAATAATAACTTATTTTATGGCAATAAGCAAAAATATAGTGACCACCTGATTCACAGCATAGGTGGATTATGTGCAATGATGAAAAAACATATGTTGTTTTTTGCTCCAAATGATGATTCATATTTAAGATTTCAGTACCCAGATATTCATACTCCAACTACGATTAGTTGGGGAGTGAATAACAGAACTGCTGCGATAAGAATTCCCTATTTTGGCAACGATTCCAAAAGATGCCGCCTAGAGCACCGTGTTCCTGGAGCAGATTGTAACCTTGAAAAAGTACTCACAGCAATAATTGAAGGTATAGTTTTTGGTATAGAGAACAAAATTGCTCCGCCAAATAGAGTGTATGGCATTGCATCTGATCCTCAATATAAGATGGAGAGTTTGATATAGCAACTACCTGTTAAACCCTAACCCATTAAACTCCTTTGAGGTAATTGGCCATTCTAGCACTTTCCTCACATCATTATTTACATTCCCATACTGTAATAGCAAGTCTGCAGCAGATAGTTTCTGCGTACTTTTAGATGATCCAAGCCCTATATTGGTAAGGTTGCTCGGTGGCTGCTCAGGAAGTGGATTACCAAGTGCATCCATGTGTTTAGGTAAAGGTTCCATAACAATATTTGTAGCACTAGAAACAAAATGACTATCTGTAGTATCAGCACTTTTAGAAAGTGAATTACCTTTGAAATCCATATGTTTAGGTAGTCCATTTTTCATTTCTTCTTCTGCTCTTTTATTTTTTAATTCTTCTTCTAGCTCAGTTTCAGTTCTTTTTGGTTCTTTTACGGTATCTTTTTCTTCACCTTCATCAACACTGCTATACCCTTCATCTTCTGACATATCATCAGTTTTAACAGACTTAGCTCCTGCTTTATTAAGCAATGAAAGTAATGCGTAAGTAACTGCAGCAGCAGTAACTATAATGGCTATCTTTGCAGCAATGTGAATCACTGTTAAAAATACTAAAGTTGATGAAGCACCAACCAACCCAGATACGATCACTTTATTCTTGCCTTCTGTCACACTTAAAACTGCTACCATAATAATCCCTCAAATACCATACTAAAGTCATATTATATAGAAATTTTCTTACGCTTGCAAAATTGTAAAAATTTTAATCATTTACATAAAGCTATATAAGGATTAATTAATATATAATTTATCTTAGCTATAATATGATGTAAATACGTATAATGTCCGGAATGAAAAGCTTAATTATAGAGAGGAATAGAACAGTAATATTATTGCTTATCGTGATTTTTACCTTCGGCTCATACACTTATATAAAAATGCCAAGAGAAAGCAATCCTGATATACAGATTCCTATAATTAGCGTATTTGTCGGGTTTCCTGGTATTTCTGTCGAGGATAGTGAAAAGCTATTAGTGCTTCCTATAGAAAATGAACTAAGATCCATCGAAGGTGTAAAAGAATTGAGAGCTTTTGCAACTAATGATGGTGCTCACATGATACTCGAATTTAGAACAGAGTATGATAATAAAGAAGTGCTCGATAATGTCCGTTCAAAGCTTTTAAACATAAAATCAAAATTACCTATTGAAGCAGAATCTCCAATAATCAATGAAATAAACTTGAGCTTATTTCCGATACTAAACGTTGGCTTGATTGGTAATTTGCCGGAAAGAACTTTAACTGAAATAGCACGCAAACTAAAGAAAGAAATAGAATCTCTGCCAAATGTTCTTAAAGTTGAAGTAGCAGGTATGCGTAAAGAAACAGTGGAAGTTATAATTGAGCCCACAGTTCTAACAAAATATAACATTCAATCAAATGAGATATTTCAAGCTATATCAAACAACAACAGATTGGTAGGAGCCGGATCACTAGAAAATGATACCGGTAAATATTCGATTAAAATATCAGGGTTATTAAAAGACATAGAAGATATTATGAATATTCCTATTAGATCTCAAAGTGATGCAGTTTTGAGAATCAAAGATATAGCAAAAGTATACCTTGGGTTTGAGGATCACCAAGGATTTGCTCGTATTAATGGACTACCTAGCATTGTACTAGAAATTTCAAAACGTAATGGAAAAAACATAATAGACACGGTAAATCAAGTAAAATACTTAATAGACAAAGCAAAAGATCAATTACCTGAAAATTTAAAAGTAGTTTATTTGAATGACCAGTCAAAAAATGTACGTGATGTGCTTGACGACTTGGAAAATGGTATAATATTTGCCGTATTACTAATATTAACCATAATAATGCTCTTTATGGGAACAAGGGCTGCTATTCTTGTTGCACTATCAATACCTGGCTCCTTTCTAATAGGAATAATGGCTCTTTACCTCATGGGTATTACTCTAAATATAGTTGTGCTCTTCAGTTTAATTATGGCAGTTGGCATGCTGGTTGATGATGCAATTGTAATCAGCGAATATGCTGATAGAAAGATGATTTGTGGCATGGATAAAGTAGAAGCCTTTTGCACCTCAGTTCATGATATGTTCTATCCAGTTTTATCATCAACATTGACTAAATTAGCAGTGTTTTTCCCTCTGTTACTCTGGCCCGATACAGTCGGTAAATTTATGCAGTACATACCAATTACAATAATTCTAACTTTAACTGGATCGCTAATTATGGCTTTGGTTTTTATACCAACACTTGGTGCAATATTTGGTAAACCTTCCATAACTTCAAAAAAAGAAATAATAAGAATGAGTGCTATAGAAAGTGGTGAGATAAAAAATACTGGGCTTATAATAAGAACTTATGTACGTATGTTAGAGAAAGTCTTAGATCACCCCAAAAAATTTGTATGTGTTGTTGTGTTTGTTTTATTTTTGTCTAGTATATTATATTTTACTTTTGGTCCTGGATTAAAGTTCTTTCCGAATGTAGATTCAGATAACATTTTAATCAGCGTTAAAGTAAAAGAAAGCTTATCAGCCAAAGAACGAGATTTGATACTTAAGAAAGTAGAAGAACGTATTTTGGGTGTTGAAAAGGAAATTTATGTTTTTTATGCTCGATCAGGAAAATTTTCAGACAACGTTATTGCCAAAATTCAATTGGAACTTGTAGATTGGCGCTGCAGGCGCAAAGCTACGCAAATACTAAATGATATAAGGAGTAGTGTACAAAACATAAAAGGAGTAATAATTGATGTACAGGAACAAAAGTCAGGACCATCAGCTGACAAGCCAATACAAATTAACTTAAGCGGAAGTGCATCCAACTTGAATTCAGTAGCAGAGAAAATCCTAAAAATTATGGACCAACCTTCATCTGGATTTATAAATATTCAAGATAGTAGATCAGCACCTGAAATAGAGTGGAATATGAGTATTGATAAGAGTAAGGCTACAAGCTCTGGAGTAAGTGTTGCAACCATCGGTGATTTTATAAAGATGGTTACAAATGGAGTATTAATTGGAAAATATAGACCAAATAACGCAGATGAGGAAATTGATATTGTACTACGCTTTCCCAGAAAGAATCGCAACATGAAAACTATAGATAACCTTTTTATTAATACAGCAAATGGACCATATTCTATGAGTAGCATAGTGAAATACGTTCCCGAAAAAAAGGCAAATAAACTAAGTAGGATTGATGGATCACGCACAGTAACAATCTCTGCTGACGTTGATACTGGCTATCTTGTTGATGAAAGAGTTAAGTTCATTCAAAATTCGATTACTCAAGACTGTAGTAAAGGAGTAAAGATTGATTTCAAAGGTGATAAGGAAGATCAACAAAAATCAGGAGCATTTTTATTAAAGGCTTTTATATTAGCAATTACATTGATGATATTGGTGCTAGTGGCACAGTTTAACAACATATACTATACATTTATCGTAATGACAGCAGTGTTTTTATCAACAACATGTGTATTTTTCATTTTCTTTCTTATTCAGAAAGTTTTTGTAGTTGTCATGTGTGGAGTGGGGATAATTGCTTTAGCAGGAATTATAGTGAATAATAATATACTATTGCTTGATGCCTTTCATCAGCAAATTAAGGTGCGCAAAAATAACATTAAGCAATGTATAATAAACGCTTCAATTTCTCGCATCAGGCCAATACTACTTACCGTTGCAACTACAGTTCTTGGTTTAATACCTATGATTACTAGGTTAAATATCAGTTTTTTTACGCTACAAATCACATATGATGCTCCATCAAGCCAGTGGTGGGTTGATATTTCAGCAACCATAGCAAGTGGAATATTGGCTGCAACGGTCTTAACTTTACTCTTTACTCCGGCGTTGCTTGTCATACAAAGACATGAAAAAACTTGACTTAAATTAGCAATCATTTAACATTTAAGATAGCGTTCTTTACCTGTTGAAGCTATAATTATAACTAATTAAATTGGATTTATTTATATGATTGCTAATCGTAAAAGCAGTGTTAAGCAGAAAAGCAACAAGAATAACATAGTTGGGAGCCTTGATGTAATAAAAACAGCGGGAGAGCTCTCACTTCAAAAAGGTTTGGATTTTAATATTATAATAAATGCACTTAAAAGTGCTATCGAAGCAGTAGCTCAACAAAAGTATGGTAGCAAAAGTAAAATTGTAGTTAATATAGATAGAAACACAGGCAAAGTTACCTCATATAGACAACTAAAAGTCATTAATGATGAATCAAATGAAAATGAGTGTGACTTAATTAAGTTGACACAAGCTAAGTTAATAAAAGAAGATGCAAAAGTTGGAGATACTATTAGTGAGTTGATTTCTCTTAACACTGATCTTGTTTCAGCAAGAATTGCCCAGCAAAAGATTTCTGAAATAATCAAAAATGAAGAGTTAAAAAAGCAATATGAGGAATTTAAAGATAAGGTAGGAGAAATGAGGTATGGCATCGTTAAACAAGTAGAATATTCAGATCTTATTATAGACATAAACGGAATTGGAGCATACCTCCCTTTACGAAACTTAATTGGTGGTGAGTCATTTCGTGAAGGCGATAAGGTTAAAGCTTACATACAGGCTGTTAAGCGCTCTGACGATGGACGTCAAATCATTCTTTCTAGGACTCATGAAGGCTTTTTAGAGGCATTGTTGAATCAAGAAGTACCAGAAGTTGCTGACGGATTGATAACAATTAAAGGTATAGCTAGAGACGCTGGTTCAAGATCTAAAGTTGCTGTTTTTTCATCTGATAAGAATATCGATCCAGTAGGTGCTTGCGTTGGAGTTAAAGGAGATAGAATAAAAACTATTATACACGAATTAAACGGTGAAAAAATCGACGTCATACATTACTCATCAGATTTGGGTCAATTTGTTATTAAAGCCATTACTCCTGCAGAAGTATCAAAGGTCATTATTGACGAAAATGAAAATTGTATAGAGTTAATAGTTGCTGAAGATCAATTGAGTTTAGCTATAGGAAAAAAGGGTCAGAATGTAAGATTAGCTTCAGAGCTTGTTGGATGGAAAATTGAGATATTAAGCACTCAGCAAGAATCAGAAAGAAGAAACAAAGAATTTAGTCAATGTTCAGTTTTATTTGCTGAAGCTTTAAACTTAGAAGAGATTATGGGCCAATTATTGGTAACAGAAGGTTTTTCAAGTGTAGAAGATATATCTAACACTTCAATTAAGGAACTTGCTTCAATAGAGGGCTTCAATGAAGATATTGCAAATGAACTTCATAATAGAGCAAATAATTACCTGAAAGCAGAGAATGATAGAAAAATAGAAGAGCTAAAAAATTTAGGTATGGAAGACGATGTAATCAACTTAGCCTTATCAATAGATAATAAAATTGCTCTTAGTAAACATAATATTAAAACTTTAGAGGACATAGCAGATTTATCAAATTATGAGTTTTGTAGCATACTCTCTTCCTCAACTAATAATAAAGACAATCTAAAAGATACAGCAGATTTAATAATCATAGAAGCACGTAAAAAGCTTGGATTAATATAAAAACAATATGAATAATGAAGATATCAGTAATAAAAAATTAACCCTACAAGGATTAAGCAAGCTTAAATTAGACATTAATTTAAACTCTTTAGATAGTCAAAGTACTGGTACTACAATAGTAAAAAAAAGAAGAAAAATTCATTCTGCAGAAGAATATAGTTTATTTGACGAGAGTAAATTAGGCTCTTTAACTGAAAAAGAACAAATTTCCCGCATTAATGCTGTACAGAATGCTACTTTGCTGAAAGAAAGGAATCAGAGAGAACAAGAAGAGAAAATAAAAAAAGAAGAAAGCAATCAAGAAGCTGAAGATAAAAATGAATCACACTCTGTACCTAAAGAAATAAATAAGGAAGTTTTAAGTAATACTAACTCAGTTGAACAAAAAGAAGATAGTATTGAATATGAGAACAATGATAAAAAGTCTTTTAAAGCTAGCAAAGATATATACTCTAAGCATTCTAAGCTAGTAATTACACAGGCAATAGATGAAAGAAATGAACACCTCCCTGTATTTAAGCAAAAATTTGGTATAAGAAGTAAACAATCAAAGTTTACTAAGGGTAAAAATATAGCAAGAGAAGTTATTATACCAGACAAAATAACTATCAGGGAGTTATCTATTCGTATGGCAGAAGATAGCAAGAGTGTGCTAAAAATGCTCAAAGAAGAAGTTGGGGAGAGCTATAGAGTAGATGATCTAGTAGATCCAGATATAGCATGCGAAATAGCAAAAAAATTTAATCATACGGCTAAACGAGTAAGTGATGCTGATAAAGAAAAGAATTTACTCTTCATAAGCAACAGAGAAAACTTACCTAAAAGACCAAAACCACCTATCGTTACTTTTATGGGACATGTGGATCATGGTAAAACATCATTGCTTGATGCATTTCGTGAATCCAATGTTGCAGAAAGAGAGTCAGGTGGCATCACTCAACATATAGGTGCTTATCAATTAACGACAAAAAATAAGCAAAAAATTACTTTCATTGATACACCAGGGCATGAGGCGTTTACTGCAATGCGTGCACGTGGTGCCAATATTACTAATATAGTTGTGATAGTAGTTGCAGCTGATGATGGAATCATGAAACAAACAGTTGAAGCAATAAACCATGCAAAAGCAGCAAATGTCTCTATTATAGTTGCCATTAATAAAATTGATAAATCACAACCTGGCGATGTAGAAAGAATAATTAATAGTTTGCCTCAGTATGACCTCATCCCCGAAGAACTTGGTGGTGATGTTATAATTGTGCCAGTATCAGCAAAAAAGAAAATCAACTTAGATAAACTAGAAGAGGCAATTTTATTAATTGCTGAATTAATGACGCTAGAAGGAATAGAGGATTGTCGAGCACTTGGATGGGTAATAGAGTCCAAAATAGATAAAGCTAAAGGAATATCAGCTACATTAATAGTTGAAGAAGGGACATTAAAGATTGGTGACATATTGGTAGTTGGTACAACATACAGCAAAGTACGCAGTATGGTTAATCACCTTGGTCAAAGAGAAAAAGCGTCACTACCTTCTACTCCAGTTGAAGTTACTGGTTTAAATGGTGTACCAAATGCTGGAGATAAATTTGTTGTTGTAAACTCTGAAAGGCAGGCTCGTGAAATTGTTGAATACAGGTTAGAATTAATCAAGAAAAAGCAAGAAGATTTAGACGACAGTAATTTAGATATATTCAGTCGTAATGATAGTGAAACAGAAGAACTATCTGTAGTTTTAAAGTGCGATGTCACTGGTTCTATTGAAGCAATATCAAGCTCAATTGATAAGCTTGGTAAAGAGCAAGTGAAATTAAATATTCTACACAAAGCAGTAGGAGGAGTAACAGATTCAGATGTGCTGCTTGCAGAAGCATCAAGCGCAGTAATTTTAGCTTTTAATGTAAAAGTGGATTCAAAAATAAGAGAATTAGCAAAACAAAAAGGTATAGAAATACATACTTACAATATAATATATGAGCTTATTGAAGACATGAGGATGTATCTAACTAAAATGTTAAAGCCTGTTACACGAGAGGTTCGTGTTGGTTCTGCATCTGTAAGGCAAATATTTAATGCATCCAAAGCCGGTAATATAATCGGATGTTATGTCACTGATGGAGTTATAAAAAAAGATTCTTTAATTAAGGTAGTACGTGGCAGCAAATTGGTGCATGAAGGAAAGTTAAAAGCACTACGTAGATTTAAAGATGATGTTAAAGAAGTGGGTGTAAATTTTGAATGCGGAATATCGCTAGAGGGTAATATCGATATTAAAGTTGGAGACATTTTGGAAGCTTATCAATTAGTGCAAGAAGAAAGGAAATTATAGTAGCTGGATATGAAAAAGGAAATTAGAAACCTAAAAGTAGCATCGGTATTACATAGGGCAATATCAAAAGTCTTAATGGAAAGTAATGTTCTTAATGAAAAAGTAGTAGTATCTGATGTAAAGCTAAGCAAAGATTTGAAGAAAGCAGATGTATATATTGTGTTATCTTCATTGAACATCCAAAATGATAATGATGATATCAGCACTGTTGTTAATGAAATGAACCAATCTGCATGGTCAATACGTAAATCTATATTGTGTTATGTTGATTTGCGATTTATACCTGAGTTAGTTTTTAAGCCTGATTTAGCATTCGATAATTTTGTCAATGTAAGCAAAATATTACATAATCACACTTAATTAATGTATTTCAACCATTATTTCTCATTAATGAGAATACACAGTTTAACAGGTTTATGGCTTGTGCTATTTTCTAGCTTAAGCGGCATTCTTTTAGCCTCAACTTCTCTATCGTATCAGGCTCTTTTTCTCCTTGTTTTGTTTACTATAGGTGCATTTTTAATGAGACCCGCAGGGTGCATAATCAATGATATCTTCGATAGAGAAATAGATGCGCACGTTGAACGAACAAAATATAGGCCACTTGCAAGTGGTGCATTAAACATAAAGCAGGCTTTGGCTTTACTTTCACTGTTACTGTCTATTGCCCTGATAATCTTATTATTAACCAATAAAACTACTCTTATACTTGGAATAATTTCAATGTGCATGATAGTTATCTATCCCTTGCTAAAGCGTTACGTTTGGTGGCCACAATTATTTTTAGGGTTTACTTTCAACATGGGATCACTCATGGGTTCAGCAGCAATAACAAACCAGATTAGCATAGAATCCTTGCTATTTTATATAGGATGCGTCTTTTGGACGCTTAGTTATGATACTATATACGCTCATCAAGATAAAAAAGATGATGAGAAATTAGGAATGAAATCTACTGCATTATATTTTGGCAATACAACAAAATCTTGGTTGAAAAGATTTTATTTAATATCCTTAATGGCATGGTTGTACGCTGGTATACTATCATCATTAAATAACATCTTTTATATTGCTTTACTTGCCATAGGATTCATATTTCACCACCAACACAAAAATTTCAATCCAGACGATTCTAATCAATGCATGTCCACATTTAAAAATAATTCCCAGATAGGACTCTTGCTCTTTTTCGGTATCCTTTTAGATAGAATTGTAAATTCTACTTTTGTATCCGTTCAGATGCATGGCTAATGTGTAAATATCGAAGCAAAAATGTTGTCATTCCAGTGTCAAGTACTGGGATGACAGAGAAAGCATCATATTGGAATGACACCATTTATTTCTATGGCTGTCTTTTCTACCTTATTTTGTCACCCTGCTGAACGGATTCTACTTTTTAGAACATATCTTGAAAGGAAATCAGGAAGATAATATGATAGGATCAGTAAAAAATATATCCAGGTGATGTAAGTGACAAAGAATGGAAATTTCTTGAGCCAAGAGTTGCACAAGGTGTGGCCAAGAAAGCACAAAATAAGAACAATTATTAATGTTATACAATACATAATGAAAGGTATTTGCCAGTAGAGCAAAAGATTTTCCTCTATGGAAGACAGTGTATGAGGGAATGTTCAAAAAAGTGTGTCAAACCGAGAAATAAAAATAAAATAGAAACAAAAAATAGAGGTTTGATATATGAGTTACAAAATAGAAAATGGAACGACTGGCCTGGTAGATTACAAAGAGCTGGAAGCAAATATACTGTCATCAATAAGGGAAGGTAAACCATTGATGGGGAGAGATGGAGCATTAACACCATTTGTAAAAAGGCTGCTGGAAGCAAGTCTAGAAGGTGAAATAGAGCATCATTTATCCAATGAAAGAGAAGAAAAGAATCGAAGAAACGGAAAGAATGGCAAAACTTTGAAGACGAGTATTTGAACTATTGACACCAAGAGATAGAGAGGGAAGTTTCGAACCACAGATAGTGAAAAAAAGGCAAACAAGCTTACATCCAGAACTTGAAACAAAGGTCTTGAACATGTTTGCAAGCGGTGTGGGATACAGGGATATAGCATCCTATGTGGAAGAAATCTATGACCATAAAATATCTGCAGCAGAGATATCTGGAATTACAGATAAATTACTGCCTATAATCAATGAATGGAGGAGTCGTCCCCTACAATCAGTATACCCGATAGTATTTATGGATGGGATGTTTTTTAAGGTCAAAGAGAATGGACATTGCATAAGTAAATGCATGTACAATATATTAGGAATAGACCAAAATGGCAGAAAAGAAGTACTGGGTTTTTACTTAGCAGAAAGTGAGGGAGCTAACTTCTGGCTAGGCGTATTAAATGACTTAAAAGAGAGAGGAGTAGAAGACATTTTGATAGCTTGTGTTGACGGTCTGAAAAGCTTCCCTACAGCTATAAATAGCGTATTTCCCAATGCTGAGGTACAGTTATGCATTGTGCACCAAATAAGAAATTCACTAAAATACGTATCCAGCAAAGATATAAAAGTTTTTATGAATGATTTGAAAAAAATATACCGTGCTACAAGTAGAGAAATCGCCGAAAATTATTTACTTGAACTGGAGGAAAAATGGGGTGAAAAATATCCTTTAGTCATAAAATCGTGGCAAAACAATTGGGAAAATTTGTCTAGTTATTTTAAGTATTCTGGCCCTGTTAGAAGGCTAATTTATACCACCAATCCAATTGAGGGGTTGCACAGACAAATCAGAAAATTTACTAAAACCAAAGGTTCATTTACCAGTACAAATGCCTTGTACAAATTGGTATATTGTGCTATAAAAAAGATAGAGCAAAAATGGGCTATGGCTTTGCCTAATTGGGCTCTAACTATATCTCAACTTGATATCTTTTTTCCTGATAGGTTAAAAATTGAGTTGAACTAAAAATTCGCTTTGACACACTTTTTTGAACATTCCCAAATTATTGTTTTTTATCATAGCATTTAAACAAATGATGATTTTTCTCATTACAGCAACTAAAGCAACTTTAGCGGCTTTGCCGGAGTCAACTAAACGCTGGTAAAATACTTTCATTTTTTTATTATGACGCATTGCAACCACAGCAGACATGTATAATGCTTTTCGAGCATAAAATCTGCCACCTATGACTTGGGCCTTGCTTACTTTCCTTCCGCTTTCACTAGTTTTTGGTGCAACTCCAACTAGACAAGCTATTTCCTTATTATCTAACCTGCCAAGTTCAGGTACCTCTATGAGTAGGATACTTGCGGTTTTCCGTCCAACACCTTTATAGCTAGTTAGCAGTTTGCTTTTTTCCTTCAAATCAGGATCAGAGTTTATTATATCTTCTATGTCTTGCCTAACTTGCTCTAATTGTTTTTTTGCAAATTCTATCTGTTTTTCTATATATTCCCTGGCTTTTCCTGTAACCTTATGCAAACGACACTTATTTGCGTGAACTTCATCGTTTAGATTGCGCTCAATTGCTCTTAGCTCTTTTAGTTCTTCTTGCTTTTGTGAAACTATGTATTCTATTACTTCGTCATTTTTTGTGATAAATTCAGCATATTTTTCTAGTAATTTTGCATCTAATTTATCTGTTTTTGCAAAGTGGTTGCAGGCTTTTGCAAATGCATATACCCGATTTGGGTGAGCTCTGTGAACAGCTATGTTATATTCCCGTAACAACTTTATGACAAGTTTTTCATAACCACCTGTTGATTCTACTACACATAACCTAACAAATACGTTAACTATTTTTGACTTTATAAACTCAGATATAGCTCTTTCTACATTTTCTATACGCTGATGTTTATTGTTAATTGAGATATCAAGTGTTTCTTTTGAAACATCAATACCAATGAAAACTGTTCTAGCCATTTTTGTACCTATAAATATAATCAAATAATAATGTAAATGTTGTACAGGATTGTGATTCGATCTTTTTGATCCCCCTGCCGTTCGTACTCCATTTTTTAAAGCAAGGAGTGTACTGAGATGCCTACGATTTCTATCAATCAATCCAATTGACAGTATCACTCCTTGCTCATTATAGCCTTGCGGCTTTGATTTAATATACAATCCAAATCGGTCACGAAAAAGGCAGAAAAGAAAGGGAAATTGAAGTTGCAAAAAACTTACTGAAAGCTGGCGTATCTGTTAACTTAATAGCTGAGTCTACCGGCCTTTCGATAGATGAAATTGAACAACTCAAGGAAAAAGCCTAAGTATTGCAACTCCCTTAAAGCTCTGTCCATTTTTAACTTATTATATTTCTTTATCCACTAGTCTAGAGCCTATATCTAACCCTTCCGCTATTCTCGCTATGGCCTGTTTGATTTTCTCACCAATTCTACGTATCAGTTAAACGCATAATATCTAAATATAGAAAATGTTTTTCATAAAATTTTTCTTGTCCTTGATAAATTTAGTGTTAGACCTGCTGCAAAGCAAGAGAAAAGAGGATGAAAGTATGGTATAAAGAAGAAAAGTATAAACAAAAATGAGGTAAAATGGGGTTAAACTACCATAATCTAAAGAAACATCGAAGAAATTTTCGCGATATAACAGGGCTAAAAGTAGAGGAATTTGAAAAAATCGTAGAAAAAGTGCATCCAGAATGGGAGAAAGTCGAAAAACAAAAAAAAATGCCATGGAAGAAAGTCGCAGCTACCGACCCTGGAAGATCTGCGTAATTTTGTATTACCGCGCCTATATGACGCAGAGATTTTTGGGCTGTGTATTCAAATTACACAATGCAAATATTTGCCTACTTTTAAAGAAAATGGAGCCGCTGTTGGCGAGAAAAATCACTATAAAAAAAGATAGAACCTTAACGCCAGAAAGGATTTTGAAGATTTTGGCAGATATCACGGAGCAACCGATACAGAGGCCGAAAGACAACAAAAAAAGAAAGAAAAGTTACTCTGGAAAAAAGAAAACAACCACAATAAAAACCGAAATTGTAATTGAGGAAAATGGTAGAATTATGTCTATTTCAAGATCACACAGAGGTCGAATGCATGATTTTAGGATACGAAAACAAGAGAAATTTCTGCCAGTAGATAGTATAAAGCATGCTGATTCTGGCTATCAAGGTTGGCAAAAATTGCAGAAAAATGTTGTAATTCCATACAAAAAATACCGTAAAAAGCCACTAACTGAGGAGCAAAAGGAGCACAACCGAGAGTTGGCATCATTTAGGATGAGGGTCGAAAATAAGATACGAGAATTGAAAATATTCAAGATTTTGTCGCACGTTTACCGTAACTTTCAGAAAAAATATAACATGAGATTTAATATTATTGCAGGTTTGGTGAATTTGAGGCATGGGTTTTAGCCTGCTCCTATTTTAGCCTAATTCACCCTGAAATTAGTACATACCTTTTCGCAGCAGGTCTTATAAATCATCCCCATTTTCCCTTTTGTTATCAAATAAATTAATATTAATCCAATAATATATTTCACTAGTAATTTAAGCAAAACAACTATTTTCAGTGGTAAAAATCAGGGAAAGTTAGAAGCGTATGTTTTGGGATGACTTAGTCCAACTATTCAATTTTACTGAATTGATCGATAACTTCAGGATACTTGATGCTTAAATTTAGGTGCACACTAATTTTTCGATTTATATATTATTCTAATGCTTGTATAATACCTTCATTGAATATTTGATTTTGAGGTAATTAGATGCCAAAAAGTAAAACTAAACGTGGAACGGAAGATTTGAAGGGTAATGCAGGCCCAAGCAAAAGATCTCGTCTCAGTTCTGATCCTAAAAAAAATAAAGAGATTATCTCTAGCAAAGTAATAAGTAAGCTGAAGGATGTTGTTAAAGGTGATAGAACTTCAGCTATTGAGGAATGGGTCAAGGCTCACCCTGTAACAGTAGAGGGTCTAACCGTTGAGCAATCGGACCTCTTATGTAATGCGTTTCGTGATGAATCTTGTTGGTCAGGTATAGAGTTAAATCCTGCTAGATTGGTGAAAGAGTTGGCCAGGTTAGATATATTGGATCCTTTTGCTATCTATGAAATAGCATGTATTGAATGTGTGAAGAGTGAAATTAGGCAACTATTCAACAAGATGTTGGAGTCTTTTAAGCTTGATTTATGTCATAAAGGTGCGAGCAAGGAGAATCGGGAGTTGGCTGCCAACGACAAACTTGCAAGAGTTGAATTGTTGCGCTTTGTAGAGAAGGATGACCATGTATTCAGTTTCTGGATTGATGAAAAATCAGGTGACCTCAAAGAAAATATAGAAGCAGAAGATGGATTTAATAAGGCTGTAGATTTCAAGTGGAGTAAGGGAGTGGAACACTTCTATAATCTTCTATGTTCTGAAAAAAAAATAGGGAAAGAAGGGCGAGAAAAGTTGCTAGTTTCTGCTATTACAAAATTATCTCCATTGCAATCTAGCTATAAACTTGCTGCTACCTTAAATTCCCTTTTAGGTAAAGTCATAAGCGCAAAAGTAGATCATAAGTCACTACTCGGGCTACCGAATAAGAAAGATAGGGGTGTGATCTATCGTCCTCTTAGTTGCTTAGTAGAGCACGATTTTCTTTACACAACTAAGTATGTTATCCAGTACTTGAGCGATGGATGTGCAAGATCTGAAGTAGAGAAAATGCTTTCACCTAGAGGATATGCACATCTTCTCTCATCGCTTTCATTTGTTGTAGTTTCTAAAGATTATGACTTGGATAACAGGAATGAAGCAAGGTCAGCTATTAGCAGTCTTTGGGAATCTAGTGTATTTAACCGAAATAAAATAAATGTTGTCGATCCTTTTAAAGATAGGATTGCTTTTGTTGCAATGGAAAATGCAATTTCAAATTTGATTGTAGATCAGGAGAGCAGCAAGGATACTCAAAGTGCTGGCGATGGTGAAAAAGTTGATTTGGTCTTGAGTATTTTAAAGTTTGCTAAAGATTTTTGTTCAGACAAAAGCTTTGAATCATTAAAAAAGAGGATAGCAAATAGTTTAGACAAAACAAGGGATTCTAAGATAATAGGTGCAACTAGCTCCTCTAATTTAATAGAAGAGTTGTGCAAATCGGCGAAAAGCTTGAGTTTATCCTCTGCTAGTTCTGAAGGTCCTCAATCTATGTTAGTGGGTACTAGTGTTAGTATTTCGCCTGCTGCAGTTGTTAACAAATAGGAGTATTTATGCATGGTAATAATGAAGATCGTGAATTAGTTAGGGCTTTATTAAGTGGAGGTTGTGATGAGTTTAGTAGACAATTTGTAGGTTTTTTAAACAATTGTCCATCCTTTTTGCATTCAGCTAATAAGCCTGGCTTTTTTCCTGCATTCTTTTTTGGTATGTTTTCTACTGCACATGATGCAGGTATTTTAGGTGAAGATGAAAGAGTCTATTTTCGTTTTGACGGTTGTGGAAATCTGAAAGTTGCAGTTCTTACTAATGAAGAAGATAGAAGAATAGTAAGGTGTTATACTATTGCTGATAATGAGAACAGCCCTGGGTCAAGGTTTAGTGCAGAAGAGAAGCAGCAGGTAGAAGAAAATCTTCCACAAGAATTACAGGAAGGTGAGGATCTGGACTGGGAAGAGCATAAAATATTTCGATTTGGAGAGCAATGTAGGCGTTTTGATGAAGGACACAGTTTCCCTCAACGTGATGAATATGAAGCACCAGTTTTTCACGAAATTAACCCAATCAGAGCACCAGGTGAATTGTTAGACCTGATGAATGAGTTGGCAAATGATAACGCAGGAGAAGTGCGTACTAATGTTAAAAGGATTTTGCAATACATTGTTGATATACATGATGAACATGAAGGTAGCTTAGTGTTCGGTGCAGAGTCTGATTACCACGGTTTTCTGTGTGGTTTTTTAGTAAATTTTAGATACCGGTCTGTGGCTGATGTCTACCCAGAGCTACTCATAGGAAAAGGTTATGCAGATGTTGTTTTGCTTGTTCGTGGTGTTGATCAGGCAAATGATTCAGTTCCAGTTATAATTGAGTTGAAGGTTGGTGATGAGGAAGGGTTAGAACAAGCTAAAGATTATGCTAAAAGTTGTTCTGTGTCATCTTAGCGGTAAAGAATCAAGTCATCATGGGTTTTTAGCTGGGTTTTTGATAAATTTTAAGTATCGTTTTCACCTAAAACTTTATCTCGAATTATTTGCTGGAAAAGGTTACGCAGACATTATTTTGCTTGTGCGCGGTTCTGATAAGTCGCTAAGCTCTATTCCTATTATTATTGAGCTTAAAGCAGGTACTGGTGAGATAAGTACAGTGATAAAAGCATTGAAGCAAGCACAAGATTATGTTAAGGGCTCTTTTTCTAACTCTATAAGAATGATTACTATAGCTAATGAAGCTATTTGTGTAGGATTAAATTTTGACATGGTTCATCACGAAAATGTTAAAATTGATGTAGAAAATTTTCTTAGTCGAGAAGGTAATTCTGTAATAGAAAAGTTATAGCTCTTCTCATAATAATCCAAACAAGTTAAGATATGGATTTATGGTAGTGGGGTTTGTATGCCAGCAGCGTATAGTTACGACTTAAGGAAAAAAGCAATGGAAGCATTGGATGAAGGAGAAAGTAGAGCAAATGTTGCCGAGAGATTTAAAATTGGAAAAACAACTCTATATGAGTGGCAGAAAAGACGTAAGGAAACGGGAGATTTTCAGTCAAAAAAGCCTGGAAGCGTAGGATATAACCATAAAATTACTGACTGGAATGTTTTTACCAAATTTGCAAAAAACCATGGTGGCAAAACTCAGTCAGAGATGGCTAAACTCTGGGGCAATATCAGTAGACAAACGATTCACCGTGCACTTAAAAATATTGGATTTACAAGAAAAAAAGACCTACGGATATAAAGAAAGAAATGAAGAGAAGCGAGCTCACTTTTCAAAGGTTATAGCAACAAAACGTCATGAAAATCTTGTATATATTGACGAATCTGGAATAGATAATACAGAAGACTACCCATACGGATACTGCAGAAAAGGAGAGAGGTTTCATTCACTAAAATCAGGTAAAAAAGCTCAGCGGGTCAGTATGATTGCAGCTCTAAATAAAGAGAAAATCATTGCTCCATTGACCTTTGAAGGATATTGCAATAAGGATGTTTTCGAGGCTTGGTTTGAGCAGTTTTTAACTCCAATTTTAAGGTCTGGCCAAACTGTAATTCTTGATAACGCTACTTTTCATAAATCTAAAAAAATAGATAATCTTGCTAAAGGAGTTGGTGCTGAAATTCTTTATCTTCCTCCATATTCTCCAGACTTTAACAAAATTGAGCATCAGTGGTTTGCTATAAAGAACAGAGCTAGAAAAAATATCCCTATTTTTAAGTCTTTCCGTCAAGCTGTTGATTCTGCTTTTTTATTCTGACTATTATGAGAAGAGCTATACTTGGCACTGAAGCAACGAATGCTGAGGTGATAAGAACACAGCTAGAGTATCTTTACTATGGAATTGTTTGGAGCAATGGTGGAAGTGATAATATTAATTATGTCAGCAGAATGATCTTAGGTCAGCTAGTACTTATTTCTAATATTATTAAGCGTGAAAAGTTAGGTAAACATATTTTTATTTATGATCAAAATGATAAAATGGTTACTGGATCACAGAAACGCCCAGAAGCAGCAAAAGAAAGTATTGAGGATTGTGTTACAACTATAGTGCTAACTTTAGGTAAGAAGGTGCTTATACTCAACATAAATGAAAAAAATGAATTTGCATTGAGAGTGCCAGATAATAAAGGAATTCCTATTGAAAATATTAGGAGAATTCAAAACGTCAATGACATAAAGATACAAGAAATAACCTGTAACTTATACAGTACGCCTAGTAATAAGAATCCATTTGATCAGTACTGTAATAAGAATAAGGGAATTACAGTAAATACGTATGACTCATTGGACAAATACAAAAGAGGTAAAGAAATTTTACAAGGTAATTTTACTCGAATTGTGGAAAATAAAAAATTTAAAGCAGCTTTGAGCAAAGCTATAGAATCTGGTAAATATGATGATTACAAAAAACTATTTGAAGAAATTTCTCATATACTACATCCTTTCAAATCATTAATAAGCAATGAGGCTACATTTCAAGCTGTATTGCATGGTTTATTTAGTAGCTACGGAGAAGATAATATAAAAGTTATTACTGAATTTCAAATAGGTGGTGGAGAGAAGTTGGATGTTATGTTGGTTATAAATGCTACTGATCAAAAAAAAGAATACCCCCCAGTTGGAATAGAGCTAAAATTTGCTAAGAAAGGAGAATTGGATAAAAAAGAAAAAGATGCTAAGGACCAGTTGAAAAGATATAAAGAAGGTGAAGCGTATAAGGTAATTACTGATGCTGGCAAAGTGAAACTGATATATGCTGTTTTTAATAAAGGTGCAACAGATGAAGGTTCCCTTATAAAAATTGGTAATGAGTTTGTAGAGGTAGATGTAAGACATAGCTCTGTGGTTGCTTTTGGTCAACAGCCAGGTAGTCTCCAACAACCTTATGTTAAACAAGCAGGTCTATCTCGAGCAGTTAATCAGTGATCTAGTCTTAAGAAATAGTCATCTTAAGTAGGTTATGCTGTCGGGAAGTTTTGTGACAAAGTTATAGAAGGAAAACAAAATGATCCTGATACGAGTACATGGAGTGCTGTTAAAAGTTCGTTTTCCGATACATTTATTACTAAGCATAATATGAATTACATTTATAGTAATCAATCTCCAGTGAATTCCTTAGATAGCTAAGAGCTAAAAGTATGTATTGTGTAAATAGTTACCAAGGCTGGAAGGTTTTGAACTTTTTTTCACAACACTGATGTTCTTGCTAAAATATTTTTGAAAAAGTTAGTTGACTTATAAATAATTCTCTACTAATACTGGCATGTGTTTGTTTATTCTGCTGAAGTGGCTCCGCAGGTTACTGTATAAACTTCAGCAGTTTCCGTGCTCCTTTAAAGCATCATGCTCTTATAGTAGTGATATCAAGTATAGGTCTTAACCATGTTGATTTATAGTAAAATTAGCTCAAATTTGGAGTCATAAGCAACTTTTAACCTCTCTATATACTCCATTGTTACTCACCATAAAAACTTAACAAAAGCTTAACGACGTGAGCAGTAAAAAGATTATGGTTATTGACTTAATGTTACATATCGCATACAATGTATCATATATCTTAGCTTAGAGGGATAAGTATGGGTGAGTCTACTGGGATAGTAAAATCTATCATCAATCTACTAAAGCCAAAATCCAAATCAGAACTATATGATTTCGAATATGAGTCCATTATAGAACATCTATCATCTAAAGAGCATTTATTAAATGAGCTGATGAATGATATGTGGTACTCAGGAGACTTACCATCAGTTAGAAATCATAATGAACTACCTTCTTTAATTGATAGCAAACTTGGACTAAGCGAGCAAATTTGTGTTTGGTTTGCTCTAGATCATGACCTTACACCAAGTCAAAAAAATTTAAACAAAAAGTTACTTAGTGCTCTAAAATGTTTAGCTTCTAACTGTGGTTCATTTGATAATACTGAGCCCCTTGAAGAATTTTTATATGATAATAGAAACAATAAAGATTTAAAAGTAATTCTTAACCTAAGAAGAGGAGAATCTCAATCAACAGTATTGCATGCAATTGCAGGAGCAAATATTGGTGGATTTCGTCGCATAGGAAATCAGGCTATAGATTTACTCTTAGAAGCAGGCGCAGATCCTAACATACAAGATAATAAAGGAAAAACACCATTATGCCTTGCTGCTGCCAAAGGTCATTACGATAATACAAACTCTCTCCTCTCAAAAGGAGCTAACCCTAATATAACAAGTAGAAAGGGTAAAACTCCACAACAAATAGCAACTAATAAACTCTGCTATAATATAGAAGAATTATTTTTAACTGATAAACAGAAAAAGATGAATAAGGAATTGTATGACTTACTTGCACTAGATTCAGACTGCACTAAAAATTTAAAGGAGTTTTTAAGTAAGCATAAAAGAGACTCAGACCTAAAAGTGGTGCTAAATATTCGGCACGGAATGGGTGAGTCAAAAGTGTTCTCATATGTTGAACGTTTTGCTTGGGACAATGAAGATCTTGCTCAAGAGTTAAGAAAAATATTTCTAGAAGCAGGAGCATTAGATTATGATAAAAATATTATTTATCGTCAGCAAAAGAAAGGACAGGTCAGTAAATTACTCGTTAATTTAACCTCAAATCAAAAGGAAAAGTTAAATGAGTTTTCTGATAAGGTGTTTCAGGCTCAAAACATGGCTGAACTTGAAGAGATTGTAAACGATGCTATAAAGTCTGGTGTACGATTAAACTATTCTCTTTCACAAGATTTCTTTTCAGGTAATGAATACACTTTTACCGATTATGTGATGAAAAAAATCAGTGAGTTGGAAAAAAATCCTAAAGTTGCTAGTAATATAATATGTCAATTAGTATCAAAAGGGGCAGTGTTTGGTAATACAGTTGATGCTAACACACTGACACCAGAATTTAAAGAGCATAAAACTAACCTAAAAAAAGCTTATAGAGATTATGTTAGCAATTCTCATAAGTTTATTGAAATCGCAAAAAATGCAACCAATAGCGAGCTAAAAGATGTAAGAGTAGACAACTCCGTTTTTTACTTAGAATATTCTAAAGATAGTAAAATAGACATTATAAAGATAACAGATGGGACAAGGGATTTAGGTCTAACCGATGGGGATGTAAAGTGTGGAAGAAATATAGTAAAGATCGGTAAAAGTGAAGTAGAAATTAAAACTGAAGATGGCATAAGGAATTACACAGATCTTACAGAAGGCAGCGATATAGTATTAACTTTCTATACCAGTTTGGGAAATGTAGACGTTAGGCTGTATCCTGACGTACAGAATAAAAGCAAAATTATAGTAGAAGTGAGTAATAGAGAAGAAATATTAGAAAAATTCAAAGGTCGCGAAGAAGAGTTAGGCAATGATTGCGAGCTTGGTAACTACTGGGTCTACGATGCTATTGAACAGGGATATTTTGAAAGATCTGGTGGATTAATGCGTCCTGAAGTAATAAGCGAGTCTAACAACAAATGGACAGAACGTGAAGAGTTAAGAAGGACTTCTGATCCTAGGAGAGAAGTTTCTAGGTAGATTGATTTGCTAAAAAAGTTGAAGATTATTATTTAAATATAAACTACTATAATTTATAGGTTAAGGAGTTCGTACCAATGTCTTCTAAGAATACTCTTTTATGTTGTTTTTAAGCTGGCTACAAAATGAGGATATGGAACATACAATGGCTGGGCTGCCTTTTACACTCCAGATCTACTATTAAAATATGCAGCTAAAATTGGATACATTTTCTACCATTGTCGTATCTAGTCTGTTAAAATCTTCAATATTTATATTGATATCTTCGCATAATTAGGTGTCAACTTTTGTAACATTGATTTACTTTTCTATATCAATCTCAACATCTTTTGGTATGGTCCTTGATTCCTCTATATCAACTGCAGTAGCGGCAATTTGGCTATTTTTCCTATTTCTCAGCAATACCTTTCAATAGTTTTTGGTGTTTTCAGTTTCTCTCCTTTTGTTCTTTTTATAAATGGTGTAATTACGCCCCTAATCCATAAAATTTCTCTAATTGCTCACCCCACAGCATCGGTATTTCTCTTAAATCCACTAACCTCAAACCCCTTGGCTGCCTCCCATTTACTATATCTTCTTTAATTTTTGGTGCTAAATAATTTAATCTTAAAATTTGTTGTATACGTCTTGTACCTATATTAACTTTAGCACTCAGCTCTTTTATATTTGCGTATTTTCCTTCCTCTAGCTGACGTTTCCATAGGTGAGCCCTCACCACTGCTTTTAGCAATGCATTATTTGTTTTTCCTTCTGGCTCGATTACTGTGCATTTATTTCCTTTCTTCTTTATTGATATAAATTTTTCCTCTGATTCAGAACATAACTCTATTCCATCCTCTCTCACCAATACTGCTTTTATTAACTTTTTCACTACTTCTTTCTGCTTTCCAAAGCTTAAATTTTTCCACTCTTCCGCTTTTTCTCCCCGTTTTTCATATAATTGCTCTGCTTCTTTCATCACTTCTTTTTCTATTTCTCCAGCTACTATAGTTCGATTTACCGATTCACAATTTTTCCCTCCTAGATGATTGTTACATACATAGTATCGATACCTTTTATTCTCTTTTTTCGAGTATGTCAGTGTCATATTTACATCACAGCTCTTGCACTTAATTATTCCCTTTAGCAGCGCTTCCTCATATTTTGCTTTTCTATATGGCTGATTCTTTATTAACTCTTGCGCTTTTTGCCATTTTTCCTCTTTTATTATTGCTTCATGCTTTCCCTCATACTGTTTGTCATAATGCCTAATTTTTCCCATATATATTGGATTTGTTATTATTCTTCTCACCGTTGCCTTTTTAAAGATACCTGATTTCGTCCGGTACCCTTGGCTGTTTAACTCTCTTGCCAGTTCTACCATTGACTTCAGCTCTATATACCTCTCAAATATATGTTTTACCAACTTTGCTTCTTTTTCATTTATTATTAATTCCTTATCTTTCACATCATACCCAAGCGGTAAAGTTCCACCCATCCATAATCCTTGTTCTTTTGATGTTGCTATTTTATTTTTTACTCTTTCCACTATCATTTCTCTTTCTAGTTGTGCTGCTCCTGATAACACCGTTTGTACGAACTTTCCCATTGGCGTATTATTGTCAAATATCTGCGTTACTGCTACAAAATTTACTCTATGTCTTCTAAAAAATGACGTTACTTCGATGCTGTCTTTTGTTTCCCTTGATAACCTGTCTAGCGTATATACTACTACACAATCTACTTCTCCTCCTTTAACATCTTCAAATAACTCCTTTATTGCTGGTCTTTCTAAGTTTTTTCCTGAATATCCGCCATCATCGTACCTTTTTGCCAATGCTACCCATCCTTCTCGGCTTTTTATATATTTTTCACATGCTACACGTTGCGCATCAAGACTATTAAACTTTTGTTCTAGACCATCTTCATTTGATTTTCTCGTATATATTGCACATCTTACTTCTTTTAGCATTCTCTCTCCTCAATTTCCACTTTTGTCACGCATCCCGAATAATAAAGGTCCGTTGTAGCTCATTCCCATTATTTTCCCGGCTACTGCTGACAATGACGTAAAAAATTCTTCTCTGTAGATTAAACCCTTATCTGTTACCATTACCGCATGCGTCTCTTCCCCTCTCTCTAATATTAATTCTGTCCCTTCTACTGGTAATTTATCGCTACTTATTCTTTTTCCTTTCTCTAGCCGATCTGCCAGATACTCTAGTCTTTTTGTCCCCTTTCTTGACATTTCTCCATACGCTTTTTCCTGCATTCTATAAGCTAATCTTGGTATCAGATATTTCTTTGAGTATCTAGGCGCCTCTTCCCCATATACCTTCTTCCATATTTTTCTCATTTCACCCAAAGGTTTTTTCTCTAAATTCATTACTTTCTTTTCTATTTCTTTCTCCATATTTTTAGCCCTTCATAAATAGCTTTTCAATTCTGTCTATTTCTTTCTTCAATATTTCAGTGATCTCCTTACTGTTTTTCGCATAATCCATTGCTGTCATTCCAAATTTATCCGCTTGTTCTATTTCTCCTCCAGCCTTCACTAATTCTTTCACTATCTCTTTTTCGCCTATCATGCATGCAAGGTGCAGCGATGTGCATTTATTTCCATATTCTTCCGCATTTACATTCCCTCCTGATTTTATCAATTCCCTCACGATTTCTAGACGTTTCTCCGTTACCGCTAGGTGCAGTGCTGTGTATCCTTCTACATCTTTAGCATTCACATTCGCTCCTTTTTCGACTAATAATCTCACTGTTTTTGCGTCTACTGCATAATGTAGTTCCCTTTTCGTCTCTTTCTTTTTAAATGAGCTCTCTAATAGAGATTTCTCTTTCTTACCAAGCTTTATCATAATCTACCCCTACCTTTCTTTAAACCTAAGCCTTCCTTTTCACCACCTCATCTATCATCTCATTTACTTGGCTGATTATCTTGCTTGCTAAATTTTGACATTCTTTCTTTATTAACGATTTGTCTCTCTTCCTTATTTCTTCTATCTCTATTATTTTTAACTCTGGTAAATAACTCCCATTCAACATGTCTGCTATTTCTCCCACTAGCCCCTCTATTCCATAGCACGTCAGTTCTCTACTTTTTGTTATTCCTCCTTTTTCTCTCAAAAATTTACTTGCCTTTTCACTCTCTTTGCTATCACATAGGCAATACTTTTCACTTTCCCAGATGTAATACATTGGTGTTGCACCATACTTATTCAGTTGATTAACTTCAGCTCCTGCCTTTACTAGCTCTTTTATTATTTCAACTCCTGCTCCTCCTATTTTGCACGCAGAGTGCAGTGGCGTACATCCAGTAACATATTGAGTGGCATTTACTTCTGCTCCTTCTCTTAGCAGCACTTTTACATTTTCTAAGCTTTTCGCAAATACTGCACAGTGTAGTGGCGTATAACCATTTTTATCTCTTGCATTAACCTCTGCCCCTTTTTTTATTAATAATCTCACTGTTTTGTAATCAGAGATTTCTACTGCTTGATGCAAGATCGTCTCTCCTTCTTCATTTCTTTTATTAATATCGTTACTTGATACTTCTTTAAAAAACTTGCTAAAACTCATTTCATACCTCACAAAATTAGCTTTTCTAGCGCCAGACAAATTTCTTATATTTACCTGCTGCTATTCAAGTCATGTCCTTTTTAGCATGAGAAAGCAAGTCCTTTTCTTTTTATTTCATACACTTTTACCTATTATTAATATAATATATGAGGATCTAAATATAAGTACTTAACTTATTAGACATATTACTTGACTATTTTTCCAACTTCTGTGCAAATGTCTATGTTCGTGCCACTTCAGTACTCCTGGGTAAAATACTAAAATGTAATTTTCTAATTCGTGTATTGAGTCTTTTTGCTCTGAATCCAAATCATTTTTATAGTAAACGTTGTGTTCTGCCAAACCATATTTTGTAATCTTCTGATCTGTATAGTTTTCTATTTTGTAGTGGTGAGTAACGCTAAACCTTTCTAAAATTGGCTTGTGTTTTAAATTCCAACGTTGCCCTGAAAGTTTATCGTTTCCCAATACAAATTTATTTCCTTCTTCTTCTATTCTACCAACTGGAAAACAGCTATTTATTTCTCCTAATTTCCAGCTATCTGACAGTACAATCTGCGCTTTTGCAAATTTAATCGATGGTAATAAGCTTTGAGTTAGAGGATACAGGGCTTTTAAGTTATACCACTGATGACTTCTTTCATAAATGCCTTTGTAATCCTTTGTGTGAGGCTCTGTTTCCCCAAGCACTGCTACATTCAACCGATATATGTCATTACTAAATGCTTGTTCATAATGCTCTCTTAAATAGTTGTCTACAATCTCTACTAACGGACCTCTAGAACTGAAAAAATTTATTCTTCCAAACGATAACACTGGCCCATTTTTTTCAACTTTTATACCAGAGTAGTCTGATAACAAACTTCCAAATAAACTTTCATCTAAAATAAACCTATCAACGTTATAGTGATCATTGAAAATCCTCATTAGCCGCGATCTTGCTGGTAACGATAGTTTTGCAAGTTCTACTACTGCATCCACAAAAAAGTTATTTGGAACATCCCTTATCCCTATCTGCAGTTCAAAAAAATGTTTTCCAGGTGGCTCCTCAATGATTGTAATATCTTCTATATTTGCCCACTTTAGTGCTATTTTGAGTGATTCTGGGGTTCCTCTTAAACGCCGAAATTCTACCCCTTCTTTTATCGCTCTTCTTTTGTCTTTTGCCCAGCGTAGAATTTCTTCTAGGCCATATTCTTCGATTAACCAAGGTAATATTCTTTCTTCTAATCTAAATTTAAACCCTCTTATCCTGATTGGATCAACCCTATAATCTGTTGCATCTACTAGCGCTTTTTCTTGTTTTGTTGCATTTGGTGGCAGTAACATTAATTCAACTCAATCTTTAAATTTCTTAAGGCAGCACACTCATTCCCCAATACTACAACATCCTCTTTTGGCTCGATTAATTCTACGTTTTCTACACCATCTACAAATAAATTGGCTATTATCCATGATCTTGTAACATTCCATCCCAGCCTTCTATTTGCTTCAAACTTCTCAATAAACTGCTTCTTGATTTCCTCCTTCGATATTACAGGACTTATGCTCATTCTGCTGTGAATATCTATTTCCGTAATATTGCAACCAATTACTGTTATCGTATCTGTTAAAACCCTTATATCATCTCTAGTAACCTGCTTTTTTACAATTTCTAGTAGCTCTTCTGACACTATGCCAGTTGTGGATAATTGTGTTGATAAGATTGAAATTTGTACTTTCCCTGGTATAGTTAATTCCACTAGTGCATCTTTTACTCTACTATCTGCTGACAGTGCATGATATCGATAGTGTTCTTTGCTTCCACACGTGCTTGAGCCCACTATTTTTGCTTTTACCCTCTTTCTAAATCTTTCGTCCTCTTCTTCTTTTTGTCTTTCCACTCCATAAAACTCAGCCAAATTATCAAGATCTTCTCCCGTTGCAAATTTCAGTAAATTACCCTTTACAGCTTCGTTTATCCTTTGTCTGAGTAAAAGTTCTCGCCATGCTGCTACCTCCAGAATCTTTATCGCTGGATCACTTTCAACTAATGCTGTAAAACTTGCGTCACGCTTCACCAATTCTTCCCTCATCCGAGACAGAATTTCTTCGAAGTTCAGTGGCTCAATAATGTTAGGCTGCTCCATCTTTATACCACAACTCCATCAAAGCGAATATTTTTTCCACTTGGTAAGTACAATCCTTCTAGGTCAAACGTTACTTTTCCTTCTTTCACTTCTGTTATTTTTACTTTTTCTAACTTAAATCTTTTTTCCCATTTTTCCAGTGCTTCTGCTGTTGCTGCATAGATTTCCAAAGTTAAATCTCTATTTATTGGCTTATCTACTAATTCAAATAATCTTGACCCATAATCTCTCCTCATTACTCTGCTATTAATAGGGGTAGTTAAAATATCTACGACAGATTGCTTTAAGTGCTCTATTCCTTCCAATTCCTTTCCCGTGCTAGCATTCATGCCTCTCATTCTGCAAATACATTTTTGCTAACACCTATCACTTTAAAACTACACGATACCAAGTCTCCTGTTCTTGTTACTCCCATACCGTTCACAAATACGCTGTTTGACCCTTGCGTTAGTGTCTCCCCTATAGTCAAGATATCACCCCTACGACACACAGATCTACTATTTACAAATACGTCTTCACTTCCACTCATACAAACATGAACCGGTATTCCTGTACAATTATCCCCTACACAAACGATTGCTTTACCCATATGCTAGTTTAGATCTATTCTCCTTCCCTTAAGTTTTATTCTTTCTTTTGTCATTTCTATACTCGATTCTCCAGCTTTCAGTGTTATTTTATCTACTACTTCAATCTCTAAATGATGTTTATCTTTATCGTATGACAACTTTGTTCCATCTTGAAATGTTAAGCTACTCACCTCTTTTTTATTCTCTGATGCAGGGTATTTTTCCTGGTATATCCCTCCTAACACCACTCCTAACGATAATTCGCCAAGAGGAGAAAATATCATAACCTGTTCACCGATATCTGGTGGAGACCAATCTCTATCTTTTCCTGCTTTGCTCGTTATCCATGGTAAATAATCTGTTAAAAATTCTCCTATTTTAACTCTTACTTTTGCTTTTTCATAATCTATTTCTTTTACAACTCCTATACGAACAATGTTGGCCATTTTCCTCTGTAGTTCCGAAATTGCAAAATTATTTTCTAACATTTATTTCACCGATTTCTATTTTGTGTGGCATAAATTTTCCTTCTTTCCAAATAGATCGCCCTACGTGTATTGTATGCACCCATTCAACCATCCACACGAGATATGCATCTAATTCTGGCCTAAAATCATCTCCTCCTCCTGATATAAATTCTCCTGGTGAAACATTTTTCACGTTCCAAGTATTTTTATTTACTACTTTCGCAACCTCAGCAGCTAATGTTCTGACAATAAGAGAAGCATTTTCGATTGTGCTATCAATCACAATTCGTGCTTCAAATTTTGCTCTTAGCGCCAGCTCCTCTGTTCCTGGATCTTTTCCTTGCTCTAGACTTGATAATTCTATAAACACCGCTGGCGCTAATAATTCTTTTCTTATCGATGGATAAATTTCACAAGTTTGAATTGCTGATATTTCTTTCTTTAATGTAGTACAAATTGCATTATGCAAATCCTTCCAATTCATCATACTCTGCAGCTCAATTCACGTTTAAAAAATTTTGTAAAGACTTTCTCAACTTCATAATTAACAAGATTCCCTATTATTCTTGAAGCATCAGGTTCGAGTGGCAATTTAACTTCCTTTATTGGCAATGCTGCTCTTCCTTCACGTTTAAAAGCTCCTTTATAACCTCTTGGCATTGTTGCAGTAAATGCTCCTATAAACTCATGATTTCCTGTTTTCGTACCTCTTTTTGTTTCTCTCATACTGCCAATAGATGAAGCCCTTACATCATACAAGTTTGCTCTTATTAAAACCTCTAACCTACCTGCTTTCGCTTTAAAGATTAGCAACCTTTTTCTCATTACCGTTAATTTTATCTTCTTTTCCTCACTGATTTCCTTAGCTGCTTGCGCTTTTAACCATAGTGCCGTTTTGTTTAATGCCTTTACCGTTGCTAATTCTACTTTTCTTCTTTTAGCATTTACACTTTCTATTACCTCAACTTCTATATGAATAGACATTTTACACCCCAGACGCTTTTATTTTCCACGTTATTCCAGACTTGTCTCTAAGTGGCGGTGAGTGTACTTTATATCTTCGATCACCTATAACAAAAACATCTCCTACTATTGGCCTTAACACATCAAACGCACTTACTTCTAACGCTAAAGTTTCTTCCACAAATTGTCCTTCACCAATCTCGTATAATTTATCTGGCTGTTGCTTTAATACTTGTACCATGTATGACTTATCCTTTGATTTATACAAAGCCACTTCTCCTAAATGGGCAAAACAATCTTTTAGTAATCTCTTAATATTCTCTTGCATTCTTTCATAAGTATGCTAATAAGGTATATACTACTCTTGTGCCTCACCAACTTGTAGTTAATCTACCAGTATTGTTATGCTGCAACGACTTTTACTAATGTTCCTGGTCTGTGGCACACTGGCAGAGGATTTGACTGTGTATGTAAATCAGTTCCTCTATCAAACCTCCTTGGCTCTTGTTTTGCATATAGTGGCTGTCCAAGAGTATTTACTGTCTCATTAAAATCTGCTGGTGCAAAGTATGTTGTAAATGTGCTCGCTGTTCCTAGTGGAAAACAGTGCCCTGTATCTCTTTCTATAAATCTTCTTACTGTTCCTTCAGGATCAGTTGCTTGCCCTCTATATTCCTCAAATGTTATGCCACAGAAAGTAAATCCTGATCTCATATCGTTTCTCAGCGCTGCTCCTTCTTGCCATCTCTCGTATGCTTCTTTCACTTTACTATGCGAAGTTAGTGCATCAAAAAACTCAGGGCTTACCAAGGCATGAATTCCGGTCATATATTCGCCACTTAAGTTGTCTTCGATATGTCGCAATACCTCCAGACACTTACGCTTGACATCTGTTGTTGCTGTTCCAAGGGCAAAATTTACTACTTTTGGTGTGATTTCAAATTCGTTGTACAAATTTAATAATTCTGACCCGTCAGCATCAAGAATAATTCCCTTCAGCGCTCCCATTCGCAAATGCTCTAATGTTATTGCATGTTTGTTTCTCATTGATTGCAAATGATCAGTTATTACATCTGCAAGCGCTTTAAGTTCACTCTCTGATCCAAATGCCCTTATTCCTTGTACTTCTTCTGGCAGCACTACATCATCATGCGGAATGTGCGGAATCGTAAACGTTCTTACCTTTCTTTTTCCTCTTTTTCCTACTGTTGCTGGTGCTCCTGGAACTTGTGTTGGCAATAGACTTAAAACTCCGTTGTGTTCTTCTATGGTAATATGTCTAAATCTTACTGACCTACTTGGAAACAAATTTAAATTTTCAACTCGTCCATAATTTATCGGCAATATATTCATCGCATTTGTTAGTGCCGTCATGCTAAATGCTGTATTTGTAAATAGATTTTGCATTTTTTCTTTTCCCCCTTTGTGTTTTTTTATTGTTTAATATAGCCTTAGACTGCTTTACGGATAATGATCCCTCGTCCTTCAAGTTGCTTTATTGCTGCAGCTTTTTGCTCTTCAGTGATACCTGCTGGCCATACAACTGCATGATCTGCTAGCATTGCTATACGTGTAATGATTACTGCTTTGGCATTTTCTGTCGCATTTACATCACTTGTTATTACACCTATTGCTCCATCTGTTGCAGTTGGATCTATTATCTTAATCATGTTATCTTTATCGAGAGCCACTACTGTACCAAGTTTAAGATTTTGTCCCTTTGCTACTGTTATCTGATCTCTTGAATATAGACTTGACACCTCATACTTTAATAGGTCACCCAGATTATTTTGTTCGCTTATACAACTCATAAATTTCTCTCTCCTTAACTGCTTACCGCCGCTTTTATCAATGCTATATACGGCGGTTATAAAAATACTTTAACTCCTACGACTTCTTGCTACCTGTATCATTAAATCTTCTCCTGAATTCTGTGGTATTGCACTCAGTATCTCTGTCTTTTTCGTTCTCTCTGCAAGTAATTCCATTAAAACTTCCCTGGCTTGCTCAACACTTACGCCCTGCTCAATAAATTCTCCTATCTTTTCTGGCATCTTTGATACATTACATAATCTTATTATCTCTAAAATTTCTCTACGACAGTTCTCGTAGCCTTCCTCAGTTAACTCATTAGTTGTCATACTAACACTCCTATGATTATTGATAAATTCAAAAAATGTTGTAACTCCATCTGCAAGACCTATTTCTACTGCTTTCTCCCCAAAATATAGACCTGCTTCTGTTGATCGAATCTTTTCAATTGAAAGACCTCTGTTCCTTGCTATTAGCTGCAAAAACATTTCATATAGTCGGCCTACTTCTTTTTGTAAGCTTTCTAAACTTTCAGACGTCATTGGCTCATGCGGATTTAAATCATTCTTTCGATTACCAGCAAAGATTGTGGTATACTTAATACCTTGCTTTTCATCAAACCTACTTTGATCTATGTGACTTGCTATTACTCCAACACTTCCTACTCCTGAAGTTCTACTCACAAATACCTTTTCAGCGCTAGAGGCTATAGCGTACGCGGCAGAATATGCATCATCATTTGCTATCGCTATTATCATCTTTTTTCCTCTTGCACTATAAATAAAATCAGCTAAGTCAAATACTCCATTTACTTCTCCTCCTGGACTGTCTATGTCAAGTAGAATCGTCTCTATGCTTTTATCTTCTAAAGCACTCTCTATCTCTTCATGAATATTTTCATACGAAGTCATGTCTAAAATATGATCAAAAGCTTCTGTTTTTTTTGTCAAAACTCCATAAATACGTATTATTGCTATTCCTTTTGGGTTTATATGAAAATACTTTGAGTTCTTAAAGATAGGTTGTTTGCTGTTATATAATGATAGTAGTTCAAAGCTTCTTCTCTCTACCATTATTGGTTTATTTATCCACATCACCTTCCTTCCCTTTTATGATTAATGTCAGAATCGAAACAAAGTCCAAAAGAATTAGCACGCTTTTGATCTTCTGCTATTTCTTGGTCTATTTCTTCTACATCGTAACCCATTTCTGATACTACCTCTGCTCGACTTTTGAAGCCATTCCTTACTGCCATTTGCTGTGCTTGCTGGTCTTTCAGTGGATCTACCCAATCAAATCCCTGTGGTATCCATTTTACTTCTTCTTTCGCTGCTTTTGCCACTTTTTCATCTATACAGAGTTCTCCACACAGTACTGCTAATTCTAGCCATCTATTCCATACTGGTCTACAAAATTGGAATACCATAATGTTATGTTGCAGCATAGCGCATCTACGACGAAACTCTATCAGTCCTGCTCTGATTGATGAATAATTAACACCCGTTAAATCTCCTGTTAGTTGTTCGTATGTTATCCCTGTGCCTATTGCAATAGCTCTCAGTTGCTGTCTCATGAATGCTTCATAACTTCCTCCTACATCTGATGGCTCTGAAAATTTTATGTCCTCTCCTGGGTCTAAAAGTTGCATTGTTCCAGGTTCTAGGCCAGATAGTGCTACTCCTTGCTCATTACTTTCACCTTCTCCTAAAATATTTGCTTCAGGATCGAGCCTTGTAATAAACCCTGCAAACATCGCTGCTGTCTTTTTTCTCACTAATTCTGCATCATCATATTGATCAAGTTCATAGAGCTTTAGCAGTATACTCGAAAGCCATGGCTCTCCTCTAATTTGCCCAGGTCTCAGTGGTTTATAGATATGTAAAACATCGTTTGCTGGTACTCTAACTGATTCGCCAAATGAGCCTTCGCCTGGATGTTCTCTAAATAAGTAATATGCCTCTCTTTGCCCAAGTCTATTGAACTCAATGCCGTTTCTTATTACATTACCATTGGCTAGTTTTTGATTACTTTTACTATCTAAATGCTCTGATTCCAGTACTTGCAGTTGTAATGGTACATATCCCTCCAGCTTTCTCGTTCTTAAACGTACAAAACATTCTCCTCCCTCTATCATACTTCTGCATACTAGAGCTTGTAATCCGTAAAAATCACTTATCCCATTACTGTCTGCTTCATCTGTCCATTTCAGCCATAATTCTTGTACTTTCTTTCGAAATTCTCCATCTCTTGCTTTTGATTGCGGTTTTATTCCTGTTCCAATAGAGTTACTTACTATTGTATCAATGATATTTGCTGCATATGGATTTTTTCTCACCATATCACGTGATCTACTACGCAGGTGCTCAAGGCTTTGAGAAAGCAAATTATTTATGCTTCCCGCTTCTCCTTGCCAATACATTACCCTTCTTCCTGAGCCCGCTGCATCCCATGCTAAACTTTTTATCTTTGGTTTGCTAAATAATTGCTTGAACGATTTTAACAGCATTACTTTTCCTTATCTGAAACTTTGGATAACTCAGCCTCTAGCTCTTCTATTGTTGGCAAGGCTGTCTTTACATTCTCTGGTAGATTTTCAGTAATTTTATATTCTGCCAACCCTATCGGTTTATTTATGTCTTTCAGTGTATACTTAGCTAGCACGTTATCCTTTGACTTGCATAAAATTAATCCTATAGATGGTTGATCTGTCTCGTGCTTTAGTAAATCATCAACGGCTGAAAGATAAAAATTCATTTTACCTGCATATTCTGGCTTGAAATCTTTGTCTTTTAGCTCAATTACTACAAAGCAACGTAACTTTAAATGGTAAAACAATAAATCAATATAGAAGTCTTTATTTCCAACATCTAAGTGAAATTGCCTACCTACAAATGCAAATCCTTCCCCTAGCTCAAGCAAAAACTTCTCTACATGGCCTACAAGACCTTTTTCTACTTCTCTTTCATGAGCGTCATCTCCTATACTCAAAAAATCAAAAATATATGGATCTTTTAATGTATAATGTGCTAAATCTGACTGGGGAGAAGGTAACTTATCTTTGAAGTTAGTAACAGCTTTTCCTTGACGTTTGTGCAATTCACGTTCGATTTGCATCACCATTATACTACGTGACCAACCGTGCTCTATAGCTTTTTGAAAATAAAATAGTCTTTCTTTTGGATCTTTTACTTTATCTAAAATAACTACAATATGAAACCAAGGCAATTGTGCAGCAACCTGCTGCGTAAATTCAGTATCTTGATATTCTGCAGCAAATTGACGCATATAAGTAAGATTCCTAGCACTAAATCCCTTCATTTCTGGAAATGCGCTTCTCAAATCCTTACTTAGCTGATCTATGATTTTAGCACCCCAACCATGTTCTTTTTGGCGCCTTAAGATCTCTGTACCAATATAGTGATAAAGCACAATGAGTTTGCTATTTACTGCTAGTGCTGCTTTATAACGACTAGTAGCAATCTGTTCTTTGAGCTGCTCTAAAAATTCTGTATATTCTTTTGCTATAATTTTTGTCATACGGTTCCTTTTAACGATTTTTATCATTATATGATCCCTTTACTCGTTGAAAAAACAATCTTTCTCTTCGGTTTCATTCCAACAATCTTTAGCTCAGCTTTAATACGTTGTCTTAAGTTTAGTAAATCATTTATCTGAACTTCAGCATATCTCACTACATGGTCACCATATGCAATTGATACTACTCGCTCTCCGTTTTGCAGCTTCTTTATCGCTTCTTCGACTTGAACTAAATACTCTTCGTTATACATTTTCCAGCCACTTACTCTGTCTTACTTTCTTAGGTTTTTTACTTTCTATTTTTCCACTCAAACTATTCCATTTACTCTCTGGCCAACGATCGATTCCAAGCGCAATAGATGCTGCTCTCGCATAAATTCGGCAATCTAGTACTTCATTTCTTTCTCTTACTTTTTGCCACTCTTGTTTGGTGTATCCTTTTACTACCTTGCTGACTAATTGCTCTGCCGTTAGCTGCTTAAAATACTCAGGTGCATACTCGGGAAAATGACAATATCCTGCTGGCACTTTCTCTTCTTCTTTTAAAATATTAAGTAGCTGAAAAAGCTCTGACTTTAATATCGATACTCCTACTGGCCAGAGCTTTATTCCTCTTTTTAGCTTTTGACCACCAACTGTTATATCAACTCTACTTGGGCTGCTAAGTGGCACTAGGGCTTTATTTACACCTTTAACTGCCATTACTCTTCCAGAGCCTTGATGACCTCTTACCCAATTGTATACTTCTTGTGTCGCATACCCAGCATCAACCGCCATCATACTTATCATGTATTCAAGACCATTTTCACCGATAAAATGATGATTTAAGAGCTCAGAGAGTTTTCCCCATACTTCTCCTCTTCCAGTATCACCTTCAAATACTCGGTAGTCTATTGACCAATTTTCACGGCTTTTTCCCCATGCTACAACTTCTACTTCTAACCGATCTTTTTGGACATCTACTCCTGCTGTGAGAACCACTTCACCTTTTGGTACTGTGCCTACGGGAAAAAATTCTCTTCTGTTGAATAATTGCTTCCAGTCTGGTACTTCTCCCTTATCTACCCAGGTTTCTCCAAGCGTTGTGTTGATCCAAACTTTCAGTAATTGTTCACTTTCCTTTGCATGCAGAAAATCCTCTACTGCTTGTTGCCAACTATACCACCCAACTGGACTATAAAGACTTGAAAGATGAAATCCTTTTTTCTCCCCTTCTTTTGCCTCTGTAGCTCTCCATTCTCCACGTTCTAGCATCTCTGTCTTTTGATGATTTTCTATTTTGCCGCTACATTCAGTGCAGACATAATGTGCTGTTCTTGAGTCGTTGTTTTCCCATTTTATTTGTGACCATTTCAGAACTTGATAGTAATTACAATGTGGACATGGTACAAAAAAGTATCTCTTATCTGTTGCTTCAAATTCCTTCTCAATTCTGCTTATTCCATGAATCGTTGGTGTTGATACTAAAAAAATCTTTCTCCGTGCAAATGTATTAGTTCGGGCTATGCTGAGTAAAACTGGATCTCCTTCTCCTCCTGAATCTCCTGGGTAGGCATCTATTTCATCAAGAAAGAGATATTTTACTGGCATAGATCTCAGTGCTACACTGCTATTTGCTCCGGTTATTACTACTATTCCACCTGGAAACTCCTTACTTTGTACAGTATTGCCTGAATCTCTTGATCTTTGGTCTTTTACTTTACTTTTTAAACATGGTGTACTTTCAATCAGTGGCGCAAATCTTCCTTTTGACCAACGCTTTCCCATTTCAACTGTTGGCTGTACTACTAGCATTGGTCCTGGTGTTTGATCGATGATATAGCCAATCCAATTGTTGCCAGCTTCTGTTCCTCCAATCTGCGCTCCTTTCATGAATACTACTTTTTCTGCTGGTGAGGACGGAGAAAGTGAATCCATGATTTCTTTTAAATAAGGAGTTCTTTCCGTTCTCCATTTTCCTGGCTCTGATGCTGCAGTTGGTGCTAAAACTCGATACTCATTTGCCCACTCTGATACTTTAAGCTGGGGATCTGGTCTTAAACCTTCAGAAAAAGATGTGGCGTATATCATATTGCTAGCTCTTCACCATCATTAGATGATACTTCAACATCACTTAAAATAGAACTGCACTCACTTGTTTTCTCACTTTCGAGTTCAATAAACATTTTCTTTTCAAGTGCTTCTTCTATATACTTCTGAATTAAATTACTCATTATTATTGCAGCTATGAGCGCAACTATTCCCACCATTACCGCAGCTATAATGTTAGCCACTATCGCTATTGCGCATATTGTTATAGTGACACAGATGATATTGGTATATTTCTTTATTTTTTTGTCTGCTATTTTCCTTTCTTCAAAATATTTATTGCTCAATAAATGAAATGTTGGAAAGTTCTTCTGTCTTCCAAATAACACTATTTCTTTCTCTTGACTCAGTAGTTCTATTAATTTTGCATTGTTCGTTATTATTGCATACTGAAAAACATCCGTGGCATCTGCTCCTCTCTTTAGCAACAACTTTACTACGTTAAAGTGACCATGCTTTGCAGCAACATAAATTCCCGTTTTTCCACTCTCATCTACAGCATCTATTTCAACTCCTTCACCAAGAATACCGTCTATTAGGTCTTCATATCCTTTTCTGGCAGCTAAATGAAGCAAACTGTTTTTATCAGCTCCGTATCTATTACTTGCTAAAATCTTTACTATATCTAATCTATTTGCTTCTTTTGCATAACAAAATGGTGTCTTGCCATTATCATCCTTAATTAAAGGATCTATATCTTCTCGCGTTAGTAAAACTTCTATTGTTTTCAGCCTTTCAGCATAATGTAGTGGCGTTTTATTTTCATAATCTTGTAAATTGACCTTGGAATTCGGAGCATTTATTAAACACCTTACAATATCCAAACATAAATCTCTCTCATCATAATTACTACTACTTACAGCTACGTGCAAAGAAGATAATTTCATTGCATTTCTGCCGCTACCAGCTATATTGACATTCGCACCAAGATTTGAAAGTAATTTTACTACTTCTAGCTTCTTGTTGTTTACTGCATAATGCATTGCTGCATGATTTCTCACGTCAAGAACATCCTTATCCGCGTTTCCTTCTCTAATTAAAATTTCTACTATTTCTTCATGTCCAGCTCCTGCCGCTAAGTGTAATGGTGTATGTAGTAGAGCATTCTGCTCATTAACATTAACTCCTTTGTTGAGTAAAAACCTTACAGCATTTGCTTCATTCAACATCGCAGCTAAGTGAAGTAAGCTATCTCCCTCTGATCCATATTTATGATTGATTAGTGCTTGTAATATTTCTTCTCTTGCACAAGAAAGCGCACTTTTACCATCATCATCAGTGATCAGTGGATTAATATTTTTCCTGTTCAGTAAGAGTGCAACCATACCAAACTCGTTAATTTCTACTGCATAATGCAGCGGTGTCTTTCCATTTAATCCTCTAACATTTACATCCACTCCTTGCTGATTAATGAGACACTTTATTAATTCTAAACTTAAGTTAGCAGACATTATTTAAAACTTAATATTAGATAATTCTTGTAATGAGTTTGTAATCTCTTCAGTTAGCGCCATATGAATCTTTTCAGTGTCACTCAGTGATGCAAGTAGTGCTGAAACTCTATTTGGAATATTAAGCAAATTATTACGGACAACTCTTGCTACGTTAAATGCATCGCGCTTTACTTCCTCTACTGCTACAAGTTCTCCTATCTCAGCCTTAGCTTTCGCCTCAAGTAGTTTACCTCGTTCCATTTCATTTTTTATTCGAGTTTTAAGCAACATTGTGGAAAGGTTACTTGTATTTTCGTTTTCTGGATTTTTTCTCCTCAGTGGCTGACTTGGATCTCTTATTGTTTCTATAGCCCTGTTTGCTTGTTCTCGGTCAATGAGTCCATCCTCCAGCTCAACTATTCCTTTTTTTACTAAATAACAGACATATTGCTTTGATACTCCTATCTCCCTTGCCCACTCTGTTTGTGTTATTTTTTCCACTTTTTTTGCCCCTTTTTACGAATTTCCTTCTTGAATTTCTGCAAAAGTTTTACCAGTATCGGCTAAAATGGCATCTCTTCCCGTGTATACTTGCCAACGTTTTATGGTTACATCTACAAATTTTGAATCTAGCTCTATTGTTCTACAAATTCTTCCTGTTCTCTCACATGCAATCAGTGTGCTGCCAGAACCGCTAAATGGATCAAGTACTATGTCTCCAGATCTACTGCTGTTTACTATTGCTCTCTCCATTAGCTCTACTGGCTTCATCGTTGGATGTAGTGAGTTATGTATTGGCTTATCATAAAACCACAGATCACTTTGATTTCTTCCTCCATGCCACTCACGTTTATTGCCGCTTTTCCATCCATAGAGCATTGCTTCGTATTGTCTTTGATAATCTGATCTTCCTAGCGTAAAGTGATTCTTTGCCCAAATGATAAATGTTGACCAACGACCACCTGCTTCTTCAAATGCTTTTTGCAACGTCGAAAACTCTGATGATGATATGCAGATGTAAATTGCTCCTTTCGTATATGCTAAAATATTGGAACAGATGTAGTAGAGAAAAAGTTCGTACTTTTCACCTTGATTATCGTTTAGTATTTTTTTATCTTCTCTTTCCTGACTGCTACCGTAATCAACGTTATATGGAGGATCACATACGGTAATATCTGCCATTTTATTGTCTAATACCGCTTTATATGATTCAACTAAAGAGCTATCACCACAATAGATTCGATGATCACCTAAAATCCATAAATCCCCTGGTTTTGTTATTTCTACTTTTTTGTCATCAACAACTAAGTCAGAAAGATCTTCTTTTTCACTGTCTAAATCATCAAGAAAGTTTTGAACTTTTTCTAATTCAAATCCAGTCATTTTAAGATCAAACTGTAAATCTTCTAACTCTTGAATTTCCACTTTTAAAAGCTCATCATCCCACTTTGCCCAGTTAGCTGATTGATTTGCCAGTAATCGAAAAGCTTTAGTTTGTGGTTCATTTAGATTATCACTTAAGACCACTGGTATACTTTCCATACCAAGTTTTCTTGCTGCTTTAAGTCTTAAATGACCATCAACCACAGTTCCATCGCTTTTTGCAACTATTGGTATACGAAAGCCAAATTCCCTGATTGAAGCACACATTCTATTTACTACGTCATCATTTTTACGAGGATTACGCTCATATTCAACTAGGTTTCGAGTAGGATAGTAGTGGATTGCTAAATTCATATAATTGCTATACTAATTAAAAAGTTAATATTCAAAATATCTCTGACGCTAAAGAAGGCCTGGGGTCAGCACCACCAAACCCGCCAGTATGGCTGAAAGGACCCACTTTTTATGGATTTTTCGTCTTGTTAATATCTTTACTAATATAGAACATTAATGCCAAAGCATCAGCCTCATTATCATCTCGAGGTGAAAAACTTTTTTCACGTATCGCTTCAATAACTTCACTCTTACTTGCATTGCCTTTGCCTGTGATAAAGCGTTTTATAGTTTTAACATTAACACCTTGGTAGGGAATATTGTTCTCTTCACACCAAGCAGACAGCACTGCAAGAAAACCACCATAGCAATGAGCTGCATCAGTTCCTAGATGTCTTCTTACTTCTTCAAAATACACTGCTTCAATGTTTGAGAACTTTTCCTTCATTTCATTTAGCCAGCTACGAAATTTTAAGAAGTGCATTCCACCTCCGCTAAACCGGCTACCATGAAAACTTTTGCTTCCACTTTCAATTACTCCATCTGTTAGAATTGCCCAGCCCATTTGTTTGCCGAGGTCCAGTGTTAAGATTGACATTTGCTATTATTAAAATTACAAGTAGCACTTACTCCAAAATATCGTCTGGTTTCTGCAAAATACACTAGCAATTCATAGGTTTTTGTAGGCCAACAACGGAAATTCGAGAATTATGTGCTACTGCAGAAAGTTGTTTTCTTATTATATATATTCACCAAAATTACGAAAACTGTTCAATTTTTTTTGCAAAGGATAAAAATCGTGTTAGACTTACATGAAGATTTGTTCTATAGTAGTAAGGTTACTAAGAATGCCATTTAATTAAGTTTTAAAGGGTGCTACACTCGTTCTTTTACGCAGTGCTATATTTTAGCATCCATCTTTAAAATGAAGTTTTTACCTCATCTAAAAAAATACAAGTATGCTCAATGTTTGTTTGCCGAGTTTTGAATTGACACTTAAAGCTTTTGTATTTGAAGCGCATCCACAAACTATAGCCCTTCTATTATATATATACCGGATTTCTTACTACTTTTTCCGGGATTTTCTAAAAAAAAGTTAAAATAATTTTAAAACTGCTTATCAGCTAAAGAATAAAGCAGATAGTCCTCTATTTTTAGAGTTTTACAGTTGCTTGTCTTTTTTACAAATAACCCATATGCTACTTGAAGTAAGGTAGAGTAGATATGACAATAAATGGGAACGAAATTTTATTATATACAACTCCAGATGGAGATGTAAGAATTGATGTTTTGTATCGAGATGAAAACATTTGGCTTACACAAAAAAGAATGGCGGAGTTATTTGGTGTTAACATTAGAACAATTAGTGAGCACTTACAGAACATATTTGCTAGTCAAGAGTTAGATAAAGATTCAGTTATCCGGATTTTCCGGAATACTGCTGAAGATGGTAAACAGTACCCTACACAATTTTATAATTTGGATAGCTATTGGTTATCGAGTTAATTCTAAAAAGGCTACATCTTTTAGAGTATGGGCTACGAAAATTTTAAAGATCAAAGGATTTGCATTAGATAGCGAACGGCTAAAAAACGGCCCAAAGTTTGGCAAAGACTACTTCAATGAATTACTTGAAAAAATCAGGAGCATCCGAACGTAGGTTTTACCAGAAGATTACTGACATTTATGCTGAATGCTCTGCAGACTATGATCCAAATTCAGAAATAACAAAACAATTTTATGCAAAAGTACAGAATAAATTATATTGATGGCCTAACTGCAGCAGAGCTCTCGAGTTGACCACAAAAAACCAAATATTGGGCTAACTACATGGAAAGATGGTTCTGGCAACAAAATTCATAAGAGTGATGTGAGTACTGCAAAAAACTACTTGACTGAAAAAGAGTTGAGTGCATATTGTTTCCTAGATTATGCGGAACTTCAAGCAAGAAAGCATCGGCTAATAAAAATGCAGAATTGGGTTGAAAAGTTGGATGCATTTCTATTGTTCAATGATTATGAAGTACTTAAAGATGCTGGTAAAGTTAGTGCTGAAGTTGCAAAAGCTCTAGCTGAAGGAGAATACGAAAAGTATAGAGTTATACAAACATGAATCTGACTTTGATGAATTAAGTAAAGAAAGTGAGAAAATAACTACAACAAAAACCAGCTTGTAGTTGAGCTATCTGTGTTTGATATCTTGTCTATCACCTTTTGTTTTAATTTCAAGGGGGGTGAAAAATTGTCCCCACCCTTTAGAAAGCCCCGTATCTCTGCTTTTTATCTACCAATAATATAGTAGAAATATAAGTCTTTGTCTCCATTATACTAGATAAACCTGGAGACGTAAATAAATAAATTTTGATCTTTGTCTCCATTTTAAGGTAGCTTCTGTTTCTTCTTTTATAGCAGCAACTCCAAACTTTTTTCCTTTAGATTCATCTACAAATTATTTATAGAGATTACCTAAAAATTCAACTTAAGAGTTTTAGATGAAAATAGTTATATTTCAATAAGACCTCCAAAATAACCAGCTCTGGTGATATATATTCACCGAAATTACAAAAACTGTTCACTTTTTTGAAAAAGTATTTTACAATAAATAAGAAATATGATAAAATAAGGTGAGGTTTTTTGTAGCAAGTAAAAGTTTAAGGTAAAAGATAATTTAGAAATGCCTCATAATCGAGTTTTAAGCTGCCTTACATAAGTAACTTAGTTCTTGGTAGTATAATTGTACCCTGGAGTCGTATAATCACTTTAAATTCGCACTAAATGCAATTGCCTCAAGGTTGTATTTTTTTCATTAAATTTAAGTAATGTTTTGTGGTAATCTCTCTAGGTCTTCTTCATTTCTATTTATCCAATATATTTTATATTTATTATTACTGTTATTATTTATTACTATTATATATATATAATATATAAGGGTTTTAGGAAGCTAGAATCCGCCTCACTGGCTGACTTTAGACATGTGGTTTCTAGGAACGCTTTTAGGAACGTAGGCAAAAAAGCTAGCTCTCACGCAGAATTTAGATTCCTGATTTCTAATTACTGATTTAGGAACCTAGGAATTAGGAATGTAATACAATCATTGATGGTGCTATTTCTTAAGTGCTAAGTTCTAGTTGAGTGGATGTAAATTGATAGTAGCTATATAGATTGAAATGGCAATAGAGAAAACTGGGTAAACTCTAAAATATTTTTACCCATAAAAAAAAACTTATCCTAACATTAAATTTTCCCTATAGCTAAAATCTTCAGCTCCAAGAGTGAATTTTCCTATACCACAAGCAAATGGTCCAGTTGGAATGTCAAGCCACTTATCCTCTCTTGAACCTGTAGACATCACTTTAACTAACTGCTTTACCTGCAAAAGTTCCTGTACCATACGCTCTAGTCTATCCCTTCCCATGCTGTGAAAAACTTCAGGTAGTCTATGGCGTTGCTTATATACTCCTGTGCTTCCTGTGTGAGTAAATGGATGCCCTGAAGCAGCAGATCGTGTAACTGCATCGATAAGACATATTTTAAGGTCTTTTTCACTAGCATTTTTAACTGTTAGTTGTATTGTTATATCTTCTAGTAGCCCTGTTTCCTGATTTCTTAGGTAAGTTCTTACAGTACGATCAGCTAACCCATTGGCCTTCACAACTGCCCCATGAAATAAAGCATTCTGTCTTGGTGTTTCTCCTACTGCCTTAAAGATCTCTAGCCTAGCTGTATTTTCTATTGGCCAAAAAGCGTATGAGCATCTAACACCATTAACAAGAGCAGAGGTACCTCTTATTGCATCTCTTGCTTGTTCAACAGTTAGTATAGGTTTTTCTCCCTTTGGTTTTCTCATGTGGTGAGCAGTAACAATTGAAGCTCCAGTACTATTTGCTAGATCAGACAATAGACACATCAGATAATCCCCTACAGCTGGGTCAGCATTTATATCTGCATGGATAAATGAAGCAAGTGGATCAAATACTATCAATTTCAGATCTTTAATTTCCTCGAGCTGTTTTATTATAGATTCGAATTCAGGAGAAACTTCGACAACTTTACCACGAACGTTTTTTAGTATTGTAAGTGATCCTCTGACGTTTGGCAGTGGTACAATAAATAGTTTGTCTTTATATTTTAATCTTTCACATTTAGGGTCAAGTCGTTCTAAGCGGCGATGTACTTCACCTGCATCATCTTCTGCTAAAAAGACTACCACTGATCCATGTTCAGTCACAAGCGAACCAAAACCACATATTTGATCTGTATCATTTACAACTTTGAGAGCCAAATCAAGTAGCAGCATTCCTTTTCCTGTGTCTCCCATAGCAGCAACTATTGAAGTAACGCCCAAAGGAAATATCCCTTCAACAAGAAATTTTTGCTCTGGTACTGGACCTACAAAGCGCTCTGCACTCCAATCTAAAATATTAAGTGGCTGTTTTATGGGTCTTTCTAAACTTTTCATATTTGAAGTATCAGTAGTTGGAATATCAGTAGCAGGTAAATTTATACATGGAGTTGAAGTTAAAAACTCTTTGACATCTATACCTTCCTCTACACAATCTGCAGCATCCCAGCCTTTTGTTTTATTTTGTGGAATATTAAGAACAACAAGTGATTCAACTCCGATTTCTAAAAGCTTTTTTTCAGCATTTTTAGCATATTTCTTACCTGCTTCATCATTATCTGGCCATATAATAATGTGTTTACCTTTAAGTGGAGTCCAATCAGTTTTCTCAATAGGTGCATTTGCTCCAGACATCGCTGTTGTTGCAGTTATTCCCTTCTCTATCAGCGCTTCTGCACATTTTTCCCCTTCCACCAGAACAATTTTATCAGACTTTAAGATTTCTGGAATATTATATAGAGGCCTTATTTCTGGTGATGCAAACTTAGATTGTTTGATATCAAAAGGCTTGTATACTTTTTTCTTTCCAGGAGGATCAGAACGATAAACTTTTACAATCACCTGACCATTTTCATCATAATAATTCCAACTTTGGGTAATAAATTTCTCGAAGTCTTCATCAACATATTCTCTGTATTTTTTATTATTTCCGAGCCATTCACTTATTGAAGCCATTACCTCAGGAAACTCTGTCCTTGCATTCTTTCTATGCACAGCTGCCCAAAGGTCGATAATGTCACCACCTTCTCCAGTTGCAAAATCATTCCATAATCCTGCTCTACTGCCACTTAGTTCTACTCTTAAACTTTGTCCTTTGTTACCATGCACATCACCTATTCGAAATTCATCACCATGAAAGGTCCCATTGGGGAAAAGGTAAGAAAGACAAGATCTTAAATTCAACAATAGTTGTGCTTTAATCTCTGGAACATTGTATGAAACACTCATAATTAACCTTTAAATTCGGAGTCTTGTTCTATATATTCACCGGATTTACAAAAACTGTTCAGTTCGTAGGTGCATTGTCTGATCAAAGTTTTGAGTGTCTGAGGTTTGAAAAAAGATTCCAGGTTTTCAGAGGGTAAAAAACTCACGATTGTCTGAGGTATTTTTTTCATGTCCTACAATATTTACTAAGAAAGTTTCATCCTTAAGTCTTTCATTTAAGGATACATCTTATGAAATCTAGAAACTCTTATTCAGGTATTGATCCTAAAGTTGTTAATTTAATAAAATTTTACGCAAAATGTTATAAGTCGCTTACTGATCAAGATATTGAAGACATAGAACAAGACCTCTTCTGTGAGTTTCTTTCATGCATAAATCAGTATGATAAGACTAAGGGCAGTCTTTCAACTTTTGCTAAGCAAGTTGTTAAAAATCGTATTAATAATCTAGTCCGTAAACACTCACGTACTACTCCTAAACTTGAAAATAATGTGCAACAGGAAAGTTACTGTTTTGAAGATGAATCGATACTACGTATTGATGTTGAGCAAATTATTTCAAAGTTACCAAAGAAGTGGCAGGTTTTATGTGAACAACTAAAACACCACAGCATTGCTGAAGTTGCAGACATGCACAATATGTCACGGACTACTTTGTACAACATTTTCAAGAAAATGCGATCTAAATTTGCACCTGTTTACGGAAAAAAGCATAAGAAAAATTGAACAGTTTTTTGAAATTTGGTGAATTTATATATGAGTGCATATAGGTAAAAACATGAAAATAATAAACAGCGAAGAAAGAGCAAAAATGGTCACAGGTGTGAAGATAGTAATCTTTGGCCCTTATGGAATTGGTAAAACTAGCTTACTCAAAACTCTCGATGAATCAACAACACTTTGCCTTGATTTTGAAGCAGGACTTCTAGCTGTACAAGACTGGAAAGGAGATTCAACTGAGATTCGCACTTGGAATGAGGCCAGAGACATTGCTTGCCTAATTGGTGGTCCTAATCCTGCATTAAAACCTGATCAAGCATATAGTCAAAGACACTATGAGCATGTATCTGGCAAGTACAAAGATCTTCTTTCTGAAGTTTCTAAATATCGATGTATTTTCATTGATAGTATAACTGTTGCATCACGTTTATGTCTTTTATGGGCAAGAATGCAACCTGAGTGTTTTTCTGATAGATCGGGAAAAGAAGACAAAAGAGCTGCCTATGGATTACTTGCGCAAGAAATGATGGCCTGGCTCAATCAGTTTCAACATATCAGAGACAAAGACATCATCATAGTTGGCACATTAGGTCAATATCTCGATGACTGCAATCGTCCAACTTGGCTACCTCAATGTGAAGGTGCTAAAACCGCAAGTGAAATTCCTGGGATAGTTGACGAAGTAATCAGTATGGTTGGAATCAAGAAAGATGATGGTACAGAGAGACGTTCATTTGTCTGTCAGACTATTAATACTTGGGGATACCCTGCTAAAGATCGCAGTGGCTGCCTGAATATGGTTGAAGAACCTCATTTGGGTAAATTACTTGCGAAAATTAAAGCCAAAACCTTGGCTCCTATTATTTAATTAAAAATTGGAGAATAATTATTATGGAACAAAGCTTTTTCAATATCGGTCAAAAAATTCCCTTTTTCAGTGTGAAAGAATACTTGAATGATCAATCGCCTATACCAGAAGATATAATCTCACCAAGAATTTTAACAAAAAGAGGCTTATTGGTACTGGGTGGCCCTCCTAAAATCGGCAAAAGTGACTTTTTGATCTCTTGGCTTGTCTACATGGCTGCTGGTAGATCATTTCTTGGTATGATGCCAAGTAGACCTTTGAAGATCTTCTACATGCAAACTGAAATTGAGTATGACTATATGAAGGAACGTTTGCAACAGCTTCAACTTGATAAGGAACTTTTGGATATAGCTGCCAATAACTTAATTATCACGCCAAGAGTGCAATTATCGCTTAGTAGTGAAGAAATAGATGAAATCAAAAATACTGTTAAAGAGCGTTTTAAACCTGATATTATCGCCGTCGATCCTCTTCGCAATATCTTCAACTCAAGTGAATATGGCAACGAAAATGACAACAGCGCTATGTTATTCTTCTTGCAAAAAACACTTGAGAGATTGAGAAATATTATTAATCCAGATTCGGGCATAATACTCACCCACCATACAAAAAAACTGTCTAAAAAGATGCTAGAAGAGGATCCATTTCAAGGGTTAAGCGGTGCTGGATCTTTACGTGGATTTTATAGCACTGGCATGGTGATGTTTGCTCACGATGAAGAAAGCACTACCCGTCAAATAGTGTTTGAGCTGCGAAATGGTGAACGTGTGGCAAGCAAGCTTGTCGATAAGATAAATGGTCGTTGGAAACTTGTAGACCAATGGAGTTGATTCTTTTTTTTACTTAATTTATAGGGAACAATATGCTAACAGATTTTTTAACTGATTTTAATAACGCGAAACTGCAAAGCAGTTTAATACCGAAAGGTATAACAGTCAAGGTAAAAATGGCAATAAAGCCTGGAGGTTATGAGAATTGGTTCACGAAAAGCTACACTACTGGCAGCATCTATTTAAACGCTGAATTTACTGTCACTGAAGGTCCATATGCAAAACGCAAGATTTTTCAGATTATAGGTGTCAAAAGTGGCAAAGCAAGCGTTGAAGGAGAAGATGTTTGGGGAGAATCTGGACGTTCTATGCTTAGAAGTATTTTAGAGTCAGCACGGAACATTCATTCAAATGACAGTTCAGAAAAAGCAGTTATTGCTAGAAAAGTCAACTCTATAGCTGATTTTAATGGGTTAGAGTTTACTGCAAAAGTTGGTATTGAAGCTGATAATAGGTATGGAAACAGGAATAGAATTGATACGATCATTACTCCTGATGAACCTCAGAGGGATGACTGGATACCTTTCTAAGCGAATAAAGAACCATATTTTTATCATAAATTATTGAAGGGCACCTTTTATGAATAGATCTCTAGAAGAAATAAAAGCGTTAGTAATTGATAGAATTGAAGAATACCTACTCTATTTACTACCTGGCGGTGAGTTTTACATTGGAGATTCACGTGGAGATAAAATAATAGTTGAGACAACAGGAGAAAGAGCAGGAGATTGTAGCCAAAATTAAAGGAGACGTAGTTGAATTTTTTACTTTCATTGCAGGTAAGCGCTGAACCGGTATATTTTAGAGAAGTATCCTTCTGCGTTTTCTGTCCAACATTAGCTTAGCTAGCACTTAAGTTAATGGTAGATGGATTAAGCCGATAGCCTGACCAGTTACATGCTTGTATCACATCATCGCGTTTTATATTTAGTCCCAAGGTGCTAGCTAGCTTTTCTGCTATTGTTTTTTGCATTCTATTAAGAGGTCTGCGCACTTGCTGTTCTGGGTCTTCAATACCTAAACTATCTGCTATTTGAATGATACTAAGAAATTTATATTCTTTAGCTGCTTCCAAATCACGCAAAAATTGTTTAAGTAATACTCTAAAGATGCGGATGCTTGAAGTTGCTTGTTTGCCTATAATTTCAACGTCATTAACATAAATAGTATTATCTTCAACTTTTAATCGCAGTATCTTTTTTTCTGGGAGAGTTGTTTCTTGCAGTGGAACATAAGGGAATGCTTGAAAAGAAACGTTAGGTAATAATTCTGGTACTCCTTTTTCAACTGCTTCGCTTAGTATTTGATTTAGAGTTTGATGTTCACAAATTAAATCAGCCATGGAAACAGTGTATAGGCTTAACAATATTTTTAAGTCTTCTTTTCCAAAAGTTATAAGAACAGCAACATTAGTTCTTAATCTATCTACAGTTAAATATGACTTATCAGTACATAAAGCTGGTATGATAATGCTTACTATTTTACTTTTAAAGCTTATATGATATATTCCATCTACTGCCTTTTCCCATATAAGACCTATCAACAATTTTTCAAACCAATTTATAATTTTTTCCGTATTGAGTTTAATTGAAAGCACAAGATAACGCTGTTTTTTATAAGTATCAGGAAAAATATCACGACCACAATCCTCGCAAGCTAGATCATTACAATCTTCATCAAAACCATGAGGAATGATAACCTCATTTTTGCAATAAGGATTTTGTATATTTGGAAAATCAAGATCTAAATCATTAGCGCAAACAACGAAATAATACTTCTCAAGCTTAACAAAATCAAGCTGACTGAGATACTCTGCAACCTCTATATAGTTTTCGTCAGGATTTACCCAGGACCTGTTTACTAACATAGTATCAATATCTTGAGAGTGTTTTCGACAAAACGGTAATTCCATAGCTATCTCTAATTAAAGACTTAAAATCATCTCGTTCTTTTCTATTGAGAACATATTCTGAGTAATCAATTTCTATATAATTTGCGTATTGCGTGTCTGTCTGAAAGGATAAAGTAACTTTTTTACTTTTGAACAATACTTTGATATGCTGAACAAGCGAAACATCATGCAGTACACTACCAACCGAAGGCTCTATCTTCTGCAACCACTCTTCAATATTATCCGTGTTTAACGTAAGATTAGTTTTAGATTGAGATGGACCAAATTTCAATTCAAATAGGCGAATATCAGGTACATGTTGTTTTACACAGTCATTCAAAAAAGTACTCACTTGTGCTGTTGTATTTTGGTGGCGCATGTTAGTAAATGAACATTCTCGTTGAAAATAACAGCTTGCTATTCTATTTGCTATTTTTAATCCTTGATCAAAACTTTGAATAGATAGGTTTACTTGGTTAGCGTTTAAAGCAAAGTCAATAATAATTCTACTAGGTTTATAACCGTGTATTACCTTATTTGAACTCATTACCAAATCTTCATCTTTACTAGCACGTCGTATAAATAAGTAAATACTATTTTGGTAGTAAAAGAGTTCTTGAAACTGACTTTCAAAACTATCATTTTCAGATAGATCATGCTGTTTTAATATTTCCTGTATCGTACTTTTTGATAAAAAATCCTTAAATGAAGTGGACTTTTGTCTTGGAGGATTTTTTAATACGAAAGGTAAAAAACCTTTTTTCTGCACTTGATTAAAGCAGAAAATTTGTTTCAGTAAGTTATGATTAATTATAAAGAGAGTAAACAACAAGGACTTTTTGTCATATTTGTTATTTTGCAACAGAAATGATTTCAGAAGATCTTGGCTTAATACAGACTGTGCTACTTCAGCTATAGTTGTTTCTGATTTTGCACGACTAAAACGATTGACTAAGTAATAATCAAACAGAGATTCAGAAATTTTAGTAAGCATTTTTCGCTTTTGCTGAGTTGAAATATCATCGCATTTTTCGTGGTCTTTAAATAATTGCCTATTTTGTTTATTCTGAAAATAGTGGTTAAAAATCACACTTAATTGTCTACCAGAAAGAGAATTAAGCCAACTTTCACGTAAACTTGGATTTTGAAAGTCCTTAAGCAAAAAGGATATTGGCATTTCTAAACTGCTTTCCCAAAACTCCTCACTAGCTATCATATATCTAAAAGTAAATATATTATGTCTAAAATAGATTAAAGATTAGTCAACAAAAATTTATTATGAAAAAAAAGAAGAATTTTCCTAAAAAAACTGAACAGTTTTTGTAATTTTGGTGAATATATATACAGGAGTCAAATTTTCAAATGTCAATACTCACACAATCAGGAAGAGCAGCAATAGCCGCAAGCATAAAAGAGCAATCTCTACATCTTGCCTGGGGCAGTGGTGATGCAAGCTGGGAAAGTAGTCATCAAGTCGAAAAAGTTTTTGTTGAGGATGAAATAGCTCTAGATCACCACACTATTAAAGATGTAAGGGTTTTTACAGGACAAACAACTTATCAGCCAAGTGTTGACTATACAGTTGATAGCAGTACTGGTGTAATTAAACGTACGGAAAATAGCTCTATTCCAGTAAGTGATAAAGTTACCATAGAGTACATTCAAAGCACACCACCTGAACCTATAAATTCTATAAAGCTCTTGAATGAACTTGGCAGACGTACTGCAGATGAAGTGCTATTCTGCACAGGTGATGAAAACGGCGAACTTATAACTCCTTCTGGAAGGTTTAGGCCTTCTGATGTACCAACCAATAATCTTTTTCTCAAATTCACTTTCGATTTCACGGATGCAGCAAATCGAGTAATCAGAGAGCTAGGGGTTATGGTTGGTACTAAAGTAAAAAAAGAATTACCTGAAGGACAGAGATATTTTGAACCTCAAGATATAGAAGACCATGGGATTTTATTGGTTTTGGAACATACCGTACCACTTATCAGAACTGCAGCAACCAGGGAAACTTTTTCATTTGTAGTGACTTTTTAACTATGACACTGAGTAGCTATTATAACCGCTTTAATCCTGACAAAGAATACGAAAAAAGCTTATTTCTTGCTGGAAGAGGTCTACAGTCTGCAGAATTAAATGAGACTCAGGAGTATGCTCTTTCTAAGCTTAAAGGCATAGGAGATGCAATATTTCGTGATGGTGATGTTGTAACAGGAAGTAATTGTATTATAGATAGAGAAACTGGTAAAGTTACACTTGAAAGAGGAAAAATCTATCTTCGTGGAGCAGTTAGAAAAGTCGAAAAAGAAGAGTTTGTTATTCCACTGAGTACCACAGTTCGTATAGGTGTTTATTATCTAGAATCTACAATTACAGAACTTGAGGACGAAAATCTTCGTGATCCTGCAGTTGGTACAAGAAACTATCAGGAAGTAGGAGCTGCAAGGCTTAAAGTTTCCACCATTTGGGGTTATCAAGCAGAAGGTCTTTCTCCACGTTTTTCTGAAGGAGAATTTTATCCAATTTATAACATTGAAAATGGAGTATTAATAGAACATTCACCGCCACCACAAGCAAACATAGTAACTACAGCTCTTGCTCGTTATGATAAAGAAGCAAATGGATCTTACGTAGTAAACGGTCTAGAAGTAATTTGTTTGCAGAGAGAAGAAGGGGACGAAAAGGGGAAAAAAATATTTGTGATTAATGAGGGCAAAGCTCATGTTGATGGCTATGAGATTGAACTTCCTCACAGTATTCGTGTTTCTTTTGATGACGATCCAGATATAAAATCAGTTGAATCAGAACCACATACTTTTCAGCCAAATAGCCAAAGAGTAATGGAACTGAAGGTGAATGATTTTCCAATAAGTGAAATTAAAAAAGTAGATATAACTGTTCAAAAAACCATTACCATTACTCACGGTTCATACTCAGGAGCTGTTGATCCAATACCTGACTCTGCGGTACTTGAGATTATTCAAGTTAAACAAGGCAATGTTATTTATGAAAATAGTATAGATTACAAACTAAACGCAGGAAACGTTGATTGGTCATTACCTGGTAAAGAACCAGCTCCTGGAAGTAGTTACCAAATAACTTATCGCTGCCGCACTCATATAAGCCCTGAAGATATAAGCGAAGAGGGATGTAAAGTAAAAGGAGCAGTTGATAACAGCTTGGTTCTGATTGATTACACCTGGAAAATGCCACGCTATGATTTAATTACTATCGATAGCAAAGGGGTGGTAAGGAGAATAAAAGGAATTTCCCATTCTTGGCAACCATCAATGCCTAAAGCACCTAGCGGACAACTTTTGCTCTGCTACATTCATCAGACATGGAAAAACGGAGAAAAAGAAGGGGTGAAAATAGTGAATAATGCTATTCATGCTGTACCGATGAATGAGCTTGAAGCAATGAAGAAGGGAATAAATGATCTTTATGCGCTGGTTGCACAGGAACGTCTACGCAATGATGCAAATTCAAGAGAACCTACCAGCAAAAAAGGAGTATTTGTAGATCCGTTCTTTGATGATGATATGCGCGATCAAGGAATTTCGCAGTTTGCAGCAATAGTAAATAGAGAGCTAGTTCTGCCAATAGATGTAGAAGTTGCAGATATTGAAAAAGGTGGGGAAAGATATCTTTTGCCATATGAACTTGAACCGGTACTGGAGCAGCTTTTACAGACTAAAGGAGAAAAGATTAATCCATATCAAGCTTTTGATCCAGTACCGGCACAAATTACTCTAAATAAAAACATTGACCACTGGACAGAGGTTACCACTAATTGGAAAAGTCCAGTAACCAGAGTATTTAATGTTAAAGAAACAACAGAGCTGCTGTCAAGTACTTCATATGAAACTGAATTTATGAGAGAAGCAGTACAGAATTTTGAGATCGAAGGTTTTGAGCCAAATGAAAAAATTAAAGAAGTAAAATTTGATGGCATTTCTATTATACCTATGGCATAGAGGAAAAAAAAGTGGAAGCTAACAATCAGGGAAAATTAAAAGGAAAGGTGAAAGTGCCGGCAAACATTCCAGCGGGTACTAAATTAGTACAGTTTTATGGCGATAAAGGAAGCTATGGAGAAACAACTTATACTGGTAAAAAAACAATTACCATAGAGGAAAGAAGAAGAGTTATCGCAGCAAGAAGAGTTGATCCTTTAGCGCAAACATTTACTCTAAATGAAAGTAGGCACATAGGAGGCGTGGAACTATGGTTTGTAAATAACGGCAAAAAACGTGTTGTTGTGCAGATTAGAGAAACAGCAGTGGGAATGCCCTCACAAACTGTCATTGCTGAAAGTTATATTGAGCCAAAAGATATAAAGATAGATGGCACAGCAACACGTATAGAGTGGTCACCAGTGTTTTGCCATGCAGAAGAGGAGTATGCAATAGTACTACTTACTGATGATGCAGATACTGCAGTAAAAATAGCAAAACTTGGCAAATATGATGCAGTAAATAGCCGTTGGGTAACAAGTCAACCATATCAAGTAGGAGTATTACTCTCATCAAGCAATGCAAGTACGTGGACACCGCATCAAAATTTAGATTTAACGTTTCGACTACTAGCTGCAAAATTTAGCGAAAATTCTCATGTTATTGATCTTGGCAAAGTTACAGCAACCAATACTTCAGATTTAATTGTTTTGACGAACGTCGAAAAAGTAGCATTTGATACCAATGTGGAATTTATCTTAACAGATGAAGAGGGAAAAGAAAACTTTCTGTCTGATAATTTACCACTCGCACTGCGTGAAAGATTATCTGGAAAGCTAACAGTAAAGGCAAATTTAAAAGGGTCAAAAGAAAAAAGTCCAGTGCTATATCCTGGGTTACAGCTAGTTATGGGTAATATAGGGGAAAAAGGAGATTATGTTACAAGAAGTATTACAGCAGGAGCTAACACCAAGATCACCATAACATATGATGCGCTAATACCTGGCACTGCAGATGTTAAAGCATATGTACAAAAAAACGTGGATTGGCAATTAGTAAATTTAACATCAGGAAAACCAATTGGAGAAAGCTGGGTGGAGAGAACTCATGTACTATCAAATTTTAGTGCTAATGAGACGAGGATAAAATTAGTTTTAAGTGGAACGGTTGTTTATCGTCCTAAAGTCAAAAATTTGAGAATTATTGTCACATAAACCAATGCCAAATGACCAAACCAAACGAGGATATCCACTGCCTCATCCAGAAAATATTGCAGTTCAAGATGTGGTACGTATCCGTACTACAATTGAGAAAATAGATGAAGATATCGCTAAAAGAGAGAATGAGCACAATCAGCTTAAAAAAGCATTTGATAAGCTCAGTTTTGAGAATTTTTTGAATTTTTGGAGTAATAACAGGTGACTATCGCCAAAGAAGTAGTTTATGCATTGCATCAGAGACTAAAAGATTTATCTGTAAATGCTACCCCTGATCAACTTGCCTATCTTGCAAAATCTCTAGAGTCTATTGCTGGGCAAAGTACAGTACTTGATATTGTACAGATGACTGATGCAAAATTAAAAGAGCTTCTTGACAGTAGCACAAGTCATTTAAATAAATTAGATAGTAGTAAAAACAATGCATTAGCGGCAATCTCTGAATTGGAGGGAAAGTCGTTAAAGAAAATAGATGAAAAAGGAATTACAAACTTATCACTACTTGATAGCAGAAAAGATTCACATGTTGCCACCATCAATAATGCCGGAGACTTAAATAGCATAAGAAACACATTAAATAGCCTTAAAGCCATAAGCGATATACCAACTGGTTCATCAATTATGAAGGAAATAAAAACCAGAGAAGACCAATTAAAAACACTCACAACTAAATTTAACTCGATTAATGATGTGCCAAATGGGTCATCAATTATAAAAGAGATAAGAAAGCGCAATATGGTTGAACCTGAATCATTACCTTTTCTGTTCGGCATTCTTAATCGATATAATGACTATGGTTGGTCTGATGATAATGGCTATTTCAAAACAGAATTAGGGCAGTGGTATAAAGATACAGCAAAAACCGACTATATGCTGCAGCTCCTTGCAGGTAGTAATACTTATGATTGTACGTATTCTAGTTTTTATCATCCACCACAGTTGTACTTCTTACAAGGAAGTAACGGTAAATTTCTGTACAGAAAAGCATTTTTACGTCGTAGTCACAGCTCAGATCAATACAGTTACCCATATGCACTACTTGGAGTAATATTTGTAAAAAACACTACAAACAGCGATAAAACGCGAACGCTTCATTTTAGTGGTTCATCACGTTGGAGTTCAGGATATGAAGGAGCAGGGTTATTCGTAGGAACACCTAGTCACGTTAATACTAATAAATCGGCAATCTCAGGAATAACTTGGACAAATATTTACAACTACTCAACTAATTCTGCAGTATTTAGTAGTTCAAATAATATTACTGTGCCAGCAAATAAGACAATAGCAATTTTATTTTACGCATCGCCATATTTTTACACATCTGATTATCACCATTACAGTTGGTTTATGAGGTGGAGTATTTATAACTTTCGGAGCAATTTTTTAACTACAGGGCTTGAGATAGATGTGGAAAGAACGCTAAAAGCTTGGCAATGTCCAGGATTATCTAACACGCATGAGATTTGGAGGTAACAAACAATGTCTATCTACATTAGATTTGAAAATGATAAACAAGTAGAAACAACAATACTTGAAAGCAAGCCAAAAGGTAAAAATTGGTATGAAGCGCCAAAAGATTTTGATTGGCAAAAAAGCTATTGTTTAACAGAAGGAGGCAAAATTGCTCAGCGAAATCAAGAAGACATTGAATTGGAGTTACTGCAAAATGCGAAGTTTTCTGCACTTTCTAATCTTCGTGCTTATTATGATAACTATACTCACCAATACGCAGGGCATTCTCACCAAAAAGCTAAATCTTATGAGATTCAAGCGAAAGCCGCAGAGAACATTTTAGCAGCACCAGAATCTATGAATGAAAAGGATGCGGAAATTATAGAGCCATTAGCAAAAGTACGTGGTATTACAGTTATTGAAATGGCAAGAATAATTGAAGAAAAAGTAAAAAAAGCAGTAAAAGAAATAATTAAATGTGAAGAGCTTGAAGATTTGGTCAAAAAGAAAATTAAAGAAGCCAAAAGCGAAGGAGAGCTAGAGGCTTTGCTCAATGATTTTAAACAAAGAATGCAAGAAAGTTAAAAAGAAAAAATGCCAGAAGAATTTTTACACGGAGTAAATGTTATTGAGATAACCTCAGGGGCAAGAACAGTACATACAGCTAAATCATCAGTGATAGGTGTAATTGGTAATGCACCTGAAGCCAATGAGCAAAAATTTCCACTGAATAAACCAGTACTGATAGAAGGAAGCTTAAAAGAAGTAGCAAAACTTGGAAAGAGTGGCAGTTTACCTTCTGCAGTAAACGGAATATTTTCCCAGATTGGTGCAACAGTAGTAGTTATTCGAGTTGAGGAAAGTGAAAACAGCGATCCAAAATTAAAAGAAGAAGAGACGCTGAAGAATATAATTGGCGGTGTTGATAAAGAAACTGGAGAGTATCAAGGGATAGAGGCATTCCTCAGCAGTGAAAGTATAATTCATGTTGCTCCAAGAATATTAATTGCACCTCAGTTTACTCATCAACTACCAGAAGATGGCAAAAATCCAGTGGTTGCAGCATTAATTCCTATAGCAGAAAAGCTGAGAAGCATAATAGTAGCAGATGGACCAAATACTAATGATGAAGAAGTAATAAAATGGAGAAAAAGTGTAGGCAGCTCAAGAGTTTACGTGATTGACCCATGGGTTAAGGTATTTATTGAAGGAAAAGAAGGAACCTTGCCAGCAAGCCCATTTGTAGCTGGTTTAATAGCAAAAGTAGATAGCGAACAAGGATTTTGGCACTCACCTTCAAATAAAGAGATAAATGGTATTGTTGGAACAAGCAGGCCTATTGATTTTACGCTCGGTAATACAAATTGCAGAGCAAACCACTTAAATGAAAATGAAGTAACAACGATAATTCATCAAAATGGCTATAGGCTTTGGGGAAATAGAACATGTTCAAATGACTCAAAATGGGCTTTTCTATCAGTAAGAAGAACTGCAGATTTAATCAACGATAGTTTACTTCGAGCTCATCTATGGGCAGTTGATCGCAATATTACCAAAACTTATATAGATGATGTAATTGAGGGGGTGAATTCTTATTTGGCCAATTTAAAAGCACAAGGAGCTATTATTAGCGGAAAATGTTATGCAACACCTGAACTCAATACACCGGCAAATATTGCAAGCGGGAAAGTATATTTTGATTTCGAATTTACACCACCATATCCAGCAGAACAGATTACTTTCAGGTCACATCTTGTGAGTGGTACAATATTATAAAAATGGGAGAAAGAGATGTTACCGAAGATTTTAAAGAATTTTAATGTATTCGTAGATGGTCGGGGTTATGCAGGAAAAATTGATGAGATAACGTTACCAAAGCTCACCATAAAAACCGAAGAATATCGTGCTGGTGGTATGGATATCCCAATAAATATTGACATGGGCATGGAAAAGCTTGAAGCAGATTTCACTTTTGCTGAATACGATACAGAGCTCTTTCGGCTATTTGGGCTGATAAATGGGAATTCAGTAGCTTTGACGCTCCGTGGTGGAATGCAAGGTAGTGGTAGCAATGATATTGAAGGAGTAATAATCAATTTAAGAGGCATTTTTAAAGAATTTGATTTTGGTAGCTGGAAACCTGCTGAAAAAGCAACTCTAAAGTGTACTGTAGCTGCCCATTACTACAAACTTACTATAGGTGGTAATGAATTAATAGAAATCGATGCTGAAAATATGATTAGAAAGATAAATGGTGTTGATCAGATGGCTTTGCTACAAACGGTTTTAGGCATATGAAAAGATTTCGAAATTTTATTTTAAGGAGGCAATAATGCACACTATAACACTAAACAACCCAATTACAGTTGATGGAATTTCTGTCTCAGAGTTATCGATGCGTGAACCTAAAGTAAGAGATTTACTTACTATAGAACGCATAGAAGGCGAAGCTTTGAAAGAGGTAGCTTTAATTGCTAATCTAGCATCTGTGCCAAAAGAAGTAGTTGAAGATTTATGTATTAAAGATTATGTAGAAATACAAAAGGTACTAAAAGATTTTTTGTCGCCGCTGGAACAGAGGAGTTAAGATTCAATATTTTAAAACTTAGCTCAACAACAGGAAGTGGAATTGAGCAAATTATTAATATGAGTATAAAAGAGTTTCTAAAGTGGTTAGAAGTAAGTGAAGGAGTAACAAAAAAATGTCAATGCTTTCAATAAAGATCGGTGCAACGTTAGATGGCAGTTTTAATAGTGCAATGACAGGTAGTACAGCAAAGCTTTCTAAGTTGGGTGATAGTATAAAGCAGCTTGATTCGTCAATGAAATCTGTTTCCAAATTTAAGCAACTAAATCATGATGCCCTTGAAGCCATGAAGAATTGGAAGGAAGCGGAGAAGAAAGCAAAAGAATCAGCTGCAGTAATTGCTAAAGAGAAGAAGGAAAAAAAAGAACCAAGCAAAGCACTGAGAAATGAATTCGAAAAATTGAAAGCATCGGCATCAAAGGCAAAAGAGGCTTATATCAAAAAGAGAGATACACTTCACACATTAAATGAAGAAATAAGGAAAAGTGGAAAGGATATTAAATCTTTAGTGAGGGATCAAACTAAACTTGGTTCATCTATTGAAGTACTCAAAGGGAAATACAATAAATTAGGATCTGTAATACAAAAACAGCAAAATGCTTTGGCAAAAAAAGCGCATTATAGATCACAAGTAATGGAGACTATAGGACTAGGGCTTTCACTTGCAGCGCCAATTAAAGTTGCGATTGACTTTGAGAGTGCCATGGCTGACGTTAGGAAAGTAGTAGAATTTAATGGTGATAATGAAGCTAATATATTTACTCGAAAATTGAAGAAATTATCCCGTGAAATACCATTATCGGCTGCAGAGTTAGCAAAAATAGCTGCAAGTGGTGGTCAGCTTGGTATCGACAAAGATAAGCTACTTGAATTTACCACAACAGTAGCTAAAATGGCCACAGCATTTGACATGTCTGCCGAACAAGCTGGTGATTCCATAGCTAAACTCGCTAACATTTATGGAATTGCAGTAGAGAAGATGGAAGGAGTTGGTGATGTTATAAATTACCTATCAGATAACACTGCTGCCAAAGCAAAAGATATGGTTGAAGCTCTAGCAATAGTTGGTGGTACTGCAAAACAGTTTGGTCTTGATATTAAGGAAACAAGTAGTTTAGTAAATGCCTTCGTTAGTTTAGGTAAACAACCTGAAAAAGCAGCAACTGCTATCAATGCTCTGCTTTCTAAACTTCAAACTGCTGAAGGGCAAGGAAAAGAGTTCAAAGCAGCATTGGAATCGATAGGTATCACTGCAGAGGAAATGTCACAAAAGGTTGCTGAAAACGGGCAAAACGCTCTACTTTATTTTTTTGAAACTCTAGAAAAAGTAGATAGACAGGAACGTTCACAAATCCTTCTCAATCTCTTTGGTCAAGAATATCAAGATGATATTGCATTAATAGTTGGAAGTTTGGAAGAATATAAAAAAGCAATAGATTTTGTGGCTGATAAAGAAAAGTATAACAAATCTATGCAAAAGGAATTTAATAACCGTGCAAGTACTACAGCAAATAATTTGCAGCTACTTAAAAATACAATAGCAGAGCTAGGAATGAACTTAGGGTCAGTTATGCTACCTCCTTTAAATTGGATAAGTAAGATTTTGAGGTCTATATCTATAGGTATAGCTTGGTTCGCAGAGAAGTGTCCAATTTTAACTACAGGAGTTATGAGCATAATTTCAGCTCTTATTATTGGCAAGATTGCAGTGGTAGGTTTTGGTTATGCATTTGCATTAGCTGGGGGTGGAATATTAACTTTTAAGGCTATTTTGCAGGGAACACTTTTACCAGTACTAACTTCGTTATCAGCGCGAGTAATTCCAGCAGTGATCATGGGACTGAAAGCTTTAACGCTAACCAATCCTATAGGAGCTGCTGTTGCTGGACTATCAGTTGGTGCAGCGCTTGTAATTGCTAATTGGCAAAAGGTGAAGGACTTTTTTTCAAGTATCTGGAAATCAATTACAAAACCTATAGAAAATTGGATTGGTATAGGAAAATTGTTTAATGATAATCCAATAAAAGCATTAGAGATACCAGTAGAAGCAAAAATAGGCAGTGCAACTAGTGAAAATAATGTTTTTAGTAAAGGAAATCCTTTATTGAATAATAATGCTTTTAGTAGAATTTCGAATAGTAGAACGAATATTGAAAGTGTGATTACAGAAAAAAGTTCTGTAGCAGATAATTCAGAGAAAGTTTTAAAAGACTGTGAAAAGTGTGAACAAAAAATTTTCAATCAAACTTTTACATTTAATATAAGTATAAAAGCAGAACCTAACCAAGATGTACGTAGTCTTGCTGATGCAGTAATAAAAAGAATAAGGGAAAAATCTCGTGATGTTTTATTTGATTCAATAGAACCAATTTACTAATGCTATCACTTGGTCAACATAAGCTTTCTCCAACAAGTGTAAGGTATAGTAAAGAAAATCGTTGGAGTACAATTGAGTGCATTGGTAAAATACCTTCATTACAAAATATTGGTCAAGGTGCAGAAAATATAGACTTAGAAGGAGTAATTTATTTCCATAATCTGAATGATTTAAATCAATTAAAAAGTATGAAAGAAACTGAGAAAAATCATGAACCAAGTATCTTAGTAGACAATTTAGGGAATGTTTTGGGAAGATTTGTTATTGTGCGGTTAGAAGAAAAGCAAACGTCGTATTTTCCCTGTGGATTACCAAAAAAGGTTGAATTTAGCTTAAGTTTAAGGAGTTATGTATGACAGTACATTATATAACCCGAGAAAATGAAATGTTAGATTACATATGTTTTAAGCACTATGGATATAGCTCTGGAGCAGTAGAAATAGTATTGGAGGCTAATCCTGGTCTTGCAGAGTATGGAAGTTTTTTGCCTACAGGATTAAAGATCAGGTTACCTAGAATACAAGAGCAATTAAAAAAATCGAAGTTAAAAGTGTGGGAATAAATGAAACCTGAATTTAGCATTGAAGGAATAAAAGATCATGTAATATCGGTGCATCTTACTGATGAATCTGGTACTATAGATGATGTTGCAGAGGTATGCGTTGATTATGGCAATGAAAATGTGGAAGTTCCAAATGAATTGAACATAGCACTAGGTTATAAGGAAACGGGAATCTTTCCAATGGGTGTATATACAGTTAACGAAGTGACAATACAAGGTCCACCTAAGACTCTACTAATCAAAGCTCATGCAACAAATTTAAGAATATCTTTAAAAGCAAAGGTATCAAAAGAATGGCATCAAATTACCATAGAAAACTTAGTGAAAGAAATAGCTCAAAAACATGGATATGGACATAAAGTTGCTGAGGAATTTAAGAATGTATTAATACCCCACATTAATCAGGTAGATGAAAGTGATATAAGTCTGTTAACAAAGATCGCAACAGAGCGTGAAGCAATGGCAAAGTTAGCTGGTGGGTATATATTGTTTATTTCAAAGAATATGGCAAAATCAGCCACAGGAAGAGCTTTAGGAACAATGACTATTAGACCTCAAGACACAATTAATTGGAAAGTGCATTTTACCGTACGTGATAAGTATAATTCAGTAGTAGCAAAATGGCATAGCTATGAAAAGGGCGAAACTATTAAAGAAACAGTTGGTAGCAGTGAACCAAGTTATATTATGCTGGAACTTTACTCAAATGCAGAGTCAGCACTAAGTGCAGCAAATGCCAAATTAAAACAATTGAAGCGTAACAATGAAACTTTAGATATAACTATGCCTGGTAATCCAGAGTTATTTGCAGAAGCTAAACTTAATCTTATAGGTTTCAATCAAGCAGTAGATGGTGAATGGATAGTTAATAGAGCGGAGCATACTTTAAATAGCTCAGGTTACCTTACTATGTTGTCAGCATCTTTGAGTAAGTAACGTTAAGGAAAAATAAGTATATAGTCTATTCAATGTAAAGAAACTACTGAATATGAGTCAACTGAAATGTAATGAAAAGGAAAAAATACATTTTGTATGGTTTATAATATTAATGGTATGTGTTGTTATTACATATTGCTACCAAAGATCTAAAGCTGCAGATAATTATAACAAAACATTACAAGTGGCTACTAATAATTGCAACTTAGAAATAGTAAAACTTTTAGTAAAAGACATGGCTCCAAACTTGAGTGGAACAACGTTACATTTTGCAGCAAGAAAAGGATGTTTAGACATTATCAGATTTTTAATAGAAGAGGAAAAAGTAAATATAAACGCACTTGATAGAAATGCATTTAAAAGAATAGCTTTACATCACGCTGCAGGTGAAGGACACCTAGAAGTTATTAAGTTTTTATTAGACAAAGGTGCAGACCCTACCATTAGAGACACAGATGGGAAAAACCCAAGAGATGTAGCTGTACTAAGATCAAGGCACAATAAAGATAAACCTTACAGAGAAATAATAAAGCTACTTGCAGAAGCAGAGGATCGATACGAATCAACAGAAAGTAATCACTAAAGCTGTAAGTTTTTTGATCTCCATATAAACTTCCAAAACTATCCATAACAAATTAATCTTTTCACATGAAAAAGCAAAAAGTTCCAATTACAGTAATTATCACGTTATTAATCCAAACCGTAGCAATCATATGGTGGTTATCCAAGTTAGACTCAAGGGTACAACTTCATGATAAACTTATTGAATATGGTTTAATGGAAAAGGTACTCGTACTTGAGGAAAGGGTGAAAAATCTTTCTGAGGAATTGGATGAATTCAAAGATAACTTAAAGTCTGGTGTATAATGCTTAGACTGCGATTGACGATTTTTCCAATTTTTGACGTATTGTTCAACTAGTGGAGAATCTCCTGTTATGATCAGTAGGTTTTCAGCATTTCTTTGCTGAGCGGCATCTGAAAAGTTAAATGATCCGGTTATGATTTTTTGCTCATCAATAATAATTACCTTGCTATGAGCAATAGCGGGTTTAAAGTCAATCCATATCGGAATTTTGTGCTCAAATAATTCGTTAATTACACTATGTTTTGAACTAGTTTGTGATTCATCTAGAATAACCTTAATATCAACTCCACGCTTTTTAGCTTGAACCAAGGACTCAGCAATAGGCTTTGAGGTAAATTGGTATGCCTGAACCAACACGGATTTTTTAGCATGATCCACGGAATCAATTATTAGGTTGGTGCAATTTTCTCCAGGAGTAAAACATACTGTAGTTTTTGGACAACTAGAAAATCCTGATAGAAGCAAGCAAGTTAATAAAACTAATAAATATCTACTCATGACTAAATACATCCTTTCAATTGACGGCGGAGGCATAAGAGGCATCATACCAGCCATAATATTAGCAGAAATAGAAAAGAGAGCAAGGAAGACAATTTCCCAGATTTTTGATCTTATGGCTGGTACTTCAACTGGTGGGATTGTTGTAGCAGGGTTATGCAGGAAAGATGAACAAGGAAATCCCCAATACTCAGCCAATGATTTAGTTGAATTTTACCAAGAATACGGGTCATATATTTTTAAATCTTCATTCTTCAGGCAATCAATATTATCTTGGTTTAACTGTGCACAATATCCATATAAAAATATTGAATTTGTACTGGATAAGTATTTTGGTGGTGATACTCTAAAAAACACTTTAAGTAATTTGCTAATTACAAGTTATGATATTCACAATAATCGTCCATTTTTCTTTAAAAGCTGGAAAGAAGGTAATATTAAGCTGAAAGATGCACTCAGAGCTGCAACGGCTGCCCCTACTTATTTCATACCAAAACATCTAAAAATCAACCACAAGGAAATGGTATTAGTGGATGGAGGGGTGTTTGCCAATAATCCAGCGGCTTGTGCATATGCAAGTGGTAAGAGGTTATTTCCAAATGATGATATTCTACTGTTATCGATAGGTACTGGCAGAACAGATAGAAGCATAGCCAATTCAAAGAGATTGGGAAAAATAGGCTGGATAAAACCACTACTACATGTGATGTTTGCCTCAAGTTTAGATGCAGTAAATTACCAACTTGATCAAGTTATAGGTGATAAATATATACGCATACAATCGCAACTAAAAATAGCATCACCTGACATGGATAATATTACATCAAAAAATATCAAATCTCTTCAGCAAGAGGCAAAGGCAATGATAGAGGACAATCAGGAACTGATAGATAAATTCTGTGATGTTATATCTTGATAAGTAGAGATGCCAAATTCTGCAGAGCTAAACAAGAGTTTAGAGTAGATATATTAACTACTTTTATTTATATCTTAATATATTATTTCTGAGTCAATAAACTATCGCTGTTTTTAACCCAGGTTAAATTTTGAAAGCATAATTTTCAAGCTCCTCAATAGATAAGTTCGTTATTTTAGAAATAGCATCAATAGAAACATTCAGCATATGTAGATTATTTGCAACTTTAATTGCCTCTGCTTTATAAATCTTTTCTTTGTAAACTTGCTTTCTTTGCGATAAAAATTCTACCCATATATCCAGTTCATCTCGTGATTCTTGATTGTCAATCTTTTTAGACTCTCTCACCCAACTTAATAGTTCGTTTTCTGCTTTATAATTATCTTCTTCATATTTCTTCATCAGATCTTCAGGATTAACTGATAACTTTTCTGCTATTTCCCATAATCTTTCACTTAAAATGGTAGCACTCCCTTGTTCATAGTGATGTATCTGTGAGGGTCCTATATCTAGCTTTTTTGCTAATTCTTCTTGAGTATACCCTCTTATTATTCTCCATTTTTTTATCTCTTGTCCTTCGTTTGAATGCTCAGAGCCTTTTTCCTCATCATATTCATCAGTTGATAAACCAGTTGCCCGATAGATAATATCATTATCAAATCCTACTTTCGCTAAGTTCTTGGCCATGCTTACCCTTGCAGCTTTTACATTATTTTCCTCTTCAGCTTGAATAAACCCAGCCAAGTCGCGAATCAACTTGCATGACTCTTGTCCCTTTATTTTTTCTATGAAATTGTACATCCATTCTTTGTTAAAAGAACAATTTTCTCTCAGTACTTTTTGTCTAGGAAATAAGCTGCCAACATGAACTGATAATGCTTCCGCTATTACTTTTAATTTTTTAGTTGGAATGCCACATGCTCCTTGCTCATATCTTAGTAATGTATGATATTTTATGCCTGTTTTCTCTACTAAATCTTTTAGGGTATACTTTTGTTTTAATCTCCAGCTTCTTACTTTTTGTGCTATTTTATATCTTATAGAGATATTTGCCATATCGTAACAATTTTACCGAAATAAACCATCTGTTATTTTACTATAACCTAAAATTTAGCTTATAAAGAAGTTGCAATTTTGTGGTTGTAAGTAAGAAGGGAAGAAAACCCTCCCCTCCTCATTGTTTAAAGTTTCCGGGAAGTTTCTTTACTACCTCCACACACCTTATCAACCCATGATAATGTTTCACTATTACTAATTGCCTTTATTTCTTCTTTTGCCTTTTCTTTATTCCACTTGCCACTCCTAGGGAAACTTCCTTTTTCTACCGCTTCTGTGACTGTCATTCCTCCAAAAAAGCAACCTTTTCCTATAACTTCCCCTCTCTTTTGTAGTTCAGACCACATTTCTTTATCTGCTACTCTGACCTCTACTTGACTGTCATTTTCCGCATTATGGTATACTACAATTTTTAGGCTACCAATACTTGTAGGAAATGTTATCTCAAATACACCTACGACAATGTTGCAAATTTTTATTTTCCTTTCCATTATGTCCAGAAGAGTTCGGTAGCTCTTTTACGCGAAATACCACATTTACGTCCTCAAGGTTAATTTCAATTCTCTTGACCAATGTTCTGATAATATCACGTTTAGTTAACCAGTCTGCGTTATCAAGGTTTAACGTAATATTGGAAGAAAAGTCTTCTAAATTGGCCACAACCAGAGTTACCTCCTGTTCTAATTCCTTTTGATAAAATATCTTTTTCTTCTCTTCTTTAATTGTTTTTAAGCTTTGTTTCATTGCTTTAATTCGTGGTTCAAATTCCTCTTGATTGATATATTCTTGAGCATAACTATCGATAAGTCTAGCAATACCACGTTTTAATTTATTTTCTTGTTTCTCTAGCAGGTCACTTTTTTGATCCAATGATGATTTTTTTAGTTCTGAAAGCCTACGCTTGTATTCTTCTAAAATCCTGTTTGGATTTTTCAATAACTGCTTAACCTCTTCCCACACAGCTGTTTCTAATGCATCTGAGCGAATGGGTTTATTGTCACAAATCTTATTACCACCAAAACGGTAAGAATCTTTACCACTACAACGGTAATATGCATAATGACCACCTTCTTCTTCTCGTCTACTTCTCATGCAAGTTCCGTAACATCCGTAATTACAACGCTTACATATGACTAAACCTTGTAGTAAGTACTTTGCTCCTCTTTTTCTTGTCCTTGCTACTTTTCTATTTTCAGCTAATTGTTCTTGAACAATATCAAATATATCTTCATCTACTATATTTGGCACTTTAATATAAATCCAATTTGCTTTTTCAACAGGATAGACAGAGTGGTTACTTTTTGGCTGCTCACAAGAGCCTTTCTGTGGTCTTACTTGCTTTAATCTTACTCCTAACCTTCTTCTACCAAAAGCTGCTTGTCCTTTGTAAGCAGGGTTTTTCAACATACTCCAAATTGTACCTTTATTCCAGCGTTCTTTTCCTTTTTGTGTCTTAATGGACATAGTATTTAGCCGACGACATACTTCCCCAATACTTGTTCTTTCTCTGCCTATCCACAAAAATACTTTACGAACGACATCAGCTTCTTTTTCGTTAATCTCAAATAAAGCTTGTCCTCCTCCCATATGCTTATCTATATAACGATAACCATAAGGAGCTCCTCCCATTACATTTACATAGCCTTTGTTAGCTGCATAGATTTTACCACGACGACTTCGTTCCATAATTTTCGCACGTTCATATTCTGCTATCATACCTTGCATTTGTAACAGTAATTGAGATTCTGGGTTACCGTTAATCTCATAATTTAAAAAAACCACTTTTGCTCCTGCTTTTTCAAATTCTTCAATCAGCACCATTTGATATGCATATTTTCTAGATAAACGATCAGGAGAATGAATGTAAATCTTATCAATTTTACCTTCTGTTACTTTATCACGTAATTTTTCTAAATCAGGGCGGACTAAATGAGATCCACTGTAGCCGTTATCAATAAATTTATACTCACTTAACAATCTGTATCCGTCCAGATTAATTTGCTTCTCTAAAGCTGCAATTTGACTTTCTATCGTATTTCCTTCTACTTGTTTCCCCGAAGAAACTCTCGCATATAAACATACTGTTACCATTTGACCCTCCTTGAATCCCATTTTTATGTTTTAAGTTTTTTTGACTTATTTCCTTTGACACTACCTTTTCATAAGCATCTGATAAGCATTGTTCTGCTAACCGATTAGGTTCATAGCTACAGCTAATTTGGATAGCTAATCTCTTGTTTCTCATGACTTTTCCTTGAAATAATATGTTCATATCATTCCTTAAAGCCGATGGTTAATTGATTATTAGCGCTATAAGTAAATCGGACTCTTGGTTCTGGACACAGAAGTTTTCGAGAAATGGTTTTCTCTAGTTTTATTTTTATGTTTTTTGCAACATTGTCGGTAGTGTAAAAGCACTATTGTCGGACACATCAACGTAATTCCTTTCACCTTCTTTTCCACTTCTAACTTCAACCTTACTATTCCCTATTTCTATAACATCACCTCCTAATTTTACCTCTCCTGTGGTTAACCCTAAATTTTTTGTACCTTCCAATACTCTTGCAATATTTACCTTGCTATTATCAGAAAATTTCATAAAAAATGTCTGATTGTCTATTTCCACATCCTCTATGATTCCCTCATTTTCAATAGCACTTTCACCGATTTCTCTCAATTCTTTAAGCCACTCATCTATCTGTGGACGAATCTCTTGATACAGTTTGTTATGCATTTCACTTATTCCCTTATCCTGCAATAGATCGTAACTGAATATTGCTCCATTTAGCATCAATTCACATATTATGTCTTCCTTCTCATTTTCTTTGCATTTGATCAAAGGCATTTTCGATATTACTGTATCAGCAAAACTCTTCTGCCCTTCGCTATACGCATTTATCCTGATTCCAGCACTTAGTGCTTGGTCTATAGTCTTGTTCAGTTCTTCTACGCTTTTTGCCTTTACCACTCTACTTTTAAACCACCTCAATTCTGCATTTTCACTTGCACTTGGCTCTATCTTGCTTAAAGATGGAATAAACGGATTTTGACGATTTGAAGATTTTTTGTTATAAACCTCACGTCCTTCTCCAAGATTGATTGATTTTTCAGAAACATCGCTAGGGGAAGGCACACCTTCAGGCTTCTCAAACCTGCTTTTATCATCAAATATTTTCGGATCAGTCTCGTCTACAAGTATAAGCTGCTGATTTTTTTTGCTAGTACGCCTAATAGCACTATATAGTCCTTTTGGTAATTTTTTAGAATCAATGATTAACTCATAAGTATTTCCATCCATATCATCAAATGATACTGCTTTTTTAGTAGTCATATAACCTCTCATATTAAGCATATTATTCAAGTCTATAGAGCAATTTATTGCTTTATAATTAACTTAATACGCAAATTATAAAAAGATCTTGTATATCTTGCAACTATTTATAATAAAAGAATAGCTTTATCAGGACTTTTATTCTTTAATCACAACTTAATATACAAACTATACAAAGATCTTTTATATTTTGTAATTCTCCAATATCTCTCTTCAGATTCTTGACTAAGTTTTTTTGCTACTTATGCTCTTTGTATTGTTTTGTAGTAGTTGGTAGCCAAACTTCTCAAGCAATTGAAACTTGTTTTATAACAGCTCTCTTTCCTTAAAACTGAAGTATCCTTTGTCTGTCATAATAATGTGATCCTCTAGTTCAATTCCCACTCCTTGACATGCTGATACTAATTCTCTAGTCATTACTTTATCATCTTCTGATGGTTCTAAACTCCCTCCTGGATGGTTATGAGCTAATATTATTGACGCTGCTTCCATTGATAACGCCTTTTTTACCACTTTCCTTTCAGATAGGTGTACCTCATCTATTGTACCAAAATACACTTCATCTCTTATAAGACGGTTCTGTTTATCCAAGTATATTATCAGGACAGCTTCTTTTGCTGAAAAGCCTATGTTTACCCTTACATACTCTATCAGCTTTTCTTGGCTATCCATTACCGGGCCTCTCTTTAAACCTTCTCTTAGTGCCCTCTTGTAAGCTTCTTTTACACATTCAATTGCTGCAGCTGCATGTTCGGTCATTCCTTCTATCATTTTCAGATCATCGATTTCTCGTCCCAAAATTTCTCCTATTCCCGGGCAGTTATCCATTAGAGTTTTAGTAACATCTTGTGCTTGCTTTCTGTCGTGAACTGCTCCTAGAAGCACTGACACTATCTCACGATCAAATAGAGCACTTCCTCCTCCACTCTGTAATACTCTCTCTATTTCTTCTGTAAGTTTTTCACTATTATTCATAAAATATACTCCTCGTTAATAACAAATTGTTTTTAATTATTTACTGCTTTATCAGCATTGGCATAGAGCCATAGCTTCCGAGTGAAGTCAAATCAATTTTTAAATCTTTTTTACTTATTTTTTCATGAATAGGTAAAGATATTAATACATATTTATTTTCAAGTTATGTAAAAAGGTTGTTGTTAATCAATTATTTTAGAAATAACATCAGTAGAAAAACCTAACTGAAGTAAATTATTTACAACTTTCATTCCCTCTATTTTATTAATCTTCTCTTTGTAAATTTGCTTTCTTTGCAATAAAAATTCTACCCATATATTTAGCTCATCTCGTGATTCTTGATTGTCAATTTTTCTATATTCCCTCGCCCAACTTAATAACTCATTTTCTGCTTCACCATCTTCATAATTATCTTCTTCCTTTATCAGATCTTCAGTATCCACTGATAATTCTCTTGCTATTTCCCATAACCTTTCACTCAAAACAGTAACGCTACCTTGTTCATAATGATGTATCTGTGAGGGCCCTACATTAAGCTTTTTTGCTAATTCTTCTTGCGTATAGCCTCTTATTATCCTCCACTTTTTTATCTCTTGTCCTCCATTTTGGCTTGCACAACCGATACTCTCTTTATCAGCATATTCTTCGATTGATAAGCCCGTTGCTCGATAAACAATGTCATTATCAAATCCTTCCTTAACTAAATTATTTGCAATTCTTATTCTTGCTGCTTTTATATTACTTTCTTCCTCAGTTCGGATAGATTTGGTTAATGCATAAATTGCTTTTCGTCCTTCTATTTTTTTGTATTTTTCTATGAAATTATACATTTCCTGGGTCTTGGCTTTGTCGAAACAACTATCTTCTTTTAGTACTTTTCGTCTTGGAAAGAGATTTCTAATAGGGATTGATAACGACTCTGCTAATATTTTTAACTTTTCAGTTGGAATTCCACATGTTCCTTGCTCGTATCTTATCAATGTATGATAGTTTATGTTTGCTTTGCCTGCTAAATCTTTCAGAGTATATTTTCTCTTTAACCTCCAGTTCCTTACTTTTTGTGCTATCTGATACCTTATTGAGATGTTTGCCATAAATATTATACATGTTAATACTACCAAACAAAGATATACAAAAACTTCTATGTTTGCATTTTAGTTGAATATTTCTTCAGAATTGTGTATAATTATTAATGCTTTTTAGGTTGATTTCTTATGGCTCTTTCGAAGTTTCTTGATGCACGCAATGATTATGCCTTTAAAAGAATATTTGGCACCGAGAAGAATAAAGATATCCTCATTCATTTCTTGAACGATATTTTAGGCTTCACTGGCTTAGCTGCTATTCACGATGTTGAATTCTTAGCTACTATTTTAGATCCCGAAATTGCCGCTAAAAAGCAAAGTATTGTCGATGTTCTTTGTAAGGACTCTCAAGGTTCAAGATACATTATAGAGATGGTGCGACCTGAAAGTCTTCGGTCATATTGTTTAAAAGGAGAGGAATTCATTCAGAAAGAAACTGAAAGGATTCTAAAACTTATTAAACCAGATGTTTTGCCGTCTGAGTCTACGCATCAGTGCGAATCGGGCAACCGGTTGGTGCCAAGCGATGCGGACAATGAACCTCCTCTTGAAAAAGAAGATGCTCAATCGTGAGAGGGGCATAAACTGCAAGCATCATGTGGTTGGAGGGCTAGGCTAGTGGTATGGTGAACGTAAGTGAAGCTTTATAAGTACCGATACGATGAAAGAGCTAAAGATGCTGATAAGCTCTGACCAAAAGGTAATGTGGATAAGTTACATTTTTCATTTCTAGATGTACGCAAATAATAACTCCACCGGTATAGAGAAGCCACCTAACCCACTGTTGTATGACTGGAGAAACAGGGTAAGCCTGTATTTTCGCCTACATGGCAAGCAAACCGCAAGGAATGCTGATGGAAGTGCAGGTAAAGGAGAATGGAGAAAGCGAATGCCATTTTGTAACGAAATGGATAGAATTTGTAACATTAATTCGCGTGAAAACGAGCAGACTTCCATTTGGTCCCTCGTGACAAGAAACTTTGTTAACCACTTAAGGTAGGAAAGCAGATGATTACAAGTAAACCCGTAAGTGCATCTACCGAAAGCTTTGAAGCATGGAAGCAATTGCCATGGAAGAAATGCCAGAAAGTTATTGTGAGGCTACAAAGACGTATTGTTAAGGCTGTCCAAGAAGGAAGATGGGGTAAGGTAAAAGCTTTACAACATCTTCTCACACGCTCTTTTAGCGGAAAAGCTTTGGCTGTTAAGAGAGTAACTGAAAACCAAGGAAAAACCACAGCAGGTGTAGATCGTCAACTATGGTCAACTTGCAATGCTAAATTTCAAGGAATAAAGCAGTTAAAGCAAAGAGGATATAAACCTTCTCCGCTAAAACGGATTTATATCAGTAAATCTAATGGCAAAAGAAGACCTCTTGGAATACCCACGATAAAAGATAGAGCCATGCAAGCATTATATCTGTTTGCTCTGGAACCGATAGCTGAAACGATCAGTGATCGTCACTCCTATGGCTTTAGACCTAAAAGATCCTGTGCAGATGCTACAGTAGCTTGTCATTTGTTACTGGCAAGTCGTAATCAACTACAATGGATACTTGAAGGTGATATCAAAGGATGCTTTGACAACATTAATCATGAATGGCTTATGAAGCATATTCCTATGGAGAAAAAAATTCTGCATAGTTGGTTAAAAGCTGGCTTCCTAGAATCAAAAACTCTGTATCCCACAACTGCAGGTACCCCGCAAGGTGGTATAATTTCTCCAATACTAGCCAATTTAGCCTTAAACGGACTTGAAAAGTTATTGGAAAGTCGATTTGGTAAACTCGGCAGTAGAAAAAGAAACAAAATCAGAAGTGGAGTGAATGTAATCAGATACGCAGACGACTTTATTATTTCAGGTTTCACACATGAAGTACTGGAAAAGGAAGTTAAGCCTTTAGTATCATCTTTTCTTCATGAGCGAGGTTTAATTCTGTCAGAAGAGAAGACAAAGATTACATCTATCACAACAGGGTTTGACTTTCTTGGTTGTAATGTACGTAGATATAATAAGAAGTTAATTATTAAACCTTCGAAAGAAAGTATTAAAAGACTTCTTAATAAAGCACGTACATTGATAAAAGCAAATATAGCGAACACTCAGGCTATAGTAATTAAGTCACTCAACTCTCTACTGAGAGGATGGGGAAATTACTATCACCATGTGTGTGCTAAAAAAGCGTTTAGAAAGATCGACAATGAAATTTGGCATAGTTTATGGAAATGGGCAAAGAAAAGACATCCTCGTAAAGGATTACGTTGGATAAAGAATCGTTACTTCAAAGTAATGGGTCAACGCCAATGGGTTTTTGCTGCACCCATATGCAAGAACAAACCAAAAGAGATACGGTATTTAAGACTGCTTAAGCTGATTGATATACCTATCAGACGACATGTTAAAATCAGAGCGGATGCAAATCCCCTTGACTTAAAATGGAAAAAGTATTTTGATGAGAGAGTGAAACGAACAAGAATGTTAGCAAGCTCTTTCTCAAGAGAAGGTTCTCTACTGTTGGTGTCACCATTAAGAATGATGTTTCCTGAGGAATCATGAAGGACAAGCCGGTTCTAGAAAAGAAGAACTTAGATAAGGGGCTCAAGCGTAGTGTGGGGAAACCTGCATGCTGCGTTTCTAAGGGAGGGGGTAGTAGTAATACTGCTTCCTTACCTGACCAGTTCACTAAGACCAAGGGCTTCGAAAAGCGTGCTCAATATTATGCTGCTAAAGCCTATTCAAGTCAAGCTGATCAAGGTGATGACTATCATAACCTCAAGGAAATTATCTTTATTGCTGTTGCTGATTGTATTATTTTTCCAGACAAAGCTGAGTACAAATCTAATCATGTCATTTTAGATCAAAATAGCTTTGAACATGACTTAAAGGATTTTTACTTCGTATTCATAGAATTACCAAAATTTACAAAAACAAAGGAAGATCAACTAGAAAATATAGTAGAGAAATGGTGTTATTTTTTTCGATATGCAGGAGAAACAAGGGAAGAGGATCTAGATAAGATAGTTGGTAGTGATGTAATAATAAAACGAGCTTATGAAGAGATGAATAAGTTTAACTGGTCAGAAGAAGAATTACTAGCATATGAACAAATGAAAAAACGTATAATGGATGAAATAGCTGCTTTAGCTCAAAAATTTGATGAAGGTCTTAGGGTTGGAGAAGAAAGAGGCATCCAAATCGGCCAGGAAAAAGGCAGAAAAGAAAGAGAAATTGAAGTTGCAAAAAACCTACTTAAAGCAGGTGTATCTGTTGACTTAATAGCTGAATCTACCGGTCTTCCTAAAGTTGAAATTTCAAAACTTAAGGAAAAAGCCTAAGTATTGTAACTCCTTTAGAGCCCTTATCCATTAGTCTAATATATTAAAGCCTATATCTAACTCTTCCACTATTCTTGCTACTGGCCTATTTGATTCTCTCACTAATTCTACGTATCAGTCAAACATAGAATGCCTAAATATAGAAAATGTTTTTCATAAAATTTTTTTATCCTTGATAATTTTATTGTTGATATTTGATTCTAACTTTTGCATAATGCAGTAAATATTTTTATATAGGAGGTAGAATGCCAAGATGGACAGATCGTCATGCTAGAGTACTTGAAAAATTGCAAGATTCTATTCAACGTACAGATCCAAATGTTGCTGAAAAGAAATTAGCTATCAAGAGATGGGTAGAAAACTATATGGAGTATGTGCAATTCTTTAAGGATGATAAGCTGCAGTTTTTGTACAATATATTCCAAGATGAAAATTGTTGGTCGGATACAAGGTTAAATAATGTTTTTTTAGGTCAGAAATTGACTGAAGAGAAAATAGGTGGAATAGATAACCCACTGCCAAGGTATGATATGGCATCTAGGTATTGTATAATGGATAAGATAGGTGATTTTTTCAATAAACAGCTTGCATTCTCTAAGGGTCAATTTACTCCAGAAGAGATAGATACTCAACCACTATCGGCTGAGAGCCGAAAGGTTGGATATAGCGCTGGAAGCGCGGTGAGAAGCTAAAGCTACTCCAATCTTATACTAGATATAGAATGAGGCTGATGTGCATCTGTATGTTTATTGATGTACTCATTAATGACTTTATCTGTGATATGTCCGCTGGTAGCACTAAAGTATCCTCTTCCCCAAAAACGCTTTCCCCAGTACATTTTATTTAGCTCTGGAAATTCTTGTTGAACTTTGCGTGAAGACCTGCCTTTGGCTCTTTGAACAAAATCACTCACAGCTATATGAGGAGGTATTACTACGAATAAATGTAAATGATCTGATGATATTACTCCGTTTTCTATCTTAATCTCCATTTCTTCAGATACTTCTGCTATGATTGTTCGTATTCTCTCCTTCATAGCCTTAGTTAATACTCTGTACCGATATTTTGTAATCCAGACTATATGGTACCTATGATAAAATACAGTGTGTTTTCCTTTGTCATATTCCGTCATAACTATACTTTATAAAGTACAGTTATGACATTGACAAACTAAAGTTTCTCCACCTAGAAGGTGGAGGCTTGTACCATCTTATGGAAAGTCAAGGTAATCCGATAAGTGATCAATATGTAAGAAACATTCTGCTATTATCTATGAAGAGGCGAGATCCAGTATGGCTTTGTTGCATAGCACTGATAGGCATGTAAATCACAGTGAATTCACGCAGCTAATTTAAATTTAGCCATACCTATATCAGTAAATTTGTTCAATAAGTAGCACTTAATTAACAGCTCTTTTTCACGATTTACCTCTGATTTATTTTTCAAGCCAAACCCAAATATTTGCTTCAACCTATAGAAAAAGACTTCAATATAAGACCGTGCTCCATACTTAACTTTTTTCTTCCATTCATTAATACCATCTTCATAATTCTCATATGACCTAATTCTACTAATATACTTGTTTCTTTCTGATAAGTAGTCAGCTAAACAAATTTTAGTATCCTTCCTAGGGCGAATAATAGGCACAATATTGTATTTTCTGCATTCTTTATACACACTTTTTATATCATAAGCCGCATCTGCTCGAATAGAACAAATGTTATATTTATCACTGACTTCTTCTAACATATCGCAGACCGGCAAATAGTCTACAGCAACACCACTAGTGTAGTTCATGCTTATTGCTTTCTTATCATTTATGTTTAAAACAACATGTAATTTTCTTACTTGACCATAACCACTGTATTTTCTTTTTCGAATATTAAGCTTACTATGCCCACCGTTATTATTGTAGATACTAACTCTAGTGCTATCTACGGCAATTTCAACATTTTCCAGATCGTCTTTATTGCTTCTATGGTCATCAATCTTCAAATTAAGCTTTTTAAATCTTCTGGAAGCTTGTGTATAGCTGATAATCTTAAGTTTTTTGCCTATTTTACAAAACCTACAGCTTGTCTCAAGCCAATTCTAAAAAGATATGTGTATTAAAATTACAACTTTATCACTATAAGTGTTATTGCCACCTGCAACTTTTGGACTATTTTCATACCAATTTTCTATGGCTTGATTAACAAAATGAAAAACATTTCCTCTTTTTTTGAGAAACTCGTTATATTCTCTTTGGTTACTTACTCTCATTTTTTGTGGCATAAGTTGTACTTGTTTGAAAAATGCCTGTTTTACAACAAAATGCGTTAGTAGCCATATATTAAAAAGCTTTTCTTTTTACAATAACCTCAACCAACACTAGCTATGCAACAAAGCCATGAAGGATAACGGGAAACTGTTAAGTCCGGTTTTGAAGCCGAGGGGGGAAAGGCAACTTTCTCTCCTTAGGTAACAGGACCCCACCTCAAGCTTGATCGCCTCGAGAACCCTATGCAACTTTCTTTCTCTGTATGCAACGCACACAAAATGTTCACCATTTTTTTTATCTGCTACTTTGAGAATTCTTGGAAGATCTCGCTTGTAAAAGAGTAACAAGGGTTCTAAAAAGCAATCAAGTCTTTTTTCTCTTAAAATATAACATAAAAAGTCCACTTCGTTGTCATACCCTTCGCTGTAAAAATCTGAACAAGCATCTGAATATTTACCATTTTCAAGATTGGACTTTATAGAACTTACTATACACGCTTTCATGATACAGATCTCAAAAAACACATACTGCCATTAGTACACACTATTAACTATTTGTAAAGTTTTTTTATGATAGCAGGATCAATATTAACATCGGTAAAATGACCCATCATACTATCAAACTCTTCCTTCTTTTTAACAGACATCTTATCTCGTATAGCACAATATTCATCTGTATCAAGCTTATCTTTTAGGTATTTGAAGGCTTGAATGGAATTCCATGGCTCCCCATCATAGTCACGTCCATGCCAATAACTAAGATTCTGAAGAGCGTAACTGAATATCAATAGCTTCTCTTTCCAGGAAATCTTGTTCTGAAAAAAATTTAATAAATTATCGACTTTGTTTTTATATTTTAAGCTGTCCACAGCATCTAAGTAACATGCACAGTGAGCAAAGACTTGCTTATACATCTCAATTATTTCATTATGATTAAGTTTATATTCACATTTCCTCAGCAAGCCTTCAATCTCCTCAGCTTGAATTACATCAACCTCAGCCTTAACATATTTATAATGTTCTCTTTTTATTTCACTTGCGGTTAAATCAGACTCTGGCTCATCACCAGAACTATAATTTCCAGCAGGTAAGAGTTTTCTCTCTAATTTTCTCTTACGAGAACCAGAAGAAATCACACCAGGAGATTCAAGCTCGGACTCTGGCTCATCACCAGAACGACCATGTCTAATAGAAAGACTAGAATCTTCAGCTTCTACTATCACTATAGACCGTCTTCGATGATCACCGGAACCATCATCTCTAGGAGGTGAAGTTGGTTTTTCTAACTCAGAGAATAACTCTTCTGCAAATAGACCATAATCTACATTTACTTTCTTGCCTTTCCTACCACATAATCTAAGATTTCTTGTTATTAATTCTTCAAAGAACTCAAACTTTTCAGGAAAGCAATCTTTAGCAAATAACATTACATCTAATATTTCTTTTTTCTCTACTTCTTTTTCCTCATCAGACTTATAAATGTCTTCTCGTTTCCAGTTAATTATTAACCCTGCAAGCATGTCCTGTATAGGAACTATACAATTAGAAATATTAACAGAAATCTTTCTGTATTCAATAAAGCAGTCACATTTCCAAATCTTCATAATAAGAGATCTAGCTTGAGTACTTGACTCAGGATTTTTCAACATCACATTTGAAAGTGAGTAAAGAAGGAGGTCATACTCATCCTGTGAAAATGTTTTCTCTGAACTATCTCCACGCGCTGAAGCTTCTTTGTAACACCAGCACTGTACTAAATCATGTACTGTATCAAAAAAACACGAATCTATTAATTCAGCAAAAAGGGAATATACTCCTTTATCTTTCTGTGATAATTTCTGTAAAATAGTATCTTTATTACCCACATTCCTTATACAAAAATCTAAAATAGGAGCGTCTTTCTCAACAGATTGAACGCGAGATAGAGCAAGAATAGCTTCTGTAAGTTTCTTTTCCTTATCTTCTTCTTTTAAATGATTATAAAAATACTCTACTCCTTCGCTCCATTCAAGTTTTACAGCACTGTCAAAACCTTCTACTGCATCATACTTCTTTAATTTCCCAGATCCTCTATCGATCCAGAAATCAAATACAGGACCATTTCTCTTTATAGTATCTAGCAGGGAGTCTCGTACGTATTTGTCAATTTCAGTTTCAGTTTTGCCATCAAATTTACCAGGAGGAAATTTGCTCTTGAGAAATTCAAATCTTTTTTGAAAGAGTGGAAGAATTTTATCCACTACACAGTAACTACAAGCCATCTCATATTTGCGAAGTGGATTATCTATTCCACCTATTTTTTCTTCAGTAAATCTTTGACCTAAAACAGCATTATTTAACCTTGTACCTGACCAGCAACCTTCATCTTGGAATACATTGTGCAAAAACTTCAACTTATCACCCTTAAAGTATTTTATGTGCTCCATAAAGTTATCTTGAAGGACTCCCACCCATCTCTTGATAGCTGACTTCCTCCCAGCAGCAATCTCATGATCTGTATGTTTAATAGCTTCCTGTAATTTTTTGGACATCGTAGCCCGAAGCTCTTTCTGTGTTAGCATTAACTCCTCATATTAAGGATTAACAGTGTTATGTAAAAAAGGCATTGTACAGACATTAGAATGGATTGCAATATTAAAATTACTAGAATAGAGGGTTTAACAAAAAAAACGTTATGGCTAAAACTTCTTTTCTTGAATTTTCTCAATATAATCAACAGAAAACCCTGTTATTTTAGCAATAACATCAATAGAAACACCCGCCTTGAGTTAATTTTAGACTGCTATTTTAGCCTATTTTTCACCCTCTTTCCTGCTTTTTTCGTGTCCGATTCGGATGGCTTCTTTATTTATGAGCTATATTAGCTGTGGTATTACGTAGATGAATCTACTGGCCTCCCTCAAGCTGAAATAAAGCAACTTCAGAAAGAAATAGTTTTAGTCTGGCACCCTTGTTTCCACTGATTGATTACTTATTGTTATACCGCTTAAATAATGCCCAGGTTCATCATTTTGTTGTTGTAATCTTGCCATTTGTTGTTGTAATACTGCCATGCTATCCTGAGTACTTAAAGTATCCGGATGATCAGGACCTAAAACATCTGATCCCTTTTGAGCATTAAGTACTTCCTGATATATTTCAAGAGCCTTACTTTTATTACCTAGCTTGCTAAGCATTTTTGCCATATTATAAAGAATATCTAAAACAAATGGATGACCAGGACCTAATTTTTTTTTCGCGATCTTAAATGCTTTCTGAATGATTTGGAGATTATCCGAAGCTAAATCCTTCTTCTCTTTTTTACCCTCTTCAGTATAAGCAAAAAATTCATTAAGCGATGCACACTTACTTCCTAAGTTTCTCATCTTCTCTATGAAAACTTTTTTAATACCAGGACTTCCCACAGATTGAGCAAATCCCGCACTATTTTCATACAACCTAAATAACTCTTTTTCCTCCAAGCTTATTTTTTCAACCTCTTCCAGCACAACACGTAGGGAAGAATCTATCTCAGAAGATACAGCATGATTGAGAACATATCTAAGTAACTCTAATAACCCTTCTTTTTCAAAGTTTCGCTTTTTAACTTCTTTAAACAAATCATGTAGGACAGAGTCTATCTCAGAATGTACAGCAAGATTGAAAGCACATTTAAACAACTTTAATAACTCTTCTTCCTGGCTTAGTTGTCTCAATATATCATTTAACAGGTCTGACTTCTCAAAAGCTATAGCATGCTTGAAGACACTTTGAAATATCTTGAACTTCATATTTTCATATTCTGATAGCACATCAAACAGTTTTTTCATACACATTTTTTTGTTAAAAGAAATAGCATGCTTGAGGCCGTATTCAAGCACCTCTCGAATTTTGTCCTCACTTTTATTACAGAAACCTTCCAAGTATTCCTTTTTTACAATAGCAAACTTATTGCTAGATATAGAATGAACAAGAGCAAACATAAATATCTTGTCGGTCTTGACGTTAAGTTTGCTTACATCTTGCAAGAATGTACTCACCTTCTCAGTCTTCCTCATATTTATAATGCAATTAAGAACAGTCGCAAGCCTAACCTCTACGCCATCCTCATCGCCATTCTCAATTGACTTTGCAACTTCGCTCAATAGAACCTCCTTAGAGAGTGTAAAATCATGCTTACCTTCATTTTTAGCACCTGCTCCATCATAACGATAAAGTTCAGTGAGAGCATCTATAATAATACTAACCTTCTTATCATCATTATATCTTTTAAATATCCAACGTATACAAGGTGAAGCATCCCAAACGGTATCGCCTTCTCCTCTTTTATTATGCCAAGCACAACAGTATATAAGGCCTTCTGTTAGCATAGCAAGCCTTTCCTTTTCAGAAAGAACCTGACTAGCTTTATCTAATATGAAACTCATTCTGATAAAATTATCATCTGGGTAGTTAAAATCTCCATCAATAGCCCACTTAAAAACAGCATAGTCTTCATTTTTACTGTGAAGCCTCAATACTTGTTTCCATTCGCCAAATTCACTGAGAATATCATCATCTTGACTGAATCCCTCGATAATCCTCTTTTCAATACACTTTAAAATTTCTTCACACCGTTTCTTAGGTAAAGTATCAACGTCTACAATTTCAGATATAGAAGCGACGTAACTTCCTTCACTACCTATACCACTTGACATACTGGAAAAATTAGATGAAGATTTTTCTCTCGTCGAGCGACGTATAGAAATAGTAGAAGATTTTAAACTACTTATGCTTCTTGAACTTCTTGACTGACTCTGTTTAAATTTTTCAGAATGAACAGCACCCAGAGATTTCAGATATCCTTCTAACTCGATTCCGGCTTTTGAACCTTGCAAGACTAAACGGTCTAAAGTATTATAACCTTCGCGATCTACCAAATTTATATCGCATTCTTGCCTACCTTTTACCAAAAGATCGACCATTTTTTTAGCCACTTCAATATCAACACTCATAACTGCATGGTACAGAGGGATATAACCAGATACATCCCCATTATAAGCTATAGAAGAACCACCTTTTTCTTTTAAAAGAACTCTCAATATCTCAACACTTCCACTACCAGCAGCATAGTGAATAGGAGAACGACCTTCATACTTAATACTAAGATCGGCCTTTTTTTTCAATAAGAGTTCAACAAGCTTAACGTCACCTCTTTCAATAGCAAAAAAAAGAGCTGTTTTTCCCTCAAATTTACTATTAACAATATCCGGATATCTATCTAAAAAAAACTTTACAATATCTGTCTTTCCAAAAGAAACAAATTCAAAAAAGAGCTTTATTATATCTACTTTTTCCATAATGTCTCTTGCAGGATCACTTCTTACCTCACCTATAGAGGCAGATTTGCCAAGCCCAATTAACCTTTTAACTATTTGTACTCCTTGACCTTTTCGTTTAGCAAGTATGCTAAGAAAATCAGTGGCAATAATTTTTCTTTCATGCGTATCTAACTCTTGAAATCTATCCAAAATTTTGTCTAACAACCTATTACTAGCATACGAAAGAGGACTTAGACCATTATTATCCTCAATTCTCAAAGTTTCAAGATTGCTTTTAATAATTCCGACTACCATACAAACATTATTATACTTAATAGCATAATGCAAAATAGTTTCACCATTACTGTAACGATGATGTAAGTCCACCCCATGTTTTTTTAAATTTTTGAGCAAATTAAATATCTCGTCTTGTTCTTTTTCTTTATCAGCTATCAAGTGCAATAAAGCTTTGCGTTCATTGTTTTCACGATAGAAGGATTCCACCTCAAGCTTGATCGCCTCGAGAACCCTATGCAACTTTCTTTCTCTGTATGCAACGCACACAAAATGTTCACCATTTTTTTTATCTGCTACTTTGAGAATTCTTGGAAGATCTCGCTTGTAAAAGAGTAACAAGGGTTCTAAAAAGCAATCAAGTCTTTTTTCTCTTAAAATATAACATAAAAAGTCCACTTCGTTGTCATACCCTTCGCTGTAAAAATCTGAACAAGCATCTGAATATTTACCATTTTCAAGATTGGACTTTATAGAACTTACTATACACGCTTTCATGATACAGATCTCAAAAAACACATACTGCCATTAGTACACACTATTAACTATTTGTAAAGTTTTTTTATGATAGCAGGATCAATATTAACATCGGTAAAATGACCCATCATACTATCAAACTCTTCCTTCTTTTTAACAGACATCTTATCTCGTATAGCACAATATTCATCTGTATCAAGCTTATCTTTTAGGTATTTGAAGGCTTGAATGGAATTCCATGGCTCCCCATCATAGTCACGTCCATGCCAATAACTAAGATTCTGAAGAGCGTAACTGAATATCAATAGCTTCTCTTTCCAGGAAATCTTGTTCTGAAAAAAATTTAATAAATTATCGACTTTGTTTTTATATTTTAAGCTGTCCACAGCATCTAAGTAACATGCACAGTGAGCAAAGACTTGCTTATACATCTCAATTATTTCATTATGATTAAGTTTATATTCACATTTCCTCAGCAAGCCTTCAATCTCCTCAGCTTGAATTACATCAACCTCAGCCTTAACATATTTATAATGTTCTCTTTTTATTTCACTTGCGGTTAAAGTTGCTTTTCGATTATTTTCTTCTTTTATACGTTTATTTTTACTATTGAAATTTTTATCGTAGAAATTAACACAAGGCAACTCAAAACTGAGCTTCTTAAGATCTATTTGCTTTACAACATTTTTCGAAAACTTATTTGGAAAATTGCCATTTAAAATTTTTGTTTGAAGATTAAGTAAAATTTTGTTTGCAGAATTTTTATCTTGAGGATCAGTAATAATGGTTAAGAGATCGCTCTTACAAATGTAATCAAATATGCTCAGACCTTGAGAGTCTGTTTCTTCCTCAATTAGATGTTTATAACCTTGAGGTGTAGAAGAGAGCACTTTTTCTGTTAAAAGTTTAAAAATTTCTTTTTTTGTATTATTCTCTGCAGTGCCTAAAATTGTAAAAATCAGCGAGTTATGCCCTCCATGTAGCGTATTGCGTAAAGGATCAGCATTGTGTTTCAATAAGTACTTCACCTCCTTTATAAGTCCTTTATAGCAAGCAAACATTAAAGGTGTAACTTGTTGTTGAATGGAAGAATATTTCTTATTTTTTAAAAAATAACATGGCAAATCAACCTCTTCTTCGTTTACTTCGCCTTTATTGAATTCAGTTTGAAGTTTTGGGAAAAGCACTTGTTTATGCAATTTGATTAAATAAATCTCATCACAATCATCGAAGTCGAAAATTTTCTTCATACTGCTTAATGGAACTGTGTCTTTCGTTATCTTCAATAGTTCATATCCCTTATTAGCAGCCACTTTTTCCTCATATGAAAGATCATTATCAGTTGGATGTAAATAAACGATATTGATGTCAAATACGTAAGAACCACCGTAGTCAATGAGCAGCTGCTCACCTTCTTTAATATTTTTTAGCACTTGAATAGCCCTACCATCATTGCTTTCTGCAAAATAACAGTTACAAGAAAAGCTTGAATGATTTAAGAAACGTGTCCAGTTAAAAATACACGTTGCGTCTAATTGTTGATTTTTATTCATAATCATCAAAAATTTTCCATCAACAACTTCACCAGACTTAACATTTTTCCCTTTGTAATAACCAATAACATCACCTTTTTTAATATACTGCCGAGCGTACACGCCAAGGTTGTACTTACCCTCAATCGCAGCAACTTCTGCAATCCTAAGTTTAATCGGGTTATTGCTTTCTTCTTTTTTATCCTTTAAATACTGACACTCACCTTTACCTTGCTGCCTACTTACATATTTCAGGAACTTTTTTTCTTCTCCTTTTTCAAAGGGGATACTAACACTAAACTTCATCTGACAAAACTTATTATAAAAAAGTTATTTTAATAGCTTAAGGAGAAATATAATACAAAAAAAGGAAGTGATTACCAATTTTTGTTATTGGAGAGAATATAACGAGTTTCTCAAAAAAAGAGGAAATGTTTTTCATTTTGTTAATCAAGCCATAGAAAATTGGTATGAAAATAGTCCAAAAGTTGCAGGTGGCAATAACACTTATAGTGATAAAGTTGTAATTTTAATACACATATCTTTTTAGAATTGGCTTGAGACAAGCTGTAGGTTTTGTAAAATAGGCAAAAAACTTAAGATTATCAGCTATACACAAGCTTCCAGAAGATTTAAAAAGCTTAATTTGAAGATTGATGACCATAGAAGCAATAAAGACGATCTGGAAAATGTTGAAATTGCCGTAGATAGCACTAGAGTTAGTATCTACAATAATAACGGTGGGCATAGTAAGCTTAATATTCGAAAAAGAAAATACAGTGGTTATGGTCAAGTAAGAAAATTACATGTTGTTTTAAACATAAATGATAAGAAAGCAATAAGCATGAACTACACTAGTGGTGTTGCTGTAGACTATTTGCCGGTCTGCGATATGTTAGAAGAAGTCAGTGATAAATATAACATTTGTTCTATTCGAGCAGATGCGGCTTATGATATAAAAAGTGTGTATAAAGAATGCAGAAAATACAATATTGTGCCTATTATTCGCCCTAGGAAGGATACTAAAATTTGTTTAGCTGACTACTTATCAGAAAGAAACAAGTATATTAGTAGAATTAGGTCATATGAGAATTATGAAGATGGTATTAATGAATGGAAGAAAAAAGTTAAGTATGGAGCACGGTCTTATATTGAAGTCTTTTTCTATAGGTTGAAGCAAATATTTGGGTTTGGCTTGAAAAATAAATCAGAGGTAAATCGTGAAAAAGAGCTGTTAATTAAGTGCTACTTATTGAACAAATTTACTGATATAGGTATGGCTAAATTTAAATTAGCTGCGTAAATTCACTGTGATTTACATGCCTATCAGTGCTATGCAGAAGTGCAGGTGTGTATAGTGCATCAGATACGTAACTCACTGAAGTATGTAGCTAGTAAAGATGCAAAGAGTTTTTTGAGTGATTTAAAGAAGGTGTATCAAGCTTCAAGTAAGGAAATTGCCGAGAATTATCTGTTGGAATTAGATGAAAAATGGGGCACAAAGTACCCTATGGTTATAAAATCTTGGCAGAATAATTGGGAAAACCTATCTGGTTATTTTAAGTATTCCGACCCAGTTAGGAGGATAATCTATACTACTAATCCCATAGAGGGGCTACATAGGCAAATTAGGAAATTCACCAAAACCAAGGGCTCATTTACTAGCATAAATGCCTTGTATAAACAGGTATATTGTGCTATAAAGAAAGCGGAGGAGAAATGGACTATGCCTGTACATGATTGGGCATTGACTATATCTCAGCTCGACATTTTCTTTCCCAACAGATTGAAAATTGAGTTGAGCTAAAAATGCGGTTTGACACAGTTTATTTAATACTCTCGGTAATGAGCCAGAGCCCGAGCTTGAATTTCCTGGTGTGATTTCTTCTGGTTCTCGTAAGAGGAAAAGGGCCTTTACGCTGAGTGTTAATTAAGTAGTTCACCCATTGGTGTAAGTGATTTTTCTCGTTGTAGCAAATAGGGAGATGTTTTGTGTCTTTAATTAGAAGTTTAGTTGATGGAAATCTTGAAGCTTTTAGACAAGAATTTGAATCTTTTTTAGATCGTTGTTCATCTTTCTCGCATCATGTGGGTTCAGGTCGTTTCCTTCCTGTATTCTTTTTTAGTATGTTTGCTACTGCACATGATGCTAATATCTTAAAAGCAAATGAGAGAGTGTATTTTCGTTTTGATAATCATGGTATTGATACAGGTGGTAGAAATAGAAATACAGGGAACCTAAAAGTCGCTGTTTATCGTGACGGACAGCAAGTTGTCAGATGTTACAGTATTTCTGATCGTCCTAATAGTGATGGGTTAAGGTTCAGTACAAGGGAGAGAAATGCTCTAGTGCAAGAGATTAGACAGCAAAATCCAAATTTAAGGAAAAAAGACTTAATTTTTGAGCAATACAAAGTATACATGCATGGAAAGGGCAAGAGTCAGGGAAAGGCAATTGCAAAAGTATTCGGGGTGATTAGTGAAAGAGATAGATTTGCTAAATATTCAGCGTCTGAGGTTAGCCTTCTGAGGCATATAGAACGTAATAGGCTTAGGGAGATTAATGTGCGTGTGCCACGCAGTGTGTTGACAGTTAAGGAAATAGCAGGAATACAACTTAATCAAAATCAGCTCAGACAACTTGATAGATCAGTCAATTTTGCACAGGTAGTACAAAGTCAACAAGGGACTGACAACTTTATGGAAATACTAGCAAACAACCAAAAACAAAATGTAGAACGTAGAATGCGCGAGGAAGTTTTGCCATACATCACTCACATCTATGGTAATTACAGACAAGCGCTAAAAAATAATATTAAAAATCGCAATCAAAAATTTGAGAGTCACGGGTTTTTATTAGGTTTTTTAGTAAATTTTAGTCATCGCTACAAAATAGATATCGACCTTGAATTGTCTATTGGAAATTCACACGTTGCTTTTCTTGTACATCATCAAGCAGAGAGAAAAAATATTTTTATTTTTAATATTACTAGATGTAAGGCACCGTCAGATGTTGCATTAAACCGTGCCATAGGCTACGCTGAAAGGTTATACGATTCTTCATTTATACCTACATCAAAGCATACTGTTTGTGTTGGATTGAATTTTAATGTAAATCTAGATCCTTTTAGTGTTGATACAGTAGAACTTCAACAGGATAAATTTCCTTTAGTACAAAGATTATTTGAGTGTGTAGAGAATGAAGGCATTAGAGAAAATGTTAGAGATTTCTTACTTGAACATCTTCCTGCTGAAATACCAAGAAATGCAGAGAATTATAATAGAATATTTGATTGCATAATTGGGTTCGCTTCTGGAAATAGTGTTTTTGATAGGCACCATTTACAACTCGAAGGGGGAGGGGAAGCACCTGTAACAAAGTATACATTTAGACATGGTGATGAGGGTTTAAGATGTTTAACTATGGTCTTTCATGCTGAAGGTTCTGATATAGTTATACTTCATATTAGAGCTCACGATGCACGACAACAAGGAGCAATCAATTTACAAGATCTTAATATGAATGGGAATAATGTTCATGTATGGGAAGTTTCATACACACTTAATAATCAACTTTACTTTAATATTCATACAGGTAACCTTGGTTTATATCACAATTACCAAAATAATAATGCAAATAATTTTATTGGTGGTAATCTTGTGAAAGTCCCTAATGCTGGAAATGTGTATAATGCCTTAGATCAAGTTTTAAATGATGGCTGGCGAGATAAAGCTCAGTATCAAGAATTACTTAGAAACATTTCTGCAGTATTAATGCCAGAAAATATGAATGGTAATGCAATAATAGATGTAGATAGCGAGGACAAGTTTCGGTCTATATTGTATGGTGTGTTTTATAATTGTGACGATATTTGTAAAGTAGTTTCTAGGTACAAGATAAGTCAAATATGTATTTCCGATATAAGAATGGTAGGAAAAATAGTGGAGCGAGTAAATACAAGAGTTGCAGAGCATAGATTAGATCTCCTAGTATCAAGGCAACCTACAGAGAATGATTCAGATGTTCACTCAATTGGATTTATATTAGGATTTGCTAATGATCAAAGCGTAGTAGCACAACAGAAAAGTAATGCAAAACAGAAGATGCGTAAATTTACGAATGAAGTGAAAGAACGTAGGTTACTTTCTACTTGTGGAAGTATGATTTTATCTTATGCTGTATTTAATAGAGGTGCACAGGGAGCAGAGGACCTTATATTTTCACATAGAAATAAACTTGACTCCAGTCGTGCTTCAGGACCCGGTGGAAGGACAGAAAGAATTGTAAGGCTAGAAGATGATATTTTACCCCTAGTAAATCTGCATATTCAAGATAATATAATGGGTCTTAATTCGATAGAAAATGTGCATGATATACTCACACTAGACTTTGCAACAGATAATCGTTACTATCATTATTGGCTTCAAGAAAGGGATATACGTTCTGCTGCAAGGACAACACTATATAACTTACAGCCTGTTCTGCATAATAATGTGCTCTTTGCCACACTACCTATAGGGTGGGTAAATGATCATTTGCAAAAGTTGCAAAATCATATTAGCAATAAAGAAATGCAAAACAATGAAATATTGATATCAAATTTGATTGTTAATATAGATGGCAGCCATTGGGCTACATTAACTATTGCCTTTCAAAATAGGAAGTATTATGGGTATTATGCTAGTTCAACTGGTGGTAACGTTCCGGATAAGCTAAACAATCTTATAGTAAATGGTGCTCCTGTTCCAGTCCATAATGTTCTTGCTGACCAGCAAGACAATGCGTTAGTACAGCAGAGAGATGGCCATAATTGCGGTATCTGGGCATTAGAAAACGCCAGAGATATTAGTCAAGCTTTACAACGAAATGGTGATCTTGGAGAACAAGGTAGAGGTGTGTTAGATGAAATGCGTGATCTTCTTACGTTAAATGTTCCAGGCCTGGATAATATAGTTGATCCAGACAATCTTAGAAATGGACAATACTTTCAAGAGCGGAGAAGAGCAATCTCAAGAGAATTTCAAAACATTGATAATATTCACGAATTTCCTGAGGAGGAGCATTTACTCAATAGAAGGGTTGTTATATCATGTCAAAGGCTAAATGAAATTCGTCAATTACTATTAAGTTTTTTAGAGCGCCAATATCCAACGCATGGGGTATGGCACCAGCAACCACAAGGAGGGAAAGGACCACCTATGTCACTTAGTGTTAGTGATATAGGCAATTTTGGTAACCCACAATCTACCTTAGAAGATCCTAAAGCTAGTAATATCTCTGATCTTAGCAAAGGTAAAAGTGGCAGGCAGAGGTAACCGGTTGTGAAGGGAGTGTAAAAAAAACTTACATATCAAGTTATTTGAAGGAAAATCTTAAATGAGCAGCCGTTAACTTTACAGTATATAGTGTTAATAAATTTAAATAATATAACCATTTCCGGCGCTCAAAATCAGCAGTGTGAGAAGAGTTTGTTTTGGAATGAATTGGTCTACCAAGTGTACCATACGAACTTTTTAATATAGTGATTTTGCTATACACTAAAACTAGCCATATTAGCCCATTTTATCCATATCTACATACGAACTGGTTTGCCTAACTTTGTTACAATAATTTAAACCTTCTATTTTTATAACCTTATTTTTACGTGGTTTATTCTCACAAATATACGATCTTTTTTGCAATTTTAGAAAGAGTCAATAATTCAATTCTTTATAACACTAGCTAGCATGGTATCTTCACTAAAATATTTTTTTAAAAAGTTAGTTGACTTATAAATAATTCTCTACTAATACTGGCATGTGTTTGTTTATTCTGCTGAAGTTGCTCCATGCAGATTTGCTGTAAAAACTTCAGCAGTTTCCGTACTCCTTTAAAGCATAATCCATCATGCTCTTATAGTAGTGATATCAAATATAGGTCTTAACCATGTTGATTTATAGTAAAATTAGCTCGAATTTGGAGTCATAAGCAACTTTTAACCTCTCTATATACTCCATTGTTACTCACCATAAAAACTTAACAAAAATATGAGTAGTAAAAAGATTGTGTTGAAATTAGCTTGACCAATATTATATATTGTACATAATATATTCTATATCTAGGCTAGGAGGTAGTATGGGTACAGAGTCAGTAAAATATGTTGTAGAATCTATCAGTGAACAAAAGCTAGGAGAGGAATTAAATACTGAGCCATGGCATTCAAAAATTGAGCGTAATAGCAATGAGGGAACAACGCCTGAAGATGACATAACAGATTTAGATGATTATAGTTTGTTTGTTCAAGGAATAAGTAATCGTTCGGAATGTTATGACCTTGATCAGAGACATGAAACTAGGGAGGCTGTTGACACATGTGTAAAACATACATTGTCGTATCAGAGTGAAACTGATGATAGTGATTTATATTGGAAAAATTACCCTATTAGTCCAAGAGACTCTGCTTTAATTAAGTTAGATCTACTACTGACTGAAAGTGAGAGAAGTCTAATTGATGAATTTCGTAAAGAGTTAAAAGATGTAGTAACAAAAAATGATCAAGGTTATAGGGATAAGCATGAAAATTTTACAAACACTGCTTTAGAGCGTATAGAGTGCATAACAAATAAATATTTGCAAAAAGGGATAAGACTCAATTCAAAATATAACGATGATAAGTATACTATAACAAGTTTAATTTTTAAGGAAATAAGAAATATCCCTGATAGAATACGACAGCATAAGGGATTACCACCTTATGAGAGTTTATCAGACGATAGACTATAAACAAGTTTAGTTTCTAAGGGAATAAGAGATATTCCTGCCTACGAGGGTGTATCAGATGATAAAAATATAGGTATTATACGCAATATCATGAGTAATTTACTATTAAAAGGTGGAAGAGTAAAATGCAGTTCCTTTTATGATGATAAGTTATTGTATGCAACTTATGGGTTCAGTTATGAGATTTTTGCAGAATGTGAAGAAATTGATAACAAGCTAAAAAGTGTAGCAGATGAAGGTATTATAAACAGTAGTGCCCAAGGCAAAGCTTTACACGTAGAAATGGATAATGGATATTTTTATGTAAAATATTCGCAAGATAGCACTGTTGAGGTTGCAAAAGTTATAAATAATCCAAAAGTGAAAGATTTAAGTTTTAGACATCATATATTTCATGTTGGAAAGAGTATAGTAAGAGTTGAAAATGTAGGAGGAAAAAGAAATTATACAGACGTTTTAGAAGGTGGCATTGAAATGTCTTTTACTACTGAAGTAGGAAAGATTAGTATTCATCTACGTTCTAGTGATAAAGACAACAATAAAATTGAAGTAAAGATAAGTGACGATGACAAGAAGAAACTTGATCAATTAAAAGATAAGGAAGAAATAGGAGAAAATTGCTTACTTGGTGGATATTCAGTACATGATGCGATTAAACGAGGATATTTTGAAAAACATGAAACACTACGTCAATCTTCTGAAAAAATTACCTTATCTAATGAAAAGAAAAAAAATAGTTGGTGTGAGATAGTAACAAATTCAAAACAGACAACAAGCCGTACTGTAGGGTAAATGCTACACTGCTTGATTGTCTAAAGATCTTATATTACTCACCATAAAAACTTAACAAACGACATAAGTAGTAAAAAGATTATGGTTATTGACTTAATGTTACATATCGCATACAATGTATCATATATCTTAGCTTAGAGGGATAAGTATGGGTGAGTCTACTGGGATAGTAAAATCTATCATCAATCTACTAAAGCCAAAATCCAAATCAGAACTATATGATTTCGAATATGAGTCCATTATAGAACATCTATCATCTAAAGAGCATTTATTAAATGAGCTGATGAATGATATGTGGTACTCAGGAGACTTACCATCAGTTAGAAATCATAATGAACTACCTTCTTTAATTGATAGCAAACTTGGACTAAGCGAGCAAATTTGTGTTTGGTTTGCTCTAGATCATGACCTTACACCAAGTCAAAAAAATTTAAACAAAAAGTTACTTAGTGCTCTAAAATGTTTAGCTTCTAACTGTGGTTCATTTGATAATACTGAGCCCCTTGAAGAATTTTTATATGATAATAGAAACAATAAAGATTTAAAAGTAATTCTTAACCTAAGAAGAGGAGAATCTCAATCAACAGTATTGCATGCAATTGCAGGAGCAAATATTGGTGGATTTCGTCGCATAGGAAATCAGGCTATAGATTTACTCTTAGAAGCAGGCGCAGATCCTAACATACAAGATAATAAAGGAAAAACACCATTATGCCTTGCTGCTGCCAAAGGTCATTACGATAATACAAACTCTCTCCTCTCAAAAGGAGCTAACCCTAATATAACAAGTAGAAAGGGTAAAACTCCACAACAAATAGCAACTAATAAACTCTGCTATAATATAGAAGAATTATTTTTAACTGATAAACAGAAAAAGATGAATAAGGAATTGTATGACTTACTTGCACTAGATTCAGACTGCACTAAAAATTTAAAGGAGTTTTTAAGTAAGCATAAAAGAGACTCAGACCTAAAAGTGGTGCTAAATATTCGGCACGGAATGGGTGAGTCAAAAGTGTTCTCATATGTTGAACGTTTTGCTTGGGACAATGAAGATCTTGCTCAAGAGTTAAGAAAAATATTTCTAGAAGCAGGAGCATTAGATTATGATAAAAATATTATTTATCGTCAGCAAAAGAAAGGACAGGTCAGTAAATTACTCGTTAATTTAACCTCAAATCAAAAGGAAAAGTTAAATGAGTTTTCTGATAAGGTGTTTCAGGCTCAAAACATGGCTGAACTTGAAGAGATTGTAAACGATGCTATAAAGTCTGGTGTACGATTAAACTATTCTCTTTCACAAGATTTCTTTTCAGGTAATGAATACACTTTTACCGATTATGTGATGAAAAAAATCAGTGAGTTGGAAAAAAATCCTAAAGTTGCTAGTAATATAATATGTCAATTAGTATCAAAAGGGGCAGTGTTTGGTAATACAGTTGATGCTAACACACTGACACCAGAATTTAAAGAGCATAAAACTAACCTAAAAAAAGCTTATAGAGATTATGTTAGCAATTCTCATAAGTTTATTGAAATCGCAAAAAATGCAACCAATAGCGAGCTAAAAGATGTAAGAGTAGACAACTCCGTTTTTTACTTAGAATATTCTAAAGATAGTAAAATAGACATTATAAAGATAACAGATGGGACAAGGGATTTAGGTCTAACCGATGGGGATGTAAAGTGTGGAAGAAATATAGTAAAGATCGGTAAAAGTGAAGTAGAAATTAAAACTGAAGATGGCATAAGGAATTACACAGATCTTACAGAAGGCAGCGATATAGTATTAACTTTCTATACTAGTTTGGGAGAATTAGAAGTTAGGTTATATCCTGATGAGAAAAATAAAAATTGGATAAAAGTAGAGGTGAGTGAAGAAGGCCTACTTCTACTTGATAAAATAGAAAGTTATAATGAAGCAATAGAAGATTGTAATGAGGGAATAGAAAATTATGAAGAAATAGGACAAAATTGCTTACTGGGAGGTTTATCAGTCATTGAAGCCATAGACCGAGGTGTTTTTGCTAGATCTGGTGGGTTAATGCGTCCTGAATTAATAAGCGAATCCAATAAGCAGAAGGGTTCATGGGTAAAACGTGAAGAATTAAGAAGAGTTTCTGATTCTAGGGAAAAAATTGCTAATTTACCATAAAAGTTGAAAATTATTATTTAAATATAAATTACTACAGTTAATAAATTATTGCAAAGGAGTCGAATCGATATCAATAATCTTTTAAGAATACTCTTTTATGTTGTTTTTCAGGAAAATGAGATGTCATTGTACAGGAGCTGGCCACAAGGTGTATTTTCAGGATATGAGACTGTATTAAAACACGATTGGCTGAGCCGACCTTTTACAGAATTTTTTTTCCAGATCTATAGCTCTTTTCACAATAATCCAAATAAATCATAATATGCTACTGGCCTACTATAGCCATAAACACATATCTTACCCTGTTCGGACTACTATAAGAAAAGCTATACTATTAAAATATGCAGCTAAATTGTATACATTGTCTACCACTGTTGCATCTAGTATGCTAAAATCTTCATCATCTATATTAATATTTTCGCATAATTGATTTTGTAACATCGACTTACATCAATCTCAATATCTTTTGGCATGGCCCTTTGTAGCAGCTCCTTCTTGCACATACTCTTTTCAATCTCCCGTTGCTTTTGTAAATTAAGATGCTAATCCATAAAATTTCTCTAATTGCTCGCTCCACAACATCGGTATTTCTTTCAAATCAGATAGCTTCAAACCTCTTGGCTGTCTCCCATTTACTATGTCTTCCTTAATCTTTGGTGCTAAATAATTCAACCTTAAAATTTGTTGTATACGTCTTGTACCTATATTAATTTTGGCACTCAGCTCTCCTACACTTGCATATTTTCCCTCTTCTAGCTGCCGTTTCCACAGATGAGCTCTCACCACTGCTTTCAGTAGCGCATTATTTGTTTTTCCTTCTGGCTCTACTACTGTGCATTTGTTTCCTTTCTTCTTCATTGGTATAAATTTTTCCTCTGATTCAGAACATACTTCTATTCCATCTTCTTTTACCATTACTCCCTTTATTAACTTTTTCACTACTTCTTTCTGTTCTCTGAAACTTAAATTTTTCCATTCTTCTCCCCATTTTTCATATAGCTGCTCTGTCTTTCTCATTACTTCTTTTTCCACCTCTCCCGCTACTATAGTTCTGTTTATTGATTCACAACCTTTTCCCCTTAAATGGTTATTGCACACGTAATATCGGTACCTTTTATTTTCTTTTTTTGCATACGTTAGTGTCATATTTACACCACAGCTCTTGCACTTAATTATTCCCCTAAGCAATGCTTCCTCATATTTTGCTTTTCTATATGGTTGATTCTTTATCAATTCCTGCGCTTTTTGCCATTTTTCTTCCTCTATTATTGCTTCATGCTTTCCTTCATACTCTTTCTCATAATGTCTTATCTTTCCCACATATATTGGATTTGTTATTATTCTTCTCACCGTCGCTTTCTTAAAGATATCTGATTTTGTTCTGTAACCTTCTCTATTTAACTCTCTTGCCAACTCTGCCATTGACTTCAACTCCAAATATCTTTCAAATATGTGCCCTACTATTTTCGCTTCTTTTTCATTTATTATTAATTCTTTATCTTTTACATCATATCCAAGCGGCAAAGTTCCTCCCATCCATAGTCCGTGTTCTTTTGATGTTGCTATTTTATTTTTTACTCTCTCTACTATCATCTCTCTTTCTAGTTGTGCTGCTCCTGATAATACCGTTTGTACAAACTTTCCCATTGGCGTATTATTGTCAAATATCTGCGTTACTGCTACAAAATTTACTCTATGCCTTCTAAAAAATGACGTTACTTCGATGCTGTCTTTTGTTTCCCTTGATAGCCTATCTAATGTATATACTACTACACAATCTACTTCTCCTTTTTTTACATCTTCAAATAATTCCTTTATTGCTGGTCTTTCTAAATTCTTTCCTGAGAAACCTCCATCGTCGTACCTTTTGGCCAATGCTACCCAGCCTTCTTTGCTCTTTATGTACTTCTCACATGCTACTCGTTGCGCATCTAAACTGTTAAACTTCTGCTCTAGACCGTCTTCATTTGACTTTCTCGTATATATTCCACATCTTATCCCTTTACACATTTTCCTTTCCCTTTTGATCACGCAAACCAAATAGGAGCGGCCCATTGTAACTCATTCCCATTATTTTCCCGGCTACTGCTGATAATGATGTGAAAAATTCTTCTCGGTAGATTAAACCCTTATCTGTTACCATTACCGCATGCGTTTCTTCCCCTCTCTCTAATATTAGCTCTGTTCCTGCTACTGGAAGTTTGTCACTACTTATTCTTTTTCCCTTCTCTAGCCGATCTGCCAGATACTCTAGTCTTTTTGCACCTTTTCTTGACATCTCCCCGTACGCTTTTTCCTGCATTCTATAAGCTAATCTTGGTATCAGATATTTCTTTGAGTATCTAGGTGCTTCTTCCACAAATACCTTCTTCCATATTTTTCTCAGCTCATTCAAAGGTTTTTTCTCTAAATTCATTACTTTCTTTTCTATTTCTTTCTCCATATTTTTAGCCCTTCATAAATAGCTTCTCAATTCTGTCTGTTTCTTTCTTCAACACCTTGGTTACTTCTTTGCTATTTTTCGCATAATCCATTGCTTTCATTCCAAATTTATCTGCTTGCTCTATTTCAGCCCCTGCTTTTACTAGCTCCTCCACTATTTCCACTTTCCCCACCATACATGCAAGGTGCAATGGAGTGCATTTATTTCCATATTCTTCCGCATTTACATTCGCTCCTGATTTTATCAATTCTCTCACGGTTTCTAGACGTTTCTCCGTTACCGCTAGATGCAGTGCTGTATATCCTTCCGCATCTGCTACATTCACATTCGCTCCTTTTTCAACTAATAACTTCACTGTTTTTGCGTCTACCGCGTAATGCAGAGCTATTCTGTCTCTTGCATAAATATTTTTATATGAGTTCTCTGATAATTCTTTTGCTGATTTATTAAATTTGCCAAGCTTTAACATAATCCACCTCACCTTTTCTTTAAAATCAAGTCCCCTTTTTAAGCCTTTCTTCCTACTACATTTTCTACCTCATCTATCATTTCATTCACTTGGCTGATTATCTTGCTTGCTAAATTTTGACATTCTTCCTTTATTAGTGATTTGTCTCTCTTCCTTATTTCTTCTATCTTTATTATTTTTAACTCCGGTAAATAACTCCTATTCAACATGTCTGCTATTTCTCCCACTAGCCTCTCTATTCCATAGCAGGTCAGTTCTCTACTTTTTGTTACTCCACCTTTTTCTCTCAAAAATTTGCTTGCCTTTTCACTTTCTTTACTATCACACAGACAATACTTTTCACTTTCCCATATGTAATACATTGGTGTTGCACCATATTTATTCAGTTGATTAACCTCAGCTCCTGCTTTTACTAGCTCTTTTATTATTTCAACTCCTGCTCCTCCCATCTTGCACGCAGAGTGGAGTGGCGTACATCCACTGACATATTGAGTAGCATTTACTTCTGCTCCAGACCTTAGCAGCACTTTTACATTTTCTAAACTTTTTGCGAATACTGCACAGTGTAGTGGCGTATAACCATTTTTATCTCTTGCATTAACCTCTGCCCCTTTTTTTATTAATAATCTCACTGTTTTATAATCGGAGATTTCTACTGCTTGGTGCAAGATCGTCTCTCCTTCTTCATCTCTTTTATTAATATTCTTAAATCTGTTACTTGCTACTTCTTTAAAAAACTTACTCTTGCTAAAACTCATTTCATACCTCACAAAATTAGCTTTTCTAGCGCCAGACAAATTTCTTATATTTACCTGCTGCTATTCAAGTCATGTCCTTTTTAGCATGAGAAAGCAAGTCCTTTTCTTTTTATTTAATACACTTTTACCTATTATTAATAATATATATGAGGATCTAAATATAAGTACTTAACTTATTATAGATATTACTTGACTATTTTTCCAACTTCTGTGCAAATGTCGATGTTCGTGCCACTTCAGTACTCCCGGGTAAAATACTAAAATGTAATTTTCTAATTCGTGTATTGAGTCTTTTTGCTCTGAATCTAAGTCGTTTTTATAGTAAACATTGTGTTCTGCTAAAACATATTTTCTGACCTTCTGATCTGTATAATTTTCTACTTTGTAACGATGGATAATGCTGAATCTTTCTAAAATTGGCTTGTGTTTTAGATTCCAATATTGCCCTGAAAGTTTATCGTTTCCTAATACAAATTTATTTCCTTTTTCTTCTACGCTACTAACTGGAAAACATGCGTTTATTTCTCCTAAATTCCAACTGTCTGATAATACTATCTGTGCTTTTGCAAACTTGATTTCTGGTAATAAACTCTGTAGTAGTGGATATAGTGCTTTTAAGTTGTACCACAAATGCTCTCTTTCATAGATGCCCTTATAATCCTTTGTGTGAGGCTCGGTTTCCCCAAGTACTGCTACATCTAAGCGATATACATCATTACTAAATGCTTGCTCATAATGAATCCGAAAAGTACCAAACTTAAAACTTGGATTTAAGATTTTTAGCTCAAATGTGTTCTTTCTACCAAACGACAGTACTGGTCCATCTTTTTCAACCTTTGTACCTGAGTAATCTGATAATAAGCTGCCAAATACACTCTCATCTAAAATAAACCTATCAACGTTGTAGTGGTCATTAAAAATTCTCATTAGTCGCGATCTTGCTGGTAATGATAGTTTTGCAAGTTCTACAACCGCATCTACAAAAAAGTTATTTGGAACATTCTTTATTCCTACCTGCAGCTCAAAGAAGTGCTTACCAGGTGGCTCCTCGATAATTGTAATATCTTCTATATTCGCCCATTTTAGTGCTATTTTAAGTGATTCAGGTGTTCCTCGCAGTCTTTGAAATTTCACTCCTTCTACTACGGCTTTTCTTTTCCAGCGCAGTATCTCTTCTAAACCATATTCCTCAATCAACCATGGCAGTATTTCATCTTTAAGACTAAACTTAAATCCTCTGATACAGCTCGGATCAACCTTATAATCTGTTGCATCAACCAGTGCTTGCTCTTGCTTTGTTGCGTTTGGTGGCAATAACATTAATTCAACTCAACCTTTAAATTTCGCAAATTTGCACACTCATTACCTAGAACCACAACATCCTCTTTTGGCTCGATTAATTCGACGTTTTCTATTCCTTCCACAAACAAATTCGCTATTATCCAAGATCTTGTCACACTCCACCCTAATCTTTTTGCTAATTCAAACTTCTTAATAAACTGCTTCTTGATTTCTTCCTCTGATATTACAGGACTTATGCTCATTCTGCTGTGGATATCTATTTCCGTAATATTGCAACCAATTACTGTTACTGTATCAGTTAAAACCCTTATATCGTCCCTGGTGACTCGCTTTTTTACAATTTCTAGTAGCTCTTCTGATACTGTGGTTGATAAAATTGAGATCTGCACACTTCCTGGCACTTTTGATTCAACCAGCGCATCCTTTACTCTACTATCTGCTGACAGTGCATGATACCTATAATTTCCTCCTGTTGACCAACCTGCTATTTTTGCTTTTACCCTCTTTCTAAATCTTTCATCCTCTTCTTCTTTTTGCCTCTCTACTCCATAAAATTCAGCCAAATTATCAACCGTTGCAAATTTTAGTAAATTACTTGTATCTTCAAGGAGTAGGGCATTGTAGCTAAAATGTCTTGCAGGGAAGGTGAAGCCGATAGATTACTTATGCCAAAAAGGCTGACAAAAAGATTTTGCTCCCTTCCCATATAGAGTTAAAAGACAGAACAGTATCTTTGGAATTATATCCCGTATTACAAGGTTGGTCTAAACTCTCAATTCGTTATAGTCCTAGAGGAAATTTTATGCAAGTCAATGCTATTTTAGGTGTAGACATTTCTAAAAAGAAACTTGATGCTTGTTTATTGATAGACAACAAAGAACGACATAAAGTTTTTCACAATAACAAGGAAGGTTTTGAAAAGCTTGTAGCTTGGTGTAATAATCACGGAGCAGTCCTTATTCATCTCTGCCTAGAAGCGACTGGTTGTTATAGTGAAAATATAGTTAATTTTATGTATGACCTTGGACATAATGTAAGTGTGGTAAACCCTGCTCAAATCAAAGCTTTTGGCAAAAGTGAGCTACTCAGAAACAAAACAGATAAGTCAGATGCTGCCATGATTGCTAGGTTTTGTATTGCTAATAAACCTAATCTTTGGAAACCTGCGCCTACTGAAGTCAAGCGTTTAAGAGATCTCTATCGTTGTTTGCAAGCACTTAAAGACGACAAGTTACAACAGATGAATCGCTTGGAAAATAAAAATATGGATTCCCGTTGTAAGCAAGCCATACTTGAAGTAGTTGCTACAATAGAAACAGAAATTTCTGCTATAGAAAAAGAGATTTGTGAGCATGTTAATAACCATTCACACCTAAAAAATATGATAGAAAACATCAAGACTGTAAAAGGTATAGGACATCTTACTGCTGTTGCTATCGTTGCAGAAATGCCATCTGTTGATAATTTTGATAATGCTAGACAATTTACAGCCTTTGCCGGTCTAAATCCTGAATATTACCAATCAGGTTCATCTGTCAGTAAAAAAAGTAGAATATGTAAAATAGGGTCGGAACGTATTCGCAAAACTCTTTATATGCCAGCTATAGTAGTCAAGAATCATAATTCTCACTTTCAAAAGTTTTGCCAACGTTTAGCAAGCAAAGGAAAATGTCCAATGGTAATAATTGTCGCATTAATGAGAAAATTAATGCATGTGGTTTTTGGTATTTTAAAAAATAATCAACCATTTAATGGTGATTTAGTGAAATAATCAGTTGACATGAGAGACAGTATCTCCACTCTCCATCATTACATGCATTTAGCCTTGCTCCAGCAGCTAGTGCTTCGTCTACAACCTTGTGCAGTTCATTTGGACTTTTTGCTCTTACCACAGCACTCTTAAACCAGCTCAACTTTTCTGCACTTGGCTTTATTTTTTTCAAAGCTGAAGCAAATGGATTTTTATCTTCTTGATCACTTACAGGTTTTGTGCCATAAACATAGTCAAATCCTTTCCCATAGTTGATTTTGTTTTCGCGAACTTCTCTACCAGGGAAAGGTACATCTCCAGGATTTTTAGCTTTATTAGTTTTGCTTGCAAAGGTGAGTTGCTCTTTAGTACGACCAATTCCTACAATAGCATTTAACATCTCACCTTTTGACAATTTATCAAGATCAACGTTTAACTCGTAAACACCTCCCTCTTTATCACTAAAAGGTACAATTACTTTATTATTCATATTAGCCTCCGCTATTTTTCTAAGTGTACAGTTATTATACATTTTATTACTCATTATAAATTATAGCGAGCAGATTTGCAAATACTTTCTGCTATAACAATCCGTTTTCTCTAAAGCTAAAATAGCCCGCACTTGTAACGATAATATGATCAAATAATCTAACGCTTACAGTACTACATGCTGCTGCTAAGCTCTTTGTTACTGCTTGATCTTCTTCTGAAGGCTCTAAGCTTCCTCCAGGATGGTTATGTGACATTATTACTAATGTTGCATTCTTTATTAATGCTTTTTTTATAATCTCCTTTATGTATACTGGTGCTTTTTCCATTTCACCAATATAGGATTCTTCTCCAATTAATTGGCGCCTTTTATTCAAGTACAGTATTTTTACACATTCCCTTTCTGAGTGGCCTATACTTACGTTTAAGTACTCTACTAGCCCTTGTAAGTCCATTATTGGCTCACTCTTAAGCTTTTCTCTCAGTACCCTTTCTAGTGTTTCCTTAACACACATAATCATTGCTACTGCAGAATCAGTTACTCCTTCTATAACTTTCAGGTCATCCATTTCTCGGCCTAAAATCCTTCCTACTCCCGTATAGGTATTCACCAGATTTTTAGCAATTTCTTGAGCTTGTGGCCTTTCATGTACTGCACTTAGAAACGTTTCCATTATTTCACGATCAAGTAGTGCTTTACCTTTGCTTTCTAATATTCTGAATTCTATTTCTTCTTTACTTTTATTCATATAATTTACCTTTCACTAACAACAAATTGTTTTTAATTATTTACTGCTGTTTTTTTATCAGCATTGGCATAAAGCCATAGCTTCCGAGTGAAGTCAAATCAATTTTTCAATCTTTTTTACTTATTTTTTCATGAATAGGTGAAGATATTAATATATGGTGATTTTTTTATTTTAAACTTGTTGAATTTTGTCTAAAGAGATGCCTACTGTTTTTAAAATAATATTGATAGAAATTTCTTCCTTAACTAAATTCTTTGCAATTTTCATCTTTTCTGCTCTCTCCACTTTCTCTTTGCAAACTTGTATGCTTTCAAACAGAGATTTTATTAGTACATGACGTAGTTCTTGACTTTCAATCTTTTTGTATTCTTCAATTAAATTCGGTAGTTCATTTTCTACTTTACTACCTTCCTCTATTAGCAGATCTGTAATATTAATCGATAATGTTTCTGCTATTGCATATAATTTTTCCAGTGGAATAGCTACACGCCCTTGCTCATAGTTGCTTATTTCATCACGTGTTGTATCCATTTTCTCAGCCAAATCCTTTTGAGTATACTCTCTCACTAGCCTCCATTCTTTTATCTTTTTCCCTATTTGGTAGTAAATAGAACCTCCTTTTTCTTCAACACATTCATCAGCAGACAGACCAATTGTTTTTGAAACAGTATCAACAGAAACTCCTGCTTTAACCAGACCTTTTGCAATTTTTATTCTCTCTGTTTTTTTACTACTTTTCTCACTAACTTGAACAAATTTGGTTAATAAACAAAACATCCTACGTAACTCATGATCGTTAATCTTTTTATATTCTCTTATTAGATTTAGTTCCTCATTTTTAAAGCAGGCTTTCTCATTTGATACAGGAATTAGGTCTATAATATCAACCGATAACACCTTTGCTATAGCATATAACTTTTCAATCGAAATTTTTCGTGTTCCTTTTTCATATTGCAGTATTACCTGATATGTTGTTCCGATTTTTTTTGCTAAATCTTTTTGAGTATATCCCTTTGCTAATCTATGATTTCTTACTTCCTGTCCTATTACTTTGTAATCTAAAAAATTAGAGCATTTATTCTCTTTTTTCACATTTTATACTCCATAACCAGAAGAGCTGTTACGTATACTTAATTGGGAACCTTTTTGACAAACTGAACTCATCTCCTTTCAAACAATTTTTCTATATCACTTAGTTTCATTTCTATATACGTTGGTCTTTCATTACCAGAATATGGAGTTTTCTCAATTTGTCTTAGTATCTCATTCATCTCTTCCAATTTCATTTTTCTTCCTGCTCCATGGCAAGCGATTGTGGCTGATATTTTATTCACCTTATCCTCTATTGACAACGTATCTTCCATTTCCGTTAACTTATCTACTATATCAACTAGCATCTCTTTTATACCTATTGTTCCCAAGATTGAAGGTATTTCTTTCACCATTATTTTATCTTCTGATTCTATTTCAATACCAAAACCCATTTCAAAAAGCTTATCTTTATAAGTTTTAACCATCTCCATTCCAGCTTGGTTTTTAATTTCAACTATTTCAGGAATGAGAAGTTTTTGTCTTTTTATGCTTGTTAAGCACTCGTATATCAATCTCTCATAGGCTGCATGTTGATCTACTATAATCAGCCTATCTCCAGCCTCAGCAATAATGTAAGTATTGTAGACCTGACAGCGTGCATATCCCAGAGGATAATCCTCTATTAAATCAATTTGCTTCCTTTCTAAAACCATCGTTCCCTTTTGGGGTGGAGATTCTCCATATTTAAACGTTTCTGGTAAGCTTTGCCTTCTTTCATCTGGTGCATTGAATTCTTTCATTAGACGATTTTCTAAAAGACTTGGCCTCTTTTCATAAAACTCTTTTTGATTTTTTTTCTCTTTACTATTAACCGGCTCTTGGCTATCAAACTCCTCAATACTTTGAGACTCAACATCACTTGCTGCAAACGTGCCTACTCTAGTCGATAATGCTTTTATTATTCCTCTTCTCACTATTTCATATACTAGCCTCTTGTTCTGAAACCTTACCTCTGATTTATTTGGATGCACATTTACATCTACTTGATCGTATGGTATCTCTAAGTGCAGCACTGCAAAAGGATACCTCCCACTTGGAATAAAGTCCTGATACGCATATCGAATTGCACCAATAAGTAGATTGTCTTTTATTGGCCTTCCATTAACAAACGTATAGATTTGAGTTGAATTACCACGACTAATAGTTGGTTTACAGATGTGTCCCGTAAGTTTGATGCCGTCTTCTTCCTCTTTAACTTCCAGCGAATTGCTCTGAAATTCTTCTTCTGTTTCACATAATCTGTTAAATAATGAAGTTTGCTTAACATATTTTAAGAGCTTTTTATTACCGGAAGTGAGAGTAAACCCAATACTATAGTTAATCATTGCTAAGTTATTTACAATGTCAACAATGCTTTGTGTTTCTGCCCTCTCGGTTTTTAGAAATTTTAATCTATTTGGAGTGGCAAAAAATAAGTCACGAACTTCAATATATGTACCCTGTAGCAAAGAACAAGGTGTAATCTCTCTTATTTTTTCTCCTCCCTCATACCTTATAGACCATGCTTCCTTTGCTCCACTTGCCTTAGACGATAATTTCATTCTGCTTACTGCTGCAATTTGACCTTACCCAGAAAAAGTAGACAGAAAGTTAAGACGTTTTTGCTATGAGAATGATGAATCAAAAAGCTCAGGAATGCAATAGTTAATAGTAGAATGTCTACGCTGTTTATTATAAAAAATTTCTATATATTCAAATATTGCGGTTTTAGCTTGTTGTGCAGAGTGTTGTGAAGTATCAATGAGTAACTCTCTCTTAAGTGAACTAAAAAAGCTCTCTGAAACAGCATTATCATAACAACAACCTTTGTGACTCATACTAGAAGTAATATTTTTTGTACTTAGTAAAAATTGATAATTTTTAGAGGTGTATTGCGATCCTTGATCGCTATGAAATAGTAGATTTTTAGCAGATTTGCGCCTACCAATAGCCATGAATAACGCATCTATAACTAATTGCCTATTTACTGCATTACTCATTGACCAGCCAATCACCATGCGTGAATATAAATCTATTATTGCTGCCAAATATAACCATCCTTCATTAGTTTTTATGTACGTAATATCAGTTACCCATATCTTGTTAGGTTGATCAGCGATGAAATTCTGATTTAATATGTTAGGAGTTATAACTCTATTGTCTATTTGTGGTTTTTTACTTTTAAACTTTCGTCTAAGCTTAGCTTGAATGCCATTTTTCTGCATAACATTTTGCACTGTTTTGATGTTATAATTTTTACCTAAAGCCTTTAATTCAGCGTGAATTTTAGGAGCTCCGTATCTGCATTGTGATGCTCGATATACCTTCTGAATATCTTGTATGAGCTCTTCTCTTATTGATTTTTTGTTGTTTTTTTCCTTAGTAATCCATTTATAATAACCACAAGCAGATACGTTCAAAAATCTGCATAATTCCCGTATTTTATAGCAGTTTTCATGTTCTTTTATAAAAGAATATTTTACTCTTTTTGGTTTGCAAAATATCCCAGGGCTTTTTTTAAAATGTCTCTTTCCCTCGTTACTCTTGCCAGCTCTTTCTTTAAATCAAACTTTTCTTTGTCACAATGAGCTACTTTCCCTTTTCCTGGAAACGCATCTACTCCAGACATTCTATCATTGTATGTTTTTACCCATCTGCTTAATGAATCACCGCTAATACCCAAATCTCTTGCTATTTTTGCTGATGATTGACCTGTTTCTTTTACTAGTCTTATAGCTTCAATTTTGAATTCTGCTGTATATTCTTTTCTTTTTGTCATACCACACCTCTTTGAAAAAACGTTTTATTTTACTTCAAAAACGTCTTAACTTTCTGTCTACTTTTTCTGGGTAAGGTCAGATATTTCTCTCTTCAGCGTAGTGCAGATTGCATTATGCAAATCTTTAAAATTCATACATTTCTTGTAATATAGTTCAATTCACGTTCAAAGAACTTTCCAAACATCCTTTCAAACTCATAATTAACTAGCTCCTTTATTATTTTTGATGCTTCTGGCTCCAGTCCTAATTTTACCTCTTGTATTGGCAAAGCTTTTCTTCCTTCACGCCTAAAAACACCACTATTTCCTCTTGGCATTGTTGCAGTAAACGCTCCTATAAACTCATGTTTTCCTATTTTTGTACCTCTTTTTGTTTGTCTCATCTTGCCCATTGCTGATACTCTAATATCATACAAATTTGCTCTAATTAACACGTCTAATCTGCTAGTTTTTGCCTTAAAAATTCTTAATCTCTTTCTTATCAAACTTAATTTTATCTGCTTTTCCTCACTGATTTCCTTAGCTGCTTGCGCTTTTAACCATAGTGCCGTTTTGTTTAATGCCTTTACCGTTGCTAATTCTACTTTTCTTCTTTTAGCATTTACATTTTCTATTACCTCAACTTCTATATGAACAGGTCTGGTAGAGACTTATGACCTTGAAATCAGCGATTTGGTCTCATAACCATAGTCTCCCCAAAAGAACCGTGCTTGCGGATTTCCCGCACACGGCTCCACAATACAGCGTTCACACTAGTGCTCCTGTGTATAAAGAAACATATACCTTTGGTTTTGGTAATGGATTTACTTTTAAATAGTGTATAAATTGTTCCCAATCGATACTTTTCTTTTGACTACGTCGGTTTATCCACTTAAATGCTAACTTTGTTGCCAGTCGATTGAATTGAATCAAACACCGATAATTTCCGCTAACTCCGAAGTAGCTATAGTGTCCTGTTAGTTTGGCTTTAAGTTTCTGCCACCAATCTTTGAGACAGATACGACTTCGTACCATCTTCAACCACTCTTTGATTTCTTTAATCTTTCTAGCTAGGCTTATTTTTGAAGTTTTCTGCTTCATCATAAGTTTACCATTACGACTTTTTCCACAATAATGTGTAAATCCTAGAAAGTTGAAGCTAGCCGTCCTACGTTTCTCTCTTTCTGCTTGATACCATTCTTTCTTACCAAACTTTACTATTTTTGTTTTATTTTCAGCTATTTCCAATCCAAATTTACTTAGTGACCTTACCCAGAAAAAGTAGACAGAAAGTTAAGACGTTTTTGAAGTAAAATAAAACGTTTTTTCAAAGAGGTGTGGTATGACAAAAAGAAAAGAATATACAGCAGAATTCAAAATTGAAGCTATAAGACTAGTAAAAGAAACAGGTCAATCATCAGCAAAAATAGCAAGAGATTTGGGTATTAGCGGTGATTCATTAAGCAGATGGGTAAAAACATACAATGATAGAATGTCTGGAGTAGATGCGTTTCCAGGAAAAGGGAAAGTAGCTCATTGTGACAAAGAAAAGTTTGATTTAAAGAAAGAGCTGGCAAGAGTAACGAGGGAAAGAGACATTTTAAAAAAAGCCCTGGGATATTTTGCAAACCAAAAAGAGTAAAATATTCTTTTATAAAAGAACATGAAAACTGCTATAAAATACGGGAATTATGCAGATTTTTGAACGTATCTGCTTGTGGTTATTATAAATGGATTACTAAGGAAAAAAACAACAAAAAATCAATAAGAGAAGAGCTCATACAAGATATTCAGAAGGTATATCGAGCATCACAATGCAGATACGGAGCTCCTAAAATTCACGCTGAATTAAAGGCTTTAGGTAAAAATTATAACATCAAAACAGTGCAAAATGTTATGCAGAAAAATGGCATTCAAGCTAAGCTTAGACGAAAGTTTAAAAGTAAAAAACCACAAATAGACAATAGAGTTATAACTCCTAACATATTAAATCAGAATTTCATCGCTGATCAACCTAACAAGATATGGGTAACTGATATTACGTACATAAAAACTAATGAAGGATGGTTATATTTGGCAGCAATAATAGATTTATATTCACGCATGGTGATTGGCTGGTCAATGAGTAATGCAGTAAATAGGCAATTAGTTATAGATGCGTTATTCATGGCTATTGGTAGGCGCAAATCTGCTAAAAATCTACTATTTCATAGCGATCAAGGATCGCAATACACCTCTAAAAATTATCAATTTTTACTAAGTACAAAAAATATTACTTCTAGTATGAGTCACAAAGGTTGTTGTTATGATAATGCTGTTTCAGAGAGCTTTTTTAGTTCACTTAAGAGAGAGTTACTCATTGATACTTCACAACACTCTGCACAACAAGCTAAAACCGCAATATTTGAATATATAGAAATTTTTTATAATAAACAGCGTAGACATTCTACTATTAACTATTGCATTCCTGAGCTTTTTGATTCATCATTCTCATAGCAAAAACGTCTTAACTTTCTGTCTACTTTTTCTGGGTAAGGTCATGATAGGTGTTAGCAAAAATGTATTTGCAGAATGAGGCATGAATGCTAGCACGGGAAAGGAATTGGAAGGAATAGAACATTTAAAACAATCAATTACTGATATTTTAACCACTCCTATTGGATCACGTATTATGAGAAGAGAGTATGGTTCTCGATTATTTGAATTAGTAGATAAGCCAATAAATAGAGATTTAACACTTGAGATATATGCAGCAACAGCAGAAGCTTTGGAAAAATGGGAAAAGAGATTTAAGTTAGAAAAAGTAAAGATTGCTGAAGCTAAAGAAGGAAAAATGACTCTTGTACTTGAAGGTATGTATCTTTCAGAAGGCAAATTCATAGGTATTAGTGGAGTAGTTGTTTAGAAATGCAGACATCTAATATTATTGAAAAACTAAGCTATGAGGAAATCTTTTCCAGAATGAAGGAGGAATTAGTGTGTAGAGATGAAACCTTTTCAGCGTTAGTAGAATCCGATCCAGCAATAAAGATTCTGGAGGTAGCAGCATGGCGAGAACTTTTACTCAGACAAAGGATAAACGAAGCTGTAAAGGGTAATTTACTTAAATTTGCGACAGGAGAAGATCTTGATAATTTGGCTGAATTTTATGGAGTAGAGAGAGAAAAAGAAGAAGATGACGAACGATTTAGAAAGAGGGTAAAAGCAAAAGTAAAAGGCTGGAGCACATGTGGGAGCAAGGAACATTATAGGTATTATGCACTGTCAGCAGATAGTAGAGTAAAAGATGCATTAGTAGAATCACCTATACCAGGAAAAGTACAAATTTCAATTTTATCAACACAAACTGGCATAGCATTAGAAGAGCTACTTGAAATTGTAAGAAAGCAAGTTAATAGAGATGATATAAGGGTTTTAACAGATACAGTAACAGTAATTGGTTGCAATATTACGGAAATAGATATTGACAGCAGAATGAGCATAAGTTCTGTAATATCAAAGGAGGAAATTAAGGAACAGTTCATCAAGAAGTTTGAAGCAAGTAGAAGGCTGGGATGGAATGTTACAAGATCATGGATAATAGCGAATTTATTTGTAGATGGTGTAGAAAACGTAGAATTAATCGAGCCAAAAGAGGATGTTGTGGTTCTGGGAAATGAATGTGCAAATTTGAGAAATTTAAAGATTGAGTTGAATTAATGTTACTGCCACCAAATGCAACAAGGCAGGAAAGAGCGCTAGTAGATGCGATAGATTATAAAGTAGATCCAAACTGTATCAGAGGATTTAAGTTTAGTCTTAAAGAAGAAACATTGCCGTGGATAATAGAAGAATATGGTTTAGAAGAGATACTGCGTTGGGTAAAGGATAAAAGAAAAGCCGTAGTAGAAGGAGTAAAATTTCAAAGACTGAGAGGAACTCCAGCATCACTAAAAATAGCACTAAAGTGGGCAAATATAGAAGATATTACAATTATTGAAGAGCCACCCGGTAAACACTTTTTTGAGTTGCAAGTAGGGATAAAAGAGGTACCAAATGACTTCTTCGTAGATGCAGTAGTAGAGCTGGCAAAACTATCACTGCCTGTAAGATCCAGATTAATGAGGATTTTTAACGATTATTATAATGTGCAGAGATTTATATTGGATGAGAGTTTATTTGGAGATCTTCTTTCTGATTATTCAGGGGTAAAAATAGAAAAAGATGGACCAGTGTTATCATTTGGAAGAGTAAATTTTTTCAGGTCTAGTGGTCCAGTTATTAGGATTATAGAAAACTATCTACGCGATCATTATGAACGAGCTTTAAGCAATGATATATATCGCCTAGATGTAGCAATACTTGGAGAAACCGAGCCTCACACAAAGAATTATAACGGTATTTATGAAAGAAATCATTTGTGGTACAACTTAAAAGCACTATATCCATTACCACAAAGTTTATTACCAGCAATTAAGTTTGTCAAAGCACAGATTGTACTGTCAGATAGCTGGAAATTAGGAGAAATAAATAGCTGTTTTCCTCTTTGTTATCAAGAAGAGATAGGAGGCACACTTTTCCTTGGTAATGATAAACTTTCTGATCAGCTATGGAACTTGGAATACAAACCAATTTTGGAAAGATTTAATATCAGCTATGAATATGAAGCAAAGAATCTTACTGATCAAAAGGTTGCGAAAGCTAATTTAACGGAATATCACGTTAGTTGCGAAAATGATAGAAGTTCAGGAAAAGAAGATTCGATACATGAATTAGAAAAGCACATTTTAGTATTTTACCCGGGAATACTGAAGTGGCACGAACATCGACATTTGCACAGAAGTTGGAAAAATAGTCAAGTAATATCTATAATAAGTTAAGTATTTATATTGAGATCCTCATATATTATATTAATAATAGGTAAAAGTGTATGAAATAAAAAGAAAAAGACTTGCTTTCTCATGCTAAAAAGGACATGACTTGAATAGCAGCAGGTAAATATAAGAAATTTGTCTGGCGCTAGAAAAGCTAGTTTTGTGAGGTATGAAATGAGTTTTAGCAAGAGTAAGTTTTTTAAAGAAGTATCAAGTAAAAACATTAATAAAAGAAATGAAGAAGGAGAAACGATCTTGCATCAAGCAGTAGAAATCTCCGATTACAAAACAGTGAGATTATTAATAAAAAAAGGGGCAGAGGTAAATGCAAGAGATAAAAAGGGTTATACACCACTACACTGTGCAGTATTTGCGAAAAGCTTAGAAAATGTAAAAGTGCTGCTAAGGTCGGGAGCAGAAGTAAATGCCACTCAATATGTCAGTGGATGTACGCCACTGCACTCTGCGTGCAAAGGAGCAGGAGTTGAAATAATAAAAGAGCTAGTAGAAGCAGGGGCTGAAATTAATCAACTAAATAAGTATGGTGCAACACCAATGTATTATATATGGGAAAGTGAAAAGTATTCTCTGTGTGATAGTAAAGAAAGTGAAAAGGCGAGCAAATTTCTGAGAGAAAAAGGTGGAATAACAAAAAGCAGAGAACTGACGTGCTATGGAATAGAGAGGCTAGTGGGAGAAATAGCAGACATGTTGAATGGGAGCTATATGCCGGAGCTAAAAATAATAGAGATAGAAGAAATAAGGAAGAGAGACAAGTCGCTAATAAAGAAAGAATGTAAAAATTTAGCAAGCAAGATAATGGGCCAAGTGAACGAAATGATAGATGAGATAGAAAATGTAGTGAGAGGGAAGGCTTAAAAAAGGGATTTAAATTTTTTAAAGAAAAGATGGGGTGGATTATGTTAAAGCTTGGCAAGAAAGAGAAGTCAGCAAAAGAATTATTAGAGAACTCATATAAAAATATTTATGCAAGAGACGAAAAAGGAAGAACAGTTTTGCATTATGTGATAAACGCAAAAACAGTGAAGTTATTAGTCGAAAAAGGAGCGAATGTGAATGCAGCAGATGCAAGAGGATATACAGCACTGCATCTAGCGGTAACCGAGAAACGCCTAGAAACCGTGAGAGAATTAATAAAATCAGGAGGGAATGTAAATGCGGAAGAATATGGAAGTAAATGCACACCGCTGCACCTTGCATGTATGGTAGGTGAAAAAGAAATAGTGGAGGAGCTAGTAAAAGCAGGGGCTGAAATAGAGCAAGCAGATAAATTTGGAATGACAGGGATGGATTATGCGAAAAACAGCAAAGAGATAACTGAAATATTGAAGAAAGAAACAGAAAGAATTGAAAAGTTATTTATGAAAGGCTAAAAATATGGAAGAAGAAATAGAAAAGAAAGTAATGAATTTAGAGAGAAAACCTTTGGGTGAGCTGAGAAAAACGTGGAAGAAGGTATTTGGGGAAGAGGCGCCTAGATACTCAAAGAAATATCTGATACCAAGATTAGCTTATAGAATGCAGGAGGAAGCGTATGGAGAAATGTCAAGAAAAGGATTAAAAAGACTAGAGTATCTGGCAGATCGGCTAGAGAAGGGAAAAAGAATAAGTAGTGACAAACTTCCAGTAGAAGGGACAGAATTAATACTAGAGAGAGGGGAAGAAACGCATGCGGTAATGGTAACAGACAAGGGTTTAATCTACAAAGAAGAGTTTTATACATCATTGTCAGCAGTGGCAGGAAAAATAATGGGAATGAGTTACAACGGCCCTTTATTATTTGGAATGCGTGAAAAAAATGGAAGTTGAAAATGCTAAAAGAAGTAAGATGTGCAATATATACGAGAAAGTCAAATGAGGATGGACTAGAACAAAAGTTTAACAGTCTTGATGCGCAACGAGTAGCATGTGAAAAGTATATAAAGAGCAAAGAAGGCTGGGTAGCATTGGCAAAAAAGTACGATGATGGAGGATATTCAGGAAAAAATTTAGAAAGACCAGCGATAAAGGAATTATTTGAAGATGTCAGAGGAGGAGAGATAGACTGTGTAGTAGTATATACACTAGATAGGTTATCAAGAGAAACAAAAGACAGCATAGAAGTAACGTCATTTTTTAGAAGGCACCGAGTAAATTTTGTAGCAGTAACACAGATATTTGACAATAATACGCCAATGGGAAAATTCGTACAGACAGTATTATCAGGAGCAGCACAACTAGAAAGAGAGATGATAGTAGAGAGAGTAAAAAATAAAATAGCAACATCAAAAGAACAAGGTTTATGGATGGGAGGAACTTTACCGCTTGGGTATGATGTAAAAGATAAGGAATTAATAATAAATGAAAAAGAAGCAAAAACAGTGCAGCATATATTTGAAAGATATTTGGAGCTGAAGTCAATGGCAGAGTTGGCAAGAGAGTTAAACAGGGAAGGATACCGAACAAAAGCAAAAACGGATATCTTTAAAAAAGCAACGGTGAGAAGAATAATAACAAATCCAATATATGTGGGAAAGATAAGACATTATGACAAACAGTATGAGGGAAAGCATGAAGCAATAATAGAGGAAGAAAAATGGCAAAAAGCGCAGGAATTGATAAGTAATCAGCCATATAGAAAAGCAAAATATGAGGAAGCGCTGCTTAGGGGAATAATTAAGTGTAAGAGCTGTAGTGTAAATATGACACTGACATACTCAAAAAAAGAAAATAAAAGGTACCGATATTATGTATGCAACAATCACTTAAGGGGAAAGAATTGTGAATCAGTAAATCGAACAATAGTAGCAGGAGAAGTAGAAAAAGAAGTGATGAGAAAAGCGGAGCAGATATATGAAAATTGGAGAGAAAAGACCGAAGAAAAATGGGAAAATTTAAATTTTGGAAAGCAGAAAGAAGTAGTGAAAAAGTTAATAAAAGGAGTAATGATAAAAGAAGATGGAATAGAGGTGAGTTTAGAGGATAAGGTGGAATTTATACCAATAAAAAAGAAAGGAAAGAAATGCACAGTAACTGAGCCAGAAGGCAAAACAAACAATGCACTACTGAAAGCAGTGGTAAGAGCCCATCTGTGGAAACGGCAACTAGAAGAGGGAAAATACGAAAGTGTGAAGGAGCTGAGTGCCAAAATTAATATAGGTACAAGACGTATACAGCAAATTTTAAGGTTAAATTATTTAGCTCCGAAGATTAAGGAAGACATAGTAAATGGGAGACAGCCAAGGGGTTTGAAGTTAGTTGATTTGAGAGAAATACCGATGCTGTGGAGTGAACAATTAGAGAAGTTTTACGGCTCAGCATCGTAACGTTTATAAAAACAACAATATGAAAAAACATCGAAAAAAGTATGTGCCAGAAAATTAAAAAAGGTTATTGCAAAAGGAGCTACTACAAAGAGCCACACAAAAGATGCTGAAATTGATATAGAAAAGTAAGTCAATGTTACAGAATCAATTATGTGAAAATATCAATATAAATAATGAAGATTTTAGTATGTTAGATGCAATAATGGTAGAAAATGATCCAATTTTAGCTGCATATTTTAATAGTAGACCTGGAGTGTAAAAGGCAGCCCAGCCAATTGTATGTTCCATATCCTCATTTTGTAGCCAGCTTAAAAACAACATAAAAGAGTATTCTTAGAAGACATTGGTACGAACTCCTTAACCTATAAATTATAGTAGTTTATATTTAAATAATAATCTTCAACTTTTTTAGCAAATCAATCTACCTAGAAACTTCTCTCCTAGGATCAGAAGTCCTTCTTAACTCTTCACGTTCTGTCCATTTGTTGTTAGACTCGCTTATTACTTCAGGACGTATTAAATATCCACCAGATCTTTCAAAATATCCTTGCTCAATAGCATCGTAGACCCTATCTCCACCAAGTAAGCAACTCTCACCTAATTCTTCTTCATAACCTTTGAATTTTTCCAATACTTCCTCTTTATTACTCGCTTCTACTATAATTTTGCTTTTATCTTGTACGTCAGGATACAGTTTAACGTCTATCTTTCCCAAACTAGTATAGAAAGTCAGTACTATATTGCCCGTAAGGTTAGTATAATTTCTTATCCCATCTTCCGTTATAATTTCTACCTCACTTTCACCGATTGCTATTACATCTCTTCTAGATTCTATACTTCCATGAGTTAAATTTGCTTCATTTATGATTTTCGCAACCTCAACTACACTACTTTCTGAATATTCCAAATAGAGAATAGAGTTATCCACTTTTACATTTTTCACCTTGCCAGTAGTTGCACTTTTAACAATTTCCATAAATTTCAAACTACGCTTTGCATAACTTTCATAGGCTTTTACCATATTAGCTTTGTGGCTTTTAAACTCTTCTAGTTCATCAATGACAAGGATGCTGCTTATAGTATGTAGTACTACTCCTTTTGATACTAAGTTACATACTATACGACTAGCAACCTCTACATCACTTGCAATTCTAGAGTTCTTTTTTAATTCACTAATTTTTCTTATTATACAATCTGCAAAGCCATATTTACTCTCATATTTCTTGTCATATAAACTTCCTGACACAGCAAAGTTCAGCATTACTCCTGCTTCTATAGCTCTTTTTACAACTTGCTCTAACTCGTTCATGTTTTCGGCTGCATTGGCCATATCTAAAAAAGTTTTCAATTCCTCCCGTTGGTTTAATATTAAAATGTCCCATAAAGTGGAAGCTTTAGGTAAATGTTCTTTGTCCTTCCATCCTTTGTAATCAATTGCTCCTGCTTCTAACAGTAACCTTTCTGCTTCTTTAAAACGAATTTTATCACCATAACAAGCATCTCTAATCTTTTGAAAAATACGAGACTTTCCTTTGCAATCACGAAGATTTAAAATCTCTTTAAGACCTTCATTTCCTCTGTGCTGATTTAAAAACTCTCTTAGTTGATTAGTGTCAAGGCTATGACCGCAAATATCTTCTAAATGGCTTTTTGCTCTCATTTGCTCCTGAGTTAAAAAGATTTGTTCTAAAATATTCACTTCAAAAGGTTTTTTGTTAATAATTACAATATCTAGAGGAGTTTTTCCTTGTTTATCAGGTTGATTACGTGCTCCTTTGTTCAGAAGTAAAGGTATATTTAAAGTATTATAATAAGCAGCATAGTGCAAAGGTGTTTGTCCTTCACTGTCAACTATGTTAGGATCAGCTCCAGCCTTTAAAAGTAAAGTTATAAATGCTCCAACTGCCCAGGCCATATCTTTTTCTACTGCCAAACGCTCCATACTTTGTATTACATGCAGTATTGTCAACTTGGACTTTCCTCTTTGAAGATTGAGAACAATCTTTAGATCATCATTACTTTTGTTGTCTTGTAAAAAATTCTCAAACCTTGTAATGTTACAAAATGGAAAGTCTTTTAGGAGACTTAACAACGCCTTATTCAAATTTTTTTGGCCCTCTTTTAAGTCAGGTGCACCTGAAGACCACTCAGATATTAAATTATTGAATTCTTCCCTTTTTATAATAGAGATCAAAGAGCTGTTATCACTAAGCAGCAATGAGTATTTAAGTGATTCATATTCATCATCTACTTGCTCTTCTTTCTGTTTCGCTTCTCTCTTCTCCAAATTATCTATATCACCATCTTTAATGAGTGCAATTAAATACTTCAAAAATTCAACATTTCTATTTTCCAGTAAGGGACATGCTCCATTCTTCATAAGAATCGAGATCATTTTTGTATTTCGGCCAGCCAAGTATAATGGAGTCCTACCTTTTTCATCTACTGCATTAACATCAGCCCCATTATTTATTAGGTGCTCTACTATTTTTGTTTTGTTACCCAAGATAGCATAATGCAAAGGAGTACTTCCATCATTATATTTCTTCCTAACACTTGCCCCATTCTTTATCAGGACCTCTACCATTCGTGTATTTCTATGCAAGATAGCATAATATAATGGATCACGATCGTATATATCCATTCCATTAACATCAGCCTCTTTTTGTATAAGAGTCTCTACCATTCGTTTATTATTTTTCAAAACAGCAAGCTGTAATAGGCCAGATGTATCTATTTGTTTTAGCTTCTCTTCTACTTTTCTGAACACATTACTCTCACTTAAACCAACGTCAGTATCAATAGAAGCTAGTATTTCTTCCAACTTATCAAAACTCATAACTCTCCTCATTTTAAAACTCCATATTTTATTATTATATACTTGACATAAAAAACAAGAGCTATGTAACACTTACTCTTAAGGTGTAACTGGTTCTGGTAAATTTTGTCTCCCTATTTCATATTCATTTAGCTTAGTACTAGGCTTTAATATTGCATATGTAATGCCACTAGCAATGGCTCCAACTATCAATGCAGCAATAACTAATATTGATAAACTTATATGAGTAACAATACATCCAATGGTTACTGTCAACGTGGCTATTACACCTACAGAGAAACCGGTCTTTATTGCTCTTGAAGTTTCAGAATGCTTCTTTTTTTGAAAATTAAGATACTCAACAATATTTTTGTGGCCGCTTCTATCAGCTAAATCCAGGGGAGTATTACAATCAACGTCCTTTACATCAATAGTAGCCTTTTTTTCCTCTACAAGATATTGAACTATGTCTGAGCGACCCATTCTAGCAGCTTCATGCAACGCAGTACTGCCATTTTTGCTTTTTGCTTCAACGTTAGCCCCTTTGTCTAACAGAGCTTGAACTACTTCTAAGTGACCAGTTTCAGCAGCAATATGCAAAGCAGTACAGCCTTCGTTGTTTCGTGTTTCAAAACTAGCACCCTTTTCTAACAGACATTGAACTACTTGCAAATGACCACGTCCAGCAGCTTCATTCAAAGCAGTATCGCCATCCTTGTTTTGTGCATCAATATCAGCACCTTTGTCTAGTAGAGCTTGTACTATTTTTAAGTAACCCTCTCGAGCAGCAATATGCAAGACATATTTGAAACTCTTCTTTAGTATGTCAGCATTATCCATTTTATCTAATAGAGCTTGAACTACTTCTAAGTGACTATTTGTAGCAGCATAATGCAAAGCAGTTAAGTCATCATTTTCTTTTGCCTCAAAAACGGCTCCTTTTTCCAACAGAAATTTAACTACTTCTAAGCGTCCCTCGCTAGCAGCAAGATGCAAAGGAGTTTCATTATCATCGTTCTCTTGGTTAATATTAATTCCTTTTTCGTCTACAAAGTATTTAACTATTGCTAAGCAACCGTTTTCAGCAGCAAGATGCAAAGCAGTATCGCCATTGTTGTTTTGTGCATCAATATCAGCATCTTTATCTAATAGAGCTTGAACTATTCCTAAGTGACCTCCTCTAGCAGCATAATGCAAAGCAGTACATCCTTCGCTGCCTGGTTCCTCAACACTAGCCCCTTTTTCTAACAGAAATTGAACTACTTCTAAGTGGCCATCTTCAGCAGCTATATGTAAAGGAGTGTCATTATCATCGTTCTTTTGGTTAATATTGATTCTTTTTTCATTTATAAAGTACTTAACTACTGCTAAGCAACCATTTTCAGTAGCACAATGAAGAGCAGTGCAGCCTTCGCTATTTTGTTCTCCAACACTAGCCCCTTTTTCTAACAGAAATTGAACTACTTCTAAGTGGCCTTCTTGAGCAGCTATATGTAAAGCAGTATCGCCATTGTCGTTTTGTACCTCAACATCAGCACCTTTGTTTAGTAAAGCTTGAACTGCTTCTAAGTTGTCATCTTTAGCAGCACAATGTAACTCAGTATTACCATTACTTTCGTGTACATTAGGATACATAATTTACCTCACTCTAAAAATCCATGTTTTGATTATTATACACTTGATATAATTAGCAAGAGTTTATTTTTTAGAACAGCAAATTTGTTGTATATAGGTGTAGAAAAATATCTTTTATTTCAAATTGGATAGAAAAACACTCAACTTAGTGTCATAAGGATTTCAATTATTTACTCCTTCAAAAAAGGTCATACATTTGCGAGAACAAGCCACGTAAAATAGGGTTATAAAAATAGAAAATTTAAATTATTTCCATAATCTTAGGCAAAACAGTTCGTATGTAGATATGGATGAAATGTGCTAATGTGGCTAGTTTTAGCGTATAATGAAATCACTATATTAAAAAGTTCGTATGGTACACATGGTAGACCATGCCATCCCAAGAAAAACACTTCTCACCGCCCTTGGTTTTGAGTGGTAGAAATGGTTATATTATTTAATTCATTAGCAATATATAATATTAAATTAATAGTAATTCATTTGACAATAAGTATTAAGATAAACTTATAAAAAACAGAATTTAAAATAAATAAAACGTCATGTATCTCTCATATTAAGAGGCTTTTGTTGAGAGTTATTCAAGTCTAAAAAAAATTTTCAAATTGAGGATTGACAAAACCTAAAAACGTGATATCTTGCTTGAAATGGCATCAAGTTACTATAGTGTATGTTAGACGTAACAGTTTCCATTTTTTTCCATTCATAAAGAGGTGACCTTACCCAGAAAAAGTAGACAGAAAGTTAAGACGTTTTTGAAGTAAAATAAAACGTTTTTTCAAAGAGGTGTGGTATGACAAAAAGAAAAGAATATACAGCAGAATTCAAAATTGAAGCTATAAGACTAGTAAAAGAAACAGGTCAATCATCAGCAAAAATAGCAAGAGATTTGGGTATTAGCGGTGATTCATTAAGCAGATGGGTAAAAACATACAATGATAGAATGTCTGGAGTAGATGCGTTTCCAGGAAAAGGGAAAGTAGCTCATTGTGACAAAGAAAAGTTTGATTTAAAGAAAGAGCTGGCAAGAGTAACGAGGGAAAGAGACATTTTAAAAAAAGCCCTGGGATATTTTGCAAACCAAAAAGAGTAAAATATTCTTTTATAAAAGAACATGAAAACTGCTATAAAATACGGGAATTATGCAGATTTTTGAACGTATCTGCTTGTGGTTATTATAAATGGATTACTAAGGAAAAAAACAACAAAAAATCAATAAGAGAAGAGCTCATACAAGATATTCAGAAGGTATATCGAGCATCACAATGCAGATACGGAGCTCCTAAAATTCACGCTGAATTAAAGGCTTTAGGTAAAAATTATAACATCAAAACAGTGCAAAATGTTATGCAGAAAAATGGCATTCAAGCTAAGCTTAGACGAAAGTTTAAAAGTAAAAAACCACAAATAGACAATAGAGTTATAACTCCTAACATATTAAATCAGAATTTCATCGCTGATCAACCTAACAAGATATGGGTAACTGATATTACGTACATAAAAACTAATGAAGGATGGTTATATTTGGCAGCAATAATAGATTTATATTCACGCATGGTGATTGGCTGGTCAATGAGTAATGCAGTAAATAGGCAATTAGTTATAGATGCGTTATTCATGGCTATTGGTAGGCGCAAATCTGCTAAAAATCTACTATTTCATAGCGATCAAGGATCGCAATACACCTCTAAAAATTATCAATTTTTACTAAGTACAAAAAATATTACTTCTAGTATGAGTCACAAAGGTTGTTGTTATGATAATGCTGTTTCAGAGAGCTTTTTTAGTTCACTTAAGAGAGAGTTACTCATTGATACTTCACAACACTCTGCACAACAAGCTAAAACCGCAATATTTGAATATATAGAAATTTTTTATAATAAACAGCGTAGACATTCTACTATTAACTATTGCATTCCTGAGCTTTTTGATTCATCATTCTCATAGCAAAAACGTCTTAACTTTCTGTCTACTTTTTCTGGGTAAGGTCAGGGTCAGAATTATTAAATCTGTACAACGAATTTGAAATAACACCAAAAGTAGTAAATTTTGCCCTTGGAACAGCAACAACTGATGTAAAACGTAAGTGTCTGGAAGTATTGCGGCATATAGAAGATAACCTAAGTGGTGAATATATGACTGGAATTCATGCCTTGGTAAGCCCTGAGTTTTTTGATGCACTAACTTCTCATGCAAAAGTAAAAGAAGCATATGAAAGATGGCAAGAAGGAGCAGCACTTCGAAATGATATGAGGTCAGGGTTTACATTTTGTGGCATAACGTTTGAGGAATATAGAGGGCAAGCAACTGACCCTGAAGGAACGGTTAGAAGATTTATTGAGAAAGATACAGGGCACTGTTTTCCACTAGGAACAGCAAGCACGTTTACAACATATTTTGCACCAGCAGACTTTAATGAGACGGTGAATACTCTCGGACAGCCACTCTATGCAAAACAAGAGCCAAGAAGATTTGATAGAGGGACCGATTTACATACGCAGTCAAATCCTCTACCAATGTGCCACCGCCCGGCCGTTTTGGTCAAGATCGTTGCAGCATAACAATACTGGTAGAGTAACTACAAGGTGGTGAGGCACAGAACGACTCTACCGGTATGCGCTTTCTTAGCATGTAAAGGTTAGTATATCAAAAAGAAATATGCAAGAGAATATTAAGCGATTATTAGAAGATTGTTTTGCCCATTTAGGAGAAGTGGCTTTATATAAATCAAAGGATAAGTCATATATGGTACAGGTGTTAAAGCAAGAGCCAGATAAATTATACGAGATTGGTGAAGGGCAATTTGTAGGAGAAACTTTAGTGTTGGAAATAAGTGCGTTTGATGTACTGCAGCCAATTGTAGGAGATATTTTTGTTATAGGTGACCGTAAATATAAAGTATATTCTCCACCGCTGCAAGATAATTCAGGAATGGTATGGAAAATTCGAGCGTCAGGAGTATAAATGCGTATTAACACCGGTAGTATTATACAAAGTATAGATGCTGAAAGGAAAAAAGTGGAAAAAGTGACGGTGAGTGCATTAAACAAAACAGCAATATGGCTAAAATCAAAAGCAGCTAAGGAAATTAGTGAGGAAAAGAGAATAAAATTAAGTTTGATAAGAAAGAGATTAAGAATTTTTAAAGCAAAAACAAGCAGATTAGAAGTGTTAATTAGAGCAAATCTCTACGACATTAGAGCATCGACAATTGGCAAAATACAAAAAACAAGAAGAGGATCGAAAGTAGGAAAGCATGAGTTTATAGGAGGATTTGCAGCAGTTATGCCAAAAGGAAATAGCGGTATGTTTAAACGTGAAGGAAGGGCAGCATTGCCAATAAAGGAAGTTAAGTTGCCACTCGAACCTGAGGCTTCAAGGATAATAGGGAATCTTGTTAATTATGAAGTTGAAAAGGTATTTGAAAAATATTTTATACATTACATGAGTTAAATTATATGCATGACAAAGTTCTGGAAAGATTTACATAAAGCAATTTGCAGCACACTGAAGGAAGAAATACTGGCTATACAGACATGTGAAATTTATCCAGCAATAAGGAAAGAATTAGTAGCGCCAGCGGTGTTTGTAGAACTAACAAGTTTAGAACCAGGTAAAGATGCAGGTACTGATGAATTAGCATTGAAAGCCAGGTTTGAGGCGAGGATTGTAGTTGATGGAACAGTAGAGGATTCCTCGGTAGTTGTTAGAACATTAGCTGCTGAGGTTGCGAGAGTAGTAAATAAAAATACTTGGAATGTGGAAAATGTTTCACCAGGAGAATTTATCTCTGCGGAAATTGACGGATTTAGGCCAGAGCTCGATGCATATTTAGTGTGGATGGTTGATTGGAGTCATCAGCTTCATTTAGGTAAATCAGTATGGGAAGAGGGGAAAATTAAACCACATACAATAAACGTAGGAAATATAAATGTTGGATCATAGTTTTGCGATTTCAGAGCTGAATAGGAAGCTAGCAAACGTTATTCGTATAGGAATTGTAAAAGAAATAGATTATGAAAAAGCAAAAGTAAGAGTGAAAATAGGAGAATTTTTAACAGATTATTTACCGTGGATAACAAGTAAAGCAGGAAAAGATAGAGATTGGTCTCCGCCAGATATTGATGAACAGGTTATGATATTTTCTCCTCTTGGTGAACTATCATTAGGAGTGGTATTAGGAGGAATATATCAGGAAAAATACCCTGCACCAGAGAATAAAAAAGAAATAAATAGTGTGAAGTTTCAAGATGGAACAAGATTGTTATATGATAAGGAAAAACATCATTTAGAGATTGAAGTAGTAGATAAAATAACACTGAAAGCTGGGGAATCGAGCATAGAAATGACAAAAAGTGGAATAAAACTGAAAGCAGAAAGGATCGACTTAAATTGAACAAAGGAATAGTGAGGTTAGGAGACTACTGTGGAGAAGCTATACCACATTTCTGCATTAGCGGAAGTAATAATGTTTTTGTAAACGGTAAGTCAATGTGTAGACAAGGAGACAGTTTTAGTGAAGGAAGAGCATTAACTGAAGGATCAAAAACAGTGTTTGCAAATGGTCTTGGTGTAGGAAGAGTAGGAGATATAGTTTCATGTGGGTTTAAAGTAATAAAAGGCAGTGAAAGCGTCTTTGCAAAATAGAAATGAAGGGTATGGATGCTAAAACAGGAAAAACGTTAGAAGGAATAGAGCACTTAAAGCAGTCGATAATTGATATACTGACCACTCCTATTAACAGTAGAATAATGAGGAGAGATTATGGCTCAAGATTATTTGAATTAGTGGATAAACCAATCAGTAGAGATTTTACTTTGAAGATCTATGCAGCAATAGCAGAAGCACTGGGGAAATTTGAGAAGAGATTTAAGTTAGAAAAAGTAAAGATTGCTGAAGCTAAAGAAGGAAAAATGACTCTTGTACTTGAAGGTATGTATCTTTCAGAAGGCAAGTTCATAAATATTAGTGGAGTAGTTGTTTAGAAATGCAAACATCTAATATTATTGAAAAACTAAGCTATGAGGAAATATTTTCGAGAATGAAAGAAGAGTTAGTAAATCGAGACACAAGTTTTACAGCATTAGTTGAAAGTGATCCAGCGATAAAGATTCTGGAGGTGGCAGCATGGAGAGAGTTATTACTCAGAGAAAGAATAAATGAAGCTGTAAAAAGTAATTTACTAAAATTTGCAACGGGAGAAGATCTTGGTAATTTAGCTGAATTTTATGGAGTAGAGAGAGAAAAAGAAGAAGAGGACGAACGATTTAGAAAAAGAATAAAAGCAAAAATAAAAGGCTGGAGTACAGGAGGAAGTAAAGAGTATTATCGTTATCAGGCACTGTCAGCAGATAGTAGAGTAAAAGATGCATTAGTAGAATCACCTATACCAGGGAAAGTACAAATTTCAATCTTATCAACACAATTATCCACAACTGGCATAGTGTCAGAAGAACTACTAGAAATTGTAAAAAAGCAGGTTACTAGAGATGATATAAGGGTTTTAACAGATACGATAACAGTAATTGGTTGCAATATTACGGAAATAGATATTCACAGCAGAATGAGCATGAGTCCTGTAATATCAGAGGAAGAAATCAAGAAGCAGTTTATTAAGAAGTTTGAATTAGCAAAAAGATTAGGGTGGAGTGTAACAAGATCATGGATAATAGCGAATCTATTTGTAGATGGTGTAGAAAATGTGGAATTGATCGAGCCAAGAGAGGATGTTGTGGTTCTGGGAAATGAATCTGCAAATTTGAAAAATTTAAAGATTGAGTTGAATTAATGTTATTGCCACCAAATGCAACAAAACAGGAAAAAGCGCTAGTAGATGCGATAGATTATAAGGTTGATCCAAGCTGTATTAGAGGATTTAAATTTAGATTGGAAGAAGAAACATTGCCGTGGATAATAGAAGAATATGGTTTAGAAGAAATACTACGCTGGGTAAAAGATAGAAGAAAAGCAGTAGTAGAAGGAGTAAAATTTCAAAGACTGCGAGGAACACCTAAATCACTTTAAATAGCACTCAAGTGGGCAAATATAGAAGACATTACAATCATCGAAGAACCACCCGGTAAACACTTTTTTGAGTTGCAAGTAGGGATAAAAGAGGTACCAAATGACTTCTTCGTAGATGCAGTAGTAGAGCTGGCAAAACTATCACTGCCTGTAAGATCGAGGTTGATGAGGATTTTTAACGATTATTATAATGTGCAGAGATTTATATTGGATGAGAGTTTATTTGGAGATCTTCTTTCTGATTATTCAGGGGTAAAAATAGAAAAAGATGGACCAGTGTTATCATTTGGAAGAGTAAATTTTTTCAGGTCTAGTGGTCCAGTTATTAGGATTATAGAAAACTATCTACGCGATCATTATGAACGAGCTTTAAGCAATGATATATATCGCCTAGATGTAGCAATCCTTGGAGAAACAGAGCCTCACACAAAGAATTATAACGGTATTTATGAAAGAAATCATTTGTGGTACAACTTAAAAGCACTATATCCATTACCACAGAGTTTATTACCATCGATTAAATTTGCAAAAGCGCAGATAGTATTATCAGACAGTTGGGATTTAGGAGACATAAATACGTGCTTTCCAGTTAGTAGCGTAGAAGAAAGAGGAAATAAATTTGTATTGGGAAGCGATAAACTTTCAGGGCAATATTGGAATTTAAAACACAAGCCAATTTTAGAAAGATTTAGCGTTACTCACAACTATAAAGTAGAAAATTATACAGATCAGAAGGTCAGAAAATATGTTTTAGCAGAACACAACGTTTACTATAAAAACGATTTAGATTCAGAGCAAAAAGACTCAATACACGAATTAGAAAAGCACATTTTAGTATTTTACCCGGGAGTACTGAAGTGGCACGAACATCGACATTTGCACAGAAGTTGGAAAGATAGTCGAATAATATCTCTAATAAGTTAAGCACTTATATTTAGATCCTCATATATTATATTAATAATAGGTAAAAGTGTATGAAATAAAAAGAAAAGGACTTGCTTTCTCATGCTAAAAAGGACATGACTTGAATAGCAGCAGGTAAATATAAGAAATTTGTCTGGCGCTAGAAAAGCTAATTTTGTGAGGTATGAAATGAGTTTTAGCAAGAGTAAGTTTTTTAAAGAAGTATCAAGTAACGGGTTTAAAAACATTAATAAAAGAAATGAAGAAGGAGAGACGATCTTGCATCAAGCAGTAGAAATCTCCGATTACACAACAGTGAGGTTATTAATAAAAAAAGGGGCAGAGGTAAATGCAAGAGATAAAAATGGTTATACACCACTACACTGTGCAGTATTTGCAAAAAGCTTAGAAAATGTAAAAGTGCTGCTAAGGGAAGGAGCAGAAGTAAATGCCACTCAATATGTCAGTGGATGTACGCCATTGCACTCTGCATGCAAAATAGGAGGAGCAGGAGTTGAAATAATAAAAGAGCTAGTAAAAGCGGGAGCTGAAGTTAATCAACTGAATAAATATGGTGCAACACCAATGTATTACATCTGGGAAAGTGAAAAGTATTCTCTGTGTGATAGCAAAGAAAGTGAAAAGGCGAGTAAATTTCTGAGAGAAAAAGGAGGAGTAACAAAAAGTAGAGAACTGACGTGCTATGGAATAGAGGGGCTAGTGGGAGAAATAGCAGACATGTTGAATGGGAGCTATATGCCGGAGCTAAAAATAATAGAGATAGGAGAAATAAGGAAGAGAGACAAATCGCTAATAAAGGAAGAATGTAAAAATTTAGCAAGCAAGATAATGAGCCAAGTGAACGAAATGATAGATGAGGTAGCGAAAAGGAAGGTTTAAAAGAGGGATTTAAATTTAAAGAAAAGGTGAGGTGGATTATGTTAAAGCTTGGCAAATTTAATAAATCAGCAAAAGAATTATTAGAGAACTCATTTAAAAGTATTTATGCAAGAGACAGAACAGCTCTGCATTATGCAGTAGACGCAAAAACAGTGAAGTTATTAGTTGAAAAAGGAGTGAATGTGAATGCAGCAGATGTGAAAGGATACACAGCACTGCACCTAGCGGTAACGGAGAAACGTCTAGAAATCGTGAGGGAATTGATAAAATCAGGAGCAGACGTAAATGCTGAGGAATATGGAAATAAATGCATACCTCTACACCTTGCGTGCATGGTAGGTGAAAAAGAAATAGTGGAGGAGCTGGTAAAAGCTGGAGGAGAAATAGAACAAGAGGATGAATTTGGAATGACAGCGATGGATTATGCGAAAAATAGCAAAGAAATAGCCGAGGTATTAAAGAAAGAAACAGAGAAAATGGAAAGTTTGTTAAAAAAATAAGAGTCGTATCAGAAAGCGCAACAGCAGTTGGTAAAGGAAGGGCTAGACCAAATTTGAAGGCTGTAGCTGATAAAAGTTGGTCTTTTTCATAAGAGTAAATGGATTGATGGAAAAAAGGAGTGGTAAGGCTCCTTGCACTACAAAAACATTTGCAGGAGAAACTATGAGAAAAAGAACATTAACTTGCCGATACGAGCCAGATGAATTAGCGGAACAACATCTAGCAGACGCCTATGAGCTGTTACTAAGGTATGCGGTAAAAAGAAACAATGAAAAGGAGATAAAGAAAAATGATAACAGTGGCCTTATATGCAAGAGTTTCATCGAAGAGTCAAGCGCAGAACAATACAATAGAGAGTCAAATTGCCGAGCTCAAGCATAGAATTGCTGCAGATAAGCATGAGTTATTGAATGAGTATGAATTTAAGGATGATGGGCTTAGTGGGTGGAGTTTAGAACGTGAAGGTTTAGATGCATTACGTGATAAAGTAGGAGAAGATCAAATTGATAAAATTTATATTCATTCACCTGACCGACTATCAAGAAAATCTGCACATCAAATGATACTACTTGATGAATTTGAAAAAGCAGGAGTAGAAGTAATATTCTTAAATCATAAGACTGAAAATAATCCAGAGTCTAAATTGTTATTGGGAATGCAAGGATTAGTGGCAGAATATGAGTGTACAAAGATTATGGAACGTAGTCGTAGGGGAAAACTCCATAGAGCAAAAAAAGGCTGTGTAAGTGTAATTGGCATTGCACCTTTTGGTTATAATCGTATAAAGCATGTAGATAGAGAAAAGACAAAGTTTGAAATAAATGAAGAGGAAGCAAAAATAGTAAAGCAGATATTCATGTGGGTAGGGCAAGAGAGAATAAGTATAAGGGAAGTGATACGTAGACTAAGAGATAAGTCAATTAGAACAAGAACTGGAAAGAAGGTGTGGTGTCCAATAATAATTTGGAAGGTGTTAAGAAATCCAGCATATAAAGGACAAGCAGCGTTTGGTAAATTAAAGAGGGTTGAAAAAAGAGAAAGAAATAAACAAAAGATTTCTATCTGTCGCACAGATGAGGACAGCTGGATTTATATACCAGTACCAAAAATAGTTGATGAAGGGTGATTTAATAAAGTACAAAAGCAACTGGATGAAAATAGAAAAAGAGCAAGGATGCAGAGAGAGGGAGGAAAAAAGAAATACCTATTACAAGGTCTAGTTGTGTGTCAAAACTGTGGATATGCGTATAGTGGTGCACAATGTGGAGTTGAGGGAAAAAAGTTTAGCTATTATCGCTGTAGTAGTACTATACGTATTACTGATGGTAGGGAGAAGTGTACTAATAAATTGGTCCGTACAGATATGTTAGAAACAGCTATATGGGAAAAGGTGAAAAATTTACTAAAAAACCCAGAGATAATAAAAAATGAGTATCACCGTAGAATTGCAGAAAATAAAAATGATGAATCATCAGATAAGAAGCTTGCAAGAAGAGAAAATCAAATAAAACAAGGCATCGAAAAGTTAATGGAAGACTATTATAGTCAAGAAAATGTAGGAGATAAAGGATATATAAGTGAGGAAGAATTTAAACAGACGATGAAAAGAATGAGGGAACGCTTAAGAGGTATAGAAGAAGAGAAGAAAAAGGTAGTTGATCAAAAAGCGATAGAGAAGGGAATGAACCTTATCATCAACAGTATAAAGAGTCTTTATTCCAGTGTAAAATCTAATTTGGAACAGCTAGATTGGCAAACTAAGCGTGGCATCATTAAAGCATTAGTAGAACGAATTCAGATTGGTTATGACCAGGTAGAAGTGGCGTTTAGAATAGAAGAACCAGCACAGGATGGAGAGATTTTTAATTTGCAACATTGTACTGGACGTCATAAGACTGAAGGTATTTTATTAGGGAATGTTCAAAAAAGTGTGTCAAACCGAGAAATAAAAATAAAATAGAAACAAAAAATAGAGGTTTGATATATGAGTTACAAAATAGAAAATGGAACGACTGGCCTGGTAGATTACAAAGAGCTGGAAGCAAATATACTGTCATCAATAAGGGAAGGTAAACCATTGATGGGGAGAGATGGAGCATTAACACCATTTGTAAAAAGGCTGCTGGAAGCAAGTCTAGAAGGTGAAATAGAGCATCATTTATCCAATGAAAGAGAAGAAAAGAATCGAAGAAACGGAAAGAATGGCAAAACTTTGAAGACGAGTATTTGAACTATTGACACCAAGAGATAGAGAGGGAAGTTTCGAACCACAGATAGTGAAAAAAAGGCAAACAAGCTTACATCCAGAACTTGAAACAAAGGTCTTGAACATGTTTGCAAGCGGTGTGGGATACAGGGATATAGCATCCTATGTGGAAGAAATCTATGACCATAAAATATCTGCAGCAGAGATATCTGGAATTACAGATAAATTACTGCCTATAATCAATGAATGGAGGAGTCGTCCCCTACAATCAGTATACCCGATAGTATTTATGGATGGGATGTTTTTTAAGGTCAAAGAGAATGGACATTGCATAAGTAAATGCATGTACAATATATTAGGAATAGACCAAAATGGCAGAAAAGAAGTACTGGGTTTTTACTTAGCAGAAAGTGAGGGAGCTAACTTCTGGCTAGGCGTATTAAATGACTTAAAAGAGAGAGGAGTAGAAGACATTTTGATAGCTTGTGTTGACGGTCTGAAAAGCTTCCCTACAGCTATAAATAGCGTATTTCCCAATGCTGAGGTACAGTTATGCATTGTGCACCAAATAAGAAATTCACTAAAATACGTATCCAGCAAAGATATAAAAGTTTTTATGAATGATTTGAAAAAAATATACCGTGCTACAAGTAGAGAAATCGCCGAAAATTATTTACTTGAACTGGAGGAAAAATGGGGTGAAAAATATCCTTTAGTCATAAAATCGTGGCAAAACAATTGGGAAAATTTGTCTAGTTATTTTAAGTATTCTGGCCCTGTTAGAAGGCTAATTTATACCACCAATCCAATTGAGGGGTTGCACAGACAAATCAGAAAATTTACTAAAACCAAAGGTTCATTTACCAGTACAAATGCCTTGTACAAATTGGTATATTGTGCTATAAAAAAGATAGAGCAAAAATGGGCTATGGCTTTGCCTAATTGGGCTCTAACTATATCTCAACTTGATATCTTTTTTCCTGATAGGTTAAAAATTGAGTTGAACTAAAAATTCGCTTTGACACACTTTTTTGAACATTCCCTTTTATTATCTTCAATCTGTGCAGATTAAACGACAAAAGTATTATACAGTTGGCGTCTTATTTTTAATTTTTTGCACTATGTGCACCTTATGTCTTCACAATATTTCTAGGTTTTTACCTACATAAGCTGAAACGAGCTTATAAAACGTTTAAGACAGTATAGAACGCCAATTTTCAGGATTAGAGAGTAACAACTAGCTAACGTGAGAGATCTTTTGCCTGGTTGGAAAAATGTAGGCGACTTTGGAAAAATTGCGAGCGTAAACTTAATACTAGCCTACAAATTTGCTTTTACTTCTTTCCTCCTCAAAAGATTATGAACAGGTTCTAAGAGATAAGAAATATAAACCAAAAAGCCATTGGATGACAAAGTTAATGCTTTTTTAGTTTTAATGGTTTATATTTTATTTCTATAACAGTAAAGGAATATTAAAATGGGAGATGTTTTTTCGATGTCAATGGAATCTTCTAAAGACAATAAAGATAGAAATGAACAATTTCTCATGCAAGTAGCTGCTTGGTTGGTTGATAACACTAGCTTAACTTTTGATCAAATAGCACAATGTTGCAAGTTATCCCTTGAAAAAGTACAAGACATAGCTGATGAGGAAATAGAAGTTGAAAAGTATGACCCTATTATTTCTGAAATAATTACTGAAAAAGAAATCGATAATTGCAAAAAAAATCCAAATCGTGTACCAAATTTGATTATAAAAAATATGAAAAAAAGGGCAAAGACGATTAGCTTTCTTGCCTTTGCTTCCACAGCAAGGCGTAGAGATAAACCTAATGCGATTTATTATTTGGTAAAAAAATTTCCTATCTTGAACAATAATGTGATAGCTAAGCTAGTTAGTACAACAAATTACACAGTTGAGCAGGTAAGAGATGGATCTCATCATAACATACTCAATATCAAACCTCAAGATCCTGTACTACTTGGTTTATGTAGCCAGGAAAATTTAGAAGCGGAAGTAGAAAAAGCGAAAGTAGAAGAAGAGAAGAAACAAAGATTAAAAAATATAAATAATAGCTATTGATGATTCTCAAATTCTTGTACTTTGTTAATATTAAATTGACTTGACTTGTTAGTTTTTATCAGTATAATGTAAGTAAAGTATCTAGTTTAATAATAATTAAGTCTAAATACGCACTAAAAACTAGCTCAGCCTAATTTATTGTTTTATACTCACATTTTAGGTTAGTAAGCATCAATTAAAATTTTTGGAGGATTATGACAACAATCAATGAAGATGTCTTAGCAAAAGGAGAGGTTGTAGGTCAACCTGAAAAAAGCGAACAAATTCATAATGCTGACGCAGTAAAACAAATGACCAGTGAAGGTGCTGAAAAAAACAAGAAAACGTTGGACCTGAGCGAACTGAAAGAGAAAACAGCAGAAGAATTGTTAGAGCTAGCTGAAGAAAGAAAAATTTCAACTAGTGGTAAAGGCAATGGCAGGATGCTAAAACAGGAAATGATATTCAGTTTAATGAAGAAAATGAGTGAAGAAGGAGGCATAACCACAGGAAGTGGAGTAGTGGAAATATTGCCTGATGGTTTTGGTTTCTTACGTTCATCAAGTGCAAATTATGCTCCAAGTACCGATGATGTTTATATTTCCAATGGCCAAATAAAGAAGTTTAATTTACGTACAGGAGATATGGCATGTGGAGAAATAAGGCCACCTGGTGATAAGGAAAGATATTTTACTTTAACTAAGGTTCAAAGTATAAACTCTACTGAAATCAGTGAATTAAGAAAGTACGTCCATTTTGATAATTTGCTCCCGCTTTATCCTGAAAAAAGCCTCATCCTTGAAAACAACAGTAGCGGAGATAATAAAAAAGATATAAACATGCGTGCTGTAGATATAGTTACACCTCTTGGAAAAGGACAAAGAGCATTGATAGTTGCTCCACCTCGTACAGGAAAAACGATATTGCTTCAGCAAATGGCTCACTCTATAGCTACAAATCATCCTGAAATAGAACTAATAGTATTACTTATAGATGAAAGACCCGAAGAGGTGACAGATATGATACGCTCTGTAAAGGGTGAAGTGGTAAGCTCTACATTTGATGAACCTGCCTACCGTCATGTCCAACTTGCTGAAATAGTAATAGAAAAAGCTAAAAGAATGGTTGAACACAAAAAAGATGTAGTGATTTTGCTTGATTCTATAACTCGCCTTGCACGTGCTTATAATGCAGTCATTCCTTCGTCTGGAAAGGTTCTAACCGGTGGTGTAGATTCAAATGCGCTGCAAAGACCAAAACGCTTTTTTGGAGCAGCTCGTAATATTGAAAATGGTGGTTCTTTGACAATCATCGCTACAGCCCTTATAGAAACTGGTTCAAAAATGGATGATGTTATTTTTGAAGAGTTTAAAGGCACAGGTAATGCTGAAATTATACTAGATAGAAAACTTGCTGATAAACGTATATTCCCTGCTATTGATATTACAAAATCCGGAACAAGGAAGGAAGAGCTATTAGTTGATAAGGCCATACTAAATAAAATATGGGTATTGCGTAGGATACTTAACCCTATGGGATCTGTTGAAGCAATGGAGTTTTTACGTGACAAATTACTTTTAACAAAGAGCAATGCTGACTTTTTTAACTCCATGAATCACTAAAAGTAAGCCAATTCTGATGGAGCAAAAAAGCAAAGCTCTCTTATAGCTAAAATAATTTGGATTTATCAAAATATATTAAGCTGGCAATCTACCTTAAGTTGCTATTCCAACTTATAGCAGGGAATGTTCAAAAAAGTGTGTCAAAGCGAATTTTTAGTTCAACTCAATTTTTAACCTATCAGGAAAAAAGATATCAAGTTGAGATATAGTTAGAGCCCAATTAGGCAAAGCCATAGCCCATTTTTGCTCTATCTTTTTTATAGCACAATATACCAATTTGTACAAGGCATTTGTACTGGTAAATGAACCTTTGGTTTTAGTAAATTTTCTGATTTGTCTGTGCAACCCCTCAATTGGATTGGTGGTATAAATTAGCCTTCTAACAGGGCCAGAATACTTAAAATAACTAGACAAATTTTCCCAATTGTTTTGCCACGATTTTATGACTAAAGGATATTTTTCACCCCATTTTTCCTCCAGTTCAAGTAAATAATTTTCGGCGATTTCTCTACTTGTAGCACGGTATATTTTTTTCAAATCATTCATAAAAACTTTTATATCTTTGCTGGATACGTATTTTAGTGAATTTCTTATTTGGTGCACAATGCATAACTGTACCTCAGCATTGGGAAATACGCTATTTATAGCTGTAGGGAAGCTTTTCAGACCGTCAACACAAGCTATCAAAATGTCTTCTACTCCTCTCTCTTTTAAGTCATTTAATACGCCTAGCCAGAAGTTAGCTCCCTCACTTTCTGCTAAGTAAAAACCCAGTACTTCTTTTCTGCCATTTTGGTCTATTCCTAATATATTGTACATGCATTTACTTATGCAATGTCCATTCTCTTTGACCTTAAAAAACATCCCATCCATAAATACTATCGGGTATACTGATTGTAGGGGACGACTCCTCCATTCATTGATTATAGGCAGTAATTTATCTGTAATTCCAGATATCTCTGCTGCAGATATTTTATGGTCATAGATTTCTTCCACATAGGATGCTATATCCCTGTATCCCACACCGCTTGCAAACATGTTCAAGACCTTTGTTTCAAGTTCTGGATGTAAGCTTGTTTGCCTTTTTTTCACTATCTGTGGTTCGAAACTTCCCTCTCTATCTCTTGGTGTCAATAGTTCAAATACTCGTCTTCAAAGTTTTGCCATTCTTTCCGTTTCTTCGATTCTTTTCTTCTCTTTCATTGGATAAATGATGCTCTATTTCACCTTCTAGACTTGCTTCCAGCAGCCTTTTTACAAATGGTGTTAATGCTCCATCTCTCCCCATCAATGGTTTACCTTCCCTTATTGATGACAGTATATTTGCTTCCAGCTCTTTGTAATCTACCAGGCCAGTCGTTCCATTTTCTATTTTGTAACTCATATATCAAACCTCTATTTTTTGTTTCTATTTTATTTTTATTTCTCGGTTTGACACACTTTTTTGAACATTCCCTTATAACCTCAGTTGCGGATTAGCCAACGAAGTAAAGCTTAGAAATGCAGGGCTTTTTCGGCTGCATGGAATATGAAACAAGCGTAGAAAAAATGTGTACCAAAAAATTTATCGGTGATCTATGTCTTGTATGCTCAATCTCAAAGTTGTTTTTCAGAGAGCCAAAAACTGTCTCAATAATCGATCTTTTTCTTAACAAAATCTTCTCATTTAGCGCCATTAATGAGTTTTTCATACCCTTTTTTATACTGGTTACAAGCTTTAACCCTCTATCGAATAATTCGTGAAAAAGATCTTTTTTGATATATCCTTTATCTCCAAACAATAATCCAGTCAATTTCTGAGTTAAATTTGGCACAGGTTTTCTATCATCAATGTTGCCTTTTGTCACCGTAACCCCTTGAATTTCGCCAGCTTCGTTGATTACTAGATGTAGTTTAAAACCGAAAAACCACCCATAGGTAGTCTTTCCAATCTTTGCCAACCCTTTGAAAACTTTATTTCTCGAGGTCCTTTTTGGATGGCAAACAGCGATAGATGTTGCATCTATGTACGAAATCCCTGTCACTTTTGACTGTTCGCAAAACCATTGCATTAAGAGCACTAAATACCATAAAACCCTAGATTTTAGCCTAATAAACCTACTATAGGATGGCAATTTTGGAAACGCTGATTCGTATAATAATTTCAAATAATGCACATAGAAAATTTTAAAATTGTCGCACTTGGATTGGTGATATAGCAATATTATGGTAAGAATCTCTGAATGCGTAATCTCTGGCGTCCTGGTTGGTTTTTTGCTACTTGGTAGAAGTTTTTCTGCAAAATTCTTGTCAACTGAATTGCAAAAATCGTCGATCAGGCAAAATAATTCTGTTATATTTTCATTCATTGGTAACCTCTCTATTTTGTAAATAATTTTCCGAGGTTACCCTATTTTCCTGGCTTTTTCACTGATTTCTAATCCGCAACTGGGGTTTATAGCACTGATTTTGATCAAAAATTTTATGTAGTCAGTTTATTTACAATCGATTTTCCAGTGTCAGCCACTTAGATGACATCTTTTTGACTCTTAATATTAATATGTTTATACAATTGTGTACCAGTGTTGAAATGACCCACTCAAAAGGGGATTGTATTTACTCTGAATCAGATGATAAATTAGATGCTTGGTAAGCGTAATTTGGAGCTTCCTGTGTAATGATTATATCATGAGCATGACTTTCTCTTAACCCTGATGAAGTAATAGTGACAAATTTGCAGTTTTTTTTCATCTCTTCTATATTACGGTTGCCAGTGTAACCCATTGCAGCTTGCAACCCACCAATTAACTGAAAGATCACTCCTGAAGCTGGACCTTTAAAAGGAACTCTTGCTTCTACTCCTTGTGGGACTAAATCAAGTTTTGAATCTTGAAAATAACGGCTAGCTGACCCTCGTTTCATTGCACTAATAGATCCCATTCCTCGATATTCCTTATATGCTCTACCCTTATACATGATAATCTCACCTGGGCTTTCCTCAGTACCAGCAAAGATTGAACCTATCATCACAGTATCAGCACCAGCTGCAATAGCTTTTGCAACATCTCCCGAATATTTTATTCCACCATCAGCAATTAGTCTGACGTTTTTTGCTCTACACACCTCTGCAACATTCTTGATTGCAGAGAATTGCGGCATACCAACACCTGTAACTATTCTGGTAGTACAAATTGATCCGGGCCCTATTCCAACCTTTACTGCATCAACACCAGCATCAATTAACGCTTCAGCAGCCTCCTTTGTTGTAATATTTCCGCCGATTAATTGCGTATTCGGATACATCTTTTTTATTTCCTTAATGGTGCTGATAACGTTCTCGGAATGACCGTGAGCGGTATCTACAATAACCACATCGACTTCCTCTCCGATCAAAGCTTCACATCTTTCTATACCATCTTTTTTACCAGTACCAATTGCAGCGGCAACTCTGAGTCGACCTTTACTGTCTTTACATGAATTTGGATATCTATTGTATTTTTCGATGTCTTTAACTGTGATTAGACCTATGCAACAAGAATTTTCATCAACAACCAAAAGCTTCTCTATTCTATTTGCATGCAACAATTTCATTGCTGAGGCGCTGTTTACTGCCTGCTCTCGAACTGTTACTAACTTATCTTTTGTCATTACCTCGGAAACTTTTATATTCATGTTCTGGTCTTCAATAAACCTCACATCTCGATTAGTTAAAATTCCCACTAACTTGCGTTGATCAACTACAGGAATGCCGGAATAATTATACTCTCTCATTAATGAAACTGCTTCTGCAACTGTTTTATCTGGGGAAATTGTAATTGGGTTATACACGATCCAGCTTTCATATTTTTTCACCCTTCTTACTTCTAACACTTGTTCATCTATTGATAAATTCTTATGTATGCAACCTATTCCACCATGTTGGGCAATAGCTATTGCAAAGCCTGATTCAGTGACAGTGTCCATTGCAGAGGATATGAGAGGGATATTTAGTTCTATATTATTTGTTAGATAAGTTCTTGTGTCTGCATCACGAGGCAATACATCAGAATAGGCCGGTAAGAGAAGTACATCGTCAAACGAATAACAAGCTTCCATTTTTTTCATATGCTTTATTTAAAGCTTATACGCCAATTAATGAAATTGCAATAGAGCTTTTGCAAAATTAGCCTGGCTCCAGCTATTTTTAGATCAAAATAGGATAGAAGAGGGATGTAGCTCCTAATATATTTATCGCAAAATTACATTATTTGCTAGCAAACAGAACTGCTCAATAGTTAAGCTTTCTGGACGTTCGTCTCCACTCAGTTTAGCATTCTCAAGAGTAGTTGAGACATCACTAGTTATACTTTGCAAGCTATTTCTCAGCATCTTTCTTCTTTGAGCGAACACAGCACGTGTTAGCTTTGTTAAGGTTTCTAAATTTACTGCAAATCTTGGAGTGGGTAAAGGTTTTACTGTAATTACTGAAGAATATACTTTTGGTCTTGGAAAAAATTCCTTAGGTTCAATATCAAATTCCTTTTTTATGTCGCATAGTAACTGGCTTAGCACTGATAGGGAACCATAATCTTTAGAATTAGGTTCTGCTGTAATACGCTCTGCTACCTCCTTTTGGAACATTAACGTCAAATTCGTAAAAAATTTTATATTATTTAACCACTTTAAAAATAACGCTACTGAGATATTGTAAGGCAAGTTAGCAATGACTTTGACTGGACATTCTACCAGCTCTTTTTCTACAACATTAAGTGCATCTGCTTCTATAATTCTATATTTTCCCTGATGCTCATTTAGCAATTGTTCGTGATGTTTCACTAAACTACTATCTTTTTCTATAGAAAGTAGAAACTTTGGATTATACGCCAATATTTCTCTTGTTAACGCACCATACCCAGGACCAATTTCAATAACATTAAAATCTTTCAGGCTACCAGCTAAGGCAACTATTCTTTTTGTTATCTCATTCGATAAAATAAAATTTTGCCCTAGACTCTTTTTTGGCTTCAGTGAAAATTTTTTCATATGATCTTAGTATGCAGTATTTTAAAAATTAGTTGACGAAAATTCATCAATAATTGTATATTGTCAGTGTATTTAATGCCGGCTTAGCTCAATTGGTAGAGCAACTGACTTGTAATCAGTAGGTTGTCAGTTCAAGTCCGACAGCCGGCACTCTCATTCATATAAGAAAAATTGATGTCCTTTTTAATAGTAGCAAATTGGAAAATGAATGGAACACGTTCTTCATTTGTTGACTTTATGAACAAACTCAATAACAAGAGTAACGGGATTACCTCTAAATTAGTAATTTGCCCTCCTTTTACATCATTTCCAAGCAGTATAGAGTTGAACAATAATATTAAAATAGGAGGACAGAATTGCCATCATAAAGAGTTTGGTTCTTACACAGGTGAAATTAGTGCAGGAATGTTGAAGGAACTAGGATGTAGTTACGTAATACTTGGACATTCTGAAAGGGCTCATGAAAAAGATAGTGAAATAAAACTTAAATCGAAAACAGCAATAGAATCAGGATTACACCCAATCATCTGTGTAGGTGAAAACTCAGAAGATTATAAAAATAAAAAAACAAAAGAAGTAATAGAATATCAATGCAAAAACCGTTTGCCAAAACAAGGTGAATATACCATAGCATACGAACCGATATGGGCAATAGGAACAGGAAATGTGCCAAATAATGACGCAATTGCTGAGGTGATAGAGATAATAAAATTGTGTACTGGTAAAAAACACATTATATATGGTGGCTCAGTCAGCTCAGAAAATATAGGAAACTTGCTCAGTATTCCAAATCTATTGGGAGTTTTAATTGGTAGTGCAAGCTTAGATTTTGATCACTTTTATCAAATTATACAACAAGTCGAGAAAAAACTTTCTCTTAATTAATTCTAAAGGATAAATACTCTTATTGTAATGGTAAGGGAGTTGGCAAAATGTGTCAAGGAGTTTTCTATTGGCTAAGGTTGTGACAATAAAGTTAAGCACTGCCAAAAACTATGGAAGAAGTCATTATAATTTGTATTATATCTTTATAAAATGGTTCGCATAAGTTATCTAGAAGTGCAACTAAACAAATACAAAAATCAAAGTGTTGCGGTTTTCGGCCTTGGTAAAACTGGTTTGTCCGTTATTAATGCTCTAACAAAAAGCAGTGCAAAAATATATGCATGGGATGATAATAAAGAGCAAATAGCAAATGCAAAAAAGATATATAAAGAGTGTAACTTTACTCATCCCAATGAGTATAATTGGCATGAGATAAGCACACTAATTTTGAGCCCTGGAGTGCCAATACCAGCGCATTGGGTAGTAAAACTTGCAAGAAGCTTTGACTGCAAAATAAAATCAGACATTGAGCTATTTCTTGAAACTAAAACTACAAGCCAGAAGGTTGTAGGCATCACTGGAACAAATGGCAAATCAACCACCACGTCACTAATAGGGCACATATTAAAATCCACAGGGAAAAAAGTAGCTATTGGCGGGAATTTAGGTGTGCCTATTTTGGATTTAGAAAGAGATGCAGAAATTTATGTAATTGAATTCTCCTCTTTTCAATTGGAGCTAATAAATAAAATTAATGTAGACATTTCTGTATTGCTCAACATCACACCAGACCACATAGATAGACATGGAAGTATGAATAACTACATAGCAACTAAATTAAAACTGATAAACAGTAGCAAGATTGCCGTGATAGGATGTGATAACAAAATTACCGCTGATGTATTCAATAAATTCACTGGGAACAAAATTCCAATTTCAGTAACATATTCCCTGGTGTCATTCCAGCGCATGACCAGAAAAGAAAAACCATTGCCAACTACTCAGATGATAGAGGGTAGTGCAAGAGATCTAATATCATTGGCAGATAACAATTTGCTTGATTATAGTGAACAGATTACTGGTATAGATCGAAATTATCTGGATCCCAGTGTCAGCTACTTGGATGACAAAAGGAGTGCTGAGATTCAGGAGATCTCGCTAAAACTAGAGAATCACAACTTATCAATGAGTGATATGAAAGTAAACCTAGTATCCAATGTAGAAAATATAGTAGCTGCACACGCTGTGTGCAAGTTACTTGGAGTAGATAGCAGCACTATTGTCAATGAAATCAAATCCTTTCCAGGGCTAAGACACAGAAATGAATTTCTTGGCAAAATACATAATGTACTTTTTATCAACGATAGCAAAGCAACCAATGCAGAATCGACCGAAAAGGCAATTTTATCTTATAAAAACATATATTGGATTGTTGGCGGAAAAAGCAAAAAAGGCGGAATAGAATCATTAAGCAAGCATTTCACCAAGATTAGAAAAGCTTTTCTTATTGGAGAATCAACTGAAGTTTTTGCAAACATTATGGAGAACAAAATAGATTATATGAAGTGCTATAATCTAGAAAACGCATTTAAACTGGCTTTTGAAGAGGCCATAAATAGCAAAGAAGAAGTAGCGATATTACTTTCTCCTGCATGTTCTTCTTTTGATCAGTGGAAAAATTTTGAAGAGCGCGGTGAAGCATTTTGCAGAATGTTTGAAAATCTCAGGTATAATTATATGTGATGTTTAGTATAATATTGTATGGAACAAAAGTTAATAGTAGATGAGCTGATTAAGGTTATTCCATTTGAAGGAATAAGTGATGCAACCTTATTGAAAGTGTGCACGAACCTTAACCTAGCCAATAGTTTTTGTAAATTTCAAAATGGAATATATAGTGCTTTGGAGTACATAGCAGAGGACTTAAATAGCTCAATGGAAACTGAACTTTGGAATTCCAATTTAGAAGATATGAAGGTAAGAGAGCGGATAAAGTTAGCTGTCCAAATACGCCTTTCAAACTATGCTAAGTTACCAAATTACAGAGAGTTTTTAAAAAACGTTTTATCATTCTCTATATTACCCCAAAATACATATTTTTCTAGTAAACTCTTGTACAGAACTGTTAGCGCGATTTGGTATGGCATTCATGATCAATCAACAGATTTTAACTACTATACAAAAAGAGCAATATTAGCTGGAGTGTACTTAAGTACGATACTTTTTTTTATCAATGATTATTCAGAAGATTTTGCAGATACCCTGTCGTTTCTTGACAAACGTATCAACAATGTCATGACATTTCAAAAGTTTAAAACCCGTTTGAATAGAATGGTAAGAAACTTCTTATAGCCTCTTTACTTATACGAGTTACTCGTATTTATACCTAAAGCTGCCTTGATTTTTATGTTAAGATAATTGAACATCCACTAACAGTGAGCTTAACAAAGAACTTGATTGAAAGCAATACATTAGAAAGTAGTTTTGCTGGAAACTTGAAGTAGACAGAATTGATACACATAAAGCTGATCCATGTACAAAAGTATCTGTTCAGATACACGACTAATGCTGTGTGATCCATAGAGGTTACAATAAGAATGTAAGATCAAATAGAAATTTGGATTTGCAGTAGTTTATAGACCTTATTACAATTGCAAAGGATAAATTAGTTAATCTAGGGTTAAACTACGTCTGAGTTGGATAAAACTATACAAAGAGTTGGGTCATGCAGGAAAGGTATGTCAGCATTATGGTATTTCACGGTTTACCTTACGTAAATGGTACAAACGTTATGAAGAGTTAGGTGAAAAAGGATTAGTAGATCTCAGTAGTAAGCCTAAAACTTCACCTTTGCAAAAGATCAATGAATCAGATGAGCAGCTTATTCTTCATCTAAGACAAACTAGAAAGCTAGGGGCAAGGCGTATTCAAACCGAGTTAAGACGTCTATATGATTTATCCTTGTCATTGGCTACTATACACAAAATTTTCAAAAAACATGATGTAAGTCTTCTGCATGTTAAACGTCATTATCGCAAACAGGTCAAGCGTTATAACTGTAAAGTACCTGGAGAGCGTGTGCAGATGGATGTGTGCAAAATATCGTCAGGGCTTTATTCAGGAAATTGTGGACTTTAATATATCGGATTTAGTAACTTCAATAAATTGTGATATCTCTCTTACAGATTCATTCAAACTTAATTAAGTGGGAGTATTGTTAATGCGAAAAGGGTTTAATTAAAATGGTATGGCGTGTGAGGAAGACATACATCAATTGGTAGAAAGTGGATTTGATATTAACTCAAAAGATGTAAGCGGAGTCACTCTCTTGCATAAGTTTACAAAAGAAGGCGATTTAGTTGGAGTAAAATCATTATTAGAGCACGAAGCTGACTTTAATGTTGTGGACAATGAAAATAGAAATCCACTGCATTATGCTATTATGCATGGACACAAAAAAATTGCTAAACTTCTTGTTAATCAACTGACAATTAATTCTAGAGATAAAAATGGATTTACTCCACTTCACCTTGCTACACTACAAGATGACACAGAATTAATGGATTTTTTAATAACAAAAGGCGCAAAAGTTAATGAAAAAGATGCTGAGGAAGGCTATACTCCTCTTCACATAGCTTCATTATACGGTTCTAAAAAGAGCGTCCAGATTTTAATTGATAGCGGAGCAAATCTTGAATGTGAAGATAATAACTTTCGTACTCCTTTATTTTTGACCATTTATCAATGTACTACACATTATGAAAGTAGAGCAGAGATTATAGAATATCTGATAAAGAAAGGTGCAAACATAGAAGCAAAAGATGCAGAAAATAATACTACGCTTTTTCTAGCAGCATATAACAACAAAATGCAACTGGTAAAGCTTATTGTAAAGCAAGCAAAAGCTAAGTTAAAAGAGTTTATTTGCACAAAAAATAAACATGGTTTTGATGCACTGGATTGCGCTATTAAGCATAATAATAGGCAAATGGTAACATTTCTTGTTTCAAAGGGAATAGAAGCAGATGACCAAGATTGTAGCGGTAACACCAGGTTACATAAAGCTAGCTATAATGGTGATACTAAAGCAGTTAAGTTCTTATTGGAGCTTAAGGTAAACGTTAATGCTGTCACTAGATGCAACAGAACTCCTCTGCTACTTGCAGCTAAAAAAGGCCATGTAGAAATTGTAAGAATGTTGTTAGCAGTAAAAGCCAATATGAATATTTGTGATCAACAAGGTTTTACACCTCTGCATCTTACTATTCAAAAGGATTATTTTGATATAGCTCAGCTATTAATAGAAAAAGGGGCAATTAATTGTAGTAATGATTATACTGCAATAGATATGTTTATTGACAAGGCTCATAGCAAAAAAAATATTGAAGAAAATTACAAAAAATTTTGTAGGTTTTTGATGCTTTACTTGAAAGAGCTACATAGTAAACACAAAGCCTTTTGTGTACTTTCAATCCTAGCTCTAAGCTTAACAATTATAGGTTTACCATTTATTTTCAAGCCTATTATTAAATATAGAGAAAGAAGTAAAATATATAAAAAAATTAGGGCTATGCTGATTTATATTTAAGTATAACAGGAGAACTAAGCTAATATATGACAATTATCTGCTCGATAAAAATGGAATTAAATGTATCCGTTTAGCAGAGTGGCAAAATAAAATAGACAAAACCATAAAAATAAATGGTGTCATGCAATTTGAGCTTCGGCATAGATCCCACATAAATTTTTTGGTACATATTTTTTCAACATTAATTTCGTATTCCATTCAAAGAATATTAATATTGGCATATAAGTATGAATATTATGCTAATATAATTACTTTTTAGGTATACATGGCAAATTTATGCCTGGAAACAGTTTTTCCTACACTTTCTTTATAAAAATCACAGGCGCCTGTTATTAGCTAAAGTAAAGGTCAAGTATCTGGAATTCTGGACATAAAATCCTCCTGTATGAAAAGATTAGAAAAAAAATGCAGCGCACATATGACAGATGTGTGTATACGCTGAAAAAGATACGCTACGTTTTTTATTGAAAAGTTAACTGAAAGTCTGCAGACAAAGATAGATTTTGAGCTCTTAAAATATTTCTAATTGTTATTATAATCAGATTCAAAATATGCGGAAGTAATTTTTTTTGACAATAGATTTCTTGCATAACCAAGTGTCATTCCAGCTGGGATCCAACTAAGTTGGTAAACACTTTACAACGTTTTTTGCGCGAAAAGGCTGGATGCCAGTGTCAGCTACTTGCATGACATCGTCTTGGATGAAAATCAGTACGTGATGCACCAAAAATTGTGCATCAAAAAGGGTGTCATTTGAGTAACTTTTTTGTTGTCATGCCAGTGTCAGCTACTTGCATGACACCTATTTGTTCCTATGATAGTCTTATCTGTCTATCTTATTTTGCTACTCTGCTGAACAGATACGTTTCTTTTACCTTTTTTATTCTGTAAATTTTTTAGTATTTGTATGTTTAACATAAGAACTACACAAGACTACAAATGGTGAATCAGCATTACCTTAAAGAGAGTACCCATATTTTCAGTTAACCTTAAAAATTCACTGAAGATCTTATTCTTCTGTTCATTACTTGCATTTTCCATTAAAGCTTGCGCTCTTTCCTTTATACCAAACAAATATAAAAATTCTCTTTGAGTTAAAATCTCACAATTTAAGTATTTTAATGAATCTTTTAACGCTTGAAAGTTTACAAGTGCAGTAATATCACTGTTACCAATATTTTCAAGAAAATTAGCATACTGATGCTGCCTTATCGATTGCAAAGTGCTCTTGTATGAAGGATATACATAACCATAATCTATAATCAGGGCAGCTCCTCCGTTATTGACTATCTTATTCTCAAGTTTCTTTAATATTTCGATTCCGGCTAGGCATACTTCCACTACTGCACCATTGAAACCCCCTGTCATTCCAGTCTGGAATCCAGTTTTTGGTCTGGTTAAGCACTGGAGTGACAATGAAAGACTGCCATCATCTTGTTTTATTACTCTATTTTCATACCACTGCCCATCACGATAAATAAATTGGTCAATTGGAAGGGCGTCAAATAACTCATTTGCAAAAAAAATAGTTGGCTGATTTGGTAAGTTGTCGACATCTGTGTGCCAATTAATATCTAATCCCTTTAATTTTTCCTTTTGTATTTTCTGTAAAATAGGGCTTATCTCAACTAGATGAATGTCCATTGAGCTAAAAAAACAGCTATATTTTTTGGTGACTCTTATTACATCATGAATGAGTGTTCCTTTACCTGGTCCAAGTTCAACTAGAGAAAATTTTGATGGCTTTCCTAATTTTTCCCATGTATTCATTATCCACACTGCAATTGTTTCACCAAATAGCTGACTAATTTCAGGTGCAGTAATGAAGTCACCATCTTTGCCAAGTGGTAATTTATTCATGTAATAGCCGTACTCTTTATGATATAGAGCAGCATTCATAAAATTACTGATGGATATTGATCCTTGGCTTTTATCAATTAATTCGTGTATATAAGTAAGCATATTATTAATAAATGTTTAACTATAGCGTGCCATACTATAAAATAGTGGAGTATTTATATATATAATATAAGTTTAAAGGCGATAGTGCTTTGGTTATGAATAGTCAAGATACGGATTATGTTACCCTTATACCTCAAGATGATGGTGTTGAATATAAATTTGAAGAAGTTGTCAATTTTGTAGAAAATAAGGTTGTAGGTGCTGATGGATTAACTTTAGCGGAGGTATTTCAAGCATTAGTTAAAATGCTGAATGGTGACCTAGAGTTAGTAAAAAAAGTGTTAGCATATGCTAATATTATGGTAAAGCATGGAATGAGGTTAGCAAAAGAGTCACAGCTAAGCAGAGCCGATGTTCGTCGAGCTTTAGAACGCAAAGAAAGTGTGTTTAATAGGCAAGATTTTATCAAAAAACCACCTCTTGTATCTTCTATAAAATCGGTTAAAAAGAAAAGTAGAGGTCTTTAAATGGCTGAGTCTATAAAAAAATTTACTGTACAGTGTGATTTCAAAGGACAGAATGCACCTTTTGCAGTATATATAGGAAATCCAAAGGGTGATACTCATCCAATTCACCATCAAGATTCATGGCTTGCAAAGGAGCGTGGAGGAAACATTCCTAATAAAGTTAAAGAAAGTTTGCAAAAATTATACAAGCTGTCTCAAGAAAACGGGATCTCTTTTCCAGAATTATGCGCATATGCCATTACTATAGTTAGTAATAATGATAAAAAAAGTGACGGTAAGTAGTTAGATTCTCAATATTTCATTTATAGAAGTTTTTGATCTCGTCTTCTCGTCCACTTTTTTTACTATAACTGCGCAATAGGTTGAAATGTTGTTTTTAGGTGGAGTAGATCCTGGTACAACTACAGAGTAAGGTGGTACTTCACCATAAAATATCTTGCTTGTTTCTCTGTCAATAATTTTTGTTGATGCTCCAATAAACACCCCCATACTAAGGACTGATCCTTCTCTTATTATGACACCTTCGGCTACCTCACTGCGCGCTCCAATAAAGCAATTATCCTCTATAATGACTGGAGAAGCTTGAATAGGCTCGAGAACTCCGCCTATTCCCACTCCACCGGAAATATGACAGTTTTTTCCTATTTGTGCACAACTACCAACTGTTGACCAAGTGTCTATCATTGTGCCAGAATCAATGTATGCACCAACGTTGATAAAGCTTGGCATTAGAACAACATTTTTACCTATGTAAGCAGATTGGCGGACAAAACACCCAGGAACTGCTCTAATTTTTGAATGGTAAAATTTTTCTTCATTCCATTCACTAAACTTACTACCGATTTTGTCAAACCAGCAATTGGTGTTGTCTATTATTTTGCTTTCCTCAGTGAGGAAATGTAATAATATTGACTGCTTTATCCACTTATGTACTATCCATTCTCCACTTGATAGCTTTTCTGCTACTCTAATTTTACCACTGTCAAGTAACTCAATTACCTCTTTGATTATTAATCTTGCTTCGTGTTTTAGATTATAGTCGTTAAGTTTTTCTTTATCTTTCCAAATATTTTCTATCTCATCTTGTAATTTTTTAGTTGCAAATTTTTCATTTATTATATACATATTGATATCAAATTTATATTATTTTATACGTAAGCACTATGAAAATACAATGTCATAATTGTACTAAAACTTACTTAGTATCTCGTGGGCAAATAGGTGAATCTGGAAGAAAAGTGAAATGTACAAACTGCAATCACATGTGGCATGAGTATCTAAAAGAAATGTCAAGTGAATTGTGCCCTGCTGGTATACAAGAAAAAAAAGCTAACTGGAGGCAAAGTTTAACTCTAGCTTTTGCAACAGTTGCAGGGTTATGCGTTATAATTGTTGGTGGTATCTTTCCAGGAGAGGTAAGTAAGATATATAAAGCAGTTAGTTCATATAAAGATTCAATAAGCCATAAATTAGGATACAAAAAAGTGCAAACGGAAAATTCAAGTGCGAGAGAACTTGTTGTAAATGAGTTTTATCAAGATTACCTTTTTCTATCTAATTTTAGATCTAATTAAATAGGCATAAGTCATCAATGTTATGCAAATAACTACACTTATTCCTTTATGATAGTGTCATTCCAATTTCAGCTACTTTCATGACGCCCTATGATTGTTATTACATCGTTTACTATAGATTTGTTTCAGAAGCTTACATCCAGAAAACTTGTATAGATTTTTTCTACTTCTGTGATATTATAAGCCTGTGATGATAAAATAAGTGGATATGGATAAGTCAGCGTATGAAATCATAGAGCATGAGTATGATGTGGTGATAGTAGGTGCAGGTGGAGCAGGGCTTAGAGCAACACTTGGAATGGCTGCAACTAATTTTTCAGTTGCCTGCATTTCTAAAATTTTCCCTACACGAAGTCATACAGTTGCAGCGCAAGGAGGAATTAGTGCAGCTTTGAGTAATATTGCTGAAGATGACTGGCGCTGGCATGCATATGATACAATAAAAGGTTCAGACTGGCTTGGCGATCAAGATGCAATAGAGTATATGTGTAAAAATGCTGCCAAAGCTGTGATTGAACTTGAAAATTTTGGTGTACCCTTTTCTCGTACGGAAGATGGAAAAATATATCAGCGTGCCTTTGGTGGAATGACAACTCACTTTGGTAAAGGAAAATCGGCTCAGCGTACTTGTGCAGCAGCAGATAAAACTGGGCATGCAATTCTTCATACTCTATATCAGCAATGTCTTAAATTTAACGCTGAATTTTTTGTCGAATATTTTGTAATCGATTTGATTATGGACAAAGGGACATGCTGTGGGGTGATAGCTTGGTCGCTGTGTGATGGTACGTTGCATAGATTTCGTGCACATTCTGTGGTAATAGCAACAGGTGGTTATGGACGTGTTTATTTTTCTGCAACAAGTGCACACACCTGCACAGGTGATGGTAATGGCATGGTGGTGAGAGCTGGGTTGCCACTTGAAGATATGGAATTTGTGCAATTTCATCCAACAGGAATATATGGCTCAGGGTGCTTGATGACGGAAGGATGCCGCGGTGAAGGTGGGTACCTCGTTAATTCTCAGGGTGAGAAGTTTATGGAACGTTATGCGCCAAAGGCAAAAGATTTGGCTTCTCGTGATGTAGTAAGTCGAGCAATGACAATTGAAATTAGAGAGGGAAGGGGAGTTGGGCCAAAGAAAGATCACATGTACTTGAATATAGCTCATCTTGATCCGGAAGTAATAAAGCTCAGATTGCCAGGTATTAGTGAAACAGCAAAGACCTTTGCAGGAGTTGATGTTACTAAAGATCCGATACCTGTTATTCCAACTGTTCACTATAACATGGGAGGTATTCCAACCAACTATCATGGGGAAGTGATCACGTTGCAAAAAGGTAAAGAAGAAGTGGTAGAAGGATTATTTGCAATAGGAGAGGCAGCATGTGTTTCTGTACATGGTGCAAATCGACTAGGTTCCAACTCGCTTCTTGATCTTGTGGTTTTTGGTAGAGCTGCCGCGCTTAGGGCAAAAGAAAAATTGAAACCTGATACACCACATAAAAAATTGCATTCAGACTGCACAGACTTGATAGTAGATAGATTTAATAAAATGCGATTTGCTTCTGGAGAGTTCAAAGTAGCAAAAATACGAAGTGAAATGCAGCACACTATGCAGAAATATGCATCGGTATTCCGTGTTGCTGAAGTTTTAGAGGAAGGTAAAAAAGCTATAAAAGAAGTAGCAAAAATGATGCCTAACATTGCAGTTGAAGATCGCAGTATGATATGGAATAGTGATTTGGTTGAAGCGCTGGAGCTTGCCAATATGATTCCACAAGCAGTTATTACCATGGAATGCGCAGCTAATCGCGAGGAAAGCAGGGGTGCTCATGCTCGTGAAGATTTCCCTGAACGTGATGATAAAAACTGGATGAAGCATACTATAGCATGGCTTAAAGAAGAGAAAAGCCAAGTTAGTGTAGAAATTGACTATAAAAAAGTTGCTGAAAAAACTCTGAGCGATGAGATTGATTTCATCGCCCCGGAAAAGAGAATTTATTAGTTAACCCATCTGGTTTATTTATAAATTGACGTAGTATTGATACATAGCTCATTTGAGTAGCTGGGCTTTCTTTATGCTCCGATTGATTTGACGATCTTTGTACTTCTTGCTCTGCTGAGTTGTTAGCTAAATTTTGTTGTTCAGTAATATTTTCAGGTTGTTTTGCAGCTAGGTGATCATCTTTACGGCTTTGCTTATCGTTGGTTAATTCCTTAACAGACTTCCTAATGCCGCTAAGTTCCAAAGTGAATATCAGACACACCACTCCTGTTATAGCTATGATGGGTAACGCTGCTCCAATTGCAATTTGTCCTTGGAAGCAAGAAAGTGTTACCATTGTAATAATAGTAGTTGCTACTGTGATTGCTAACAATACACTAGCTCTCCTGCCCGGATCAATGCATTTCCATGCAGCTTTTAGGCCATCTCCTGTTTTGTGTAGAATATGCTGACATTTTTTTGAAAAAGTTCTAACATTATATTTTTTTTCAAGTTTTTTCCTTAGTTCTTTAGCTTTTACCTTTCCTTCTTGTGGAGTTTTTGAGTAATTTTCTAAATTACGTAAAGTGCAATAATATTTTTCAGTATGAAATTCTCGATCTTTTAGTTTCAGATAACGGGAATCAGCACCTATTTCTAGCAGCTTTGCACAAAACTTTGTTGTATTGTCGTACTTTTTCCCTAGATCAAAAATTGTTTTCATTTGCGAAAGGTGGTTGCCTTTTTCTGCTTTTTTTGTTAATGATACTTGTAGCGGTGTTCTTCCTTCTTCGTTAATGGCCTTTATGGCCTTACCTAACTGATCTTCAGATATTTCTTTTTCTTTTACTAAACTGGAAATCAACTCCAAGCATGCAACCTTTTGTTCTCCTTTTAGCGAAGCAATATAGTGCAAAGCATTATTACCCTCTTTGTCTTGAGCAGTAATGTCTGCACTATTTTGGAGAAATAACTCTAAGGCTTTATATCTATTTGTTTTTTCAAATTTTTTATCTGTACATGATCGATCCTCATTTTTTTCTTTTATATGCTGGAATAAATAATAAAGAGGTGTTTGTTTTGCTGTATTTTCAGCATTTATAGCTTTTTTAAACTGTGCTTTAAGATACTCTTTTTCTTCCTCCTTACTTACATTTAATATTATATTTGAAAATTCAAACTTTCGTTTTTGCTTTAATTCTAAAACTATTAGATGTAAAGCATTATTACCATCTGTATCTTTCAGGCTAATATCTGCTCCTTTTTGCAATAACTCCTTAAAGGATTTCTCATCTTTATTTTTAATTGCTAAATGTAATTGATAATTATCATTACTATCTGGAGTATTTATGGTATGGGCTATAACTTCTTCAACTTTTGTTTTTATTTCTGGTTTTCGCTCAGCCAATTTCTCTAAAAATTTAAGATAGTATTCATTTTGCTTTTTAGATAATTTTTCTAAATCCTCTGTAGGTAAGCTTAGCTTGGCTCCATACTTTAACAATTTTGCAAGAAACTTAAGTGTATTATCGCTACTTCTAACTGTATTAGACTCATGTTTCCCTTTTATTATCTTGTTAATTAGTGCTACCTGAAAAGGAGTCTTTCCTTCTTGATTTTCACTATCAACAAGTTGTACTAAATTTTTCTCGTTAGCTATTTTTATCAAGGTATCTAGAAACTTAAGCTTTTGTTTCTTTTTGAGCGATGCAATAAGGTGTAAAATATTATTTCCTTTTTCATCTGTTATGCCACTGACATTTGTGCAATCTTTTAGGTATTTTCTAAATTTCCTGTTGTTTCCATTTTGGATTGCATTTAGTAATTGAACGTCATTATCAGAATCCGATATTCCGTTTATTCCATCTTCAAAATCGCTATCAGAATCTGATATTCCGTTTATTTCATCTTCAAAATCGCTACCGTAGCCACTGTCTTGTTCGCTGTGCCTACTAAAACAACTTTTAGTGACTTCAGAAATTACTTGTTTTTTTGTTTCATTTGATATTCTTTTCGATCGTTCTATTACTTCACCTAGCACTGGAAGGAAACATTGGACATAATATCTGTGATATTTTTCCTGTTCTCTAAGCGATTCTTCTAATTTAGTTAATACTTCAGGACTAGCGCCTTCCTTAAATAACCTTTTACATTCCTTGAGTGTTCCATCTCGACTTCCTGGTTTTTTATGCTGATGTTTTTCTTTTTTTACCTTTCTCTCTATAATATTATACAATTGCTTGTCTTTTTTATCTTGTTTTTCATTTTTGTTTATATGTTTATCTAGTTTGTTTGCATTAGTAACTGATACACTTAGATCTATACTCATATTAAAACCTCAATATTAAAAGCTATTTGGCGTTAACGAATTGTATTAAACTTTTAAATTGAGCTAGATGTTATCGAAATATAGGTGAAAAGGCAGAAAACTAGTTTCTATTAGAAAATCTATTGTCATAGTCAAATCCCCACTTTAGCACTTGTCTACTATTTTAACTATTTTATCTTAAAAAATAATAAATGTGGCTAAACTGTGAAGCATGAGTGCTCTGAAAGAGACAAACCAATGTTTTTATAGATCTTTCAAACTTGATTTTTCTTCTAATTTTTTAAGCATTCCTTTACTTAGTATTGATTTTATCTCTTCTACGCTTTTATCAAGATCATCATTAATTATTACGTAATCATATTTATTACTTTTACTTATCTCTTTTTGCGCTTCGGCTAATCTACGCTCTATTTCAATTTCATCATCACTATTACGCCTTTGTAGACGCAGTCTAAGCTCTTCCATTGAGGGAGGTAGTATAAAAACACTTACAACTTTTTCTCTTAAGATTTCAAACAAATGAAATGCTCCTTGCCAATCTATATTCAGTAAAACACTTATTCCACTACTCAGGTTTTGTTCTATAAAATCTTTTGGTATACCGTAAAAATTCTCAAAAACTTTGGCATATTCAAGCATTTGACCAGCCTTACATAGTTCGTGAAACTTTTCTTCAGTAACGAAAAAATAGTCTTTTCCGTTTACTTCACCGGGACGAGGTTTGCGTGTAGTCATAGAAACAGACATAACTAAATCAGTTGATTGCTCAAGTAATTTTTCTGATATAGTAGTTTTTCCAGCTCCAGAAGGAGAGGATAGAATCAGTAGTATGCCCTCATTTTTTACGGTCATTTTTCTTTATTTAACAAGTACATTATAGAGCTTTTTTAAGACTTTGTATTTTTTGAATCAAAGTTTAAAAGACTAGAGCCCTCTAAATTAGAATTTGATAAATTGGCATCAATAAGAGAGGAATTATCAAAGACAGTATAACGTAAATCGGCTTTTTCAAGATTTGCCTTATTCAAATTAACGTTTACAAACTTTGCTCTACTTAATATTGAATTAGAAAAATTAGCATTTTCTAAATTCATATCCTTAAACTCAAAGTAAGAATAATTTACATCAAATTTTTTGCCCTGCGATATTTTCTCTTGCAGATCTTTAATTGAAGTTATGGCATTCTCTAGATTTGTAATTTTTGTCTGTCCTTGATTGTCAATCAAAATTGAATTATCAAATTTGCAATCTGTTAAATGAATATCAGCAATTGAACTTTTATATATGCTTGAAGAGAGGAAAGAGACATCACTCACTGTTGAATTACTCAAATTGCTAAGAAAAAAACTAGTCTTTCTAAAGGCATTATCATAAAACACGGAGGATTTGAAATCACTTTCAATAAAGTTTGAATTAGTGACTTTTGACTTAGACCAGCTCGAATTATCAGCTAATAATTTGAAGAATATTGAATTTTCTATCTCACTCGAATCCATATTATGGTGGGAAAGAGTACTATTATAAATTTGAGAGTCTTTAATTTTTGTCTTATACATTGAAGTTGTGGAAAGATCTGAATCTTCTATTTTTGCAGAGGTAAACAATGAATGGTCAAAGAACGAACCATTCATGTCAGAATTCACAACTTTAGTATTATGAAACTTTCCGTGACAAATGTTAGCATCATAGGCGTTAACTTTATACAATTCACTAAAACTAAAATCAATATTAGATAAGTCAGCATCCTGAAGGTCTGCTTCGAAAACATATGCATGTTTTATCTTGGAACCATTTAGTATAGATTTAATGAAGTTTGAATTATCCCCTTTCACATAGGAAATTTGTGAATTGCTTAAATTGGCTTTTTCGAAATTACTGTTGACTATAATGGAAGAATTAAAATAGGCGTTTGAAAGATTGCTACCTGTAAAATCCGATTTTTTTATTTCTGCACCATATATGTTAGCATTTTTTAATGAAGAAAATTGTACCTTGAGCTTATGTGCATCCACTCCAAAGAAACTTGCGTTGTCGAAATTATTTTTCTGCATAACAGTGTCGTTTATTTCACTATCACTAAAATTGATGTAGCTGGCACTTGAGTTTGATAAATTGGAGAAATTCATTTTTACATTCAAAAACTTGGTATGCAAACCAATTATATTACGCATACTTACTTTGTTGAGATTAGAATTGATAAAATCAGCATAACTGATATTAGACTGATCAAATATGATATCTGTTAAATTTGTAGAAGCAAATTTTGAAAAACTTAAATTTGTGCCTTTTATTTTAACGCCATGTAAATTAGCATTGGAAAAATTGGCACCACGTAAATCAACATCGATAAAAGACACATCTGATAAATCGGTGTTAGAAAAATCGGCACCAATTAAACTTACTCCATCAAAAATAGATTTGCTTAAATACAATTGACTAAAATTAGCACCATTTAAATTAGGACCAAAACCTTTCTTAAAATCTTGTGGTATGCTGGCTTTATTACACTGTACTAAAAATTTAGCAAAATCTTTTGTATTGTAAGATACGTATTTTACATCATGCAGAGCGCTTAAAAAATCATTGATTGCATCATCTCCATAGCATAAATGACCAACTAAAATTAATATCAAAAGTCTAATTATCTTTTGCATCACACGTGTTTTCTTTTGTTTTTATAGCAAAGTTATACATCTCTGAGTTTTCTTGATTGTTTATTTCTTTATCCTCTAAAAGGTATGGCATCATTTCGGCAATTGCGTTTATTATGTTGATCTGATTCCTTTCGATTGCTATTTCAATAGGGGACTTAAAATTATTATCAACTACTCTAGGATCAGCACCTTGTAATAAGAGAAAGCGAACTGTGTCTATTTCACCTTGTTTCACTGCATAAATTAGAGGAGTATCACCCAATTTATTTCTAAATCTTAGTATTTCTTGAATTGTTAATCCAATTTTTTCTAGCTTATTTATTACTCCTCTTAGACAAATTAAGTTGCCCTTCTTGATGCAGTAAAAAAATTGCTTACTGTAATCATCAGTAAATATAGTTTTAGGAAGGTGCTCATTTAGGCTATCATATTGTCTTTTATATATAGACTTGCTTTTATGTTTTTTTATTTCTTTGTTTAGCTTTGTCCATTTTTCGCTTTTTTCATTTTTTTTGTTCACAGGTGTTATATTGTCAGGCTGTTCTTCTTTCTTTTTCTCTGTTAATTGGCTTGTTGAAAGTTCGGTGTCTTTTTTGCTAATCTCCTCTTCAGGCTGTAGGTTTGTTTGATTATTGTGACTGATTTTCTTCTCTTCAGGTTCTTCTTTTTTTTCTTCTGATAAAGGACTTGTTAGAGCTTTGGTATCTTTTATATTAGTCTCCTCTTCAGACTGTAGGTTTGTTTGATTACTTGAAGGTACTTCTTCATTGATTACATTTGTTGGGTCTGTGATTTCTTTGAGTTCGCTCAGAAGCGGAGAAGTTTTTTCAGCATCAGTGTTGCTTTTCGATACGTCTTCTTGATTTATACTGCTTTCATTTTTATTTTCTTCAGGCTGTTCTGCAGCAAGCAGGTTAGATATAACAATTAATAGTATGAAGAATGCTTTATATTTCATAAACATTGCAAATATAGGCTTAATTAAAATGATACTATAATCAAATGATTAATCTACAGTAAAAAGTGCTTTAGTTATTGTACAAGTATGATTATGTAAAAATTTATTTTTCTCTTTTATCTAGGTTTTATCTGAAATTGTCATTCGAGTAGCTGACATACAACTGTACGGACATTAAAGAAATCAGTATACAGCTGTATGAACATTGTGGTAATTTGCGTACTAAACAATGTCATCCCAGTGCTCCGACACTGGGATCCATTTTCCATCATCATTAGAAACGTTATATTTTAGCATAACTTTTAACTCACAAATTTAACTGGATGCCAGTGCTGGCTACTTTTATGACATCTATCATTTTATGTTTATAGTATTTTTTGCAAATAAACGTTCGTAGTTGTAAATTAAATGCAAAAAAATACTTGACACATTTGGTAAGTTGATTATTATCAGTAAAAATGAGGGTATTTTAGAGCTCGAAATCCACCTTATTCAAGTCTGCAGACTCTTCAATTAATTTTTCAATAAAAAATATAGCACAGTCTACTTCAGTGCGTACACGTACGCTTAATTTCTGTCATAAGGTGTGTTATATTTTTCTAAATCTTTTCTTTATAGGAGGGTCATTATGTCTAAAATTCCTTAAACATTAATTTTTAACTTAAACATTTATTAAATAGTGCAGTACTGCCTTACGCGTTGCTAATCCAAACTTTACTTGCTGTAAAATAACACAATCTGCTATATCATTGCTAATTTCGATACCTCTATTTATTGGTCCTGGGTGCATAACAATTGCATCTGGTTTTGCGTGCGATAGTTTTTGTGCATCAAGTCCATACAAGTGAAAATATTCTTTTTCTGAATAATTATTATTCATGCGCTCTTTTTGCAATCTTAAAAGCATAATTACGTCAGCATCCTTTATACCTTCGATTAATGAATAGTGAAGTGAATATACTTCAGGAAGATGCTTACAAATCAAAGCTGGTGGTGCAACTAAGCTTATTTTTGCTCCAAACATTTTTAGCAATCTTATATTTGATCTTGCAACTCTACTGTGCAAAATATCTCCACATATCACAATTTTGAGGTTTTTTATTTGCTTTTTATGACTGATAATTACGAGATAATCTGCAAGAGCTTGAGTTGGGTGTTCACTGCTTCCATCGCCTGCGTTGATTAGCGAGCAGTTGACATGCTTTGCCAATGTATTAATAATACCACTACTTTTATGCCTGATTATCATATAGTCAGGATTCATTGCATTTAGTGTTTTTATCATATCTTTTAGATCTTCCCCTTTGTTAATAGAAGAAGATTTTATTGGTAAAGTTATAACATTTGCTCCAAGGCTTTTTGCTGCTATTTCAAAAGATGCGAGCGTACGTGTTGAATCTTCAAAGAATAGGTTTATGACTATTTTATTTTTCAGAACATGACTATTTTCAACTTTTTCTTCAAGGTATTGGTTGGCTAATTTAGTTATATTTTCTACATCACCGATTGTGAGGTCTGAGATATTTAATAAATTCCTTCTCTTGTCCATAGCTCCTTTTTTGAGCTTATTCTACTTTCTTAATTTCAATTACACAACTCTAAAGTAAAGTAGAAGGAAGCTATAAAATTTTATTTCCACTTACATTCATCTGCTATCATAACAGCCTCAAAGAGATGCTTCTCAAGCTCACTTATAGGCAGAGTACTTTGTAGGTAATTTCCCCAAGATTTTAACACATCAGAAGTTTCAATACCTTCAACAATAGGATATTCTTGATTTTTTTTAGCATATAGCTCTTGAGCCTGTTTGCTTACAAAAAACTCCAATAAAGCTATGGCATTTTCTCTGTGTTTTGCGTTTTTTGTTACTGCTGCACCACTAATATTCACCATTACACCATCACTCGGGAAGAAAGCTCCTAACTTTTCTGTGATATTCTTTTTATTTTCTGATGAAAGGATTCTTGCAAAGTAGTAGCTATTTACTATTGCAACATTGCCTTCACCAGCGGCTACAGCATAAATTTGATCTGTGTCACCACCGCTTGGTTTTCTTGCCATGTTGCTTACAATTCCACTCACCCATTCTTTTGTTTTTTCAAAACCATTTTTTGCAATCATAAAAGCGATCAATGATCGGTTATATGGACTTGTGGAAGAGCGTACTAATATTTTCCCTTTCCATTTTTCATTCGCTAAATCTTCATAGTTACTTAATTCCTTAGGATCTACTGATTCTTTATTGTAAACCAATATTCTAGCTCTTTTTGTGAGACCAAACCAATAATCTTCATTATCTCTAAATTTTGCAGGTATGGCATTTTTTAGAGTCTCTGAATCCACTTGAGATAAGAGCCCTCTTTTTTTGGCTAAAATCAAATTCACTGCATCTGCAGTTAAAAACAAATCAGCTTCACCGCCATTTTCCATACGTGAAAGCAATTGGGAATAATCGTCAATGATATAACGTACCTTGATGCCAGTGGTTTTTGTAAAATCATCAAACAAACTATGTACTAATTCTTCTTTACGAGATGAATAAACGTTTACTACTTGTGAATCATCAATTCCGCTATTTTTATATAAAAAATTAACGACTATCAATAAAGCCGCTACTAAAGATATAAATATTAAACCTTTTTTCATAAACAAACCCCTTCCTTGTCATCATCTCAAGCTATCAAAATAGCAAGGTCTTAGCAAGTGTAAAAATTCCAATCAATGGACATTGTAGGAGATTTATTTCATTCACCTATACTATAGATAGCATCCTTATAATTGTGAGATTGAACTACAACCTGCTCAAGCGTTAAACTGCTGCGTTTAGCATCTTTACTATGATTTTCTCCAAGAACATTTGTTCTTTCTCGTTTTATTTCCTCAATGAATTTCCCATTAACATTTTTAGGATCAATCGTTTCTTCAGAATATACAAGATTAGTGCAATTTGTTTTTCTATAGTAATGCACGCCAAGATATACAGCTAGTAATACAAATATACCTAAGCCTATAAGTGGTAATAATCTTATATTATTGGTCAAAGGGTTTTGGTAAAATTTTTGTATATTATTAACACCACCTTCTGCATAAAGCAATAAAGGGAGCGCTATATTTGCAGCAACTACACCAGTTAATAATGCAGTAAATAGTGGCCTATTATTAATTACGGACTCTATTTTATTAGTTTTACTGATTACTTTTTCATCAATATTGACGAAGCCTTTTTTAGATTCCCAAGCATTAAATACAAAATTTGAATGAGTGCCATTGCTATATTCCAGTCTTACAGACTTTATAACTTTACCTTCTGGCTGGTCCATCAAAACATTATCTAAAACTTCATCTGCATTTTTTACTTGAGTTTGATATTCTTTGGTATTTACAAACTGTTTTATTCCAAGCAGCATTGGGCTAATTGCAAACAATGAAGCAACTGCAATAATCGGTACGATGGTATATAGCGGACTGTTTGTAAAGAACGCAATAAATTTTGCTTTATCTTGTAAATATACTAAAGCTGTAGATGTGCCAAGCACGATAGCGGCCGCACCAAAAATTACAACGCCTTTCTGCTGCATGGCATACTGCGCTTTGGGCCAGAATCTGTTTTTTTGCAGTTTAAACACCCTATCTGTAGGCGAAGACTCTTGAGAGCTACTTCTGCTCGTGTATGATGGCGGAGAAGTTGAAGGTGTATCGCTATGCTGACTGAGATTTTCAAAAGGGTTTTTTTCACTTTCATTCCTATTACAAGTTTCATCAAATACTGTCTCTTTAGAAGCCGATCTTTCTAATCTTTGATTATCTACTCCATTATCTAAACTCTTTTTCGAAGTTTTTTTATTTTTATCTATGGATGCATAAATAGCACTTCCTGGTTCACCGTGAACTGACTCACTTGAAGTAGGTAAATCCAATTCAGTATAATGAGTTGGCTCATCTTTTCCTTGAGAAGAAGAAGGTAGTGGTATTTGAGTATCAAGATCAAATGAATTTCCATCTCGTAAAGCTTGATTCCTTTGCGGAAGGGGAGGGGGTGTTTCATCAAGTTGTGAAACTTGGTTAGTTGGTAGAATAGGTGATGGCTTATTCGAGGTAGCTTCTCCTGCTTCTTCAAGTGGATTTGTGTTTTTGCCATCTTGTTTTGGAGCACTTGTTCTGGGAGTTGGTGTTGGTGAAGTTGCTGCACTATTTTCACTCACCGTTGTATGAGAAACCAGTGTGACTTTATCTTTATTTCCTGATCCAGGCATATTCGCTCCAAAATTAATTACAATGTTATGTTGATTACGCTATAGTTATTAAGATATAATGAATACTAATTTAAGAATAAATATTAGTATAAGAACTGCTGATCAAAGATCCTTTCATTCAAAGGGCAATCTTTGTCAAAAAGTAGAGTGACTGTATTTTCGTGATCTTTCTGTATTTTTACCTGCGATATGTCGTGAAATTCCTTGTAATCTGATACTACAAGTGCTGGACGATTTTCCACGTCGTTGATATCAATTTGCACTATTGTATCATTTGAGATTAACGCTCCATTCCAACGCCTTGGGTAGTAGCTATTGATGGAAGTCAGTGCAAGTAAATTTGAATTAAGTGGTAAGATTGGCCCACCGGCAGAGAAGTTATATGCAGTGCTACCTGTTGGGGTAGACAATATAATTCCATCTCCTCTGAATTTTTCTACTTTTAGCTTATCATTAATGGTAATATTCATCTCCACTATTTGATTTGCATTTCTAAAGACATACACTTCATTTACTGCGATGTAATGGTGTTTTTTGCCACTTATGTCTGTGGCTTCCATTTTTAGTAAAGTTAGCTGAGTAGGAACTGCATGTTCTATATGATCAATTAGATCTTCAAAGCATTTATTCATCAAAAATCCGACGTTACCGGTATTTATTCCATACACATGTATATCTTTATTTCCTATGACGTAGTTGTGTAGGGTGCGTAGCATAAAACCATCGCCACCAACAACTATCAGCAGATCAACTTCATGCTTACCTGCTTCTGCTATATTGATAAAATTGAGTTTCTGTAGTAGTTTAGATACTTCCTGAGACTTGGGTAGCGAAGAAGGAATATAGCCTACATTTTTATATTTATACATGTTAAATAAAGAGGGGAGGAACTAAAAAAGACTCCCGTATTTATCATTAAACTTAGCTATTTTACTATCCTTCTCCCCTGAACCGCTTGTCAAACTTCCAGTCCATGCAGGATGAGTAAGAGGATCTCTATCAAGCTTTATTCTTTGACCTTCTTTTCCATAAGTGGAATAAGTTTCAAACTCTTGACCATCTGTCATAACTATAGTAACTTTGTGATAATCGATTTCTGCCATTGTTCTTACAAATTTCTTACCAGCTAAGATTTTAGTGAATCTGGTTCATTTGGTCAATCATTATTGTGAAATATTGACAAAAAATAAATAAAGTAGTATTCTCAATGAAGAATGAAAAATTTTTTATGATTTTTGCTTTTCCTGGTCAGGGCTCCCAATTTGTAGGAATGGGAAAGAGCTTGTATGATGAATTTTCAGTTGCAAGGAACGTATTTGATGAAGTAGATGACATATTGGGTAGAAAGCTGTCTCATTTGATTTTCAATGGCCCTATTGAGAAATTAACCATCACGGAAAACGCTCAGCCAGCTATAATGGCAGTGTCAATTGCAACGCTACGTGTTATGAAGCACGTATTTGGTGAATCTCTTTACAGCGTTCAGTATGTTTGTGGGCATTCAGTTGGCGAGTATACAGCGCTGTGTGCTGCAGGGGCATTGACGCTTGAGTCTGCAGTCAAATTGCTAAAAGTTCGTAGCGAAGCAATGCATGAAGCTTCACTAAAATGCAAAGGTGGAATGTTTGCTCTACTTGGAGCAGAAATAAGTGAAGTAGAAGGTATATTAAAATCAGCTCAAATTGATTGTGAAATTGCAAACGATAATGGTGGTGGGCAGGTAGTGGTGAGTGGTACTGCAGAGGCTCTTGAGGTCTTACCTGATTTATTCAAAAACTCAAGTGTCAAGAAAATGATAAAATTACAAGTTAGTGGGCCTTTTCACTCATCTTTTATGAAACCTGCTGATGAAAAACTTCTGGAATTTTTAAAAAGCATCAACATAACTCGCCCTTCGATTCCTTTTGTATCAAACGTTACAGCTAAGGAAGAAAGTGATCCAGAGATCATAAGAGCTTTGCTCGCTAAGCAAGTTGTAAGTAGAGTAAGATGGAGAGAGATGGTTTTATATATGACAAGCCATGGCACTAATAAGTTTGTTGAAGTTGGCCCTAACAAAGTTTTATCCAATTTAGTTAAAAGAATTGACCAATCTATCAGTGTGAAAAATATAGATAGTATTGGTGATATTAATAGCTTCTTTGATGAATCATTAATGTTGACAGCAAAAAATTTAAAAATAAAAGCTTATAACTAACATAAAGTAAAATTTGTACTATTTTTTTGCTTTGATTATTGATAGCAGCGGAATGTCAAACATCGACACTAAAGAATATGATCTAGCGTTGGGTGATACCACGGTTAAGCTTTTTATTAAAAGTAGCGATACAAGTGGGATCAATTTTATTAATGTGCATCAAAATGAAGTAACTTCAAAAGGGGCTGGTGAGCATATACTCCAGCAGTTTGGTGGAAGAATTCTATACATTACTCATGGTGATGGTACTCCGCGTAATGTAGAATTTTACTTAAATGGTGAGCGGTATGAATTCGATCCCAATCGCATGTTTGATGATGTAGGTGCAGAAGCTAGCTTAAGAGAGTTTGGCAGTGTTTCAGAAGATGCTTTGAGAGCTGTTAGAAACTTTGCAGAAAGAATTTTAGATTTTTTACTTCCTGGTCAAGATCACGTTATCGCTCTGCACAATAACTACAATTCTCCCAGCTACTCATTCAAGAGCTATTTTCCCCCACCACTTTCTCATGATGTGCTAAAGATTTCTCCAGAAGTGTGTCCGGAAAGTGGAACGGGTGAGTTTTTCTATACGACAGTTGAAGATTGGTTCGATGCTTTAAAACAGAAAGAAATTTTTAATATAGTATTGCAAAATAACAAAGCAGTTGAAGATGATGGTTCTTTATCTGTATATGTAGGGAAGAATAATATTCGGTACTCTAATGTGGAAGCTGAGCATGATCATTTAGAGCAGCAAATAGATATGCTATCTTCTATACACAGTGTTTTATTTCCTCAACCCTTAACAATAGAGTTATAGCAACATGGAACGCACTAACGAACTACCTGTCATCTCGTTTGGCTTTTTGAGCCCAAGTAGCTGTAAAATAGTGGGGGCAATATCAGATAATTTTCCATCTCTTAGTTTTAGATTGTTACAAGATATAATGAATGGAACTTTGTTTAGAGTGTGTGCTGTATGAGGTGTGTTATTTTCTTCATCGAACATACATTCTACATTGCCATGGTCTGCTGTAATAATGAGTGCGGTGTTACCAACTTCTTTGACAACGCTGAGTACTTTTGCAAGGCAATCATCTACAGCGAGCACAGCTTGCTCGGCTGCTTTTATATTACCTGTGTGTCCCACCATATCAGGGTTAGCGTAGTTTACAACTATCAGCGCAAATTCTTGAGAATGAATTTTTTTTACAAGCTCTTCTGTGAGCTCAAAGGCTGACATTTTAGGCTGCAAATCATAAGTTTTAACTTTTGGTGAAGGAATTAGTATTCTTTCTTCACCAGAAAAAGGTTCTTCTCTTCCACAATTAAAAAAGAAAGTCACATGCGCATATTTCTCAGTTTCTGCAATGCGCAGTTGCCGTAATTTATTGTCTTCTATTATCTGTCCCAAAGTGTTGGCAAAAGATTCAGGAGGAAAGAGATAAGGGATTTTTAAGTTCGCTTTATATTGCATCATACTTAAAATTGAAGAGAATTTTGCCACTTCAGTATAGCCTGCTTTACCAAGACAAATACTTGCCAATTGTATCATTCGATCAGCACGAAAGTTAGCCAATAGCAATCCATCTTCTGGTTTTATACCTTGATAATCTCCTATTATTGCGGGCCTGATAAATTCATCGGTTATATTATTTTGGTAATTTTCATCAATAAGCGATACTGCATCATCATAACGAGGCGCCTTTGCAAATGCGATGGCTTCATAAGCTTCAATTGTTCTTTCCCACCTATTATCACGGTCCATAGCATAATAACGCCCAGAGACAGTGGCGATTCTTATATCATTTTCCTTTATGCTTTCTGTAAATTCTTGAATGCATCTTTTCCCTGAATTTAGCAGTGTGTCTCTGCCATCTAAAAATGCGTGTATTACAACTTTAATTCCGCGCTGTGATATCTTGTTTGCTAAAGCTGAAATGTGCTTTTGATGCGAATGAACACCGCCATCTGATATCAATCCCATTATATGGCATATGCCATTCTTACTTTTTAGATCATTAATAAAATTCTGTAGATTTGCATTATTTTCTATCGTTTCGATTGCTTGATTAATACGCTGAAGGCTTTGCATTACCACTCTACCGCTACCAATATTCATGTGACCAACTTCTGAATTGCCTATTTGGCCTTCTGGTAATCCAACATCAGTTCCACAGGCAGATAAACTGCACTTTGGATAATTAGAGCTAATATGTTGCCAACAAGGTGGATTTGAATTGCTAATAGCATTGTATTTACTATTTTCTATTCCATTACCCCAGCCATCTAGTATACATAAAACGACTGATTTAAAGTTCATATAAAAGTTAACATCGAAACCCTCAATGGTACCAAAAACAAACTCTTCTCACAACTTTTGTGTTAAAATAAGAGATAGAAAAAGCTGCTTGGAGGCAATGGTATATGAAGTTTTTCATAAAATATTTTATTAAAGTGATTGACAGTTGCTGAAGTGTTTACTAAAACACTTGCATAGCTTTAATAGTGAGGTCAAATGAGTTATAGTCAATATGTAAAGGATAATACTTTAGCAACATCAGGTGCTATAATTAATGTTGATAGATTAGTAAACTTTTTAAAAAGCAATACAAACATTACAAGACTTATTTTACGATGTTCAAAAATTAATTATGAGGTTATAAAAGAATTAGCTCAGCTTTCTCATCTTACTTCACTTGATCTAAGTTGCAGTTATGTTGGTACAGAAGGTGCAAAGATTTTAGCAAGCGGGAATCTTATAAATCTTACTTCGCTTGATTTAGGAGGAAACGAAATTGGTGATGAAGGTGTAGAGGCTTTAGCCAGTGGAAATCTTACAAGTCTTACTGAGCTTAAATTATATGATAATAAAATTGGCGATAGGGGGGCCAAAAGCTTTAGCAAGTGGAAACCTTCAAAAGCTTACTTTACTGAGTTTAGGATGGAATGAAATCAGTAATGAAGGTGCAGAGGCTTTAGCAAGTGGAAATCTTAAAAATCTTATTACACTTAAAGTATATGATAACAGCATTAATTACAGAGATATACAGACTTTTGCGAGTGGAAATTTGGTGCGTCTTACTTCGCTCATTTACAATTATTGCAGTATTGATGAAACATTGCCAAAAAATGTCCTTCCTCAATTAAAAAGGAAATGTAATAAAAGAAAAATAGGAGAGGAGCCAGATAGCAAGCTAAGTGAAGCGCAGACATCTTTGCATTTTGACAGTAAAGGCTTTAAACCTATATAACTTCACACGTTTTGTCTGTTTAATAGACAAAAAAAAGTAGTGAATTTTGGGCTAAAAGTGAAATGTACAGATTGTATAAAATAGTGCTCCCCGGGCCGGATTCGAACCAGCGACCAATTGGTTAACAGCCAACTGCTCTACCACTGAGCTACCGAGGAATAAACTGCTTTCAACTTATCACATTGAACGCCGATTGTAAACGATTTTTATGTAGACTTTAGACCTAGATATCATTCCAGTGCATGGAGCTGTAATCCAGTTTTTCTTACCAACAAAAACTTAGAATAACTTTTGTTCTTAAAAAATTTCTAGATTCCAGACTCATGTTTCAATGTTAAACAAGGTACAATAGAATTGAGTAGGGTAATTTCTAGGGAATTATTATATTCTAGAAAAAGTAAAATGTCATCCAGATAGACTAATGTACAAGGTAAGCTGAATGTCTATAAGGAAAAACAGCAAGGCATTTTAGGATTTGCTATAAATCGCATCAGGAGCTCAAGAGTACAGCTTACAATTACAGATAGGTGTAGTTGAGTTTAAAGTAACTACATAAATTTACTACAATTTTCATACCTATAAGCTGCTATGCAACAAAGCCCTGTGTGGGTATAATTTTGACAGGATACAAAGCTTAATGGAGAAAGTTACGAACATCAGTGAAAAACATGGCAATTTTATTCTCATTTGCAGCTGCTATCACGTCTTGATCTTTCAATGAGCCACCTGGCTGAATTATAGCTGTAATTCCATGCTTTGCACTTTCTACTATACTATCTGGAAATGGAAAAAATGCATCCGAAGCAAGCGCTGCGCCTTTACATTTTTCACCTGCTTTTTTTACTGCAATATTCACACTATCTATTCTGCTTGTTTGTCCTGCACCGATGCCAATAGCACAACCGTCTTTTGCTATCACTATTGCATTGGATTTTACATGTTTACATATTTTCCAAGCAAAAATAAGATCTTCCTTCTCTTTTTTTGTTGTAGTGCATTCTGTCACTCGGTTTATTTCTTCTACTTTTACTGTATGGTTATTATTTTCTTGCACTAAGAACCCGCCAACAACATTTTTGATTTGATATTTTGCATTTTGCTGAAGAGATTGATGAATAATCACTCTTAAATTTTTCTTTTTTTGTAAAATTTTTAGTGCCTCATTGTTTACCGATGGTGCTATCACCACTTCCAAAAATATCTCGTTTAATTTCTCTGCTAGCTTTAAATCTATCTCCCGATTGAAAGCAACTATTCCACCAAAACTGCTTATTTCATCACATGATAGAGCTTTTTCATATGCTTTTAAAGCACTATCACTAACAGCAGCGCCACATGGATTATTGTGCTTTATTATCACTGCTGCAGGTTCTTGAAACTCAGAAATTATGTTAAGTGCAGACTCTATGTCGACTATATTATTATAGCTCAACTCTTTTCCATGTATTTTCTCCAGTGGATACTTGCTAAATTGATTGCTATAAAATGCAGCTTTTTGATGAGGATTTTCACCATATCTGAGTCCTTGTGCTTTACATCCATATAAAGTAAAAAACTCTGGTAACTCATTGCTTTTACCCTGTGATAAAAACCAATTGTAAATATTAGAATCATACTGTGCAGTCAGAGCAAATGCTTTAGTTGCTAGATGTTTTCTATATTCTAATGTTGTCTGATTGTTATTTTTGATCATCTCAGCTTTCAGTGTTTCGTAATCTTGAATGCTAGAAATCACTGAAGTGAAATGAAAGTTTTTTGCTGTAGCTCTAATTAATGCTACTCCACCTATATCTATTTGTTCTATGATTTGCTTCTCACTTGAGTTGCTATTAACCGTTTTCCAAAATGGATATAAGTTAGTTATAAGCAGATCTATCGGCTTAATTTCTAGATTCTGCATTTCCTTTTCGTGCCTTTTTCGATCACAGAGTATTCCTCCATGAATTTTAGGATGTAAAGTTTTCACTCTGCCATCTAGTATTTCTGGAAATTGTGTGTAATCTGAAACTTCTTGCGTTTTTATTCCCGCACCTGATAGCACTTTATAAGTATTCCCTGTTGAGAGAATTTCTATTTGTTGCTGCATCAAAAACGATGCAAGTTCAATTATATTTGTCTTATCGTATACTGATATTAAAGCTCTTTTAATTTTCATATGGAAGGTTTCTTAAGATTATATCTAAGAAAAGAAAATTTGTCTATATATAGCTACTACGTCATACCACTGCGGTATCTCGTTGTAGATTCCGCTAACAAGCACATAGCTGTACGAACATTGTGATACAAGAGACCAAGAAAGATGTCATCCCAGTCCCCAGACACTGGGATCCAGAAAACTTCACTTTAAATGAGCACACCAGGTGGCTGTACAATAGAAACTGGATTCCAGTGTCAAGCACTGGAATGACACCATCTACTACTCAAATTACCTGCAAATTGCAATGTTCGTACACCAAAACGCGGTATCTTGTTGTAGATTCCGCTAACAAGCAGCGGAATACCAAATTGTAGAAGTTGCTTTAGCTCTCCTCACCCTCCTTTCAAAGTAGTCTATTCTATAAATTTTTTTGTTAAACTTGATTTTAAGCCACGAACAAAATCTTTAATATCGCAAGGATTTCTTCCTTCCATTTGTACAACTTTAGGAATTAAAGTACCACCTTTTAAACTTATATGCATATTATCATTAATGATCTCACCTTGTCCTGAAGTGAAGGCTTCAAATTCAGCATCAAGTATCTTGATACGTTTATTCTCTACCTTAATGAATGCTTTTGGATAAAATGCTTTAACCTTTCTATAAGCAATTTCACAGGCGTCACTTGCGTAAATTTTATAGTCTTTTACTTTGTCAGCATAACACGCATCGTTATCGCTCTGTTTTAAGGGAACTTGCTTTTCAATTTCGTTTAGTACTTTCAGCAGTAAATCACTACCTAATTCAGACAATTTATCATACAACGTCTTATAATTATCGCTTTTTTCAATAAGAAATTTTTTCTGTTTTAAAATAGGGCCAGAATCTAATCCTTCATCTAGCTGCATAATGCTAACTCCGGTTTCTTGATCTCCGGCTAAAATTGTGTGCTGTATCGGAGCTGCACCGCGCCACCTAGGCAGCAATGATGGATGAATATTAATACAACCATATTTGGGAATATTTAAAATTTCTTTTGGAAGTATCAATCCATACGCAGCAACAACTGCAACGTCTGGCTTAAAATTTCCAAACTTTTCTTGCTCTATCGAAGATTTTAAAGAGGCAGGAGTGCATACCTCTATGTCACTTTTTTCAGCAACGATGTGTACTGGGGATTTTGTTAACCTCTGCCCACGTCCAGAAGGTTTTGGAGCTTTGGTATATACTGCTACTATTTCACTCTGTAATTTCAATAGTAAGTTTAACGCACCAACAGCAAACTCCGGTGACCCCATGAAAATAATTCTCATGGTGTTTTTGCTTTAAGCTAACTTACTATTTACAATTTCTATTAATTTAGCAAAATCATCCTTATGATTAACAGCCATCTCAGCAAGAATTTTCCTATTTAAATCAATTTCAGCAAGTTTAAGACCATGCATAAATCTACCGTAAGTAAGTCCATGTTCTCTTACTGCTGCATTAATACGTATTATCCACAAACCACGAAAATCACGTTTACAGGTTCTTCTGTCTCTGTAAGCATATTGGAGTGCTTTTTCAACTCTTTGTAATGCAATTCTATAACAATTTTTTGCCCGTCCTCTATAACCCTTTGCTAGTTTCAATATTTTTTTATGACGAGCATGAGTAGTGACTCCACGTTTTACTCGAGCCATTTTTATTTTACCTCCATTTTGTTAAATACCATAAGGCATATAAAGCTTAACTATACGCGAGTCAGATTTACTAAGAATCGTCGTACCACGCTGATTACGAATATTAGATTTACTTCTCTTTACCATACCATGTCTTTTACCTGACTGAGTAGAGATGACTTTACCCTTAGCTGTAAGGTGAAAGCGCTTTTTGACAGAAGATTTGGTTTTTAATTTTATTTTCGTCATATTCTAAACAAATTTACAAACACCACTATTTAGTTCTTTATTAGTAATTAAGTATGAGTATAGATAACTTTATTAAAAAATCAAATTAAAATTGTATTTTAAAGCAGCTTGAATGTAATCACACCCAGTATATGTGTTATACCTTCTTTATCTCCAATTGGCAACAATACTTGCCTCATTTTAACACTTTCACTTTCTTCCTCTTCGTTAATTGAGCATTTACTCTCTATTACAGTCTCAAGTTTATCAATAACTGCATCTATTTTATATAGCCGCAAAAATGGTGCATCAATTGCATACTTATCATCGATGTACATCTTTTTTTCAAAACCATAGAATTCAATAGCTTTTTCTCCTGCATTTTCACAAATATAACCTCGATCTTTAACTTCAATGATAAAACAATGCTGCCATGACTCCATGATTTCTGCAGTGTCTATTTCATGTCTTTCTGGCCATTCTCTATCTGATCCTTTTATATCACTCCAATGTTGAGTAACTATATTCACTATTCTTCTTTCTTTGCCTGCATAATTTTCCATTCGAAATTCCACATATAAAACACAGATATGAGGTAAATTTATCGTGAATGTATTGATTTTTTCTTACTAAAGGATGTAGATTATTGAAAATTCTCATCCTGTTTACACAACAGGTAATGATAAATTAAGTATAATAATTAGAGCATAAAAATTATTAAATGAGGAAACTGTAAAAAAATAATAAAAAAATTCTATTTTTGCAATATTTTGGCTAACGAATAGAATTAGTTCCACTTTCTAAAGTTATTGCACTTAATAAATAACTAGATGGAGTTTCTTCCTTAGCACTACTATGGCTTTTATTTTTTCTATTATAAAACCAACATTTAAATGGTACAGCTGCTGCGATAGCTGCTACCAAAGCTACTGTTACTGCTAACATACCTACTGTGAACACTATATTATTTTTCTCGTTTGAAGGTGTTTCCAATAATTTAAACTCTCTCAAGTTTGTATCATGAATCATAGGATTACCCAAAATATTCGTCGTATTTTGAACACTTTCTATATTTCGCATTGTAATTCCATTGCTAGCGTTTGATTTTTTCATTTCTTCCATTACTTGTTTTAAGTTTGGTAGTTCTGCTGTTGTATTTTCAATATCACCAGCTTCCAGCTTTTGCAAGTTCTCATTACTCAAAAACTCTTTGAGATACTTTTCATAAAACTCTTTGGCATTATATCTTTTATAACTTCGTATTTTTCCACTCTTGAGATCAGAAACAATATCATCAATCATCACTTTTGGATTTTCTGCATGCACTATTTCTCCTTCAGCAACAAGAATACGATAAGATGTATCGTCAAGCATACATACATACTTAAGTTTTAAATCACCTCCTCCCAATAGAAAATATATTGTTCTGTTTTGTTCTACATCTCGCAATTCTGATTCAATACTAATCCATCTATTCCTTTTTTCCTTATTGATTGATCTTTTTTTTCCTACAGTATTTTTAAATCTTCTTGACATATATGACCCCCAAGCTGACCAATATTTCCTTATGTATAAAAGATAAATTATTTAAGTCCACATCTTTTCACTAAGATTTTTATATTTTTATTATACTAAATAATACATATATTAATATCTGAATTTCTCATTGCAATTTATTATACCTTAGTAAAAACGATATAAAATTAGAGAAAGAGTTATAAAATTTTTTGTAAGACAGGAAAATTTCTTCTCCTTTGGTTCCAGAGCATATAAGTGCTGTAAGAGCTAAGTTGATGGCACTGTTGTGCCATCAAACTCTGGAATCTTACTCGACACTAATCTGAGAAGATAGATGTGCTACCGATGTAGCATTGCTGAGCAAAGATTCTATTTCTGATGTAGATCCGGAATGCTCAAGTTGAGCTTGTTCAGGAAGGTTTTTCATCGCTTTTTTAACATCGTAGCTACCTTCCCTATTTTTTCTATGCCATACAAAGTATCCTAATCCTGCAAAAGCTACTGCTAGCACTCCACCCAATATACCACCAGCAATCCCTGCTATTCCTATATACTGTCCTCCATTTATTTCGGGTAATTTAGGCCCTTCCACATCTGTGCTATTAAATATAGAATGATCTAACACTTCTTGTGAATTACTATCAAAACGGGAAACACTACTTATATCTTCAGGAGTAATTCCATAACTAGCATTTGATTCTTCTATTTCATTTATTACGTCATTAATCTCTTTAGTAGTTACTTTGCTTGATGCAAAATCGAATTCTTGTTTTGTTAAAGAAGCTGATTCGATAGTTACATCTTCCTGCATCTGATAATCAATTTCTTCAGTAGTAGATTCTCTCAATTGGCTATTTTCATCAGTTCTTTCTTTTAGCTTTTTTGAACTATCCTTACCCAATTCATCTACAAGGTTTTTTAGATATATTTTCTTAAATTCTCTATAATTATATTCTTTACCTTTTTCTATTTCTCCACTCTTAAGACCTAAAATAATTCCATCTATTGTCGATTCACGAATTGCTTGAGGAATGTCTATTGAATTTACTATTCCTGTAACCAAGCCTATCTCAGCTGCTCTAGAAGATATAGAGAGGTCTTTTACTGTTAAATTCTCTCCTTTAATTAAAAATTCTACTCTTCTGTTTTGTTTTATACTTTCCAAGTCAGATACAATTCTAATTGTTGGACCATCCATCTCCTGCTTATTTGTTGTTTCTCTCTTTCGCATGCTATTCTTAGTGTTTTGGAATTTTTTTGGCATTTCACACTCCTTAAATGAATTAATAAAAGTATTATTTGAATTAACAAATACTTCTCTATGTTAGTGGATAAAATATTTAAACCTATATCTTTTTATTAAAATTTTTATGTAAAAGTTACCTTTATTATACTAAGTAATGTATATATTAATATTTAGATTGATAAATTGATTTTACTTCTGTTACAACTTATTATGCATAGATAACCTCAGTAAAAACGATGAAGCTAAACGAAATTAGAGAAAGATTTATAAAATTTTTTGTAAATAATAATCATGAGCAAGTTCCTTCTTCTCCTTTGATTCCAGAGCATGATCCAACACTCATGTTTACAAATGCTGGTATGGTACAGTTCAAAAACATCTTTACCGGCACGCAAAAAACTGAAATGAAACGTGCCGTCTCAAGTCAAAAGTGTCTCAGAGCAGGTGGTAAACACAATGATCTTGAAAATGTTGGCTATACATCTCGGCATCACACATTTTTTGAAATGCTCGGAAATTTTAGCTTTGGTGATTACTTTAAAGAAACTGCGATAGAATTTGCGTGGAAATTTATTACTGAAGAATTGTCTCTTGATAAAAACAGACTATCCATAACTGTTTACCACACTGATGATGAAGCATATGAAATTTGGCGTAAGATAAGTGGCTTTTCAGATGATAAAATCATAAGAATTACAACAGATGATAACTTTTGGAGCATGGGCAATACTGGTCCATGTGGCCCATGTTCTGAAATCTTTTACGATCATGGAAATTCCGCTTTACATGAAGACGACAGAATTGTTGAAATTTGGAACCTGGTGTTCATGGAATTTAATAAAGATGAAGAAGGTAATTTACAAAAATTACCAAAAAAATGCATCGATACCGGAATGGGCCTTGAAAGAATAGCAGCTGTTATGCAGAACGTTCATGATAACTATGATATTGACCTATTTTCTGCTCTGGTAAGTAAATCGCAAGAGTACTGTGGAAATACGGAAAATAAAGTAGCTCATAAGATTATCGCAGATCACCTTCGTGCAGCTGCATTTCTCATCGCAGAAGGAGTGCTTCCTGGAAATGAAGGAAGAAATTATGTACTACGCAGATTGATCAGGAGAGCAGTACGTTATATCCACCTACTTGGATATAATGATTCTCTATTGAACCTTGTTTTTCCTGCACTCATAGATGGCACAAGTTTGGCTTATATGGGAGATGCTTATCCAGAGCTAATCAGAGCTAAAAGCTTAATAGAAACAACGTTAAAATCAGAGGAAGAAAACTTTAAAGACACTTTAATGAAAGGCATTAATCTCTTGGACAAATTCACTGCAGATTTAAAATCAGGTGACACTCTATCTGGAGAATCAGCATTCAAACTATATGACACTTATGGATTTCCTTTGGATATCACACTTGATATTTTGAAAGAAAGGAAAATAAATTTTGACCAAAAAGGTTTTGATAATGCAATGAAAGAGCAAAAAGAAAGAGCACGTGCTAATTGGACTGGATCTGGTGAAAAATCTGTTGAACAAGTATGGTTTAATTTAATCGATCAGTTTGGCAAAACGGAATTTGTTGGTTATGAACGTGATGAAGTAAAGGATGCAACAGTACTCGCAATAATTTCCTCTAAAAATGAAGTAATTGATTCTGCAAAAGAAGGAGAAAAGATAACTATTATACTTGATAAAACACCTTTTTATGGAGAGTCAGGTGGACAAGTGGGAGATATTGGAAATCTTATACAGTCTGATGGAAGTATGGTAACAGTCGAAAATACCAACAAGATTAATGACTTGTATTTGCACAGGTGCGTCGGCTCAATTTGTAAAGGTAACACAGTTACAGCTAGTATTAATAAAAAAAGAAGACAAGACTTAAGAAGAAATCATTCAGCTACACATCTTCTACACTTTGCACTCAGAAAAATCTTAGGTGATCACGTTGCTCAAAAAGGTTCTCTAGTCGCACCAAATAGACTAAGATTTGACTTTAGTCACAATAAGCCAGTCACTCAGGATCAGCTGTCTTCAGTAGAAGATATAGTAAACTCTCTAATCAGAGAAAATCTTTCTACGTCCACAAAAGTTCAAGGTATGGATGAGGCAATAGACGAAGGAGCGATGGCCTTATTTGGTGAAAAATATGGTGATAATGTTAGGGTTGTAAAAATTGGAGATTCAAAAGAATTATGTGGTGGTACACACGTGGAGCGTACCGGAGAAATTGGTTTGTTTAAGATAGCAGCAGAATGTTCCGTTGCATCTCGAGTAAGAAGAATTGAAGCTTTAACCGGTCAAGAAGCAATTAATTATGTACGCAATAACGAAATTAGCTTAAAAAAAGTTGCAGAATGCGTAAAAGCACCAGTAAATGAAATAATAAGTCGACTCAGTATTTTAAGCCAGGAGCGCAAAGAATTTGAAGTCAAAATAAAAAATCTTTATAAAAAGCTTATCAGTGTAGAAACTGTAAAAAGTACCGAAATAAATGGAATAAATTTCGTAAGCCACACTTTCAATAACGTTCCAGGAAGTATAATAAGGGAATTTGCTCTACAGCAACAAAAACCGAAAACTGTAATAGCCTTCATGGTAACAGAAAAGGATAAAACAGTTTTGATTGTCAAAGTAAGTAAAGATTTAACTAATAAGATCAATGCAAAAGAGCTAGTATCTAATGTAACCAGAAGGGATTGCGGTGGAAATGCCGAACTTGCCCAAACAGGCTGTGATAACAATAAAATAGATGATGCCATTACAGCAATCCATAGCAAAATAACAGCTTGCAAAAACTAATACACCCTACTACCTCGGTATCTTTTAACCATGAGCGAAGGTGTTATGCAAATCGTGGTAGAGAAGACTTAACTGTCAAATGAGCATATCAGGTAATAAGAACTGGATTACAGCTCCATGCTCTGGAATGACATCATTTTATTCATCAAAGTAGCAGCTTTATAACGGCAGTGCACAGAGGCGTCATCAAGTAGCCCTTCATTGTCATCCCAGTGTCAGCTACTCGGATGACACCATCATAGAGATCAGCTACTTGGATGATAAAAGTAAGAAATATCGAAGTGTTGTGCTAGACTTTATACCTCTTACATTCAAACTCACATAAATCATGAATTATGCATGTTTCACACGAAGGTTTTTGCGCTTTGCAAACATATCTACCATGCAAAACTAGCCAATGATGAGCATAAAGTAGGTATTTTTTTGGCACTACATTCAAAAGAGACTGCTCTGTTTTAAGTACATCTTTTTCTTTCACAAGCCCAACTCTATTGCTCACTCTAAAAACGTGAGTATCAACTGCCAATGTTGGAATACCAAGCCCTGAATTTAAGAACACATTAGCGCTCTTTCTCCCAACCCCTGGTAAAGATACCAAATCATCGAAATTAGTAGGCACTTTGCTATTGTACCTCTCAATCAATATTTTACTGAGCCCGATTATATTTTTTGCTTTGGAATTATATAAACCAATACTGCTTATGCATTTTCTCAGCTCACTTTGCCCAAGATTCAACATTTTTTCTGGCGTATCAGCGATACTAAATAGCTCCTTTGTAATTTTATTAACACTTATATCGGTCGTCCGCGCTGACAGAACTATTGCAACTAATAACGTAAAATGATTGGTATAATTTAGCTCTATTTTTGGCGCAGGATTTGACTGTTGAAATTTTTCAAATATTAATTCTACTTTTTTTGAGTCCATGCATAGAGCTAAAAGCTTATACTACACTGTTTGCTGTGTAAATTCAATTGCTTGAGGATTAGATAGTCCTTCAATATTAACATCAGACATATCAGTTTTTACCTCATCAAAATTCCTCTCAGCAAATTCGCTTGCCACTTTTTCAAAATACTTTCTAACAAGAGGCATAATTATCGGCATTAATAGACTTCGTGGATCATACCGTCCTAACAGATCAGTCTCCTTTTGCACTCTATCTCTTGGATCTTCCTCAAGTAAATCTTTCATGTGTTTTTCAGTGTATATTTCACAACCTTTTGAAAATGTAGGACTAAATATCTCAGTAGCTAGCAGTGCTAACAATGACAAAGTACCAAATATTGTCACATCAACATAAAGACTATTAGAAATAAACCCTCTATCATCAAAGAACCTGTTCATAATCTTTTGAGGAGGAAAGAAGTAAAAGCAAATTTGTAGGCTAGTATTAAGTTTACGCTCGCAATTTTTCCAAAGTCGCCTACATTTTTCCAACCAGGCAAAAGAAGATCTCTCAACAACCCATCTTTTTGGCAATACAGCAAAGGTGCTTCACCTCAACAGTTGCACCAATAGTTACTTTCATCTGTGTTGCAAAATTTTCTCCAGTGTAGCCTGCATCAACCAGTATGTTTTTAACTTCAGAGAGACTTTCTTTAGCATTTTTAACCATTGTCAAAGCACTGCTACGATCAGTTATTTCTGCCGTTGTTATATGAATTGCGTGTGTCAAACCTTGTGTATCAACTGCGATATGACGCTTTATTACTGAAATTTTCTTGCCAGCATCATAACCTTTTTCTTCAGCAGTATCGTTATTTTTTACACTTTGGGCATCAATGATGCAGAAGCTTGTTTTGGTATTCCGACCACTGTTCTCTCCAACCAATTTTTTTTAAGACAATTTCTAGAACATTTTCTCTATCTTCATTCGTTTTTTTACTCCATTTCTTGAAGTAATCGTAAAAATTTCGCCATCTTGGAAACTCTTTTGGAAGCATTCGCCATTGACAGCCACTTTTTAGTACATAAAGCACACCACAAAATAACTCATATAAACCTAATCTTCTTGGCTTTGTTTTCTTTCGCACGCTTTCTAAAATTAGTCTAATCTTTTCGAATTTTTCACAACTTATGTCACTTGGATATGTATTCCTCATACTTTACCTCATGTCAACTATACCTCATCTTAACATATTCAGAGATCACTTACAGGCTCTTAGGTTAATATAAGCTTCCATTCAATTTAATACACTACAATATTACATATATTAGCTAATTTGTTAATAGATTTACAAATATTAAATTATTGCTATTCTAAATTTAAGTGTTAGTTAACTGAGTTTACAATGAGTATTAGAAATTTTTTTACCAAGGCAATCGTTCTCCTTTTAGTTTGCTTATTAATCTTTATGGGGATTGGCAATCTTTTATCAAATGATGATGAAAGGAAAGAATTAGCTAAAGTAGGAAAGGAAGTTATAACATCAGATGAATATAAATTACTATATCAAAATTATGAAAAGCAAATTTCTGGATCTGATGTAAGTAAAGAACAAGTAAAAAAGCTGAAATATGATTTACTTAACGCACTTATAGAGCAAAAACTATTGTTTAACCTAATTAGCGAACTTGGATTAAAAGTTGGAGAAGAATCTATCAAAAGCCATATAAAAAATACCAAGTACTTTCAGGACGATAAAGGAGAATTTGACCATAATAAATTCCATCAAACTCTAAATAGCCTGCATATAACAGAAAAGGAATATATAGAAAAACTAGAGAAAATCCTGCCTGCAATGATGTTCATGACTTCGTTATTTAAAGATAATTATCCGGTAACTTTTGGTGAGAGTGTTGATGAGCAGATATACAAAAATCGCTACCAAACTAGAGTAGTTGATATTGTTAAAATAACTGAGGATGCAATTACAGACGTTCCTGAACCAGATGATCAAGCCTTACTTGATTTGTATGAAAGAAATAAGTCCAATTTTTATTACCCTGAGTATCGAACTGCGCAATACATTTCTCTGGATCAAAAATATTTTGAAGATCAAATCAGAATTTCAGATGAAGAGGTTGATAGTATAATAGAACATCAGGAACTTAAAAATCAAAGAGACATATTCAATGTGATATTTCCTACCAAAGAAAAAGCTGAAATAGCAAGAAGAGCACTTGAAGAAAGTAAAGCAAGCTTTGAACAAATAATAGAAGAGTTTAATAAAGTGAAACTCGATGAAACCAGAGTAAATAATATAACTAAGGATTTCTTACCTGAAAATATGAGAGAAAAGGTATTTGCTCTCAAAACAGGTGAAGTAAGTGAAGTTTTAACAAGCAATTTTGGATGGCACGTAATAAAGGTAGAAAGCATACATCAAATCTCTGATGAAGACTTGGTTGATTTAAAAAAAGACATAAGGTCAGTTTTAACCAATCAAAAGTCTTTTGAAAAAGTCAATGATTTCATAAATCAAGTGAATTATAAGATATACAATGGTGCAACGATTGAAGAAATCTCCAATAATTACAATTTACCTATACAAACCATTGGTCCAGTAGATGCTAGTGGAAAAGACCAAAGTGGTAATGAAGTAGGAAATTCCAGTGATTTCATTTCTTTCATTTTTTCACGCGAGAAAGATCAGAAGAGTTATTTTAAGGGTGTTGGAGATACTGTTGTTGGTGTGAAAATCAGTGATATCGTTCCTCCTAAATTACAAAATTTTGAAGAAAGTAGGGAATCAGCCATAAAGCTTTGGCGTAGTGAATTTATAAAAGAAAGAATGTTTAAAATGGGACAAGAAGTAGCAGTTCAACTAAGAGAAAAGACAGATTTGGAAGAAATGCAAGGTATAAAATTGGTTAAAGGCCAGCAAATACAACGCAATGAACAAAACTACCCTTTTTCTTTCATAGAAGAGATTTTCAATATGAAAACAACTAATTCGGTAACAGATCCTATTCAATACAATAATGAAATTATAATAGGCGTTCTAAAACAAATGCATTCATCAAATGGTAAATTAAACATGCTTGACACCGGAAAACGTGTGATGATATCGCTAAAGGAACAGTTAATTAGCTATCTAAAATCAAAGTATAGAGTAGAAGTTAATCATGCTATGATTGATGATATATAAAAAAGTTTATTATCTTCCTTTTATGAGTGATTGGAGGGGGCTATATTGTATTTTTAGGTAAAAGAGGTACAATTAGTTTGACTTGAGCTGTTTATTGTATTTAAATTGTAATTAATATATGAATAAAGGTTGACATGGCAGTTAAAATAAGGTTAGCAAGGTTTGGGGCAAAGAAACGTCCTTTTTATAGGATAGTTGTAGCCGACTCACGAGCACCAAGAGATGGGCGCTTTATTGAGAGAATAGGACAATATGATCCAATGTTGCCAAAAGACAATAAAAATCGTGTTGTGGTAAAAGCTGATAGATTAAAACATTGGCTAAGTGTAGGAGCGCAAGCAACTGAAAGGGTAATGTGGTTCATTAAAAAAGGCATAGTAGATTTAGAAACAGAATCGAAAAAAATAGAAAAGAGAAAAGTTGAGAAAGTACAAGGGCAAGAAGCATAAGTCCTCTTAAATGCTAAACACTGATTTAACAAAAAGTAGTAAATTAGATGATATTGTATCTTCTGATTTATTGGCTATGAATGACTTTATCTTCAAAAATGTCAATGATGAAGGTACTAAGCTTGCTACCGATATTACATCTCATCTTATTAATTCAGGAGGAAAAAAGATAAGGCCTAAGCTCATTTTTATTATTTGTAAAATGCTGAATTACTCTGGAGAGAGTAGGATCAACATTGCTGCATCGGTAGAATTTATACACAACGCTACTTTACTTCATGATGATGTGCTTGATGAAAGTAAGGCACGCCATGGAGTTGCAACAGCAAATAAAATTTGGGGGAATAAATCAAGCATTTTAGTTGGTGATCTATTATTGACCTTAGCATTTAGATGGCTTATAGAATGTGGGAATTTAAGTGTTCTCTCTATTTTATCTAAGGCATCTAATTTGCTTGTCAAGGGTGAGATAAAGCAGATGACAACGCGTTTTGACCCTAACACAATTAGGAAAAATTATTTTAATATCATTGGAGAAAAGACAGCATCTTTATTTTCTGCATGCTGCGAGGCTGCATCAGTAGTATCTGGAGCCACAAGTGACGAAACAGAGAGGCTAAGGAATTTCGGGTTTAATTTTGGTATGGCATTCCAAATAATTGATGACGTGCTAGATTATACTGCTAATCAAGGCACTTTAGGAAAGCAACTTGGAAAAGATTTCTTTGAAGGTAAAGTTACTTTACCTTCTATTATAGCATATGAAAAAGGCAGCCCATCAGAACAAAAATTCTGGGAGAAATCTTTTTCTTCAGCTAGACACAATTTTGACCAAGCATTACAATATATTAATCATCATAATGCCATTCATGTTTCTATGGAAGAAGCTAAACACTATATTAATATGGCGCAAAGTAATATTGATACTTTTTCTGATTCTCTTTATAAAACTGCTTTGATTGACTTTTTAAATGCAAGCATAGAAAGACAAGGATAGCTAACGCTTGATATTTTTAGATTGATTGTTATATATTTATTAAGTTTGTAAGGGTGAATGATATGTCAGATAGTAATAAAGAGAAAAAAAAGAAATTTGCAGATATGGTCAGTAAACGAAAAGGGGATGATCAAGAAGATCAGCAAACAGGTGATTTAAGTGAAGAGCTTAATATATTAAAAGAACGTGCAGTTCAGCTTGAAGATCATTTACGTCGCGCTGTTGCGGATAATGAAAACGTTAAACGTATAATGCAAAAGCAAATTAGCGATGCAAGTGATTATGCAGTCACAAAATTTGCACGTGATATGATCGACTCTTGTGACAATTTAAAAAAAGCAATGGAAAACTTGAAAGATGATGATCCTATTCATGAAGGAATAAAAGCGGCGCACCAAAAGATTGTGAGTGATCTAAAAAAACATGGAATAGAAGAAATAGATCCAATAGGTAACTCTTTTGACAGCAATTTACATCAAGCTGTTGTGGAAAGAGAAGATAATGAAAAAGAGCCTGGCACTATTGTAGAAGTACTACAAACTGGTTATACCATTAAAAATAGGTTGCTTCGTCCTGCAATGGTTATTCTTTCTAAAAAATCTGCTGATTGCGAAAGTAACTAATAACACACTCAAGGTATGGAAGAAGTTGTCTTCTCAGGTATTCAGCCAAGTGGAGTATTACACTTGGGCAATTATCTTGGTGCAATTAAGCAGTGGATAGGCTTGCAGGATAAATATAAATCTCTTTTTTGTGTTGTTGATCTGCATGCAATCACAGCAAATAAGCTTCCCGCAAATGAATTAAAAAATAATATTTTTAAAGCAGCAGCAACTTATATTGCATGTGGAATAGATCCGGAAAAGTCGATTATTTTCAATCAATCCGCAGTTAGTGGTCATGCAGAATTGGGCTGGCTTCTAGGGTGCTATACACCAATTGGTTGGCTTAATCGTATGACTCAATTTAAAGATAAGGCTGGAAGCGATAAACAAAAAGCTTCCCTTGGGTTATATAGCTACCCAGTACTTATGGCTGCGGATATATTGCTGTATCAAACTAAATATGTTCCTGTTGGCGATGATCAAAAACAGCATTTAGAACTTGCACGTGATATTGCATCAGCTTTTAACAATCATTATAAATGTAGTCATTTCATCATACCTGAAATCTTAACTTTGGATTGCACATCAAGAATAATGAGCTTAAGAGATGGTACAAGCAAAATGAGTAAATCTGACCCTTCAGAATATTCGTGCATTAACCTTGACGATATAGATGACTTAATTGTCAAAAAAATAGAAAAAGCAAAAACAGATTCAATTCTAGGCTTTGATTTTTCTACTTTAAAATGTCGTCCAGAAATAAGCAATTTGATAAATATTTATTCAGTGCTTAGTGATTTAAATGTAGAAAAAGTGTGTAAAAAAGTGGATAAACATGACATAAAGAACTTTAAAAAAGAGTTAGCTGACTTAATCATCAGTGTTATATCACCCATACGTGAGAAGTTGAACGGTCTTTTGAAGGATCAGCTCCATTTACATAAAATATTAAAAGAAGGTACAGAAAAAGCAGCAGAGATTGCAAATAACAATATAAAAAAGATCAAGGATATTATAGGGTTTGTTCAATAGGTTACAACTATTTCTTCCCATGGCTTTCAAATCGTGCAGCTATTTTCTTTACACTAACATGAGTGAGAAGAGGTTTTTTACTAACCGGAAGTTTAGAATCGGACTTTGCTGTTATGGGGTTCATTTTAGATCTTTTATTTCCTACCGGAAATGAGTGAGATTGGGAGGCAGTTTCTTGCGAGGGAATGTTCAAAAAAGTGTGTCAAACCGAGAAATAAAAATAAAATAGAAACAAAAAATAGAGGTTTGATATATGAGTTACAAAATAGAAAATGGAACGACTGGCCTGGTAGATTACAAAGAGCTGGAAGCAAATATACTGTCATCAATAAGGGAAGGTAAACCATTGATGGGGAGAGATGGAGCATTAACACCATTTGTAAAAAGGCTGCTGGAAGCAAGTCTAGAAGGTGAAATAGAGCATCATTTATCCAATGATACCCCAGTTGCGGATTAGAAATCAGTGAAAAAGCCAGGAAAATAGGGTAACCTCGGAAAATTATTTACAAAATAGAGAGGTTACCAATGAATGAAAATATAACAGAATTATTTTGCCTGATCGACGATTTTTGCAATTCAGTTGACAAGAATTTTGCAGAAAAACTTCTACCAAGTAGCAAAAAACCAACCAGGACGCCAGAGATTACGCATTCAGAGATTCTTACCATAATATTGCTATATCACCAATCCAAGTGCGACAATTTTAAAATTTTCTATGTGCATTATTTGAAATTATTATACGAATCAGCGTTTCCAAAATTGCCATCCTATAGTAGGTTTATTAGGCTAAAATCTAGGGTTTTATGGTATTTAGTGCTCTTAATGCAATGGTTTTGCGAACAGTCAAAAGTGACAGGGATTTCGTACATAGATGCAACATCTATCGCTGTTTGCCATCCAAAAAGGACCTCGAGAAATAAAGTTTTCAAAGGGTTGGCAAAGATTGGAAAGACTACCTATGGGTGGTTTTTCGGTTTTAAACTACATCTAGTAATCAACGAAGCTGGCGAAATTCAAGGGGTTACGGTGACAAAAGGCAACATTGATGATAGAAAACCTGTGCCAAATTTAACTCAGAAATTGACTGGATTATTGTTTGGAGATAAAGGATATATCAAAAAAGATCTTTTTCACGAATTATTCGATAGAGGGTTAAAGCTTGTAACCAGTATAAAAAAGGGTATGAAAAACTCATTAATGGCGCTAAATGAGAAGATTTTGTTAAGAAAAAGATCGATTATTGAGACAGTTTTTGGCTCTCTGAAAAACAACTTTGAGATTGAGCATACAAGACATAGATCACCGATAAATTTTTTGGTACACATTTTTTCTACGCTTGTTTCATATTCCATGCAGCCGAAAAAGCCCTGCATTTCTAAGCTTTACTTCGTTGGCTAATCCGCAACTGAGGTAATGAAAGAGAAGAAAAGAATCGAAGAAACGGAAAGAATGGCAAAACTTTGAAGACGAGTATTTGAACTATTGACACCAAGAGATAGAGAGGGAAGTTTCGAACCACAGATAGTGAAAAAAAGGCAAACAAGCTTACATCCAGAACTTGAAACAAAGGTCTTGAACATGTTTGCAAGCGGTGTGGGATACAGGGATATAGCATCCTATGTGGAAGAAATCTATGACCATAAAATATCTGCAGCAGAGATATCTGGAATTACAGATAAATTACTGCCTATAATCAATGAATGGAGGAGTCGTCCCCTACAATCAGTATACCCGATAGTATTTATGGATGGGATGTTTTTTAAGGTCAAAGAGAATGGACATTGCATAAGTAAATGCATGTACAATATATTAGGAATAGACCAAAATGGCAGAAAAGAAGTACTGGGTTTTTACTTAGCAGAAAGTGAGGGAGCTAACTTCTGGCTAGGCGTATTAAATGACTTAAAAGAGAGAGGAGTAGAAGACATTTTGATAGCTTGTGTTGACGGTCTGAAAAGCTTCCCTACAGCTATAAATAGCGTATTTCCCAATGCTGAGGTACAGTTATGCATTGTGCACCAAATAAGAAATTCACTAAAATACGTATCCAGCAAAGATATAAAAGTTTTTATGAATGATTTGAAAAAAATATACCGTGCTACAAGTAGAGAAATCGCCGAAAATTATTTACTTGAACTGGAGGAAAAATGGGGTGAAAAATATCCTTTAGTCATAAAATCGTGGCAAAACAATTGGGAAAATTTGTCTAGTTATTTTAAGTATTCTGGCCCTGTTAGAAGGCTAATTTATACCACCAATCCAATTGAGGGGTTGCACAGACAAATCAGAAAATTTACTAAAACCAAAGGTTCATTTACCAGTACAAATGCCTTGTACAAATTGGTATATTGTGCTATAAAAAAGATAGAGCAAAAATGGGCTATGGCTTTGCCTAATTGGGCTCTAACTATATCTCAACTTGATATCTTTTTTCCTGATAGGTTAAAAATTGAGTTGAACTAAAAATTCGCTTTGACACACTTTTTTGAACATTCCCGTAGAACTGCAAGTTACGTATGATGATGTAAGAAATTTTTATGACACTATACGTGGTAAATATCATGATGGTAGTGGATACAATTATGAGCAAGTAATGGTTTTGTACAATGAAATTGTTAGGCCAGCATCACAGCATCATGATGAACCATTTACTCTTGCTGAGTCCTATATTGCAGATGGGCATCTATTTATTAAAAATCAAGATTTTGGAATTTTGAATGATTTTAATGAGATGTTCTATAAAAGTGATGAGTTTATGTAACATAAAAGGTGGATGAGAATTAATTGATATAAGGAATTAGATCTTCTATTTTTATTCCAGCGTTTCCTTATCCTGTCATCCCAGTGCTTCGACACTGGGATGGCTTTGTTGCATAGCACCTTAAGCAGTGATGGTTTACGACAAATTTATGTAATGATTTCAAATTTAGCCATACCAATACCTAATTTAGAATCAAAATTCCTGGATTCCAGTATCAAGTACTGGAATGACATCATCTACTATGCAACTTACTTTCAAAAATAAACGTTCCAGTGGTTTCATTTGCTTTCATCCCAGTGTTTCCTTCTCCTGTCATCCTATGGCTTGACCATAGGATGGCTTTGTTGCATCGCTCAAGTGAAAAGAACTGGCAGTTACTGACAAAATTCATTATAAATAGCCATTTAACTGTTGAAGAAAAAATATGCCACAAAAAATGAGAGTCAGTAACTGCCATGAATATAACAAATTTCTCCAAGAAAGAGGAAGCATTTTTTGTTATATCAATGACGCCATAGAAAATTGGTACGAGAATTGTCCAAAAATGCAGGGTGGCAACTATATTTATAGTGATAAAGTTGTGATTTTAGTGCATATAATCGTCAGTTTCTTTAGAATTGGTTTAAGACAAACAAGTCGGGTTTATAAAAGGGTATTTGCAACAAATAGGAAGAGATTTGCAGCTATTCACAAGCATCAAAAAAAACTTAATATTAAGATAAATGATTGCAGAAAATAATATAGAAGATATCGAAATTGCTATAGACAGTACAGGAATTAGTATATACAACGACACACAGCAAGGAAAATAGCACTGACAGAGTGGCTATGAGCAAACGAGAAAATTGCACGTAATGTTAAATATAAACAACAAAAAAGCCATAGCTGTAAAATACAGTAACGGTGTCTACTCTGACCACTTGCGATTTGCTTGAAGAAGTTAATTTTCAGCACAAAATAAAAGCATTATATGCAGATAGGGCATACGATAGGCAAAAACTTTATAAATTGTGTAAGAAATACGATATAAAAACAAAAGTTCTACCAAAAAAGGATGCAGCAGAACATTCAAAAATAGATTATATGTCTGACAGGAATGCTGCTATTAGGTTAAAAAATTATACGGTGAAGATGGCATGAAAGAATGGAAAAAGAAGTAAATTATGGGAAAAGATCTTATATTGAAGGGTTTTTCTCAAGATTAAAGCAAATATTCGGATTTAGTTTTAGGAATAAATCTGAGATAAATTGAGAAAAAGAACTAAATGCTATTTGCTTAATAAATTCACTGATATTGGTGTGGATAAATTTGAGATAGTTACATGAATTTACCATAAATCACCATCTCATAAAGTGTGATGCAACAAAGCCAATCGGGAGTCGCAATAGTAAAAGTGAAAGAAATCTTCAAAGTAGAACTATCCCCCAAAGCTGCACATGGACATAGAATATCCTTTATCAGGGATGGACGTAAACATTGAAGATCTTCCCCTAGAGCTGGATATAGATATAAAGTCATTTATACCATTACCTATATTCGAGAAAAATATCACATGCCAAGAACCTTGTCAAAATTATATAATCTATCTCTAGAGCAGGTTATTAAGAATATCAATCCGCATAAAAGAGCTAGGTATTCCTAACACCACTAAACTCACAAATTCATTTGCTAGAGTTTATAAGTTCTTGTTTATAATAATTTTATTATATCGTAAAACCATCTATATCGGCCTATTTAAACAGTATTTTACTTTCCTTAAGGATTTTTTAAAGATCACCTATTGAATTCTATGATATTATTTTTTGTGAGATTGTTATACACGTTATAGCAAGGAAGGCAGAGAGATTTGTTAAGTAGTTTTTGCATCTATATGAGCTACTTGAATAATGGTTACAATATAATTGTACAGCATGAGCTGAGTTCGCTTAGCCCTTATCTACATATTCAGTTCCACCAACAGTTATTGCATCGACCTTGAGTGTTGGCTGACCAACTCCAACAGGCACATTTTGTCCGTCTTTTGAGCACGTACCAACACCAGGATCTAACTTTAGATCATTACCAATCATTGATACTTTTTTTAGCACTGTTGGCCCATCACCAATTAGCGTTGCTCCTTTGACTGGTTGTGTAATTTTACCATTTTTTATTAGGTAAGCTTCCGAAGATGAGAAAACAAATTTTCCTGATGTTATATCAACTTGTCCACCACCAAAATTTACTGCATATAGGCCTCTTTTTACACTGGATATTATTTCTTCTGGTGCATATTTTCCTGCCAACATATAGGTGTTTGTCATGCGTGGCATAGTAACTTCTTTGTAACTTTCTCTTCTACCATTACCAGTTGGATTTACACCCATAAGTTTAGCGTTCATATGATCTTGCATATATCCTTTTAGAATTCCATCTTCTATAAGCACATTATAGCCAGGTAAAGTACCCTCATCGTCTATGCTAATAGAACCACGCAAATTAGGTAGAGTTCCATTATCAACTACAGTAATGTTACTGGCTGCCACCTGTTTACCCATAGAATTTGAAAATGCCGAGATTCCTTTACGGTTAAAATCACCCTCAAGTCCATGACCTACAGCTTCATGCAATAATATCCCTGGCCAACCTGAACCTAAAACAACTGTCATCTCTCCAGCCGGAGCTGGAATTGCCTCAAGATTTACTAGCGCTTGCTCTAACGCTTGGTTTGCAACTTCTTTCCACTTCTTCTCAGAAACAAATTTACTATAAGAGTCTCTTCCACCATGCCCTGCAGAACCTCTCTCAGCTCGGCCATTTTTCTCTACGATGACTAGTACATTAAAACGTACCAAAGGCCTAATATCGCTTAACCTGTGATCATCTTTTATTATTTGTACAACTTGCCATTCTCCATTTAGAGTTATTTTTACCTGCTTCACGCAATTATTCTTCGACCTTACATACTCATTAACCTCATTAAGTAGTTTAATCTTTGAGCTCAGGTCCATTTCATTTATGGGATTAATCGTTGAATACAGGCTTTTTGCCTCCTCATTTAAGTTTACTGAATTCGTTTTGCTTAAAGATGCTGAACTTTTTACCATGGAAGCAGCTTTACTAATTTCTTTTTCGCTAATCTCAGAAGAGCAAACAAAAGACGTACTATCTTCACAAAAAGACCTTAGACCAAATCCTCTTCTGATATTTAAATCCATATGTTTTAATATATTATCATCAAAAACTAGGGATTCTGATTGGCAAAACTCTAAAAATAGCTCACCACCATCACTATTGCTCAAAGCGTTGTTGACTATTTTATATACATTATTAATATTAACATTGTTCTGAGCAAAAAATATTTGATCTAGATTTGGCATTACCTTTAAGTTAAAAACTATTTGAGTATATTATTTTATTTTAACATAGTAAATCACAAAAAGCCCGGGTGGCGGAATTGGTAGACGCGCTAGCTTCAGGTGCTAGTAACTTTTCAAGTTGTGGAAGTTCAAGTCTTCTCCCGGGCACTCTGTATTGATTTTCAAGTCAATTAATGTTATGATATAATATGTATTTACTGTTAAGTTTATGAGTTATGAGAAAGAGGGGCTTATTTACAGAAAAAAAATACGAACTTATTCAAAACGCTTAGTTACTGCACTATCTATTGCTTCTTTGAGTGGGTACATAGCAGCATTAGCCCTAAATATTTCTTCCTTAAGCTTGTATTTTACTATTGTCAGCACTATGCTAAGTGCACTTTCGCTTGCTTTAAATATATGGTCATTAACTGATCATTTTAGGCAGTGTGGCCTTAATAAGCAACTCGATACCTCTTGGCAAGAGAAATTAATGAAGATCTGCCTCGACATTGCATCTAACGTTTCATTTGTAATAGGAGGAATTACATCTATATTACCTCTTGAATTTCCTATTATCCCCTTTATTTCCGTTGCTTTTTTTATTCTAGGTTGTACCTTTATGGCAACCAATTTCATTCGAACTATGATTAGTCAGCCGCAAATAGATGAAACCAAAACCTCAAAGTTAGTGATCATTTGAACATTCAATCTGCAATAGCTGCCTAATTATTACATGTTAATAACTTAGCTTATTTAACTTGACAAATTACGCCATCTCCCTTACTATGATAGCAAGAGTATTTACCCTTGTTTTTAATCTCCGCGGATTTAACAGCAAAATTCAGTAAAAAACTCAAATATTTATTGGCAAATTACATAAAAATTATAGCGGCTGCATGTCTTTTTTATTTTTTCTACATTCAGCCAAATCGCGCTTGTTAGTACATTATCAATTTAAATTATTAAAACTCGCTATACGGGGGTTCTTTTGTCTTTTTTTACTTAGTAAATTTCTTAATATTTGTAGCTAAAGTAATTTTAGAGAGCCAGCGTGGGACACACAACCGCACTAACGTTTATTTTTGAAGGTACTATTTATATAGATGAAATGTTCAAAAGTAAAGCATTTAAATATCTAATTCTTACTTCCCAAATTTCAAATTATCTTCCTCCTATTTTATTAATAGCAGGTTTGGTGTTACAGTACCAATCTAGTTGCGTAGACAGTAAAGTACTCATTGGATTTGCTATAGTACTAGGTTGTACTTTATTATTACAATTAGCAAGTGAGATCTACGAGAGAAAAGTTGTAAATCTTGTAAAAACTGAAGGAAGAGGTGATGAACAAAATGTACCTATAGGAGCATTAACCGAAAAGCCAAGCAGCATTGTAAATCCCGATAGTGTTCACGCTCATGGAAGAGAGCAAGTTGTGTAGTGCATTTATTGTTCTTGGATTAATTGATAGCTATTCTCCATACTCAAATCTCTGGCTAAAAATAGCGAGCCACAGATTAGTATGGTTTTGACGTTTTGTATAGAAGCTTTTAGTATGTGATTTGATATAGCATCTCTGATTGATTCACATTCGATAGCATTGATTCCTATATTATGAGCTCCTTCTCTAATTAAATCTGTACTTGTTGCTTTAGGTTCAGATTTAACACAAATCGCGCATAGTAGTTTGATATATGGCTTTAAGTGCTCTAAGAACTCTGCGACGTTTCTGTTACGAGTAACACCAAAGATCATATGGATACCTTCAGCAAAATTGTCTCTTACCCACTTAGCTAACACTCTGGCACCATCATTGTTGTGCGCGCCATCTAGAAATAATTGCCAATCTTTTGGTAATAAAGAAATTAAATTACCTTCTTTTATAGACTCTAGCCGCGCAGGCCAATAAGTGAGCTGTAAACCTGAAGCAATGTCCTCTTCTCCAATATTAAATCCATACTTCCCACTTAAAATGCTACATGCTGCAATTGCGTTTCCTGCATTGATTATTTGATGATCTCCTTTTAAAGATGGCAAAGAAAATTCTATTGATTGAATAGTCGATTGAAAGACTATTCTGTTATTCTGTTTTTCGCAATTCCACTCAAATCCTCCTCTATATAAGGGAGATTTTTTGTTTATTGCGTGTTGTTCTAGCGTGTTCATTATAGATTTTTCTTGTGGTGCTATTACGCAAGGAACATTAGGTTTCATTATTCCAGCCTTTTCACCTGCTATGGTTTCTACGGTAGGACCAAGATATTCTGTATGGTCAAGTGCAATGGAAGTGATGATCGTTAGAATCGGATTATCTATAACATTTGTTGCATCAAGCCTTCCACCCAGACCCACTTCAACTAAAGTAATATCAGCTTTATGACGAGAAAAAGCTAAGAAGGCTGCAGTCGTTGCGGCTTCAAATAGAGTGATGGGTTGTTCTGCGACTGCTATACGGCATTCTTCCAGTGAGTTATGTAATTCACTATCATCGATATCATTGCCTGCAACAACTATTCTCTCATTAAAATTCACTAAATGTGGAGAAGTGTACGTATGAACTTTATACCCTGCTGCTTGCATTATATATCTTATAAAGGATAGTGTTGATCCTTTGCCATTAGTGCCAGCTATGTGAATTATTGGCGGTATTTTTTTCTCGGGATTACCCAGTTTATTTAGAAAACTTTTTATGCGATCAAGAGAAAAATCCTTTGGCCTACTGCCAATCGGCTTAGGCCAATGAGGCATGTATATCATAAATTATTGTTACGTTTTAATTCATCTATTACACTTGCCATGCCATTCGTGTCGATCTTTTCACTAAATTGAGAACGTTGATTAATAGAAATACTTATTCCACTCATTACAACATCGTTTATTAAGAAAGAACTGTCACTTTTAGTAACTTTAAAGTCAATATTTGTAAATTCCTCATCACCATAAGAAAATCTTGTTCCTATCAGACAAGTTTCATCGTCAACTGCTTTTGTACTCATTATGATCATTTCACTATTATTTATGTATTTATACAAAATTTTAGCGCACAAGCGCGCGAGATATACTTCATATTCTTTTAGAAACTCTTCTTTTTCTTTCTGAGTAGATAAATTCCAATATTTCCCTATGACAAATCGAGATATTCCTTTGAGGTCAACATTATTCTGAATAATTTTCAGAAGTTCTTCTTGTACATGTTCTAGATTTTTTCTATTCCCTTTCATAGACGTGTTGTCTACTTGCTGCTTCATGGCAAGCACAAAAGTTTTGTGCCCTATACAATTCGCGTAAGCACTTGAGGAGATTACAATAAAAATGGTTAAGAACTTAATAAGATTCATAAGATATATTTATTAGCTATGATACTTAAAATGCAAAATTTAACAAAGGCAAAATAATGATCGCTAGTTTTAATATATCTATAGACATACTCTATATAAATAATCTATAATTAATTTAGGGGTCTGTGCTATGCGTTATGAGTTAAGTTAAATTTCCCGAGCGATAATTTCTGATCAAGGGAATTGCCTCTGTTAATTTCATTGAAATTAGTACGTGATGCCCACCTTAACTTTAGGTCTCAGGAATCTACTAAGACTGACGGTAGATATGGATCCCTTTTCCATTATTTAGGTTTATGTTACACCAATATAAAGAACAAGGTGTTTTTTTCTGTTCATCTCATGAGATATTTCAAGTTGTAATTGACGTTGAGAAGTATCCTGATTTTGTTCCTTGGTGCAAAGCTGTTTATATAAAAGAAAAAACTGATAGCCAAATGATTGTGGACCTCCTTGCAGCTTTTCATGGCATTAAAGGAAGTTACACATCAGAAGTGACCTTTCTTTCTCCAAATGGAGCAAATAAAAGTTGGATAAAAGCTGTGTCGTCAAATGGAATATTTAAACATTTATACAACGAATGGAAATTCACTCCTATAGATGAAAGTAAAACTATGGTAGAGTTCTATATAAAGTTTGAATTTAAATCCAATTTGTTTTCCGCCTTATTAAACTCAGTTTATAAATACACACAAAGTAAAATAATTGCTGCATTTAAAGACAGAGTAGAAAGTGTTGCCGAGAAAAAGTTATCTTGACATTATTTATATAAATGCATAAATTCTTTAATAAGTTAAGTGTTTCCATTGTAATGATTTTTAGATTATTGTTCTTACTTATTTTTATAAGTGTTAGTTATTATGCAGCTATTGAACAAAACTTACCCAACACTCAAAAAACTGATGAAATAACATCAAAAGAACTACTGTCACTACTGCCTGATGATAAATTATTAGGTGATCCAAAAGCACCAATTTTAATGATAGAATATGCTTCGCTCACTTGTTATCACTGTTCTCTTTTTCATAAGAAAGTTTTTCCTAAAATCAAAGAAAAGTACATAGATACAGGTAAGATGTTATACATATTCCGTCATTTTCCTCTAGATTACAGAGGATTAAAAGCTGCAATGCTAAGTTATTGCTATGAAAAAGAAGAAGACTATTTTAATTTTAACAAAGCTGTGTTTAATGCAATAGACTCGTGGAACTACTCTAATTTTAGTGATTTAACTATACTACAAAAAATTGCTGCACTAAGCAATTTGAAGCAAGATGTATTTAACCAATGCATTAATGATAAAAAGATGATGGACAAAATTATAAATGATAAATCACTTGCAATTAATAAACTTGATATCACAGCTACTCCTGTATTCATCATCAAGCTTAACGATGACAAATCATATGTAGAGAATGGTAAAATCAAACATGAAGGGTATAGAGAGCTGGAATACTTCACTAATGTAATAGATGAGTTATATGGAAAAGCTATAGTGAAGTAATAACACTGTAGCTTACCATATAAAAACCCTATGCTGAATCATTATTTTTTGATACTGTTTGTTGCTTTTTACGCTCAAACTCTCTTTTTTTACTGTGCCAAGCATAATAATACATAGCAATTTTATTCTCTATTAATACTATCGTTCCATCATAAAATTGGACCATATCCATAACTTTTTTCTGAGCTTCGTTAAAGCGTTCTTTGTACTTCTCGCGATAAGCTGGATTGTGCAGTAATTTCACTCCTTCATTATTATTAGACTTCTTGCTTAACGTTTCAACTTCGTTAGCAATGTTATAAGACATATAACCCCCTCTAATTGATTATAAAAATTACATTTTATAAGAGAGATGTAAATAAACGATCCCTTAATTCTAGTATAACAATTGGTTATTATACTAGTTAACTATAGTAAAATATATAATAATCTTTGTCACTTAAAATTTTACTTTATAAAATAACAACTTAAAATAAAAAATTTTATTATTCTTAACCCTATTGTTATATTTATAAATCTTATATAGATTAAACCTCCTTAGTTTATATTATAAAACTTAATGCGTCATAACTTTAGCAGAAAATCGTTGTACATAAGAAGCTTATTTGCAAAAGAGTATAAAAAAATAGAAGAACATTGTACTCTTGATAAGAAACAACGTATTCAAATCACTCCTGAAGAAGGAAAATTATTAAATTTATTTATCAAAATCCATAAAGTTAAAAGCATAGTTGAAATTGGCACGTTATATGGTTATTCGTCAATTTGTATGGTAAAAGCTTTACCGAAAGATGGTCATATATATACAATAGAAAATAATCCTCAACACTCAAGAATAGCAAAAAAAAATTTTAGTGCTTTTAATCTAAGTGATAAAATTACTCTAATAGAAGGTGATGCACTGGAAAAAATTAATGAATTATCAGCAAAGGCACCATTTGACATGATATTCATCGATGCTGATAAAAGTAGTTATCCTAAGTATTTAGATTGGGCAGAGTCATACATTAAACAAGATGGGCTAATCGTTGCAGATAACACTCTATTATTTGATACAGTATTTTTAGAATCTCCTCCAAAAGAAGTATGACCTTACCCAGAAAAAGTAGACAGAAAGTTAAGACGTTTTTGAAGTAAAATAAAACGTTTTTTCAAAGAGGTGTGGTATGACAAAAAGAAAAGAATATACAGCAGAATTCAAAATTGAAGCTATAAGACTAGTAAAAGAAACAGGTCAATCATCAGCAAAAATAGCAAGAGATTTGGGTATTAGCGGTGATTCATTAAGCAGATGGGTAAAAACATACAATGATAGAATGTCTGGAGTAGATGCGTTTCCAGGAAAAGGGAAAGTAGCTCATTGTGACAAAGAAAAGTTTGATTTAAAGAAAGAGCTGGCAAGAGTAACGAGGGAAAGAGACATTTTAAAAAAAGCCCTGGGATATTTTGCAAACCAAAAAGAGTAAAATATTCTTTTATAAAAGAACATGAAAACTGCTATAAAATACGGGAATTATGCAGATTTTTGAACGTATCTGCTTGTGGTTATTATAAATGGATTACTAAGGAAAAAAACAACAAAAAATCAATAAGAGAAGAGCTCATACAAGATATTCAGAAGGTATATCGAGCATCACAATGCAGATACGGAGCTCCTAAAATTCACGCTGAATTAAAGGCTTTAGGTAAAAATTATAACATCAAAACAGTGCAAAATGTTATGCAGAAAAATGGCATTCAAGCTAAGCTTAGACGAAAGTTTAAAAGTAAAAAACCACAAATAGACAATAGAGTTATAACTCCTAACATATTAAATCAGAATTTCATCGCTGATCAACCTAACAAGATATGGGTAACTGATATTACGTACATAAAAACTAATGAAGGATGGTTATATTTGGCAGCAATAATAGATTTATATTCACGCATGGTGATTGGCTGGTCAATGAGTAATGCAGTAAATAGGCAATTAGTTATAGATGCGTTATTCATGGCTATTGGTAGGCGCAAATCTGCTAAAAATCTACTATTTCATAGCGATCAAGGATCGCAATACACCTCTAAAAATTATCAATTTTTACTAAGTACAAAAAATATTACTTCTAGTATGAGTCACAAAGGTTGTTGTTATGATAATGCTGTTTCAGAGAGCTTTTTTAGTTCACTTAAGAGAGAGTTACTCATTGATACTTCACAACACTCTGCACAACAAGCTAAAACCGCAATATTTGAATATATAGAAATTTTTTATAATAAACAGCGTAGACATTCTACTATTAACTATTGCATTCCTGAGCTTTTTGATTCATCATTCTCATAGCAAAAACGTCTTAACTTTCTGTCTACTTTTTCTGGGTAAGGTCAGTATCAGAAAAGTCATGGCATGCTATGAGAGAGTTTAATGATAGATTGTCAGATGAAAAAAAATATTTCTCCATATTGATTCCTACTGACGAAGGAATGACTGTAGCTTTAAAACTAACGCAAGTTAAAAATCAAGGTCAGCGTAATGTCTAGGGGGAGTTAAGCCAAAAACTCTCTCTAATAATATTTCGCGAAAACAAGGCCTTGATTTAACAATGGAGTACCATTCTTTTAAAATCTTACTTTTTTCCCATGGGAAACTATTTACGTAGTCTATTATAGAAATATGTGATGCTAAAGTAATATCGGCTAAAGTGAACTTATCGGTTGCAAGCCAAACGTTCTTGTTAATTAAGTGTTCGATGTATTCCATATGGCAAGGCAGGTTATTCTGAGCTGCATGAAGAAATCTAGAGTCAGGGCTGCGGTTAGTAATTACTTTTTCATTCATAATATACTTAGTAACTTCATTGTAAAATTTGCTATCGAACCAATTGATTAAAGCGCGTATTTTAGACTTAATAATAGTGGATGAACCAAGTAATTTGACGTCGCTATTGTAAGTCTCTTCTATATATTCACAAATGGCATTACTATCCGCTATTACAAAGTTATTATCTATTAATACTGGTACTTGTCCGATTGGATTGATCTCCATGAATTCATTCCGCTTTTCCCATGGATTTTCATATACCAAATCACAACTCAGCTTTTTTTCCTTGAGAAGAGCTCTAACTTTTCGTGAAAACGGACAAAGAGGAAAATGATATAAAATCATAATATTCCTCTTTTGTTATTCCAATACCTATATGTTGTCATTCCAGTACGTGACATTGGAATCTAGCTTATTTCATTATGGACATTACTTTTAACATATACTCCTAGAATCCATTGTCCATTGTATAATTTCCAAATATTTTTATACTTGAATCCCAGTACAACTGTACGAACATTGTAGTCTGAGAGCAATCCCCACCGGAAGGGTGTCATTTCAGTGCGTGACACTGGGATGGCTTTGTTGCATCGCTCAAGTGAAAAGAACTGGCAGTTACTGACAAAATTCATTATAAATAGCCATTTAACTGTTGAAGAAAAAATATGCCACAAAAAATGAGAGTCAGTAACTGCCATGAATATAACAAATTTCTCCAAGAAAGAGGAAGCATTTTTTGTTATATCAATGACGCCATAGAAAATTGGTACGAGAATTGTCCAAAAATGCAGGGTGGCAACTATATTTATAGTGATAAAGTTGTGATTTTAGTGCATATAATCGTCAGTTTCTTTAGAATTGGTTTAAGACAAACAAGTCGGGTTTATAAAAGGGTATTTGCAACAAATAGGAAGAGATTTGCAGCTATTCACAAGCATCAAAAAAAACTTAATATTAAGATAAATGATTGCAGAAAATAATATAGAAGATATCGAAATTGCTATAGACAGTACAGGAATTAGTATATACAACGACACACAGCAAGGAAAATAGCACTGACAGAGTGGCTATGAGCAAACGAGAAAATTGCACGTAATGTTAAATATAAACAACAAAAAAGCCATAGCTGTAAAATACAGTAACGGTGTCTACTCTGACCACTTGCGATTTGCTTGAAGAAGTTAATTTTCAGCACAAAATAAAAGCATTATATGCAGATAGGGCATACGATAGGCAAAAACTTTATAAATTGTGTAAGAAATACGATATAAAAACAAAAGTTCTACCAAAAAAGGATGCAGCAGAACATTCAAAAATAGATTATATGTCTGACAGGAATGCTGCTATTAGGTTAAAAAATTATACGGTGAAGATGGCATGAAAGAATGGAAAAAGAAGTAAATTATGGGAAAAGATCTTATATTGAAGGGTTTTTCTCAAGATTAAAGCAAATATTCGGATTTAGTTTTAGGAATAAATCTGAGATAAATTGAGAAAAAGAACTAAATGCTATTTGCTTAATAAATTCACTGATATTGGTGTGGATAAATTTGAGATAGTTACATGAATTTACCATAAATCACCATCTCATAAAGTGTGATGCAACAAAGCCATCCCAGACTGGGATGACAGGAAAAAAAGGCATTCTGATGACACTATTAGTGATGATTGTTTTTATACAGAGTTTTTTCCTTTTAACTCTTACCAAAAGAAATTGCCTGAAGGTAATAAATTTTTGGTGCCAATGAGGAAAGAGGTGGTTTCTAATCTAAAGTTTTTACTAGCCAATGAAATCGCGCGATTTGCAACAGATCTTATTAAAGAGCAAAAAAAAAGAAGACAAAAAATCGGAACTAGGTTTTGAGGAGCTACCAAATGATATAGAGAAGGAGATAGAAAAGTATGTAGATTATAATATAATTGATGAAGTCTTTGATAAGGGATCTTATCTATATGGTGCGGAGTGTGTTGATAGAAATTTGCAACGTTCTTTTGTAGATTTGCTCTCATCGAGGATAACAGGTTATGAAAATGGTCCTAAAAAAACTAAGGATTTTTTAGAAGAGAAAGGAAATTATGTATATCTAAAGAAAAGCATTTTTGATAATCCTAAGCTTGTTAAAGACATAGTAAAGCATATAGTATCTCTGACATGCCGTTGTTTTGATACTCCAAATACCGAGGATGATAATCCAAATACCGAGGATGAAATGAATAAAACTCTGAAGTTCGCAATTGTTGATTTAATTTGTAAGGCACTACCGCACCTACCAATTGATTCTATGTGGCATACTTCCCATAAAGAAAGTGAAGATGAGTATTCAATTTTGGCTCCTGTTATTGATTATGATAATTACATAGAGTTTTTAAATGAAAAAGAAGTTGATCATATTAATAATAAGGTGTTTGGTGGTACAAAAGTATTGCGTGATGTAAAAGATGATATTGCAGAAAGAGGTCTGCCAACATATGGTGACGGACGAATATATGCAATAGACTTTTTTAACCGAGACATTGCTTACTGCGTGATGGATAAGATCATAGAGAGCTCTGTAATCAATGAGGATTATAAACTGTCCATTGATCCTGCGCGTGTGCCAGCTATGAAACCACAAACTCTTGCCCCTTCTGAAGAAAAAGTAGGGACGGATGGACCAAGTGCAGATAGTGGTTTTGGTGATTCACCTAAGAATTCAGTTATAGGTAAATCACATGCTAAAAACTCAAGCAAATTCCTTAGGCCCGACTACTATGGTGAAGGTAAAGGTGGGGATGATGCTTCGGCTAAAGATAGTGGCTTTGGCCCTTCTTCAGCACGATCTTCTTTTAATAAGCCCAAAACAACATTTAACCAACCTTCTATATCACAGCCTGACCAATGTTCTGCAAAAAAGCAGACATCAACTAGTAAAAAATCAATTTGCTGTATTTTATAGCTAAAGAAAATTAGACTATTTGAGGACGAATTGTGAATGAAAGTTTATTTGCCAAGGTATAGCTGCCTTGGCCTACAAATCTTGGTTTCTTTATCGTTTACCATTTCATACCACTGGGCAACCCAACCAGTGGTTCTTGCAAGTGCAAAAATGGGTGTAAACATACTTGAAGGGATACCGATAGCATTCATTATTATACCTGAGTAAAAATCAACATTTGGATACAACTTACGTGTAATGAAATACTCATCCTTTAAAGATATTTCTTCAAGTTTTTTTGCAATTTTAAGTAATTTATTGTTTTGCTCTAGTTTGCTTAAAATCTCATGACAAGCATCCTTTAATATAAGCGCGCGCGGATCATAGTTTTTATAAACACGATGTCCAAATCCCATTAGCTTAAATGGATCTTTATCATCTTTAGCTTTCTCAATGAATCTATCTACATCTCCACTTTGCTCTATCTCTTTTAGCATATTTATAACTGCCTCATTAGCTCCACCGTGTGCTGGACCCCAAAGTGTAGCAACTCCTGCAGACAGGCTTGCAAATAGATTAGAACCAGCTGACCCTACCAATCTGACAGCTGCTGTAGAAGCATTCTGTTCATGATCAGCATGAAGAGTAAATATTTTATCCAGAGCTTTTACAAAAAGGGTATTATTAACAGCACTGCCAAATATCATATTTAAGAAATTCTCACTATAACTTAATTTATTATTAGCATTTATGAATTCCTGATTGTTGATATGTCTATAAATCATTGCAACAATTGCAGGAACTTTTGCTATTGCAGAAATTCCAAAATCTAAATCTTCACCATTGACATTGTTGCCATGCATTTCATGGTAAGACGCTGACAAATTTGCAAAACATGCAACTAAAATCGACATAGGGTGAGCAGTTTTTGGAAATGCTTTGATTACATTTGTAACTTGCTCTGATACTTTGGATGATTCTTGTATTTTGAGAAGAAATTTTTTGTGTTGCTCTGAACTGGGTAATTCACCATAGAGCAATAAATAAATCACAGCAGTAAAATTATTATTCTCTGCCAAATCAGCTATATTATGTCCCCTATATTTAAGAACTCCTTCATCTCCATCAATGAATGTAATTGTAGAAGAGCATGAAGCTGTAGAAACAAACCCTGGATCGTAAGTGAATAATCCTGTCTTCTTATATAAATCCTTGATATTTAACACGCCAGGACCTACTGTTCCATTTAATACGGGTAGATCAATTTTTGACCCATTACTTAGTTCCAATAATGCTTTTTTATCCATCACTTAAGCTACTTAATTTTATACAGAATATACAAACTGAAGAGTATAATTAATACAGCTAACTTTACATTAACCGTATTAAGCGGTCATCAATGCTTTTACTTTTGCATTTAAGCGACTTATTTTACGCGCAGCGGTATTCCTATGAATGACACCTTTATTTACACATTTATGTAAATTGGATTCAGCATTCCGAAATGCCAAGACAACATTCTCTTTATCACCAGACTTGATTATATCAACTAATCTTCTAATAGCAGTACGAGTTTTGCTTTTTCGCATCTTATTTACTAAAGTACGCTTTGCTATTACCTTCATCATTTTTTTAGCACTCTTATGATTTGCCATATATTAATACCTGTACTTTTCTTTTAATTATAAAGTTTTTTTGTTAATTTGCAATATCAGTTTTTTCTGCAATTAATCTACTACTTCTTTCTTCAATGATTTTTTCTAAACTTTGCAAGAATTCATTTTTGTTTAACCCAGGATATATGGGAGGTAATATTTCTATTACCGCCTTTCCGGGATTCTTTCTCAGAGAAAGTATGCTTTTTGGCCAAAACAAACCAGTGTTTAAAGCAATCGGTAACACAGGAACAGATAATACGCTATATAAAGCAGCAATACCCGATTGATATTTTATATTTTGGTTTATAGTTGTTCTTGTACCTTCAGGAAATATTATTATGCCTCTATTTTCTTTTATACACACTTTTGCTAATTTCATGATATGACGCACAGAACTAATACCATCTGAGCGGTTAATAAAAATCATTTTTAATGCCATGAGATGCAAACCAATGAATGGAATCCATTTCAATTCACGTTTTAAAATAAAAACTGCTTTTCTAAAGAGTAGTATAAAAATAAATGTTTCAAATGGAGATTGGTGTTTAGATGCAATTATAAAAGGTTGCTTAGGAATGTTTTCCATTCCCCTCACTTCATATTTAATGCCACATAATAAACGCAACATGAATAATACAACTCTCACCGAGCAAACAAGGAAAATGGTTATTACACACTCAGGAAAGAAAATTACAGGGAGAGTAATTAAAGTATAGAATACTTCCCATAATATAAGGAGTAAATTAAATAATAAACTTGCAATCACAAACACACGTAAACTTATTTGAATTTAACTTTACTACAAAACTAAAAGCAATAAGTTTAATTATTGATCATCTGAGTAATAGGATGAGAATCAGCTAATTTGTCCTTTAACTTTTCGTTAGCAATATGAGTATATATTTGTGTTGTAGAAAGATTAGTATGGCCAAGAATTTTTTGTATCAGCACAATATTTGCTCCGCTATTCAGTAGATGGGTAGCAAGAGAATGCCTAATCACATGTGGAGAGATTTTATTTTCATCAATATCGCACTTTCTTGCTAATTCCTTTATTAATTGACCAACTCTTTGCCTTGTAATTGGTTTATTAGGTTTATCACCTGGGAATAGCCAATCAGATTTTTTGTTGTTAGGGAGCAGATTGTCACTAATTGATAAATAATCTTTAAGGCTTTGCAATGCTTGTTGATTAAAAAAGATTTGCCTTTCTCTGCCACTTTTTCCCTTTATTATTATGTAGCCTTCCTTACCATTACTGTTTACTAAATGTGATACTTCACATAACTTCATATTGATTAGTTCAGAAACACGCATCCCGGAAGAGTAAAGAATATCTAAAATTGCACATAGCCTTTTACTGCTTATCTCTTTATTCGATCCGCTTGCTGATTTTTTTACTGTTTCCATGAGCAAAAATATTTCTTGAACACTTAAATACTTAGGCAAAGGACGGGAAACCTTTGGATTTCTTAATTCATTATCATTAGCCGGTGCTGGATTAAAATCTATTATTCCATCATTAAATAGGCACTTATAGAAATTTTTGATAGCAGATATTTTTCTTGATATAGAGCTAGTTTTATATTTCTTTTGTGTACGTAAAAAGTTTACATAATCTTTAATATTAGCTTTACTTGCACCAACTAAGGTAGTGCCTCCTTCTAATAAAAATTTTTCAAGTTGGTGTAAATCTGAACGATAACTTTCCAAAGTATTTTGTGTAGAGGATTTTTCGGAAACCAAAGTATCTATGTAATACGTTATGTAAAGATCCTCTTTTTTATTTTGTGGTTGTTTATTTTTCATTATCAGCTCCTATATTTATTTCTTTGACTATAATTTGATTGAAAGTATTTTTTGTATTTTTTATAAGAAAATATGAGATAAATAAAACATTTATCAATAAAGTAAGTACTACAAACCTTTGTTTTAACCTTTTTTTTAAATTTGATCTTATTTTTACCATATTTCAATTATAACATCAAATCTATAAAAAACATCCTGTAAAGTAAGTTTTACTATCATATAAAATATCCCTTAGCTATGTCTGTTTATGCTTATTACATCATAGCATTTATTATAATTTTAACATAAAGAGATAGTGATTTCAACTTCATTATTGTATGGGTATTAATAAATCTTTAATATATATAACAAATGTCTTGCAGCAGAAGGAATCACTTGGGACTTTTTTTTAATAAAGTGTTAATAAAAGGAATGGTTACATTTGATCCTATGGATTCACTATCTATTTTTTCTATAATTTTATTAATGCTGTGGAAAGAACGTTCTATTCTTGCTAGAATATAATTAATCACTTTTAAATCAATTTTTAACTGTTTATCTGAAAATCGTTTTATTAGCATAATTCTTAATAATTCCTCGCTTGCAGGCAAAATTTTTACGCTGGTAGTTGACAATATTCGGGAGCTTAAATCTCTTAGTTTGAAGTTAAGCTTTTTTGGTGAAATTGAAGAAGTGATTAGCAGTCTCTTATCATTTTCTTTCATATAATTATAACAATGTAACAACATTTCCTCATCTTTAATGTTTTGTACATCCTCTAAAATAAACGCATCGCTATACCTAATTTCGCTTACAAAATTATTCACATTGATAAAAATTGCATTGTTTATTGATTGCCAAATATGAGCAAGGTGAGTTTTTCCAGAGCTGTTAGGTCCAAAAAGAATCAGGCATTTCCAAGATAAATCGTTAACTATTGAGTTATATACGTGCTTATTTTCGTCTAAGGTGATATAGTTTTGCCAGCAATAATCAACTTGATTATTGCTAAATAAATTTAATTGCACGTAAAGCCTCTTACATTACTACTTTTTGATAATAATTTTTGCATAAAAATTTACTTGGTCAGGTAAGGAAGCAGTATTACTACTACCCCCTCCCTTAGAAACGCAGCATGCAGGTTTCCCCACACTACGCTTGAGCCCCTTATCTAAGTTCTTCTTTTCTAGAACCGGCTTGTCCTTCATGATTCCTCAGGAAACATCATTCTTAATGGTGACACCAACAGTAGAGAACCTTCTCTTGAGAAAGAGCTTGCTAACATTCTTGTTCGTTTCACTCTCTCATCAAAATACTTTTTCCATTTTAAGTCAAGGGGATTTGCATCCGCTCTGATTTTAACATGTCGTCTGATAGGTATATCAATCAGCTTAAGCAGTCTTAAATACCGTATCTCTTTTGGTTTGTTCTTGCATATGGGTGCAGCAAAAACCCATTGGCGTTGACCCATTACTTTGAAGTAACGATTCTTTATCCAACGTAATCCTTTACGAGGATGTCTTTTCTTTGCCCATTTCCATAAACTATGCCAAATTTCATTGTCGATCTTTCTAAACGCTTTTTTAGCACACACATGGTGATAGTAATTTCCCCATCCTCTCAGTAGAGAGTTGAGTGACTTAATTACTATAGCCTGAGTGTTCGCTATATTTGCTTTTATCAATGTACGTGCTTTATTAAGAAGTCTTTTAATACTTTCTTTCGAAGGTTTAATAATTAACTTCTTATTATATCTACGTACATTACAACCAAGAAAGTCAAACCCTGTTGTGATAGATGTAATCTTTGTCTTCTCTTCTGACAGAATTAAACCTCGCTCATGAAGAAAAGATGATACTAAAGGCTTAACTTCCTTTTCCAGTACTTCATGTGTGAAACCTGAAATAATAAAGTCGTCTGCGTATCTGATTACATTCACTCCACTTCTGATTTTGTTTCTTTTTCTACTGCCGAGTTTACCAAATCGACTTTCCAATAACTTTTCAAGTCCGTTTAAGGCTAAATTGGCTAGTATTGGAGAAATTATACCACCTTGCGGGGTACCTGCAGTTGTGGGATACAGAGTTTTTGATTCTAGGAAGCCAGCTTTTAACCAACTATGCAGAATTTTTTTCTCCATAGGAATATGCTTCATAAGCCATTCATGATTAATGTTGTCAAAGCATCCTTTGATATCACCTTCAAGTATCCATTGTAGTTGATTACGACTTGCCAGTAACAAATGACAAGCTACTGTAGCATCTGCACAGGATCTTTTAACCCCAGTTGCGGATTAGAAATCAGTGAAAAAGCCAGGAAAATAGGGTAACCTCGGAAAATTATTTACAAAATAGAGAGGTTACCAATGAATGAAAATATAACAGAATTATTTTGCCTGATCGACGATTTTTGCAATTCAGTTGACAAGAATTTTGCAGAAAAACTTCTACCAAGTAGCAAAAAACCAACCAGGACGCCAGAGATTACGCATTCAGAGATTCTTACCATAATATTGCTATATCACCAATCCAAGTGCGACAATTTTAAAATTTTCTATGTGCATTATTTGAAATTATTATACGAATCAGCGTTTCCAAAATTGCCATCCTATAGTAGGTTTATTAGGCTAAAATCTAGGGTTTTATGGTATTTAGTGCTCTTAATGCAATGGTTTTGCGAACAGTCAAAAGTGACAGGGATTTCGTACATAGATGCAACATCTATCGCTGTTTGCCATCCAAAAAGGACCTCGAGAAATAAAGTTTTCAAAGGGTTGGCAAAGATTGGAAAGACTACCTATGGGTGGTTTTTCGGTTTTAAACTACATCTAGTAATCAACGAAGCTGGCGAAATTCAAGGGGTTACGGTGACAAAAGGCAACATTGATGATAGAAAACCTGTGCCAAATTTAACTCAGAAATTGACTGGATTATTGTTTGGAGATAAAGGATATATCAAAAAAGATCTTTTTCACGAATTATTCGATAGAGGGTTAAAGCTTGTAACCAGTATAAAAAAGGGTATGAAAAACTCATTAATGGCGCTAAATGAGAAGATTTTGTTAAGAAAAAGATCGATTATTGAGACAGTTTTTGGCTCTCTGAAAAACAACTTTGAGATTGAGCATACAAGACATAGATCACCGATAAATTTTTTGGTACACATTTTTTCTACGCTTGTTTCATATTCCATGCAGCCGAAAAAGCCCTGCATTTCTAAGCTTTACTTCGTTGGCTAATCCGCAACTGAGGTTTTTAGGTCTAAAGCCATAGGAGTGACGATCACTGATCGTTTCAGCTATCGGTTCCAGAGCAAACAGATATAATGCTTGCATGGCTCTATCTTTTATCGTGGGTATTCCAAGAGGTCTTCTTTTGCCATTAGATTTACTGATATAAATCCGTTTTAGCGGAGAAGGTTTATATCCTCTTTGCTTTAACTGCTTTATTCCTTGAAATTTAGCATTGCAAGTTGACCATAGTTGACGATCTACACCCGCTGTGTTTTTTTCCTTGGTTTTCAGTTACTCTCTTAACAGCCAAAGCTTTTCCGCTAAAAGAGCGTGTGAGAAGATGTTGTAAAGTTTTTACCTTACCCCATCTTCCTTCTTGGACAGCCTTAACAATACGTCTTTGTAGCCTCACAATAACTTTCTGGCAGTTCTTCCATGGCAACTGCTTCCATGCTTCAAAGCTTTTGGTAGATGCACTTACAGGTTTACTTGTAATCATCTGCTTTCCTACCTTAAGTGGTTAACAAAGTTTCTTGTCACGAGGGACCAAACGGAAGTCTGCTCGTTTTCACGCGAATTAATGTTACAAATTCTATCCATTTCGTTACAAAATGGCATTCGCTTTCTCCATTCTCCTTTACCTGCACTTCCATCAGCATTCCTTGCGGTTTGCTTGCCATGTAGGCGAAAATACAGGCTTACCCTGTTTCTCCAGTCATACAATAGTGGGTTAGGTGGCTTCTCTATACCGGTGGAGTTATTATTTGCGTACATCTAGAAATGAAAAATGTAACTTATCCACATTACCTTTTGGTCAGAGCTTATCAGCATCTTTAGCTCTTTCATCGTATCGGTACTTATAAAGCTTCACTTACGTTCACCATACCACTAGCCTAGCCCTCCAACCACATGATGCTTGCAGTTTATGCCCCTCTCACGATTGAGCATCTTCTTTTTCAAGAGGAGGTTCATTGTCCGCATCGCTTGGCACCAACCGGTTGCCCGATTCGCACTGATGCGTAGACTCAGACGGCAAAACATCTGGTTTAATAAGTTTTAGAATCCTTTCAGTTTCTTTCTGAATGAATTCCTCTCCTTTTAAACAATATGACCGAAGACTTTCAGGTCGCACCATCTCTATAATGTATCTTGAACCTTGAGAGTCCTTGCACAGAACATCAACAATACTCTGCTTATCAGAGGCAATTTCAGGATCCATAATGGTGCTAAGGAATTCGACATCTTGTATAGTATTTATTTCAGTAAATCCCAAAATATCATTCAAAAAATGGATAAGGATATTCTTATTTTTTTCAGTACCGAAGATTTTCTTAAATGTTAAATCTAATTTCGGATCAAGAAACTTGGAAAGAGCCATGATAAGTTAACCTAGAAAGCATTAATAATTATACACAATTGTGAAGAAATATTCAACTAAAATGCAAACATAGAAGTTTTTGTATATCTTTATTTGATAGTATTAACCTATATAATATTTATGGCAAATATCTCGATAAGGTATCAGATAGCACAAAAGGTAAGGAGCTGGAGGTTAAAGAGAAAATATACTCTAAAAGATTTAGTAGGCAAAGCAAACATAAATTATCATACACTGCTAAGATACGAGCAAGGAACATGCGGCATTCCAACTGAAAAGCTAAAAGTTATAGCCGAAGCGTTATCAATTCCTATTAGAAATCTCTTTCCTGGGCGAAAAGTACTAAAAGAAAGCAGTTGTTTTGACAAAGCTAAGATCCAGGAAATGTATAATTTCATAGAAAAATACAAAAGAATAGAAGGACGCAAAGCAATTTATGCATTAACCAAATCTATCCGAACTGAGGAAGAAAGTAATATAAAAGCAGCAAGAATAAAAATTGCAAAGGATCTAGTTAAGGTAGGGCTTGATACTGAGATTATCTATCAAGCAACAGGCTTATCAACCGAAGAATATGCTGATAAAGAGAGATACGAGCCAAACAGAGGACAAGAGATAAAAAAGTTGTAAGTTAAAAATGTGATATAAAAGAGATAAGAGGGAAAGATAGCCCTACTCACTATAGGAATAGAGCTATCACGGGCGTGTGCGACCGAAAAAAAGTTGGTATTACAACCGTTTCCATCAAGGTACACTAGCCCATCTCTCGATACGTTTGAATAGTTGTGTGGGACATATATATGCACCCGTTTACAATCTTAAATTAATAAAACTATCGAGGTTATAATGGTTAGATCTTATCAAAATTTTATTGGTATTGACATCGGAAAATTCAAGAATGTTGTTGCAGTTCACAAGCAGAAGAATGCTGTTGAATTTGACAATAATACTTCTGGTTGGCAACAATTGTGTCAAAAGTTCTCAGATATCTTACCTAATTCTTTAGTGACTTTAGAAAATACAGGAAAATATGAGCTTGGTTTGTCACATTTTCTTATTGACAAGAATATCACCGTACATCGAGCTAATACCCGTAAAGTAAAAAGTTTTATTTTATCTCACGGAACTTTAGCAAAATCCGATAAATCAGATGCAAGAGCTCTTGCTCAATATGGATTTGAACGCCATAGAACTCTCTCTCTATTTGTACCTACTTCTGAAAAACAATCAACCTTAGTTGCACTTTGTCAACGTCGTGATGACATCACGCAAATGAGAACTCAGGAAAAATGTAGACTGGAAGCACCTGAAAACGACCATATAAGAGAAAGTTGTCAAAAAACTATTGAATTTTTTAATGGCCAAATAGATGAACTAAATAATACTATACAAAGAATCATTGATGAAAGTCATGAGTTACAAGAACATCAAAAAATCCTTAAAACAGTTCCTGGAATAGGTAAAAAGTTATCACAAGATTTTCTGTGTTTAATACCGGAGCTTGGTTACTTAAACAGAAGGGAAGTAGCAAGTCTTGCTGGAGTTGCACCTCATCCTAGGGAAAGTGGTAAAGCTGTTGGTTATCGAAGGATTATAGGTGGTAGAAGTAATGTCCGTAAAAAGCTTTTTACAGCTGCCATGTCTGCTGCAAGGTCCAAATCTGTACTTGGTGCCTTTTATTCTAAGCTTGTTGAAAGTGGTAAGAAGAAAATGGTAGCTATAACAGCTCTAATGCGGAAAATCATAGTAATTGCTAATGCAAGACTTAAAGAAGCAATTAATTTGCATACTCTCACAACGGTGACTGAAATTGGCTAATGAATATGTGCGTCTACACAGACTTAAAGCACATATTCATTAGCTAAACAGAAATTATTATGGCAGCTGTTTGATATAAAATTTTATTTCTATGACACACGGGTTTTTATTGTCCACATGATTGAACAAAGTTACAGAATTACACAAATAAAAAATTTTTTAAAAAACATAGTTGATGGAAGAGGCTATACGCAAGAAGAATTAGCAAAAAAGCTTAATATAGGACCTTCACAGATACATCACTACGAGCAAGGGAGTGTTACGATTTTAAGTGAAAGGTTATGGGAAATAGCAAGAGAATTATCAGTGGATGTTGAAGATTTGATAAAGGAATATAAAGAAAATGATTGCAAAGATGGTGAAGCAGAAAATGAATTATTAAGTTGGGCAAGAGAATATAGAAAAATTGATAATCAAGAATCACTAGATGAACTGAATATATGGGTAGAATTTTTATTGCAAAGAAAGCAAATTTACAAAGAGAAGATTGATAAAGTAGAGGAAATGAAAGTTGCAAATAATTTACTCAAGTTAGGTTTTTCTACTGATGTTATTTCTAAAATAGTAACAACTTCTTTTACATAAAGAATTAATTTTCAATTAGATAAAATAAGCATCTGTTAATATCTTAATTTCTTGATGAAAAAATAAGTAAAAAAGATTGAAAAATTGATTTGACTTCACTCGAAAGCTATGGCCTTATGCCAATGCTGATAAAAAACAGCAGTAAATAATTAAAAACAATTTGTTATTAACGAGGAGTATATTTTATGAATAATGGTAAAAAACTTACAGAAGAAATTGAGAGAGTACTACAAAGGGTTCTGTCGCATTTGTAGGGAAGTAGAAAGAAGAATGATATAATTGTCTAAAAAAAAAGCAAAGATGTTTCGTATCAATCAAAAATTGTTGCCATATTTCAAAGGATTTAGCTTTTCAGCGGATGTTATCTGTATACATGAAATGTCGATTCTCTTTGAGCTATCGAGATTTGGAAGAAATGATGAGTATAAGGGGAGCAAAATGCTACGTTACAAAGGTGGGTTATCACCACTGATAGATGAGGCAGTAAGGAAAAGAAAGAAGCAGGTTGGTAGTAGTTGGAGAGACTTACAGGGAATGTTCAAAAAAGTGTGTCAAAGCGAATTTTTAGTTCAACTCAATTTTTAACCTATCAGGAAAAAAGATATCAAGTTGAGATATAGTTAGAGCCCAATTAGGCAAAGCCATAGCCCATTTTTGCTCTATCTTTTTTATAGCACAATATACCAATTTGTACAAGGCATTTGTACTGGTAAATGAACCTTTGGTTTTAGTAAATTTTCTGATTTGTCTGTGCAACCCCTCAATTGGATTGGTGGTATAAATTAGCCTTCTAACAGGGCCAGAATACTTAAAATAACTAGACAAATTTTCCCAATTGTTTTGCCACGATTTTATGACTAAAGGATATTTTTCACCCCATTTTTCCTCCAGTTCAAGTAAATAATTTTCGGCGATTTCTCTACTTGTAGCACGGTATATTTTTTTCAAATCATTCATAAAAACTTTTATATCTTTGCTGGATACGTATTTTAGTGAATTTCTTATTTGGTGCACAATGCATAACTGTACCTCAGCATTGGGAAATACGCTATTTATAGCTGTAGGGAAGCTTTTCAGACCGTCAACACAAGCTATCAAAATGTCTTCTACTCCTCTCTCTTTTAAGTCATTTAATACGCCTAGCCAGAAGTTAGCTCCCTCACTTTCTGCTAAGTAAAAACCCAGTACTTCTTTTCTGCCATTTTGGTCTATTCCTAATATATTGTACATGCATTTACTTATGCAATGTCCATTCTCTTTGACCTTAAAAAACATCCCATCCATAAATACTATCGGGTATACTGATTGTAGGGGACGACTCCTCCATTCATTGATTATAGGCAGTAATTTATCTGTAATTCCAGATATCTCTGCTGCAGATATTTTATGGTCATAGATTTCTTCCACATAGGATGCTATATCCCTGTATCCCACACCGCTTGCAAACATGTTCAAGACCTTTGTTTCAAGTTCTGGATGTAAGCTTGTTTGCCTTTTTTTCACTATCTGTGGTTCGAAACTTCCCTCTCTATCTCTTGGTGTCAATAGTTCAAATACTCGTCTTCAAAGTTTTGCCATTCTTTCCGTTTCTTCGATTCTTTTCTTCTCTTTCATTGGATAAATGATGCTCTATTTCACCTTCTAGACTTGCTTCCAGCAGCCTTTTTACAAATGGTGTTAATGCTCCATCTCTCCCCATCAATGGTTTACCTTCCCTTATTGATGACAGTATATTTGCTTCCAGCTCTTTGTAATCTACCAGGCCAGTCGTTCCATTTTCTATTTTGTAACTCATATATCAAACCTCTATTTTTTGTTTCTATTTTATTTTTATTTCTCGGTTTGACACACTTTTTTGAACATTCCCAAAACCAAGGTTCATTTACCAGTACAAATGCCTTGTACAAATTGGTATATTGTGCTATAAAAAAGATAGAGCAAAAATGGGCTATGGCTTTGCCTAATTGGGCTCTAACTATATCTCAACTTGATATCTTTTTTCCTGATAGGTTAAAAATTGAGTTGAACTAAAAATTCGCTTTGACACACTTTTTTGAACATTCCCTTTTCTTTTTTTAGGTAGTGTATGTTCATCAAATGTCTCTAGGTTTCTTTTATGTGATTGTGTTTTTAAGTCTGGAGCTAAGTGCATATCTTCAAGATAATAAATAATTTCTTCTGAGTTAGAATATACAATAACATAGTCCAAAAGACTCATATTTTTTTCATCTTGTCTATCTATACTAGCTCCTTTCTCTATAAGGTATTCAACAATATCTAACTGACCATGCATAACAGCAAAGTGCAAAGGACTCTCACCTTCTTTGCTACGTAGATTTATATTAGCTCTTTTCTCTACAAGATATTTCACAATATCCAATCTACCATATATAACAGCAAAGTGCAAAGGACGCATGTTATTTTTATCCTTTATATTTATACTAGCTCCTTCCTCTACAAGGTATTTAATAATATCTAAGTGACCATATATAGCAGCAAAGTGCAAAGGACACATACTATCTTTGTTTAATGATTTTATTATAGCCCCTTGCGCTACAAGGTATTTAGCAATATCTAAGTGACCATATACGGCAGCAAAGTGCAAAGGATTCATACCTTTTGTGTTATTTAGATTTACATCACCCCCTTTCCTTACAAGATGCTGAACAGTACCTAAGTGACCATGTATGATAGCATAATCTAAAGAAGTAAAATTCTTTTCATCAATAGCATTAATAACTTTACTTAATTTATCAGGATATATTTTCTCTAATATCAGCTTAATAACCTTTTCATTACCATCTTTGGCTAGCAAATGTAAGATAGTACCTCCATCATAAATAGAATCAATAAATTCATTAACTAATCTACTATATTTACTTGCATGACTCCAAACAGACTTAACGTGATTTGGATTCGTAAGGCAAAATGATGTCATCATTTCTCTTAAAGTTTCTTCTTCTATTCCTGTTCGTTCTTTCTCTACTCTTACTGTTTTTTGTATCCCTTTATGAACTCTTGCTATTGACTCCTCTAGCTCAATCACTGAAAACTTATTGAGTAGATTAAGAGCATCCAAAACTTGTTGCTTACCTTTTTCTGATTTCTTCTGGAGGAAAATTTCTTCTATATCAATTTGATTGGGATCCAAGTAAGCCATATATGATACAATATCATGCGATTGCTGCCCAACATTTTTTTCTCTTCTTATTTTATTAAGGTTAAGCTTCAAAGTTGTAAATAATTCTTTGGTGATACCTAATGCTTCCAAAAGATCAGGATTTGATTTTTGTATTGCTTCATTATAGCGTTTTAGATATTCGCTAATACTAATCTTTTCTTGTTTTATATATGCTGCTCCTTGCACCAAAGCTAATGGTAGATAATTCAACGCTTCTGCTAACTCTACTAGATAGCGATTCTCTAATTTATCTTTTATCCCTAAGGCCCTTTCAATAAATGTTATAGCTTCTCCTAGAGAAAATCCATCATTCAACTGTGTCTTTTCTATTTCTTTTTCCCAATTCTTGCTACGAGAAGTAATTAAAACGTAAGGCTTTTCTCCATGAAAAAACAAATTAGGAAAATAGGATGGTAAAAATTTTTCGATCTCCTTATACTTACTGGTGTTATCAAAGATGAAAAGACTTTTTACGTCTCGAAAATACTGGTATACATCCTGGACAATAGATTCTATTTCTCTATCTCGAACAACATTAAAATCCATATCATTATCATTTTCTGTAGGAATTTCTAATTCTTTAGCTAAATTACGAAATGAATTGAAAAGAGTGTCATATGTTTTAGCATTTATCCATATAACTTTTGTCCAAATATTACTCTCCTTACTATATGCGTAGCTTCTAGCTAATTCACTTTTTCCTGTTCCATATTCTCCATTAATCAAGACCATTCGTGACAGTTCTACTTCTTGATTTTTACTATCTAACTTCTTTTTTAATTCGTCTAACATCACTTCTCTTTTTATAAAGAATTTTGGTAAATAGCCCAAATTAAAGGAAAATGTATTTTTACCTTCTTTTTCATGAAGTATTCGTAAATTTCTGATTTCTTCACGCAGTTCTTGTATATCCTTTTTTTTTGCTGAATCGTTTTCATTGATCTCTTTTAATATACTACTAGCCAATCCTTTCTTTTTTTCCTCATCTAAAATACGCACATACTCTCTTTTTTTAGATGTTGCACTAAGTACATATTTTTGTTCTAACTCTTCCCAATTTTCTAATTCCCACGTAAAGGGAAGCCGATAGCCGTATTTTTCAGCAAAGTCATGCTCCTTCAATTGATAATACTTAATAATCTCACCCTCTGCTTTCTCTATTCCCACCTTTTCATATAACTCTGAAGTCATCAACATTTCACCACTTTGTTTATCTTTTACTTGATGTCCAGTACGTGTAGTAAACGGGTACTTTCTTTTTGATTTACCTAAAATAACACCTTTAGTTATGTGAAGATTGGGAAATTCTCCTTTCTCGTTGCAAGATGTAGTGTAATTTATTACTCTGGATACAGTATCCATTGCTAACTTCTCAATCCCCCTATTACAAGACAACTGATTAGTATCCACAATTTTAGTGAATTGCTTCTCAAAACTTTGAAAAATTTCCAAGCCAGCTTCTATTAAAATCTTTCTTAAGTTACCTTCTGAAGGCGCAACTATTGTAGAAAATATTTTTGCTTTTTTCCTATGTTGGTTTGTAGAAACAAAACTCACACACTCCATAACTTGAGAAGTACCTACTTTCTCCACACTTGGTGGAATATAATTACCCACAGTTGATACAACCTTAGCTACTACTTTACCTGTTTTACGTACTTTTGAACCTGGTTTTGCTTCTTTAGAACATTCAGATAGTTTTTCCTCGAATTCTTTAACAAAAGTCTTAACAAAAAAAGTTGCTTTTTTCACTATTTCATCACTTGTAATGCTTATACAGCTAAACATTTCTTCATCATCAGTCGATGTACTACTGCTGCCTATAGATGAAGATCTTGTTACTCTAGGGCTCTCCTGACTTCGTCCACACTGAAGTTCTTCACTAGATAATATATTTTCATAATCAACTATTGCTGATCCAGCATCTACATAATCCATTTGATTATCTGCTACTTGTTCTCCTATATTTTCTTTACCTAACATAAAGCCGCCTATATTTTAATATTCATATTTTGATTGTTTTGTCGTAAACCTCTTTTCTGAAGATTGATTTCAACATTTGATTCTTATGCAGCTGTACCAAACCAATTTGCTGTAGAAACCTTACGGTAATCCTAAGTAACTTTAATTGCTGAGTAACAGTGTGCTTTTCTTTTGACTTCTGACTAAAATAGATATATTCTTAAAAAATCGAGAATTGCTTTCTGAGTGATATACATAATACAATGCATCTAACTCACACCCCATGTTTTCATTACGTTAGACTGCATTGTAGCTAAAAAGATCTAGCAAAGCAAGAATTTTTTTGCATACTTTAGCATCTTATTTTAGTTTTTATTTTAAAACTAAAGCAGCTCAGTTTCATGTACTTTTATTTCTTTATCGACTGTTATTTTTCTTCTTCAATGCATCTATGAGTAATGATAACGTGGACGGTAAAGCTTGTAAAGCAATTTTTTTATATAGCAAGATTCAGCTATTTAATAAAAAGATCGTGGCTAGACCAAAAAATATAAGAGCTGAGAGAATATCAGTTGTTGCTAATGTTAAGATTGAAGACGAAACAGCAGGATCGGATCTTAAACGATGAAGCATTATAGGAATGAAAGTTCCGATGAACGTTGCAATAATTGACATCATAATCATGGAGACCACAAAAATCATCTCCACTTTGACATTGTGAAACCTTATTGCTAACACTACTAATGAAATAGTAGATAAGATCACCCCGTTTATAAGACCTATTAAAAATTCTTTCATCAGTATTCTTTTTGCATTTTGCTCAGTTAGATATTTTGTTGCGATTGCCCGGATAGTTAGTGTTACTGTTTGGGATCCTGCATTTCCGCTCATCGATGCAATGATTGGCATAATTATTGGCAGTACTATAAAACTTTGTATTACGTTATCGAAAAAGCCAACTACTATAGAACATATTGTTGCAGCTAAGAGGTTAAACAGTAACCAAGGTAGTCTTTTAATTATAGTTTTATGTATAGGGGCATTTATATCAGATTTAGAAGATACACCGCTTATTTTAAGCACATCCTCTTCTGCTTCTTGTTGAACAATTTTGATTACATCTTCAATAAGGATTACACCTATAATTTTACCATTCTTATTTACTACTGGAGCTGATAATAGAGCGTAATCTTTAAATATTCTTGCTACTTCTTCTTGGTCCATTCCAGTTTTAATTATTTTTATATCTTGACTCATTATCTCTTTTATTATTGTTTCTCCTGAGTGAGATATTACCTTATTTAAGTTGAAAATGCCTATGGGTTCTAATTTTGAGTTAATGATGAAAATTTGATAAAATGTTTCTGGTATTTTTTTATAGTTGCGCAAGAATTCCATTAGCTGATTTATCGTCCAATAATATGGAGCTATAACCATATTTTTATGTATCAACCTTCCTGCACTTTCTTCTGGGTATGATAACAATTCCTCTACTAATTTTTGAGTTGCATTGGGTAAGTAGTTAAGTATATTTTCTATAGACTTTCTATCTAAATCTTTCACTATAGCTACTATGTCTTCTATATCAAGAAGCATTAGTAACTTTGCTGTATTTTCTATTCCCAATATTTCTATGATCTCTACTTGTAAATCTGGTACTACATGTACTAAGGCATCACTTAACAAATGTTGATCGAGGATATTAACTAATTTCTCCCTGTGATCACTGATCGAAGTAGATAAAAAATAAGCTAACTGAACGCTATCTATCGTTTTTACAATATTACGAACATTCTCTAATTCTTGATTATCGAGAGACTCTATTAAATCATCAATAGCCTTTTTGTCTAAACCATAATGAGAACTTGTTTTAATATTCATTACTTTACCTTATTTTTTTAATAAATATACACACTTGATTTTATTGAACATTCAAGTATAATAAAATTATTTTGAATTAACTATTATATGGTTAAATTTCTATTTTGTTTGCTGTTATTGTTAGTGATAATAAATATATTAAAGTCTAAAGTATAATGAAAACCCATCCAGAAATCCTTGAATACTTTCAAGGCTTAAATAAAAGTATTTCTCTTATCAGGAGGTGTCTTTGACATAGAAAAATTGAAGTTGCGTCTTGAAGAGCTGGATTCTCAAGCGTCGAATGATAATCTGTGGCAAGACAATCAAAAAGCACAAGAGATTTTAAAAGAACGCTCTAAAATTAAGCATGAAATAGAATCGTTTTCAAAGCTAGAAAGCGATTACAACGATTCTATCAGCTTGATGAAATCTGCTATTGATGAGAATGATGAAGAATTTTTTTCTGAAGTTAAAGGTGAGTTAGTAAAGCTAGAGAAATTAATCAAACTTAAAGAGACAGAATCCTTATTTACTGGTGAAGCAGATAACAATAACTGCTTTTTAGAAATCCACTCAGGAGCCGGTGGAACAGAGAGCAATGATTGGACTGAGATGCTCATGCGCATGTATACAAGATGGGCAGAAATTTATCACAATTTTAAAGTTGAAGTTGTAGAAAAATTAGATGGTGATGCAGTTGGTATAAAATCTACAACAATAAAGATCATCGGAGAAAAAGCTTACGGGTGGGCAAAAAGCGAAAGTGGAGTTCATAGATTGGTTAGAATATCACCATTTGATGCAAATGGTAAACGTCATACCAGTTTTGCAAGTGTAGGAGTAACTCCAGTGATTGAAGATTCAATAGATATTGTTGTGGATGAAAAGGATTTAAAGATCGACACTTACCGTGCTTCTGGAGCAGGTGGTCAGCATGTAAATAAGACTGAAAGCGCGGTACGTATTACGCATATTCCAACAGGCGTTGTAGCTCAATGCCAAAATGGTCGTTCTCAACATAAAAATAAAGATGAAGCACTTAAACTACTTAAAGGACGTTTATATCAAATTGAATTGGAAAAAAAAGAACAAAAAATGGCCGAAGAATATGGCAAGAAATGCGATATAGGTTGGGGCAGTCAGATCAGATCGTATGTTATGCATCCGTATCAAATGGTAAAGGATTTAAGGACTGGACATGAAGTTGGCAATATAAATTCCGTTTTTGATGGCAATATAGATTGTTTCATAGTTAGTGTATTGGAGTTAAAATGAGATTTATTAAAAAGCTAAGTTTTATGCTCTGCTAATAAGGGGAAAAGAAAACCAAAATCTATTGAGAAAAATGGAACAATTTTGTGAATATATCTATTATCCAAGTAGCTGATGAAAATGGCAACTCGTTTCTTATGGGCACAAAAATGTAATATGAAGAGAAATCTTCGTACATTAAGTTGTAGCCGCGCAACGTCTGCCATTGATGATTATTTCACCTACTGTAACTGCTGCTAAAATAAAGCAGTAATAAACTTGTGTTAACAAAGAAATAGGTGAGACAGAAGCAATGCTACCTGCTAGCAGCAGCTGGGAACCATAAGGCAAAATGCCTTTTGTAACGCAAGCAAAAATGTCTAACAAGTATGCACTACGGTATGACGGAATATTATGCTTTTGCGCGAGCCTTTTTGCAATATCGCCACTTAATAAAATAGCAATGGTATTATTAGCAACTAAAACAGTAAACATAGATGCTATGACCGCTATTACAAATTCAGCTTTAGTTTTTGTGATATTGCTTTCATCGATCAGTTTGTGTAATGCCTTTTGACCCTGCTTGTACATTATATGACTCAATCCGCCAATAAATAGAGCAAATATCACTATCTCGTTTACTTTTTTGAAACCGTCATATATGTCATGAGAGAGTTGAATGATAGTATAGTCAAAAAAAGTCATCCCTAATACACTAGCAACAATTATATTTATAGTTATTGTTACTAAAGTAGTAACTTCAAATAACCCCATGATTATTAAAGAAATATAAGGAATAATCTTTATTACTGATAAATAATCTAAATTTGATGTAGGAATAATTTTTGTACTATCTGCCATAATTGCCAGATAGACAAGCGTTATAATGCTGGCAACAAATGCTACTTTAGAATTCACTTTAAGTTTATCCTTTATCGTGGCCCCCTGTGAAGAAACAGATGCAATAGTAGTGTCAGATATCATTGAAAGATTATCACCAAATACGGCACCTCCAACTACAGTTGCAGTTCCTATTTCAAGACCAAAAGCCCCACTTTTTGCTAAGTTAACAGCTATTGGTACCATTAATACAACAACTCCCATAGACGTACCAATTGCAGTTGATATAAAAGCGGAAGCCAAAAATACTCCAGGCAGTAGTAATCTTGCTGGAAGGAAATTGAGAATTAAATCAGCAACAGTATCTGCACTACCAATTGATTGAGTCACCACAGAAAATGCTCCAGAAAATAGAAAAGTTAAACACATAGTAAGGGTGTTTTTATCGCCCATACCCTCGATGACAGTATCGATGTTACGTTGAATTTTACCTGCACTGCATGCAACAGCAAAAAATAGCGCCGGTAGTAGGCAAATTACCGGTGAAACTTGGCGAAGCGGATTATCAATTCCAATAAAGGAAAAATAGACACCACTTCCAAGGTATAAGATTAAAAAAATAACCAAAGGAAAAAAAGCTGTCATTTTACTGCCTTAAAACCTATGATTATAATCAATTAAGTGGTTTCAGGCAAGCTTGGTTTTCTGTAAGTTAATAACAGTCCTTTTAGACTCTCAAGTTACGCTATGGAAAATGCGTTGACTATTCTACCATAATATATAGCATCAAAAAATACTCTATAGTATGAGGTAAAGCTATGGTAATGACATATGAACAGTGTAACATAATATTAGGTGTAATTGATCAAGAGGTAAATTTAAGTAAAGACAATGTAATTGAAAGAATAAAAGAGCTATTAAAGGAAGTAAAGATACTAGGGCAAGCAGAAACATCAAGAATGTTAGAAGAGATATCGCATGGATTAGAAGTATCAGGCGAGAGTACAAGAGTACAAGAGACACAAGAGCCATTAAAAAAGAGACTAAAGGTGGTAAATGTACCGCAGACAAAAGAAGAAGTAAAAAAGATACTAAAGGAGTCAAGTGTATCAAATGCGCAACAGATGGTAAAAAGAATGCTAAAAAGGTTAGGTGTACAAGAGACATCAGAAGAATCAAAAGCAGTGGCGCTAGAGGATGTGCTAAATGCACGAAAGATCTCAAAAAAGGTACCAGTGATGCTAGATACACAAAAGATACTAGAAACACTAAATAGACTAAAGAAAGAAAGTGGAAATGTGTATAAAGAGTGGAAAGAAAATGAGTTTAATGTAAATTATTGGTTTGAAATAGATCGTTTGCATGAACGCTTTTCATACACGTTATTATATTTAGCTATTGATTTTGAGCTGAACAATTTAATCAATGCTATGCTTAAAGTAAAAGGAGTCGATATTAATGCAACAAGTCCGTTGTTCAAATGGACTGCTTTACATTGGGCTGTTGAAGATAGGAACATAGAAGTAGCACGCAAGCTAATAGAAAAAGGGGCAGATGTTAATCTGTTGGATTCATCTCAACGGACTACTTTATATCAGCCAGCTGTAAATGGCGATATAGAAATAATAAAAATCTTAGTAACGAAGAAGGTAAATCCTAATGTGGAAGATCTGATGAACTTGACTGCTTTATATGAAGCTGCCAGGAATGGCCATAAAGAAGTAGTAAGGTTCTTAATGAATAATGGAGCAGATGTTAAGAAGAATGGGGCGCTTAAACTTACTCCTTTACATATTGCTGTTGCAAATGTTGATAGAGCAATGGTGGATTGTATAATAAAAAACGACAAGAATATCGACAAAAATATTGAGATAGTAGATGTATTTGGATGGACTCCTCTATATTGGGCTGTTACAAAGAACGATATTTCAATATTAGAAGACCTATTAAAGTGCATATCAGAACATGGAGCAGATGTTAATCTAGAGGATAATTTAATTGGACGATCTCCCTTACATATTGCTGCTACGAATGGTAATGTGGGAGCAGTAGAGCTCTTAATAAAATATGGAGCAAATGTTAACCATAAGGATGCATGGGGATGGACTCCTTTTAATTGTGCTGCTACAAAAGTCAATAGAAAAGTAATGTATTATCTAATAGCCCATGGAGCAAGTATTGAGACGAATGATTCACAGAAAATATTACTTTCTATTTGTCCATATAATTATCTAGAAGCAGTAACTACTATGATACAACTTGGAATATGGAAGGATGTGATGAAATTGATGGGAGCTGAGTTTTTACGTTGTGCTGCCAGACATGGTGATACACTAATGGTACATGCTCTATTAGAAGCTGGAGTAAATGCTAATGCAGATGATGATTTAGGATCAACTGCTTTACATAAAGCTGCCAAGTATAACCATCCGGAAGTAGTAAGGATCTTAATTTTATATGGAGTAGATGTTAATGCACAGGATAGCTCTGGGCAATCTCCTTTAGCTTATGCTGTCGAACGTAGACACTGGATAGTAGTAATGACCTTACTATGTTATCGCGCAAATACTTCATTGCCTGATCACTGTGGTGAAACTGTAAGAGATTTAGCTGAACGTCAAGGTATAAGTAATCTTCTAGTGGAAGCAGAACAAAGAGCAATAGCTATACTTATACAGCTTGACTTAGAATCAAGTATACTCAGAAACAAAAAATTAATGACAGTGCAACACATAGAATCACATATGTTGAGAGAAATAGAATCACATAATCTATCTATCAGCTTTGAACGTATGATAAGAGATCAAGCTAATCAAATTGAACAATTACAGTATAACGCTAAACTTAATGGAAAAGGAGTAGCACTTATAACTGACCGCATTAAATGTGTGCAGTTAGGGACTAACACTAAAGCGTGTCCAGATGAAATGGATGGAGTAAAAGAACAAATATTACATAGTCCTTACAGGTGGTCATATCGCACTAAAAATGTTAATGTAGGAAGAGTAACATCTTTAGCTAACGGCATTGAGTGTATGAAGTCAGGGCCTAACACTGAAGCGTGTCCAGGCCCTAGTACTAAAGAGCCTAATACTCACCTCTCTATGATCGAGAAACTATCATTGTTACCACTTTACTCAGCTGTAGGAAAATATGAAGCTGTTATAAAGAGTTAAATAATCCTCTAAATTCCAGCACGCAGCACTCGATGCAAGTAGCTGAAACTGAGGAGTACATTAGGTATGTTAGATTTTAGTTTACACAATAAAATTTTTATAAGTAAGATGTCAGAAGGTATCAAAACCATATTAGTAGAAGACAATAACGTTAGGCTCGATAGGTACATTAGAAGAATTTTTCCCAATTTGAAACAATCTGCAATTGAGAAGTCTTTAAGGAAAGGATTAATCAAGGTTGATAATTGCACGGCAAAATCCAGCGATAGAGTGAATTCTGGGCAAACTATAACGATAAGATACTTAGATTATATTGAAAACACTAATTCTGATCGTAAATATAATGAAAAATTAGTAAATTTACTGAGAGACAACATACTATATGAAGACGAGTATATATTAGCTATAAACAAGTCAGCAGGAATAATCGTTCAAGGCGGTATAAAGGTAAAAATTAGCATTAGTGACTTGCTTGACCAAATAAGAGAAGGGGAAGTATTTAAAATTGTCCATAGACTTGATAGAGATACAAGCGGAGTAATAATATTCGCGCGCAATGCCAGTGTTGCAAGATACCTTATGGAAGAATTTAAAGGACGGAGGATAAAAAAAACTTACCTAGCATTAACTTCTGGTATACCGAGCAAAGATAATGGAATAATAGACTACCCGTTGGTGAAAAAATATATTTCAGGGCAAGAAAAAGTAGTTATTGATGAAGACTCACCTCAAAATGCCACTACGCATTTTTCAATTATATCAAGATTAAAACATAATGTTGCTTATTTAAAATTACAACCAATTACCGGCAGGACACATCAGTTGCGTGCACATTTAGCTCATATAAATTGCCCTATTCTTGGTGACGGTAAATATGGTGGTAAAAAAGCTTTTATCGATGGGGTAGTAAATCAGATCCACCTTCATTCGCATTCTTTATCTTTAAAATTACCAAGCAATAAAGAAATCACTATTACTGCACCTATCCCTAGGCACATCGAAAAATCTATTGAAGTGCTATCTTTCAACTGAAACGATTTCACCAATCAACTTTTCTATCTTTGGCTTTAATTTGAAGTACAGATATTAGGCTAATTAATGCACAGATAGTAAGATAAATGCCTGCTGCAAGTTTTGTTTCAGTTTTTTCTATAAGCCACATGCATATCGATGGAGAAAGGCCGCCAAAAATACCTGCAGATATGTTATGTGCGAGGCTAAAGCCAGTGCATCTAACTTTTGTTGGAAATAACTCGCAGGCGAGAGAATTATATATTCCAAAAGATGCGCCTATCGGCACACTTATTAATAGAAAAGTGAGCGTTACAATATAGTGGTTATCATTTGATAATAGCGAAAGTACCGGCAAACTGACACAAGCTAAAGCTAATAACGTAGGAATGATCACGTTTTTTCTTCCAACTTTATCAGACAGTATTGCAAACAGCACTGCAGACGTCCCAAATGTAATTTCAACCATAATCCTTACTACATTTTTAATATCAATATCTGAAAGAATAAGCTCTTTTACAGATATGTTGTAAAACATGATTACTGAATAAACAATTGCGTTTTGAGCAATGCCAAGTCCAATTGCTATCACAAATGCTCTTTTATAATTCTTGATTAATTCTAAAAAGGGAGAATTAGATAAGCTTTTATTTTGGTCATGAGTTTTATATGCTAGACTCTCTTCCATTATGTACCTTATTAAAAAGCCTATTACACCCATAACAGAGCAGAAATAGAAGAGCAACCTCCAGCCCCAAATTTCATAATTTTCACCTGTAAACTTTTTGCAAACAGCTATCATTACAAAGCATGTAATAGAACCAAGAGCACCACTAAAAGCTTTCATGCTACCTAAAAAGCCTAGATTTTTTTTATCGCTTGAATGCTCTATTAAAAAAGCTGAATTGATACTTGTTTCTCCACCTGCTGCCATTCCTTGTGTTATTCTACAAAGCAGAAGCAGCATAGGAGAAAATATTCCTATTTCTTTAAAGCTTGGTATAATCGCAATTGCAGTAGATGATATCGAAGCTAATATTACGGAAGTCAGCAAAATTTTCCTTCTGCCGTATTTATCTCCAATGTAACCAAAAATAAATGCACCAAGTGGTCTAAATCCAAATCCAATTGCAAAACTGCCAAGAAATTTGATTGTGCTTAAATAATCACTTTCTGAAGGAAAAAAAACGTTGCTTATTATATGCTTTAAAACTCCAAACAGAGTTACTTCATACCATATAATCATATTGCAGATTATGCTTGATAGTATTGCTTTTTGAATATTGTTCATAACTTCCAGTTTACCACACTCCGCTATAAAAATTTTTATTCAACAACCTTTAAAGACAACTCACGTAAATGCTTATCCTCTACTTTAGAAGGAGCACCCATTAGAACATCTTCACCTTGCTGATTCATAGGAAAACAGATTACTTCACGAATGTTCGGCTCATCAGCAAGCAGCATAACCATTCTATCAACCCCTGGTGCTATTCCACCATGAGGTGGCACTCCAAACCTAAATGCACGCACGAGCGCATCGAATTTTGTATCAACTTCCTCTTTACTGTAGCCTGCAATGGCAAAAGCTCTGTACATAATATCTAGTTTGTTATTACGAATTGCTCCACTTGACAGCTCTATTCCATTGCAAACAAGATCATATTGGTAAGCAAGGATATTCAGTGGATTCTTTTCTTCTAAATCTTTCAAGCCACCATGTGGCATAGAAAATGGATTATGAAAGAAATCAATTTTTTTACTTTTATCGTCATACGCAAAGTAAGGAAAATCAATCACCCAACAGAATTTGAAGATATTGTCATCTATAAGACCTAGTTCTGATCCCAAAAGAATACGCACTTTCCCTGCAATTGTTGCTGCCTCATTCTCTTTGTCAGAAGCAAAAAACACACTATCTCCAGGCCCTACATTTGTTACTTCTCTTATGTAGTTTAGCCTATTGTCATCGAGGAATTTAGCAATCGGGCCTTTCGCAGTACCATCTTTATCAAACGTTATATATCCAAGGCCCTTAGCACCGAATTCTCTTTGCGCATGTTCTATCTTTTTATCAAAGAAGCTGCGTGGTTCCTCTGCTGTTTTAGGAGCAGGAATGGCTCTCACTACCATACCACGCTCGATATTGTTTTTGAAAATATTGAACTCTGAATCACGGAAAATTTCCGTAACATCGCTGATTAATAACGGATTACGCAAATCTGGCTTATCAGAGCCATATTTGAGCATTGCATCTTTGTATGTAATGCGTGGAAAATCTTTATCGACAGACTTGCGAGAAAATTTGGCAAATACTTTGTATAAGCTAGACTCAATAACCTGAAATATATCTTCTTGAGTCACAAAAGACATTTCAAGGTCGAGCTGATAAAACTCCCCAGGAGAACGGTCAGCCCTTGCGTCCTCATCACGAAAACAAGGTGCAATTTGAAAATATTTATCAAACCCCGAAACCATAAGCAACTGCTTAAAAATCTGCGGAGCTTGTGGTAATGCATAGAATTTACCAGGATTTAGTCTGCTTGGCACTAAGTAGTCACGTGCACCTTCAGGAGAAGAGGCAGTAAGTATTGGAGTTTGAATTTCCAAAAATCCTTGCTCTATCATGAGCCTCCTGAGCTCTGAAATGATCTGTGAACGCAGAATAATGTTGTTACGGGCTTTTTCACGTCTTAAGTCAAGAAAACGATATTTAAATCTCATGTTTTCTGGGTATTCTTGCTCACCGGCGATACTTGCTAATATACTCCTTTCTTCTTTTGCTATTTCTTCATCACAGTGGAACTCAACTTCCGATTCAACTTGTAATTTACTAACTATAACTTCAATTTCTCCTGTGGAAATAGAGCTATTTACCGTGTCTTCAGTTCTAGCTTTGACTATTCCTGTGACAGTAATCACACTTTCTGATTTTAAATTTGAAATTTCATCAAAAAAGTCTTTGTCATTATTGAATACCAGTTGAGTAATTCCATAAAAATCTCTTAAATCAACAAAGATTAGGTTACCATGGTCACGTTTACGGTACAGCCACCCAGAGAGAGTAACTTCCTTTTCTACATCATTCTTCCTTAATTCATTACACGCGTGAGTTTTATAGCAGTTCATTTAATTGAAATTTCTAGAATACAGAAAGATTATAAAATAAATTAACCTTTGGGCAAGATAATATCTAAAGATCCTTTACAAACAATTCTGATTTGGATATAATTTTTTTGATTGTGTGTGTTGAGGTGTATTTATGAATCCTGAAGAACTAGAGAAAATTCTAGCTGAAAATAAGAAGAAAGATTCTGTATTAAAAAAGCTTCTTAGAGCTGTTAAGGAGAATGACTTAGAAAAAGTAAAATCAATTTTTGAGAAAAACAGCTCTATTATTAAAGATGTTGTTACTGAGATTAATTCCCAAAATGGTACAAATTTATTAGGTTATGCTATTGATAGTAAAATGGCTAAATATCTAATAGAGCAAGGTGTAAAATTCGTCACTGCAGTCGGAAAGGCAGTTATGAAAAAAGATTTAGAGTTAGTCAAATCAATCTGTCAGATGAATAAATCAATAGCTAAAAATGAGTTATCGCGAAATCCTGAGCCACTACAATCTGCAACTTATGATCACAAATTTAATGATAAAATTGCAAGGTATTTGATTGAACAAGGTGCAAATCCTAATGCAACTGATCATCTTGGTCGTTACTTACTTCATCTGCAAATTGCAAAAAGCAATTTCAAAGGAGCTAAGGCTTTAATAGAAAACGGCGCGGATGTTAACTTAATAAATCAAGAGGTAAAAAGCTATCAGAACTTAATTATTGGTGGTAGTGCGTTAAAGGGTGAAACTGCGTTGAATTTTGCAATTAGAATATATGACAAATATAAAGACATAGACGATCAAAAATCTGATGAAACCTTAAAATTTATAAGTTATTTAATAGAACAAAAAGCAAACTTAAATATTAAAGATTGTAATGAGATGGTCCCTTTAGATATTGCTATATTTCATAATTCTCCAAAGATAGTAGAATTATTGATAAAAGCTGGTGCTGATCTTAATGTTGGAAGGGAAAAAGCAGAAGGTGTTTTAAAGTATGCAATTACTGAAGGGCATATAGATATAGGGAAAGCTACAATTCGATATATTTTGGAACATGACTCACACTGGTTAACAACTTCAAATAAACCAGATCTTCTCAATGACCAACAAGAGTTATCAGTCTACTGGGACGAATATAAAGCTCAAGTTAAAGAACTTCATGATATAGTGGAAGATAGAATTGACTTGACTGGTGACGGCTCTACCCGTCCTATAATGAGAACAGTGAGTGGCTTTTTAGATCATGAAAGTAGAAAAAATCTAGTAAAATCATCATTCATATCTAGTGCTGAGGCACCAGAAAATTTTTGTCCGAGAAAGCTGGCTGTTATAAGTGTAGCTGCAATAACTTGCGCTTTAGCATTATATTTTCTTGCTCCATTAATCATTGGGTCTTCTGCTGGAATTGGTACTCAACTAGCATTAGGAGCTGTAGGTGCAGTTGTAGGTGGTGGAATTGGAATCTTGACCAATGTGGCAATAGATCAATGCTACGTTAATTCAGCTACTCAGAAAGCTGACTAAAATTAAAGCGCCATAGATTGCTAAAACTCCATAATTGTGGAGTAATATAATGTTACTTTCCTCAAGCCTTTAGCTCCTCAAATACTTCTCTTGCTCTGTTTAAAACAGAATCAGGAAAACCAGCAAGTTTTGCTACATGTATTCCATATGACTCATCTGCAATGCCTTCAATTACTTCATGTAAAAAGATGACTTCTCCTTTCCATTCTTTTATTTTCATACAAAAACATTTCACATTTTCTAAGTATTCACCTACTTTAGTCAATTCATGATAATGAGTTGCAAAAATGGCGCGGCACTTATTTACATTGTGAATATGTTCAATCACCGCCTGTGCAATAGATAATCCATCATACACCCCTGTGCCCCTACCAATTTCATCAAGTATCACCAAGGAACGGTCCGTTGCCTGATTTACTATCGTTGCTGTTTCGATCATCTCTACCATGAAGGTAGAATAACCAGCTGTTATATTATCCGTTGCGCCAACCCTGCTGAATATCTTGTCAATCACTCCAATATGCGCACTCTCTGCTGGCACAAATGACCCCATGTGAGCTAAAACTGCAATGAGAGCGTTTTGCCTCAAGAAAGTGCTTTTTCCAGCCATATTAGGACCAGTAATTAGATGTATACCAGCTAAATTGATGCTATTTGCAATGAATTTATCGTTAACTTCAACCACTGGATGTCTTCCGCTACAGATATTGAACTCTTTGCTGTCATCAATGATGGGTTTTACGTAATTATTTTGCACTGCAAGCTCTGCAAACGCGTTTCTAATATCAAGTTTTGCCAAAGCATTTGCAGCAAGAGCAATTTTTTCAGATTCTTTAGCGACTTCACTACACAGTTCACTAAAAATTTTCATTTCTAAGCCGATTGCAGCATCACGTGCCGTAAGAATTTTATTTTCTAGTTCTTTCAACTCATTAGTAGTGTAGCGCATGCTATTTGCTAAGCTTTGTCTATGAATAAATATATCCGAAGTTATTTTGTGATTTGCCGACACTTCAACGTAATAACCGAGTATGTTGTTATGTAATATTTTAAGTGCGGCAATACCAGTTAGGTCGCGATAAGATTCACGGAGTTTGGTTATTAGTTTATTACTATTATTTAATATGTAGGATAACTCAGATAATTCTGAGTTGTATTTTGAGTGAATAAATCCTCCTTCTTTCACGGAACTGAGGTTATTATCAAGTATAGCACTATTTAACAGTTCAAATAGGTCTTTATGATTGCCAAGGCTTTTATGTATTGTGCTTAGTTCACTTTCGTCACTACTTATCACCTGAGTAGTAGACACTGGTTCCTTTTCTCTGGTCAAGCACTGGAATGACATCTGAGAGTTAATTTCTGATTTTTCACTTAAACAATAATTATGCAAGGTAGACAGAAACTCAGACAACTCTAAAGTTTTTCCTAGGCCTATTTTTAATAGGTTCATATCCTTTGGTGAACCACGCCCTAGTATTAAGCGCGATAAAGACCTCTCAATATCTGGAATGTTAGATAATATCTCTCGTATTTTTCTGCGTGGCTCATGATTATTTACAAAAAATTGAGCGGTGCTGAGCCTCAAATTAATTGCCTTAGAGCAAGCAAGGGGTGAAGCGAGCATTTGTTTGAGCAGGCGTCCACCAGAGGCTGTTACTGTGTGATCAATAACTGAAATTAGTGAACCTTTCTTTTCACCAAATTGAGTTGAAAACAACTCAAGGTTTCTCCTTGCTGAAGCATCAATAAGCATGAAATTTTGTTGCTTATAGGTTTTTGGGAATTCAAGCCTTGGAATGGAGCCCCTTTGTGTTACTCTGACATATTCAAGCAGTGCACCACACGCCATGATTTCTACTTTGCTGAAATTTCCTATACTCCCAAGTTCCCTGATTTTATAAAACTCGCATAACGTTCTGTGAGATTTACTATACTCAAAAAAGCTCTGTGCGTGTTGCGTAATTGATATTTTATAATTTTTTAAAATCGATCTAATTTTTTCGTCCTCAGTGAATTTTTCAGAAATTAATAATTCTCTTGGTGATATACGCAATAAATCACTATCTAGAGCTTTCAAACTCGTTAAAATGTGAAAAAATTTTCCCGTCGATAATTCAAGCCAACTAATAGCATATTCGTCATTTTGTTCAACTATGGATGCGAGATAATTATTGCTTTTATCTTCCAGTAGTGAATCTTCTATAATTGTACCTGGAGTTACAACTCGCACTACATCACGTTTTACTATGGATTTATAGCCCCTCTTTTTTGCTTCATCAACAGTTTCTAATTGGTCACAGATTGCTACTTTGAATCCTAAATCTATTAGCTTGTGCAGGTAAGACTCACTACTGTGTGCTGGCACTCCACACATTGGTATTTCTTGCCCATTTGAATTGCCCCTCTTGGTTAGCACTATATTCAGCAATTTCGCAGCTTTAATAGCATCATCGAAAAACAATTCATAAAAATCGCCCAGTCTATAAAACAATAGATGATCCGTGTATTGAGCTTTCAAATTTAAATATTGCTCCATTACAGGGGTATTTTTTTCTCTTATTAAGTTCATAACATTTTTAAATATGTTAGCAGCAAACCACTTACTCTGGTGTTGGTTATTTTATTATGGATCAATAATTTTTTTTAGCTATAGTACAAAAACAAATAGTTTGAGGTAGAATTATGGAATATGAACGGTTGTTAAAAATATTAAGGACAATAAGTGACTTAAATGAGAACAATATAATCGAAAGGGTAAAAGAGGAATTGGAAAAAGAAGATCCAGACACGTATAAAAAGTGGCAAGATAATGGATTTAACATAAATTATACATTCGATGATCAAAGTACATTGTTACATATAGCTGCTAGAAATGATCTTGTAAAGATAGCAGAGCTTTTAATAAAAAAAGGGGGTAATGTTAATACAGCAGATCAAGATGGATGGAATCCTTTACACTTTGCTGCTGCAAGTGGTAGTATAGGAGTGGTAGAGATTCTCATAGCAAACGGGGCTAATGTTAATGCAGCAGATCAAGATGGGTGTACTCCTTTGCATTGTGCTGCTCACAATGGACATAAAGAGATAGTAGAACTCCTATTAGACACGGGGGCTAATGTTGATGCAGTAGATAAAGTTAAGATAACTCCTTTACACGCTGCTGTTCGCTTTGGTTATACAGAGATAATAAAAGTTCTCATAGCAAACGGGGCTAATGTTAATACAGCAGATCAAAATGGGTGTACTCCTTTGCATTGTGCTGCTCACAATGCAAATAAAGAGATAGTAGAACTCCTATTAGACACGGGAGCTAATGTTGATGCAGTAAGTCAGGCTGAGAGTACTGCATTACATCATGCTGTTTCTGCTGAAAATTGCCAAGTGGAAATAGTAAAAGCTATCATAGAAAAGGAAGCTGCTGTTGACATAGCGGATAAATACGGGCGTACTCCGTTATGCTGGGCTATTAGAAATGGCTATTCAGAAATAGCAAGAATTCTACTTGAAAACAAAGCAGATCCTTTATTGGGACATAAAAGTTTTAACACATTAAAGCTCTTGATTGAATTAATAAAAAATGATTTTAAGCACTCTAAGAAAGCAGAAGAAACACAGCAACAAGAGGATGATGAATATGAATTGATTAAATACTCACTGGTACTTCGCAATGACTGTTCTTTAACTGATATTGCTGAAAGAGGTGCATTTGGTAAGCTGATATCTACGTGGCTTGTTGACATGTCCAACTTAACAGAGAGTCAGAAGGAGTTGAATAAAAAATTCTTAAGTACTTTTAAAGACTTTCCACATGTTACTTATAAGGATTATAAGAACGATGTTGAAAAAATTAAAAAATTTTTACTGGATCATAAAAGTAATCAAGATCTAAAAACCATCCTCAACCTTAAAAGAGGAGAATCTAAACTGACAATACTGCATATTCTATCAAGTATGGAATGTAGCAATGCGGGAGAATTCATAGATTTACTGTTGAATTCAGGTGCTGATCCTAATGAAAAGGACGACACAGGAAGAACACCTTTACATTATGCTACTCGTTCTGGTCATTGTGATACAATTATCAAATTGCTTCTAAGGAAAGGAGCTAATCTTGATATAAAGGATAAAAAAGGTAAAACCCCAATAGAATTTGCAGTTAATAATCCCAACCTTAATATTAAAGAGTACTTTTTAACTGATGATGTTATTTATGGAACTTTTCGTAAAAAAACACAAGTTGACTATAATGGAAAAAAGTATTTGTGCAAAAGTGTAAATCTATGGGGGGAGGATTTTCTACTAGATGAGCAAGATCCAGATAAATATTCTGATAAATTAAATGAAGTTCAAGACATAAATCAGCTAGAACAGGTTGTAAATGAAGCTATAAAATCTAAGGTAAGGTTCAATCTTACTTGTGAGGGAAATATATATGAAAATACTTATGAGAGTAAGTATAATTTTACAGATTATGTAATAAGAAGAATTAGTGAATTAAAGATTTTTCAAGTTGAAAGGGACATAGAAGTTGCTAGTCGCATAGTATGTAATTTGGTAAAAAGAGGTGCAGTATTTGAAACTCTAAGTAGTATAATTGTAATTGATAAACTAGAGAAGTTTAAAGACCACAAAGCTAATCTGAAAGAAGCACGTAAAAGCTATATACACTATTCTCTAAGGTTTTTGGAAGCTGCAAAAAACGCAACTACTGGCAAGGTAAAAGAGGCAAAAATGGACAACTTCACTTTCTACTTGAAATACTCAAAGAATAGTATAGTCGAGGTTGCAAAAATCATAAATGGAACAGATGAAAGCACAGAATTTCGAAGAGACGTGATAGCAATCGGTGAAAGCGAGATAGAAATTTTAACGGAAGGTGGGGTAAGAAATTATACTGACCTTATAGGTAATATAGTACTGACTTTTCATACTGATTTGGGAAAAGTAGATGCTAGATTGTATTCTGATGTGCAAAATGCAGGAAAAATTATAGTAGAAGTGAGTAACAAGGAGGAAATATTGGAAAAGTTTAAAAATTATAAAGAAGAGTTAGGTGAGAACTGCTTGCTTGGTGGTTCTTCTGTCTACGACGCTATTAAGCAGGGATATCTTAAAAGGCCTGAGACAGTAGATTCCATATATCATGTAAGTTCTTCATTAGAAAATATATCTTTATTTCCTATTGTACAACAGAACATAGAGAAAATTCGCTAGCAAGGTTAGTGTTGCTTAGCTTAAGTTTAAATTGCCAAAAAATGCAAACTTTATGATACTGAAGGAACTACTTTTTTGCTAGAAGGCAAAGCAGCAAGGAGCGAACCAAAAGCGATAAGAAAGGATCCTAGCCAGATTATAGACATTCCAGGTTTATAGTGCACTTTAGCTGCGATTTTGCTCTTACTCTTATCAATCTCTCCAATTACAACATAAATATCAGAAAATAAATTGTGGTAGATACTGCTTTCAACATTTTTCTGACCTTCCGCAAGGTAAAATCTATATTCAGGAGTTACTTCACCTAATATCTTATTATTCAGCAAATTCCTGATATCCATTGTACCCCTCACTGCATGGAAATTTTTTTCTTTTATTAGCTCAATATTTCGTAAAGTAACTTTAAATTTATTGACTGTTATGCTGTCTCCTATTCCCAAGTAGTTTTCTTTTTTCTCCTGCCAACCAACGGAATAAGATATACCAAGCACTAGAATTGCCACTCCAGCATGAGCAAGCATCATTGCATAGTAGGACTTAGAAACTCTTCTTGCTAATAAAATTGATTCACCAAATGCTACCTTAAATAAACAAATTCTTTTACTATATGCTTCTAAAACAAAGATTAATAATGCTATGGAGATGGTAATTGATAGCACAATCATTAGCTCCATGTGAAAGATAAACGGCAAAATAGCTGCAGCACTACAAAATGAAAATCTATATTCACGGAATATTGGCAATAGACTATTTCCCTGCCAACTGCAGTATTGCCCTATCATGGTGAGTACTAGAATAGCTAGTGCAATAGAGTTAAATAAAGAATTGTAATATGGTGCTCCAACTGAAATTAATTCACCGGTTAAATACTCAAGCACTGTAGGGTATAAAGTGCCAACGAACACGATGAAAAAGGCAGTGATGAATAATAAATTGTTCATCAGCATCATCGTAAGGCGTGAAAAGAATCTTCTACCTTCTGTCACTTGAGTAGCAGATTTCTTTTCAGATTCCAATATCGAATACTGGAAAGATGTGTGATTCTTTCTCGTAAACACTACAAATATTACTAAGCTACTGACTGTAATTACACCAAGTAGAGCTAATATATACAGTCCATATCTTGGGTCATCTGCAAACGTGTGCACTGAGGTAAGTATTCCTGAGCGGACTAGAAATGTTCCAGTCACACTCAATATAAAAGTTGTAAGCGTAAGTAAAATAGCGAAATTCCTTAAAGTATTGAAATTTCGTACAACGAGCAACAAATGTGTCAGCGCCACTGCAATTAGCCAAGGCATCAAAGAAACGTTTTCCACTGGATCCCAGAACCAAAATCCACCCCAACCGAGTTCACGATATGCCCACCAGCTACCCAAGCTGATGCCCAAAGTGAGCAGCGACCAAGAAATAAGTACCCAAGGCCTGACAATTTTAGCCCAAACATTTCCTTCAGTATTTAAAATTAATCCAGCTATAGAGAGCGAAAAAGGAACGCTAAATCCAAGGTACCCCAAATATAATACCGGTGGATGAATAGCAAGGCCTATATCCTGCAATATCGGATTAAAACCCAGTCCATCTGTTTCAATGCCTGGCATTTTAGTGAAGGGGCTGGATTCAAGTAAAGTGAACAGTAAAAAACAAAAGCAAATCAAGCCTTGGGTGATAAGAGATATTTTTTTTAATTTACTACCATTAGTTCGTTCTGGTGTCATTCCAGTGCTTGACACTGGAATCCAGTTTTTATTACACTGCCATTTGATGTACTCATTTGCAATTAAATTGTCTGGATCCCAGTGTCTGGGCACTGGGATGACAGAAGGTATATAAATATACATTAGTAATAAATACATGACAAGCACTAAGGTCCAAAGCAACATAGACCCTTCTTTATTTCCCCAAACACCACAAATCTTATAGATTAAAGGTTTTGTTGTGTGTGAGTGGTAATATACGTTTTCAAGTGAGAAATCATTTTTAATGTGGCAGTAGATCAAAATAGCCATTGATGCTGACACACAAAAAAATATGGCAGAGGAGACGAATCGGTAAGAACTAAACGGTAGAAACAAATACGTTAAAGATAACAAACAGGCTACCAATAACAATATATTCCCAAATTCAGGCATAAGATTCATATAATGATATTACTAATAATAAATTGGGAGTTAAAGTTTTAATATAGGAACAAAGTTAATCTTCAATTATATTAATAGTAAGTAAAAATTAAGCATTAAACTTTTATACTTTATATTATATAACATTAATATTGTGAGGTAATATTATGGGCACAACTAAGATTAGTGAATTTCTATTCAATATAAAAGGTAAAGTGGCAAAACAACATGCTGAACCAATAATTGAAAAAAATCTCTATACTATTTTAGGATTCAAAGATGTAGAAGATTTAGAATATAAGACAAGTAAGTCCGTTAACAAAAAAATTTGGCAGCTATTTATTGATTGCTTTACAAAGGAAATAGATTATGTAGCAACTAAGCAAGTTGTAAAAAACGTTGTTTGTAATATTGCCAAAAGTGCCCAAGGCAATGCTTTTACTGAAGCTGAAAGCTTAATCTTAAACGAAAAACAAGATAATAAAAAGAGAGAAAGAGCGATTAAAAAAGCTACTAGTATTTTAAAAAAAATCAATCCAGAAAAAGCCTTCAATGAACTTTCAGTAATAAAAAAACAAGCCGAAGATTTTTTACAAACCGATTTTTATAAGGCGCAGAGCAAACCACTGCCAGGATTTGCTACATCTGGTGCGCAGCTTTTTGCGGAAACTTTGAAATATATAGAAACACTAGAAAAATTATCAGAAGTTAAAAAGGAAGATTTAACTAAGAGTTTCCTATTAAATTATATTAGTTCACTGAACAAAAAGTATCCTAAATCACAAGGTAAAAGGGAAGATGCTATACGAATACTATCAAGCGATGAGTTGAAGAATTTTTATAATAAAGGTGTAGAGGAAGGAATACTACAACCGCTGGTATCATATAAAGAATGCAGAAATCTGTATGATAAAATGAGCCAAACAAAGAATGAATGTATAATCAAAAAAGAAGAGCATGAGAAAGCAAGTAAGTCAATAACCAGTATAATTAGTGACATAAAAAAATGTAGAGAAGCAGTCCTTAATTGCAAAAATTTTCAGAGCTCCTACATAAAGGAAAAAGCAGAACACCCATTTAGAGGCACCTCATGTCAAAAAATGATTGATATATATCAAGAGAGAATTGCTGGATATCAGGAAAAAATTCGTCAAAACCTAAACCAAATAAGAGCAATATTAAAAGATACGCCGCAAGATGTGGAGGAAATAATCAATTGTGTGCATGAAGCAGAGCAGTATGATGAAATTTTTGATTCGGCTTTAATTTGTTTACCGAACATACAGAATAAGCTAGATATTCAACCAGAAAATCCCCTAACAGAACTCAGAGCTTCACAAATTAACGTTGAAATTGAGCTAACTAGGCTCTGTGAACAAAATATTAGAGTAAGCATGTGAGTGCTTCAACAAAATTCAAAAAACCAATAAAGACCTCATAAGTCTTATCAAAACAGGAGATTTCTAATAGTGGCAAATAGGGAATGTTCAAAAAAGTGTGTCAAACCGAGAAATAAAAATAAAATAGAAACAAAAAATAGAGGTTTGATATATGAGTTACAAAATAGAAAATGGAACGACTGGCCTGGTAGATTACAAAGAGCTGGAAGCAAATATACTGTCATCAATAAGGGAAGGTAAACCATTGATGGGGAGAGATGGAGCATTAACACCATTTGTAAAAAGGCTGCTGGAAGCAAGTCTAGAAGGTGAAATAGAGCATCATTTATCCAATGAGAGTGACCTTACCCAGAAAAAGTAGACAGAAAGTTAAGACGTTTTTGCTATGAGAATGATGAATCAAAAAGCTCAGGAATGCAATAGTTAATAGTAGAATGTCTACGCTGTTTATTATAAAAAATTTCTATATATTCAAATATTGCGGTTTTAGCTTGTTGTGCAGAGTGTTGTGAAGTATCAATGAGTAACTCTCTCTTAAGTGAACTAAAAAAGCTCTCTGAAACAGCATTATCATAACAACAACCTTTGTGACTCATACTAGAAGTAATATTTTTTGTACTTAGTAAAAATTGATAATTTTTAGAGGTGTATTGCGATCCTTGATCGCTATGAAATAGTAGATTTTTAGCAGATTTGCGCCTACCAATAGCCATGAATAACGCATCTATAACTAATTGCCTATTTACTGCATTACTCATTGACCAGCCAATCACCATGCGTGAATATAAATCTATTATTGCTGCCAAATATAACCATCCTTCATTAGTTTTTATGTACGTAATATCAGTTACCCATATCTTGTTAGGTTGATCAGCGATGAAATTCTGATTTAATATGTTAGGAGTTATAACTCTATTGTCTATTTGTGGTTTTTTACTTTTAAACTTTCGTCTAAGCTTAGCTTGAATGCCATTTTTCTGCATAACATTTTGCACTGTTTTGATGTTATAATTTTTACCTAAAGCCTTTAATTCAGCGTGAATTTTAGGAGCTCCGTATCTGCATTGTGATGCTCGATATACCTTCTGAATATCTTGTATGAGCTCTTCTCTTATTGATTTTTTGTTGTTTTTTTCCTTAGTAATCCATTTATAATAACCACAAGCAGATACGTTCAAAAATCTGCATAATTCCCGTATTTTATAGCAGTTTTCATGTTCTTTTATAAAAGAATATTTTACTCTTTTTGGTTTGCAAAATATCCCAGGGCTTTTTTTAAAATGTCTCTTTCCCTCGTTACTCTTGCCAGCTCTTTCTTTAAATCAAACTTTTCTTTGTCACAATGAGCTACTTTCCCTTTTCCTGGAAACGCATCTACTCCAGACATTCTATCATTGTATGTTTTTACCCATCTGCTTAATGAATCACCGCTAATACCCAAATCTCTTGCTATTTTTGCTGATGATTGACCTGTTTCTTTTACTAGTCTTATAGCTTCAATTTTGAATTCTGCTGTATATTCTTTTCTTTTTGTCATACCACACCTCTTTGAAAAAACGTTTTATTTTACTTCAAAAACGTCTTAACTTTCTGTCTACTTTTTCTGGGTAAGGTCAAATGTTTTCGCTGGCGTGTGATCCGATGTCGTGAAATCGTGATGGTTAAATTCCATCCGCCTTAACATCAGGTTGAAATCATAATCCACATTTTAGAAGGCTGGCAACCTTCTAAAGTGCAAGCATGGATTAAAAGGGAGTAATATCAAACTTTGTGATAAATCCTCCCAAGAAAAGTTAGATATGGTTACGTAAGGAACTTATGTTTGAATTGTCGTTAAAACGAATATGTGAAATAAGGTTGATGCACATAAACCAAAAGGTACGGAGAAATGGATGATTAGACTGCCTGTATTTAATCAAGATGTTTCCGATCTCCCGGCAAAAAGTGAGAACTGACCTTACCCAGAAAAAGTAGACAGAAAGTTAAGACGTTTTTGAAGTAAAATAAAACGTTTTTTCAAAGAGGTGTGGTATGACAAAAAGAAAAGAATATACAGCAGAATTCAAAATTGAAGCTATAAGACTAGTAAAAGAAACAGGTCAATCATCAGCAAAAATAGCAAGAGATTTGGGTATTAGCGGTGATTCATTAAGCAGATGGGTAAAAACATACAATGATAGAATGTCTGGAGTAGATGCGTTTCCAGGAAAAGGGAAAGTAGCTCATTGTGACAAAGAAAAGTTTGATTTAAAGAAAGAGCTGGCAAGAGTAACGAGGGAAAGAGACATTTTAAAAAAAGCCCTGGGATATTTTGCAAACCAAAAAGAGTAAAATATTCTTTTATAAAAGAACATGAAAACTGCTATAAAATACGGGAATTATGCAGATTTTTGAACGTATCTGCTTGTGGTTATTATAAATGGATTACTAAGGAAAAAAACAACAAAAAATCAATAAGAGAAGAGCTCATACAAGATATTCAGAAGGTATATCGAGCATCACAATGCAGATACGGAGCTCCTAAAATTCACGCTGAATTAAAGGCTTTAGGTAAAAATTATAACATCAAAACAGTGCAAAATGTTATGCAGAAAAATGGCATTCAAGCTAAGCTTAGACGAAAGTTTAAAAGTAAAAAACCACAAATAGACAATAGAGTTATAACTCCTAACATATTAAATCAGAATTTCATCGCTGATCAACCTAACAAGATATGGGTAACTGATATTACGTACATAAAAACTAATGAAGGATGGTTATATTTGGCAGCAATAATAGATTTATATTCACGCATGGTGATTGGCTGGTCAATGAGTAATGCAGTAAATAGGCAATTAGTTATAGATGCGTTATTCATGGCTATTGGTAGGCGCAAATCTGCTAAAAATCTACTATTTCATAGCGATCAAGGATCGCAATACACCTCTAAAAATTATCAATTTTTACTAAGTACAAAAAATATTACTTCTAGTATGAGTCACAAAGGTTGTTGTTATGATAATGCTGTTTCAGAGAGCTTTTTTAGTTCACTTAAGAGAGAGTTACTCATTGATACTTCACAACACTCTGCACAACAAGCTAAAACCGCAATATTTGAATATATAGAAATTTTTTATAATAAACAGCGTAGACATTCTACTATTAACTATTGCATTCCTGAGCTTTTTGATTCATCATTCTCATAGCAAAAACGTCTTAACTTTCTGTCTACTTTTTCTGGGTAAGGTCAATGCAGACGTAGACACTGTAATTTGGAGGGTAAAGTTGTGAATAGTAGTGAATATGTTATGGACCAACAAAAAGTTAGGTATGAATGGAATGAAATTCCTTGGCGCAAGCTGGAGAAATCTTCATTTAAGCTACAAAAACGAATTTACCGAGCTTCATTATGTAATGATATCAAAAAGATGCATAATCTTCAGAGATTATTACTCAAATCAACAAGTGCAAAAATGCTCGCTGTTAGGAGGGTAACTCAGGATAACAGAGGGAAAAAGACGGCAGGTATTGATGGAAAGGCAAGTCTTAGTAAAAAAGAAAGATTGCAATTAGCAAATTCTTTAGACATAAGAGAGAAAGCAAAACCATCAAGACGCATCTGGATTCCAAAACCTGGAAAAACTGAGAAACGCCCATTGGGAATACCAACAATAACAGATAGAGCTAAGCAAACACTTGTTAAAATGGTGATAGAACCGGAGTGGGAGGCAAAGTTTGAGCCAAACACCTATGGTTTTAGATCTGGCAGATCATGTCATGATGCAATAGCAGCTATATTTACCGCACTTGGTGGCAAGAAAACAGCATTTATATTGGATGCTGATATTGCCGGATGCTTTGATAATATTAACCATAACAAGTTGTTAGATAAACTCAATACCACACCAACATTAAGAAGGATAATAAAAGGATGGCTGGAGGCAGGTGTTATGGAATACGGAAAGTTTCAATCTACAAAAAGCGGCACAATTCAAGGAGGAACGATTTCACCGCTACTTGCATGTGTTGCACTACACGGATTAGAACAACATATTAAAGAAGGATTGACAAGTGAGCTTTTTCAATACTCGAAAAAGAAATGTGGCAGAGCAACGTATAAGGATACGCAAAGATCAATAAGTATCATTACTTATGCTGATGATTTTGTGATCTTACATGAAAGTGAGGAAATTGTTATGAAGGCAAAAATTCTAGTTGAAAAATGGTTAGAAACCATTGGGTTAGAACTAAAACCATCAAAAACAAGAATCTTACACACACTAAAATCTCTAAATGTGATGAAGCCAGGTTTTGATTTTCTAGGTTTTACAGTAAGACAATATACAACAAGACGAAGCAAAAAAGGCTATAAATTATTAATTAAACCAAGTTGTAAATCTATAAAACAGCACGAATTAGCCATTAAACATAAGCTTAGAGAGATGCATGGAGCTCCTCAAGAAACTGTGATAAAAAGCTTAAATCCAATTATTATAGGATGGAGCAGATATTACACCTCGGTGGTCTCAAGCAAAATCTTTAGCTCAATAGATGATGCTATGCATAGAAAACTTTGGAAATGGGCAGTCTTTAGACACTCAAACAAAGGGAAAGGTTGGATAAAAAGAAAATACTTTAGAAAGTATAAAAACGACAATTGGCGGTTTATGATAAATAAAAGAGCATATCTTGCTAGGCACGGAGATCATGTTATCAAACGACATATCAAAGTGCAAGGAACTAAATCCCCATACGACGGGGACTGGATATATTGGGGTAATCGTCTAACTAAAGTACCAGGAAAATCACCAAGGGTAATAAGGTTAATAAAGTTGCAGCAAGGTAGATGTAATTATTGTAATCTCACGTTTAAATTTGATGACTTTGTACATGTACATCATCAAGATCGCAACAGAAATAATAATAGCATTAAAAATTTGCTCTTGTTGCATAAGCATTGTCATGATCAATTACATGGAAGTATGTATGACAAGCACCAAGTTGCAGAGGAGCCGTATGAGGTGAAAGTCTCACGTACGGTTCTGCAGTCGAGTGAGGAAGGGCGACCTTCTTCACTTAGATAACATATAAACTGCTTCTGACAGTGTAGTACAAAAAATCATATTGACTCACTTTAACTCACTTTACCAACTCTTTTTCTCTCAAATTCTCAAACACATAGGGCTTTTTATGTTAAGTAGAGTTACTGAAAATGTGTCTAATTTAGATGTTTTTTACTGTTTTACATAAATACACAGAGAATAAGTTTGAAAAGTATTGTATGGACTGCCGCTAGATCCGTGCGAACTTTCCTTTATAGTAATTTTAATACAACACGAAACTAGCTATTTTAGCCTACTTTCACCAAATTTATATACGAACTAATTTGCTCAAGCTTATGGAAATAATTTAAATCTTCTATTTTTATAACCTTATTTTTACGCAACGTGTTCTCACAAATATATGACCTTTTTTGCAATTTCAGAAGAGTCAATAATTCAATTCCTTATAACACTAATTAGTATGGTCTTTTCATTAAATTTATCCTCTCAAAAAGACTGTGCTTTATTCACCTGCTTTAATGGTATTATAATATTTTACACCTAAACCTACTCTATAAAAATTCACAATACGAATTAGTAAATAGATTATATTCAAATTGATTGTATTTATGATATATAGCGCATACAATATATTACTTGTTTATTTTAGTAGGGGGTATAGGTATGTTTAGTTTAAAGCAGGTAGTACAATATAATTTATTTGGTAGTAACGACCTTGAAGGCAATTCATCTTGTGAATTTGAAGATTTTCCTGAAGAGGTATTTGAGATTAGCAATGAAGAAAATCAAGCAATAGATAGTTTGAAAAGTAAAATAGAAAATCTACAACAAGAAAATTTTGATCTTAAAAAAAATGTAGAGTTACAAAAACACTATAAGAAAAGAGTAGAAGAGTATTACGAAGAAGTAAGTGAACTTACCAGAGAAATGCAAACCCTAGAAGGGAAAATTAAAAGGCTTGAAGTTGAATTACAAAGAAGGACGAGAAATTTAACTGAAAATGATCAAGACATCGAACAGCTAAAACAGAAAGTAGAAATATTATTATTAGAAACTCAGAACAAAAGTGATATAATTAAGAACTTAAATAATCAATTAAAAGAGGCAAAGAATGAAATTCAGTTAACAGACAAAATAAATGAAGAATTACAGCAAAAACTGGTTTTGACTGAAGATGAGTTAAATAGAGTAAGAAAAGAAAGTACAGTGCTGATAAACAGTATAGAGGATTTGAAAGGTGATTATGAAAATCAGATATTAGAAAAAGAGAAGGAGCTTAATGATGTAAGAGATCAATTTTGTATTTATTTATCAGAGTATAAAGAACTATTTGCAGAATTCAATAGACTGCAGAAGGAAAACGAAAGTTTAAAACAGAAAAATTTCTATATTAGTAATGAAGTGTCTCTTGCAGATGAAATAAACAAAGAAAACGTAAGAGAAGAAATAGCAAAGCTTCAGTTTGTACCTGAAGTGAAAATTAAACATATTATTGATAATAATGACCAAGAATCAACCTTACCAGATAGAGAAGCAGAAAATTATCGAACAAGTGAAGATAAAAACCTTGAAAATAATGATTTCGAGATTGGAGTATGGAATGAAGCTGACGATGAAAGTAGCGATGACCAGAAATCAACCTGGCTATATGGAAAAACAGAAAATTGTCGAACAAGTGAAGATGAAAACCTTGAAAATAATGATTTCCCAATTGAAGTATGGAACGAAACGGATAGTGAAAGTGACAATGTTAGCCCTTGCCCTGATTATGATGAAAGTTTTGGTAGGCGTTACAGTCAACTATTCTATGATGAAGCCATAATTCATAAAGAAAAAGATACTTTTGTTTTAATTCGTCAAAAAGATTCTTTTTCTTTAGCGAAAGTGAAACCGAATACAAGAGAAGAAGAAAAGTATGAAAGTATTTGGCAAAAAATAAATAAGATCCATGATTATCTGGACATTTTAGGTTACTCTGGTAGCGAAGAAGATTATGAGGAGTGCGAAAAAGAACTTGATAAAGTTATAAACGAAGCACTAAAACAAGGAATAATGTTCACTTTTCCATATAAATCTGATATGTCCTTGATAGATCGTATAGCTGACACATTCCCAAAGCTATATTTATCTGCTGACACTACTCGAATTTATGAGTTTTTATACAAGAAAAAAATATTTCAGATAATATCAGAAGGTGCATCTTTAAACAGATTTAGCGATGAAGAGCATGGAGATGTAGTAAACGTAATTTGTTCAGATAAAGATACCTTAGGTCAGCGAAAAGCAAACCTTTCAAAGCTGAAGGAGTTAGCACTTGAAAGTATTATAAGTAAAAGTGAGCAAATTGATAAACATGACTTTGAACTAGAAATAGATAATGGATATTTTTGTATAGATTACCCACAAAATAGTACTATTGAAGTTGCAAAGATATTCAATAATCAAAAAGCTAAAGATTTAAATCTAAATATTGGTATAGTTCAAGTTGGAAAAAGTATAATTAGAGTTGAAAACATAGAAGGAAGGAGAAATTATACAGACATTTCAGGAGATATCATTGAAATGTCTTTTACCACTGAAGTAGGAGAGATCAGTATTCATCTATGTCCTAATGAGAAAGATAGTAATAAAATAGAGGTGAGGCTTGTCGATGAAGTAAGATTTAACAAATTAGAGAATAAATCAAGTTTAGGGCTAAATTGTCTATTAGGGGGGAAAAGTGTTTTAAAAGCTATAGAATATGGGTATTTTAAAAGAAATAGCAGCGTATTTGAAGAGTTAGATAAGGCTATTAAACAGTCAGATTATACAATAGAAAATCCATCTAGCTTTCTAGAGGGGGTTAATAAAAATCAACTACTCAAAGTAAATGCAAGGAGATATGGTCCAGGATTATGATAATACAAATTATCTGCATTATACTAAAATGTAAAAACAAGAGGAGCGAAGATGCTTTTTAATTTAGAGCCAGGCAGTGTTGGTTATAGTGATAAACATAGGATAGGATTGGAACTATCAAAATAAATGATAAAGAAAGAAGGAACTATAGCCCTTCTCATAATAGTCCAAAAAGAGTAAGATATGGATTTATAGTAGTGAAGGTAAGGATGCCAGTAGCATATAGTTATGACTTAAGGAAAAGGGTAATGGAAACGTTGGAGGTGGTGTAACAAGCTTTTTGCCTACCATTTGTCTATAAGCTTGGGAGTGTTAAATAAACTGTGTCAAACCGAGAAGTAAAGTAATAAATTGATAAAAAAATGGAGGTTTGACAATGAGTCAAGCAAACACAACTACCGGTTTGGTAGACTATAAAGAATTAGAAACAAATATCTTATCATCTATACGAGAAGGAAGACCATTGACAGGAAGAGATGGAGCATTAACACCATTTATAAAAAAACTGCTAGAGGGAAGGCGAGATAGAAAACCATTTGTCGGCTGAAAGCGAAGAAAACAACCGAAGAAATTCAAAGACTTTACGGACAAGTATTTGAACTATTGACACCAAGAGATAGAGAAGGAAGTTTCGAGCCACAAGTAGTCAGAAAAAGGCAAACAACCGAACTTGAAGCAAAGGTTTTAAGTACATATGCCAGTGGCATGGGATATAGCATCGCATGTAGAAGAAATATAAAATATCTGCAGCAGAGATATCAAGTATTACTGACAAATTGTTACCGGTAATCAACGAATGGCGCAGTCGTCCGCTGCAATCTGTATATCCAATAGTGTTCATGGTTTTTTAAGGTCAAGGAGGACGGGCATTGTGTAAGCAAATGTATGTATAACATATTAGCAAAATGGCAGAAAAGAAGTTTTGGGTTTTTATTTGGCTGAAAGTGAAGTTCTGGTTGGGAGTACTATAGCCCTTCCCATAATAGTCCAAAAAGGTCATAAGAAAGAAGAATCGACAGCATGACGAAGATTTGGGAATGTTCAAAAAAGTGTGTCAAACCGAGAAATAAAAATAAAATAGAAACAAAAAATAGAGGTTTGATATATGAGTTACAAAATAGAAAATGGAACGACTGGCCTGGTAGATTACAAAGAGCTGGAAGCAAATATACTGTCATCAATAAGGGAAGGTAAACCATTGATGGGGAGAGATGGAGCATTAACACCATTTGTAAAAAGGCTGCTGGAAGCAAGTCTAGAAGGTGAAATAGAGCATCATTTATCCAATGAAAGAGAAGAAAAGAATCGAAGAAACGGAAAGAATGGCAAAACTTTGAAGACGAGTATTTGAACTATTGACACCAAGAGATAGAGAGGGAAGTTTCGAACCACAGATAGTGAAAAAAAGGCAAACAAGCTTACATCCAGAACTTGAAACAAAGGTCTTGAACATGTTTGCAAGCGGTGTGGGATACAGGGATATAGCATCCTATGTGGAAGAAATCTATGACCATAAAATATCTGCAGCAGAGATATCTGGAATTACAGATAAATTACTGCCTATAATCAATGAATGGAGGAGTCGTCCCCTACAATCAGTATACCCGATAGTATTTATGGATGGGATGTTTTTTAAGGTCAAAGAGAATGGACATTGCATAAGTAAATGCATGTACAATATATTAGGAATAGACCAAAATGGCAGAAAAGAAGTACTGGGTTTTTACTTAGCAGAAAGTGAGGGAGCTAACTTCTGGCTAGGCGTATTAAATGACTTAAAAGAGAGAGGAGTAGAAGACATTTTGATAGCTTGTGTTGACGGTCTGAAAAGCTTCCCTACAGCTATAAATAGCGTATTTCCCAATGCTGAGGTACAGTTATGCATTGTGCACCAAATAAGAAATTCACTAAAATACGTATCCAGCAAAGATATAAAAGTTTTTATGAATGATTTGAAAAAAATATACCGTGCTACAAGTAGAGAAATCGCCGAAAATTATTTACTTGAACTGGAGGAAAAATGGGGTGAAAAATATCCTTTAGTCATAAAATCGTGGCAAAACAATTGGGAAAATTTGTCTAGTTATTTTAAGTATTCTGGCCCTGTTAGAAGGCTAATTTATACCACCAATCCAATTGAGGGGTTGCACAGACAAATCAGAAAATTTACTAAAACCAAAGGTTCATTTACCAGTACAAATGCCTTGTACAAATTGGTATATTGTGCTATAAAAAAGATAGAGCAAAAATGGGCTATGGCTTTGCCTAATTGGGCTCTAACTATATCTCAACTTGATATCTTTTTTCCTGATAGGTTAAAAATTGAGTTGAACTAAAAATTCGCTTTGACACACTTTTTTGAACATTCCCAAGCTTAACTCTGATAGAGACTATTTTCCTGTTAGCACGTCTGCGTCACACGACTGTAGCTGCTAACCAGATGACAACTTTCTCGTTATCTGAATATTTTCTTTCTTGTAATTCAGGCTCTTTTTTTCTCAGTTCCAGCGTGTAGCGCTGGAACAACAATAAAGAACATATAAAGAATGGTTATGCAAGAAGTCTACTTTTTATTCTTAATTAACTCTAAAGCCTTCTTCAGATCTATACTTTCAATATCTGCATTCTTGCCCAAAGCAACGTTTGTTTTACCGCATTTTATATAGAATCCGTACCTACCGTTGCAGATAAAAACTTCTTTTCCCTTTTCATTAAAACCAAGAGATTTTAGCTCTTTGCGTGGGCTGCTCTCAATAATTTGTATAGCTTCGTTTAATTGTGTGTCTAATACCTCCTTAGAGCTTTTTTTAAGAGAAAAGTATCGACCATCATAGAGAATATAGTACCCAAATCGTCCAAGACCTATTTTTACTTCCTTTCCAGTTTCTGGGTGTTCTCCGATTATTTTCGGCAGGGAAAGTAATCGAGTGGCGGTATTTAGATCAATATCATTAACATTTATATCTTTTGGTACAGAAATCTTTTTTTTCTTTTCTGACTCACTATTAAACTCCAGATAAAGTCCAAAAGGACCTTTTTTGATCATTATCTCTTGGCCTGTCACATCATCTATACCCAAACTTTTTGGATATTCTGAATTGTCATTACTGCCCGTAATTTCTTTTGTATGATTGCATGCAGGATAGTTAGAACATCCAAGAAACACACCGGCTTTTCCAAAATTTAATTTCAATATACCACCAGAGCAATTAGGACATTTTTTACCTATTTCTTCCTTTCCTTCCTCTGAGCAAAACCAATTGACTACCAAATCATGAATACCACTAAAAATCTCATCATGTGTCATTTGCTTAACAGAATTTACATGATTAAAAAATGGCACCCAAAAATAGCCTAGTTCTTTTTTCCAATCTGCATGTCCATTTGAGATTGAATCAAGCCTTTCTTCCATTTGTGCTGTAAAGTCATACTCTACACAACGCTGAAAAAAAGTTTCCAAAAATATAGTCACGATCTTACCGCGGCTGCTTGGAATAAATCTTTTGTTATCCAATGAAACATATTCACGATCTTGTAATACCGAAATAATTGTTGCATAAGTTGATGGGCGACCTATACCGACTTCTTCCATTTTTTTTACTATACTCGCTTCACTATAACGAGGTGGCGGTTGAGTAAAATGCTGTTTCGGATCAACAGAAATCAACTTGCACGCTTCCTCTTCCTTCATGGCAGGTAGCAGGCCTTCATTTTCGGCTTCTATGTTATCTTGATAGACTTTATAAAAACCATCAAAGAATATACTTGATCCACTTGCTCGCAGAATCACTTTCTGGTCAATAGAACTAATTTCAACTACCACTTGATCAAGAATCGCCGATTCCATTTGACTTGCAATGGTTCTTTTCCAGATTAAATCGTACAATTTAAATTGCTCTGGCGTTAAGTAATCCTTAATACTACCCGGTGTTCTATTAATATCAGTTGGCCGGATTGCTTCATGTGCTTCTTGAGCATTTTTGACCTTTTTTACATATTTACGAGGAGAATGCGGTAAATATTTATCACCATATAATGACTTAATTGATCCCCTGATTGAGTTTATAGCCTCATCTGCAATATGAAACCCATCTGTACGCATGTAAGTTATCAACCCTACGGCTTCACCACCAATATTGATACCTTCATATAAATTTTGCGCTACTCGCATAACATTTTTCACATTAAAATACAGTTTATTCACTGCATCTTGCTGAAGACTTGAGGTGATAAATGGAGGAAGCGGGTTTCTCTTAACTTGCTTGCGTTCTACTGTGCTTACAGCATACTGCCTTGACTCGATTTCCCTGACTAAGTTCTTTGCCTCTTCTTCATTCTTAATATCAAATTTTTCTAGCTTTTTATTGTCATAGTGGCTTAGCATAGCAAAAAAAGCCTCATCTTTGCTATTTTGCATTTCTGCCTTTATGCTCCAATACTCCTGTGTTATAAACTTACTGATTTCATCCTCTCGTTCGCATATAAGCTTTAATGCAACAGACTGCACTCGCCCTGCAGATTTGCTTCCCGACAATTTTGTCCACAGCAGCGGTGACAAGCTAAATCCAACTAGATAATCCAAAGCTCTGCGTGCTTGCTGTGCACGCACTAAGTCCATATTAATTTCACGTGGATTTTTTATAGCTTCTTGCACTGCTCTTTTTGTTATTTCGTTAAAGACTACTCTATGAATGTTGCTTTCATCATTGATTGCTTTTCTTTCCTTTAGTGCCTCTATCACATTCCAAGCTATTGCTTCCCCTTCTCTGTCTGGATCTGTTGCAAGGTATATATCTGATGTTTTACTAGCTTCCTTGACTAACTCTTTTACATACTTTTCTGCTTTTTCAATAATCTCATACTTCATGGCAAAGTCATTATCAGGATCAACAGAACCATTCTTCGCTGGCAGATCTCTGACGTGGCCAAAGGATGCAGCCACTTTAAATTCTTTACTCAAATATTTACCTATCGTCTTTGCCTTTGCCGGCGACTCAACTATCAATAATGCCATAATTATTAGTACTTAAAGGTAATATGTTGAAATATATAGAATAAAAAGTAAAAAAATATTTTAATGGTCTTCTCAGTTTTTTAAGTGAATTGTTTTAATGTTAGCAAAAAACCTAATGAAAGAGCCTACTTTACAAATTTTCCCAACTCCCTTACCATAAGGATAACGCTATACTATTTATCTTCGTCTGTGGAGATTAAACGACAAAAGCATAACGCAGTTGTCGTCTTATTTTTAATTTTTTGCACTATGTGCATCTTATTTCTTTACAAAACTTCCAGTTTTTTAACCATATAAGCTGAAACGGGCTGTTTAAGACAGGCCAATTTTCAGGATTAGAGCTAGCTAATAGGGGGGTTCTTTTGTCTTTTTTCTACTTGGTAAATTTCTTGATATTTGTAGCTAAAGTAATTTAAGAGAGGTGTCATCCCAGTGTCGGAGCACTGGGATGACAAGAAAAGGAGTACTGGAATGACACATTCCACCATGTCATTCCAGCGGATGACCAGATTTTTTTATTTGATCCCAGACTGGCTGGTTATGCAAGTTCCAATTTTAATAATATTTACATATAAGCCATACGCTTGGGTTGCAAAGTTCTAAAAAGCAGCCAAAATAAAAATAAGTAGACATTTACAAATTAAACTAAGTGTACAATCAACAAACAAGAGTATTGATTGCAACAATACTCTGTAGAATCGCAATATGGTATGACCATATGCTCTTTATTGATCTGGTTAATATAATTAGTAGAGAATTTTGTTATGCAAAAGATATCTACTACAGCATATTGCAATTGTTTGGAATTGCAGGAATGGGTGCAATGGTAAGACCACTTGGTGCATCTGTATTTGGTCACATTGGTGATAGGTATGGAAGGAGAATGGCGTTAACGATTGCTATCTTGCTAATATCGATTCCTTCTAGTCTCGTTGCGTTTATTCCAAGTTATAGTAAAATAGGAATAACCTCTACTATGTTGCTTCTTACAATCCATCTGATACAAGGGGTTGCACTTGGCGCTGAGCAAGGAGGTAGCTCTGTTTATCTCATAGAGCATTTACCTAATAAGAAAAAACTAGGAATGTTTTTTGGAATAATAAGTTTTGGTCGCTCCATTGGCATATTGCTCTCTGTGGTTGCAGTGATCATTTGTAAAAAAACCACTGATTTTAACGCTTGGGGTTGGAGGCTGCCGTTTATTTTTTCAGCCATTTTAGGATTAATAAGCGCATATAGTATATATACACTAGGAGAAACTCCAGCGTATGAAAAAAATCGAGAACAAAGAAATTTACCTAATTTACCAATAATAGAGCTTACAAAACGCTATAAAAGAGCCCTGATACTTGCCATTTTAATATCTGTACCTGTTAATGTTGCTGTTGGATTTACCATATTTCTTAGAACAATTGCAAAAGAAATAGTGTCTGTTGAAACTTATGTAACAACGTATGTCAACGAAGTTGTACTCATTATAACCAGCATATTAATGCCGATATCTTCAATAGTGCTTGGAATTTTAGCTGATAAAACAGGAAGAGAACGCACTGCAATCTTATTTATAGTGATAACAATGGTATTATGTTGTCCTATGTTGTCTATTGCATATTACTATAAAAGCTATCTTATAATCATGTTGAGTGTTATGGCTCTTTCTATAATCGAGAGGGGTATTAATCCTATAGGGATAGTTACTGCTGAACTTTTTCCTACTAATGTTAGATTTAGTGGTGTTAGCTTATCACGCAACATCTCTTTTGCCTTGCATGGAGGATTTACTCCTATGATATGCACTTGGTTTACTATAATGTTTCCTAAAATAGACTTTGCTGCTGGGCTTTATGTAATTTTTTGCTTATTAGTCAGCTTAGTAGCAATATTGCAAATAAAACCACAAGATAAAAAGTGTGATTGGTAATTTTCTCTATTTAAATTTATTTCACTTATTTAGCTAATTTTTATTACAATTATAATTTTGGCTTTTATGAAAACTGCATACGTATGTCAATTCTGCGGTCATAGCACTGGAAGGTGGGTAGGAAGGTGTATTGCATGTGACAGTTGGGATACGGTTGTCGAAGAAATAGTACTAAAAACAGAAACGAGAAGTACATCTGCACCAATTTCAATAAAAGCGTTATCAGATAGTGAAATTATTACCCCCGATCGTTTTTTAACAGGAATAGAAGAGTTAGATAGAGTTTTTGGTGGAGGTATCGTTCAAGGTGCTAGCATTTTAATTGGTGGTGAACCTGGAATTGGAAAATCTACTCTTTTGCTTAGGATTGCAGCTAATGTTGTACAACTTTCCTCTTTTGAATGTCTTTATGTATCTGGCGAGGAATCTTTAGAGCAAGTGAGCCTCAGAGCAAAGCGTCTTAAGATAAATGAACCTAAAATTAAGCTTTTATCTACAGTATCTTTAACTGATGTAGTAGCAACAATAAGGAAAAATAAAAGTATTAAGTTCTTGATAATTGATTCTATACAAACTATGTATGATAGCAAAGTCACATCAGCACCAGGAACTGTAACTCAAGTCCGTACCTGCGCTCATGAATTGACTGTTCTTGCAAAGCAATATGGTGTTTCTCTCTTAATAGTTGGCCATATAACGAAAGATGGACAAATAGCGGGACCTAAAACCCTGGAGCATATGGTAGATACAGTACTATATTTTGAGGGTGAAAATAGTAATCAATATCGCATTTTACGTACTATTAAAAATAGATTTGGCCCTGCAAATGAAATTGGTGTTTTTGAGATGTCTAAAGCAGGACTCATGCCTGTTGATAATCCATCATCATTATTCTTGACCGTACATGATAGAGAAGTAGTTGGCAGCGCCGTATTTGCAGGAGTTGAAGGCTCAAGACCAATCTTAATGGAAGTGCAAGCATTAATAGCAAGGACTAATATGGCAACTCCAAGAAGAGCAGTAGTTGGTTGGGATATTAATAGATTAGCTATGATAATCGCGGTTCTAAGTGCTCGTTGTAAAATGTTTTTGCATGATAAAGAAGTATACCTAAACATTGCAGGAGGACTCAAAATACAGGAACCATCAGCTGATCTTGCTGTTGCTGCTTCCCTTATTTCAAGTTTAGTAAATTTACCGCTACCAACTTCTTCAATAATCTGCGGTGAAGTTGCACTTTCAGGAGAAATTAGGAATGTTTCGCATGCTGATCTCAGGCTAAGGGAAGCACAAAAATTAGGATTTAAAAAAGCGATTATGCCTAAAAATGGCAATTATTCTTCTCATGATATTGAGATAATTAAGCTTGGTCATATAAAAGAGTTAAAAGAGATCTTCAATCACAGTTAAATATTATCTGCATGAACATTTTGCTTGTGGGAAGGATGTTATCCCAGCTTCCATAATGTCATCTGAGTAGGTGACACTGGCTTCTTTTTTTACTGTTTTTACTGTAATTAAAAATTCATTGGATCTTGATTATATATTTCCTCTGCTATAAGCAATAATTTTTCGCTCTCATCAAAGAGACTTTTTGCTCTAGCTGCTAATTTCTCACTAATTTGTGGTAGACATTGTCATAATATACTCCTTAAATTTTTAAAATATATTTATGTTGGTATACAAGTATCAATATTACATTAATATAATAACTTTTTAGGCATGAGTGACAAGCTGAAGTGGTTTTTAATTACTCAAAAAACAGAAACGTTTCTATTTCCTACACTTTCTAAAACCATAGGTACCAGTTGGTTTTTAGCTAAAGTAAAGGTCAAGTATCTGGAATTCTGGACATAAAATCCTCCTGTGTAAAAAAGAGTTAGAAAAAAATGCAGTGCACATACGACAGATATACACTGAAGAATACATTCTTTAATAAGTTTGATTAAAAAGTCTGCAGACTAAAGATAGATTTTGAGCTCTTAAAATATCTCTATTTGTAATTATAATGAGATTGAAAATATGCGGAAGTAATTTTTATACGTTAACGGCTCACCCAACCCACTTGCAATCTGGATCCCAGACTGGGATGACAAGAAAAGGCTACTCAAATAGGAAGTACTGGAATGATACCATCTAAAAACGGCTTCTCATGATAATTAAGCTTGGTCATATGAGAAAATTAAAGAGATCTTCAATCACATTTAAACAGCGCTTCAGCAAACTCTTTGCCAGTAAATTCCCTCAGGTCTTCTATACTTTCACCAATTCCTATAGCGTGTAATTTCACCTTATAAGCTTCTGCAAGCCCAATCACTACTCCACCTTTGGCAGTACCATCTAGCTTTGTTACAATTAACCCGGTAACACCAACCATTTTACTAAAGGCCTCTAATTGGCTATAAGCATTTTGGCCATTAGTTGCATCAAGAACTAAAATAACATCATGAGGAGCAGTATCATCCAATTTCTTTATCGTTCTATGTATTTTTGACAGCTCTTGCATGAGATTTACATTGTTTTGTAGCCTTCCTGCTGTATCAATCAAAACAACATCAACGCTATCTTTTATCGCTTGATTTACAGCTCTATATGCCACACTTGCAGAATCGCTACCGTGCTCTCCAGTAACAATAGAGCAATCAGAACGTTCTGCCCAAATATTTAATTGCTCACTCGCAGCAGCTCTGAATGTGTCGCACGCAACAAGCATAACGGATTTTCCTTTTTCCTTATATTTATGGGCAAGTTTACCTATAGTTGTAGTTTTTCCATTACCATTCACTCCGCATACCATTATTATGTGTGGTTTTTTATTCAAAATGAGCGGCTGCACAACAGGGTTTAATATTGTTTCTATTTCGCTCATTAACTGCTGTGTGATAATGTTATGTTCAACTTCTGATTCAAATTTGATACTTGCGAGCTTATCAATAAGCAATCTAGAAGTTTTATGACCTATATCCATGCTAATCAGCAGCTCTTCCAGATCATCTAAAAGCGACTGATCTAATTTTTTTTTGCCAGAAAAAATATTTTTTACTCCATCACTAAAACGGGAGGAGGTTTTTAATAGTCCTTGATAAAGATTACTGAATAAACTCAAGAAATACTCCTTCTAAAATTACCATATAAAGAATGACATGCACTATATGTATTTGTAAAGTAAATACACTCGTAACCTATATATTTTGTGAGTAAAATGTACCGCTTGCTAGTGTATTTTACTTTAGTTTTTAACCTAAATATGTTATAATGTAAGTAATGGTTTACGGGTAATCTATGAGTTATAATGAGAAAATTTTAGATCATTACGAAAATCCAAGGAATGTTGGTTCTCTGGATAAAAATGATCCAAATGTTGGTACTGGTTTAGTTGGTGCACCATCATGCGGAGATGTAATGAAACTGCAAATAAAGGTCAACGATAAAGGTGTTATTGAAGACGCAAAATTTAAAACTTTTGGTTGTGGTTCTGCTATAGCTTCAAGTTCTTTGCTTACAGAAATGATCAAAGGAAAAACTATTGAGAATGTAACAAAGATAAAGAATACTCAAATAGTGGAAGAATTGTCTTTGCCGCCAGTAAAGATACACTGTTCAGTACTTGCTGAGGATGCTATAAAAGCTGCTATTCATGATTATCAAAATAAACAAAAACATTGAGGAATATGAGTGAATTTCAAGGAGTAAATTCTGTTAAAAAACCTATCACTCTAACTGCAAATGCAGTAGAGAGGGTAAGGTTTTTATTGGACAAAAAGAAGCATGCTAACCTTGAAGAAGCAATAGGAATAAGAGTTCTAATTAAGCAAAAAGGATGCTCTGGTTTAAAATATGATATTGAATATGCATATGATGTTCGTCCTTTGGAGTCGGTAATTGAAGAAAGCTGCAGTGATGATCAAAAAGTCAAGGTGCTGATCGATCCAAAATCTATCATGTTTATCCTTGGCTCTGAAATGGATTATGTAGAGGAAAAATTCTCATCAGGTTTTATTTTCAAAAATCCTAATGAGAAAGGAAAATGTGGTTGTGGAGAGAGTTTTCATGTCTAGCAACCATTTCACATTATTTGGAATTGAACCGGCTTTTAACATCAGCTTTGATGAGCTGGAGAAAAAATATATTGAGCTAAGCAAAACTGATATAAATGAAAGAGAGTCCAAAAATATGGAAAATATCAACAAAGCTTATCAGGTACTGAAGTCACCGCTAAAGCGTGCCGAACATTTGTTGGATCTTTTTGACGTACAAAGCAAAAAAGAGCATCTTGATCCTGAAATATTAAATGAATCAATGGAAATAAGAGAATACTTTCTAGACTGCGATGATTTACAATTTGCAAGTAGGATGATTGATGAAAAGGTAAAAGATTGTACTAAAAACCTAATTAATGCTTTTGCTACAAAAAATTTTGATGAAGCTGCTACGCAAGTTTTTAGATTGAGATATTTATATAAGTCATTTGAGGAGATAAAGGAAAATGCGGCCAGTTCAAATTTCTGAACCAAGTTCAAATGAGGTAGTTTTTGGTATAGATCTTGGAACTACTAACTCTTTAATTGCCATGGTAAATAAAGCTGGCAATGTAGAAATATTTAAAGATGAGCAAGGTCGTGAACTATTACCTTCTGTCATTTCATATGAAAAGGATGTACTAAAAGTAGGCTACGATGTTGGCGAAAACGCTATCTGCTCTATAAAACGCTTAATGGGTAAAAGTGTTAAAGACTTGCATAAAGAAGGTATCAATTGTGAAATAGATAACGAAAGTGAAAAAGTTATTAGGGTAAAATGCTCAGAAGAAAAGTATCTCACTCCTATTGAGATCTCTGCTGAGATACTCAAAACTCTATGCAAGAGGGTAAAAAAATTCACAGGGATGAAAGTTAACAAAGCAGTGATTACTGTACCAGCTTATTTTGATGATTCAGCACGTAACGCAACCAAATATGCAGCAAAATTAGCTGGCATAGATGTTCTTCGCCTCATTAATGAACCAACCGCTGCAGCACTTTCTTACTCCATTGGAAAGAACAATAACAGTGGCATATATGCAGTTTATGACCTCGGTGGTGGAACATTTGACATTTCAATATTAAAATTACATCAAGGAGTGTTTCAAGTTCTTGCAGTTGGTGGTGATACTAAACTTGGTGGTGATGATTTTGATCATCTACTTAGTTTAATCGTGCTTAAAAAGTATAGAGAACAGGTAGGTTTAAATAAAAAATGCTCTAGTGTCATCCCAGTGCTCCGACACTGGGATCCAGAAAGTTTGATTGCAAGTGAACACACCAGAAAGTTATATAATAAGAACTGGATTCCAGTGTCAAGCACTGGAATGACACCATCTGATACAACTACCTACAAATTACAACATTCATACACTAAAACTGGTATCTGCAATATACGTGCTATAAAAGAGTACCTAAGTGAAGATACCTCTGGCACTTTTGAATTCAGCATCAATGGTGAATTATTTAAGTGCAAAATTACCAAAGAAGAATTCGAGCAAGCAATCAGTCCTTTGGTTAATAAGACTATAAATATAGTTACTCGTACTATAAGCAACATAGATCTTAAAATCGATGATATAAAAGGGGTAATTTTAGTTGGTGGCGCAACTAGAGTGCCATTAGTGCAAAATTCACTAATCAAACTCTTTGGCAATAAAGTGCTGAATGATGTGGATCCGGACAAAGCAGTTGCCAATGGGGCAGCTTTGCAGGCTCATTATTTAACTTCAAACTCAAAAGATAGGAATATTCTCCTTGATGTGCTGCCTTTATCACTTGGCATAGAAACTATGGGGGGAATAGTTGAAAAAATTATACCAAGAAATACACCACTACCAGTTTCAGAAATAAAAGAGTTTACAACTTACCCTAACGGGCAAACAGCAATGAAAATTCACGTTTGTCAAGGAGAACGTGAAATGATAAAAGATAATAAATCTCTAGCACGATTTGAACTCAAAGGTATACCACAATTGCCTGCAGGTTCTGCAAAAGTTGAAATAGGATTTACAGTTAGCATTGATGGAATATTGACTGTCACTGCAAGAGAAAAAACTACTGGAGTCGAACAGACAGTTGAAATAAATTCAAGCTCTGGCTTAAGTGAAGAAGATATTCAAGATATGGTCAATCAGTCAGTAAGTAACTTTGATGAAGACATGAAGGCTCGTTCCCTTGCAGAGGCTAAAATTAACGGTAACAAGCTCATACATCTAGTTGAAAATGTTTCCACTGAGCAAAAGTTAAAAATTTTACTACAGAACGCAAAAGACGCTTTACAGGAAAATGACTTAGACAACATTAATAATGCTATCTCTGAGTTAGAAAACTCTGCTTTAGAATTATGCGAATCAGCAGACAGATAGAGTTCATACAACTTTGTGAAGTACCCTGTCAAATCTCAGAGCAATAGGTAACCTAAAATCAAACGGCAACCAATCAACTTTGCCTAATTTAAACGATAAACCAACCATGCTTACGCGTCCAACTATATTTTCAGTTGGTATTAACCCAATTTCAGAAAACCTGCTATCAAAAGAATTATTTCTATTGTCTCCCATAACAAAAAATTGATCATCAGGCACATAATAAACTGGAGTATTGTATGATAACTTATTAGAAAGATTATCTATTAGAATTTCATGCTCCTTGCCGCTCGGGAGTGTTTCGATGTATCTTGCTATATTACGCTTTGACTCATAATCAAAAAAATTTTCAATTTGTCTTCGCTTTACTTTCTGATCATTTAAATATAACTCCCCCTCTATCATTTGCACTTTATCGCCCGGTATTCCTATTACCCGCTTAACAAATCTAATGCTGTCATTTCTTGTAGGCTTGAAAACTATTATATCACCACGCTCCGGAGGGGTATAAAAGATTCTACCGCTAAAGATGTTTGGAGAAAATGGAAAAGAGTGTTTACTATAACCATATGAATATTTACTAGTAAAAATATAATCTCCCTCAAGTAGAGTGCTTTTCATTGAACCAGAAGGAATATGAAATGGCTCAAATAAAAAACTACGTATTGATAGCGCAATTAGTAGCAAAAAAAACAGTGAAGATAAAAACTTTCTCGTTCTTGCTATCCGGTTCTCTCTCAATTCTTTCAATTTTATTTTCTTTATAAATTTAAGCTTATCATAACACATAAAAGTGGTAATGTGAAATTTTACTCATGGGTGTTATTGCTCTTTTTCGAAAGTCGAAATAAGCTCTCAAGTAATTGACAGTGATTGATAACCAATAGACATCATTTGCTATGCAATATTGTATAAATCACAATGCTAGTTTTACTGAAAATTATACTATTTTAGATATAATTATAATATTTAAACTTAAGGTATAGGGATGAACCCTACAATTAGAAAGGTTTTTTGTATTCTACTTATAGTATTATTTATTTCTTTTTCTCATGTTGGAAGTGCTGCTAACTCTAATGACGATACAACTGCTCAAGTAATATGTAATATTATTGGCTACGTTTGGGGAATAGGTGGACCGCTTATGACCGTAGTGATAATAGGAGCAGCTTTACTTGCAATATTTGGTAGAATGCCGTGGCCTGCTCTTTTCGCCCTCGGTGTATTTTGCGCTGTGTTTTTTGGTGCTAAAACTATTGTCATAAAAGTAATGGGTGGTATAAACTCTACAAATGCCTCTTTTATGGAAGAATGTGGAACGGGAGATAAAAAAAAGAGTCAATAGGACTATTTCTTTCTAAAGCAGACTTGGTGCACAGCTTCAACTATATCTTCCACTTGTGGTAATGCTTTCTTTTCTAGGTTTGCAGCATAAGGTAAGGGGACATCCTTGCCGGTTACCCGTACAACCGGAGCGTCAAGGTAGTCAAATCCTTGTTCCATAACCATGGCTGAGAGTTCTGCTCCTATTCCTGCAAATGGCCAACCCTCTTCTATGCTTACTAATCTATTGGTCTTCTTAATAGAGTTAATAACTGTTTCAGTGTCAAGTGGTCTTAAGGTTCTGAGGTCGATAACTTCAGCTTCTATTCCTTCACTAGAGAGTAAATCTGCTGCATTTAACGCATCCATTAGTTTCAATGAAAAAGCAGTGATAGTTACATCCTTTCCTTCCCGTATAACAGCAGCTTTGCCTATCTCAAGTAGATAATCTTTATTTGATAGCTCAGAGTCAGGAACTTCATGCTCATGTCCATAAGCGATCTCGTTTTCTAGAAATATTACCGGATTAGGGTCACGAATTGCAGCTTTAAGCAGACCTCTGCAATCGGAGGCAAAGTAAGGTGCTATTACTTTCAACCCTGGAACATGCGAATACCAAGATGCAAAGCACTGAGAATGTTGTGCAGCAACTCTTGCTGCAGCTCCATTTGGTCCACGAAATACTATAGGGCATCCAAGTTGTCCACCCGACATATAATTTGTTTTTGCTGCGGAATTTACGATTTGGTCGATAGCCTGCATAGAAAAATTAAAAGTCATAAACTCCACTATTGGCCTAAGTCCAGCAAATGCTGCTCCAACAGCAAGACCAGCAAATCCATGTTCAGTAATGGGTGTATCAACTACCCTATTTTCTCCAAACTCTTTCAGTAATCCTTTCGTTACTTTATAAGCACCATCATACTCTGCAACTTCTTCACCCATGATAAATATATCAGGGTCATTTTGCATTTCTTCTCTGATCGCTGTGCATAAAGCTTCTCTTACACTTAAGATTGCCATTTGTAAACCTGTAGATTTCAACTGAAATAACTATATCAAAATTACCAGGAAGCTCACAAGTTAAGTTTTACAAGCATCATGTTGCTTTGAGCATTGAATACTTACTTCTGACCTTACCCAGAAAAAGTAGACAGAAAGTTAAGACGTTTTTGCTATGAGAATGATGAATCAAAAAGCTCAGGAATGCAATAGTTAATAGTAGAATGTCTACGCTGTTTATTATAAAAAATTTCTATATATTCAAATATTGCGGTTTTAGCTTGTTGTGCAGAGTGTTGTGAAGTATCAATGAGTAACTCTCTCTTAAGTGAACTAAAAAAGCTCTCTGAAACAGCATTATCATAACAACAACCTTTGTGACTCATACTAGAAGTAATATTTTTTGTACTTAGTAAAAATTGATAATTTTTAGAGGTGTATTGCGATCCTTGATCGCTATGAAATAGTAGATTTTTAGCAGATTTGCGCCTACCAATAGCCATGAATAACGCATCTATAACTAATTGCCTATTTACTGCATTACTCATTGACCAGCCAATCACCATGCGTGAATATAAATCTATTATTGCTGCCAAATATAACCATCCTTCATTAGTTTTTATGTACGTAATATCAGTTACCCATATCTTGTTAGGTTGATCAGCGATGAAATTCTGATTTAATATGTTAGGAGTTATAACTCTATTGTCTATTTGTGGTTTTTTACTTTTAAACTTTCGTCTAAGCTTAGCTTGAATGCCATTTTTCTGCATAACATTTTGCACTGTTTTGATGTTATAATTTTTACCTAAAGCCTTTAATTCAGCGTGAATTTTAGGAGCTCCGTATCTGCATTGTGATGCTCGATATACCTTCTGAATATCTTGTATGAGCTCTTCTCTTATTGATTTTTTGTTGTTTTTTTCCTTAGTAATCCATTTATAATAACCACAAGCAGATACGTTCAAAAATCTGCATAATTCCCGTATTTTATAGCAGTTTTCATGTTCTTTTATAAAAGAATATTTTACTCTTTTTGGTTTGCAAAATATCCCAGGGCTTTTTTTAAAATGTCTCTTTCCCTCGTTACTCTTGCCAGCTCTTTCTTTAAATCAAACTTTTCTTTGTCACAATGAGCTACTTTCCCTTTTCCTGGAAACGCATCTACTCCAGACATTCTATCATTGTATGTTTTTACCCATCTGCTTAATGAATCACCGCTAATACCCAAATCTCTTGCTATTTTTGCTGATGATTGACCTGTTTCTTTTACTAGTCTTATAGCTTCAATTTTGAATTCTGCTGTATATTCTTTTCTTTTTGTCATACCACACCTCTTTGAAAAAACGTTTTATTTTACTTCAAAAACGTCTTAACTTTCTGTCTACTTTTTCTGGGTAAGGTCATTCATTAGAAATTCCGCTATCAAAAGATTGTTGCATGCTGCAGCAAGATGTAACAACGTCCAATCTTCTGCAGCTTCTTCTGAAAATTTTATACTAAATTGATGTTCTTTACTAAAATTTTTACTAAACTTGTTGTACTCTCCTGCATCTTTTCCTTTTAACTCATTCTTTATTTTTTCAAGTAAATTATCTTCATCCAAATCGCTACTTTCACTTACCTCATTTATTATTTCAAAAAACTTCTCCTTCTCTATTGCCATAACCTTTCCCTCTCAATTTATTTTTATCACTGCATAATCTCACAAAAAAGTTAAATTTATCAAAATTCTATATTTTATATAAAATAAAATTTCCTGTTTCCAAAAATTGGTAAGCATGTTTTTGATGAGATTGTAGAAAACATACTTTTATGACACCATTTGTTGTACGAACTAACTTGGCGAAAACAGATGTTCATATAGTTGTGTGGCAAAATGTTTTGCACTAGTTATGCTACTTCGTTTTCCATAACAGTTAAAAAAATTAGTAGCAAGTTGTTGTGAGTTTATGTATTTTGAGGCTGTAATGGTCAAAGGTACATGAAGTATGATCAGAGTTAAAGGTGCAAGAGAGCATAATTTGCAGGGTATTAATGTCAATATACCAAAAAATAAGTTAGTTGTTATAACTGGACTAAGTGGTTCTGGTAAGTCTAGCCTTGCATTCGATACGATTTATGCAGAAGGCCAACGCCGATACGTCGAAAGTCTATCGGCTTATGCACGTCAATTTCTTAATATTCAAGATAAACCAGATGTTGAGTCAATCACAGGCCTCTCTCCTGCAATATCAATTAATCAAAAGTCGATCTCAAAAAATCCAAGATCAACTGTTGGAACCGTTACTGAAATTTACGATTATGTACGTTTGATATATGCACGAGTGGGAATACCTTATTCGCCTGTAACTGGGTTGCCAATAACGAAACAGGCTGTATCTCAAATTGTAGATACTATTATAGCATTACCTTTAGAAACTAAAATATATATACTTGCTCCTATTGTGCGTGGCAGAAAAGGAGAGCACTTCAAAGAGATATTGGAAATTAAAAAGCAGGGTTACGTGAGACTAAAAATAGATGGTGAAACATACAATATAGATGACTTGCCTAAACTCGACAAAAACAAGAAACATGATATTTTTGTTATTGCAGATAGAATCTCCATGTCAGATGATATAGGAAATCGACTACCAGGCAGTATAGAATCAGCATTGAGGCTGGGCCATGGCTTAATGTATGCAGAAATAGTGAACTTACCTGATAACCACAATTCCGAGTATAAAAATGGTCAAACTTTAACTTTCTCAGAGAATTTTGCATGTCCTGAGTCTGGCTTTACTCTTGAAGAAATAGAGCCAAGATTGTTTTCTTTTAACAGCCCCTACGGTGCATGCAGTTCATGCAGTGGGCTCGGTAAAAAACTAAGTGTTGATGCAAAGCTAATAGTGCCAGACGAAACGCTCTCGATATCTGAAGGTGCTTTAAAGCCAATTGGATCAATGTTCCGTCAAGTGCATACAAACTATGGATTGCTAAAAAATGCAATTCTATCACTGGCTGAAAATTGCAAATTTAGCCTTGATGTTCCGTGGAAGAATATAGACCAAAAAGTGAAGGATTTAATACTTTTTGGCTCTAGAGAAATGAAATTTCAAGGTTTGGTCAGTATCCTAGAACGCCAGATGGATTACGATGCATCACTTATTGATAGGTATTGTTCTGTTACTGACTGCAAAGAATGTGCTGGCTATAGATTGAGAAAAGAAGCACTTACAGTGAAAATTGACGAAAAACATATAGGTGAAATATCAAGGCTCAGCATCGATGAATCCCTTAAGTGGTTTGGAAATTTATCAGACAAACTTACAGAACAACAAAGGCAAATTTCAAATAAAATATTAAACGAAATAATCAAAAGGCTGACATTTTTAAAGAATGTAGGGCTAAATTACCTTACACTTGACCGTGAATCTAGCACTCTCTCTGGTGGTGAAAGCCAGAGGATCAGGCTTGCTTCGCAAATTGGCTCTGGTTTAACAGGAGTGCTATACGTGCTTGATGAGCCCTCAATTGGCCTTCATCAATGTGATAATGATCGATTAATTACCACACTTAAAAATCTGAGAGACATGGGTAATACTGTGATTGTTGTTGAACATGATGAAGACACAATAATGGCTGCTGATTATGTGATTGATATTGGTCCTGGAGCTGGCGTGAATGGAGGAAAAATCGTTGCAGAAGGAACACCAGATCAGGTACAAAAAAATTCAGAAAGCATAACAGGACAGTATTTAAGTGGAAAGAAGGAAATTTCAATTTCAAAAAGAAGAAAGCAAACAACTCAGTTCATAAAGGTAGTTAATGCTTGTGAGAACAACTTAAAAAATATAAATGTTGAATTTCCTATAGGGAATTTTATTTGTGTTACTGGAATATCAGGAGGAGGGAAATCAAGTTTAGTGATAGAAACATTATATAAATATTCAGCACACAAGATAAATCATTCATCTGCAAGGCATGGTCAATGCGACAAAATAGAAGGCCTTGAGTATATAGATAAAATTATAGAAGTTGATCAATCGCCAATTGGTAGGACCCCAGCATCAAATCCAGCAACATATGTTGGTATGTTTACTCACATCAGAAATTGGTTTGCAGGTCTCCCAGAGTCGAAGGCACGAGGTTACAATATAGGCCGATTTTCATTTAATACCAAGGGAGGAAGATGTGAAGCTTGTAAAGGTGATGGGCATTTAAAGATCGAGATGCATTTCCTACCGGACGTTTATGTGAAATGTGAGCAATGTAGAGGACAGAGGTATAACCGAGAAACATTGGAAGTTACTTACAAGGGAAAATCAATTTCTGATGTGCTTGATATGACAATAGATCAAGCATGTGACTTTTTTGAAAATCTTCCAATGATAAAGGAAAAGTTGATTTCTTTACAGGAAGTAGGGCTTGGCTATATAACGCTTGGACAGTCGTCAACAACGTTGTCCGGGGGTGAAGCACAACGAATAAAGCTGTCTAAGGAACTATCAAAGCGATTTACCGGGAAAACATTGTATATTCTCGATGAGCCAACAACTGGGTTACATTTTGAAGATGTAAATAATTTACTGAAAATACTCCATAGGCTAGTTGATTTAGGAAATACTGTTATAGTTATTGAGCACAATTTACATGTTATAAAAACTGCTGATTACATAATAGATATTGGTCCAGAGGGTGGAGTAAAAGGTGGCGAAGTGGTTGCTGTAGGAACTCCAGAAAAAGTTGCACAGACTCCAAAAAGCGTTACAGGCAAGTATCTTAAAACATCTTTATTGGATCAAGTATCGACTATTTCTTAATAATTAGGTTATGAGGAGCATTTTAAAAGGTATACCTAACATATTTAATTCATGAATCTTCTCTTATTAAAAAAAGCTACAGATCTCATATTTCCAAACGTATGCGTAAGTTGTGAACGTATAATTGATAAAAGTTATGATTTATGTAGTGAATGCAATAAAAAAATCAATTTTTTAACTAAGCATTACTGTAATGTTTGTGGTGTAGTAATTCCAGATAACATTGATACATGTGGTAAATGCATCAGTAACCCTTCACCATTTAAAGTATTAAGATCAGTTTTTGCTTATGATGAACATAGCAAAAATATGATTATAAATTTTAAATTTTTTGATAATTTAAATTATGTGAAAGTCTATGCAAAGTGGATGTACAAAGCTAACAAAGACATGTTTCAAAATGCAGAGGTCATAGTTCCCATACCGCTACATAAAATACGCTTATTTAAACGTAAATATAATCAAGCAGCATTGCTCGCGAAGGAATTAAGTAAGTTATCTAATTTATCTTATACACCATTTGCAATAAAACGTATTCGTCACACCAAACCTCAAGCTGGTCTTTCACTTAAACAGCGTGAAAAAAATTTGAAAAATACTTTTAAAGTAAGTAACAGCGAAATTATCAAAAACAAAATCGTGATATTGGTTGATGATGTAGTAACAACTGGCGCAACCGCAAGGTCTTGCTCTCAGGAAATTTTAAACTCTGGTGCAAGAGAAGTGAGAGTGCTATCGCTTGCAAGAACTGTATGAAAATCAGCTTTAAGGTATAATTTTCATTTTTGAAAACTGTTTAGTGTCTTAGTACTAACTTCTGTATCATTCCTCTTAAAAAAAAGTCTAGTTATAGTGTATACGGAGTCTATAATTATAGCTCTTTTTCTAATAGTTCGAATAGCTGAATATTCTTTCTGGCTAAATTTTTTATAACAAACCAATGGTTTGATTAAAATCAGGAGAATATGGAGGCAGATATATAACTTCAGCACCGACACTTTTAACAAAGTCACTTATTTTCTATGAAAAGTTGCATTATCCAACATCACCCAGCAAAAAGCTTGAACTAGCTATTAAAAACGTCTGTATCGCAATAGCCTTCAAAAATCATAGGCGCCATAATTTTTCCCTTATTCAAAGCTGCAATCATATTTTTGAATACTCACTGCATTCAGAAAAAAATAGGTACATGCTAGTGTAATAGCACTGGATGTAATAATTGGAACAAGTAAAAAAGCCTCTATTAGTTTTCTTATAGAGCTGGCTGGTTTAATGCTGTTATTATTCAATGATGCAAAATAATTTTCACTAAGGTTGGCCATCCATTTTGCGCCAGATAAGACCCTCTCACTATTTTTTTTAGATAAGTTGACTTGTATTTGCTTTCCCATGTTTATAATTATGCTAATAATAAATATGATAAGATCAATATAAATTTTTTACTTCCGTGTTTTTTCTATTGTTGTTTATAATGACTATAGTTACATCACATATTTCTTTCAATTAAATGGATCAGTTATTTATTGCAAATCACTGACTTTTTCAATGGTTTCTTTTTTTAAATAATTCCTAAAAATGTGTTTACTTTTGTTTGTAATTGTGTAGTAACTGCAACGTAAAGTTATAGGAGGTAGAGATGGATTTTGAAAATCTGAAAAAGATATTAAGTGCAATTGATAAAGATGCAAGTGTAAATAAAGATAACGTAATTAATAAAATAAAAGAGGTATTGCGAAGGGAAGATACAATAGCGTATCAAGAGTGGGAAAATAAAAATTTTAGTATAAATCATACATTCATCCAAAGTGATCCTGATGCCGAATTTACATTATTAATTGCAGCTGCAGCAGCTGGCTGTAAGGATTTAGTGAATGTTTTATTAGATAGGCATGCGGATGTTCATGTAGAAGGTGAAAATAGAGAGACTGCTTTGCATCATGCCGTTTATAGTCGATGTGTAGGTGTAGTAAATGCTCTACTAAAAACAGGTGCTGATGTTAATGTAAAAGACAGAAGTGGTAGTACTCCTTTGCATTATGCTACTATATATAAATTCATAGATGTAGTAAATGTTCTACTAAAAACAGGTGCTGATGTGAATGTAAAAGACAGAAGTGGTAGTACTCCTTTGCATTATGCTGCTAAAAATGGCTATTTAGAGATAGTAGATGCTCTGTTAGCTGAAGGCGCAAGTGTTCATGTAAAAGATAGAAATGGTAGTACTCCTTTGCATTATGCTGCTAAAAATGGCTATTTAGAGATAGTAGATGCTCTACTAGACAGAGGTGCAGATGTTTATGAAAAAGATAGTTTGCAGAAAACTCCTTTGTATTATGCCATTATAAATCACCAAGAAGATACGGTAGAGAGTATAAAAGGGTTTTTAAAAAATAAAGTAGTTCAAGGTAGTGTAGTTGTTGGTGGCTTAGTTGCCATGTTAGGGAATTTTGTAACATCGACGCTTTTTATAACCGAGACAATGGAAATTACATTAACATCTGTTACGGCAGCAATAGCTGTATCTGCATCAACAGCATTAACATCTGGTTATGCTAAATATCTAATGTCAAAATTCGATAACGAAATAAAAGAAATAAAAGAGCGACAAAACGTAATGGAAGGGAGGCAAAGCTTAACAGAAGGGTGGCAAAGTGTAGATCTACAAAGCATATGTATACATAATGCTCTTTCGTAAACTTTTACTTCCGCACTTCTTTAGTGTTGCTTATAATAACTATAGATTTAGATCTTAATTAGAGGCTTTAATTACCTACTTTAAGTTATTGAATTTCTTATCATAGCATCTATCATTCCAGTACCCTGGAATGATAGAAAAAGAACACTGAATTAAAAATACAACATACCATCTTATATCTTAATACTGCATAATACCTCGATCATAGATTGATTAAGGATGCCTTAAGTTAGTCTTGCTTTACTATGAAAAGCTTGTACTCTTTAAATGTATTATTTATAAATTAACTGTTTATAAGCTAAAATATGTCTAATAGAGCTAATATAACTTTTTTTATAGCTGGTGCTATTGCTTCCCTTACATTAATTACATCTGGAGTTTTTGCTGTAGCTCCTTACGTTGCATTTTTATCTTCAGTTGCAGCTTTAAATATAGCTCCCCCTGTTATTTTTATTTTATTTGCGCTTTCTGCAGTAGTAATTGTGTTTTCATATAAAATGATTAAACAAAATAAAAAATCTCAAGAAAACTCGAAAGCTGAAGTCGAAGAGCCGAATAAAGGGTTAAGGAAAGAAGAAAATAAGCTAACTCCAATTAAAGAAGAATTAGAAGATGGAAAGGATAAAGAAAATAAATACGGGTTTAGTGGTCTAGAAGAAAAAGTTCATAGAATTTCAGAGAATTTTGTAACGAAAGATGAAGTGAATGGGTTAAAAAAAGAGGTTAGTGATCTTTCTGCAAGGTTAATTAATAGTCCTGCAACAAAAAATGAAGTAGAAGCAAAGCTGAATATGGAATTTTACGCAAAAGATGAAGAAAGAGGGTGGAATACAACATTTAGTGATATTATATTACCAAATGACATAAAAGAAAAGTTGAGAGGAATTTGTGAGTCAAAAAGCGGAGGATATCTCTTGTACGGTCCACCAGGAACTGGTAAGACTAGTATTAGTAAGGCAATTGCAAATCAAACTAAATCTCTGTTTGCGTTTATGTCTGTTTCTGCGTCTTGCTTGTCTAGTCAAAGGAATATAGATCAAGTTTTTGAGAAAGCAGAGACAAACAGTCCTTGTATGATTTTTATAGATGAGATTGACGGAGTTGGTAAAAAGCGAACTGTTAATGAGGATGCAGGGCCTTTAACTTATTTACTCACTAAATTGGATAAAGAGTTTTTATCCTCAAAAAATATAACGGTGATTGCTGCAACTAATCATAAGGATCATTTAGATCCTGCGTTTACTAGGGGTGGTCGTTTGGAGTGTATTGAGGTTCCTGGGCTGGATAAAGAAAGTACACGTAGGGGAATACTAAAAGAATATCTCAAAGAATTAAGCCCTCTAAATATTGAAACTATTGTAAAGAGTACTAATGGTTTTTCACCAGCAAATCTGATTGGTTTAGCCAAGTATATACGAGAGGAGAAAAGTAAAGGCAAAAGCACTCCTATTTTCACTTTATGTGAAAGATTTAAGAAGGAACATAACATTGAAGATAAGAAGAATGAGAAACATAGTAACGGAAAAACTAAAAACAAGGATACAAGGCTATCATCTGGAAGCTTATCTAGAAGTTCATCAGTAAGCTCTTCATTGAGTGATGTATCTTCTCGAGGAAGTAAGTGGCAAATCGAGGAATAAAGAGAATTACTACACAGTCTGGGATGACGCCATGCAAGTCGAATCATGTCATTCCAGTGCTTGACAATAGTTTTTATCCAGAAGGGTCATTGAACTTCTAAAAGGGTGTCATTCCAGTACTGGAATCTAGGAATTTTTTGAGCACGCAAGTTATGCCAAGTTTTTTGTTGGTAAGAAAGGCTGGATCCCAGTACTGGGATGACAGGAAGAGGGCTACTCGGGTGACATCGAAGGGGCTACTTGCATGACAACAAAGGGGCTTGCTTGCATAACTCAAATTCAAAGAAAAATCATTTAATGTCATTCCAGCGCGTGACGCTGGAATTCAGAAATAAAGAACAATGGATCCCAGTGTCAGCTACTCGGATGACAGGAAAAGGGCTACTCGGATTACATCCTTTTTTTCCTGGATACCAGTCGCATGACACTACTATATAGTAGGTCCCAATTTTATCCCAGTCTGGGATCTTCTTTCAAAAATTCAAAACAATCTATTAAAAAGGAGAATATTATGTCTACAATAATTTTATCATCAATTTTAAGTAAAGCGGGCAGTATTTTTGGGCCAATTGGCCAGATTGCTGGCTCAGAACTCGGTGCTCTGCTTGGTGCACAGCTTGATAATGCAATATTTGGTCTTGATGCCGAGCAAAAGATAACGCATGGGGCGAGGCTGAAAAATCTGCAAGTTCAAACCTCAACTTATGGCAAAGCAATTCCAATTATCTATGGCACTGCTCGCATTGCTGGAAACATTATTTGGTCACAGCCAATAAAAGAGGAGGCGATAACCACTCAAAATAAAACAGGAAGAGGTATAAATATTACATATAACTACTATGCAACACTCGCAATTGCAATTTGCAAGGGGAAAGTAGAAAAATTAAATAGAATCTGGGCGGATATAAAATCGCTTAGTTTTGATGAAATAGATTATACTTTTTACCACGGCAGAGAAGACCAAAACCCTGATCCGTTTATGTTATCAATCGAAGGTGAGAAGAATGTACCAGCTTATAACCCCAGTTGCGGATTAGAAATCAGTGAAAAAGCCAGGAAAATAGGGTAACCTCGGAAAATTATTTACAAAATAGAGAGGTTACCAATGAATGAAAATATAACAGAATTATTTTGCCTGATCGACGATTTTTGCAATTCAGTTGACAAGAATTTTGCAGAAAAACTTCTACCAAGTAGCAAAAAACCAACCAGGACGCCAGAGATTACGCATTCAGAGATTCTTACCATAATATTGCTATATCACCAATCCAAGTGCGACAATTTTAAAATTTTCTATGTGCATTATTTGAAATTATTATACGAATCAGCGTTTCCAAAATTGCCATCCTATAGTAGGTTTATTAGGCTAAAATCTAGGGTTTTATGGTATTTAGTGCTCTTAATGCAATGGTTTTGCGAACAGTCAAAAGTGACAGGGATTTCGTACATAGATGCAACATCTATCGCTGTTTGCCATCCAAAAAGGACCTCGAGAAATAAAGTTTTCAAAGGGTTGGCAAAGATTGGAAAGACTACCTATGGGTGGTTTTTCGGTTTTAAACTACATCTAGTAATCAACGAAGCTGGCGAAATTCAAGGGGTTACGGTGACAAAAGGCAACATTGATGATAGAAAACCTGTGCCAAATTTAACTCAGAAATTGACTGGATTATTGTTTGGAGATAAAGGATATATCAAAAAAGATCTTTTTCACGAATTATTCGATAGAGGGTTAAAGCTTGTAACCAGTATAAAAAAGGGTATGAAAAACTCATTAATGGCGCTAAATGAGAAGATTTTGTTAAGAAAAAGATCGATTATTGAGACAGTTTTTGGCTCTCTGAAAAACAACTTTGAGATTGAGCATACAAGACATAGATCACCGATAAATTTTTTGGTACACATTTTTTCTACGCTTGTTTCATATTCCATGCAGCCGAAAAAGCCCTGCATTTCTAAGCTTTACTTCGTTGGCTAATCCGCAACTGAGGTTTATAGAGGAATATCTTACATAGTCATCAAAAATTTCCCTTTGGCAGACTATAGTAATCGTGTTCCGGTGTTTACATTTGAAGTGCAAACTGCACTGAAGCTCAGTGGATTCTCAGTAGCAGAAAACATTAAAAATATCAATATCATACCAGGTTCAGGGGAGTTTGTGTATGATACGAAAATACAGAAGAAAATTGCACGAGAAAAAATAAGCAGTAGTCAATATATTCCCTATGGACCGGTACAAAGAGTAAATCACAATAATCACACAAAAAAGAGCGATGCTATGCTTTCTTTGGACCAATTGAAGGAAAGTTTACCAAATGTTGAATGGGCATCGGTAGTGGTTAATTGGTTTGCAAGCAGTTTGAATATCAAAGATTGTAAAATATATCCTGCAGTTGAATTTCAAGACGATTCTGCTATAGTGCCTGATGATTGGCAAGTGGGAAATATAACCAGGGATAATGCCCAGCTCATTTCAAAAGATAATCATGGAAATCCAAGATATGGTGGTACAGTTAGCGATGCAGCACTAATAAGATATATAGAAGAGCTGCATAGCAGAGGTTATAAGGTGATGCTCTATCCAATGCTCTTGCTTGACACAAAAAACAAAGAGTGGCGAGGAAAATTGAGCGGTACTCCTCAGGATATAAGTGATTTTTTTGAGAATCAGTATAGCAAATTCATAGAGCATTACACGAGCATTGCCAAACAAACTAAAGTGGAAGGGTTTATTATTGGTTCTGAGTTTGCTCAGCTTACCAGAGTAAAAGATGTAGAGGGTAACTATCCTGCAGTAGCAGAGCTAGTTAAAGTTGCAAAGCAAGTAAAATTTCAGCTTGGAAAAGAAGTAAACGTAACTTACGCTGCCGATTGGAGTGAGTATCATTCATATGATGGTTGGTATAATATGGATGAACTATGGTCTTCACAGTTCATCGATGTTATTGGCATAGATGCTTACTTTCCACTCACCGATGGCCCAGAACCTCCTTTTGGCTATTCCGCGAAAGATGTAACGGGTGGTTGGAGCAGTGGGGTAGGGTATGATTATTTTTACGATTACTCAAAAAGTGATCCTGAGAAAATAAAGTATAATGACAGCGAATATGCGTGGAAAAATATCGAGAAATGGTGGAGTGAAGTTCATGTAAATCCAGGTGGTAGTAAAACAAAATGGCAACCAAAAATGAAGAAAATATGGTTTACCGAATATGGATTTCCCAGTATGAACGGCTGCACTAATGAGCCCAATGTGTTTGTTGATAAAGGTAGTATAGAGAGTAAATATCCACGATACTCAAACGGAGAGGTGAGCTTTCTTTCGCAGAAAACTGCAATCGAAGGAACATTAAAAAAGTGGCAAAGCTCAGAAATGGTGGAGAAAATGTTCCTCTGGGCGTGGGATGCAAGGCCATTTCCTTATTTCCCCAATTTATGTGACATGTGGGCTGACTGCCATAACTGGCAGACCGGGCACTGGATTCAGGGAAAAATTTCACAACTTAATGTTTCCGATGTTTTGTCTGATCTGTTGCAAAAGGTAGGTCTCAAAGGCGATCAGTTTGATACAAGTGATGTTAAAGGATTACTATCTGGGTATTTAATAAATGATCAGCAACCCGTACGCTCAATTATTAAAATGCTGCGAAGGTGACCTTACCCAGAAAAAGTAGACAGAAAGTTAAGACGTTTTTGCTATGAGAATGATGAATCAAAAAGCTCAGGAATGCAATAGTTAATAGTAGAATGTCTACGCTGTTTATTATAAAAAATTTCTATATATTCAAATATTGCGGTTTTAGCTTGTTGTGCAGAGTGTTGTGAAGTATCAATGAGTAACTCTCTCTTAAGTGAACTAAAAAAGCTCTCTGAAACAGCATTATCATAACAACAACCTTTGTGACTCATACTAGAAGTAATATTTTTTGTACTTAGTAAAAATTGATAATTTTTAGAGGTGTATTGCGATCCTTGATCGCTATGAAATAGTAGATTTTTAGCAGATTTGCGCCTACCAATAGCCATGAATAACGCATCTATAACTAATTGCCTATTTACTGCATTACTCATTGACCAGCCAATCACCATGCGTGAATATAAATCTATTATTGCTGCCAAATATAACCATCCTTCATTAGTTTTTATGTACGTAATATCAGTTACCCATATCTTGTTAGGTTGATCAGCGATGAAATTCTGATTTAATATGTTAGGAGTTATAACTCTATTGTCTATTTGTGGTTTTTTACTTTTAAACTTTCGTCTAAGCTTAGCTTGAATGCCATTTTTCTGCATAACATTTTGCACTGTTTTGATGTTATAATTTTTACCTAAAGCCTTTAATTCAGCGTGAATTTTAGGAGCTCCGTATCTGCATTGTGATGCTCGATATACCTTCTGAATATCTTGTATGAGCTCTTCTCTTATTGATTTTTTGTTGTTTTTTTCCTTAGTAATCCATTTATAATAACCACAAGCAGATACGTTCAAAAATCTGCATAATTCCCGTATTTTATAGCAGTTTTCATGTTCTTTTATAAAAGAATATTTTACTCTTTTTGGTTTGCAAAATATCCCAGGGCTTTTTTTAAAATGTCTCTTTCCCTCGTTACTCTTGCCAGCTCTTTCTTTAAATCAAACTTTTCTTTGTCACAATGAGCTACTTTCCCTTTTCCTGGAAACGCATCTACTCCAGACATTCTATCATTGTATGTTTTTACCCATCTGCTTAATGAATCACCGCTAATACCCAAATCTCTTGCTATTTTTGCTGATGATTGACCTGTTTCTTTTACTAGTCTTATAGCTTCAATTTTGAATTCTGCTGTATATTCTTTTCTTTTTGTCATACCACACCTCTTTGAAAAAACGTTTTATTTTACTTCAAAAACGTCTTAACTTTCTGTCTACTTTTTCTGGGTAAGGTCAAAATAGATCAAGGATGGAAGATAGATGGTAAAGATACTAGTATCAAAGATTTCTTTAGAGATATGTATAACATGACAGATGAACAAAGAACATACTTTGCTGTTGAAATAGATACTTTTAGATTAGTTGCTCTAGCACTCTTAAAGCAGTTTACAGGACACGAAGGTGGGATATATATAGATTTTGATTCTTTAAAAGCCATTGACTCTCATATAGGGAAGGATATAACAATCCCTGAGGGAATTTTGTTAGGGCAAATTACTGCACATGTTAATCAAGAGACCGGCAAAATTATTAAAACGGATTTAAATAATGATCTGATTGCAGTAAGTTGTCCACATATAGCGATTAATATTTTATCTCAATATAAAAGCGCAATACTGAGTCAAGAAAAAATGTGCTATGAGTTAGCAGAGCGTTTATCTAATTTTGTGAAAAAAGAAAAACTACGGTTTTTTGCTATTTATAAAGGGTTGGGAGAGAAACAGCTGTTAGATGATGAAGCGAAGAAAAAAGGGAAGAGTGTTATAGAGGAATTAGATAAGATAGAGCGCAAAATAGTTGATCTAAGAAATGGTAAGATAAGAGAACTATATGATCCGCTAGTCTGTCATTATTCTAGGTATCGTGAAATAGGTTTAAATTTAGGTCAATTTTATACCGTGGAAGTAGTCCGTAATGGATTGATCGGTCAAGACGAAAGCAAACTAGGGCTATTTTTTTTCGAAAAGAACAATGGCAATTACGTTTGTACAATAAATGGTGACCTATCCTGGATGAAGGGAAAAGATCTATACCATGAACGAGTAGATAACAAGCTGGAAGGAGCAGAAGTAGACCAGATAGCAATGCGCTTGCATAACAGTTGTTAAAGATAGAAAGTCCTTTAAAGCAAAGGTTCTAAATAATTGACAGTCAATAAAATATAATACTAGTATTAATCTATGTGATAGAGGGAATAATATGGCAAAAAAAATAGTTAATGCATTAAAATCTGAAGTGGAAAAGCTCAAGTATGCTGATTTAAAATCTGTGCCAATAAAATCAGATTGTTGGAACTCTGGTTACAACACATATATTGACCTTGGTAGATCACACAACCTTACTATTAATGAGAAAGAAGTGCCTAATGAGCTTATTGAGAAGCTATATTCAAAACATAAAGATCTCATTTTAGAAGATGAGAATGGAAGAAAGAACTATAGTCCATTTCTTAAGCAAATTTTCATAAAAATATTTGAATATGCTGGTGCAGAAGTTCCGAGTGACTCTATCATGGAAGAATTGATAACTAACTATCATCAAGAAGGGTATAATCATTTTCTGTTTCTTCATATATTAAAGGCTCTTTCTCCATTTGGCTTGCTTGTGTTAGATTCTAGCATAACAATAACTTATAGTATGGATTGCCGTGACTCCAATTGTCTAAAATTTAATTTTAGCATGGATTGTATAAAGGTGTGCAGCATTAATCCTGTTAATGATATTAAAACACCAAATTTTCACAGTTCAATAAAATTTAAGTTAAAATCTAAGGGTAGAAGTATAACATATGAGGATGGTAAAGTGCTTATTAATATTCCGAAAGAGCTGAAAAATTATAAAGCAAGTGGTAGAAGTTTGTGTGACATTACTATTGAGTATTTTCAAGAATTTTTTGGAAATTTGGGATTTAAATTTGAGACAAAAGTGGAACATAGTCTAGGTGAACCACTTAAAGTGTTAAAAGATGTAAATACATACCATGATAAGAACTTAAACTTGAACCAACAGTTAAGTAATTTAAGATAAGATATTGAGATTCGCATTTTTAAAGCTAGAAAACACATTCATTGAGAGAATAATTTCGCTACTGAAAGCAAAAGGCGTTTTTACAATCTTCTATCTACTACTCCCTCATGAACAGATACGTTAATCTCATCTAACTGCTCACTAACTTCTTCATTACTTGGCAAGTGTCCTCTAAGAGATAAGTTACGTACTGCATGCTGACATCGATCCAAAGGAGTTTGTAATCGCTCAACATATACTTTTGCTAGCAACTCAGCGTCAATTAGCGCTCCATGTAACTCCCTACTCTCTAGTGATATACCAAAACGCTCACACAATGCACTTAAAGAAGCCGGTGGTCCAAATTTCTTTCTTGCAAGCGGTAATGTATCTAACACTCTGTCTGAAGAGATTAATTTGGCATTCAGTTTACCAAGTTCCATGTTCAAAAATTTAATGTCAAATCCAGCATTGTGAATTACCAAAGTATCGCTAGATATAAAATTAAGAAATTCAGATGCAATCTCTGAAAATAATGGCTTATCCTTTAGAAATTCTTCGCTGATACCGTGAACTTTAAATGCACCTTTGTCTATGCTCCTTTCTGGGTTGATGTATCGATGGAATACTTTGCCTGTTGGAATATGATTAATTAGTTCTACACACCCTATTTCGATAATTCGATGGCTATTGACATCAAGACCTGTAGTTTCAGTGTCAAGTACTATTTCACGCAGCCCATCTTGTTTGGAAAGTTCTATACTTAACCTACTACTAGGATCTGACTGACTATTGGTAGCTTGTATCGTTTTTTTTCTTTTAGCTACTAATTTTTTTGTAGCACCTTCACCATCTTTTACTCTAGAGTGTCCAGGCGCTTCGGTTATTGAGCTTTTTTTTATACTATAAAGGATAACTTCTTTATCATTTAAGAATTTTTTACCGTTACCTTCTACATAAAGTGAGGTGAGATTTTTGAGTGCTATATCTACTCCATAGTGGTGGCGCCACACTCCAACAATGTTGTTGTTTTCTACATTTAATAAAGTAAGATTTGGGAGACGTTTGCTGCCAATCAAAAATGCAAAACCTCTGTCTCCAATATTGTTATTACTTATTTCAAGTAAAGTAAGGTTTTTTAGATTGCCTTGACCTATATATCCTGCACCTTCAAAACCGAGTTTATTGTTCCTTAGAGTAAGCGAAGTAAGATGTGTAAGTTTACTTAACTCTTTTACATCTTTACTATCAATCTCTACATTTATTAAATTAAGCTCGTTAATGCCTTTTTTACTCTGTAGAAAGTTTGCTAGCTCTCTTATATCAATTTTAGCACTTACATCTGATATTGTTAAAGCTTTATCATGTACATATCTACTAAAACCCACCTTACCCTCTGTTAATATACTATGTAAATATTTTAACTGGCATCTCAGTAGCTGTCAATTGCTTATATAAGATCTTAAACAGCTGGTTTAGGTGCTGTAAAATTCATACTTTTTGTGATCAGCTAAGTAAAAAGTCAAGCCTAGGGCAACTCACTAAGCTTTTCTGATTTATTGTTATACAGTTCTTGAGTTTTTTTCTTCCTTTACAAAAGAATCTGTTACTAAATCCTTTAAAGTTTCACCAGGCTTTTCTAGCAATTCAGGTTTAAATAAATACTCAAGTCCATATATTGCTAATGTAACAGCTACAGCAACTAAAGCTGCAATTAAAAATGGTGAACTTATTTCTTCTGTTATGAGTGTTAAAGTTATTAAACCTCCTAGAAGCCCAATTACTGGTGGAACAATAATTGCTGCACCTCTTTCCCATAATTGTGGTTTTTTATTGAGCTCATGTTTTTGTTTCTCTTTCTTTTCTTTGTATCGTTTACATGCTCCTTTTTTTCCTTCAAGTGGAATTTCTTTAACTTGGACTTCCTGACAAAATTTGACCTTTTTTTTTGGCTTTTTTTTGTCAGAAAAAGAACGTTTTGATAACTCAGTGTAGTCAACTTTTTCGTTAGAATCGCCCATAACTTTTTCGCTTCATCAATACCTATATTAAATTATATTCTAAATAAAGTCAAGATATTAATTACTATATTAAACTGTACTCTGAAAAAATTAAGATATTAACTACAAGCCTTGAGCCTGTTAAAATCTTCTTCAGCGTGGTACGATGACCGAGTCAATGGGCTTGATGCAACTACCAAAAAGCCTTTGGAATAAGCAATATATTTATAATGCTCAAACTCTTCTGGGGTAACATATCTATCAACCTTTACATGCTTTGGAGTTGGTTGCAAATATTGACCAATTGTAATGAAGTCAACTTCGGCGCTACGTAAATCATCCATAACCTGAAAGATTTCTTCTTTTGTTTCTCCAAGACCAACCATAAGCCCTGACTTCGTGAAAAGTTTAGGATTAATCTGTTTCACCATCTTTAGCAAATATAGTGAATGAAAATAACGAGCTCTTGGTCTTATTTTTGCATACAGCCTTGGTACTGTTTCGATGTTGTGGTTATAAACATCAGGTGATGCAATAGCTATTGCTTCAAACGCTCCTTTCTTATTTAAAAAATCAGGAGTGAGGATCTCTATTGTTGTTTCCGAAGTTATCTTTCTAATTTCTTCTATACACCTTATAAACTGATTTGCACCACCATCTGGTAAATCGTCACGGTCAACAGAGGTAATGACAACGTGCTTTAAATTTAACTTTTTTATTGCTTTTGCTAAATTTTCTGGTTCATGAGGATCGAGCTTATCAGGAATGCCAGTTGCAATGTTGCAAAACGCACAAGCACGAGTACAAACAGAACCGAGAATCATCACAGTAGCATGACGTTTATTCCAACATTCACCAATATTTGGACACGCAGCTTCTTCGCATACTGTATGTAAGTTATGTAGCTTAACAGTGTTTAAGGTTTCATTGAATATTTTACCAGCTGGAGCTTTTACTCTGAGCCATATAGGCTTACTATGCATCTGAAACAGCTAATTCTACCTCTTGTTTTGCTAAAACTTTCTTTAATCTTCTTTTTATCTTTTGTGCTTCTTTACTTAGTTTAATTGTTTTTGTATTGAGCAAGAAAGCATCAAGATCACCTTTATAGTCTATAGTTCTTAAAGTTCTTGTTGCTATACGAAAGCTAAACTTTTTGTCTAATATATTACTCGTCAATGTAACTTTATGTAAATTTAAGAGAAAGGTACGCTTTGTTTTACGATTTGAATGCGATACCTTATTACCAAAAGACTTTTTTCTATTTGTTAATTCACAAATTCTACTCACTTCAATATACCAATTTATCCTATTTAACCAGGTTAACCTGATATAGTTAAATAGTCAACTCCCTTGCTTGATTTTTATACCGTATACTGCTTTATAGCCAAAAAACACTGTAATTTTTTCTATTACAAGAGAAACCATATGCTGCATTTCTAATGCTTTACTGCCATTTGTTACTAACAGATGCAGAACACCAGAATTTACGTTTTGTGCGTATGAGATCTTTTGTGGTTTTGTACATTCTGCTAATTCCTCTCCAACTATACTTTTCCAGTTTAAAATAAGACGTATTTCATTTTTGCTGATCTTATTTTTCATGCATTTTAATGCATAGTTTTCTATTATAGATTTTAATTTCTTTGGCCCGCTATATTTAAACATCTTTCCAGTGCTTAAAATTAAATTATATTACAACTTTCTTATACAAAAAACTAACTTATTGTTTTCATGACCCTCGGCCTCACACATAAAAAGCAGTATTTGTATATCTAGCATTTGCCAGAATTTTGTGTTTCCTACCTTGTAATCATTTTTAATTTTAATTTGTTAAATTATTATGAAGCTAAGTAAAATTCGGGTAAAGTATAGTATTCCCAAGAAGATTATCTTTTTACTGTATGCCGTAATTTTCTTATAGCTATCTGTTTTTTAAGATCTTTCTGCAATCCAAGCTGCTTGAATGGCCTCTAATATTTTTTCATTACAATACTTTTCATCATCATCAAACTCTTCTAAATCCAAGACTTTTCTTTTAAGTTCAGTGAATCTAATACTAATTATATCCTCACTGGGAAACTTCTCTTCTAGAGCTTCTGCAATATCTTCTATATCAAGCCATTTCATACTTTTTTAATAAATTAAACTGGTGCCCATGGGGAGACTTGAACTCCCAAGGTCGCAAAACCCACGGATTTTAAGTCCGCTGCGTCTACCGATTCCGCCACACGGGCCTTATGTTGTTTATCTAGAGTAAAATTCTACTACTAAATTGACTTCCATGTCTGCTGAATAGGGGACTTCGGAATATTGAGGCGCTCTCAAATACTTCACTGAAAGTGCTTTGCTATCTGCCTCTAAATAATCTGGAGCCTTACGTTCTTGTTTTTGTTCAGCCTCTATTAATATAGGAATTTTTGCTGCTCTTTCCCTTATTTTTACTATATCACCAGGCTTCACTCTATAACTTGATATGTTAACCACCTTATCATTAACTGTAACATGTTTATGAGATATAAGCTGTTTTGCCGAGTAAATTGTTGGCACAAAACCAGAGTGATATAAAACAGAACTTAACCTTGATTCCAAGGCACCAATAAAATTATCAGCCGTATAACCCTTTCTTTTGTAGGCATCTAAAAATGTACGTCTAAGCTGCTTACTTGAAATTGCATAGTAGAACTTAAATTTCTTATGTGCAGCAAACTGCTTACCAAAATCAGATAACTTCTTAAATCCAAGAATACCATGCTGACCTGGAGGGTATTTTCTTTTATTGACCGAATCTTTTGCTCTACCCCATAAGTTTACACCAAGCCTGCGACTGATTCTATACTTTCTATTGATAACAGTTGTCATACAAAAATTCTCACAATCTAACTATAAATTATTAATGATTTTAACATTAAGTGTCAACTTGTTTTTGCCACTATGATGTAGTATACTTCACTTTTAAGTTTTCCTATTAATACATGAATCATCTACTACTAAAATCCATGGCAAATGCTGTCCGCTTTTTATCAATTGATGCGGTACAAAAAGCAAATTCTGGACACCCAGGTATGCCACTTGGCATGGCAGATGTTGCCACTGTATTATTTGCTAAATATCTAAACCATAACCCTGATGATTCTCAATGGATCAGTAGAGATCGTTTCGTCCTATCAAATGGTCACGGTTCAATGTTGCAATACTCTATATTATATCTGACAGGCTACATTAGTATAGATGAACTAAAAAACTTCAGGCAACTTACATCAAAAACTCCAGGTCACCCAGAATTTGGCTTAACTTCTGGTATAGAAGCAACAACAGGCCCGCTTGGTCAGGGATTTGCCACTGCTGTTGGCATGGCACTTGCTGAATCGATTCTTGCAAAGCAGTTTGAAATCAGTCACTACACTTATGTAATGCTAGGAGATGGTTGTCTTATGGAAGGTATAAGCCATGAAGCAGCGTCCCTTGCTGGGCATCTTAAATTAAATAAGCTGATAGCACTTTTTGACGACAATGACATCTCTATAGACGGCTCTACTAGCCTCTCTTGCTCTGATGATGTAGAAAAGCGTTTTTCAGCGTATGGATGGAATGTTGACAAAATCGATGGGCATGACTTTGATGCTATATCCCTTGCAATAGAGCAGGCGCAAAAGTCTGATAAACCTACACTAATCTGTTGCAAAACTATTATCGGAAAATTTTCGAGCCGTGCTGGCACATCTTCTGCTCATAGTGGTGCCTTTACAGAGGAAGATGTAAAACAGATGAGAGAAAAATTAAATTGGGACTATGAACCATTTCATGTACCAGAAGATGTGAGAAACGCTTGGATAGAAACAGTTAAGAGGGCAAAGCAAAACTATACATCCTTGATCAATAAAGAACTACAAAGAAGACTTGAGAAACGTTTGCCGAATAACATCGAGAGTGATTTGGCTAACCTGAAGAAACAAATATGTGAGCTCATGCCAAACGAAGCTACTCGATCTTCTTTCGGCAAAGTAATGGAAATATTGACTAAGTCTATGCCAGAACTAATTGGTGGCTCTGCTGATCTTACCGGTTCAAATTGTACTAAATATAAGCACATGCAGGCAATAGATAGTAATGATTATGGTGGCTCTTATGTACACTATGGAGTGAGAGAGCACGCTATGGCAGCTTGTATGAATGGTATGGCTCTTCATGGTGGGATTATTCCTTATGGTGGAACTTTTTTAGTATTTTCCGACTACTGCCGCCCTGCTATACGTCTTTCAGCCTTGATGAAACAGCAGGTTATATATGTAATGACTCATGACTCAATTGGAGTAGGAGAAGATGGTCCAACTCATCAGCCAATAGAGCATTTAGCCTCTTTGCGAGTTATACCAAATCTATATGTTTTTAGGCCAGCTGATGCAATTGAAACTTTAGAGTGCATTAGCATTGCACTTGAAAAAAAAGAGTCACCTGCACTATTTGCGCTTTCAAGGCAAAATATTAATTACATGCACTCTTATACTGACCAATTGGCCAACCTATCAAAATTTGGTGCATATATACTATGCGAATATTCAGGGAAGCTAGAAGTGACGATATTTGCTACCGGATCTGAAGTTGAAATTGCAGTTGAGGCAAGAGAAAAATTACAGGAAAAAGGTGTAGGTACAAGGGTCATTTCTATGCCGTGTTGGAGGCTTTTTGACGAGCAAAGTGATGAATATAAAGGAGTAATATTAAATAATGACAGTATTAAAGTTGCAATTGAAGCGGGAAGTGAAGTGGGTTGGCATAAATATATAGGCTCAAATGGTATATTTATTGGCATGAAAAGTTTCGGAGAATCAGCACCTTATGAAGCACTTTACAAGCACTTTAATATCAGTGCTGATTATGTAGTAAAATGTGTTTGTGAATAACACTTTTTGTCATTACGCTGCGCATAAAATTACTTAATTAACTCAGCCAGTGCCGTTATTATGATAAGGAACATCGGTGAAATGTTTCAAGTAACTTTTCCGTTTCTATGATATACTTGGCGGCAAGAATAGAGTTTTAATCATTCCATGGTTTCTGTATAATTTTCAAAACTTAATTGATATATATGAAGATAATAATAGGTAGCGCTAGTAAACAATTAGGAGATTTAATAGCAAGTGGGCTAAATGCTCAGCTATTTCCTACTCAGGTGTCAAGATTTGCTGATGGTGAGGTAAATGTAGAAGTAGCAAATGATCTACGTGATCAAGAAGTATACGTAGTACAATCTATTTCTTCCCCTGTAAATGATAACCTTATGGAGCTTCTGCTTACAATTGATGCAGCAAAGAGGTCAGGAGCCAAGAGAATAACGGCTATTATTCCTTATTACGGATACAGTAGGCAGGATAGGGTTATTAAAAACAATAATATGCAATCTGCTTTAAGTGCTAAATTAGTTGCAAATCTTATTCAAACTGCAGGTGCAAATAGCGTTGCTGCTATTGATTTGCATTCAAGTCAAATTGAAGGTTTTTTTGATATATCAGTTACTAATTTAAGCTGTTTTAAAGTATTTGTTAACTCTATATACAAGGAGAATTTGGCAATAGTTGCGCCTGATGTTGGAGCAATTGGAAGGGCTCGTACTTTTGCAAAGATTTTAGAGGAAAAATACAAGTTAGATAATGATATTGTTGTAGTAGATAAATATAGAGAAAAAGCAGGTACATCTCAGGTAATGAATGTAATCGGAGAAGTTGCAAACAAAAATTGCGTCATTGTTGATGATATAGTTGACTCTGGCGGAACATTATGTAATGCAGCTCTTGCTTTAAAAAACCGAGGAGCAAAGTCTGTAGTTTCATGCATTACACATGGAATACTTTCAGGAAATGCAGTTGAGAAAATCTCTTCCTCTTCTCTGGATAAATTAGTAATTACGGACACCGTATTTCACAAATTTGAAAAAAATGATAAGATAGAGGTTGTTTCAATTGCAAATATTTTAATTTGCTTTATGCAAGGAGGTAAAAGTGCCAGCTAGATCAACAGAAGATGTTATCACTTCGTTAATAGAATTTGCAAATAAGAGAAAAATAACAATTACTAAAGAAGAAATGCTTAAAACTGCACAGCTTGTGAGGATTAAGTTATCCGATGATGAGATTCAATACTACTCAAAAGAACTGACAATGCTGGATTGGATACATGATACTTTGTTGAAAGTTAATACTGAAGGTGTTTCTCCTATGCGTTATGGAACTATAGATAAAGATATTCATGTACGCGATGATATTATAAATTCTCAAAACATTAAAGAAGAAATATTATCCAATACAAAATCGGAGCATGGGTATTTCGTAGTACCGAAGGTTATAAACGACTAAAGTAAAGCAAGATTTATACCGATTTTATAGATCTACTTTCAAAAATAAGACCAATCTGGTAAAGAAGCATTCGTTGGAGTAAAAACCATTTTTTGATTTTTCTTTACTAAATCTACTAAATATAATTTAGAGTTGCTTGGTGATTCTGCGTTAGTAAAGATAATTTCTCTGCCATTTGGTAGCCATGCCGGAGATTCAATTTTATGTCCCTCTGAAAGCAAGCGCTCTTCTTTGCCATCTGGCTTCATAACTCCTATGTAAAATTTTCCTGACTGAATTTTTGTAAAAGCTATCAGATCTCCTTTTGGCGACCAAACAGGTGTAGCATATCTTCCATTTCCAAAACTAATTCTCTTGGGTTTTTTGCTTTTTTTAGTGAAATCTATGATATATAGTTGCTGACTTCCACTTATATCAGAACTAAAAACCATGTACTTTTGATCTGGAGACAAAGAGGGAGAAGTACTTATAGCTGAACCTTTAGTAATTTTTTTTGTTCGTTTACTACTTAAGTCTAGAGATAATATATTTGTTTCACCACTCAATGAGTGGGAAATTAAAAGAGATTTACCATCAGGAGAAAATCTTGGTGCAGAAATAACTCCTTCAAATGCGCTGATTATTGATTCAGTGTTATCTTTTAAATTTTTTAATATTATATAACTTTTACCATTTGTGTATGAGATATAAACAATACCCTTTCCATTTGGTGAAAATCTTGGTGTTGACACAAATTTCTCACCATTTGTTAAGTACTTTATATTACTTCCATCTTGATTCATCACAGCAATTTTACGGACGGATTTGTAATTGCTATCTTTTTCTTCAGCGATATATGTAATTTTTGTATTGAAATGCCCTTTCTCACCAACCAATCTATCATGTATCACATCTGAAACAAGATGACTAATTTTCCTCCAGTCTTTTGCTGGAAAAACAACCGACTGAGTAAGTAATTCTCTGTTTGTAAAGCTGTCAGATAAACGAAAAGATAGCTCTAAATTTCTGTTTGATACTTCACTTAAACTTACTGTGACCACAGTATCGCTTTTCCAAGAATCAACTTTCGTGTTACGTTTCACATTAAATAAGCCACAATTAGATAGATTTGTTTCAATTACTTTTGTGATGCTTTCACTTAGCTCACTTTCCACTTCTGTCTTGCATGCACATTTAGATACAACAAGATCAATATTACCAATATTGCTTTTTTTTATATCAACATATAAAACAGCTTTTGTGGAATAAGGAATAAATAACGAAATAAATAACACCAATTGAACGAATAGCTTCATTAGATTTCTTGCATTACCTCCTGTCATCTCAGCAAATAGCTTACTTTTGAAGTTAAACTGCATGACAGTATAGTAAATCAATTTCTGCAGTACTTGACACTGGAATCCAGAAATTTGACTGCAAGTAAGTGCACTGAGGTGGCAAGCATAAAAGTAGCTGTTTTATTCTAAAATAAACGTCTTTGACAAGGTTGCATGAAAAACTGGATTCCAGTGTCAGAGCACTGGGATGACACTCTACTGGTGGAGATTGCTCTAAAACTACAATGTTTGCCTGGGCGTTGAGATGGCACCCTTCTGGTAGATTCAAATCACAATGTTTGTATAGTTGTGTGATCTGACACTGATTTTTTTTTACGGATTCCAGTATTTCATGCTGAAATAACATCAAAGAATACATTGTTAACTTCTTACTCAAATAATGGTTAATAAAAAGAGGTATATTTCTATACCTGTTCTATTTGGACTTCAATTATAGGTCTTTTTAGTAAATATTCCTTTAAGATACTAAATATTGAACTTTCAATCTTATTTCTTATTTTTTTTATCGGTTGTGGACTAAATGCTGACTCAACCTTCTCTATGATCTTTTGCATAATGGCTGCATCTTCTTGCGCTTCGAAAACACCAGGTGCAAATACTTTTGGCTTAGCGAGCAATTTGTTTTTCTTATTCACAATTGCTGTTACTACAATAACCCCAGCATCTCTCATTCTCTCACGCATCTTTATAACGCTGCATTCTGGATGGCGTAGCAACGTACCATCAATACCAAAGTAGTCAACATCAATTGAACTAACTTTTTCTCCATTCTCCAAATTAACAATATCACCTGGTGCAATCATTATTGCTTTTTTCACACCGCACTCTTTAGCGAACTTTACATGTGCATCCGTATGAATATACTCACCATGAACTGGAATAGCTATCTTAGGTTTTATCAAAGAATACATTTCCCTTAGCTCTGCTTTTACTGGATGTCCGGAAGCATGAACATTCTCTGTTTTTTCAGTAATAACTTCCACTACCATCTCAATAAAGGCATTGAGCATGTTATGTGCACGAGTTTCATTGCCAGGAATGATTTTTGATGAAAAGATCATGGTATCACCTTGCTGCATTTTAAATGCTTGATGACTCTTAGCGGCAAGTCTTGCGGTAGCTGCCAGTGGCTCACCTTGACAACCTGTGCAAAGTAGCACCAGCTTTTCCCTTGGAAAATTTACTGCCTCCTTTGCTTCTAGAAACTCAGGAGAATCAGTTAAATAACCACTATCCTGCGCAACTTTCACTATTCTCCATAAAGATCTGCCAAGTAAAACCACTTTTCTATTTAGTGCTTTTGCAGCTTGGCTTATTGTTTCAATTCGCGCCACATTCGAGGCAAATAGCGAGACAGCAACCAATTTTTTAGACCGCTTTATTATATTGTAAATATTATCATAAATTTCACTTTCTGACTCAGGGTGATGCTTGCTTAATATATTGGTTGAATCGCAAATTGCTGCAAGCAGATCACCTTTATCGCCAATTTCTTTTAGACGCTCCATATTAGAAGTTAATCCAACAACAGGTTTTGGGTCAAATTTCCAGTCTCCGGTATGGAGTGCACTACCCATTTCAGTGCTAATTAATATTGAATTTGCTTCAGGAATTGAATGAGTTACATTTATAAACTCAACGGTAAAAGGACCCAAATTTATGCTGCTATTTATGTCCACCTCTTTCAAAGGCACTATACCTTCCAATCGAAATTCTTTCAATTTTTCTTTGAGAAAGTTAACCGTAAACTTTGTTGTATATATGGGACATTCTAACTCTTCCCACAGATGAGGCACTGCACCACAGTGATCCTCATGTGCATGTGTAATGATTATTCCAAGCAAATCTTTTTTTCTTTGAGCAATAAAATCTACATCAGCGATGAGCAGCTCAACACCTGGCATAGTTTCATCTGCAAAACCGATACCAAGGTCGATCATAATCCACTTGCCTTGATAATGATATAGGCTAACGTTCATCCCAATTCTTCCTACTCCTCCAAGAGGAAGAAATAAAAACTCATTTTTGTTTATGTTCATTAATTTTAAATTATTAAAATGCGAGGATAGCAAAACTTCGACCTTAAATAAAGGAATTTATCACTTTTGCATAACTTAAAAAAATCTTTTCACTAAAAGAGAAGGCTTTCAAATTGGTAAAAAGAATTAAGTGTAGACAGCTACCTCTTTATATCATTTAGCAAATTTCTCATTTTTTTTTTACTTTTCCAAAGAATCCTTCAGATTTCTGCTCTACACTTTCATGTTCCCCTTCCTCAAGCGCTTTTAATAGCTCAATCTGCTTTTGGGTTAAATTCTTTGGATTTAAAGTCTCAACTATTACCTGTACGTATAAATCACCACGAGCATGTGAGTTCATATATGGCATACCCTTTTCCCTACAACGTAGTTTGGTACCAGTTTGAGTGCCTTCAGGGACCTTTACTTTTATTTTAGCTCCATCAATTGATTGAATATCGATTTCACCACCAAGTACTGCTAGTGTCATTCTTATAGGCACTTTACAGTGTAAATCTGCTCTATTGCGAGTGAAGATCTGATGAGTAGCTATTTTCACACATACGTATAAATCTCCGCTTTTTCCACCTCTTGCTCCAGCTTCTCCTTTACCACTGACCCTTACTTTAGCTCCTTCTTCTATGCCTTTTGGAATTGAAACGGAGATATTTACTTCATCTCTTTTACGTCCACTTCCACCGCATTTCTTACATTTATTTTGTATTATTTCTCCTTCCCCATAGCATGTAGTACACGTTCTTTCAATGGTAAAAAAGCCCTGTTGAGTTCTAATTCTACCGCTTCCCTGGCATGTGTTGCACTGAACTGGTTTGATTGCTCCTTCGCTACCTGTGCCTTGGCATGTATTACATTTTATATTTGTCACATAATGTATAGGTGCTTGTATTCCTTTAAATGCATCTTCCAAGGTAATTTTAAGGTCGTAGCGCAGATCTGCTCCAGATACTCCTGTTGTACTTCTTTTTGTTCTTGACCTACTTGTACTGCCGCCGAATCCTCCACCAAAAAAATCGTTAAATATATCGCTAAAATCCCCTCCAGCTTGGCTGAAATCAAATCCACCGGAAGCACCATCGTGACCATAACGATCATAACCTGCTCTTTTTTCAGAGTCAGATAGAACTTCATATGCAGCTGTTACTTCTTTAAATTTTTCCTCTGCTTCCTTATTACCAGGATTTCTGTCAGGATGATATTTTAATGCTAGTTTTTTATATGCTTTTTTTATCTCGTCAGTACTAGCATTTCTGCTCACTTCTAGCAGATCATAGTAGTCTTTTTTGTTCATATATAATAGCTCAGTATTTTACCTTTAAAGATAGGTATTACATATATGAATTTCAAGTATGACCTCTATTTCCTATAAAATATGGTGCACCCTGAGCGACTTGAACGCCCGACCTTTTGATCCGTAGTCAAATGCTCTAATCCAACTGAGCTAAGGGTGCTTGCACAAAGCTGACTTTAACAGATTTTATAGCTTATTTCAATTGGTTTAGCTAAAAATAAAACTCTTATCATGTATGAAACCTGTAAGAAATTGTACTAGCTCTCTTAAAGGATAACTTAAGTTAACAGTTTCCAATTACTGTGATTTTAGAACCGCTATCCGAATAAGAGCTTTTCACATTATACTGCCAAGCTACTAACAAATAGCGGAATGACGGTTATAGTTAAATCTAAACTATTTTGGCTATATCAGAAGACGGGTTATGCAGAAACCTTAAAATACTTCTTGCTTGCCAAGGAGAATAAATACATTCCTACAAACAAGCAGATACTCAATATCGATGCATAGGAAAACTTGAAAATTAAATCTTTAATATATATTGATAAGCATTTACCTGCAGAAATTTTGTATAGTAGTCCAACACAAATAATCGTACTATCAATGACCGATGCTATAATTAAAGTGATGAAATTTGCCATATGAAAATTCAATTTCGACTTTAATTCTTCAAAAACAACTATGCTTGAGAGAAGAGAGATTAAAATTGCAGTATATAGAACCAGTATCATAAAACTAAAATTTTGCAATTTAAAAAGACAGCATATCACTGTACACACTATTAAGCTGTAAGTAGCTTTGCTTCTACCATAAAACTCAACCATTGAGTTTACAACTAAAGTAGCTCCCACAAATAAGGCAGCACATATCATTAATTTATTTGAAGTGTTAAGTAAAGAAAGACTGATAAGCAAGAGTATTGATAAAATGGACATAATCACCTACCCAAATTTAATAATATGCATTTATTTTAATCAGACATTACACATAATGAAAAATTTGTCTAGCGTAATCAAAAGTTATTTAAACTAGTACCTAAGTCTTTCAAATCTATTCTTATAATATCCTTTATATTGAGAGCTTTCTCCTCTGTCACTTTTCCAATACATGAAAAAACTATACCTTTAAACAATTCTTCAAACTTCCGCTGATTTTGCGGGGCAATGGTTACTAATATTCTACTTTGCGATTCAGAAAACATTATTATCTTGTTTATTATGTCTGTATTTTGTGTTTTTCCTATTGGTACTAGTGAAAGATCAATTTCAGCACCAAGGTCTCCTGCAATTAGCGATTTTGCCAAAGCAATAATTAAGCCGCCTAAGTTTGGTGCAATTGCAGAGACAATTATGCCATCTTTTATTGCCTGGTTGTAACGTTCATACAACTTCCTAGCGCTCTTTGCATTAACTTTTGGCACGTTGTTATTATCTATTCCACTATATAACTGATATTCAGATCTACCAAGCTCATCGTGGGTTGTACCAAGCACATATATCAAGTCCCCTGGCATTTTCACATCAAGCGATACCGCATTTTCAATATTGTCTATAACTCCAATTGCTGAAATGAGTAGTGAAGGTGGTGCAGATATCATCACTTTCTCCCCATTTTCGTCATATCCCTTGAAGTCATTGAACATACTGTCTTTTCCGGATATGAATGGCGTTTTAAATGCAGTTGCAAAGTTGTAACAAGCCTCTGCAGATCTCTTTAGTTGCCACAATCTTTCTGGATTATAAGCATCGCACCAGCAAAAATTGTCGAGCAACGCTAGATGATTTATATTTCCTCCTGCAGCTACGTAGTTGCGTATTGCAGTGTCAATCGCACATGCTGCCATGTGATAAGTGTCAATTTCTCCATAACTTGAGCCAAATCCCTGCGATTTTACAACACCTTTGTTTGAAGAAAGGACTGGCCTCGAGACAACAGCTTCACTGCACACTCTTCCCTTGCCTTGCAGTGGTTTCAGTATTGACGATCCTTGAACCTCATGGTCATATTGCACCACTATAAACTCTTTGCTGCGTATGTTTGGTCTGCTTAGCATTTCTTTTAGTGCAAAGGTGTCATTCCAGTGCTTGACACTGGAATCTATCTCAAGCTCAACTCTGCCATCGCACGTATTTTTACATAAAGTTTTAGATTTATTTGCAGACAAAGCCTGCTGGATTCCAGTGTCAAGAACTGGGATAACAGGAGAGAATTCTGGAATGACAGCGTATGGGTTAGATTTTCCAGACCATGGCTTTGTCTGTAAATGCATTTTAGGATTACCATCATGCAGAAATTCAGTTTCGATGTCCATTATTACTGCCCCTGGGGGACATTTAACAACGGCTTTGCCACTTTTGTTGAATTCTCCAATTACACAGACCTCCACATCATGTGTTTTCATGATTTGCTTAAACGCAGGAAGATTTTCTTCTGGCACTGCTAAGGTCATTCTCTCTTGTGATTCTGATATCCATATTTCCCACGGAGCCATACCATCGTTTTTAAGGAGAACCTTGCTCAAATCAACTTCAAATCCGTCTTTTCCCATTTCACCAATGGACGATGATAGACCGCCTGCTCCATTATCCGTTATTGCATTATAAAGACCAAGATCTCTTGCTTTTACGACGGCGTTGGATAATTTTTTTTGTGTTATAGGATCACCAATTTGCACAATTGTTGAAGGGCTGTTTCCCGACAATGCCTCTGAAGAAAAAGTTGCACCGTGAATTCCGTCCCTTCCAACTCTTCCACCAATAATTACGATTTTATCACCGTTTTTGGGTTCTTTTATGTGTGAAGGTGCATTATTTATATTCCGTGGAATAATTCCGATGCTTCCAACAAAAACTAATGGCTTTCCACAGAATCTATCGTCAAAGTATACCGATCCAAGTTGCGTTGGAATACCGGAGCAATTACCAGCAACATTAACACCGTGAATCACTTCTTTCATTATATATTTTGGTGGTAAGATTTTATCAGTACGCTCTTTATCTCTATAAAGTTTGCCTTTTGATTCTTTGGCAAAGCAAAAGTAATAAGTATTCATGATAGGTTCTGCACCTTTGCCAAAACCGACTATATCTCGATTAACTCCAAGCACTCCAGTCATTGCTCCACCGAACGGATCGAGAGCTGAAGGACTATTGTGAGTTTCAACTTTATCTACAATCAAGTAATCGTCATCAAAAATTATTCCTCCTGCGTTGTCGGAGAAAACTGACACGCATATGTTAGAATTTATCTCACGCGTTGCACGCTTAATATAATGAGCATATAGACCATCTTTTATTTCATCAATAGGGGAGCAAAAAATATTGTGTTTACAATGTTCAGACCAAGTCTGTGTCAGAGACTCAAGTTCAATATCATATGGATTTCTACCGAGTTTTTTAAAGTAATCCTTTATAGCTTTCATTGCTGCCAGCGAGAGCCCTAAAGTGCCATTACCATCGATTCCATCTCTGCTGATTTTTTCAAGCTCTTGGTCACTTACATTGAGTTTGACAGATTTTGCTCCATTATTACCTGGTGTCATCCCAGTGCTTGACACTGGAATCCATTCTTTTTTTTCCTGGTCACGCGCTGTAATGACACCAGGTGGGGTATTTGGTTTACTGTAATACTTCCAATGGCAATTGCCGTTTTCTTTATAGACAAGTGTGCAATATTCAGTAATAGGATTGAATTCCTGTTTTATGTCATCTTCGGTTGGAAAACCTCCTTGACTTAGAATCAATTTTGAACTTCTTGCCTTGATAGAAACACTTTCATCAATGTGGCCTTTGCTCATTAGATATTCTCTAACAATTTGTTTTGCCGTGTTTCCTACGTTATCGGTCATGCCAGGTAAAAAGCTTATCTCCAAGCCCCACTTTTCTTGTGATTCTATGAAGTTATATTGAACTTCTTCAAGGTTTTCATTGTAGGAATAATAACGGCAGTCTTGTATGACTTTATTATAAAATAGCCCACAAATTTCTTCATGTAATTTTGATGGTAATTCTTTGCTTATGTAAATCAAGTAAACATTAACTACCCTTCTGCGGCCAACTTGTTCACATTTATTAAAAACTTCTATTCTGATGTTTGCCATGTAATATTGTGAAAGACTTTAATATATCATAGCATAAGAAACTGCGAGCACATTTATATTTTAAATAATTTCTATACAATAAAAGTGTTGTATTAATTGTTACTGTTAGTGGGAAGAGTTTTTACTGTTAATGTGAATGAGTCCCTTTTTGATGTGCTGGTTCAGCACATATTTTCTGAATATGAAAGAGAAAAAATTCCCGAGATAAAGATCATACTTCCCTGCAAGAGGGATGTGATAGCATTGCTGAGTGCATTCAAGAATTACAGAACTATAATTTTGCCAGAGATAGTTTCACTAGAAAACATTGATGAAGAAGATTTAATATTAAATCTTGATAGAGTTAAAGTTATTAACCCGACAAAGAGAACGCTGCTACTCATTCAATTTATATTGGAGTGGAATAAAAAACACAATGATAGTTTTCCAATCGATCTAGTTTACAGTTTGCCGTCATTACTTCAATATACCCAAATAGCGGATTGTTATCAGCTTGATGAGCATTCGAAGAAAATGGAGAATTTCATAAACTTACTTATCAAAACTTGGAGTAACACTTTAAAAAATTTAGGAGTAGTAGATATACTAAAGCATAAGAGTGACTACATAAACAATATGATAGCCTCCCTGAAGAAAGATCAGCATATGATCTTTATTGGAATTGGAAAGGAGGAGATTTATAAGTTGTTGATTAAAGCTGTATACGACCTGCCATTTGGAAAGATAATTTTACCTAATCTGAATTTGAAAATTAAAGAGAAAGATTGGCAATCACTTGATAAAAAACATTATCAATATTGCCTGAAAGATCTGCTCGATTATTTAAGTATAGGCAGAGAGGATGTAAGTTTTCTGCCAGAAGCGTGTTCTGATGTCATTCCAGTGCCCAGACACTCGGATCCAGAAAACTTAACTTTAAATGAGTGCACCAGGTGGCTGTACAATAGAAACTGGATTCCAGTGTCAAGCACTGGAATGACATCATCTACTACTCAAATTACCTGCAAATTACAATGTTCGTACACTAAAAATCAGAGGGCTGGGATGACAGGCAGTCCTGAACTAGATTATGTCTTTGATACAACTGCCGATCTAAGTAAAGTTAGTAATGGATATATTGGCAATATTGAAGTCATCACTTGTGATTCCAGAGAGGAAGAAGCACAGGTGACGTCACTAATTATGGAGAATGAAGGTTATGAAAACGTTTCTTTGGTTGTTTTTGATAAATTACTTGCAGTTCGTATGGTGTGCCCCATATCGAAAAACTATTCTTATGTGACGCTTCTGCTTTATAGTATTGAGATTTTGAACTCAAAATGGAACGGTGTGGCATTGCTTTCTCTTCTTAAACATAGGCTAGTGACTTTTGGTTACGCTCAAGAAGAGTACAATCGTATTTTATCTGAGTTTGAGATAGAAGTATTGCGTAGCTTTGATATAAATGGTCTTAAGGATATTATCAACGCTATTAGTACTTGTAAAAAGCTAAGATATAAAGAAGATATATTAATTATTATCAGTAGATTAGAAACTATATTTAATCTTTTACTTAATCTTATAAATTATCCTATTTCTGATATAGCAGCAGCTCATTTACAGTGTGTTAATGTGCTTTCTAATGTGAATTTTCTAGAGCTAAATGGTGAAATAGGTAATTTTACTCGTGATTTCTTAAATGCATGTGACGGTATAGCAATTGAGTGTTCCTTAGAGTTATATAGTCAAATCCTGATATTATTTTTAAAAAGGAAGTTTTTTTCTCCAGAAAATAACTTTGATAAATTTAGCTTATATCAAAATAAAGTTGTAATACTTGCTGGATTTAATGATATACCAAATTTTCAGAATCCGTTTTTGAGTGCACTGAATAGAGAAAAATTTAACCTTCCTTCTGTGCAAGAAGAGCAAGGGTGCTTTTTGTATACTTTGCGCAATTTATTTGGTGCCGGCAAGGTTTATATTACGAGGCTAGTGAGTGATAGAAAATCAATTCTATTGCGCCGTTTGGAGGTTCTGTTACAAGAACCAAAATATCCTTATCGCAATTGGCTAAGAATATTAAATACACCTGAGTGCATTGTTCCATGTACTCAGCCTATGCCAAAACCTCAAGCCAAAGTCAGAGAAGAAAAAATGCAAGTGATGTCTTGCAGTGCGGTAGAAAAACTGATTCGTAACCCTTATTCATTTTATGTTGAATACATACTGAACCTTAGACAGTTGAAAGACTTAAATTTTAAGCCATCGATATTGGAGTTTGGCACTATGGTACACAATATTTTTGCAAGATATTTACGCAAAGAAAAGTCGCTGATGAGTATTGCACGAGAAATATTCTCGTCTAATCGATTCCACTTTTCAAATATGTGGTGGGTAAGGTTGCAGAGGATAATTCAATCTTTTGTTGAGTTTGATAGGACTGGAAACAATCAAGTTGAGTTGGAGAAGAGCTTTTCCTATCCGATATTTCATATTCCAGCGCGTGACACACAACTGCGCGGATGCTGTACAACTTCCACTAAGAATAAGGGTGTCATCCCAGTGCTTGACTACTTGGATCCAGAAAATTTGATTGCAAATGAACACACCAGACAATTGTGTAATAAGAGCTGGTCAGATACTCGAATGACAGAAGAAATTTTATTGACAGCAAGATGTGATAGAGTTGAGTATCTACCAGGTGGGCAAGTAGCAATTATAGACTATAAACTTGGTTCACCACCTTCCAATGAGGAAGTTATGTCAGGATTTTTCCCGCAATTAATTTTACAAGCTTTAGCAGTGGAATACACAACAAAAAAAGAAGTCTCGGAGCTTGCTTATTGGAAACTTGATTATGATAAAATAAAGGTTATTGCTTTGAAAGATTATAGACAAAAAATGCATGAATTTCAGAATATTCTACCAGATTTCTTATCTAATTATTTAAGAGATACTACTCCCTTCATTGCCTCTCCTTATTTTGATAAATTCCTGAGATTTAACATCTACAAACAACTAGAAAGGATAGGGGAGTGGTTATAAATTATATCTCCTCTCATCCAGATCAAAATAGCTGGTTGTACAGCTGGTTTACTAAGTGCAGTAGGAGAATTACTAGATTGTGATATAGACACATCTTTGCTAGACTCAAACAACCATAAAAAAACACTAAAAAGTGATTCAATCAATTTTAGCCATTAAAACTTGAATAGTGGCTAAAATAGCTTTAAATTGTATATTTATTTTAGGAGGGGTATATGCCATCACAAAAACAGCTAAATGCGCAGCTAATTGATGCTGCTAAAAAAGGACAGCTAGATTTTGTTCAGCAAGCTATACAGGGTGGAGCAATTATTAATACAATAGATGATGATTATGGGAGAACTGCTTTAATATGGGCTGCTGACAATGGTCAACTAGAGATATTACAATACTTGATAGAAGAGGGAGCAAATGTTAATGCAGAATCTCCGGGAAACATAACTGCTCTAATTCATGCTGCTGCCCATGGTCATCTTGAGGTAGTACAACTTCTAATAGCAAATGGAGCTGATTTAAATGTGAAACGTAAAGGTCAATTCTCTGCCCTAACATATGCTATTGTAAATGGCCATACGGAGATAGCAAAGCTTCTAACTAGATATCATTTAATAGCTAATCTTGATATGTCAATACCTCGCTTGCCTCTTCCTACTTGCATACCAGAGTTATCATCTTATTGGTATGACTGTAAGGATGAGCTCAATAAAATGAAGGAAGAAGATAGTGAATTATATAATTTTCTTGTAAGTAAGAGAATTAATGAACAGGTAAGAATTTGGACAGAGAGTGAGACAATACGAAATATTTCACAAGATAGATTAAATATAGAATACTCAATCTATGCTAAAGATTTAACAGGTAAAATAGAATTAGTGATATTTTTTCTTAACAACAGGGAAATAATCAATTCTTTATCGCGGTATTATAAGGTAAGAATTCAAACAATTGATCAGGTAAAAAGGCTACTTGATCGTTTCACAAGAGAACATGTAGAGCTTGAAGTAGAAATTGTTCCAGCACAATTAAACTTTAATACTCAAGAGTTACAACCCCCTAAACTAAAAACATTATCATTTGCACAAATGATTAACAATCATGCAGGATTATTTTCAGCTGCCAAAAATGGTCAATTAGAAACAGTAAGATACCTGATAGAAAAACAGAAAGAAGATATTAATTCAACAGATCACTATGGAAGAACTGCTCTAATGTGGGCTGCTGGAAGTGGCTATTTAGAGGTAGTACAGTACCTGATAGAAACAGCAAAAGCAAATGTTAATGTGAAAGATGGCTATGAAAACACTGCTCTGAATTATGCTACTAGAAACGGGCATTTAGATGTAAAAGAATATCTGAAAGGTTACATACAAAAAGAACTGCGGAAGAAATACGTCTGCATTGGCGTGAGTGGTGCAATAGGTTATGTTGCAGGTATGACAATATCATGTTCTGCGGGAGCAGCGATTGCAGTTTGTGCAGCATCAGCTACCATTAGTCTAGCGTTAGGTGCAATTTTTGGTTATACAGTTGTAGAAGTAAAAAAAGAGAAAGCAAACACAGGTATAGCTTCTGCGCTTAAAGATGTTTTCACTATTCAAGCTCTAAGTAGAATAGCCTTATAGAGAGTGAAAGTAGGTTTATTGCTTAAGGTTGCATGATTGCCTTAATAACAATAAAAAAATAATAGAAGCAAAAGATATGGCTTGAAAGTTTTCTAAGGTCTTCACTAAAAATGTCTCAACTTGACACTGAAATACAATTTGATTTAACTAATCATATATGTAGGTAATGTCAAACACTAGAATGAGGAAATATGGATAAAAAAGTTAGAATAGAATCAGATAGCTTAGGAGAAGTAAAAGTACCAAGTGAACATTACTGGGGAGCGCAGACTCAGCGTTCTTTGGAAAATTTCAAAATTGGTACAGAGAAAATGCCAGAGCCCCTGATTAAAGCGCTAGCAATAGTAAAACTTGCAGCAGCACGTGTTAACATGAAGCAGGGTAGCATAGATAATAGAGTAGGGGATGCAATCTGCTCAGCTGCAAAGGAAATAATAGACGGTAAATTTAATAATCAATTTCCACTTGTTGTTTGGCAAACCGGGTCTGGGACGCAGACCAATATGAATGTGAATGAAGTGATCAGCAATCGTGCAATAGAAATTTTGGGCGGTGATTTAGGTAGTAAATCTCCAGTGCATCCAAATGATCATGTAAACTGTGGTCAGTCATCAAATGACACTTTTCCAACAGCAATGCATATAGCAGTAGCAGAACAAATAGACCGCTTGCTTATTCCCAATCTTGAAGAATTATATAAAGCGCTAAATAATAAGGTTCATGAATTTAAAGATATAATAAAAGTAGGGCGTACTCATCTGCAAGATGCAACTCCTCTAACACTTGGGCAGGAATTTTCTGGCTATGCAGTTCAGATTAAAAAGGGAATAGAGAGAGTAAAGTCAACTCTAAGCAATGTATATGAACTTGCACAAGGTGGCACTGCAGTTGGCACGGGAATCAATACTAAAAAGGGTTTTGCTGAGGATTTTGCTAAAGAAGTGGCAAAAATCACTAATTTTCCATTTATTTCAGCAAAAAATAAGTTTGAAGCACTAGCAGCAAATGATGCTTTAGTTGAGCTCAGTGGAGCACTCAATACAGTAGCAGTAAGCTTGATGAAAATTGCAAATGATATAAGGTTACTTGGTTCTGGTCCAAGATGTGGAATTGGAGAAATAATGTTACCAGAAAATGAGCCTGGCTCTTCAATCATGCCGGGTAAGGTGAATCCAACTCAATGCGAAGCAGTGACTATGGTATGTGCTCAAGTTATGGGAAATCATGTTGCAGTGACAATTGGTGGCTCAAATGGTCACTTTGAATTGAACGTGTTTAAGCCGGTGATAATTTACAATGTTTTGCAGTCTATAAGACTTTTAGCTGATACAAGTTTAAATTTTGCAGAGAAATGCGTAGTTGATATTAAAGCAAACGAAGAAAGAATAAAGGATTTACTAAATCAGTCGTTAATGCTAGTTACTATATTAAATACGCATATAGGATATGACAATGCAGCAAAAATAGCGAAGCTTGCTTATAAAGAAAATATCACTCTAAAAGAAGCAGCAGCAAAACTTCAACTGCTCACTGAGGAGGAGTTTGAAAGGATAGTGAAACCAGAGGAGATGGTAGGTTAAACTACCATCAACTATGTTTTTTAAAAAATTTTTTATTTGTGTAATTCTGTAACTTTGTTCAATCATGTGGACAATAAAAACCCGTGTGTCATAGAAATAAAATTTTATATCAAACAGCTGCCATAATAATTTCTGTTTAGCTAATGAATATGTGCTTTAAGTCTGTGTAGACGCACATATTCATTAGCCAATTTCAGTCACCGTTGTGAGAGTATGCAAATTAATTGCTTCTTTAAGTCTTGCATTAGCAATTACTATGATTTTCCGCATTAGAGCTGTTATAGCTACCATTTTCTTCTTACCACTTTCAACAAGCTTAGAATAAAAGGCACCAAGTACAGATTTGGACCTTGCAGCAGACATGGCAGCTGTAAAAAGCTTTTTACGGACATTACTTCTACCACCTATAATCCTTCGATAACCAACAGCTTTACCACTTTCCCTAGGATGAGGTGCAACTCCAGCAAGACTTGCTACTTCCCTTCTGTTTAAGTAACCAAGCTCCGGTATTAAACACAGAAAATCTTGTGATAACTTTTTACCTATTCCAGGAACTGTTTTAAGGATTTTTTGATGTTCTTGTAACTCATGACTTTCATCAATGATTCTTTGTATAGTATTATTTAGTTCATCTATTTGGCCATTAAAAAATTCAATAGTTTTTTGACAACTTTCTCTTATATGGTCGTTTTCAGGTGCTTCCAGTCTACATTTTTCCTGAGTTCTCATTTGCGTGATGTCATCACGACGTTGACAAAGTGCAACTAAGGTTGATTGTTTTTCAGAAGTAGGTACAAATAGAGAGAGAGTTCTATGGCGTTCAAATCCATATTGAGCAAGAGCTCTTGCATCTGATTTATCGGATTTTGCTAAAGTTCCGTGAGATAAAATAAAACTTTTTACTTTACGGGTATTAGCTCGATGTACGGTGATATTCTTGTCAATAAGAAAATGTGACAAACCAAGCTCATATTTTCCTGTATTTTCTAAAGTCACTAAAGAATTAGGTAAGATATCTGAGAACTTTTGACACAATTGTTGCCAACCAGAAGTATTATTGTCAAATTCAACAGCATTCTTCTGCTTGTGAACTGCAACAACATTCTTGAATTTTCCGATGTCAATACCAATAAAATTTTGATAAGATCTAACCATTATAACCTCGATAGTTTTATTAATTTAAGATTGTAAACGGGTGCATATATATGTCCCACACAACTATTCAAACGTATCGAGAGATGGGCTAGTGTACCTTGATGGAAACGGTTGTAATACCAACTTTTTTTCGGTCGCACACGCCCGTGATAGCTCTATTCCTATAGTGAGTAGGGCTATCTTTCCCTCTTATCTCTTTTATATCACATTTTTAACTTACAACCTTTTTTAGGGTTCTGTCGCATTTGTAGGGAAGTAGAAAGAAGAATGATATAATTGTCTAAAAAAAAAGCAAAGATGTTTCGTATCAATCAAAAATTGTTGCCATATTTCAAAGGATTTAGCTTTTCAGCGGATGTTATCTGTATACATGAAATGTCGATTCTCTTTGAGCTATCGAGATTTGGAAGAAATGATGAGTATAAGGGGAGCAAAATGCTACGTTACAAAGGTGGGTTATCACCACTGATAGATGAGGCAGTAAGGAAAAGAAAGAAGCAGGTTGGTAGTAGTTGGAGAGACTTACATTAAATTAAACGGTAAATGGGTTTATTTATATATTGTAGACTTCCTCTTGTGTGTTAGTAGAGACAAGTCTGCAGCACTTGCATTCTTTCGTAAAGCCTTCAGGAGTAACTATCTTCCTGAGAAAATTGTAATTGATAAAAGCGGCAGTAATACTGCTGCTCTTGATGATTTGAATGCAGAAATTTCGGGAGTGTTAAATAAACTGTGTCAAATCGCATTTTTAGTTCAACTCGATTTTTAACCTACCAGGAAAAAAGATATCAAGTTGAGATATAGTTAGAGCCCAATCATGTATAGGCATAGTCCATTTCTCTCCTGCCTTCTTTATAGCACAATATACCTATTCATACAAGGCATTTGTGCTAGTAAATGAGCCCTTAGTTTTAGTAAATTTTCTGATCTGTCTATGTAACCCTTCAATAGGATTTGTGGTATAAATTAACTTTCTTACAGTGACCTTACCCAGAAAAAGTAGACAGAAAGTTAAGACGTTTTTGCTATGAGAATGATGAATCAAAAAGCTCAGGAATGCAATAGTTAATAGTAGAATGTCTACGCTGTTTATTATAAAAAATTTCTATATATTCAAATATTGCGGTTTTAGCTTGTTGTGCAGAGTGTTGTGAAGTATCAATGAGTAACTCTCTCTTAAGTGAACTAAAAAAGCTCTCTGAAACAGCATTATCATAACAACAACCTTTGTGACTCATACTAGAAGTAATATTTTTTGTACTTAGTAAAAATTGATAATTTTTAGAGGTGTATTGCGATCCTTGATCGCTATGAAATAGTAGATTTTTAGCAGATTTGCGCCTACCAATAGCCATGAATAACGCATCTATAACTAATTGCCTATTTACTGCATTACTCATTGACCAGCCAATCACCATGCGTGAATATAAATCTATTATTGCTGCCAAATATAACCATCCTTCATTAGTTTTTATGTACGTAATATCAGTTACCCATATCTTGTTAGGTTGATCAGCGATGAAATTCTGATTTAATATGTTAGGAGTTATAACTCTATTGTCTATTTGTGGTTTTTTACTTTTAAACTTTCGTCTAAGCTTAGCTTGAATGCCATTTTTCTGCATAACATTTTGCACTGTTTTGATGTTATAATTTTTACCTAAAGCCTTTAATTCAGCGTGAATTTTAGGAGCTCCGTATCTGCATTGTGATGCTCGATATACCTTCTGAATATCTTGTATGAGCTCTTCTCTTATTGATTTTTTGTTGTTTTTTTCCTTAGTAATCCATTTATAATAACCACAAGCAGATACGTTCAAAAATCTGCATAATTCCCGTATTTTATAGCAGTTTTCATGTTCTTTTATAAAAGAATATTTTACTCTTTTTGGTTTGCAAAATATCCCAGGGCTTTTTTTAAAATGTCTCTTTCCCTCGTTACTCTTGCCAGCTCTTTCTTTAAATCAAACTTTTCTTTGTCACAATGAGCTACTTTCCCTTTTCCTGGAAACGCATCTACTCCAGACATTCTATCATTGTATGTTTTTACCCATCTGCTTAATGAATCACCGCTAATACCCAAATCTCTTGCTATTTTTGCTGATGATTGACCTGTTTCTTTTACTAGTCTTATAGCTTCAATTTTGAATTCTGCTGTATATTCTTTTCTTTTTGTCATACCACACCTCTTTGAAAAAACGTTTTATTTTACTTCAAAAACGTCTTAACTTTCTGTCTACTTTTTCTGGGTAAGGTCAGTTGTTTTCTTCGCTTTCAGCCGACAAATGGTTTTCTATCTCGCCTTCCCTCTAGCAGTTTTTTTATAAATGGTGTTAATGCTCCATCTCTTCCTGTCAATGGTCTTCCTTCTCGTATAGATGATAAGATATTTGTTTCTAATTCTTTATAGTCTACCAAACCGGTAGTTGTGTTTGCTTGACTCATTGTCAAACCTCCATTTTTTTATCAATTTATTACTTTACTTCTCGGTTTGACACAGTTTATTTAACACTCCCCTTTTTGTTTAGTAATGGTTAATGCTTCCTTCTATAATGCAAAATCCATACTCACCCAACCCAATCAATTACTTGCAATCTGGATTCCAGTTTTAAGCTACTCGTATGACAGAGAAAGGGCTACTTGCATGAAATGAAAAGGAGCACCGAGCAGATCACTTCTTCACAAAGATCTTATCAGCAACACGCATATCAATTATGCTCCAATTGCTAAAAGTAAAGTCGGTTGTATTTTGCAAGTGGCTTAAATAATCCCATGCGCTATAAGGATTATCTTCAGGCAATTTTACTGTGGCACTGTTATCGAGTATGATATTCCATCTTCTATTGCCTACATAAACACAAGAAGAAATATGATCACTTAATTGAGTTTTCCTCTCTAGTATATCTTTAATGAATTTTAGGCTTGATAACGAATTTTGTCCTTTGATTATAACGAGGTTATCTATCTGGTAATCATCTACGATTACTTTACCTTCAGAGTCAATTACTGAAGTTCTGTTATCATCTTTCCAAAGAGCAAAAGGTTTGTGTTCATTTACATCAATGCGTAAGGTGTTGGGTAAAATCCTATAAATTCTTACATGTTTTATCCATTCGCTTACAGATTGTATATTATCTGTTAGTTTTGAGAGTGATACATACATGATAGGTTGTGTTCTATCTACTAAACTTAGAATGTCCTGTTCATTTGTAAATTTGTTTCCAGTAACGGTTACTTTGTCGATTGAAAATCCATTGCTAATTAATAAGCTCGATAAGCGATCGTTACACCAAGTAAAGTAGTAATTGAATCGATTTGTTATTTTATCAAGTGAACTATAAAGTACTAGTGTAAGGAAAAGTGCAGTTATAATCATGAAAGCACACTTGCGCAAAAAACTCCTTTGGCTTCTAGTAACATTGTTCAACATCGGCTTGATCTCTAATATTCTTGTGGTGTAAACTGTCTTTAACAATAATTTTAATTAATTCATTAAAATCAATTCCTTTTGTCAATTTTGCAATTTCTGGTACTAACGATAATTCAGTAAAGCCAGGATGTGTATTAATCTCAAGCATTTTTAAAGTGTTATTTTGGGGATTATAACGGAAGTCTGAGCGGGAAACAGTTTTGCATCCTAAAAATTGATGAACTTTTAGTGCGTGTTCCAAGGTCATTCTATATATGTTGTCAGGAATTTTAGCAGGAAATATATGTTCTGCAAATCCATCTGTATACTTTGCTTCATAATCATAGAATTTATTTTTTGGTCGTATTTCCATAGTGCCAATTGCTTCATTCAGCAACACAGCAGTATGTAACTCTATACCCGGTATGTATTCTTCTATGATCATCTTTTCCATTATAGTAGAACTGTTATTTTTCAGCTCTAAGTAATCCTCATGTGAGAAAATCATGTGTACTCCAATGCTTGAGCCTTCGTTAATCGGTTTTAAGACGTACGGATAATCAACTTTAATATTATTTTTTAGCACATCTTCTCGACTAATTACATAACCTCTTGGAGTGTCGATATTAAGAGAATGGAATATATGCTTTGACATCACTTTATTCATAGCAACAGCCGAAGCCATAACTTCTGAGTGTGTATATTTTATACCTAAAATCTCCAGTAAACCTTGAATACAGCCATCTTCACCATAAGGTCCATGTAGAGCAATAAAAGCAAGAGCGGGATTAGTTTTTTTAAGCTTTTGAGCAATGTTGCTATCAACATCTATTTCTATTGCATTATATGAAAGGCTATCAAGCGCCTTCTTTACTGCTTTTCCGCTCATAAGCGATATTTCTCTTTCGCAAGAAAATCCACCACTTAAAATTGCTATAGTTGGAACCATAAGCACCCTAGTATTTTGCTATATATCATATATAAAAGATACTTTTATCTTCAATAGAAAAAACGCTTTGAAAAATTCCACAGCTGTACAGATATTGCAATTTGCAGGTGGCAAGTAGTTTTATGTAAACTGGTTCCTTTGTGATCAGACACCAGATTGCAAGTAATACATTGGGTTTTGCATTATAGAATAGGGTTATTGCAAAACATATTTCCTTCAAACGTAAATGGTGTCCCTATATCCTATTGTAACGATAGTTACTTCATGTTTTTGGTGTCTGTATAATACACATCGCCAACTCTTAGTCTTCTAAACCCTTTAAACCCCAGTTGCGGATTAGAAATCAGTGAAAAAGCCAGGAAAATAGGGTAACCTCGGAAAATTATTTACAAAATAGAGAGGTTACCAATGAATGAAAATATAACAGAATTATTTTGCCTGATCGACGATTTTTGCAATTCAGTTGACAAGAATTTTGCAGAAAAACTTCTACCAAGTAGCAAAAAACCAACCAGGACGCCAGAGATTACGCATTCAGAGATTCTTACCATAATATTGCTATATCACCAATCCAAGTGCGACAATTTTAAAATTTTCTATGTGCATTATTTGAAATTATTATACGAATCAGCGTTTCCAAAATTGCCATCCTATAGTAGGTTTATTAGGCTAAAATCTAGGGTTTTATGGTATTTAGTGCTCTTAATGCAATGGTTTTGCGAACAGTCAAAAGTGACAGGGATTTCGTACATAGATGCAACATCTATCGCTGTTTGCCATCCAAAAAGGACCTCGAGAAATAAAGTTTTCAAAGGGTTGGCAAAGATTGGAAAGACTACCTATGGGTGGTTTTTCGGTTTTAAACTACATCTAGTAATCAACGAAGCTGGCGAAATTCAAGGGGTTACGGTGACAAAAGGCAACATTGATGATAGAAAACCTGTGCCAAATTTAACTCAGAAATTGACTGGATTATTGTTTGGAGATAAAGGATATATCAAAAAAGATCTTTTTCACGAATTATTCGATAGAGGGTTAAAGCTTGTAACCAGTATAAAAAAGGGTATGAAAAACTCATTAATGGCGCTAAATGAGAAGATTTTGTTAAGAAAAAGATCGATTATTGAGACAGTTTTTGGCTCTCTGAAAAACAACTTTGAGATTGAGCATACAAGACATAGATCACCGATAAATTTTTTGGTACACATTTTTTCTACGCTTGTTTCATATTCCATGCAGCCGAAAAAGCCCTGCATTTCTAAGCTTTACTTCGTTGGCTAATCCGCAACTGAGGTTTTAAAGCTATGGTGCAAGATTCACTGAATCAACTGTAAGACGTTCCTGTATTGCTTTATTTACTTTTGATTCCATATTTAATATAGTATTAATACTTTTATACTATATTAAATATAATATTAATTAAGGAGAATATTATGTCAGAAAAAGATAATAATCAATGTTCATTAAGTGAAGTTTGTATTAAATCAATCACTGGACCGTTATGGGGAGCGCATTATAACTCAAAGAAGACAATTGAAACAATTAAAGAAGATTTCAAGAATCTAAGCAATAATATTCATTTAACCAATACCAAGTTATGGGGAGAGTATGGTAATTTAAAGAAGACAATTGAAACAATTCAAAAAGATTTCGAGAATCTGAACAATGAACTTAAACCAGACAATATTGATAGTAATATATCATCTGCTGATATATTTTCTGATGAAACGCACATTTACGATTCAATGTCTATTTAACCAAAAAGATGTGAGGCTTCTTTTGTACTCTCTATTTATTCTGAACTTTTCAATAAAGTAATAAACGTATCTGAAAAGTAATTATGCTAATATAAATATTACAATTTTATTAACACATAAATGCTACCGTGGAGTTAGTTTTTTAATTTAGGAGTATATTATGGTTATGTCTACACAAAACTCGAATTCATTAACGTTTCAGGCACGCAACCTATCTCATATTTGCCATAAAAACTGTGAAGAGGCGTTCAATGAAACAGACAAACCTCTGTGCAAGGCTAGATGTGATACTTTCTTTCCAGTGCCTGAACTTCGTTCACAAATTAGTGAGAAATTAATAGACATTGCAAACAATCTCCGTTTTGAGAGTGCACAATTATCGTCTATGGCAGATGAAATAGATGCTTACAATTCAATGTCTATTTAATCAAAAAAGTGTGAGTCCACTTTCGTACTCTATTACCCTAAATTTTCGTCAAAATAAGCTGTTTTATCCTTTTTTTCTTTATACTCTTCTGCTGTATCTAGGGGTTGCTTTTTAGCTGTGACATTTGGCCACTTTTGCGAATATTCTACATTTATGTTGTAAAATGATTTAAAGATTTTTTGTTCATTGTTCAGTAAGCCTTCATCTAGCTCTAGAATATCTTTTATGGAATCATCAGTTACAATTGCATCTACTGGACATTCAGGTATACACACTCCACAATCAATACACTCATCTGGGTTAATCACGAGCATATTTTTACCTTCATAAAAGCAGTCAACGGGACATACTTCTACACAGTCCGTATATTTACATTTTATGCATTTATCTGTAACAAAATGCGTCATAAAATACTGTATATTTGCATTATCTTGGGTACACTAAACTGATAAGAAATTCAAGCCTTTTATGAAGATAAATAAATTAAATAACGAAGAATTAGAAATATGGCTAAGCTTGGCTAGAACTGTGGGACCAGTAAAGTTTTTTAGTATACTAAGAGCATGTGGCTCACTAGATGAAGTGCTTAAGTATCTTAATGAATTGGCTAACAAGGATTATGGAATTAAAAATGTACAAGAAGAAATTAAGAATGCAGAAAAAATTGGAGCCAAAATAATACCAGCATGTGATCCAGATTACCCTGACATTTTAAGGAATATACCGAGTTGTCCTCCTGTAATAACTACACTTGGTGATATATCATTGTTAAGCCGTGAGATAATTGCAATAATCGGTGGACGTAATTCTTCAATCAATGGAAGAAATTTTGCCAATAAGTTGGCACTTGATTTAAGCGAAGTTGGTTTCATCGTAATTTCTGGACTTGCAAGAGGGATCGATACTGCAGCAAACAGTGTAATATACAAAAATCACCCAACCATTGCTGTCACAGCAAACGGAATTGACGTAGTATACCCAAGAGAAAATTTTGATCTATACAAAAGAATCACTGAAAATGGCGGGTTAGTAATTACTGAGCTTCCATTTGCTACTAAACCAAAGCCTCAGTATTTTCCCCAAAGAAACCGAATTATATCTGGCCTTTCACTCGATGTTGTGGTAATTGAAGCATCAAAAAAGTCTGGTTCTCTCATCACAGCAGATTTTGCTTTGAATCAAGGAAGAGAGGTGTTTGCAGTTTCTGGTTTCCCTTTAGATTCACGCTGTAGTGGTAGTAATTATTTAATTAAGAACGGCGCTAAACTTGTTGAATCCGCTGATGATATAGTAGAGAGCGTGAGATTTAGTTTACCTCTTCAGCAAAAAAATCTATTTGATACCGTTGCTGACCAAAAACAAGAAAAATTACAACAGGCAAAATCTGTTATAGTTGATCATATTAACTCTGTACCTGTTGATATAGATGAACTTATATTAGCAAGCGGACTTTCTACCAATATAGCTCTAATGGCTCTTTTGGAACTAGAGACGGAAAATAAAATAGAGCGTTTGCCGGGGAATAAAATATCATTAATTTTCTAGATTGCTTTAGTTATAAATCCACAACCGTACAAACATTATGATTTGAGTCCACCAAGAAAGATGTCATTCCAGCGTGTGACGCTGGCTTTCCGTAATCTCACTAAAAACGTTGTATTTTTACATAACTTTTATACTTACTAACTTAATATATAATCAGAATTCCTAATATATAATCAGAATTCCTAGATTCCAGACTCATGCATCAATAGACCTGCTGCAAAAGGTAATGATAAAATGATGGAAGAGGAATAAGCAGATAGAGTAAGGTAAAAAAATGAGCTTTAGTTACTACAATATAAAGAAACACCCAAGAAATTTTCGTAATATAACAGGCTTAACTGTAGAAGAATTTGAAAAGGTGATAGAAAAAGTGGGGAACGTTCAAAAAAGTGTGTCAAGCCGAAAAGAAAAGTAATAAATTGATATAAAAAATGGAGGTTTGAAATGAGTCAAGCAAATAGAACTACCGGATTAGTAGACTATAAAGAACTAGAATCAAATATTTTATCATCTATAGCTAACCCAAGAAAGGTTTAGCTATATGGCAAAATTGGTTAGAATGGTATAATAAGTAATGAGAAAGAAGAAGATGCCAAGTCCATATAGTGAGGATCTGAAAGAACGTGTTCTCAAAGGAGTCGATAAAAAAACAATGACGATAAAAAAATCAGTCAAATATTCAAAGTGAGCATAAAACCAATATATTTGTGGAGGAAAAGGAAAAAAGAAACAGAAACCATCTTCAGGCTATCACAAAGGATATGGTCATAAGATTAAAGACTTAGATAGATTTGCCAAATTTCTGGATGGAAATTAAGATATTAGAATTGAAAAGATAATTGAAGAATTTGGTAATATGTGTAGAAGCACAGTATATAACTACCTTAGCAAAGTAAACTATACATATAAAAAAAACTTTTCTTTATCGAGAAAGAGATAAAGAGAAACGCAAAGAGTTCATAAAAAAAGTAGAAGAAATAAATAAAGGAAACTTGATATACATAGATGAGTCTGGAATAGAGGACAATGAATTTTATGAATATGGGTGGTCTCAAAGAGGCAAGAGGTTATTTGCCCAGGGTTTAAAAGAAAGAGGGTAAGCATAATTGGAGCACTGAATGAAGGAAAAGTTAAAGCATCATGGATAATTGATGGCTACTGCAACAGGGAGATTTTTGATGCTTATGTAGAAAATGTACTTGTTCCTGTATTTAAACCTGGACAGACTATTGTTCTCGACAATGCGAGCTTTTATAAATCTGCAAGGATGAAAAATTTGATAGAAAATATTGGGTGTAAAATTTTGTTCTTGCCTCCATACTCGCCAGATTTAAATCCTCACTTTTACCCACAAGTATAAAAAGCAAGTAAGATAGAGAAAAATATACTGAGTAAGATGAGGTAAAAATGTGTGAAGTAAATAGAAATGTACAATGTGCTGATGGCTTAGGAGATAAATGGCTAGAAAAAGAGTTGAGACATGTTAATCTGGGAGATGTAAGGCTTAATAAAAGACTTATTAAAACAAGCTATTTAATAGAGAATAAGGCGTCTGGGTCAATTAATCAAAGCTGTGTAGGATGGAAAGAAGCTAAAGGTGCATACAGATTATTTAGCAATGAAAAGCTTGAAGCTAAGGAAATTTATTCTTCCCATTATAAAGAAACTATAGAAAGGATAAAAGGAGATGAGATTGTATTTTCAGTTCAAGATACAAGTTATTTGGATTTTGACTCTCATATAAAGACTAAGGGTCTAGGTAGTATTTCTAAAGCCTATACAAAACATAAAAAGGGTTTGTTATTGCACAGTGCCTTAATAGTTAACAAAGACGGATTACCTTTAGGGCTATCTTCTCAACAGTGTTGGGCACGTTCTATCAGGGAAGAAACAGCGCAAGAAAAAGCAAACAGGAAATACCGTACTGCTATAAAGGAGAAAGAAAGCTATAAATGGATAGCGGCACTAAAAGAAACCCTAAATAACCTCGCAGAAGGTGCACAGCTTGTTACTATTGGTGATAGGGAAGCAGATATTTTTAAGTTTTTATGGACTATTGAATCATTGGATAGTTTTTATGTAATCCGCAACCGAACTAATAGGAAATTCATCTGTATTGAAGGGGGAAAAACGGATTTGCAAACACGTATAACTCAACTGCCTGTAAAAAGGGAAATTGTTTTGAATGTTGCTGAAAATAAATACCAAATCTCAAGAAAAGCTAACATTGAAGTCAGGTATATGAAAGGCTATATACCTATCAGATCTTCTTACATTTATGGATCGAAAGATACAGAGCATAAAATAAGTGATAAAATCGCTATATATGTAGTAAGTGCCAAAGAAACAAATCCTCCTGAAAGAGTAGAAGCTATTGATTGGACTTTGCTGACTAATGTACCAGTTAATAGCACTTTAGATGCTATAGAAAGGATCAATTGGTATAAGCTAAGATGGAAAATCGAGGAGTATTTTAGGATTTTAAAATCAGGATGTAAGGTAGAAAGCTCTCGTTTAGCTACAAAAGAAAGATTAGAGAAATTAATCGCTATAAAGAGCATTATTGCATTTAAAATTTTATATTTAACAAAAGTCGCTTTATCGAATCCCATGGAGGTTTGTACCAAGGTTTTAAGTAATGAAGAGTGGAAAACCCTTTACATACGTGAGCATAAAGTAGCCAAATTGCCAGAAGAACCTCCAAACATAAAACAAGCTATTATTTGGTTAGGAAAATTAGGTGGATTTATGAATAGAAAAAGTGATAATTTACCAGGAACTATGACTCTATGGCGTGGTTATGAAAACCTCAGGGAAAGCATGGTTATGCTTCGCATAATGACCTCTCAAAGTTGTGGGTAAAAGTGAGGGTATTAGGGTATGGTTGAATTGACAAGAAAACGTTACTCTGTTATAATAATTCTTTATTAATTTAATCTTAATTCTGGGGGAATTTTTATGCGTAGTAGTGTTTTAAAAAGGTATGCACTTGCCTATATAAAAGAAAATGGCAGTGACAATGGTGTTCAAGAATTTTTACGTTCTCGTGGTATGCAAAATATTGAGAACTGGAGTGATAAAATTTTTGAAGATGCGTATAAGGAATTTAAGCTCAGTAATCTAACTAATGAGCAGAACAGTACAGAATATGATAGAAGCAATAGGCAACAAACTACAGGCCCTCAAGTCACGCACGTACATATAAACGATAATAGAGGTTTAGATTTTTGGGATTATTTACTACTTAGCAACCTGTTTGGTGGTCGTACTACAGTTATAAATAACCCTGGTTTTGATACTGTTGGCTACCAAAGCAGAGAAGATAAGAAAAAAGACTCAGAAGACAGCAGGAAATTATTAGCTTTAGGGATAGTAGCTGTAGTTGCGTGTGTTGCTTTCCATGCTTTAATGTGTGTTTGGTACAATAGCAGCGAAAAAACGGCTAGAAAGTCAGAAAAAATAGATTATCTAGATAGTCAACTTAAAATGTTCAGAAATATAGAATTTGCAGTTGGTGCAATTTCTTTAGCAGCTTTGATAGGTTGCGCTATTAACCCAGTCTTACCAGTTTGGGGTTTAGTCATTCTTGGCATTAATTCTCTTGTGTGTCTTGCTGGTGGTGTGGCTTTTCATATGAAGCATGAGAAAGAGTCAGAAAATATTAAGAAGGCTGAAGAAGCGGTAATTAACTATCATAAATCAGGACCTGGATATGATTTGGGAGATTCTTCTCATCGCGAGGCACCACCTCCTTACGATTTTAATACTGCTCCAACTGCTCCTTCTTATGATGACACCAGACCTAGTGGGTTGTTTTCTCATTCTAATGCGGAAAAACATTCTGGAAATCATGGATGTAATGTATGAACATAGATTTTAGAAGGTAAATTGTACAGCAAATAGTGTCATTCCAGTGCTTGACACTGGAATCCAGCTTTTTTGTAATTTTATTGAACATGTTGTATAGTCGTTTGTTTACAATTAATTTTTCTGGATCCCAGTGTCTGGGCACTGGGATGACATTTTTGTGTTTGAGGCAAAATCTGCTATAATATTTAACACACTGCTTTCACAGATGAATGTTTGTACAGTTGTGAAGTTATGGACAACAATATCATAGCAACTCAAACGTAAGTTACTCACATTATACCGCTGCAAAACGCAGCGGTATAATGGCTTTTCAGATTGCTTGTACGATAGGATATATATTGATTTTTATTACTAGTGCAGATACGATAAAGCTTTAAGCACTACAAGATGGAGCAATTTGAGAGCTTTTACATCACTACGCCAATATATTACGTAAACGACAAGCCACATATCGGCCACGCATATACTTCCCTTATCTGTGATGTTACAGCTAGATTTATGAAATTAGCTGGAAAGAACGTCAAATTTACCACTGGTACAGATGAACATGGACAGAAAATTGAAAAAGCGGCTAAGGTAAAGGGAATAGAGCCAAAAGAATTTACAGATGAAATAAGTGTTACGTTCAGAAAATTGGCTGAGCTAATGAACTTTGATTATGATGATTTTATTCGCACCACAGAAGAACGTCATGAAAAAGCAGTTATAGCTCTATGGAATAGGCTTGAAGAGAGAGGGCAAATATATCTGGATTCTTACTCAGGTTGGTATTCAGTTCGTGATGAAGCGTTTTATCAGGAATCAGAGTTGATAGATGGCAGAGCACCAACAGGTGCTGAAGTTCAGTGGATAAAAGAAGAGAGCTACTTTTTTCGTTTGTCAAGTTGGCAAAATAAATTACTAGAGTTATACGAAAATCAGCCGAATTTCATCTTTCCTGAGAGCAGAAAAAACGAGGTGGTATCGTTTGTAAAATCAGGACTTACTGACCTTTCGATTTCTCGTACTAGTTTTAATTGGGGAATAAAAGTACCAGGGAATGACAAGCACGTAATTTATGTTTGGATAGATGCGCTCACTAACTATCTCACATCAATAGGCTTTCCTAATATAGAAGATGAGGAATATAAGAAATTTTGGACAAACTCCTTCAACGTTCATGTGATCGGTAAAGACATATTGCGTTTTCACGCTGTATACTGGCCAGCGATCCTCCTTGCAGCAGATTTATCACTGCCAAAGCAAATTGCAGTTCATGGTTGGTGGCTGAACGAGGGGGAAAAAATATCCAAATCCCTTGGTAACGTTATAGATCCAATTGGTCTGGCAGAAGAGTTTGGTGTTGATCAACTACGCTATTTTCTCCTTCGGGAAGCAAGTTTCGGTCAAGATGGTAATTTCAGTAAGAAGAACATGATCAGCCGCATAAACTCAGAGCTGGCAAACAATATAGGCAATTTAGTGCAAAGAACAATTTCATTTCTGCACAAGCAATGCTTTGGAGTTGTACCAGTGGTCGATCGCAATTTGCTTAAAGATGATGAGAGTTTACCAAATTGCAAAGCCATAATTGATCAAGTAATGGATCATCTATCAAAGTATGAATTTAACCAGATTATACTCCTGATTATCAATATCTCTTCCAAGGCCAATGCTTACATAGATAAAAGTGCACCCTGGACACTCAGTAAAACCGATAGAGAGCGCATGGATTTAGTAATCTACAAATTACTTGAATACATTAGAATGATTGGCATTTTGCTGCAGCCAATTGCTCCAAAGTCAGCAAAAATGATACTCGATCAGTTGCAAATTCCAAAAGAACAACGTGATTTAAAATCTCTGTGCAACGCATGTGTAAGCTTAGGCATTACACTGCCTAAACCTACGCCGATTTTTTTGAGGATCGATATTTAAAGAATCCTTAGTAAGCCGTTACAAGACTAGACTGAGTTGGCCGTTCTGTAGTTAGCCTTTTTAATTCAACAGAGTCAAAAAAAAGGTTCTGTCGCATCTATAAACCATAGGAAAGAAGATCATTAAAGGTGGGATTATAGGAGTTATGAAGCCATTAACATAGCAAAATTCTCAAAAGTAGAAACATTATTTTAATAATTTGTCTTTTTTGAATCATACGAATATTTTCTATGCCTGTGATGGTAATCTTTGCGGAATGGAAGCTTTTAAACCCAAGCATTGGCTTTATTAGTTTTTTGATAAATCTATCAACAATATTATTTAGATATTTTATTTGAAGAACTGGGGAATGTTCAAAAAAGTGTGTCAAAGCGAATTTTTAGTTCAACTCAATTTTTAACCTATCAGGAAAAAAGATATCAAGTTGAGATATAGTTAGAGCCCAATTAGGCAAAGCCATAGCCCATTTTTGCTCTATCTTTTTTATAGCACAATATACCAATTTGTACAAGGCATTTGTACTGGTAAATGAACCTTTGGTTTTAGTAAATTTTCTGATTTGTCTGTGCAACCCCTCAATTGGATTGGTGGTATAAATTAGCCTTCTAACAGGGCCAGAATACTTAAAATAACTAGACAAATTTTCCCAATTGTTTTGCCACGATTTTATGACTAAAGGATATTTTTCACCCCATTTTTCCTCCAGTTCAAGTAAATAATTTTCGGCGATTTCTCTACTTGTAGCACGGTATATTTTTTTCAAATCATTCATAAAAACTTTTATATCTTTGCTGGATACGTATTTTAGTGAATTTCTTATTTGGTGCACAATGCATAACTGTACCTCAGCATTGGGAAATACGCTATTTATAGCTGTAGGGAAGCTTTTCAGACCGTCAACACAAGCTATCAAAATGTCTTCTACTCCTCTCTCTTTTAAGTCATTTAATACGCCTAGCCAGAAGTTAGCTCCCTCACTTTCTGCTAAGTAAAAACCCAGTACTTCTTTTCTGCCATTTTGGTCTATTCCTAATATATTGTACATGCATTTACTTATGCAATGTCCATTCTCTTTGACCTTAAAAAACATCCCATCCATAAATACTATCGGGTATACTGATTGTAGGGGACGACTCCTCCATTCATTGATTATAGGCAGTAATTTATCTGTAATTCCAGATATCTCTGCTGCAGATATTTTATGGTCATAGATTTCTTCCACATAGGATGCTATATCCCTGTATCCCACACCGCTTGCAAACATGTTCAAGACCTTTGTTTCAAGTTCTGGATGTAAGCTTGTTTGCCTTTTTTTCACTATCTGTGGTTCGAAACTTCCCTCTCTATCTCTTGGTGTCAATAGTTCAAATACTCGTCTTCAAAGTTTTGCCATTCTTTCCGTTTCTTCGATTCTTTTCTTCTCTTTCATTGGATAAATGATGCTCTATTTCACCTTCTAGACTTGCTTCCAGCAGCCTTTTTACAAATGGTGTTAATGCTCCATCTCTCCCCATCAATGGTTTACCTTCCCTTATTGATGACAGTATATTTGCTTCCAGCTCTTTGTAATCTACCAGGCCAGTCGTTCCATTTTCTATTTTGTAACTCATATATCAAACCTCTATTTTTTGTTTCTATTTTATTTTTATTTCTCGGTTTGACACACTTTTTTGAACATTCCCTCTAGTTATTTTAAGTATTCTGGCCCTGTTAGAAGGCTAATTTATACCACCAATCCAATTGAGGGGTTGCACAGACAAATCAGAAAATTTACTAAAACCAAAGGTTCATTTACCAGTACAAATGCCTTGTACAAATTGGTATATTGTGCTATAAAAAAGATAGAGCAAAAATGGGCTATGGCTTTGCCTAATTGGGCTCTAACTATATCTCAACTTGATATCTTTTTTCCTGATAGGTTAAAAATTGAGTTGAACTAAAAATTCGCTTTGACACACTTTTTTGAACATTCCCGAGTAAACTGCAATAGCTATCCCTGAAATAATTACAGCTACTACAAGTGCAGAAGTAGCTACAATATACATTTTTTTATTTTGAGAAATCACATTATTTTCTTTCGGTTTACTTTCTTCTGGATAATGATTGTTCATCTTTGCAAGATATTTTGTCAACGCCATCCAAAACTCATATTTAGTAGATTTTTCTTGTTTTTTTATTTTCTTTGCTAGCTCTTTTACTACTTTGCTATCTGCAAATGCTTTTATATATGTTCCTCGAATAACAGGACAAAAAGTTTGAGAGAATCGTCTGTGACATATATACCCAATAGTCTGAAAACGTTCATTTTTTATCGAGTATGTTAGTATATTAATTAAACTCTTTAAAAGAACTTGCTGTCCTTCCAGGTTGTTTTTTATATTCCTTTCAACCAAGTCTAACATTTTTTTTATAAGTTGCTTGTTATCAATTAATGAAGCTATAGCTAAAATTGCTTCGATCTGTCCTACTTTTCCACTAATGATCTGATTAAGACTTCTTTCATTAAGCTTGGCAATATCATTGCTTACAATTATAAGGGCATTTTTATATATTTCCCGAGTAATTGGGAGTAATGAATCATGGTACTTGCATCCATTTTCAGTGAGTTTTTGTGTAAAACGTTCGGATAGATTTATAATAGTTGAAACATCTTGTTTATCTATAGCCTCCCTTAAAAAAAGAACCAACGTTTCCTTTAAGTTAGTTTGTTTATCTATATCCATTGAAATTTTAGGATCACTTGCTACATCTAATATTTCTCTCCACTCTAAAGTCATAATTTTTTCTATTAAAATAATATGGTTTAATTATTTGCTATTTTTATGAAAAAATCAAGACTTATATATTTTTTTATATTATATATAAGATTATTAATATTCATTTTAGCTTCAGAAACGTACTAAAAATTAGTGTGACAAAAATCTTGAATGTTTACTTTTTTAACAAGTAAAAAACGTCATATATTTTTGAGAATAAGCCGCGTAAAACAGGGTTGTAAAAATAAAAACGTAAAGTTATTGCAACAAAGCTAAGCAAACTAGTTTATATGTAAATTTAGCGAAAGTGAGCTAATACAGCTGATTTTAGCGCACAGTGAAATTGCCATATAAAAAAGTTCGTACTGGTTATTTGGTAGACCAATTGATTCCAAGAAAAACACTTCTCACCACCATTAGTTTTGAACACTGGAAATGGTCATATTGTTTAGGTTCTTAATAATACTTAATATTAAATTAACAGTAATCCATTTGAGAATAGCAAAAGACCTGCTGCAAAAGGTAATTGAAAAAGTGATGCGAGAGAGGTAGAAGAAGAATAAGCAGATCGAGTAAGGTAAAAAATGAGCTTTAGTTACTATAAAATGAAGAAGCACCCAAGAAACTTTCGTAATATAACAGGTTTAACTATAGAGGAGTTTGAAAAGGTGGTGGAAAAAGTGAGGTCTGAGTGGAAAAAACTTGAAAAACAGAAAAAGTGCCATGGTAGAAGATCACAACTACCAACTCTGGAAGATAAGTTATTTTGCGTAATTTTGTACTATCGCACTTACATAACACATAGATTTTTAGGGTGCCTGTTCAATATGCACAACGCAAATGTATGTAGGTTACTGAAGAAAATAGAGCCATTACTTGCCAAGAAAGTTACTATAACAAAAGATAGAAGTATGACATCAGAAAAAATACTAAAGATTCTGGCTGATGTTACAGAACAGCAAATACAGAGGCCAGAAGATAGTAAAAAACGGAAGAAGTCATATTCAGGAAAAAAAAGAACCAACACTATGAAAACTGAGATTGTTATCGAAGAAGATGGAAGAATTTTATCAGTGTCAAAGTCATATCGTGGTAGAATTAGTGATTTTCGCATAAGGAAACAAGGAAAATATCTACCACTCGATAGCATAAAATATGCCGATTCTGGATATCAAGGTTGGCAAAAATTGCAAAGTAATGTCATATAAAAAGTACCGTAAAAAGCCATTAATTTCAGAGCAGAAAGAGCATAATAGACGATTAGCATCATTTAGAATGAGAGTAGAAAATAAGATCCGTGAGGTAAAGATATTTAAGATTATGTCCCATGTTTACCGCAATTTTCAGAAAAAATATAACCTGAGGTTCAATATTATTGCTGGTATTGTGAATCTTAAGCACTCCTTTTAGTTAACCTTGATTTTAGTCACCCTCCTTCCCTTTTTTTATCGCTTGATTCGCAGCAGGTCTTATGCTATAGATACTCAAATTTATATAATTTAGTAACAGCTTTATAGTGTAAAGAAAGGTTAATATCATTGGGGGCTTTATGCAAATATCTGAGCTTACTACAGAAACTTCAACAACTATAACAGAGGTTTCTATTGAGAACCCAAACAGCGAATTATTTGATGCTGTAAAAAAGGTAACCTTGATAGAGTTAAGGAGCTTATAGAAAGAGGAGCCAGCATTAACACTAAAGGTAGTGATGGCAATACTCCTTTACACTTAGCTGCTAAAGTTGGTAATTTGAGTGTAGTAACCTATCTTGTGGGTGAAGAAAGAGCTGATATTTATGCAAAAAATCAATACGGACAAACACCTATATCTCTTGCTGCTAAAAATAATCACTTAGAGCATGTCTTCAAACCAAAAAATGAGCTAATTTGTGAAGTATAATAGTGATCATATTAAAGAAGATATTAGTTTTTGAAGTGAGGGGAGAATGCTCATAATCCTTGTTCATACGTCTAAAATTGGAAAGCCAGGCAAATGTCCGTTCTACGATCCAACGTTTAGGAATAATCTGAAATCCTGTATCAACCAATTTCTTGGCAATTGTTAGCAAACATCCAGTTTCCAATAAACATCGATTTTGTAATTTACCTGTGTACCCTTGATCGGCAAAAAACTTTCGTAAGGTTGGGGCTTTGCATTTAGCCTGAGCAAAAAGATCTAGAGCACTATCGCGATCTTGAATACTTGCACTGTGTACTTCAGTAACCCCAGTTGCGGATTAGAAATCAGTGAAAAAGCCAGGAAAATAGGGTAACCTCGGAAAATTATTTACAAAATAGAGAGGTTACCAATGAATGAAAATATAACAGAATTATTTTGCCTGATCGACGATTTTTGCAATTCAGTTGACAAGAATTTTGCAGAAAAACTTCTACCAAGTAGCAAAAAACCAACCAGGACGCCAGAGATTACGCATTCAGAGATTCTTACCATAATATTGCTATATCACCAATCCAAGTGCGACAATTTTAAAATTTTCTATGTGCATTATTTGAAATTATTATACGAATCAGCGTTTCCAAAATTGCCATCCTATAGTAGGTTTATTAGGCTAAAATCTAGGGTTTTATGGTATTTAGTGCTCTTAATGCAATGGTTTTGCGAACAGTCAAAAGTGACAGGGATTTCGTACATAGATGCAACATCTATCGCTGTTTGCCATCCAAAAAGGACCTCGAGAAATAAAGTTTTCAAAGGGTTGGCAAAGATTGGAAAGACTACCTATGGGTGGTTTTTCGGTTTTAAACTACATCTAGTAATCAACGAAGCTGGCGAAATTCAAGGGGTTACGGTGACAAAAGGCAACATTGATGATAGAAAACCTGTGCCAAATTTAACTCAGAAATTGACTGGATTATTGTTTGGAGATAAAGGATATATCAAAAAAGATCTTTTTCACGAATTATTCGATAGAGGGTTAAAGCTTGTAACCAGTATAAAAAAGGGTATGAAAAACTCATTAATGGCGCTAAATGAGAAGATTTTGTTAAGAAAAAGATCGATTATTGAGACAGTTTTTGGCTCTCTGAAAAACAACTTTGAGATTGAGCATACAAGACATAGATCACCGATAAATTTTTTGGTACACATTTTTTCTACGCTTGTTTCATATTCCATGCAGCCGAAAAAGCCCTGCATTTCTAAGCTTTACTTCGTTGGCTAATCCGCAACTGAGGTCAGTAGCAATTACAAGACCCACAGTATCTACAATGATATGGCGTTTTCTGCCCTTTATTTTCTTTCCAGCATCGTATCCCTCTCGATCCCCTTTTTGAGTCGTTTTTACTGACTGGCTGTCTATTATTCCCACTGATGGAGTTTCATTCTTACCGATTATCTCTCTTACTTTTTTAACTAGAAAATCATGAATTTCTTGCCATATTCCACTTTTTTTTAAGCGCGAATCACAACTATACACGGTTTTCCATGGTGGAAAATCTTTAGGCAGTTGTCTTCATTGACATCCTGTTCTCATCATATAGCGGATTGCGTTAACAATTGTTCTAATACTATGTTTTCTTGCTCTGCCGGTCTTTTAAGGTTCAAAATATGGCTCTATTATCTTCCATTCTTTGTCACTTATGTCGCTTGGTACATCTTAAAATATATCTTATACCATACTTCTTAACTTCTTTCTACTCAGTTTCAAGACGGGCTCTAACAACCCCAACTTTGATTTTAGTATTTTTTCTTGTGTTGTACTCATATCTGACACTCCTTTAACCTCAGTTGCGGATTAGCCAACGAAGTAAAGCTTAGAAATGCAGGGCTTTTTCGGCTGCATGGAATATGAAACAAGCGTAGAAAAAATGTGTACCAAAAAATTTATCGGTGATCTATGTCTTGTATGCTCAATCTCAAAGTTGTTTTTCAGAGAGCCAAAAACTGTCTCAATAATCGATCTTTTTCTTAACAAAATCTTCTCATTTAGCGCCATTAATGAGTTTTTCATACCCTTTTTTATACTGGTTACAAGCTTTAACCCTCTATCGAATAATTCGTGAAAAAGATCTTTTTTGATATATCCTTTATCTCCAAACAATAATCCAGTCAATTTCTGAGTTAAATTTGGCACAGGTTTTCTATCATCAATGTTGCCTTTTGTCACCGTAACCCCTTGAATTTCGCCAGCTTCGTTGATTACTAGATGTAGTTTAAAACCGAAAAACCACCCATAGGTAGTCTTTCCAATCTTTGCCAACCCTTTGAAAACTTTATTTCTCGAGGTCCTTTTTGGATGGCAAACAGCGATAGATGTTGCATCTATGTACGAAATCCCTGTCACTTTTGACTGTTCGCAAAACCATTGCATTAAGAGCACTAAATACCATAAAACCCTAGATTTTAGCCTAATAAACCTACTATAGGATGGCAATTTTGGAAACGCTGATTCGTATAATAATTTCAAATAATGCACATAGAAAATTTTAAAATTGTCGCACTTGGATTGGTGATATAGCAATATTATGGTAAGAATCTCTGAATGCGTAATCTCTGGCGTCCTGGTTGGTTTTTTGCTACTTGGTAGAAGTTTTTCTGCAAAATTCTTGTCAACTGAATTGCAAAAATCGTCGATCAGGCAAAATAATTCTGTTATATTTTCATTCATTGGTAACCTCTCTATTTTGTAAATAATTTTCCGAGGTTACCCTATTTTCCTGGCTTTTTCACTGATTTCTAATCCGCAACTGGGGTCTTTAAAATTTGTTTATATTTTTATCTTACTTTATTACCCTGTCAGATTAAGTCTAAACTATTACATCTGCAATCTCTCCTATTTGACCTACCAACAATGAGTATTGGTATTAGCAATGGGATAAAAAACAAATAGCAAACACTGAAATTAAATAAGTACATAAGCAAAGTGCTCTAGTTCGTTTGTGTATCCCTATAACTATCAAGGGCTCTCTCTGCTTTTACATTATTTTGAATATTAGAGCTAGGTTTATCTCCTTTTTCTTTCTCATATAATGACCACCCACATAGTCCAATTACTGCAGGTACAATAAGTGCTGCTAAAAATATATATGTTTGTGTCACAAATGCTAATGCTATAATCAAAGCTGAAAGAGATGCTGATAAAGTGAAATACACAGTTGACCTGTGACGTTGAATGTTTTGTGTCTTATTTTGTACTCTGTCAGATTTCACATTTTCTCCCCTGTAACAATTTTTATCTAGCACCTTTTCATTAAATGCTCCACTAAACATTAACACAGTTTCTCCTAACGTTCTTCTAGTAAGATTTTCCTCCACTGCAATATTACCTCGTGCGGATAATGCACCATTACCAACGTATCCAACTCCCTCACCCATTATAGATTCTGCAAACTTTCCTTCTTTTGATACCCTACTTGGCGCGCTAAGATCACCATAATTAATAGCAATGCTTTTGATGCCACTGTCGCTTATCAGCTTATTTAAATCTTGAGTATTTCCAGTATTGACAAATATCCCACAAAATCCTGAGTATTTTCCACTATCTTGCTCTATTTCCTTAGCAGCTTCTATTGCTGCATTGACAAAAGCTATTTTTGCTTCTTTTTGCTCATCATTACTCAAACCACTCAAAAAAGCATTAGGTACCACAATGCTTAATCCTTCTTTATGTTTGGCAGCCATTAAGGCATTCAGTTTTACTACGTTTTTAAACTTATCTTGTAGCTCAGATTTTCTGCTACCTATTAACTCTCGACTTCTAGCAAAATACTTGTAGTCTAAGGTATTTCCTTTTAACTTAGGAAAAGTAGTATAATGAACAACGCTTTCTATAGGATCATTCAGCAGCTTTCCTGAATGATCTAAATGTTGTGTTACTTCAGCCCTTATAACTATATAAGAAGATTTTTTCTGTAGCTCTCTCCTATAATCTTCAAAACTTTTATATTTAGATGGTATTGTTACTCTTTTACCAGCCTTAAGAAGCTGAATATCATGCACTTCTTTTGCGCCAATACGATCCTTATCATATATTAAATCTATTTTTTGTTGTTTATTTTTAATCTCTTTTGCATATACTGTTTTAGTTGTGTTATCTATTACTATATCCGCATCCACTCCTTGTGTAAGCTGCACAATAGGGGCTAATTTATTATCAGTTATCATGCACTTCCCAGTGTACGGATTAGAACAACAGCCTTTTTTAGACCCTAGCCCAAACATTTCCATTAGTGGCCTTCGAATTTCATAATGCAATGAATAAGGAGTTGTGCAAAATGGAATTTCTTTTGTTTCTTCCTGAATTAGTCTAAGATTCATAACCTCCTCACTTTACACATTGTAGTATCATTAATGATAGCATTTTATAAATCAGGAGTCAAGCATTCCAAACAAATATAAGCTACATATACAAAGCACAAAGATTTTTGAAAATAGCTCTAAATAGAACTCTTGTATTGTGAATCAGATAGCTAAAATGCTGCTAGATAATGGAGAAAATGCTAACTTGAAAATCAGGATTGTGTACCATTACACCTTGCAGCTCAAAAAGGTTACAGAGAAATTGTCGAAATTCTGTTAAACAATAATGCAGATCCTGAATGGCTTTGTTGCATAGCTGTCAATAAGATGTAGAGATGGAAGGAATTTACAAGGCAAATTCGAAAAGAGGCATACCGATATCAGTAAATTTATTAAGTAATACCAATTCCCATTCCCACTATACAAAGAACGGATAGACAATAATGGAAAAAAAGCCATACTAAAGTAAGTGAAGTAGCGAGGTTTAAATGGCATTAAGATCAAAATTATTGGATGAAAAAGTGAGCAAAAGAAATGCTGAAGAAAGTAAGGAACAATGCATATGTTTCAAAAAAACTAAATGCTGTAATTGCGGCAAAAAAGCATAGTATAACGGCTGTAGCAAAAATATATTGCATTTCAAGAAGCGCACTAACTTCGTGGATAAAATTCTTAAAATTTGGCAGAGAAGAAAAACTGTTTGCTCCTCCACAACGTCGTAAAAGAACTAAATTAAATCAGGCTCAACTACAGCAAGTTGAAGCATGGATAGAAGAAAATCCTAATATTACCATTAAAGAAATGAGAATAAGAATCCAGGAAAAGTTCGGATTAAATATCAGCAAATCTACAGTACACCGCCATATACAAAAGATGAAATTTTCATATATTACACCAAGACCAGTACACAACGTACAAGATAAAAGTAAACAAGAGGAATTCAAAAAAAAATCTCAATGAAGTTATTGGCAAGTATCCAGAAAAAGAGCTATTTTTCTTTGATGAATCAAGGTTTGGCACACATTCGAAAGTTGGGCTCTGTAATATCTTTCTTCATAGGTAATCTCCTAAATTGAAAGAATTACTTGGAGTTTACCCACTTTCCAGCCTTTTTTCACTTCTTTCTAACCCATAGTTGGGGTTAATAGAATTTTTTTTGTGCCGTTAAACTTTACACAATTTTTTAGCCGTGTTTTATCTTGAACCGATAGAAAATCATAGTATATTGAGTATTTTAATCGGGTTAGGTAATGAATTACACTCTAATGCCATCACTTAAGCATAAAGCTCTTGTGGAAATAGCTATTACGTTATGGAATCAAGATGATGCCTGGGATTTAGCGTCAAAGTTTTACTTCTCATCACCAATCCTAAATGTCAGTGAAAGAAAAAGAGAATGGCAAAAGGTAGAGGATGAAGTGATAAAAAAGGTACTAAAACTTCCGCTGCCAGAATTGTTAAAAAAGGAACTATCAAGTTTTGTTGAAGCAATAGGTTGGCAGATACTCATATGGAAACAATATCATAAAAATCTTTTAGGTGGCAAAGATGCTAGAGCAAGCTTAAGCAAGCTTTGTTGGACACCACAAGGCACTATTGATAAAGAGAAAACAGCAAAGATATTAGTGCAAGATGAAAATTTAGATATTGCTAAGCGCTATAGATTAGCATGCACTTATTGTTTAGAAGATAACATTCTCACCCTATGGAAACAAATCAGTGGTAGGAAACTCTATGGAAAAGATCTTAGGAAAATAAGAATAAATGAATCACCTCTAGTATCGTTCTGGTCCCATCATATAGAAGAAGAAACAGCTCAGTTAGGCGATATAATAAGAAGATATTGTCAAGATGATAGTGTTACTCATTATGAGTATGCATTTCGACGTTCAGCAGTTAGTGGCAATGAAGCAGCAACCAGATATTTCCTACAAAAGTTAACTCCTGAAGAAAAAGATAAGGTCTTAGTAAGAACTGCAGAATATGTGGCAAAAAGACGTTGTGACTGTGTTAGTGAGTTTACAGATTTTTCCAGGGAGAATTATATTGATGTTTTGTGCTTTTTACTTTCAGAAATGGATAGAGAACAACAAATGGAAGTGTTCAAGAGCTGCTCTTATGAAGTGCTAAAGTGCTTTTTGGATTGGCCATGGCAGAGTTTTTTTATGGAAACAGCGCAGCATATGTGGGCTTTCCTTTCTGAAGAAGGTTATGATTGTTTATTGAGAGTAATCGTTAATAAGATGATAGATGGTAATAAAGATTACAATTATCAAAAGCTCTTTGGAATATTTTGGCAGCAAGGTCCTAGTACTCACACAAAACATGTAATAGATAAATGCGGATCAGGTGGGTTATTATTACTAGACTTATTTAAGGTTGAAGATGTGGAAAATATCAAACTGATCTTTCAAGATGCAACTCCCAAAGAGAAAGAAAGGCTTATTTTTTGTAGTAGGGGGCAAGATATTTGCCAAGATTTGATTTATGGTGATAGGGGGGGATTTATTGAGTTCTTCATTCGAGAATGTATATCATCAAAAAATGAAATGGTAAAATTTAGGGAGGAATTTAAAGAACGTATAACATGGTGTTGTTCAAGAGAGGAATTTACAAAGAGGAAAGATAAATGGGATAAGTTTTTTCAATTACTGGATAATCTTATTCAAGAAAATGACAAAAAGAGAGGAATAGAAGGAGAAGAAAGTAGTCCAGCAAAGAAACTTCGTAGTATAGAACTTGAGGAAGTGACACACAGTATGAAGAAATAGATAAGAAAATGCCAAGAGCAACAGCTGAAGCGAAACATATTGAACACAAGCTTGAGTTAATAGAATTATTACTCACTGAACCAATTAATCCAGGTAACAGTAAGGGTAACCCTGTTCTCTCAGTAAATTTCGATGCACCTAAGGGATTTGCTGAAAAGTTTAGTTTATTTCTTCGTGAAACTCCAAATATTGGTTCAACATCTAGTCCTGAGTTTTTTATTCATAGCATATTAGGATCGATTTTAACCCTTCCTAATAGTGGTCTAGTAGAAAAGCTTGGCATCAATAAGGTGTATATTAAGCGTACTAATTTGAAAGTAGAGGGATTGAAAAATGAGATTAGCATTGTAAAACTATGCTTTTTTCTTGAAAAAAGTGGAAGAAAACAAGTGGTTCTTAGAGCTTTTACAAATGATCAAATTACAGGTTATGGGGATTTAAAACGGAAATATTGTTATAATGATGATGAACTTAAAGAGATAGCAAAAACACTAGAGATCTCTGACATAGATAACACAGATATAAATGAGTATTCGTTTCATATGCGTACTGAAGAAGATTTAGGCAACCTGTCATTCGAACTATATAGAGAACAAAGAGATAGAGTAAAAGAAAAATTTAAGGATTTGGTGTCTTCTCCATCTCAAACTAGTGAATTTGAGGAGATCAATATAGGTCGGTCTACAAGTCTTGAAGGTGCATTTAAACAGCTTTCTGATAAGAGTATAGATCAAGTAATAGTTGGTATTAGAGAAATTTTTCTTGAACTGGCCGAAATATACAAAAGTAATCAGGGAAAGTTTTCACTGGGCAACTCAGAAGCAGCATATCATGGGTTTGTTTATGGAGCTTTAGCATTAAATTTTAAATATCGTTATGGTCTTAATTGTTATGTTGAACGTGCTGCAGGTAACGGACGTGCAGATTTAATACTTATGTCACGTACAAAAGATGCAAATGGTAGGATAAATCCTAAACCTGTTCCAGTAGTTGTTGAGTTTAAAGGAGAAGGTCATACTGCTGATGAAGCTATAACACAGATCAAGAACAAAGGTTATTTGTATAACCTCAGCATTAGAACTAAAGCAGAAGAGGCGGTTATAGTGGGAATTAGTTATGCTGAAGTAAAGACAGAACAAGCTAAGATTTTTCAATCCCAAGGTTTTGTGCATCAATTATTAGAAGGTGCTAAAGATTTTGATGGCAATGAAGCAAAGGAAAATTTAAAGGCAGAACTAAAGAACTTATATCACTTGATACCAAGTAAGGATAAAAACTATTTAAGCAAACTAGTGTTCGGACAGATTTTAGCTATGGATAGTATAGATAAAAATATTTTCACTTATCAGAATGAAGATAGAAGTATAGGAAGAGAGGCTACTACATTTCTACTATTCAATCAAGGGGAAGATAGAGCAGTAATATTAAATATTATAGAACGTAGTGGTGAATTAAGAGAACTTAGAAGGCAAAAGAGATTTGACAGTAATAAAATTCCTCCAATTGATGAACTGGATATTGATTCTGCAGTTAAAATCGACCTGATAATAAACACAGGAGTAAAGAATAACCTAGGTGGGTTTGAAGTAGGAGAAAGAAAAGATAAGTCTTATTTTCAGGATATAAATATAAAAGAAGTCTCTCATAACTCTAAAAATAGATACAAGGGTAAATTTGAAAGAATAGGGAATGTTGACGTAAATAGCTTAATTGAGCAATTACGTGGAATTGATGTTGTAGACTTGCTTAAGGAAAGTAAAGATGAAGAGATGATGGGAAATAAGTTAAAAGAGTCACTATCTCCTTTAGTAGAAGCTTTATTGCCTTTTAAGGAATTAATAAAAAGAGAAGTGGACTTTCAAGCAATAATGCAAGGGTTATTGATAAATGGAAAAACGCAAGATGGTAAAGAGATTAAAGTGTATGTGGAATCTAATATATCTTCATTAGGGAAAATGGACCTGGCGCTATCTTTTACATATTTGCAAGGAGATGAATCTACTATTGAGGAAGATGAACCAATTATCATAGAATTAAAATGTGCTAATAGTAGTGTAAAGAAAAAATTAGGACATGCAGAAAAACAGATGAGTGACAAATATAAAATTCTTAGATCTTTTACTGATAAGAGAACAGCCAAGTTTTTAGCCATGGTTTTTAATCAATCTAGTAGGTCCGATAAAGATTTAATTACAGCAAGCATAAAAAGTATTGAAGTCTATCATACCACATCTCAAGGTGAGATTAGCTCTCCCGAAAGAGGTGGTGCAAGAAAAAGGCTAAGGCTTGAAACTGGGCCTCAAATGGAATGTTTAGAAGCTAAAAGAAGAAAAATAAGAAATATAGGCATGTACTGCATAGACTCACGTGATGAAGAAAATATTACAGAGGAAGAAAAAGAGCAACGTATTAAAGAGTTGTTTAATGCTAACAAGGTAGCGGAAAGAGTAAAGAATATTGAGTTTTATGATCAGCTTTTCAAAGTTTCTGAACGAATCTCTAGAGGTGAAGCTACAGACCAAAATGTTGAAGAAGCATTTATTGCAAAGGTTAAAAATGTAGATCTAAATTCAATAGACCCAGAGATCAAGGATATTGTAAAGGAGATGAAAGAAAATAAAGAAGAAATCAAAAATATTCTCAGAGGATATGGGGTAGCAGAAAAAATAGGGAAAGTAGCAGAAAGTGCAGGTTTTGCCTTTACAGTATTTTTAGTTGGTAAACATATAGCAAATGGAGATGTAGAAGGCCTAGGTTATGATGCATTAAATCTCTGGGTAATGCCAAAGATTGGTGAGAAAATCTCTGGAAAAATATTAGGATTAGGAGAAAAACTTGATTCTCAAATGCTAAAGGGGTTTGCCCCAGTTATGGGACCTGCTATAGGTAACTTTGCAGCATTTTTAGGGTTAGCAGAGTCGATAAAAGCTCGGGAAAGTGCAACGAATCCTGTAGATATAAAGATTGCTGACCTAAACATCGCAACTAACTCCATTTTTATAGCTGCAGATGTACCTGCGATTGTTACTGAGACAATGTCAGCCGTAGGAATAGAAGCTGGAGTAATGGGAGAATTTGCTGGTCCAGTTGGTACTGCTATTTCAGTTGCTGTTATTATTATATCGCAATTTGTAGAAGCAGAGCTTGAGGTAGAGAAATTGGAAGAGCACATAAATCTTACAGATCAGGAGAAGCATGATTTGTATTGGGATTTCTTTCTTGGTAAAAAAGTACCAGATTATATAGAAAATGATATAGAGGCAGAAAGTATATATAAACAATATGTATTAAAGCTTATAAGCCAATATAAAGGTAATTATGATAAAATAGTTATGTCGCTGCCTTATATATTGGTTACAAAGGAAAAGCGTGTTTATGGGGAAATACAACTCCTCAGAGTTTATTGTCGTACTAACACAAAAATAGTTGATACTAAGTTTGATTTTGGATTCAATACGAATGTTACATATCCATTTCATATCAGTGATATTAATTCTAGAGTGATTCCTACGAACATTGAAAGTTATAGTGTCGTTTGCGGACCACACGATAGCGATATTAAAGTACAAATTGATAATCCTCCCTGTACTGACTGTGTTGTAAATGGAATTGGCTCAGGATGTGATAACTTATATGATCATAGTAATGTATTACTAAATAGAACATTTGAAAAGTGGTTTTTACAAGAATACCCTAGCGACTGTTATAATGCGGTTATATACAGAAATAAGAATTTCCGTGGGTATGGAAGCGTATACTATATAACAGCTCAAAATGCTAATATTAATGTTGTTTTTCAAGAAAAGGATATTTTAAATGGTGATCGAGGTAGAAGAGGTAAGGTAGAAAATAGGTACTATTTTGAAAAGTCATTAGATAGTTGCAAGGTGTATAACTCAGGTAGAAATTTCTTTTACATAGCAGGGAAGTTCTCTTGTGATTTAGGAGCAGATAGACAAAAGAATATAGTTATAACACAAGGTAATCTTACTACAGATTCAATAAACATACATTCTATTATCGGCAGTAATAGAACTAATTATATAAAGTTCTCTAATGCAGATTATGTAGATGGTAAGGGTGGAAATGATATAATAACAGCAAAAAACTTTGCTACAATAAAAGGTTATTTTGGTGATTCTATTCACGGAAGTGGCTTAGTATTATTGCCGATAAATTTTAGTGATATAGATAAAATAACTCATGTTAACGACAGAACAAATATTTATAATAAAAGTGGAGATTCTATAAGTGTAGATAAACAGACATTAATAAAAACAGCAGATGGTTTGTTTGTAACTCCAACGAAAGTAGAGAGTAATACTGGAACAGTAGCAAGTCTACAAATAACAAAAAGCGTTGGTAGTGATGTTATATTAGATGATGAGTTAGATAAGTTGCAAACAATAGATAATCGGAACTTTAATATTACAAAGCAATTATCAAGTACTAATTATCGTAGTACTATAGGTAGTTTTAGTAATCATATTTTTTATCCTGATAAAGAGCACCATAATTTTTACTGGGAAGCTCCAAGTAATATAAACCATCTTTATCTTTTCGATGAAAAAAGTGCTAATATTACGATTGCTCAAGCAAATGGTATATTAGACTTTAGTCAATTAAATAGCACATTAAATGATATACAATTTGCAGAGAATAATGAAGGAGAAATAAAGATTAACAAAAGTAGACTAAATGTAACCCTGCTACCAGATTATAAAGATGTTACGGTAACATTTGATAGGGAAAAATATTATAAACTTCAGAATGGTGAACTAGAGCGTGATTATTGTTCTCATAGCTTAAAAATAGATGGAAGATTTAGCGTTAATGGTACTGATCTGTTAAATCATTATAATTGTTTCACATTTGATTCAGATAAGGTGCTTTTTTTAAAACTCAATAATGATTTGCTATTGTTATCAGATAAAGGAGCATATATCACAGATTACTATTCTTTTGTTCATAGAAACTGGGATTTATCTATAGAACTAAACAATAGAATTATAGAACCAGAAGAATTTGGAGAAAGAGCTGATGATTTTAGTTCTTTCAGGTATTATAAACCAGATGAACAAGGGTTACAGATTTATCATAATCAGCCTATTAATAAGAATGATATTGGTTTAGTTGATTTGAAAGGTAAGTCTATATTAGATTTCGATATGAAAGTTATGAATGATACCTTATTGCTATCACATAAAAATAACACTCTTGTAAAAGTAGAGAACTGGAATACTTATCAACCAGCAAGAGAAATGATGTTTGCTTTTAATGATACAATAGTTTCTAACTCAAAATGTATAGCTTCTACTTGCAATCCACAAGATGTTATAATGGACTTTAATAAAGAAAAACAGAAACAGTATTCTCAGCTAATAAAAACCTCAGGGCCTGAAGAAGCAAAGTCACTTATAAGAAAAGCTATCCAGGAGAATAAGTCGAACTTGCTTGAAGCTCTTCTTGATGGTATGAGAAACAGGGATGATAGATATACTCTTATCAATGCTAAAAACGATTTCGGCGAGACATTTCTGCACCTTGCTATCTCTCAGTGTTTTGTTGATAACGGCGTTAATAACCTAAAAGATACTAAGTTAAAGATTGTAGAGCTGCTGCTTAACAGTGGTATTGATGTTAATGCTCAGGATACCCAGGGCAAGACGTCTTTGCACCGCGTTGTCCTTCTAATGGGTTATTTAGTTCAAAATAATCATGATTTTAGTTTGTTACAACTTCTGATTTTTAAAAATGCTGATGTTAATATTCGTGACAATAATAGTAAGAAGCCTTTAGATATTGCAAGAGATAAAGGTTTCACAAACATAATTTCCTTTTTAGAGAAGGCAGAAAGAAGAAATGAATACGTTGCACCAAAGCATATACGTCATCATAAAAGACATGCTTATCATAGAGGGAACCGTCATCGTTATTCACCTATTGAAAAGACAACAAAAGCTAGAATAGAAGGAAAAGCTATAGTAGGTAAAATTGAGTCTATGATAGATGAAAAAAGTCCTACAGTAGGATATGATGATGTAGAGGTTATGGTAGTAGGTGGCATAGAGATTGCTGCAATAAATAGAAAAAAAATCAAAGTGAATAAGGCAGAAGAGGTGCGCTATAAGAAAGCTACAAGCAGAGCAAGTGCACTATCTTCATGGATAAACAGTTTGTTCGGTTCAGTAAAAACCTCAATAGGTCGGTTATTAGATTCTAAACCTACATTGTCTGACGGAGTATCAAGTACTACAAGTCCAATCTCACAAGTTGATTCACCAGTAGATATAAACGGCACAATCATGTTACTTGATGTGCTTATTAGAAAAGTTACAGGTCAAAAATACATTTCTACAGCAGATCAGCACGTATCATTACTGGAAGCGCAGGGCTATGCATTAAATATTACAGAGGAATTTGAGAAAGTAGTAGAACAAGCTGCATTAAAAAGTGGCATATCAATGCATCGGTTAAATATTGATTTTGTTGAAATACAGAAAGAAGTTACAGGAAAAATCATGAGTGGTAAATTTGATGAGATTTCGGGGATTTTCAACTCATATGTAGAGAAAGCATGTTCTGGTAAAGAAGCTGGTAAATTAAGTCCGAAGAAATTTGAAAAGTTTATAGCTCAATTTAATAAGGGTCTGCTAAATCAATCAATAGAGCAGATATTACACAACAGAGATGGTAGATTAGAAGTTGATGGTACAAAAAAACAGCAGATAAGTTTAGAGCCTCAAAGTTATTTAAGTAATGCTTCAGTTCACAGCCATTCAAAGGACAAAGTATCAACTTGTCTTTCTGATGTAGGAGTAACCAAGCTTGGAAATACTTTGAGTAAGTAGATGAGAATATGGAAGGTATAATATGCCAAATAGTGAAAAGCTTATAATAGAATTTAAAGTGGAGGTGGTAGATCCCCTTAGCAAGTTTGATGGTTCTAATACTAACATGGATGAAGTAGGAATGAGAAGTACAAGACTAGAATTGGGAAATAAATGGTTAATGTACTATCAATATTAAACTTACGGTATATATCTTTAATATGTAAGGCTGAATAAGAGGGTAACGTTATGATAGTAATTTATATAATTCTATGTGCAATCTTTATAGCCATTTTAGACAGTTCACTAGATTCTTAATTAGGGGACATGTCTAACTTAGAAAAGGTTTTTATAAGTGTTAAAGTGAATAAGTAGGAATATTATGTTTTTTCTTTGAGTTGTGAAATTTCAGAATGAGAGAGACCGGTAATTTGAGCTATAACATCAATAGAGACACCGGCCTTGAGTGAGTTTTTTGCAACTTCGATTTTTTCTTCTTGTCTACCTTCTTGTTTAGCATCATCGAGTTTTTGAGCGAGGACAGCCTGTTCATCACGAATACGCTTGATCTCCTGTTCATAGGCGATAAATTCTTTTTCTGACCAGTTGAATCTATTTAGTTCTTCATATGCTCTTTTAATTATTAGATCACTTCCTATTATTCTCTCTAGCTCTTCTTCACTAGTTTCGTCTGCATATCTGAAAAAGTATACCCATTTTTCAACTATACTTGAAAGCTGATCTTCTTTGGTTTTTGGAAATTTAGGCAACTCAATAAATATAAAGTAAAAATCTTTTAGATCATGTTCATTAGTATCTTCATCGCGAATAGTATGCTTTGATTTATACTCAGACTTATCAGGAAATAAAATACAATCTGCTATAGCAATAAAGATAATTTCTTTAAGGTCATGGTATTGATCACCTTTATCTACTTGTCTTGAATAGGCTTTAGCAGCATAGTATTGAGCACGTTTTTCAAAGCCCTTAGTTTTAGCGACCTGCATTTCGACTATGACTTGTAGCCCATTTTCATCCCTACAAAGAACATCAACAATGCTTTGTTTTTTAGAAGCAATATCAGGGTCTTGAATAGTACTTAAGAACTCTATATCCTGTATTGTACTTTTGCCAGTGAAGCCAAGGATATCATTAAGGAAGTGAATAAGAATGTCCTTATTTTTTTCAGTGCCGAAGATTTTCTTAAATGTTAAATCTAATTTCGGATCAAGAAACTTGGAAAGAGCCATGATAAGTTAACCTAGAAAGCATTAATAATTATACACAATTGTGAAGAAATATTCAACTAAAATGCAAACATAGAAGTTTTTGTATATCTTTATTTGATAGTATTAACCTATATAATATTTATGGCAAATATCTCGATAAGGTATCAGATAGCACAAAAGGTAAGGAGCTGGAGGTTAAAGAGAAAATATACTCTAAAAGATTTAGTAGGCAAAGCAAACATAAATTATCATACACTGCTAAGATACGAGCAAGGAACATGCGGCATTCCAACTGAAAAGCTAAAAGTTATAGCCGAAGCGTTATCAATTCCTATTAGAAATCTCTTTCCTAGACGAAAGGTGCTAAGAGAAGATAGTTGTTTTGACAAATCTAAGACCCAGGAAATGTATAATTTCATAGAAAAAACAGGAGGACACAAAGCAATTTATGCATTAACCAAATCTGTCCGAGCTGAAGAAGAAAGTAATATAAAAGCAGCAAGAGTAAGAATTGCAAGGAATCTAGTTAAGGCAGGGTTTAATACTGAGGTTATCTATCGAGCAACGGGCTTATCAATTGAAGAATATGCTGATAAAGAGAGATACGAGCCAAACGGAGGACAAGAGATAAAAAAGTGGAGAATAATCAGAGGATATACTCAAGAAGAATTGGCAAAAAAGCTTAATGTGGGACCTTCGCAAATACATCATTATGAACAAGGTAGCGTTACTCTTTTAAGTGAAAGGTTGTGGGAGATAGCAAGAGAATTGTCAGTAGATGCTGAAGATCTAATAAAGGAATACAAAGAAAGTGATTGTGAAGGAGAAAATGAATTATTAAGTTTGGCAAGAGAATATAGAAAAATTGACAACCAAGAATCACGAGATGAGCTAAATATATGGGTAGAATTTTTATTGCAAAGAAAGCAAATTTACAAAGAGAAGATTGATAAAATAGAGGGAATGAAAGTTGTAAATAATTTACTTCAGTTAGGTTTTTCTACTGATGTTATTTCTAAAATAATTGATTAACAACAACCTTTTTACATAACTTGAAAATAAATATGTATTAATATCTTAACTTTTTAATGAAAAAATAAGTAAAAAAGATTTAAAAATTGATTTGACTTCACTCGAAAGCTATGGCTCTATGCCAATGCTGATAAAAAAACAGCAGTAAATAATTAAAAACAATTTGTTATTAACGAGGAGTATATTTTATGAATAATAGTGAAAAACTTACAGAAGAAATAGAGAGAGTATTACAGAGTGGAGGAGGAAGTGCTCTATTTGATCGTGAAATAGTGTCAGTGCTTCTAGGAGCAGTTCATGACAGAAAGCAAGCACAAGATGTTACTAAAACTCTAATGGATAATTGCCCAGGAATAGGAGAAATTTTAGGACGAGAAATCGATGATCTGAAAATGATAGAAGGAATGACTGAACATGCAGCTGCAGCAATTGAATGTGTAAAAGAAGCTTATAAAAGAGCACTCAGAGAAGGATTAAAGAGAGGCCCGGTAATGGATAGCCAAGAAAAGCTGATAGAGTATGTAAGGGTAAACATAGGCTTTTCAGCAAAAGAAGCTGTCTTGATAATATACTTGGATAAACAGAACCGTCTGATAAGAGATGAAGTGTATTTTGGTACAATAGATGAAGTACACCTATCTGAAAGGAAAGTGGTAAAAAAGGCATTATCAATGGAAGCAGCATCGATAATATTATCTCACAATCATCCAGGAGGAAGTTTAGAGCCATCAGAAGATGATAAGGTTATGACTAGAGAATTAGTGTCAGCATGTCAAGGAGTGGGAATTGAGCTAGAGGATCACATTATTATGACAGACAAAGGATATTGCAGTTTTAAGGAAAGAGAGCTGTTATAAACCAAATTTCAATTGCTTGAGAAGTTTGGCTACTACACAGTAGCAAAAAAACTTAATCAAGAATCTGGAGAGAGATATTGGAGAATTACAAAATATAAAAGATCTTTGTATAGCTTGTATATTAAGTCGTGATTAAAGAATAAAAGTCTTAAAGAAACTATTCTTTTATTATAAATAGTTGCAAGATATACAAGATCTTTTTATAATTTGCGTATTAAGTTAATCATAAAGCAATAAATTGCTCTGTAGACTTGAATAACATGCTTAATAGGAGGCTATATGACTACTAAAAAAACAGTATCATTTGATGATACAGATGGAAATACTTATGAGTTAATCATTGATTCTAAAAAGTTACCAAAAGGACTATATAGTGCTATTAGGCGTACTGGTAAGAAAACCCAGCAGTCTGTATTTGTAGACGAGACTGATCCGAAAATATTTGATGATAAAAGTAGGTTTGAGAAGCCTGAAGGTGTGCCTTCCCCTAGCGATGTTTCTGAAAAATCAATCAATCTTGGAGAAGGACGTGAGGTTTATAACAAAAAATCTTCAAATCGTCAAAATCCGTTTATTCCAGCCTTAAGCAAGATAGAGCCAAGTGCAAGTGAAAATGCAGAATTGAGGTGGTTTAAAAGTAGAGTGGTAAAGGCAAAAAGCGTAGAAGAACTGAACAAGACTATAGACCAAGCACTAAGCGCTGGAATCAGGATAAATGCGTATAGCGAAGGGCAGAAGAGTTTTGCTGATACAGTAATATCGAAAATGCCTTTGATCAAATGCAAAGAAAATGAGAAGGAAGATATAATATGTGAATTGATGCTAAATGGAGCAATATTCAGTTACGATCTATTGCAGGATAAGGGAATAAGTGAAATGCATAACAAACTCTATCAAGAGATTCGTCCACAGATAGATGAGTGGCTAAAAGAACTGAGAGAAATCGGTGAAAGTGCTATTGAAAATGAAGGAATCATAGAAGACGTGGAAATGGATAATCAGACGTTTTTTATGAAATTTTCTGAAAATAGTAAGGTAAATATTGCAAGAGTATTGGAAGGTACAAAAAATTTAGGATTAACCACAGGAGAGGTAAAATTAGGAGGTGATGTTATAGAAATGGGAAATAGTAAGGTTGAGGTTAGAAGTGAAAAAGAAGGTGAGAGGAATTACGTTGATGTGTCTGACAATAGTGCTTTAAGTATATTGACAACGTTGACATACCATTAAACCTTGTAATAAATATGTTTCTCTTCTTTGCCGTACTCTTGCTCTTTGTCTATTTTCAGCTAATTGTGTTTGCACTGAATCAAATAAATTTTCATTGATTATTTTTGGTACTGGAATATAAGTCCAATTCTCTTTATCACTATTAAAGCGACCACTTTTTAGTTTACCACAAGTTCCTTTTTTTGACTTTTTTACTTGTGGTTTTGAGCATGTCTTAGTTTTACCATAAGCTGCTTGTCCTATATAAGCAGGATTTTTTAACATGTTCCAAATAGTGCTCCTTTTCCAATACCTTTTTCCTGTTCGTGTTATTACCGGTATCTTATTCAGTTCATGTACAACTTCTCCTATACTTGCTCTTTCTTGGCCAACCCGACTAAATATTTTACGCACTATATTTGCCTCTTCTTCATCAACCTCAAATTGAGCACTTCCTTCACCTACATGTTTTGCTATGTAGCGATAACCGTAAGGCGCCCTACCCATCACACTTATACACCCAGCTTTGGCCGCATGAAGTTTACCTCTACGGTTTCGTTCCATAATCTTTGCACGTTCATACTCTGCTATTGCTCCTTGAATCTGTAGAAATAAATGGGAATCAGGATTATCATCAAACTTATGATTCAAAAATACTATTTCAGATCCAGCCTTTTTAAACTCTTCGAGTAAGATCATTTGATATGAAAATTTACGTGATAGCCGATCAGGTGAATGAATATATATCTTATCAATCTTACCTTCTGCTACTCTATCACGTAAATTTTCTAAGCCAGGACGTTCTAAATTTGATCCACTGTAACCATTATCAACAAACCTATGCTCATCTAATAATTCATGTCCATCGCTACTAATGCGACGCTCCAATTCTACAATCTGACTCTCTATCGTATTCTCTTGTGCTTGTTGTCTTGATGAAACTCTTGCATACAAGCTTACTGTTGTCATTTTCTTTCACCTCCTTTATTTTATATTTCAATAATTGTTCATAAGCATCTGCCAAATATGTACTCGCCAATCTGTGAGGTTCATAACGGCAATTAATAGTTAATTCCCCTTTTTGCATGTTTTTCTTCCTGTGAGTTTTTTTATAAGGTTAGGAGACTTCTATTAAACTAAATCAACGCACACCTTATTTAAGAAAGCTATCTAGTTCACACAAATTCTCCTTAATTAAATATACAAGATTTGAAAAAATTATGTCCAAAAAATCTTTGCTTGAATTGTCATATTATGTATAATATAGCTTATTTTATGTAATATGAATGTTCATCCAAGCCATGAATTTTGGGAAAGCGATTTAGAAGTTCCTGTTAACCTTTTATTAGATCGTTTTCAGGATTCTAATATACGTCAATCTTGGTTAGATTCCCTTTCTGGTAAACAACTGAGCATCACTTTTCAGCATTGCTTTAAAAAGCATTTGAATGGGCAACTTTTTCAGGACGGAGATTATGATGATAGATCCACTCAGCAAAAACGTAAGATACTTACCAGTTACTCTGACTCTCTTTTTAACTATTATCTCATTAGCTACTTTGATCGTACAAAGCTTGAGGCTACAGTCAGTGAAGTAGCAAGATTTGCCCTCACTCAAGAGTTAATGAGATCGTACCTAATAAAAAATAATACTAAGTACGATAAAAGATCCTTGTTGTTTTTACTATTTCACATAAATTGCGAACTTCTAAAATCTGTCTATCACTTTGATAAAGTACAAAAGAAAGGCTTCGTATCATTTGCTCTACAGAAACCACCAAGACAAATAAATACTTCATTTAAGGAATTTATGTCACAAGAATCCGTAGAGCAGATACTTAAGGATGATGAGCAGTTGCAGGGTTTTTTCCATCATCAAGATCGAATATATATGTTTGTACGTCGAGGAAGTGACATGGATTTACTGCTTAACTCAAATAAAGTTGTTCATGGTCATAAACCTGAGTGGATGATTTTAGATTTTTCGCTTGATGGCACTCAGGTTAATCTCTGTGCTAAAAATACTAACAAGGCTGTGGAAATAGCAAATAGTATTGCAAGTGGTTATTTTAACTGTGAATGTACTTTTGTAAATATACAAGATAAGAACTTTCCACTACAAGTGCATAAATTTCTTCAAGCATGTATAGAGGGTTCTGATCCTAATATTTGTATATTTGAGTTAAATTTTAAGTCAGATTATTTTAAGAATAGTAATACATATCTTACTTTAAGTGTAAAGCCGTATGATTCTATTGCACCAGAGTTACATATTTTAAAGCCATCTATTGGCAATATACTACAATCTATTCAATCAGCTAAAGTAATGTTCCAAAACAAAAAGGTAACATTTTCTTTCAAATCAAGTGGGGAAATTTATTATTCAGAGCATCCGCTCAATAAAAAAGAAAGAGAGGACCTGAAGAAACATATGGAACAATCTTATGGTCTTAAAATCCTTTCACGAGCAAATTGCTGATCTTTTAAGTTCAAATAGTTCTTGGGTTAATCCAAGTCAAAATCACATTAAAGCAGCAAGATACTTATTTGATCTTGGATTGATAAAAATGCAAGAAAGGTACTATATTGTTTGCTCTCGTGAAGAAGATCATCTTGATTGGCCAAATGTAATTGATCCAAGTTGTAGCAATGAGATTTTTATCGATCCAGACTTTGATGAAGCATGTGATGACGCTATTTGTGAAAACTGTTCTCGTCATATTTTGCCTAATACTTATAAAAAACAGAGATTTCATCTCTTATCCATATACTTAAATATAGAGAAAATCATAGACTGGTTTGAAACAAAGTTGAATGATTCAAGACTTATGTGGGGAAAAATGGAAAAAGGAGTTTATTATACTTGTGATCAAGGTCATATTGTAAATCTAATAATCCTTGATTTTTGTACTGATGCGATATTTTTAACCATAGATAAACTGAGAGTCCATCCGACAGTTCTCATTACTCTAAAAAAAGATATACCTAATCTATTATTGAGCCTATATGTAGTGCGAATGGTAGAACTGTTTTGCCAGTATAAGACTGTAACTGAGATATTCCAAGAGGCAGCTAAAAAAGGAGTACCAGAGGTAGTAGAAAATACTTCTTTGCAAGTTTTACCAGCTTCATATATTTCGCTTAAACGTGTTGAACCAATTGTGCCAATAAAGCTTTTGGAGTTACAGGTAGTTAAAGGTATGGTATATGTTAATAGCGTTGAAGTTATAAATAAAAAAGCTGCATCATGCCTTAATATTTTTCGAATATTGTTCAAGCAATTTTTACATGACTGTGAGAAAGAGTTACCACCTGAAAAACATACACTTCTCAATATTAATCAGTTAGAAAAACTCTTGGGACTTAGTTTAGAAGCAGATTTAGAACATCAAATCAGAAAACCATTAAATAAAATGCAAAGAACAATCAAAGCTACACTTGCTGAGAAATTAGGATTAAGTATTGAACGTGATGATGTAATACAAACCCTTGGTTGGCAAAGATCATCATATGGTTATCGTATTAACCCTTTTACTTTGACTATAAAAAAAGGGAATGTTCAAAAAAGTGTGTCAAAGCGAATTTTTAGTTCAACTCAATTTTTAACCTATCAGGAAAAAAGATATCAAGTTGAGATATAGTTAGAGCCCAATTAGGCAAAGCCATAGCCCATTTTTGCTCTATCTTTTTTATAGCACAATATACCAATTTGTACAAGGCATTTGTACTGGTAAATGAACCTTTGGTTTTAGTAAATTTTCTGATTTGTCTGTGCAACCCCTCAATTGGATTGGTGGTATAAATTAGCCTTCTAACAGGGCCAGAATACTTAAAATAACTAGACAAATTTTCCCAATTGTTTTGCCACGATTTTATGACTAAAGGATATTTTTCACCCCATTTTTCCTCCAGTTCAAGTAAATAATTTTCGGCGATTTCTCTACTTGTAGCACGGTATATTTTTTTCAAATCATTCATAAAAACTTTTATATCTTTGCTGGATACGTATTTTAGTGAATTTCTTATTTGGTGCACAATGCATAACTGTACCTCAGCATTGGGAAATACGCTATTTATAGCTGTAGGGAAGCTTTTCAGACCGTCAACACAAGCTATCAAAATGTCTTCTACTCCTCTCTCTTTTAAGTCATTTAATACGCCTAGCCAGAAGTTAGCTCCCTCACTTTCTGCTAAGTAAAAACCCAGTACTTCTTTTCTGCCATTTTGGTCTATTCCTAATATATTGTACATGCATTTACTTATGCAATGTCCATTCTCTTTGACCTTAAAAAACATCCCATCCATAAATACTATCGGGTATACTGATTGTAGGGGACGACTCCTCCATTCATTGATTATAGGCAGTAATTTATCTGTAATTCCAGATATCTCTGCTGCAGATATTTTATGGTCATAGATTTCTTCCACATAGGATGCTATATCCCTGTATCCCACACCGCTTGCAAACATGTTCAAGACCTTTGTTTCAAGTTCTGGATGTAAGCTTGTTTGCCTTTTTTTCACTATCTGTGGTTCGAAACTTCCCTCTCTATCTCTTGGTGTCAATAGTTCAAATACTCGTCTTCAAAGTTTTGCCATTCTTTCCGTTTCTTCGATTCTTTTCTTCTCTTTCATTGGATAAATGATGCTCTATTTCACCTTCTAGACTTGCTTCCAGCAGCCTTTTTACAAATGGTGTTAATGCTCCATCTCTCCCCATCAATGGTTTACCTTCCCTTATTGATGACAGTATATTTGCTTCCAGCTCTTTGTAATCTACCAGGCCAGTCGTTCCATTTTCTATTTTGTAACTCATATATCAAACCTCTATTTTTTGTTTCTATTTTATTTTTATTTCTCGGTTTGACACACTTTTTTGAACATTCCCATAATTTACCAGGAACTATGACTCTATGGCGTGGTTATGAAAACCTCAGGGAAAGCATGGTTATGCTTCGCATAATGACCTCTCAAAGTTGTGGGTAAAAGTGAGATTTAAATCCGATTGAGAAGTTCTGATCAAGCACGCCATAAGAAAGGCTCTACAAACCTTTTGGCCCAATATTAATTCGGCTATTGATTTTGTTTTTTAGTGCTCTGGCAAATCTTACTTCGGTTAGCTATAGCAGCTATAATGTGCTTGCAACAACTAATTCACTACGGCAACTGCACCGTGACAGTGTTTGTATTTTTTTCCAGAGTTACAAGGGCACTTGTCATTTCTTGAAACTTTTGGAAGTCTGCTATTTTTAGTAGAGCGTGACCTATTGCCTATTTCTTGATTGTCTAGCAACTTAAAGTGCGCTAGGCGGTGAATGGTAAGCTCCCCCCACTTTTCAAGCATCGACTCAAACATTAAGAAAGCTTCGCGTTTAAATTCATTCAGTGGGTCTTTTTGCCCCATGGCACGCAAATTTATGCTTTGTCTTAGGCTCTCTAAGACCGAAAGGTGCTCCCTCCATAAATGATCAAGTGTCATGATCATCACTTGTTTCACTATCGTATTCCACAAATCTGTAGTTTGTTGACTATTGAAATATTTTTCTTTCTCAGTAAAAAATTCTTGTATCTTGTCATTTATATAATCCAAGGCTTCTTGTTTATTCAAAAACTCTTCTAGATTAAGCGTTATCCCGTATCTTATGTGGAATTCTTTTGCAATATCTTCAACATAATCTTCGTAATAACCACTTTGTACTATACCTTCTATTATATCCTCATTTACTTCACTATATACTTCAACTAAATCATTGATTTCATTGTTTAAAATATGATTTCTCTGCTTAAAAATAACTTTACGTTGATTGTTGATTACATCATCAAACTTTAGCAAAGACTTCCGCACATCATAATTTCTAACTTCAACTTTCTTCTGTGCTTTTTCAAGTGCTTTATTAATCCATGGATGATGAATAGCCTCGTTGTTCTTTAGTCCCACTTTTTGCAAAAAATTCCTCATTCTATCAGAACCAAATATCCTCATTAAATCATCTTCAAGTGATAGAAAGAACTTAGAAAGTCCAGGGTCACCTTGGCGGCCAGAACGTCCACGTAATTGATCATCTATTCTCCTGCTTTCATGCCTTTCGGTTCCAATAACACATAAGCCACCAGCTTTTATAGCAATTTCCTTATCTTTTTTTACTCTTTTGACTATTTCTTGATATTTTTTTTCTCTTTCATCAGCATTTTTTATTTTCTCGAGCTCTATTTTTGCAATCATTTCAACATTTCCACCAAGCTGAATATCAGTTCCACGTCCTGCCATGTTTGTTGCTATAGTAATGCTGCCTGGTATTCCAGCTTGCGCTATTATATACGCTTCTTGTTCATGATAACGAGCATTCAATACTGAATGCTTAAGAGAATGGCTTTTCAAAAGATCGGAAAGTTTTTCAGAATTTTCAATACTCACAGTGCCAACAAGCACTGGTTGAAGGCGTTTGTGACATTCCGCTATAAACTTCAATACAGCACTAAATTTTTCTTTTTCTGTGCCATAAATTTCATCATCAACATCTATTCTTTTAACAGGCACATTAGTTGGAATTTTTACTACATTTAATCTATATATATCACGAAATTCTTCTGCCTCTGTTGCTGCTGTTCCTGTCATACCAGAAAGTTTGTTGTACATACGAAAGTAGTTCTGAAATGTGACTGATGCTAAAGTTTGACTTTCATGCTGAATTTCAAGATTCTCCTTTGCCTCCAGTGCCTGGTGAAGACCATCAGAATATCTCCTACCTTCCATCATGCGCCCAGTAAACTCATCAATAATTACCACCTTACCGTTTTTCACTATATAATCTTTATCAGCAGTAAACAGCTTATGTGCACGAAGTGCTTGATCTATATAATGAGTCAGTATAATATTGCTAGTATCATAGAGCGAGGAATTTTCAGGAATGAGGTTATACGATTTTAGTAATTCCTCCACTCGTGAAATGCCATTTTCAGTGAGGAACACTGCTCTACTCTTTTCATCGACTTCATAGTCAGAATCAACTAATTTGATTACTATTTTATTGATATGCTTATATATCTGATTATTTTCCTCAAGTGGGCCAGAAATAATGAGCGGAGTACGCGCTTCATCAATCAGTATGGAGTCTACTTCGTCTACTATTGCATAATTGAAGCCTCTCTGAACCATATCTTCTTGAGAAAATTTCATATTATCTCGTAGATAATCAAAGGCAAGTTCATTATTTGTTGAGTATACGATATCTGCGCTATAAGCCTTTTTTCTCTCGTCGTCTGTCAAATTATTTGTAATAAATGCAACAGAAACTCCAAGAGAATTATATAATTTACTCATCCACTCTGTATCTCGTTTTGCAAGATAGTCGTTAACAGTTACGACGTGCACACCTTTTCCTTCTAAAGAATTTAGATATGCGGCTAAAGTTGCGACGAGTGTCTTTCCTTCTCCTGTTTTCATTTCTGATATCATGCCATTATGGAGAACCATGCCACCAATTAGCTGAACGTCGAAATGCCTCATGTTAAGGAATCTTCGTGATGCTTCTCGTACAACCGCAAATGCAGGTACGAGAAGGTCATTTAGTGTTTTTCCATTTTTCAGTTCTTGTTTTAATTCCGCAGTTTTACTAGCAAGATCCTCATCAGATAAGCTCTGCATTTCTTGCTCTAGCGCATTAATCTGCTGAGCAATTTTTCTGAAGGATTTTATTATCTTCTTGTTCGTTGATCCAAATATCCTTTTTATAAAAAAAAGTGACAACGTAAAGATGAAGAATATAAGAATAGTTGTTAAAACTAACGTAGAGTCTGGCATAAACTTAGGTAAAGTTTTATTTAATATGAGATTATATTACTAAACGTAACCTGCGGCAATTAGATTCAGAAAATCTTTATTTACAAACTAAGCAAAAGATTCTTGCAGATGAAATGTAAAAGAGTCTATTTATTTTATTAAATATTATAATTAATAATTAAACTTTCTTAATAAATTATTAAAATAGTGTTAAGCTACATGTATAAAACGGTTAGTGGAGTTACAATGTTAAGCAATATTATAAAAGTAAAATTAGAGGAAAATAGTTGTCCTTTTGAAGAATTAGAAGAATTTTTTGCTTCATTAAAATTTGGTACAAAAGGGTTTAAAGATTCTTCAATAAAATTAGTTTGCCAAGTATTGGAAGATTTCACCTTAATTCTACCAAGAGAGGCAGTACCTAATTCTTTCGCTTTGAAGCTTTTATCTTTGCTTAGTAAGGGAAATGAGCTAGCTTTACCTATTATATTAAAATACCTTTCTTGCAGAACTGTATTTAAAGATTTTGGTCAAAAACTACAGGATAAAGTGGATCAAGATATAAAAGGACAAAACGATTCTAAAATTTCTCAGGAGATTGAGTTATGCAAAAAAGACATTTTAAATCTTCTCAATGGTGGTAAATCAGTATTAGACGTTCAATTGAAGCAGCGGTATAAAAAATACTATTCGTTAATAGATAATGAGATTGAAGAGTTAAAGACTCAAATTTTAAAAGAACTAGAAGATTATATTAGCAATACTAACGTTAATAAAATGTATCGAAGCCTTAATAATAAAAAGAAAAACGAAGAATCATTAAAAGAAGTAGCGTTAGGATCTTGTTCATTGGGTGGAATTTGCGTGTTAATATTTTTTTCACTTGGTTTTTTTATTTTTTTGGCAACAACCATTGACCCACCTGCTCATATGAGTATGTATAAAGTAAAGGTTTTTAGGTGTATAGGAGCTTCACCTTTAGTTTTTGTAGCATTAGCACTAACAGTAGCAGGTGTAGCTTACTTAACAAGTTGTTATCTAAATCATAGTTTTACAAAAGAAATACAAGACTATATAGAGCAACCAATAAAATGTATGGATAAGGCAACTAATAATAAAGAATTAGACAATTTTCCTTCTGACAATTATGAAAAAGTACAACCTTCAGCACCGCTTGAGGAACTACTACCTTCATACGAAGAATCGTGTTACAGTAGTTTAGGTTATATTCAACCATCTAATCCAATACAGCAAAATAAGTTGTTGTAGTGAAGGTATAAAGAGAATAAGCAAAATTATATTTGTAATTTTGATTCCTTTATCATGACTTAGAACATGCAGCAACATGACGATTTTTCTATACTTTATCAAGTATATTAATGGGTAAATGAATTTTAATACAATCTTATTATACTTATAAATACGTTATATGTGAGAAGATATGGAAGATTTTATAACTGAAAGAAGGAAAGATGATGCTGTGATATCTGTTTGTCAGGATAATGAGAAAAAGAACGTATTAATCTTGGGACTCAATCAAGCTGCAAGGAATTTATTAAAATGTGAGGGAGAGAATTTACTTAATAAGGCGTTAATCAATATTTTAAGTAAAAGAGCAGCTGAAGATATGAAAAGCTATTTGGAGTATACTGAAGATGGGCGCGATTTGCCCGATATATTGCCAAAAGTGATAGGCTTTTCTTTAATCGACGCTAAAGGAGAAGATATAAAAACAAAGGTAAAAGTTTTTCGCACAACTCAATTTACTAATAGCAAGATTAATTATGAGCTATTGATACGTGACATTAGCCTGTTTCATAAGCTAGCAATGTTTAGGGATAAATATCTGATGGGTAAGAAATATAAAAAACACAACTTGTTTGATATACCAGACAATGATTCAACGATTTTGGAGTTATATGTCATATTGAATTTTGCCTTTGAATATCAAATTAATGCAGTTATAGGAATAATAGGCTTCAATAATAAATTTAATGAGATAAACGATGCATTGAGTATGATCACAGAGCATTTTTATAAAAATTGCCGTAGTGATGATTTTCTAGGATTTATTGATGAGAATAAGGTGCTTTTTATTTTGATTAACTGTGATGCAAAGAACACATCTAAAATAATTAGTCGTATATATTCTACCATTAATAAGCAGTTACTAAAGCGAAAGTTACCAAGTATATCAATTATTTATGGAAATATAATTCAAAAACATAGTGTGAAGAATGCTTAAACGCTTTTGTCATTAATTGGTTTGTAGTATCTAAGTTCTACACAATATAAGAATTGTTTTTTATTTCTATTAAGCTTATATTAAAAATTTAAGCTTAACTATGAGGTTACTGATCAAACTATTTTCATTATTATTCGTGGTAGGGAGTGTCAATGCTAGGGTAATTCTAGATAAGGAGATATTTTATGCAGAACTAGATGGAAAAATAGATTTAAGATTTGGCTACGCTTTCAACAGAGATTCTTTTAGCTCTACAAAAGACAAGACCTCAAGCTATTCAGACCTGCGCTTGCTTTATTTACAGCAAGTTTATCCAAATACTAAAATGGGTTTGATGTTAAGGCAGGAGTTTCTGGTATTGCAAACTTAAAGGCACTAGACATAGAAAAGTTAGAAATGGAGAAGTGGTATTTTATCATAAAGAATCAGGAGTTTGGATCATTTGAATATGGTAAAGGAAGTTTAGTTAGTCAGAGTATGTTAATTAACACTTCAAAAATTTATACAGCTGCTGGGGGAATAAATGGTCATTGGACAAACTATGCAAATCTGCGCGGTAATGGAAAAAAAGATGATGACCCTGGGTATGATAAGGACAAGGTATTTTGGGTAAAACCCAATGTTTACAGCGACTATAATGGACTAGAGCTGAAGTTAAAACAACCAATGATAAACTATATTTCTCCTGAAATTCATAACTTTCAACTTGGATTCAGTTATGTTCCAGGTAAAAATAATTTACAATATAATAATTTAATAGCCGCTGGTCTTTCCTATAAAAATGCCCTATCAGATGAAATAAATTTTACTACTGCTTTGACTGGTGAATTTGCAAGGGAAAATTTAACTGATTGTACAAACAAAAATTCTAGCGATCTTCAGTGTCATAATCAATTACTACACTGGAATTTTGGTGTGAAACTAAAGCTTTTTGAACTTGATTGCATTTTGTCGTACGGGAATGGTGGTAAATCTGGTGAGAAGCGTAGTCATGAAACAAATAATATGCATTATGTAAATGCAGGTATTGCTTATCATTCTGATTCTCGTAAAGTGAGCTTAACATATTTTAGTAGTAGCAGGGATATTGCAGACAAAGGTACAAACGAATTAACATCACAGGCTTTCAGTCTTGAATATCCATTAGCTGTTGGTACTTCATATTACTTTGATATTGTAAGATTTAGTACTAAGGAGCTTGCAGTGGAAGATAATAACTCCGGATATGTGCTTTTGGCCGGATTGAAGCTAAGTTTTTAGTGAAGTAACTGGTATGTAAGTATTGTAATAATGAGAGTAAAATTGAGTTGTTAATATATGTGCTATTTGATATTATAAAAATAACTATTACATAAGATTTTCAATAAAAAGACATTCTGTTACTAATCCAAGTGTAGAAGAAAACGGTTATTAATTAGCAAACCAAGCCCTTCAGTAAGCGCATCTCTTCAGGTGCTCTTTTTTTCTTTTTTATATATAAAAAAATTAGATAGTATTGTGAGTGCGGTTTTTTCTGTGTTCTGATGCTTTTCAATTCTATAGCTTTTGTATTGAATTTCCTTTTTTTACTACTATTTCTCTATATTGTTGTAAGAAAGAACAGAAAATTTAGTGAGAATCTTGAGAAGAATTTACTTAAAGTAGAACATGAACTTCAAGAGGCAAAACAGTCTTTAGTAGATAAAAATAAGGAAATAGTTGATTTGAAAGTGAGGAACGCAGAACTTGAAGTAATTCTTCAAAAAGAGCGTGAAGAAAAGAAAAAGGAAATAGAATTACTAACAAAAGCAGAGGAGAGGCTTACGAACACTTTTAAAGCACTTTCTCTTGATGCTCTTCAGGTAAACAATAATAATTTTCTGAACTTAGCAAAAGAAGTGATCGATAATAAGCTAAAAGAAACAGAAAGTGACTTCAAAAAAAGGCAAGCAACGATCAACGAAGTTATCACTCCAATAAAAGAAAAATTAGAAAAATTCGACAGTGAAATACGTGAGCTAGAGAAGGAGAGGGTAGGGGCCTATGAAGGTTTAAGGGAGCAAATTGGAGCATTAATGAGTCAAACCTCTAACCTTGCTAACGCCCTGAGGAAACCTCACATTAGGGGTAAGTGGGGTGAAATGCAGCTCAAAAGAGTGGTAGAAATGGCGGGAATGGTTGAATATTGCGATTTTTTTACTCAAGCTTCAGTGGTTGATAAAAATGAGGATAATTTGTTACGTCCTGATTTAATAATAAAAATGCCATCAGGAAAGCAAATAATAATAGATGCTAAAGTGCCACTTGATTCTTATATGGATGCTATGTCACAAAATGATTTGCAGATACAAAGGGAAAAGTTGAAGAATCATTCTCTGGCGATAAAAAAACATATAAACGATCTAGGCAGAAAGGAATATTGGAACCAATTTGAAAATACGCCAGAGTTTGTGGTGCTTTTTTTAACAGGAGAAGGGGTTTTCAGCGCAGCACTAGAATGTGAACCAGCTTTGATAGAAATTGGAATAGAAAAAAAAGTAATTATTGCAACACCAATCACTTTAATCGCGCTACTTAGGGCAGTAGCCTATGGATGGAAGCAAGAGATGATAGCTGAAAATGCAAAGAAAATAAGTGAACTAGGCCATATTTTATATGAGCGAATCTGCACAATGGGCGAAAATTTTGATAATTTACGCAGAAGCTTAAAAAGTGCTGTTGATCATTACAATAAAACTGCTGGTTCGCTTGAGGCAAGAGTGTTTCCTGCTGCCCGAGAATTCAATAAGCTTGGTATACATGCAAAAAATAAAGAACTCACTGCTGCAAAAGAGTTGGAATCTTTACCACGCAGTTTACATGCTGAGAGGTTGAAAGTAGATTAGTATTTCAGGTCTCCTTAACTTACATTTGCTGATTAAAACAACTTTCTAAAAATTTTTTTTATATAGCTCAATTTCTGCACATCATTTGCTGCATAAACAGGTATAGTTTGTTGCTCAGTACCAGGTATTTCTACAAAAATTTTGCCCACTTCTTGACCTTTTTTAATTGGTGCGGGTACCATATCTTTATACTCAATACGCACTTTAATTTTATCATGTAATCTGCGGTTATAAGTTATGGTAACATCGTTTGCAACTGTAACGGGCACTTTTTTATCTTTTCCATAAACAATATTTATTTCTTCAACTACGCTATCCTTAGCAAATATTTTCTTGGTGTTAAAATGATTTAAGGAATATTGTATTAGTCTTTTTGCTTCCTCTATTCGCTCTTTCTCGGTGTCCAAACCATTCACGACAGCAAAAATTCTTCTATCGTTCCGTTTTGCAGATGCTATAATGCCATAACCACCAGCACTTGTATGACCTGTCTTTAGACCATCAACTCCAATATCATGGAAAAGTAAAAGATTTTTATTTTTTTGTACAATATCGTTATATGTCAAATATTGTTCAGAGAATAGATCATAGTATTCAGGAAAATCAGTAAAAATCCTTTTTGCCAGTGTTACCAAGTCTTTTGCGCTCATAAAATGGTTTTCATCTGGCCACCCGCTTGAGTTAACAAAATGACTATCATTAAGATTTAAATCTTGTGCAACTTCATTCATTTCAGCAACAAAATTCTCCTCTGATCCTGCAATACCCTCGGCTAGCGCTATGCATGCATCATTACCTGAGGCAATTGTAACTCCTTCAAGTAGTTCTTTTACCGTAACAAATTGACCTTCTTTCAAAAACATAGAAGAGCCTTTCCTTTCCCATGCTTTTCTACTTACTCGAAATTTATCTTCCATTTTTATTATTCCAGCTTTTAGATAATCAAAAGCTACATATAAAGTCATCAATTTGCTCATTGAAGATGGGGCCATTTTTTCCCTGGAATTGTGTTCAAAAATGAACGAGTCTGAAGCTAAATCTAAGACAATTGCTTGCTTTGCTTTGGTTCTAAACTGATATGAGTATGAGTAAAAAGGAAATATAAAAATTAATAGCAAAGTTACTAATTTGCTTAACATATTTATAATTTTAAATTTATAGTGTACTAATTAATAGTATGATTTTGCACGAGCATTTCAATAGATCTCTCGCATAAAACTTCCTTGACAAACTGCGCCAGCCCCCTTATTATGACAATAAGAGTATTTATCCTTGTTTTCGATCCGCGCGGGTTCAACAACAAAAATTCAGTAAAAAACTCAGATATTTATTGGCAAATTACATAGAAATTATAGCGGCTGCATGTCTTTTTTATTTTTTCTACATTCAGCCAAAACGCGCTTATTTTAAGCGTTAGCACATTATTACAGCGCCAATTTACATTATTATAGGGTCAAAACTCGTTACACGGGGATTTTTTTGCCTTTTTTTTCGCTTGGTAAATTTCTTAACATTTACAGCTAAAGCTTCAGGCCAGCACTTGATGCTGGAAATTTTTTGAGCACAAAAGTTATGCTAGGTTTTTGTTGGTAAGAAACCAGTGTCAAGCACTGGGATGACATAGAAGGAGCACTGGGATGATATATAGAAGGGACACTGGGATGAGGCTACTTGAATGACAAGAAGGAGGGAGAAGGGGATGACAAGAGAGGGGCCACTTTCATTTGCTGTCTTCAAAAATTTACAATTATGCTTCATGTGTTTTATTAAATATTTTACTTAAAAATTCAATTTCTTATTATAAGAGATAAGCAATTCATGAATAATGAAAGATTACAAAAAAGGTCATAGAAAGCGCCTAAGAGAGAGAATTATTTCAGATAACGGACAATCATTACTTGATTATGAGATTTTAGAACACATTTTATATTCAGCATATAGTAGAATTGATGTAAAGCCAGTAGCAAAGAGTTTGATAGAAAATTTTGGTAGTTTAAATAAGGTTTTTAATGCCGATTTAGAAGCACTGCAGAATATCGAAGGAGTTAGTAATGCAGCTATATCTGCTATCTTTTGTGTTAAACAGGCTTTTGTTCGTTCTGCACGAGAAGAAGTAAAGGACCTACCTATAATCAATAATTGGGAAAAATTGCTTGATTATTTAAAAGCAAGTATAGGAAGCCTTAATAAAGAAAATTTTCGCGTTATCTATATGAATAAAAGATATCGTCTAATAGCAGAAGATCTACAAAACTTTGGTACAATAGATCAAACTCCTCTTTATGTTAGAGAGATCATAAAACGCGCTCTTTTGATTGGCTCAACATCGATTGTAATATCCCACAATCACCCAAGTGGAGATATACAGCCTTCAAGTAGCGATATGTTTCTCACCAGACAGCTTGCAGAAGCTTGCAAAAGCATAGGAATAGAATTAATAGATCATATTATTATCACATTTAGTAGCTATTTTAGTTTCAAGGAAAATAGGCTTTTATTAGAGTAGATCTAAAATTGCTTTTGCCATTTTTCTTATTATGGAAGTATAGCTCTTCTTATAATAGTCCGAACGGAGGTAAAAACGTCTTTATAGCTATTATAAGCCAAGAGGCCAGCAGTATGTTATTATGACCTGTTCGGATTATTGTGAGAAGAGCTATAAAGCTATACATGAGGTGGTTGCCAGTGGAACAAAAATTTTCCTTCTGGAAGACAATGTGTGATTTAGATGGCGTAATAGTGGCAAATTGAAAGAAATACATGGTATTTGCCGGGAATGTTCAAAAAAGTGTGTCAAAGCGAATTTTTAGTTCAACTCAATTTTTAACCTATCAGGAAAAAAGATATCAAGTTGAGATATAGTTAGAGCCCAATTAGGCAAAGCCATAGCCCATTTTTGCTCTATCTTTTTTATAGCACAATATACCAATTTGTACAAGGCATTTGTACTGGTAAATGAACCTTTGGTTTTAGTAAATTTTCTGATTTGTCTGTGCAACCCCTCAATTGGATTGGTGGTATAAATTAGCCTTCTAACAGGGCCAGAATACTTAAAATAACTAGACAAATTTTCCCAATTGTTTTGCCACGATTTTATGACTAAAGGATATTTTTCACCCCATTTTTCCTCCAGTTCAAGTAAATAATTTTCGGCGATTTCTCTACTTGTAGCACGGTATATTTTTTTCAAATCATTCATAAAAACTTTTATATCTTTGCTGGATACGTATTTTAGTGAATTTCTTATTTGGTGCACAATGCATAACTGTACCTCAGCATTGGGAAATACGCTATTTATAGCTGTAGGGAAGCTTTTCAGACCGTCAACACAAGCTATCAAAATGTCTTCTACTCCTCTCTCTTTTAAGTCATTTAATACGCCTAGCCAGAAGTTAGCTCCCTCACTTTCTGCTAAGTAAAAACCCAGTACTTCTTTTCTGCCATTTTGGTCTATTCCTAATATATTGTACATGCATTTACTTATGCAATGTCCATTCTCTTTGACCTTAAAAAACATCCCATCCATAAATACTATCGGGTATACTGATTGTAGGGGACGACTCCTCCATTCATTGATTATAGGCAGTAATTTATCTGTAATTCCAGATATCTCTGCTGCAGATATTTTATGGTCATAGATTTCTTCCACATAGGATGCTATATCCCTGTATCCCACACCGCTTGCAAACATGTTCAAGACCTTTGTTTCAAGTTCTGGATGTAAGCTTGTTTGCCTTTTTTTCACTATCTGTGGTTCGAAACTTCCCTCTCTATCTCTTGGTGTCAATAGTTCAAATACTCGTCTTCAAAGTTTTGCCATTCTTTCCGTTTCTTCGATTCTTTTCTTCTCTTTCATTGGATAAATGATGCTCTATTTCACCTTCTAGACTTGCTTCCAGCAGCCTTTTTACAAATGGTGTTAATGCTCCATCTCTCCCCATCAATGGTTTACCTTCCCTTATTGATGACAGTATATTTGCTTCCAGCTCTTTGTAATCTACCAGGCCAGTCGTTCCATTTTCTATTTTGTAACTCATATATCAAACCTCTATTTTTTGTTTCTATTTTATTTTTATTTCTCGGTTTGACACACTTTTTTGAACATTCCCTATTCACTAACTATAATCTGTGTACCGTTACACAAAATGTGAATTGGAAGTATTTTTTAATTTTATGATACAGCTTGAACAATTTTTGTAATTTTTTTGTTGACTTGCAAGACGGTATCTACCATTGGCCTCAATACATCAAAAACGTTTACCTCAAGAAAAAGCATCTCTCCCACAAATTGTCCTTCACCAATCTCGTATAATTTATCTGGCTGTTGCTTTAATACTTGTACCATATATGACTTATCCTTTGATTCATACAAAGCTACTTCTCCTAAATGGGCAAAACAATCTTTAAATAATCTCTTAATATTCTCTTGCACATTTCTCCGCTATATACTAACATTTATATGCTAAGAAGAGGTAAAGCATTCTTCTGCCTCACATCGCTTTATATTTGCTCTACCTATGTTGCAACGATCTTGACTAGTATTGCTGGACGGTGGCACATTGGCAGAGGGTTTGACTGCGTATGCAAATCAGTCCCTCTATCAAATCTTCTTGGCTCTTGTTTTGCATATAGTGGCTGCCCAAGAGTATTTACTGTCTCATTAAAGTCTGCTGGCGCAAAATATGTCGTAAATGTGCTTGCTGTTCCTACTGGAAAACAGTGCCCCGTATCCCTTTCTATAAATCTTCTCACGGTTCCTTCAGGATCGGTTGCTTGTCCTCTATATTCTTCAAATGTTATTCCACAGAACGTAAATCCTGATCTCATATCATTTCTTAGCGCTGCTCCTTCTTGCCATCTCTCATATGCTTCTTTCACTTTACTATGCGAAGTGAGTGCATCAAAAAACTCAGGGCTTACCAAGGCATGTACTCCTGTCATATATTCACCACTTAGATTATCTTCTATATGCCGGAGTACTTCCAGACACTTACGCTTTACATCTGTTGTTGCTGTTCCAAGGGCAAAATTTACTACTTTTGGTGTAATTTCAAATTCGTTGTACAGATTTAATAATTCTGACCCGTCAGCATCCAAAATTATTCCTTTGAGTGCTCCCATTCGCAAATGCTCTAATGTTATTGCATGTTTGTTTCTCATTGATTGCAAATGATCAGTTATTACATCTGCCAGCGCTTTAAGTTCACTCTCTGATCCAAATGCCCTTATTCCCTGTACTTCCTCTGGCAGCACTACATCATCATGAGGAATATGCGGAATTGTAAACGTTCTTACCTTTCTTTTTCCTCTTTTTCCTACTGTTGCTGGTGCTCCTGGCACTTGTGTTGGTAGTAAACTTAATACTCCATTTTGCTCTTCTATGGTAATATGTCTAAATCTTACTGACCTACTTGGAAATAAATTTAAATTTTCAACCCGTCCATAATTTATCGGCAATATATTCATCGCATTAGTTAGTGCCGTCATACTAAATGCTGGATTTGTAAATGGATTTTGCATTTTTTCTTTTCCCCTTTTGTGTTTTTTATTGTTTAATATAGCTTTAGACTGCTTTACGGATAATGATCCCTCGTGCTTCAAGTTGCTTTATTGCTTCAGCTTTCTGCTCTTCAGTGATATTTGCTGGCCATACAATTGCATGATCTACTAGCATTGCACTGCGAGCAATAATTACTTCTTTAGCATTTTCCTTTGCGTTTACATCACTTGAAATTACTCCTATTGCCGTTTGTGTGCCATCGGTTGCTGTTGGATTTAAGACCCTAATAAAACCATCTTCAGTCTTTTTAGCAACTACTGCACCAAGCTTGAGATTCTGTCCTTTGGCAACAGTTATTTGATCTCGTGAATATAAATTTGATGCTTCATATTTTAGAAGATCACCAAGGTTATTTTGTTCTGTTATAGTACTCATTTTGCTTTTCTCCCTTTGTTTAAATGCCTACGACTTTTCGCTACTTGCATCATCAAATCTTCCGGCGAATTCTGTGGTATTGCACTCAGTATCTCTGTCTTCTTCGTTCTCTCTGCAAGTAATTCCATTAAAACTTCCCTTGCTTGCTCAATACTTATACCCTGCTCAATAAATTCTCCTATTTTCTCTGGCATTCGTGATAAGTTACATAAACGCATTAATTCAAGAACTTCATTACGATACTTAGTTAAATTATCAGTTTCTAGGTCAGTTCTAGTTTGTTCATTCATAGTAGTACTCCTGTTTTTATTAATAGATTTAAACTCTGAAAGAATTGTAATTCCATCTGCAAGACCTATTTCTACTGCTTTCTCGCCAAAATATAGCCCTGCTTCTGTTGATTTGATTGCCTCTACAGAAAGGTTTCTATTGCGTGCTATTAGCTCAACCAGCATTCCATATAAACGATTCACTTCGCTTTTTAGGTTTTCTAAACTCTCAGAAGTTATTGGCTCATGTGGATTTAAATCATTTTTTCTACTTCCTGCAAATACTGTCGTATATTTTATTCCCTGTTTTTCATCAAACCCACTTTGATCTATATGACTTGCTATTACTCCTATGCTTCCTACTCCTGAAGTTCTACTCACAAATACCTTTTCAGCGCTAGAAGCTATAGCGTACGCTGCAGAATATGCATCATCATTTGCTATCGCTATTATCCTCTTTTTTCCCCTTGCACTGTAAATAAAATCAGCAAGGTCAAACACTCCATTGACCTCTCCTCCAGGACTGTCTATATCCAACAGGATTGTTTCTATATCACTATCTTCTATTGCTTGTGTAATTTGTGCTTCTATTTGATTATAGGAAGTCATTCCAAAAATATCATCAAAAGTTTCTGACTTTTTTGTCAAGATTCCATGTATCGGTATTATTCCTCTTTCACTATTTCTTACTGCATGTTTTATATTTTTAAAGATAGGCTGCTTTCCTGTTTGTAGTGACAGTAATTCAAAACTCCTTGGTTCTACCATTACACATCTGTTTAGCCATTGTTGTTTCATATCACCTCTTGATTGGCCGTAACGTCAGAATCAAAACTTAAGCCCAGTTCACTTGCACGTCTTTGATCTTCAGCAATTTCCTGCTCAATTTCTTCTACATCGTAACCCATTTCTGATACTACTTCTGATCGACTCTTAAATCCATTTCTTACTGCCATTTGCTGTGCTTGCTGATCTTTTAGCGGATCGACCCAATCAAATCCCTGTGGTATCCATTTTACTTCTTTTTTTGCTCCTTCTTTTCCCTTTGTCCATTCTTCACCTATGTCTAGTTCTCCAGAAAGTAGTGCTAACTCTAACCATCTATCCCATACAGGACGGCAAAACTGAAATACCATTATGTTATGCTGTAACATTGTACATCTCCTACGAAACTCTATTAATCCTGCTCTGATTGATGAATAATTAACGCCACTTAGATCCCCAGTTAGTTGCTCATATGTTATTCCTGTACCTATTGCTATTGCTCTCAGCTGCTGTCTCATGAATGCTTCATAACTTCCTCCAACATCCGATGGTTCTGAAAATTTTATATCTTCTCCTGGGTCTAAAAGCTGCATTGTTCCAGGCTCTAAACCAGATAGTGCTACTCCTTGCTCATTACTTTCACCTTCTCCTAAAATATTTGCTTCTGGATCGAGTCTCGTAATAAATCCTGCAAACATCGCCGCTGTCTTTTTTCTCACTAGCTCTGCATCATCGTATTGATCAAGCTCATAGAGCTTTAGCAGTATATTAGAAAGCCATGGCTCTCCCCTAATTTGCCCAGGTCTTAGTGGTCTATAGATATGTAAAACATCGTTTGCTGGTACTCTTACTGATTCTCCAAACGTACTTTCACCAGGGTGTTCTTTAAATAGGTAGTATGCTTCCCTTTGCCCAAGTCTATTGAACTCAATCCCGTTTCTTATTACATTACCATTTGCTAAAGTTTGATTTGTTTTATTATCTAAGTGTTCAGATTCAAGCACTTGTAATTGCAACGGTACACACAGACCATCTCCAGGTTTTCTTGTTCTTAACCGTATGAAACATTCCCCGCCTTCTATCATGCTCCTACAAACCAGTGCTTGCAGTCCATAAAAATCATTTACTCCACTACTGTCTGCTTCATCTGTCCATCTCAGCCATAACTCTTGCACTCTTTTCCGAAACTCTGGATCTTTAGCTTTTGATTGCGGTTTTATTCCTGTTCCAATCGAGTTACTTACTATTGTATCAATGATATTTGCTGCATTATTGACCTTACCCAGAAAAAGTAGACAGAAAGTTAAGACGTTTTTGAAGTAAAATAAAACGTTTTTTCAAAGAGGTGTGGTATGACAAAAAGAAAAGAATATACAGCAGAATTCAAAATTGAAGCTATAAGACTAGTAAAAGAAACAGGTCAATCATCAGCAAAAATAGCAAGAGATTTGGGTATTAGCGGTGATTCATTAAGCAGATGGGTAAAAACATACAATGATAGAATGTCTGGAGTAGATGCGTTTCCAGGAAAAGGGAAAGTAGCTCATTGTGACAAAGAAAAGTTTGATTTAAAGAAAGAGCTGGCAAGAGTAACGAGGGAAAGAGACATTTTAAAAAAAGCCCTGGGATATTTTGCAAACCAAAAAGAGTAAAATATTCTTTTATAAAAGAACATGAAAACTGCTATAAAATACGGGAATTATGCAGATTTTTGAACGTATCTGCTTGTGGTTATTATAAATGGATTACTAAGGAAAAAAACAACAAAAAATCAATAAGAGAAGAGCTCATACAAGATATTCAGAAGGTATATCGAGCATCACAATGCAGATACGGAGCTCCTAAAATTCACGCTGAATTAAAGGCTTTAGGTAAAAATTATAACATCAAAACAGTGCAAAATGTTATGCAGAAAAATGGCATTCAAGCTAAGCTTAGACGAAAGTTTAAAAGTAAAAAACCACAAATAGACAATAGAGTTATAACTCCTAACATATTAAATCAGAATTTCATCGCTGATCAACCTAACAAGATATGGGTAACTGATATTACGTACATAAAAACTAATGAAGGATGGTTATATTTGGCAGCAATAATAGATTTATATTCACGCATGGTGATTGGCTGGTCAATGAGTAATGCAGTAAATAGGCAATTAGTTATAGATGCGTTATTCATGGCTATTGGTAGGCGCAAATCTGCTAAAAATCTACTATTTCATAGCGATCAAGGATCGCAATACACCTCTAAAAATTATCAATTTTTACTAAGTACAAAAAATATTACTTCTAGTATGAGTCACAAAGGTTGTTGTTATGATAATGCTGTTTCAGAGAGCTTTTTTAGTTCACTTAAGAGAGAGTTACTCATTGATACTTCACAACACTCTGCACAACAAGCTAAAACCGCAATATTTGAATATATAGAGGGAATGTTCAAAAAAGTGTGTCAAACCGAGAAATAAAAATAAAATAGAAACAAAAAATAGAGGTTTGATATATGAGTTACAAAATAGAAAATGGAACGACTGGCCTGGTAGATTACAAAGAGCTGGAAGCAAATATACTGTCATCAATAAGGGAAGGTAAACCATTGATGGGGAGAGATGGAGCATTAACACCATTTGTAAAAAGGCTGCTGGAAGCAAGTCTAGAAGGTGAAATAGAGCATCATTTATCCAATGAAAGAGAAGAAAAGAATCGAAGAAACGGAAAGAATGGCAAAACTTTGAAGACGAGTATTTGAACTATTGACACCAAGAGATAGAGAGGGAAGTTTCGAACCACAGATAGTGAAAAAAAGGCAAACAAGCTTACATCCAGAACTTGAAACAAAGGTCTTGAACATGTTTGCAAGCGGTGTGGGATACAGGGATATAGCATCCTATGTGGAAGAAATCTATGACCATAAAATATCTGCAGCAGAGATATCTGGAATTACAGATAAATTACTGCCTATAATCAATGAATGGAGGAGTCGTCCCCTACAATCAGTATACCCGATAGTATTTATGGATGGGATGTTTTTTAAGGTCAAAGAGAATGGACATTGCATAAGTAAATGCATGTACAATATATTAGGAATAGACCAAAATGGCAGAAAAGAAGTACTGGGTTTTTACTTAGCAGAAAGTGAGGGAGCTAACTTCTGGCTAGGCGTATTAAATGACTTAAAAGAGAGAGGAGTAGAAGACATTTTGATAGCTTGTGTTGACGGTCTGAAAAGCTTCCCTACAGCTATAAATAGCGTATTTCCCAATGCTGAGGTACAGTTATGCATTGTGCACCAAATAAGAAATTCACTAAAATACGTATCCAGCAAAGATATAAAAGTTTTTATGAATGATTTGAAAAAAATATACCGTGCTACAAGTAGAGAAATCGCCGAAAATTATTTACTTGAACTGGAGGAAAAATGGGGTGAAAAATATCCTTTAGTCATAAAATCGTGGCAAAACAATTGGGAAAATTTGTCTAGTTATTTTAAGTATTCTGGCCCTGTTAGAAGGCTAATTTATACCACCAATCCAATTGAGGGGTTGCACAGACAAATCAGAAAATTTACTAAAACCAAAGGTTCATTTACCAGTACAAATGCCTTGTACAAATTGGTATATTGTGCTATAAAAAAGATAGAGCAAAAATGGGCTATGGCTTTGCCTAATTGGGCTCTAACTATATCTCAACTTGATATCTTTTTTCCTGATAGGTTAAAAATTGAGTTGAACTAAAAATTCGCTTTGACACACTTTTTTGAACATTCCCGAAAAACAAAAAAAGGACAGTGGTATTAGTATAGGTTAAAGTAATTACTTAGCAAGCAATGGGTTTCATGTAATGGTAACCCTATTACAGAAGAGTATGAGCCACGTAAAAATAATACAAACATTCCTGCAAGACCTTGTATGTTGCACCCCCCTGCCCTGTTTTTCCACTCTTCTGATGCTAAATAATATTTAATTTCTTGTTCGCTGAGACGCTTAAATTTCACTATTGTAACTACAGTCCTAATATGCTGTTTAGATTGATCAGGAGTTAATAAACACACACTGGTGTATACTCTATGCCTTCTTCCTGATAACAAGCGAACGCATTTTTCTGCTTGCTCAACGTTTTCAGCTTTGAGCAGTATCCTTCTACCACAAGCAACAACTGTATCAGCACCAAGCACAAAGTAATTTGGATTTGAACTTTGTGTTTTCTCAGCTTTACTTTTTGCCATACGGATTGAGTAATCTCTTGGAAGTTCCTTTTTTAAAGGAACTTCATCTATGTCTGCTGGCAAAATTAAACCTGGCTCAATATTTATTTGTTTTAGTAAAGCTATACGCCTTTTCGATGATGAAGCAAGAATAAGATTATTTAGAGATCGTCCTGTCACTTGTACCTTTAAGCCTTCTAATTATCCTACCCTTTTTTGCATTCCTATCATAAACACTCATCTCAACCAACACCCTATCGCCTATAATTATGCGTATTTTACTTCTTCTCACTTTCCCTGATACATGACAGATAATCTCATGTTCATTGTCCAGCTTCACTCTAAATTCTGCTGCAGGTAGTAAAGCAGTTACTGCCCCTTCCACTTCAAAAAGTGTTTTTGATTTGTCTTCTTTTATCATTGTCGTATTATAATTTAATAATCTTTTTCAGTCTACTATAGATTTTAAATTATTATCAATACAGGAGATTTTTATACTCTACTTGAGTATTGCTCTTGCAACTTAACTCCAATCATCTCCTTAACAATGCAAGAGGAAAGCGAGCTACCTACGCTTCTACTCTCTACTACCTTCTCAATAGAAGTTATGTTAGAAGATAAATCATTATCACAATTTTCCTCATCGCTATCAAGTTCACTATCAAAACTTGAAGATCTGGATAACTCTGTCTTCTTTTGTGAGGCACTATCAGGCTCACTAAAAACGTTTCCTGCTAGAGTATAAAATTGATGATTGAAGCTTCTTTGTTCAATAGAACTCATGTTAGAAGATAAACCATTATCACTACCATACCCGCCATCAGAGCTTGAAGATCTGAGTAACGTCATCTTTTCTTCCAGTGGAACACAAGACTCATTATTAGTCTCATTAAAAATATTTCTTGTTGGAGTATAAAATTGATTATTGAGGCTTCTTTGTTCATCAGCATGAATTTTTTCTCCCAGTCCATCAGCTATTTCTACAACTTTATCATCCCATTCATTCTCACACTCTAGCTTGCTTCTTAACTCTTCAACTTCCCATGCTAGTTTGCATATCCCTTGTTCATAAGATTCCAGTTGTGCTTTATGCTCATCTTTCAACTCTTGCACTTGAAGTTTTAAATTGCTTATATACTTCTCCTTTTCCTTCATTATGTGTGCTGCTTCTTTTAATTTGTCTTCTAACTCCTTCTTTTCTGTATTAACACCTTTTAGCTTACCCTCTAGCTTTCCTTTTGCTTCACATACATTTTTAAGTTCTTGTGCTTTCTCTTGTAACTCTGCTAACACACTTGCTAACTTTTCATCTTTTTGTGCCAGTTCAGTTTGCAATTCCGTGTTTTTTCGCTCTTCTTTTCCAAAACTGTTTTGTAAATCAGTTATTTGTTGTGAAGCAATTTCTGGTTGAGTTTCAGTGTGCTGTAAATTGGCTTCCAATGCATTGCTATTAATAGAAGGAGAAGAAGGAAGGCTATTATCAGCATCAACTTTATGATCTAACTTCCCCTCTGGTTCCTTACCTTGATAAGCCACCATAGATTCATTGTAAAGATTAATAGGAGTAGCCCTATTCTCTTCTAGTGATTCCATTACAGCATCATATAAGGAGAGACCTTGAATATATAATTCATCGTTTTGCTTTATTAATTCTAGAATCTCCTTCGATGAAACAAAATCTTCACCATTAAATTTTAGTATTTCAGTTATGCCATCGCTACTCACATTCATAATCATGGTACACATTCCTGATCCATCTTTTGCAGCCCAAGTGCTTGTCATTTCATAATATGCACCTTCTTTAAATTCATAATATCTTTTCTTATCTTTTTTATGAGCGTGTATTTCATGTTTTTTATTGCAATAGATATTCAGTTCTTTAATATCTTTCTCTTGCTGTAAAACGTCACTAATCTTTGTTGGCTCACTATTGTCGTAATGAGTAAGGTTAATATTCAAAACTTTATTATTATTGTCAATTTCTTCACAGTAAACTTGAAAGTCCTCTTTCCATTTTCCAAAATACCTACTTGCAACTTCTTTTCCTTCCTTTACTAACTCTATGTATTTACCTATATTTTTCTCAAAGTCCTCATTAACAGGCTTTTCTCTTTCTTTTACTGCTTCATCCACATACATTCGCTTAAAATCATTATCACCTATTAGATTACTAAAACGCCAATTACCATAAGCTTTTTGTATATCAGTAAAGTCCATCTTTTCTCTCAAAAGCGCTAATAAGCTTATCTTATCTCTCAAATTTTCTAACTCACAATCGAGAAAATCATCGAAACTGCATAACTTTTTATACAGTTCCCTATCTTCTATAATTGAGCGAAGAAATTTCATTATAGTAAGGTTCTTAATGGAAGGCTCATTTTTTTCTGCATCATTAATATAGCTTTTGAGAAATTGAAATATACCAAGCCCATCACTATCTTGGACAAACTTCTCTCTATCATTAACACAATTGTTGCCCTGTGATGAACATAATCTATTATGCAATTTTTGCAAGTCATGTATTGACTTAACTACATATTCTGCAACTGACAATTCTCTCAGCTGATCACTTGTTTTTTCCGCTTTTACTGCTTTGTCTCCCTTAGTCAAACCTGCAATCATAATACGCCTCCTTTAACTATGTTTATATTATAACAATCAACATGTATTTAAGAAAAATCACACTGCTCACTGTACGTTTACGCTGCTACTTTGCATAATAGATTGCTTGAAGTCACACAAGTATCGTTTTTTATTAGATAAAAGTTAACAAGACGTTTTCATAGATTTTTAAGCTTAATAACATCCTCTCTATTGGGACTAGTTGAAATTAGATGAATTGGTACACCTATTAATTCTTCTATTTTTCTCACATATTTCATCAAATTTGCAGGTAATTCCTTAACTGACCTTTTGCCTTGAGTTTTCTCTTTCCAACCAGGAAATTCTTCATATATTGGCTCTAATTCTTTTTGTATTGAATGTGATGCGGGTAAATAATCATACATTTTTCCGCCATACTTATAACCAGTGCCTATTTTAATAGTATCAAAAGAATCAAGAATATCTAATTTGGTTAATACAATGCTTGAAACTCCAGAGAGTTGTACGGCCTGGCGCACTAAAACTGCGTCAAACCATCCGCAGCGCCTTCTTCTATTGCTTACTGTTCCAAGTTCCTTACCTATAGAAAATAAGCTGTCTCCAATCTCGTTATTTTGTTCAGTAGGAAATGGACCATTACCCACTCTTGTTGTATACGCTTTTGCTACACCAATAATGTGAGCATTGTAGGATAATCCTGAGCCTGTTATCGCTTGCGATGCTACGGTATTACTTGAAGTAACAAAAGGGTAAGTTCCGTGGTCGATATCTAAAAATGCGCCTTGAGCGCCTTCAAATATTATTTTCTTACCTTCTTTCATAAAATCATTTAGTATCTTCCACACAGGTTTTTTATATAAAAGAATTTTTTCTGAAATCTCTTGAATTTCCTTTAATATTTCTTCTTTTTTAACTACCTGGTAGTTAAGTCCTTTTCTGATAGCATTATGGTAACTCAGGAGAGCATCCACTCTTTGATTGAGCTCATCTGTGTTTTCTAAGTCACAAAGGCGTATAGCTCTCCTGCCAACTTTATCTTCATAACATGGCCCTATCCCTTTGTTTGTTGTACCAATTTTGTGATTTCCGTTTAAATCTTCAAATAGCTTTTCCTTGTCCTTATGTACGCTAAGTATTAATGGACAGCTCTCGGATACCATCAAGTTGTTATAGTTTACGTCCACTCCTTTAACTTTCAATGACTCTATTTCTGAGACTAGAGCATGTGAATCAAGAGCAACACCGTTTCCTATAATAGATATTTTGTCCGCTCTCAAAACAGCAGAGGGCAGTAAATTTAATTTATAAACCTCATCATCTATTACTATAGTGTGCCCTGCATTATTTCCTCCCTGAAATCTCACAACTACATCTGCATTCTCAGAAAGATAATCTACTATTTTACCCTTGCCTTCGTCACCCCATTGCAGACCAACAATTACAATATTATTCATCACTATTTTCTAGATTAATACGTAAATATTAATGCAGCATGCTACAAATGAAAAGAGAAATCTACGCCTTTCCTATATCCCTAAAATAAAGAAATAGACTATCGACTTTTTTATATATTATAAAATTATTCATCATTATATGGTACAACTTACAGCATATTTATAGTAAGGTGTTAATTATGAAAGAGGCAAAGAAGAGTCCGGTAGTTAGATTAAAGGCCACAGCTAAAGAATTCAATTTTAGTAAATTAAGAGCAGATCAAGATAATAAATTAGCGAATTCCGGTGAAACAATGTTCTTAGATTTTCAAAGAATGAATTTTATTATTAATGAAAAAGAAATAGATAAAAATTTTATTATTGCATTTAAGGAAGGAGCTAAAGATTATAAAAATGAGATTTTTAACCGTGATAATTTTGATAACCTCTCTGAAGAAGGTAAAGCTTTTATGGAACCAGTACTTAAGGAGCTTGATCAAGATAGACTATCTGAAGTTTGGGAAAATCATTGTAATAGCCCTACAGTTGCTGATGAAAAAAAAATTGATGAATATAGAAAGGAATTTGAGAGATTTTATAACGCAGGGAGAAGCTCTTATCATCTATTCTCCAAAAAAGATTACCGTGCATTAGCAAAGGAAATTTTCAAGGAAATGTTCAGGTACGCTGGGGCAGAAGTTCCAAGTAATGCTATTTTAGAAGAGCTAGTCACCAATTGTAATCAAGCAGGGTATGAAGCTGGTATATTTAATGAATCTCATGCAGCACTCAGTAGTTGTAGCTTGATTCCACATAGTCCTAAAAAAGCGCTAAACATTTACTGCACTGATCACAACCACATAAAAGTGAAGTCTGATATGGCAATGCCTATAACCACGCTTAACAATCCGAAAGAGAAAATATGTGACCTATCCAGCTCATTAGAATTCACACTTGAATCTCAAGATAGCAAAAATGGTATAATATATAAAGAAGGTAAGTTATCACTTACTATTCCTGAAGAGCTAAAAAACTATAAAGATAATGGCAAGAGCTTGTTTGACATTATTAAAGAATATTTTCAGAAATTCTGTGCAGAACTAGGATTTAAATATGAGACAAAAATACAAATAGAGCATGACTTAGGTACTCAAATCAAAGTAAATAACTATTTAGATGGTACGATATCAACCATAGGATCAGATGCAAATGAAGAATTTATTAATCTTTTAAGCAAAAACCTCAGAGAGAAGTTATTGGAATCAGGAGTTGCTCTAGGAGGTGAAGATGTTGATGATATTATTGAAGTCAGAGTATCTGCAGTTATGGATCTACTGCGTGATTATACTAAATTGGAAGATAATAAAGAAAACAGAGAGTTATTAATAAGTGAAGTAGCAGATAATTTAGGGCTTTCCACTCAAGATAAAACAGCATCAGAAGTATTGATGGAATTAAACTCTTTACCTTCTTCGATAAAAGGTCAGGTTAATCATAATCAAGTGCAGTTTGTTGTAAATATTTTTACCAATTTAATTGTTGAAGGAAAAAGCGAAGTATACAAAGAAAAAAATGCAATTGATGCAATTCATCAGAAGATAGATAAGGCAATTGTTGAACAAGAAAAAAGAGCAACCAACAAACAAGATATAGAGAATGATAAATGGACAGATAAAATAAAAAAACAGAGATTATCTATGGAATCACATGGGCATTTGCATTAAAGATACTGTGTACAGAGGCGTAGTATGCTCAATTTTCGCCTTTCATTTAAAGCACTCAAATTGATCAAACACACTCAATCCAAAGCGTTTGTAGATTCGATATCTTGAGTAACTTGACGCAGAGAGAATTGTATACCTTAGTCAACTTTTCTAGCGGTATCCATAAGGTAAATCATTATTTGAGTGTTACACCCAAGCCCTCTTTATTTTCATCTGTTATCAAGCTAAAAATACCATTTGCTTTCATTATGTATACGAAACTATTATGCTTGCAAGAAAAAAAACCCTAAAAAACTGGAAAAGAGAATAGGAATTTGACATAAGCTATTCCCAAATTTTCAATGTTCATATGGTTATAAGCAGTACAGCTATTAATCATCCATTATTGATATACCTGAATTATTCTCAGTAAATAAATCAAGTATAATGTTAGGTACTCTACCATCAACTATGTGAACAACCCCTGCACATTCTTCTACCATTTTAGTATATGACATAAGCCTTTCAACAAATTTTTCTCCTTTAATTTTTCCACAATCAATCGATTCTTTTAAATTTTTAATCAAGACTCTTCCATTGCCAACTTTGTTTATTTCTTCATCTGTATCACTCAAGATTATCATTTTAGATGCGTAAACTGCAAGTGCAATTGCACTTGCAGTGCTATCAGTATCAATATGATATGTTTCTCCATTTTTTCCATAACCGATAGGTGCAATAACTGGTATAGAATCTGATTCTTCAATAAAGAATAATATATCAGGATTGATTTCAGTTGGTCTACCGATAAATCCCATGTCTAGTATTTTTTCAATATTATTTAATCTATTTTCCCTAAGCGTAGTGCTTATCTTTTCAGCTTTTATGAGGTTGCCGTCTTTTCCACATAGTCCAATGGCTGAACCACCAGCAGAATTTATATGCTGAACAATTTTTTTATTAATTGAACCACACAGTGCCATTTCAATGATTTTCATAGTGCTTTTGTCTGTAAGTCTGACACCATTTATAAACTTATCATTCATACCTAGCATTTTTAACACTAAGTTAATTTCATATTCTCCGTCATGAACTACCACCGGATTTATACCAAGCTGTTTCAACAGAACAACATTATGCGCAAAAGCACTAAGCAGCGTTTCATCTGAGATTATTACACTGCTGCATTTGATGATAAAAGTTTCGCCTACAAATTTAGGTATGTTAGACAGAACTTCAAATAATATTTCTGTTTTTTCCTTCAATGGCATCTTACCATTTAAAGATTCATCACTTTTCATTTTTTTATCTTGTAAATTTGAAAAACTCATCTCTTACCTTGGTGATTTTATGCTTAACACGAATGCTTATTTGATGAATTGATACATGTTCATTATTAACCCACTTTTGAGTATTTTCTAGAATAGCATCTAGACTTTCCTGATTCACTTTATCTATTTTTGTTAGCACAATATTAAAGTTAATATTATTACATATTAACCAATAAACAAAGTCTTTGTCTATTTCTTTTAATCCTACCTTGCTATCTATAAGCACAAACACTCTTTTTAGATTTCTCCTGTGAATTAGATAGTACTCAATTAGGTTTAAGTATTGTACTGCTTCTTCCTTGCTTGCACAAGAATAGCCATAACCCGGTAGGTCGACAATCCTAAACTTATCATTGTACATAGAGTAAAAATTTATTTGTCTAGTGCATCCAGGTTTAGAAGAAACTCTTGCAGCTTTTTTGCTGTTTATCAGCAAGTTGATTAAACTTGATTTTCCTACGTTTGATCTACCAGCAAATGCAATCTCTGGAGCCGACTCATCTGGTAATGATTTTTTGTCTGAAGCTCCAAATATGAAGCTGCAGATTGATGTTATCTGTTTTGCCATTATACTTAGGTAGAAATATTCGAGACAATTATAGTGTTATTGCTTGATATAAGAAATTTTTTATTTCAGTATATATTACTTACTTAAACAGCTGAAAACTAGACCTGTACTATATGGATATAGAGAATAATTTACAAGACTTAAAAAAAAAGTTTTCTGATGTAGAGAGAAATCTGGAAAACCCTACCAATTTGAGTCAAAAAGAATTCGTTAGTTTTTCAAAGGAATACTCTGAACTCAGACCAATTATCGAGATAATCGATGAATATAATATATTAAAAGAGGAAATTTCAGATTTAGAAGAAATCATGAAAGATGAGAACAGCGATGGTGATATAAAAGAGTTAGCAAAAGAAGAACTTCTTGAGAAGCAAAAGATACTATTACCGAAAGTAAAAGCAAAACTAAAGTTGGCATTATTACCCAAAGATGAAGATGACTCAAGAAATGCAATATTAGAAATTAGAGCAGGCACAGGCGGAGAAGAAGCAGCATTATTTGCAGCGATGTTATTTCGTATGTATCAAAAATATGCAGAAAGAAGAAATTGGAAGTTTGAGCCAATAAGTATTTCTAATACAGGTATAGGTGGCTATAAGGAAGCTTCTGCACTCATTAATGGAACAGAAGTTTTTGCAAGACTGAAATTTGAGTCAGGGGTGCACAGAGTACAAAGAGTGCCAGAAACTGAATCCTCAGGAAGATTGCACACTTCCGCAGCTACTGTTGCAATATTACCTGAAGTAGAAGAGGTTGACTTTGAAATAGAAGAAAAAGATTTACGCATAGATGTTTATAGATCCAGTGGTCCTGGAGGGCAATCAGTGAATACAACTGACAGCGCAGTAAGGGTCACCCACTTGCCAACAGGGATAGTTGTAATACAGCAAGATGAAAAATCGCAGCACAAAAATAAGGCTAAAGCGCTCAAAGTGTTGAGAGCAAGGCTATACGAAATTGAAAGACAAAAAAAAGAAATGGAAAGGTCAACAATGAGGAAAAGCCAAATTGGTTCTGGAGATCGCTCTGAACGTATAAGAACTTATAACTTTCCACAATCAAGAATAACAGATCATAGAATTAATCTCACTTCACATCGACTAGAACAGATTATAAAAGAAGGTGAACTAGATGAATTTATTGAGGCATTGATTTCACGAAATGAAGCAGAAAGGTTGACTGGAGGGGGTAATGTTACTTTTTGATGGAAATTTGAAACAAAGCATAGGTATCAGGTTAAAAAGAAGTAAAGTTAGTTGTTCATAAGGTTGACAATTATTTAAATTTATGCTATAATTAGCAGCTCTATAACTTACAGAAACCATGGAAGTTGACTTTAATCAATATGTTAATAGTAACACCTTAGAGTTAAATAATCTATATGTATATATGGAAAAGCTAGTAAACTTTTTACAGAAAAAGCAAAATATTACAAGCTTGACTTTATCTAATTGTTATATTGATGCTCAGTGCGGAGAAGTTTTAAATGAAGCATTAGAGAATATTAATCTTCCAAATATTACTGAGTGTAAATTAACTTCTAGCATTATTGGCGCAGAAGGCTCAATAGCAATCACTAAATGTTAAAGAATGGTAACTTTCCAAATCTTATTAAACTTGATTTAATTTCTAATGATATTGATGTTGAAAGTGAAATAATATTAATGAGTGCGCTAAGGGGTGGTAGTTTTTCAAATATTAAAGAATTTAATTTACTTTATGACAACGTCTGCAACGAAGGCATAGCAGCATTACGTGAATCATAGAACAACAATATGCTTCCAAATCTTATTAAGTTTAGTTTTCCCTTTAGTATTACTAATGATAACAAAGATATGGAAATGTCAAGCGAATACCTATTCGGTTAATAGCATCATATAGAAAAAGGCAAGTTACATTTATTTGTTGCTGCTCATAGAACATCCAAATTCAACTATAGACCTGCTAAAAGGTGTAGGAAATCTTACTGCTATTGACATTATTGCGAAAATTCCATCAATTGATAACTTCCTATTCTGTGTAAAAAAATAAGAAAGGAGAGGAAAAAAGGATTAGTTTCTTTTATGATTATCCAAGAAGTCTAGTCTAAATTCAAGTTTTGTGAATAGGCTAGCGCTTAAATTTTTGATCAAAAAGGGACAAGTTTAGTAAAAAATAATGATATTATAAGTGGAACATAAAATAGTCCCACTGCAGTACTAATTAGGAGCAATAAAGTAGCTTTATCTGGTTGGTAATTTAAAATATTAGCAAGTATTATACTGGATCCAGAAATCGGAATAATAGCCAGTAACATCAGTGCTTTATAGATGCTTTCATCGTATATACCTGTAACATGCTTGTCTAGCAAGACAATTCCCAAAACAAATGACGGCCAGAATATGTACTTTGCTACAATAGTGGTCAAGGCAAGCTTCCAATCTACTTTAAAATTTGTAATTTGTGCAATACTTACTCCAAGCAGCACCATTCCTAATGTGATAAATGTACTTCTGATATTTATCATAACATCTGTCAAAAAAGTGGGTATTTGTATATCATATATACTTAAAAAGAAACCTAGAATCATTGCATATAATGAGGGAAGTTTGAGTAACTTTAATACGCATTCTTTTGCAGTATAGATACCATTTGCAGCTATATAAAATCCCAAACTATTTTCAAATAGTGCCATTCCTATGTAACAGACAACATACACAGACACTGAATCTTCATCAAATAAAGCCATGGCAATCGGTAGACCAAAATAACCCATACTTGTGCTGCCCGAGCTAAACGCTAATATGTTTCTCGTGTTGTCCTTAAATAAAAAAGAAGAAAGATAATACACTGATAAGGACATAGTACTACCTATAAACCATATCAAAATCGGCAGAGAAATTACTTTTAAATTAACTTCTGTATGAGATACTCCGTATAAAATCACTATTGGATTAGCTATATAAAAGAGTATTTGAGATATAGTATTTCTATCAATTTTAAGATATCTTCCTGCTAAGTAACCAATAAGTATTGTAATGTAAATAGGTAATATTTTGAGGAAAAGAGTAAAGAACATACTAGCCTATTGTGATATCTTTGCTGATAAAGTGATATTAGATTTTAAGGTATTGTAAAAGTAAGTAAAATTTATTTTCCAATTAATCAAGTTCATAGTTAGTTAAAAAAAGATTCACTGAGTGCCAAAATTTGTTCTTATATAGGACTTAATAATGATATTTTTATGATTAAATTATGTTAAGTTTGTATAAAGCTCCTTGTATATTTTTATAAACCACTTGTAGTAATTTAGGTAGATTGTTGAAAAAACACTCATCTTGAATGGTTCTCAGGAATTCTTGCCTTAATCATTAAAATCGCACTATTACTTTCCATAATTTTTTTAAAGCCAACTTTTTCGTAAACACGGATTGCACAAACATTTGCTATACCTGGGTCGACAAAGGCATTCTCATAAACTTTAAAGACAAATTTGTTTAAAAATATATTCAAAGCTTGTGAACCAACTCCTTTACCTACATAATTCAGCTCTCCGATATACCAGTCTATAGCAGCACAACTTTCTGGAAGTTCTAAAGTGTTATAGACCTGTTCAGGTGGGAAATCATGTTTGTTGTAATATTGAATATAACCAATATCAACTCCATCACAATTAATAATGAATGCGTGCATTGGTTTTTCAATAATTTGTGTCTTAGATTTCAAACGTTTGAATCCTTTAACGTAGTTGCTATATTTTTTCTCAATTAACTCTGGTGTCCAATTTATATCCGCATCCCACCACTTCTTTATATGGTGTGTTTCTACCCATTTTAATAATAGTGAAAAATGTTCTTCTTTCAACGCTTTAAATGTGATATTTTTATTCATTAATTAAAGATTTTAAGTGTTACTACCGTTTTTATTAATTCTATCTCTAATTGCTAAGTTCATTGAAATTGATATTTCTGTACCTAGTTTTCCTGATATAGTACGCTATTTTAACGTACCGGAAGGCACAATTCAATTAACTATTGCTTATAATTTTTTAGGCGTTTGCATAGGAGGGTTATTTTTTGGTCCATTGTCTGAATGCTATGGCAGAAGAAGGATGATGATCATAGGCAACACTTTGCTACTCATCGGTGCTGTTGGCTGTGTTTTTGCGCTGTCAGTTTCTTGGCTTTTAATCTCTCGCTTTATTCAAGGCATTGGTGTTAGCACATCTGTAGTTGTGTTTGCAATTATTGCAGACAGCTATAAAGGCAACGAAGCAGTAAAATTTATTGGAATCATGAATTCTATTCTCACAGTTCTCATAGCAATTGCACCAGTATTAGGCAGTTTCATCAACAAAATTGTTGGGTGGCGTGGCAACTATGCAACTGTTGCAATACTTTGTTTCATCTCTTGGGTTTTGCTGCTTTTTCTGTTACCAGAAACAAAAAAGGACCGTGATATTTTTAGTCTAAAAAAAATGATGAAAGACTATAAAAAATTATTATCAAGTTCAAAATTTATGGTGTTGTCTTTGGCACAGAGCCTTTTTTCTGCGGCTTATATGTCATTCATTACTTGTGGCCCTTTTTTGTATATGGAAACTTTTGGTTTATCCAGCACTATTTATGAGCTACATCAAGGTGCAATGGTTGGGTCTTTCTCACTAATTAGCCTGTTTTCCAGTAAGATCTTAAAGAAACTTGGAGCAATTTGGTGTGTAATTTCCGGTACAGGCGTAATTGCTATTGGATCCCTATCACTTTTATAATATTCAGTATAATCATGCCCAGTGCTTACTACTTAGTAACGCTGTCTATGGCTATTTTTTGTATTGGCTGTGGAATTTGTCAAGCAGTCATTTTCAATGCATCATTAAATATTTTCCCTGAAATGAAAGGTACAACTTCTTCTGCAATTTCATTTATTAGAGCTTCTATCATGGCTATTTTTATCGGCTTAACAAGCTACGTTTACGATGGTCAAGCAACCAGTGTAGCTATTCTTGTTTTTTTTGCAGTAGTTCTAATTTACTGTCTATTTATTGTTTTCAAGATCTGGAAAAATCTATAATCACCATATAGATCCTTCTCATTTCTAGTTATTGCGGTAATATGTATTGCAATTTTGCCGACTGCTCTAAATGTATCTCTTCCACATCACCTAGTCTATATTAGTTAACAAGTATGAGCTTGCTCATGCGTCTAAAATTTGAGAGCCAACTTTCAACAATCCAATCAAATTCTAACTTTCTTTAAAATACTGTTTCTTGCTGTTTTTATACCCTAAAAAATTTAGCTTACTTTTACGCTAGCTTGTTCAAATAGCATTAGTACGATTTACTTTTTTTGAATGTAGAGATTTTCTAGGGATTGTCCTCTTAAATTCTATAGTATCTTGTTTAACATTGAAACGAGAATCCAGTTTCAAGTATTGAGGTGATGAAGAAAGGGCTGCTTTTATTCCACCCCTCTCAACTACTCGAGTAGTGGACAATGGAATACGATTACTTTCGTTTATACTAATCAGCACGTCAAATTCTATGCTATTATTGTGTTGTTTGATGTTGCTAGCTCTAATTTTACCATTTCCAAACCAAAACTTTATAGAATTACTCGCATCATGATTGATGTCTGCAGAATCAGGCAAAATAGCAAAATTCGCGTTGTTTACAAATCTAGAAAACGCATTTTTGATTTTGTTAAATGTACCGTAATGGTCTATATGGTCATCATTAATACTTGTTACAACAGCAATATCTGCAGGAATTTTTAACATAGTTCCATCAGACTCATCAGCCTCAATTAAGAAAATGTCACTTTTGCCAAGTTTTGCATTACTCTGATAGGAATTTAATATTCCTCCAACAATTACAGTGGCGTCAGCACCAGAATGATCAAAAATGGAAGCAATCATAGCTGTCGTCGTCGTCTTGCCACTTGAACCTGAAACTGCTATCACATATTTACCTTTCATAATTTTAACCAGCATGTCTGACCTATGCAAAACGGTTTTATTGTTATTTCTTGCTGCAACTAGCTCCACATTATCAGGTTTTATTGCGGAAGAATGTACAACTATTTGAGCTTGTCTAATACTACTTGCATCGTGACCAATATAGACCTCTATACCTAATTTTTGTAACCTATCTATATTGTCGTTTGATCGCGTATCACTGCCTTGAACTTTATAACTGGAATTATGAAGAATTTCAGCAATTGCGCTCATTCCAATTCCACCTATACCGATTATATGTATTACTTCTTTTTTAGGGTTCTGTCGCATTTGTAGGGAAGTAGAAAGAAGAATGATATAATTGTCTAAAAAAAAAGCAAAGATGTTTCGTATCAATCAAAAATTGTTGCCATATTTCAAAGGATTTAGCTTTTCAGCGGATGTTATCTGTATACATGAAATGTCGATTCTCTTTGAGCTATCGAGATTTGGAAGAAATGATGAGTATAAGGGGAGCAAAATGCTACGTTACAAAGGTGGGTTATCACCACTGATAGATGAGGCAGTAAGGAAAAGAAAGAAGCAGGTTGGTAGTAGTTGGAGAGACTTACATTAAATTAAACGGTAAATGGGTTTATTTATATATTGTAGACTTCCTCTTGTGTGTTAGTAGAGACAAGTCTGCAGCACTTGCATTCTTTCGTAAAGCCTTCAGGAGTAACTATCTTCCTGAGAAAATTGTAATTGATAAAAGCGGCAGTAATACTGCTGCTCTTGATGATTTGAATGCAGAAATTTCTGAAGATTACAGTTCTTGGGAATGTTCAAAAAAGTGTGTCAAACCGAGAAATAAAAATAAAATAGAAACAAAAAATAGAGGTTTGATATATGAGTTACAAAATAGAAAATGGAACGACTGGCCTGGTAGATTACAAAGAGCTGGAAGCAAATATACTGTCATCAATAAGGGAAGGTAAACCATTGATGGGGAGAGATGGAGCATTAACACCATTTGTAAAAAGGCTGCTGGAAGCAAGTCTAGAAGGTGAAATAGAGCATCATTTATCCAATGAAAGAGAAGAAAAGAATCGAAGAAACGGAAAGAATGGCAAAACTTTGAAGACGAGTATTTGAACTATTGACACCAAGAGATAGAGAGGGAAGTTTCGAACCACAGATAGTGAAAAAAAGGCAAACAAGCTTACATCCAGAACTTGAAACAAAGGTCTTGAACATGTTTGCAAGCGGTGTGGGATACAGGGATATAGCATCCTATGTGGAAGAAATCTATGACCATAAAATATCTGCAGCAGAGATATCTGGAATTACAGATAAATTACTGCCTATAATCAATGAATGGAGGAGTCGTCCCCTACAATCAGTATACCCGATAGTATTTATGGATGGGATGTTTTTTAAGGTCAAAGAGAATGGACATTGCATAAGTAAATGCATGTACAATATATTAGGAATAGACCAAAATGGCAGAAAAGAAGTACTGGGTTTTTACTTAGCAGAAAGTGAGGGAGCTAACTTCTGGCTAGGCGTATTAAATGACTTAAAAGAGAGAGGAGTAGAAGACATTTTGATAGCTTGTGTTGACGGTCTGAAAAGCTTCCCTACAGCTATAAATAGCGTATTTCCCAATGCTGAGGTACAGTTATGCATTGTGCACCAAATAAGAAATTCACTAAAATACGTATCCAGCAAAGATATAAAAGTTTTTATGAATGATTTGAAAAAAATATACCGTGCTACAAGTAGAGAAATCGCCGAAAATTATTTACTTGAACTGGAGGAAAAATGGGGTGAAAAATATCCTTTAGTCATAAAATCGTGGCAAAACAATTGGGAAAATTTGTCTAGTTATTTTAAGTATTCTGGCCCTGTTAGAAGGCTAATTTATACCACCAATCCAATTGAGGGGTTGCACAGACAAATCAGAAAATTTACTAAAACCAAAGGTTCATTTACCAGTACAAATGCCTTGTACAAATTGGTATATTGTGCTATAAAAAAGATAGAGCAAAAATGGGCTATGGCTTTGCCTAATTGGGCTCTAACTATATCTCAACTTGATATCTTTTTTCCTGATAGGTTAAAAATTGAGTTGAACTAAAAATTCGCTTTGACACACTTTTTTGAACATTCCCGAAATTTTATATCTTCCTCCATATTCTCCAGATTTTAACAAAATTGAACATTCCCCCTTTTTCTCCTTGAGGTATTCCTAAATTCCTTGTTCTATCTGTGATTTTTGCAACATCTATTATACTATCCTCTGAGTATTCTAAGTAAGATACACTGTTATCGATTTTTCCATCACACAGTTGACCACTGGTAGCATCCTTTGCAACTCTAAAAAATTCTTCAGCATAATTAATGTACTCTACATGAGCCTTGATTACATTAGCTTTATGATCTTTAAACTCTCGTTCTATTGTATCAATGACTTTTAAACTATCTGAGTTTTTTAACTTTGCTCCTCTCGATATTAATGCACATACTATATCACTGGCAATTCCATAGCTTCCTTCTAGCTGAGCAATTTTTTCTAGTACGTGATCTGCAAAGTAATAATCTTTGTCTTTAGCAAAATTTAATCTCATTCCAGAAGCTATAATCTCATTTACAACTTCCTGTAGTTCAATCATGCTTTTAGCTTTTACTACCTTACTCAAAAACTTATTTAGCTTAGCAAGTTGATTTGTTTGATACATCTCTGATAAGAGACTATCACATTTTTCACAATTATCTTGCTTATTACCTACAAAGTCAGTTGCTCCTGCTTTTAAGAGTAAAGCTTTTACATCAGGAAATTGACAAAACGGCCAAATTGAACTATCACCCTTAACATTTAAAACTATCTTTAAATCTTGGTTATTTTTATGTTTATCTAAAAATTTTTTCAGATCTTCAACACCTGGACCATAAGGATTATCCCAATCTTCATCAGAATCTGTAGCTTTAACCATTTTACGTAGTTGGTCTCTTAACTTTTTTTGGTTGTCAGTTAAAAAACACTCTATAATATTGTTGCTATCAATTGCAATTTGCAGTGGGGTTTTTCCATTGTTATTTTTTATGTTTAAATCAGCTCCTTTGCTTATGAGTAAATCCATAACCTTTCTGCTATAATCATTACAATTAGCAGCATAATAGTGTAAAGGTGTATTACCTTTTTTATCTTGTATATTTGGATCAGTTTTTGCATCTAAGAGATACTTTAGACCTTCATACTCACTGGAATAAATAGCAGTATCATGCAAAAGTGTTTTACCTTTATTATCCTGCATATTTAGATCAGCACCAGCTTTGAGAAGAGGATGAATGGCTTCATCGTGTGCGACAAACACATTCAATACTGTTGTTCCTAGATGCCCTCTTTTTAGATTAAGAACGTACTTCAGGTCTTTATTTTTCTCGTTACTTTCTAAAAACTGCTTAAGATTTGAAAATGAGTCATAATTCCCCATATTAAAATCTTTTATAATACTATTGAGTAATTTTTGATTTAACTTTTTTTGACTCTCTTCCAGTTTTAAGTTAGGTGCATGAATAAGCCACTCATCTATTAAATCCTCTAAGTATTTTTTATCATCTATCAAACTTCTATCAGCCCAAAGTAAACCTCGCTTAATGAATTCATAATAACTATCTACTGGTAATTCAGTTGCTTATGTTTTTGGGCTACCTATTTCTGAACACTCTTGTCCAGCACTTAGGTCACACTTCAGTTTTTGCTCATCAGTGTGTTTGCTTTGTTCACTGATAGGTTCTGCAATATATTTTACTGACCCTGTACCCATATTACCTGCTAGCTCTAGATATAGAATATATTATATAGAATGTGTAGTATGTGTCAAACTAATTTCAACATAATCTTTTTACTACTCATATTTTTGTTAAGTTTTTATGGTGAGTACTGCTAGGTTAAAAGTTGTTTATTACTGGAAGTTTTAGCCAATTTTACTATAGATCAACAAAATTGAGAACACCAGCTATATTTAATATATAGGAATATGATGCTTTAAAGGAGTACAAAAACTGCTGAAGCTTATACAGTAACCTGCGGAGCTACTTCAGCAGAATAAACAAACATATGCTAGTATTAGTAGAGAATTATTTATAAGTCAACTAACTTTTTAAAAAAATATTTTAGTGAAGATACCATGCTAGCTAGTGTTATAAGGAATTGAATTATTGACTCTTCCTAAGATTGCAAAAAAGGTCGTATATTTGTGAGAACAAGCCGCGTAAAAATAAGGTTATAAAAATAGAGGATTTAAATTATTTCTATAAGCTTGAGCAAATTAGTTCGTATGTAGATATGGATGAAATGAGCTAATATGGCTAGTTTTAGCGCATAGTAAAATTATTATAAAGAAAAGTTCGTATGTATCGTTTGGTAGACCATGCCATCCCAAGAAAAACACTTCTCACCGACTTTGATTTTGAACGCTGGAAGTGGTTATTTTACTTGAGATCTTAATAATATATTTTGCTAAATTAATACTAGTTTATTTTAGAATAATCACTAAGGTAGACTTATAAAAAACAGAATTAAAAAATGAACAAAAGATCGTATATTAAGACTATTAAGAGCCTTTTACTGAAAACCACTTTAGGTTAGAAAATTTTTCTCAAATAGTAATTGACAGAGTTTTAAAGGTAGAGCAATATTCCTAAAATATATTAAATCTTGTTAAGGGGTAAGTATGGATTACGAAGATGTACAAAAGATATTACTAACGTCTATTAAAGAAGATGATCCTCATAAAGGGCTTAAAGAGTTAGAGATTAAAAGATGGTGTATTGCATATCAGACATTGCTGAATAAATGGGGTAGAACAATAATACCACCCCTTTTTAAGAAAGTTTTAGAAGATGAAACTTGTTGGAAGATAGAAGATGCTTCAGGACAAATTAGACTCAATAGGTATACTTTCGGGGAAAAATTGTTAGCCTTGAAAACTTTGGATGGGCAAAGAAGTCTTATTAGACCCTTTGATCGCTACAAAATAGCCTGCTGGTGTTGTTTTGAGGACGAGATAAGAGCTATTTTTGAAGAATTTAAATTAACATTAGGTGGTAAACCAGTAGAGAGTTTAGTTAAGGGATGTGATAAAGGGGCTTTAATGATCTATTGGTCACATGCTATGAATAACCAAGAACATCAGTTAGAATTAAATAATGAGCATCCATACGTTTACGCTTTTAAATGTGCAATGCTGGAAAAGCATGTTGAAGCTTTGGAATTCTTCTGGAATAAGTTACAGTCAATTGGTTCTGTATCCCCAAAAAGGAAAGAAGATTTATTGATGGAGGTAGCATATAATAAAGGGCGTTTTTCCACTGACGATGTTGGTATGGTTGATTTCTGTCTACGTTACCTTCATGAAGATAAGTATCATGAGTTATTGAAAAGGGATTTTAAACAACATGGGTGTTATTATACTTTAAGTATATTAAGAAGAAACCATTCTTTCGAAAATGCTAGAAAGCTATTTGAACATTTAAAGCCAGAAGATTTATCTCCTGAAGCTTACAGTACATCAATGTTTTCAGCATTAAACTCGCTTGTTTCTGCACCAGATGATAATTGTGTTAAATCTGGCAGTGACATGCTCACCTCTATGTGGAATTGTCCTGGCTTTGAGTCTCATAGACAACACTTTTTGCATGAGTTAAGTGGACAGTACTCACCGTCCAGATATAGAGTTGGTTGTTTAATTGAAAGGAATATGGCTATTGAGATATTGTCAGAAATTATCAATTCACTTAGTCAAGAGCAAATACAATATATTATGGATAAAGATAAGTCAAGGTATGAGGTATTTGCCAAGGTTAGAAATAAGCAACTAGTTGGTGGAGGTGGTGATCAGTTGCCAAGTTCATCATTAGATGTAGAAACTATACAGCAGAAGGTAAGTGGTGTTAGAGGCGAAGTGTAGAGTTTCTCTTTTTAAAAATTCAGTTACTTAGACTTAAACGAAAGCATGCAAAGAGCTTAGTGAGGATAAAATTTGTAAAGGGTTAAAATCGGGGGCTAGTTATGGTTAATAACGATCAACAGCAAGAAAAACCACAAGATTTCGAGCTAATGGAGTTACTTTTTGGGAAAGTAGATTCTTCAACTTCTGATTCACTGGATAAATCTTTTGAAGCAAGATATCAGTCGTTGGTTGATCAAATACAATCTTATTTACATTCTAGTGAAAAGCCTGGCTTTTTTCCTCATCGATTTTTAGGTTCTTTTTCCAGTGTATTAGATACTAAACTTAATGACAAGTTAGGCATAAAGAAATTGCACTTTCGTTTTGAGGGGGCGAGAACTTTAAAAGTTGTAGCAGAAACAGAATCCAAAATACATGTTTTTATTTTCACTGAAGATATAGAAGCTCAACATTCTAAACAAACAAATACTAAGAATTTCGAATTCACCACAGGTGAGTGGAAGAATGTGATGGGTAGAGATTATACTAAATCAGATGCGCATAAGCTTCAAATTGATGTAATAAAAATTTTAAAAGATAAGTATGAGTTAGTAAAAAGCAGATCGAAGTCAGATAAAGATGTTAAATCGAAGAAGTTATATTTATACTTGAGGAATAACGTATTGAAGTGTAAAGCTAAGGATGTATATGGAAATACTCAAACGATACAAATTGGTCCTGATGAATTAAAAGGTAATAATGCATTTAAAAATAAATTTTTTGATGAAATCAAGCAGTTTTTAGATAAGTCAGGTAAAGATCTTAGTGATGATGTTAGAAAGGAGTTATCAAGAATCACGTCAGCAAAGGGATATACCTTAAAGAGTGATGGAGAAGATGAAAAAATAAACATTAAGGTAGAAAGTAAAAAGAAGATTGTAGATCAACCCATCGAGCCTACAGTAAAGTTTCAAGAAGTGACAAAAAAGTTAGATAAATCTGTCTATCTGGAAAGTTATATTGAAAAGCTTGCTAACCCAGATGCAGAAATAGATCAAGTTCAGGATAATCTTGAAAAAATTCTAACTTACATAAAAGAAGTTCATACCAATTTAGATTTACAGGGTAATGTTTATGGTATTAAAGCTCGCGAAGCTGCTCAACATGGCTTTGTAGCAGGAATATTCGATAATTTTCGATATCGTGATAATACCAAACTCTATTTGGAACAATTTGCTGGTGGAGGTTACGCTGATATTGTTTTGCTTGTTCGTGGGCCTAATCGTGCTATTGATTCAGTTCCAATTCTTATTGAACTCAAGGCTGGAACTGAAGGACAAGTTGATCCAAGTGATGCACTTGAGCAAGCTAAAGATTATATAAAAGGTTTTAGACCAAATAAGATGAGGATTTTAACCAATGCAGATAATGCCATTGCTGTTGGGTTAAATTTAGATGACGCGGAACCGTTTAAAACCGAAGTACAACCTATTAAACAACCACCAGCTCCTTTGATGGAGGAATTTATCGAACTAGTTGGCGAGTGGGATAATCAACAAATTTCTGAGGAAGATTTTAAGCAAGAAATAACGGATTTGTTATCAAGTGAATACCATACTTTTCCAGCAAATAAAGAAACAAAAGATCATTACTATTTCAGTCGAGACATATTAGGTCAATCAATTTTAATCAACAAGATTGGTCAAGATCAAAGTAACATTAAAAAATATATATACTCATATGGTGAGTACCCTCTGGATTGGTCTGGAGGAACGGAGTACACTTTGTCCAAAAGCCCGGTTATGACATTAATATTTGTTCAAGGTAATGAAGGGCAAGAAAACACAGCATTCATTTTTCATATACGAGAGTCCAATACAAAAGAATTCTATGCTGATAAAAAAATTCCAGTGCTGAACATACCTGAAATAGGAAGAGTAGGCAATGTTATAGAAATTAAAATGAGTCTCAAAAAATATGAAACAGGGTTATCTTTTGAAGACCTTTTTGAAATAGAACAGATAAGTAAATATGAATCAAGTGGTAATGATCAACAATTTACAGATGGCAAGTTTATTGAGATACCTAATTCTGATGAATTAAAGGCAAAATTTGATCAAGCAATCACTTCTCAACATGCTTCCGACGGTGAGGTTTCATTGCAAGCCTATAAAGTGTTGCTTACTGAAGTAGCAGATACGATTTACCCTATCAAAGATTTGATTACTAATGAAGCAAGATTACAAGCCATTCTTAATGGTTTATTTAGTAGTTACAGTGATTTAAAGCTACAGGAGACTTCTGCGAAGACTGTAATTATACCTGAATTTCAAGTAGGAGCAGGTGGTCGTGTCGATATGGTAATTCAAGGTATTGGTCCTTCACCTCAGGGTGCTAAAGAATACACTCCTATAGCACTGGAATTTAAGCTTATAGGTAAAAACTTAAATCAAGATCAGCTAAAACAGGAAGTTGATAAATTAACAAAAGAACAAAACATTAGATATGCTAAAGGTGCGGCACTGAAAGCAATTACAGATAGTGATAAAATGTTTTTCATGGGTGTAGTTGTTAATGTGAAGGCTAAGGATAAAAATTCTTTAATATTAACGAGTGATAAGTTTGTTCCTGCTCTAGTAGTTCATAGTTCTATTGACATAGCTAAGAGAAAACATTTAGAAGGAATACAAGAAGTAACCCAGAGACTCAAAGATATGGGTATACAAGAAGAGAACCTAAGTACATTAGAGTCTGCAACAGCAGAAAAGGATTATCATTACTGGCTTCAACAACACGATATAGCTGATATTGCAAGAATAGAATATGGCTATGGTACTGATGGGGCTAACACATTGTTTGAAGTAGTGGGATCACCGAAGCATATAGCTAATCAATTACAACAGTTTCAGAATAGCGTAGCAACAAGAGGTGAAAAACGGCCATTAACTTTAATTGTTAATTTAGATAATAATCACTGGGTTACGTTAGTCATTTCCCATCAAAATGGGCAATATAATGGATACTATGTAGACTCTTTGGGTAATGATATTCCAGGTAATATTCGTCAAGTTCTAGAACGTGCTCGAATTACCGTTAATGACGTTTCTATTGCTCAACAAACAGATGGTCACAATTGCGGCTTATGGGCATTAGAAAATGCTCACTCCCTAAACCAAATGATAGCAAATGGCTATGATTCCGATTGGGTTAGAGATCTGTTACTATTTAATCGAAATGAAGCATATTTTCAAGAACAAAGAGAAAATATTTCAGATAGATTAAGTATAGATCCACAACGTATAGCTAACTTAGATGAAGCTATACTTGCTGAAACACAAGCAAATAGGAAGAAATTCAACCTAAACAGTTGTGTAAGGTCTGGTGGTAGAAGCAAAAGAAGTGTCAATCCTTGTTTATTTTCAAAGAGTGATGTAGAAAAGTTTAGTAAAGGAAAGGTAGATGAAAATAATGTAGACAAAACTATAATTGATAGTGAAAAGTTCCTAACTTATGTTAAAAATAGTCAAGATGAAGCAAAAAACGCTCAACTAGTAGAGTTTGTTGGAGATAAAAGTATTGAAGGTGATCGTAAGTATTTACTTGATAAGGTTGTTGGAGATCAAGGGTATGAACGCTATGTTCAGAATGAACGTGTTAAGAATTTGCATGGAGATATCTCACAGCAAGCTAGCAGTGCAACAAAAGGCTCAAAATTAAAAGGCAGGTTAATGAATGCTGCTGGTGGGATACAATTAATAAGAGGGATCCATGGTGCTATCGTATCTTGCAAGGAAGGGACAGCTACAGATTGTGGATTAAATCTAGGCGGAATAGGATGGTCTTTTGCATCTCAACCGATTGAAAATGTAATGGTTAAAATTACTCCAAAAGTTGTAGCATCAGCTGAAAAGGTTGTGGGAAAAATTATACCAGGTACTTTAGGTAAACAGACAAAATTTGCTATTCGAGTTGTGGGAGTAAAATTTGGAAGTACAATAGCAAGAGGTACAGCAGGAGCTGTAACTGGTGTCTTTGATATTGTTGATATAGGCATGTCAGTAAACAATCTTGTTGATTGTAAAAAAAGAGAGAATAGTGATAATCCATGTGGAGAGAAAGAAATAAGAGATAATATAGCAACTATATCTTTTTCCACTATATCGTTTGTGTCTGGTGTTGCTCTTACAGCACTTGGTATGCCTGGAATCGGCATTGCAGTTGGAGTTGCATTGATGGTAGCTTCCGGAGTTTATAGTGGTGTTAGCAATATCGTGGAGTACGAGAAAAAGTATGATACAACCCATGATGAAAATTGGCGTATTTTTTGGCATACATTTGCTTTTCAACCTGTACCACAAGATGTACAACATCTTGCAGCAAGAAAGGAAATGGTTAATAGTCTAGCTAAAGGAGTTTGGAAAGCTTTAAATAATGACCCTAGTAATGTTGTTGCTTATAGTATTGGTCTTGGAAAAATAAACGGTAATACTCTTCGTCCAGATTATGCAACGATTATGATGAATAGAACAAATGCCAATACAAAAAATCTTTCACGTGTTGTACCTGATTATATCAAAGGTGCTGACAGGATTTGTTTACCACAGATTACTAATCAAGATTATGAAAAAGGTATTAAAAGCTCAGTTAAGTCGGCTGTATACTACTGTGAAAATGCAATGATTATTGACCACGGTGGTAGAGTAAAGATGAAACAGAAAGACAAGACGATTGTTTACGATTTACAAAATGTGGACAGAGGTACCATTGCTGGAAGTAATGTGTGGAACAATAATTTTCTAATTTACTCAGGTACAGCAGGAATAACTGGTGGCAATAATGTAGCAAACAGATTTGTTCTTGTAAATAACCCTAGCTTTTCAGGTAAAATTATTGGTGGAAGCAACTCTACTAATATACTTGATTTAAGCCAGTTAACAAAAGAGAAAGTTATAGGAGTAAATGTTGACTATCGTTTTAAGCCTAGTGCATATGGAAGATTAAAGGTAAAAATAAATAGTCGTTTGTTGATTGATGATTATGTTAGTAATAACCTCTTTAATTACCATTATGTTGGAAGGAAGGACAAGGTAGATAAGATCTTGTGCATGGGTTATTCTGAACACTTTACAGGAACCGATGATCGTGACGTTATCATAGATAGTGGTGGTGGCTCTAACAACAATGAGAAAGATGTAGTTGAAAGTTGCAAAAAAGTAATTATTTCGCCGTATACTAGAGTCAAAGGTAGAAAAAGCAATTATACTTTTTACGTAAAAACTGCAGACTATAAGGGTAGGGGGTTATATTCAGAAATTGACGTAGATGGAACAGGAACTGTAAGTTTTCCTGAATTTGATTTATTAAGTGATTGTGATCAAATAACTTACTCTAAAAACAGTAATACTTTATCTTTGAAAATAAATTTTGGTCAAAATAATCAATTTACTCTCGATATAAAAAATTACGTTGAGCGAAGCAGTAATAAGCCTTACTTTGTACTAATAGATAAAAATGGTAGTAATATTGTTCCTAAGATTGAAAGATCAGATTCATCAACTATAAAAATCACCTCATTTGAATTACATTCAGAACATTCTCTAAAGGGTTTTAGAGCTGTAGAAAATCATTACAAGAAAATTCTAAATAATCATAAGGGTTATAAAGTCTTGAGCGTTGTTAGAGGTAAAACACAAAGTCAAAATAATAGTGTAGTTTCACACATGGTTTTTGGTTCTTCAGGAGATGATATAATTAACTTCGATCAAGGAACTATGTTTGCTAGGGGAGGAGGAGGAAGTGATGTGTATTTTATTAGCAATGATATAAATAGTAGAGAAGTAAAAATTGATAATAACTCAAGTGATAAAAAACTAGATACACTATTTATGTCGGCAGTTGAGAAAGATTTTTCAATCCAGCAATGTGATCTGTATTTAAAATACAATAATAGTAACATTCGAGTGAAAAACTACTTTCAAGATCCTAATTATAGGCATCTTATAATTATGAACAAAAAAGGAGAAACTTTTATCCCCAATATACAATCAATGTCTTGTTCTCCCTTTTCTTCGGGAAAGGATAAATTAGTTCCTTTTTTACAGGCTACACAAACTCAGAATATGTTTTTATTGCCTAAAGATTTTGAAGATGATCATGTAGTGATAGATTCCCGTCTTGAAGATATTGAGAAATATAAAGATAAGGATGATCTCTTATTAATAAGAGAAAGTGAAAATCCTTTTATCATTAGAATAGAAGGATTCTATACTGATCGAAGTAAATGGGAAAATATTTCTTATTCTTTATGGAATAATAATGACCTTTTCCTATCTTCTGGCTTATTAGAAAATGTTGATAATGTAGTGGAGTATAAGGATAAACTTAGAGGTGATTATGAAAGAATTGTAAAAGAATATATTGAAGACTTTAGTGATTCTACTAGTATCATTCAGCACAATCAAAAATTAGAAAAAAATATCTCTACTTCTGTAGGACAAGATGAGGAACGAATAGGAGTAATGGTACTAAAAAATATTACTCCGGATCAGGTTGAAGTTTCTAGTAGTGGTACAGATCTGATATTTCGTGATAAGAAGTCTAATCATACGATCAACATAAACAATTGGAATAATTCTGAATCTTATAGAATTTCCACATTGGAATTCGATCTGGGTTTAGAACCAATAACAATCCGTAAGTTAGATAGGTTTAGTTTGCCTGAGGTAAGAAAAATACAAGCTTTAATTGATAAAGCTTCAGAAAATTATCAAAATAGAAGTAAATATACCCCTAAAGTAGAAAATGACTTTAAATGTTTAATATCAGTTGACGATTTTGAAAGAGAAAATAGAGATCCAGTACATCAATGTCTTGGTTTTCCTTCACTGCAAGACCGGGTTAGCTTTACAGAAAGTTCCTGTAGTTTAGAACAAATTGAGGAATTAAAAAATAAAACGCCAAGTAGTAATCAGATTTTAACATTGCTTGAAAAGTTAGAAAACAACCTTTTGCTGAATGGCTATGATTCAAACATAATAGATCAGTGCAATAAGTGGATGATCACTTCAGGATTGGGAGTATTGAAACCTTTGGTAAGCACAGCAATTTATGAAGGTAAATGGGATGAAGTTAAAACTCTTCTTGATAAAACTGCTAGAAAAAGTAAAGCTGATGTTGAGTATAAAAACCAGTGTTCAAAGAACTGGACGACTTTGAATCATGCTGTTTATAACGGTAATGTGAAATTAAGCGAAAGTATATTTAAATCATTTTTAGAGAAGAAAGGTGACATTAATGCCTTAACTAGTTGTAACAATGATAATTGGGCACTTTTACACTATGCTGTTCATTACAGCAACTTTGATATGGTTAGTTTTCTTGTAGATAAAGGTGCTAACATTGAAATTAGAAGTAAGGAGGGTCAGACACCCCTGCATTTGGCTGTTGAAGAAGCCAAGCAAAATATAATTAATCTTCTTCTTGATAGAGGTGCTGATATCGAGGCTAAAAACAACGATGGTAGAACACCTCTGTACTTAGCTGCTTACAATAATGACTCAGGTGTAATTGAACTTCTTTGTAACAGGATCAAGACTAAAAGTAATGACGCATCTAAAATGATAAAACAGGTTGGATTTTTAAAGAAGGAAGTTGTTAACCAAGCAAATATTCCATCTAATGCAAAAAGATTGGTAGAGTCTTGTATAAGTAGTTTAAGAGATTCAATAAAAAGTGCAGCCAAAAAGGTGCTAAAGGAGGGTATACTGCATAGTCGTAGTGCTTCGACTATTGAACTCATAGATAAGGTTTATAATTTCGATGAAAGGTTGTTTAATGAAGCAATTAAGGAAGCTGTAAATGACACATACGCGGGTGTAGGTATAGAAGGAATATTAAGGTTTATACGCAGTCACCATTATATTGGTCAGTTTATTCCAGGTTATATAGCTGCGTTTGACAAAATACCAAAGAATGATGGTGCAATGTTCAAATTAGCTTACTCTATTAGAGAGACCATGAAAATGCCTAGGGTCAATTCAGAAGAGAAATCTGATCTTGAAAGGCTAAAAAATAAATTACCAGAATCAGTGAGAAATGCAGTATTTTCATCAGAAGTATGTATTAAAAATGTTGAGTATGGAAGGTACTTGTACTCACCTAATAATGATTGTATGTACCACTTAAACAATTGTGACAGGGATAGGCGGTATGTGTTCACTTGGCCTTCAAATGGAAATGGTGATCAATTTAAGTGGAAGGTTGAGCTCAATGGCGATAATGTGTATCTAAAGAATGTTGAGTATGGAAGGTACTTGTATTCACCTAATGATGATTGTATGTACCACTTAAACAATTGTGACAGGGATAGGCGGTATGTATTTACCTGGCCTTCAAAGCTAGGAAACAATGGCAAGTGGAAAGTTGAGCTTGATGGTGGTAATGTGTATCTAAAAAATGTTGAGTATGGAAGGTACTTGTACTCACCTAATAATGATTGTATGTACCACTTAAACAATTGTGACAGGGATAGGCGGTATGTGTTCACTTGGCCTTCAAATAGAAATAATGATCAATTTAAGTGGAAAATTGAAGATTGTGGATCTACTCGCAAGAGACGTAGCATACAAGAATTAAATGGTTATAATCAAACTGTAGTAGACTATCAGTCAATATTGACTGAAGAAAATAGTCAGCAAATAGCAAGTAGAATATCTGCTATAGTTGAAGATGTTGAAAGGCACACCTTTTTAAATCAGTCAAAAAATAAGTTAGATTTAGATATTTATTTAAATAATAGAGGGAGAAGCAATGCTGCGGATTCTATGAGGAGAGATGTATGTAGTGAACTCAATGCAAGTGGGAGAAGAAATATTGTTCTAAGCGGAAACGATGTATGTGCAATTACTTCAGGTTATGAAACACTTGATATTGAAAACTTCCCTATTCAAGAAGTAGTGATTAATGATGATGTCAATGGAAAGAAAAGTTTAAGAAGTACATTAGATTTACATCAGTTGGTGCAACAAGTAGATAGGGATTTGAGTATAAAACCGATACCAACAGTTATTAAAGACAAAAGTGATTTATTAATTAAGTTATCTATATCAGCTACCGGCTTGCAGCAAGATGTAGTAACAGTTAGGCTAAAAGATGCCCTTGTAAATAAGTGGTATAAAAAATTACAAATTATTCTTGATAATGCACCGATGGAAATAGATGATAGTTTAGGTTTAAAGTCTTCGTTCTTTATTTCTGATGAAAAAATTATTGTAGTAACACCTCAAGACATAGAAGAAAAGAATAAATTAGTAATATCTAAAAAAGCAGGGCAGTATACCTATCTTCATGATAAGTACGACTTGATAGTTACCAATGCCTTTAATGCTGATATAGAGGCAAGTGAGTTATGTATTATACGGTTTAAGGATTTCTATAAAGAATCTAAAATGAAAACATTAACTATAAAATTTACTGACAAAGAGATATTATTAAGTAACGAAATGGATAAAATAAATAATTCAGACAGTATTGATAAATTAAATAATGTGAGTTCTATTGTTAATTCACAAGAGAGTTCTATACATTCAGAGGTTCCAAACAGTGGAGACATAAATGCTCAAGGTAAACTTGACAGAACACTGTTGCATCTTGCTTCCGAGGCGGGTGAATTTGATAAGGTGAAACTTCTTCTTGATAGAGGTGCTAATATTGAAGTTCAAGATAAATTTGGGTACACACCAATATTTCTCGCTACTCAGTCAGGTAGGTGGAGTGTAGTAGAACTTCTTCTTAATAGAGGAGCTAATGTTGATGTTCAAGATAAGGAAGGTAAAACACTTTTACACTTTGCTACTCAAAAGGATAATTTGGACATGGTTGAGTTCCTTATTGATAGAAGTGCTAATATTGAAATTAAAGATAATATTGCTTGGACACCGATACTTTATGCTGCTCAGTTAGGTAAATGGGGTGCAGTAAAGCTTCTTATTGGTAACGGTGCTAAATTTAATAATGAAATAACGATTCAAGGAACGCCTTTACATTTTGCTGTGCAAGAGGGTAATTTAGATATGGTCAGATTTCTTCTTGATGAAGGTGTTGATACCGAATCTCAAGACAAAGATAATAAAAAGCCTTTGCATCTTGCTGTTGATGCGAACAGGTTGAGTGTAGTCAAACTCCTTCTTGATAGAGGTGCTAGTGTCAACGTTACGGACATGAATAGCCAAACGCCTTTAGGTTTAGCTACTAAAGGAAATATGATAGAAATTTTGAAGAAGGCGGAGTTGGATCAAGGGTTATTAATTAATGCAAGGGGTGGTAATCTTGATAAAGTAAAAGATCTTATCGCTCAAGGTGCAAATTTAGAGACTAAAGATAATACTCCTCTACATAATGCTTGTAATAATGATCGCTTAAAAGTAGTAGAATATCTTATAGAAAAAGGAGCTAGTTTAAAGGCTAAAAATAAAGATGGTAAAATACCTTTAGAGTTGGCTGAGCAAAAGGGTTACACAGATATAGTAGAAATTTTAAAACAAACACAATTAAATCTGGATAGAGAGTTATTGATTGCTGTAGAAAAAGAAGATCTTGGCAAAGTTAAAGACAATATCAGACGAGGTGCTAATGTTAATGCTCAAAGTAGGCTGGGTTGGGCCTCTGTGTTCTGGGCAATTCAAAAGAATAATTTAAATATAGTTAAACTTCTCGTAAATAACGGTGCTGATATTAATGCCAAAGATAATGAAAGTTGGATGCCTCTTCATTGGGCTGTTCAATTGGGTTCATTAGATGTAGTTAAGTATCTTGTTGAGAGAGGCGCTAATATTAATGCTTTAACTGCTGACGGTAGAACATCTTTAGAATTAGCTGCTCAAAAGAATCGCGTAAATGTAATAGAATTTTTGAAAAAAGCACAGTTAGATTTGGATAAAGAATTATTGACTGCAGTGCAAGATGGAGATCTCAATAAAGTTGAAGGCCTTGCAAATCAAGGTGCTGGATTGAATACTAAAGGTAGTAATGATTGGACACTTTTACACTTTGCTGTTTTTAGCAACAAGTTCGACATAGTTAAGTTTCTTCTTGATAAGAACGCTAATATTAAAGCTAAAGATGTGTATGGTAATACACCTTTACATGTGGCTGCTCAGTATGATAGTAAGCTTGAAATAGTTGAATTTCTTTTAGATAGAAATGCTAGTGGCATTAATGATGTAAATAATAACGGTTCAACACCTTTACATTTAGCTATACAAGGAAATAAACCAAGTACAGTCAAACTTCTTCTCAATAAAGGTGCTAATATTAACGCTAAAGACAAGGATGGTAAAACACCTTTGGATTTGGCTGTGCAAGAAGGTTATACAGATATAATACAAATAATAGAACAAGTACAGTCAGATTTAGATAAAGAATTGCTGACTGCAGTACAAAATGGCGATCTCAATAAAGTGAAGAGTCTTATTAGTCGAAATGCTAATGTTAATACTAGAGATAAGTACAGTTGGACACCACTACATTGGGCTGCATACAAAGGTCATTTAGAAGTTGCAGAGTTTTTGGTAAAGAAAGGCGCTGATATTAATGCTGCAGATAAAGGCCCTTATGGTAAAAAGTCTATACATGTTGCTGCTGAGAATAATAGTAAAGATATCATAGAGTTTTTTCTTAGCAAGGGAGTAAGTATTAATGATACTGATAAACAAGGTTACACACCACTGCACTATGCTGCATGGAGAGGACGTTTAGAGGTTGCAAAGTTTTTGATAAAAGAATACGCTGATTCAATATTTAAATACAATAATGGTAGCACTCTTCCATGTAATGCTTCTTTAGGTAATCATTTAGATATAATTAAATGTTCTATAGGTGAGAAAAATATTTTAGAAATCAGAGATAATAGTGGCAGAGTTCCCCTGCACTGTGCTGCTTCCAACGGTAAATTAGATATAGTAAAATATTTTATAGATGAAGAGAAAGTCGATGTTAATATAATAGATAATGGTTACTGGACACCACTACATTGGGCTTCTTGGGGTGGGTATCTAAATATAACAAAGTATCTTGTAGATAAAAGGGCTAATATTAATGCCAAAGACAAGGGTAGTAAAACACCGTTAAATGTTGCTATCGATCAAAAACATAATAATGTTGTAAAATATCTAGAACAAGCACAATTAGATTTGAATAAAGAATTGTTAATCGCAGCAAAAGGTGGTAATCTTAATAAAGTTATAGATCTGATAAGCAAGGGAGCTAATGTTAATGTTAAAGATAACAATGATGATACTCCTCTGCACCTTGCTGTTGGTTATTTAGATGTAGTAAAATACCTTATAAGTAAGGGAGCCAACATTAATGCTAAGTGCAAGGCTGGTAAAACACCGCTAGATATTGCTGCCTATCAAAAACTTAGTGATGTTGTAGAATATTTGAAGCAAACGCAATTAGACTTAGATAAAAAATTGTTGATCGCAGCAAAAGGTGGTGATCTTAATAAGGCTATAGATCTGATAAGCAAGGGAGCTAACGTTAATGATACTGATACACAAGGTCATACACCACTGCACTGGGCTTCTTGGAGTGGTCATTTGGATGTAGTAGAGTACCTTATAGTTAAGGGGGCCAACATTAATGCTAAATGTAATGCTGATGGAACACCGCTAGATATTGCTAGAAGCGAAGGACACAATGATATTGTGGAATATTTAAAAGAAAAACTCAAGGAAGAAAGAGAAAAACCTGTGCAACGCAGACGTCGTCATCACCATGGAGATCATGCTCGTCATCATATTTCAAGAAAACCACTTGCTATAAATCAACCTGAGATAGCAGCAAGTAGTGGCACAAGACCATCTTCATGGATAAATGTATTTGGTTGGATAAGAAGCTCTGTGAGTGGGTTATTAGGTTCTAGAGCTGCTTTACCTGAGAAAACATTCACTCAAAGTTCAATCTCACAAATTAGTCCACCAATCGATGTAAATGGTACAATAATGTTACTTGATTTATTAATTAGAAAAGTTACAGGTCAAAAGTATATTTCTACAGTAGGTCAGTCTATATCCCCACTAGAAGCACAGGGCTATGCATTAAATATTACAAAGGAATTTGAGAAAGTAGTAGAGCAAGCTGGATTAAAAAGTGGTGTATCAATGCATCGATTGAATATTGATTTTGTGGGAATGCACAAAGAGATTACTGGAAAAATCATGGGTGGTAAATTCAATGAAATTTCAGGGATTTTAAAATCGTATGTAGAGAAAGCATGTCCTGATGAAGAAGCTGGTAAATTAAATCCGAAGAAATTTGACAAGTTTATAGCTCAATTTAATAAGGGTCTGCTAAATCAATCAATAGAGCAGATATTACACAACAGAGATGGTAGATTAGAAGTTGATGATGCAAAGCAAATGAGTTTAGAGCCTCAAAGTTATTTAAGTAATGCTTCAGTTCAAGGCCATTTGACTAGGAATAAGGTTAAATTAATTTCTTAATCTCATCTAAAGAAAGGCCCGTAGTTTGTGATACAACGTCAATAGAGATGCCAGCTTTAAGTAAATTTTTTGCAACTTCAATTTTACCTTCAATTTTACCTTTTTGATGGCCGATTTGGATACCTTCTTGTCTACCTTCATGTTTAGCATCATCGAGTTTTTGTTCCAAGATAGCAGCTTCTTTCTGTAAATCCATGACCCTTTCTTCATAAGCTACGAGATCTTTCTCATTCCAATGAAACTTGTCTAATTCATCATATGCTAGCTTTATTATCGGTGACTTTTCTGCTATTTTCCTTAAATCTTCATCAGTTGTTTCTTCTGCATATTTGAAGAAAAATAGCCAACGATCTACTACATTTTCTAGCTGTTCTTCTCTACTCTTAGGAAACTTTGGTAACTCAATGAAAATAAATTGAAAATCTTTTAAGTCATGCTCGTTAGTTTTTTCATCTCTTATGGTATGGCTAGATATATAATCAGGCTTATCAGGAAATAAATTACAATTGGAAATAGCAATAAAGAAAACCTTCTTTAAATCAATGTACTTACCACCTTTATCAGCCTGCCTTGAGTAAGCCTTAGCAGCATATAATTGAGCACGTTTTTCAAAGCCTTTATCACGAGCGAGTTGCATCTCAATCACGTATCTGGCCCCAGTGGAATCTCTGCACAGAACATCAACAATACTCTGCTTATCAGAGGCAATTTCAGGGTCCATAATGGTGCTGAGGAACTCAACATCTTGAATAGCATTGACTCCAGTAAAGCCTAAGATATCATTCAAAAAGTGAATAAGGATATTCTTATTTTTTTCAGTACCGAATATTTTTTTAAATGTTAAGTCTAATTTTGGATCGAGAAACTTCGAAAGAGCCATAGCGCGAGTACCTAAAAAGCATTAATAATTATACACAATTGTGAAGAAATATTCAACTAAAATTCAAACATAGAAAGAAGCATCCCTTTTGTATATCTTTATTTGGTAGTATTAAACTGTATAATATTTATGGCAAATATCTCTATAAGGTATCAGATAGCACAAAAAGTAAGGAGCTGGAGGTTAAAGCGAGGCTATACTCAAAAAGATTTAGCGGGAAAAATCGGCGTAACATATCAAATAGTACTACAATATGAAAAAGGAACACGAAAAATTTCGATTGAAAAGTTGTGCGCTATAGCAAAGGTGTTATCAATTAATATTACGGATCTTATTCCTGTATCAAATGAAAAAATCTGTTTTGAAGATAAGGGAGAGGAAATATTAAATCTAGTAAGAAAATATAAAACGATTAATGATCAAGAGTTGCGCAAGGTGTTTTACTTGCTAACAAAATTTACCCGAGTTGGTGAGAAAAGTAGTAAAAAAGCAGAGAAAGTAAAAATTGCAAAGGGCCTGGTTAAAGCAGGGATTTCTGTTGATATTGTTTCACAAGCAATTGGCCTCTCTGCTGATGAATGTGTTGAAGAAAAAATAGGTTCTATATACTGCAAAATAGGAAAGAAGATAAAAGAATGGAGACTAGTGCGGGAATATACTCAGAAGGATTTAGCAAAGAAAATGAGTACAACACGTGATGAAATAAGCAACTATGAACAAGGAAGAACTGCTGTTCCACTGGGAAGATTATATGAGATAGCAAAGGCGTTATCGATTAATATCATGGACCTACTTGAACTAACAGAGGATGCAGATGATAAAGTGGTACCTAATTTAATTGAAGAATACAAAAAAATTGAAAGCCAAGAACTACGTCATGCACTAATGAAATCTCTGTTTGAAAGCATACAAATTTGCGAAGAGAAAGTGAAAAGAGCAGAAAAGATGAAAATTGCAAAGGATTTAGTTAAGGAAGGAATTTCTATCAATATTATTTTAAAAACAGTAGGCATCTCTTTAGACGAAATTCAACAAATTTAAAATAAAAAATCAGTATCTATTAATATCTTTACTTTTTGATGAAAAAATAAGTAAAAAAGATTGAAAAATTGATTTGACTTCACTCGGAAGCTATGGCTCTATGCCAATGCTGATAAAGCAGTAAATATTAAAAAAAAGTTTGTTGTTAGTGAAGGGTAAATTATATGAATAATAATAAGAATAAAGAAGAAATAGAATTCAGAATATTAGAAAGCAAAGGCAAAGCACTACTTGATCGTGAAATAATGGAAACATTTTTAAGTGCAGTACATGAAAGGCCGCAAGCTCAAGAAATTGCTAAAAATCTGGTGAATACTTATGCAGGAGTAGGAAGGATTTTAGGTAGAGAAATGGATGACCTGAAAGTTATAGAAGGAGTAACTGATTCTGCAGTAGCAATGATTATGTGTGTTAAGGAAACACTAGAAAGGGTACTGAGAGAAAAGCTCAAAAAGTGAGCCAATAATGGACTTACAAGGGCTAGTAGAGTACTTAAACGTAAGTATAGGCCACTCAGAAAGGGAATGTGTAAAAATACTGTACTTGAATAAAAGGCGTCAACTAATTGGAGAAGAATCCTATATTGGTGAAATGGAAAAAGCACCAGTATACATAAAGGAAATTACAAGAAAAGCATTAATAAAGAATGCAACATTAGTAATAATGTCACACAACCACCCTGGGGGAAGTTTAGAACCTTCAGAAGAAGATCAAGAAGTAACAAAGAGCTTAGCAGCAGCATGTAGTACTGTAAGCGTTAGATTATTTGATCATATTATCATTACAAGTGGGGGTTATTTTAGCTTTAGAGAAAACGGATTGTTATAGCAGAAAGTATTTGCAAATCTACTCACTATAATTTATAATGAGTAATATAATGTATAATAATAAAGTTTATTGTACGCTTAAAAAGTATTTTTAATAGTGGAGGTAATATGGGTAATAAAATAATCGTACCTTTTGGTGATAAGGAAGGAGGTATCTACGAGTTAAACGTTGATCTTGATAAATTGTCAAAAGGTGAGATGTTAAATGCTATTGTAGGAATTGGTCGTACTAGCCAGCAGCCTACTTTTGTAAGCAAAATTAATAAGGCTAAAAAGCTTGTAGATAAAGAAGTAGTACCTTTCCCTGGTAGAGAAGTTCGCGAAAACAAAATCAACTATGGGAAAGGACTTGACTACATATATGGTACAAAACCTGTAAGTGATCAAGAAGATAAAAATCCATTTGCTTCAGCTTTGAAAAAAATAAAGCCAAGTGCAGAAAAGTTGAGCTGGTTTAAGAGTGCTGTGGTAAGAGCAAAAAGTCCAAATGAACTGCACAAGGTTGTAGACGAAGCACTAGCTGCTGGAGCAAGGCTAAATGCATGTAATGATGGAGAGTGGAGATTTTGCTCTCCCTCTCAATAGGGTTAAAAGACTGAACAGTATCTTTGGAATTATATCCCGTATTTACAAGGTTAGTCTAAACTCTCAACCTAATTTATAGTCTTGGAGGCAATTTTATGCAAGCAAATGCTGTTTTAGGTGTGGACATTTCTAAAAAGAAATTTGATGTTTGTTTATTGGTAGGCAACAAAGAACGGTACAAAGTCTTTCAAAATAATCATGATGGTTTTGAAAAGCTTGTGGCTTGGTGCAATCATCATGGAGCAGAACTTATTCATCTGTGTCTCGAAGCAACCGGTTGTTATAGTGAAGATATAGTTAATTTTATGTATGACTTGGAGCATAATGTAAGTGTGGTAAACCCAGCCCAAATCAAAGCTTTTGGCAGAAGTGAGCTACTTAGAAACAAAACAGATAAGTCAGATGCTGCCATGATTGCTAGGTTTTGTATTGCTAACAAACCTAATCTTTGGAAACCTGCTCCTCCCGAAGTTAGGCGTTTAAGAGACCTTTATCGTTGTTTGCAAGCATTTAAAGATGACAAGCTACAACAGATGAATCGCTTGGAAAATAAAAATACGGATTCCCATTGTAAACAAGCAATACTTGAGGTCATTGCTACAATAGACACACAAACTGCTGCTCTAGAGAAAGAAATTAATGAACATGTTAATAACCATTTGCATCTAAAAAATATAACAGAAAAGATCAAGACTATAAAAGGCGTAGGACATCTTACAGCTGTTGCTGTTGTTGCAGAAATGCCATCAGTTGATAATTTTGATAATGCCAGACAATTCACAGCTTTTGCTGGTCTAAACCCAGAACATTATCAATCAGGATCATCCGTAAGTAAAAAAAGTCGAATATGTAAAATAGGATCTGAGCGTATTCGCAAAGCTCTTTATATGCCAGCTATAGTAGTCAAGAATCATAATTCTTACTTTCAAAAGTTTTGTCAGCGTTTAGCAAGTAAAGGAAAATGTCCAAAGGTTATAATTGTTGCTTTAATGAGAAAACTAATGCATGTATTTTTTGGTATTCTTAAAAATGATCAACCATTCAATGGTAATTTAGTGAGATAATTTTGACAGTAAAAGCTTGGATCTTATGCTCAACTGTTTAGGATGTAATTTAACATGTACTTTGAGTTATAATATGTATCATTTTGATTTTAACTGAGCTCTGTACTTTGTAAAACTATTCTCAGAAGATTAAGAAGATATGGTCCTATAACTGTGGATAAATACGTCCACACACACTTAAAGTATTTATCCACAGTTACACTAATTTATAGAAAATGCAGATAAATTTTTTGTTGTTTTATAGCTAAATAACTTGTTGACAATAAAGACAGTATCTCCACTACGGCCTTACTGGCATTAGCTTCGCTACGGCTTCACCCTCTCCTATAAGATATTTTAGCTCTAATACCTTACATTATAAAGATACAAGCTTCGCGGAATATGTGATACTGGGCACACATTTTCATAAATTTGATAAGGCTGATCGTAAAAAGCTAATACGTAAATTAATGCTAAGTGGTGCAGAGTTTCATGATACTCTACTGCAGAATAAACTGATAGGTGAAATCTATAATGAGCTACAGCCAGAAGTTCAGCCACAGATAGATAAGCAACTAGAAGAGCTAGAGGAAGCTGGCGAAAATGCTGTGCAAGAAGGAGAATTAATAGATGTTGAGATAGATAATACAACATCGTATATAGAATTTTCTGGGAATAGTAAGGTAGAGGTAGCCAAAATACTGGAAGCAAACAGAAAGTTAGGAAGTAATATCTTAAAAATTGGTAATGATGCAGTTGAAGTTAAAAGTGAGAAGGGAGGTATAAGAAACTATACCGATATTTCAGATGGCAGCTCTGTCATGTTAGAATTTCCTACGAGCATTGGTAAGCTAAATATTGTGTTGTACCAAGAGGCAGATCAGGTGCAAGTGAGAGTAGAAAATAAGGAAATGTGGGCTGAGTTACAAAAAAGAGACGAAGAAATAGGAAAAAACTGCCTTTTTGGGGGAGTAAAACTTCAAGAAGCAGTAGAGAAAGGTAATTTCACTAGATGTGGCATATGGAGTGAAAAGTATGCTATAAAAGAGATTAGCAATGATGAAGTATTGTCTCCGTCTTCATGGGTAAATAGGGTATGTGGAGGTAGTAAAGAAACCTTTCGGGAACTTTAATGCGTCTACAGGCAACTTTAAGGTTCCAGAGGTTTTTTTTACCATTATATCTGGAGCCTTTGAGCTATAGTAGAAAATATTATATATGGTTCTTTGCGTGGAAAGAAGTCTAGATTATAAAGTGGGAGAAAAATTAAAAAGTTGGAGGTTAGAGCGAGGGTACACTCAGAAAGATTTAGCAGAGAAAATTGGTGTAAAATACTGGGTGATATTGCAATATGAGAAAGGGAATCGTAGAGTTCCAATTGAAAGGTTGTATGCTATAACTGAGGCACTATCAATCAGTATTACGGATCTTATTCCTGTATCAAAAAGCTGTCTTGAAGATGAAGAAGAAATATTAAATCTAGTAAGAGAATATAAAAAGATTAACGATCAGGAGTTACGTAAGATGTTTTGTTTGCTAACCAAATTTGTCCAAGTTAGTGAGAAAAGTAGTAGAAAATCGGAAAAAATAAAAATTGCAAAGAGTCTGGTTAAAGCAGGAGTTTCTGTTGATATTGTTGCAAAAACAATTGGTCTGTCTGCTGATGAATGTGTTGAAGAAAAAGTTGGTTCTATCTACTACCAAATAGGCAAAAAGATAAAGGAATGGAGACTAGTGAGAGAGTATACTCAAAAGGATTTAGCGGAGAAAATGAGTACAACACGTGACGAAATAAGCAACTATGAACAAGGACGCGTAGCTACTCCACTGGGAAAATTATATGAGATAGCAGAAACATTATCGATTAGTATTACAGATCTACTAACAGAGGAAGATGAAGGTAGTAAAGTGGAAAATGAGCTACCGAATTTGATTAAAGAATACAAAGAAATTGAGAGCCAAGAACTACGTCATGCACTAATAAAATCTTTGTTTGAAGGGATACGTATTTGTGAGGGGAAAGTGAGAGAGATAGAAAGGATTAAAGTTGCAAAGGATCTAGTAAAAGGTGGAATTTCTATTGATACTATTTTGCAAGCGGTAGGTTTATCTATTGATATGGTTTTAGATGGATAGCTCGTAAAAAAATTATAGCAATAAAGTTTTTTTCTTAAATGGAGGATAAATGTTTGTTTCTGCAAGCAATGTTAGTTACGGAATAGGGCAAAGAATAGAAAATTGTAGGTTAATGCGAGGGCATACTCAAATAGGATTAGCAAGTCAAATAGGTTTAACATACCAAGAAGTAAACAGCTATGAAGATGGGTATATTCCTATTCCAATTGAAGTACTATATATAATAGCAAGAGTATTATCAGTTGACGTTGTAGATTTATTACCTGAACCAGTAATAGTAAGGGAAGACAGCTATGAAGACGAGGAAATACTCTATCTAACGAAAATATACGAGAATCAAAAGTTAGGCAAAATAGTACCTTCATTAATCAGGTTTGTTCATATTAGCGAGAAAATCAATCAAGAGGAGGCAAGATTAGAAGTAGCAAAAAATCTAGTTAAAGAAGGAGTTTCAGTTGACATAATTTCCCAAGCAACCGGCTTATCTATTTACGAGTATGATAATACAGAGAGAGAAATCTGCACTGATTCTATATATTACAGAGTAGGGCAAAGAATAAGAGAATGGAGATTGATAAGAAGGTATACTCAAAAAGATTTGGCGGATAAAGTTGGTGTAACACTCAAGGAAATACACGAATATGAAAAAGGATATACTGAAATATCATTTGATAAATTATATGAAATAGCAGGGGAATTATCAGTGAATATTAAAGTTCTGCTGCCTAAAACAAGAGAAAGCAAAAAGCTATTGAGTTTAATGGATGAGTACGGAGAACAAGAATCATTAGTCAAATCTCTATCTGAAGATATGAAAAGTGGCAAGGAAAAAGTTAAAAAAACAGAAAGGATCAAGGTTGCAAAAAATCTAGCAAAGGAAGGTGTTGCTATTGATATTATTGTGCGAGCAAGTGGCCTAACTGCCGATGAGTGTGAAAATTGAATTGTGTTTAAGATATAAGTAAAAATGGTTAATATATTATCTATTCTAAACCCTTATTTAGCTCTGCAGAATTTTTTTGGCATTTCTACGTATCAAGATAAAACATCACAGAATTTATCGACTACTTTTTGATTTTCCTCTATCATTGCATTTGCTTCTTGCTGAAGAGATTTGATATTTTTTGATGTAATATTATCCATGTCAGGTGATGCTATTTTTAGTTGCGATTGTATACGTATATATTTATCAGCTATAACTTGATCAAGTTGGTAATTTACTGCATCTAAACTTGAGGCAAACATTACGTTCAACAGAGGTTTTATCCAACCTATCTTTCCAAATCTCCTTGAATTAGCTATGCTTCTATCTCTTCTTCCAGTACCTATTGATAACAGTAGAATATCATCATTTGGAAATAACCTCTTACCACTTGCATATGCACAAGCCGCTGGATTATTGGCAAACACCCCACCATCCACTAATACTCTTTTTATCTGGTTAATTTTGAGATGTTTTGGCATGAAATAAGTAGGTGCAGCCGTTGCAGCTCTGAGTGCATCTTTCAGCTTAATATTACCTTCTTTCCAGCTTTTAAAGAAAAATGGACGATTATTGTGAATATCATAACTTGTTATCAGTACCTTACTTAATGTGTTTTTTAGAATATCCTCTCCAAAATATTTATCCAGTACAGATTCAATATTTTTATGTGGGTATTGTGCGCAGTTAAACCAAGATAATATTGATCTCCTAAAAAATGAAGACTTAAAAATATATGCTCCGTACTCTTGGTAAAGCTCAACTAAATCATTGGCTGAATATTGGGGATTTCCTCGTTCATCTTTTCTACATAATCCCGCTACAACAATTCCACCGGTTGAAGTACCTGCTATAAGATCAAAGATTTCAGCTATAGTTCTTCTTGTTCTTTTTTCTATTTCTGCTAGTATAATGGCTGGTATGATGCCCCTTATGCCTCCACCGTCAACTGAAAGAATATATTTGGCCATGTTTAGATATTTATTGATTTTTTTGACTTGTTTGCTTTTATCAGGTTGTGTTTCTTGTCCAAGTACTACTGTATGTTTCACTCCTAGAGAAAATTGCACCAACCTAATAATTGATTCCGTGGATCATGCTAAAAAATCCGTGTTGGTTCAGGCATACCAATTTACCTCAAAGCCTATTGCTGAATCCTTAGTTCAAGCTAAAAAGCGTGGAGTTGATGTCATGGTTATTCTCGACGAATCGCAAGTTAGCTCAAAGTATAGTGTTATTAATGAACTGTTTCATCAAAAAATCCCAATATACATAGACTATAAACCTGCAATTTCACACAGTAAAATTATGATTATTGATGAGCAAAAAATCATAACTGGATCTTTCAATTTCTCTGACGCCGCGCAGAAAAAAAACGCTGAGAATCTACTGATTATAACAGGAGACCCTACATTAGTTGAGCAATACATCGAAAACTGGAAGGATCGTCAATCTCAATCTGATCCTTATACACCAAAAGTAGAAGAATAATTACTTTAAATCAGCTTTAAGCTCATCCAATTCCTCAGAAAGATTTTTTACCCTTTCCTCAAGTACTAATACTTTTTCCATTAAACCATATTCAATAAGTTTATCGTGAAATTGTACCCTTGAGTCTAGCTTGGATAACCACCATATGATTGCTACGGTTTGGATTAATATGGTAATAATTACCGTAATTGGGATTTTTTGCTTTTTCATGTGAAAATATTAACTTGTTATGGATAGTTTTAGAAGTTTATATACAGATTATAGAAAACTTACAGCTTTAGTGATTACTTTTTGTTGATTCGTATTGATCCTCTGCTTTAGCAAGTAGCTTTATGATTTTATCGTAATGTTTGTTATTTTTATTGTGTCGCGATTCCACTACAGCCATATTTCTAGGTCTTCTTCCGTCTTGGGCTGTAGCTGTAGGATTTGCTCCTTTGCTTAGTAAAAACTCAACGATTTCCAAATGTCCCTTATCTGCTGCATGGTGCAAAGCTGTCCATCCCATATACCCACCTGTAGCATTTATATTTGCTTTTTCTTTCACTAAAAACTCAACAATTCTTAGACACCCAGAATCAGATGCATGATGTAATGCTGTTAACTTATTAATCTGTACGCTAGTATCTAACAAATTTTCTACTGAGAATTTAACAATCTCTAAGTTACAATTTTCAGATGCAATTTGTAATATTGTTTTATAATTATCTGTAGCTTTTGCTTTCATATAGCAATAAGTAATAATAACACATACTACTGTTACTATAAACCACCAAAAATGTAGCTTATTTCTTGAGTCTCTATTCATATTCAATACCTTTTTCAATATTAAACATTTGTTTTACTGATTTTTTCTTAACGTTGATGCTGATAACATAGTGCGATAACCTGAACCATCTAACATGTGTTCTGCTCTGTCAATTATCCATTCACCGTCTATATCTTGATGAAACCCTAACAAGCTAAGTTTTGCCTCTGCAAATAGTTCTGGATTACCAGGGATAGTGATATCCAATACTGCATTATTTCGCTTTAGTTGTTTTAACTTAGCATTTGCTGCACTTAGTGCTGATTCTACATTAGAGTAAAGCGTTTGTATAGTATAACTTGGACTACCAGAACCAGCTATTTCTGATATAGTTTCACCTTTTTCATAGCTATGCCATTTTGCAATTACTGAGTTGTACCTACTCACGGTAAAGTGAACCTTCCAATTTATTGTGTCTTGAGGTCTAATAGCTATTGTTCCTAAAGCTTTTCCAGTTGCCGACTTTGCTTTGCCTTTTGGAATAAAAAGTATGTATCCGCCAGCTAACTTTGCCATTGCCTCGCGTTCTATTGCTATTTTTGTTAGTAAACTTATATCACTTTCTTCTGTTTGGTTAATATATGGAATCAACACATTTTCAAATTCTTCTGCAACTCTGCACCCATATCCGTGCTTTTCTGCTATTTCCTTAACCAAGCTACCTAGAGTAATTTGATGCCATTCTTTAGATGCTTTCTCCTTTAATGATAGTCTTAAATTTGTTGCATGAGCTTTGATTAGTAGAGTCTTAGGTGGACTTTGTATTGTAACTTCGTTGACTGTATATATGCCCATTGGTAAGACTCCAGTTTCTCTGTAACCTAGAGCGATATTTAATTCATTCGGAACATCTGTGTTTTCATCCCTATAATCAACATGTACTTCAACTACATCATCTATAGTTCCAGATTCATCTGTAAGGCGCAATGATATAACTCTATCTCTAATTGATTCACATTTATCTATTATAAAATCTGGCTGCATTTATTCCCATACTTTTAATTTTGACTTTTGTAGAGGTTTTTCTGTTACAGGCAATTTAATTTTTAGTCCTACCGGTAAAAAACTTCCATGTTCTGCAAGGCCTGGATTTTTAAGCAATACTTCCTCCACTATTCCATCGGTAAATCCATAATGTTTCCAGCAAATCAGATCTAGCATTTCTCCTTCTTTAGTTAAGTAATATATAGTCATCTATAGCTCTTCAAACTCAAACTAAATTCAACTTTTCTTGGTAGTCCATTAGGTAAAAAATACATCTGCTTTTCTTCTAACCTAGTAATTACGAATTGTCCTAAAATATTACCTAGACTATCTACTAAAACATGCGGTTTTTCAGCTTCTTTCATATTCTTTAATTGATTTACTCTGTTGAGAATATTAAGGTAAATAACTCCTTCTATATCTACATTTTCCACTCCTCGACCAATATTTTGTAGTGACGGCATTTTATCGATACATTCAATTACACTCCAACGATTTTCTTTACTATACTTCAAACTTATCGGAGTAAATTTATATGGACCAAGAGATAACACAAATAAAAAATTTTTAAAAACATAGTTGATCAATAAAACGTCTCTACTGTATCAAATAAAACATCACGTGATTTTTCTCTTATCCTTTTTATTACTTCATCTGCAAGACTACGAACATCTTGATTTGGCTCTGCTTTAATGCTGATAGTGTAATTATTAGTGATGTTCTGAGTTTTATTTTGTTCTTTATTTTCAAATTTACTCCTTCCAAAATCTGCAAATATCTTATCATTATCGCTCTCTGTAAACTTTTTCTCCTCAATAAGGCTTTTGATTCTGAAATTATTCTGATTTCTCTTGGAAAATTCTTTAATTATACTGTTACTTAGCAAAGGATTTCCACTGTTGAGAATATTACTCTTTAGGGGACTATGTACTGCTTTTACTTCAGTTTTTCTTTTTTCAAACTCTTTCAGTGGGCTATTCCCTAATACTTTTCCAAATACACTTTCCCCTATCCATGAAAAAGCTTCTTCTATGGGTTTTATTATCGATTTCCAAAAGCTAGAGAAAAAGTCTTTCACCTTTTGCCAGTTAGTGATAACAAGAGCTGCGCCAGTAACAAGTCCAGCAATTAAAAGCCCTATAGGATTACTCATTACAGCAAGCGTTATTGCTCTTAGTCCTGTTACTACTGCAGGAAAAACTGTAGCTGATAAAAATGAAAATACTCCAAGTAGGTTTGCTTTCAGACCAAAAATCGTACTTCCTAGCAATGTAAATCCGTATCCTAGTCCTACTGCTGCAATTTTTAAACTTATCAAAGCTGCTACAGTACCCATGATCGTCGTGGTTAAAGTTGGATATTTTTCTGCAAAAGAAGCTATATGCTCTGTTATTGTTTTCAAACTTCCAGCTACATAATTCAAGGTAGGTAACATTACTGACCCTAGATTCATGCCAGCTTCAACTATTGCATTTTTAAGTAATTGTAATTTATTAGCTGTAGTGTCTGCACGATTTTTGAATTCTTCTTGCAGAGAGCTTCCGTACTTTTCTGTATTAGCCAGTAACTTTATTGCATCCTCATACTTATTAAAACTTCCAGCTAATAATGCAATATCATCTTGATATTCCTGACCGAAAAGTTTCATCAGGATTGTAGAACGCTCCTGATTATCCATTTTCTTTAGAGTTTGAAAAAAGTGAAGTAGTGCTTCTTCTCCGCTTTCACTGATCCTTTGTACCATTTCTTCCGCGGTTATGCCCATTTCTTCTAGTGCTGCTTTGAATTCTTTTCCTTGACCTTCAGCAGTTTGAAGTTTGCTAAGCAGTGCATTTATAGCAGTTGCAGCTTTTGCTGGTTGTTTACCTAAACTAATAAAAGCATTTACTAAGCTGCTTGTTTGTTCAAACTTTAATCCAAACTGCTTTGCAGTACCACCAACTGTTGCTAGAGCTTCAACCATATCTTTTGCTTTAGCAGCAGTGTTATCTGATAAGTGGTTGATTACATTACCAACATGCTCCATTTCACTAACATCAATTCCATAAACGTTAGAAAGTTTAGCTATGGAATCACCTGCTTGCTCTGCAGACATATCAAATGCTGTAGACATTTTTGCTACTGTTTCTGTAAACTTAAAAAGATCTTCTTTCTTGATACCAAGCTGTCCACCGCTTGCAGCTATTTGTGCTAATTCTGCGGCTGATAATGGTATTGTTCTTGACATTTCCTTTAACCCTTCAGCAAATTTAGTTACTTCATCTTTTTTATTATCAAACTTTACTACCTTCTTAACATCAGCCATAGCCGATTCAAAATCAATCGCAACTTTAACTGGAGCTGCAAGCGAAAGACCTAGCCCAATAGTCTCTATAATTTGTGACTTAAAATGTGCTTTACTTGCTAAAAAACTTTGGTGACTACGTATTGCAGACCCAAGCTTACCATACTTACCTTTTAGCACTTCAATAGAAGAACCAAGTTTATATTGATCACTTACTAATGACTTAATATTTCTTCCACTTTTTCTTACTTCTTCATTAAATGAATGTAAAGCATCTCTCTTTTTCAAATATGCTTCTTTTGCTTTTGTTGCAGAAAACTTAGCTTTATCAAACTCAGCTTTTAAAGTTTTGCTTGGTTTCTCTATCGCTTTCATTTGTTTAGCTAAAGATTTTACTTGATCCTCAAAACCTTTCCATGACCTCTTGCTAGTCAAAACATCATGACCCAACTGCTTAAACTTTGATACTGATTTTAAAGATGAGTCAAGCTTTCTTATATTCTCACCAAGATGAGTAAGTTGACTACTACTTCCTTTTATTACAGTATTAAAACTGCCATCTAAGACTGCTCCGATTTTTATAGATAACGTTGACATTGTACCTTCCTCGCTGCTTCATGCCATAAGATAAATTCGTTAATTTCCATATCAAGCAAAGGCTCAATTCCACTACCAATAATAGAACTGAGCTCGGTTACTTCTGACCTCAAGTTTTTTGGATAATTGGTGAAAAAAAATCTTTTAATACCTCTTGCACTTTTACATAATCAGCAATATCTAACTCTTCAATCGCTTCTTTTGCAACTGATGTCAAATTGGCAGTCAAAGTTACTTCCTTATTTAGGTCACTACCATTAAGGCGTTCTATTACCAAATAGTCTCTAACTTTTGGACGTCTAACAGTAAGTTCTGAGACAGAAATACCATCAACTGTTATTGGGTTATTAAGTGTTATAGCTTGCATGTTCCTCCTTAAAAAGTTAATTAAATAAAAGTCTATACCGGCTTTTACATAACTAATTTTTTTTATTACAGTTTTTATGTTTGATTGAAGAGATAACCTAATATAAAAGTTGTAGTAGGGATTATTTCCTTTCCACTTGGATTAATTCTTGAACTTCATCGACAGAAAGACCTGTACACTTGACAATAGTGCTAATATCAACATTATTAGTCAACATCGCTTTTGCAACTTCAATCTTTCCTTCTTTTTTGGCATCATCAAGTTTTTGAGCAAGGACAGCCTGTTCATCACGAATACGCTTGGTCTCCTGTTCATATGCTATAAACTCTTTTTCTGACCAGTTAAACCTGTTTAGCTCTTCATACGCTTTTTTGATTATTACGTCACTTTGACCTTACCCAGAAAAAGTAGACAGAAAGTTAAGACGTTTTTGCTATGAGAATGATGAATCAAAAAGCTCAGGAATGCAATAGTTAATAGTAGAATGTCTACGCTGTTTATTATAAAAAATTTCTATATATTCAAATATTGCGGTTTTAGCTTGTTGTGCAGAGTGTTGTGAAGTATCAATGAGTAACTCTCTCTTAAGTGAACTAAAAAAGCTCTCTGAAACAGCATTATCATAACAACAACCTTTGTGACTCATACTAGAAGTAATATTTTTTGTACTTAGTAAAAATTGATAATTTTTAGAGGTGTATTGCGATCCTTGATCGCTATGAAATAGTAGATTTTTAGCAGATTTGCGCCTACCAATAGCCATGAATAACGCATCTATAACTAATTGCCTATTTACTGCATTACTCATTGACCAGCCAATCACCATGCGTGAATATAAATCTATTATTGCTGCCAAATATAACCATCCTTCATTAGTTTTTATGTACGTAATATCAGTTACCCATATCTTGTTAGGTTGATCAGCGATGAAATTCTGATTTAATATGTTAGGAGTTATAACTCTATTGTCTATTTGTGGTTTTTTACTTTTAAACTTTCGTCTAAGCTTAGCTTGAATGCCATTTTTCTGCATAACATTTTGCACTGTTTTGATGTTATAATTTTTACCTAAAGCCTTTAATTCAGCGTGAATTTTAGGAGCTCCGTATCTGCATTGTGATGCTCGATATACCTTCTGAATATCTTGTATGAGCTCTTCTCTTATTGATTTTTTGTTGTTTTTTTCCTTAGTAATCCATTTATAATAACCACAAGCAGATACGTTCAAAAATCTGCATAATTCCCGTATTTTATAGCAGTTTTCATGTTCTTTTATAAAAGAATATTTTACTCTTTTTGGTTTGCAAAATATCCCAGGGCTTTTTTTAAAATGTCTCTTTCCCTCGTTACTCTTGCCAGCTCTTTCTTTAAATCAAACTTTTCTTTGTCACAATGAGCTACTTTCCCTTTTCCTGGAAACGCATCTACTCCAGACATTCTATCATTGTATGTTTTTACCCATCTGCTTAATGAATCACCGCTAATACCCAAATCTCTTGCTATTTTTGCTGATGATTGACCTGTTTCTTTTACTAGTCTTATAGCTTCAATTTTGAATTCTGCTGTATATTCTTTTCTTTTTGTCATACCACACCTCTTTGAAAAAACGTTTTATTTTACTTCAAAAACGTCTTAACTTTCTGTCTACTTTTTCTGGGTAAGGTCAATAGAAAGGTTTAGAGAACAAGCACGTGGAGCACTTTTTGATATAGTTGAAGAGCTGCATTAATGTTGCTTGGAAAATGTAAGCTTGAACCAACAAGCCTAAGATACAGTAAAGAAGAAAGGTGGTATACGATTGAATGTATTGAAAAAACGTTGCTACAAAACATTGGCTTAGGAATTGAATGTATTGATCTGACAGGAGTGATTTATCCACGTTATCAGAGTAATGGCTTAGAACAGCTAAAAAATATACGTGATACTCAAGAACCGCACGTTCTGGTTGATAATTCAGGAAATATACTTGGGAATTTTGTTATTACTAATGTAGAAGAAAAACAGATATTATTTTTTCCTGATGGAAAACCAAGAAAAGTTGAGTTTATTTTGAAGTTAAAAAGTTACAGCAAGTGATTTATTATTACACGAAAGAAAACGAAATGTTGGATTACATTTGCTGGAAACATTATGGATACAGTAGTGGAGCAGTGGAGGAAGTATTGCTTAAAAATCCAGGCCTTGCAGAACATGGAAGTTTTTTGCCCACTGGATTAAGAATTAAGCTTCCTAAAATTCAGAAAATACCGAAAGAATCTGTTATAAATATTTTAGATGAATGACACCAGACTTTGATATAGTAGCAAAAAATAACCCAGTAACAGAGGTTTTAAAAAAGAGTTTAATATTACTACGTGTCACTGATGGATCAGGTACTACAAGTGACGAAGCTGAGATATGTATTAATTATAGCTCTAGCGCTTTAGAACTTAAGGGTAATTTACAGGTTTTTCTAGGATATAAAGAAACAGGTTTATTACCTATGGGGGTATATAAGGCAAATCAAATTACAATACAAAGTCCACCGCAAACTTTAAGAATAAAATGTGATGCTGCAAGTTTAAGAGGATCATTAAAGGAAAGAAAATCAAAGGAATGGAAGGACATTACCTTAGGAGATTTAATTAAAGAAATAGCACAAAAGAATGGGTATGAAGGTAAAGTTGCTGAAAGATTTGAAAATATATTTATGCCACATACCATTCAAGCAGATGAAAGCGACATGAGTTTTTTGGAAGGGTTAGGCAAAAAACATGATGCACTAGTAAAACCAGCAGGAGGATATATAATTTTTATCCCAAAGGGAGAAGCAAGATCAGCAACTGGAAAGATGTTAGGCACAACAGTACTTACACCTAAAGATATTATAAATTGGGAGGTAAATTTTAATGTGCGTAACAAATATGGATCTGTTATTGCAAAATGGCACAGTTATGAAAAGGGAGAAACTATAGAAGAGAAAGTGGGAAATGAGGGTCCAAGTTATACTCTGCAAACGCTTTACTCTACTGCAGAATCAGCAATTAGTGCAGCAGCAGCCAAGTTAAAACAACTAAAACGTAGTACATCAAATTTAAATGTAACTGTTCCTGGTAATCCAGAATTATTTGCAGAAGCTAAGATCAGCCTTTCAGGATTTTGTCAGGAAATTGAAGGTGAATGGGTAATTAGCAAGGCAGAACATATTCTGAATAATAGAGGATATCAAACTATAGTAGAGGCAACAGTGAGCAAAGCTGTTTAAGTGAAACTTAAGCAAATGATTATTTAATTCTAAAAAAATGTTAGACATGAACAAAATAAGTAAGAACATAAAGAATAAGATAAATTTTCTATGGCTTATGATAACAATTATATGTGTTGTCATTACATGCTGCTATACAAAGAGTAAAGCTGTGGGTAATTATAAAGCAGTACTACAGATTGCCTCTAAGAACTGCAGTTTGGCAGTTACAGAATTTTCAGTAAAAAACCTATTAGATATTAACACACAAATTCCTATGATGAGAGCTTTGCATTATTCATCTAGTGCAGGGTGTCTGCAAGTTGTAAAGTTTCTTGTAGAGGAAGGAGCTGATATAAGTGCCACAGGTGGATATATGGGATGGACAGCCTTGCATCATGCTGCAGATAAAGGCCATTTAGAGGTTGTTAAGCTTTTATTAGACAAGGGTGCAGATCCCACTGCTACAGCTAAAGATGGAAGAAGACCTAGAAATATGGCTGTAGTGGAATCAAGACACAATAAAGATAAACCTTATAGGGAAATCATTAAGCTACTTGCAGAAGCAGAGGATCGATACGAATCAACAAAGAGTAATCACTGAAGCTATAAGTTTCTATAATCTGTATATAAACTTCCAAAACTATCCATAATGGATTAATATTCTTACATGAAAAAGCAAAAAATCCCAATAGCGGTAATAATAACAATAGCTGTACAGACTATAGGGTTCATATGGTGGTTGGCAAAACTCGACTTACGTGTACAAATCAATGATAAATTTATAGAAAAAAACCAAGGACTAATAGAAATAGTCTATCGACTTGAAGAGAGAGTGAAAAACCTCACTGAAGAAGTCAACGAACTTGAAGCTATTCACAAACACAAATAACGACTGAATTTTACAATGACTAGATATATCTTGTCTGTTGATGGCGGAGGCATAAGGGGCATAATACCAGCCATTATTCTAGCAGAAATAGAAAAGATGGCAAAGAAACCGATAGCTGAAATCTTTGATCTGATCGCAGGAACCTCAACTGGTGGAATTGTTGTAGCAGGGTTATGCAGGAAAGATGAACAAGGAAATCCCCAATACTCAGCCAATGATTTAGTTGAATTTTACCAAGAATACGGGTCATATATTTTTAAATCTTCATTCTTCAGGCGATCAATATTATCTTGGTTTAACTGTGCACAATATCCATATAAAAATATTGAATTTGTACTGGATAAATATTTTGGTGGTGATACTCTAAAAAACACTTTAAGTAATTTGCTAATTACAAGTTATGATATTCACAATAATCGTCCATTTTTCTTTAAAAGCTGGAAAGAAGGTAATATTAAGCTGAAAGATGCACTCAGAGCTGCAACGGCTGCCCCTACTTATTTCATACCAAAACATCTAAAAATCAACCAAAAGGAAATGGTATTAGTGGATGGCGGGGTTTTTGCAAATAATCCAGCGGCTTGTGCATATGCAAGTGGTAAGAGGTTATTTCCAAATGATGATATTCTACTGTTATCGATAGGTACTGGCAGAACAGATAGAAGCATAGAGTATGCCAATTCAAAGAGGTTTGGAAAAATAGGCTGGATAAAACCTTTGTTAAATGTGATGTTTGCCTCTGGACTGGACTGCGTAAATTATCAGATGAATCAAGTAATAGGCAATAGATACGTAAGAATACAATCGCAATTGAAGCTAGCGTCGGCTGACATGGATAACATTACATCAAAAAATATCAAATCTCTTCAACAAGAGGCAAAGGCAATGATAGAGGACAATCAGGAACTGATAGATAAATTCTGTGATGTTTTATCTTGATACGTAGAAATGCCAAAAAAATTCTGCAGAGCTAAACAAGAGTTTAGAGTAGATATATTAACTACTTTTATTTATATCTTAATATATTATTTCTGAGTCAATAAACTATCGCTGTTTTTAACCCAGGTTAAATTTTGAAAGCATAATTTTCAAGCTCCTCAATAGATAAATCTGTTATTTTAGAAATAGCATCAATAGAAACGTCCAACATACGTAAATTATTCGCAACTTTTATTGCCTCTGCTTTATAAATCTTTTCTTTGTAAACTTGCTTTCTTTGCGATAAAAATTCTACCCATATATCCAGTTCATCTCGTGATTCTTGATTGTCAATCTTTTTAGACTCTCTCACCCAACTTAATAGCTCGTTTTCTGCTTTATAATTATCTTCTTCATATTTCTTCATCAGATCTTCAGGATTAACTGATAACTTTTCTGCTATTTCCCATAATCTTTCACTTAAAATGGTAGCACTCCCTTGTTCATAGTGATGTATCTGTGAAGGTCCTATGTCTAGCTCTCTTGCTAAATCCTCTTGAGTATACCCTCTTATTATTCTCCATTTTTTTATCTCTTGTCCTTCGTTTGAATGCTCAGAGCCTTTTTTCTCATCATATTCTTCAGTTGATAAGCCTGTTGCTCGATAGATAATATCATTATCAAACCCCACTTTCGCTAAGTTCTTGGCCATGCTTACCCTTGCAGCTTTTACATTATTTTCCTCTTCAGCTTGAATAAACCCAGTTAAATCGCGAATCAACTTGCATGACTCTTGTCCCTTTATTTTTGCTATCATCCATTCTTTGTTAAAAGAACAATTTTCTCTCAGTACTTTTTGTCTAGGAAATAAGCTGCCAACATGAACTGATAATGCTTCCGCTATTACTTTTAATTTTTTAGTTGGAATGCCACATGCTCCTTGCTCATATCTTAGTAATGTATGATATTTTATGCCTGTTTTCTCTACTAGATCTTTTAGGGTATACTTTTGTTTTAGCCTCCAGCTTCTTATTTTTTGTGCTATTTTGTATCTTGCAGGGCTAATGTTCTTTGTATTATTGTTCACTATTTTTGCGGAAATAAACATATATACCCTGCTAGAAAATTTTTTGCTATAGCTTAACTTTATTGAGGAAAAGTTTCCGATTGTTTAAAGCTTTCGAGAGGTTTCTTTACTACCTCCACACACCCTATCAACCCATGATAATGCTTCATTATTACTAATCGCCTTTATTTCTTCTTTTACCTTTTCTTTACTCCACTTACCACTCCTAGGAAAACTTCCTTTTTCTACCGCTTCTGTGACCGTCATTCCTCCAAAAAAACACTCTTTTCCTATATTTTCCCCTCTCTTTTGTAGTTCAGACCACATTTCTTTATCTGCTACTCTGACCTCTACTTGACTGTCATTTTCCGCATTATGGTATACTACAATTTTTAGGCTACCAATACTTGTAGGAAATGTTATCTCAAATGTGGTACAAACCACGTTCATAAAAAGTCGACATATTATTACTATCGTTGCTCTGGTACAAACTCTAGCAAATTTAATGGCAATAAAATCTGCGATAATAAATCAATACGCACTGATATATTAGATGGAGTTATATGGGAAGAAGTCAAGAGTATCTTGAAAGAGCCAGATAGAATTGCAAATGAATATCAACGTAGATTATCAGAGAACAAAAAACCTTTACATAATCAAACACGTGAAAAGCAAGAAAGTAAGCTAAGATTAAGTATCAAAAAATTTATTGATAGCTATGCTAAAGGGTTTATAAGCCAAGAAGAATTTGAACCAAGAATCACAACAATGAAACAGAATTTGAAAGAAATTGAAGAAGAGAAAGAAAGAACACTCGATCAAAAGAAGTTACAACAAGAATTGAGCCTTGTTACAGATAGCTTGAAAAACTTTTCCTCAAGTGTTGAATCAAAGCTTGATCAAGTAGATTGGCAGACTAAGCAAAATATTATTAGAATGTTAATTCATCAAATTGAAATCAATCACAATCACTTGTATATAGTATTTCGCATAAAAAATCTTGCAAATTTTGATCAAAATAGCCATAATAGAATTATGCAATGTTGTACTAGCAGTCAAAACGAGCAGTTGCTAATAAAATTTACTGTAAGTATACAACAGATGCGTGCTAGCCATTTCGGTATCTTAATTGCTACCATATAGCGAGATAACTGTAAACCCAGAGCTATTGTAGACATAAGTTTTAGCTATATGGTATTTGAAGTAATAAATGCAATAAAAAATAATTTGTTAGCATGCTTTCCAACAGAGACAGTATATGCTCTTTCTTGTAATGCGCTAGGTAACGAATCTATAGAAAAAATATATCGAATAAAAAAGCGTTCTCAAAACAAGCCGCTCTCTGTATTTGTTAGTAATATTGATAGTTTGATAAATATAGCAAAGGTAAAGGAAGAGTATATCGATTTAATAAACTATTTTTCTCCTGGACCAATGACCTATATTTTACCACTTCAAGATAACAGTATATTACCAAATGAGTTCTTTAAAGATAGTATAGGCATAAGAATTCCTGATCATCCTATTGCGATTTCAATATTAAATGAACTGAAAACTCCAGTAGTTGCAACTAGTATTAACATTTCAGGAGAAAAAAGTATATGCAAAGCAAGAGATATACCTCAGTCTATTAAGCAACACTTATCTGCAGTAATTGAAGATGATGAATTAGTTTCTGGTATAGAATCTACTATTATTGACTTAACTGGAGACAAGATTAAGGTTTTAAGAAAAGGTAAAATTTCATTACAAACAATAAATAACGAATTTTCAAACTAAGATCTATAGGAGAAAGAATGAAAAAGGTGATAGGCCACAACCAAGCAAAAAAAAAGATAATGAACAACTTGTCTGTTCAATCTTGGCTGATCTGTGGTAAAAAAGGTATAGGAAAAGCAACATTCGCAAAATCCTTTTCTAATTGGTTTCTTATAAAAAATTACGATGAAGTAGCATTAGACTTACACATTGTTGAAGGTGATACAATAGGAGTGGAAAAGGTGAGAGAAATGAAAAACTTTTTGCACTTAAGCCCCATTCAATCAGAATATAAAATAGCTATAATAGATAGCTTAGAGTCAATGACTAATAATGCTAAAAATGCAATATTAAAAATATTAGAGGAGCCGCCACAAAATTCTAAAATATTTGTAATTAGCCATAAGCCATATGATGTACAAACCACCATCCGGTGTAGGTGTTTTCAGCTGAATTTACTTCCATTAACTTACGATGAAACAAAGCAGGTTGTTTCATCTCAGTGTAAATTCGACGATAAAATATTTAGTGAGATCATTACTTTGTTTCCTGGAACTCCGGGAGTAATAATAAATGCAATAAACAGTGGTGCTTATGAGTCACATAAGCATTTTTATACATTTTTCCGTAATCTAAATAATTCTGATATAGTTAATAAAATAATTAATAGTGAGATTGAGCTAGAACTAGCATCACATATAATTCAAACCTCCATTTTAGAAAGTATAAAGAAAGAAGTAAATAATGTTGAAATTCTACTAAGTCAATGGAAAGAAATAGATGAACTTTTCGTTGCTGCAAAGCAATTTCGCTTAGATAAAAAGCATGTTTTAGCTAATGTAGTTAACATCATGACACAAAAATGTAATACTTTTAACATAAATTTATGATAAAATTCTGCTAATTTAATACTGAAAGTATATAACTTGAATGATAATAAATTAACTGTATGGCAATCAATAGAAGTTTTAACAAACACTATACTGAACATGCAGAAAGAATTGAGTTTAATCAAGAATACATCTTTAGATCAAGACGTCACTTTAGAAAAAGGGAAGGAGCTATCAAGTGGCATCTATGAGGCAAATTTTAAGCTAAACAAGGCAATCAATATAGCTACTTTGCCAAGAATTGGCTATTATATGATTAATGATGAACTTGTTGTACGTAATCATATTACGAAAGAGGAAGTAAAGATCCCTAGAGATTTTCATTACTTTAAAGTTGTTAAATCCAATCACGATGATTGTAAATTAACGTTTTGTAATTTTTTAGGTAATGAGTTTTTTGAATATAAAAAGTATGATCCACAATATTCTGGTCTTTCAGATGAATATAAACTCATGGATTTTGGTAGTATAAAAAAGACTAATAATCTAAAACTTAAGGAGTATGTTGGTCATGCACCTAAATTTTTTGCTGTAGAAGGATCTATTGAGCCTGGATCTGAAAACCATGTAATTGATCTATTTGAGCTAGTCAGAGACGGTAAAGGCAAAAAAGTGGGAACTCTTGCTGATGAATTTGGTTATTTTGATGATCAAAATAAATTACACTACTATAATTATCACAAAAGTGCAGAAAGTAATACTTATGATCCTGAAAGCTTCAGTGTAAAAATGATAAATTTAGATGTGAGCAAAATTGATAAATTTCACCTTATTGCAGAACAAGGTGATATAATAATTCATCCCATTTTGGAAAATTTAGACATATTTTAAAGTTTTTTAGAGTATCCAGTATATTATATAATTGGGTTTGTATTATGGAAGATAAATTACTTGAATCAGTAAAAAACAAAAGTTACTTCAGGAAAGCAGTTGAATGGTATTGCCACAGATACCTGTTCTGCGTTGTAGAAAGATCTTGGATGGCGTTAATAGCGTTACTTCTCTTAGTATGTTTATTTTTATCACTACTAAACATATACCTATTACTTCCTGTTAAAAAAGATTTAAATTTTGTGAAGTATATGAACCACACAGAAGATGAGTTCTCTGCAATACATAAACTTAGTTTTAGTAAAAAAGAAGATGAGTACATTTCCATAGCAAGGTATTTAATAAGTAAATATATTGAAACATATGAGTCCTCTCGGACTGTTGAGCCAAAGTATCAAGAAAATTTTATAAAAAACAATTCTGTATACAAAATCTACCAAAACTTTCAGGAAAAAGTGAACAATGAAGCTGTTTCATCCACAAGAAAAATTACCAACATAAACGTAACAACATTATCTATTGACCGGTTGACCAAGAACTTAGTTACATTTGCTGGAAACGCTACTGTAGTTTTTACAGCTGAGCAAAATAAGAAGATGAAAGATTATGCTGTGGAGGTCAGCTTCACTTTGTCAAATATAAAAGCAACTCTAGCTGGAATAGTGCCATTTAAATTTATTGTTAATAGCTATAAATATAGATGATTATATTTATAACATTATTTGGTAGCTAAAAAAAATAACTAAAGTGCATATAGCAGTAATAACTGGGGGTAAAACTAGAAGCATTGGTGTCTTTTTAATAAAATAATTTCTAGAAGGTTTTGAGAAAAAGGCGTTGTAAATTATTGGTAAAAAGTATAGAGCATTGAGTATAGTACTAACAATTAACACTAGAGTTACAAACACAGAAAGTGTTACATTACTAGAGTTGAAAACAGCTTGAAAGATGAGAAATTTGCTCCAAAAAGTCGGAGCAGGAGGTACTCCTATCATGGACAATGCACCTATAGTGAATGCTATCATGCTAATTGGCATACTACGTCCTATACCGTGAATTCTATCTATATATTTTTCACCCGTTTTCGTTATTATGATACCTGCAAAAAAAAATAAAGTAATTTTTGCAAATGCATGGCAAACTAATTGAAAGATTGCAATCTTCATGCTGAATTCACTAAAAATTGAAGCGAACAATATAATATACGACAATTGGGAGATGGTAGAGTAAGCAAGCAATTTCTTTAATTCCTTTTGCTTTAATGCAATCAACGATGCAGTAATGATAGTAAATCCAGCAGCGTACGGAAGCCACCCTCCAGCAAACCAATTTTGCTGCACAAAACGTTGCATATTATCGACGCCAAAAGTGTATAATATAACTTTGATGATGATGAAAACTCCGGATTTCACAACAGCAACAGCATGTAATAGTGCACTCACAGGAGTTGGTGCAACCATTGCTTTTGGTAACCAAAAATGCATTGGCATTAATGCAGCTTTTCCTATTCCATAAATCAGCATAGCAAAACACACTGCAATAAAAGTGATGAGTGAAGTATCAAACTTGAATATTCCACCACTTACAAAATCTAAAGTATGGAATTCATTATATAATAGGCCTATTGCAGGAAAAAATAATACTAAAGAAGAGAAAAATAGTAAACCAAAGTAATAGCGTCCTGCAATTACTGATTCATTTGTTGAGTTGTAAGTAATCAGAGGGTATGTACTAATAGTTAGAAGCTCATAAAAGACAAATGTAGTGAGCAAATCTCCAGAAAAAGCAATAAACATTGCACAACTGATTGATGTTGAAAAAAAGCATAGAAAACTTGAGTGATTGCTATCAGCATAGTTATTTCTCATATAACATATTGCATATATACTGGTTAGTACCCACAAAAATGATATTAATAAACTGAATATTGCTCCACTAGACTCTAGCTTTAAACTAATATGCAAATTATTACCAAAATCCATGAGAATAAATTGAGAATGATCACCATACACCAAATATAAAGTGCATAGAGATGTATACGCAAACAGAAGCATAGAAGAAGCAACAGTAACGCTACTGTTCACTCTGGGCCATTTACTAGTAAAAGAAATAGCTAATGCACTTAAAAGTGGGATCAACGCAGTAATTAACAAATAATTCTCAGTAATAAAAAGTGGCAAGGAAAGAGATATTAAAACAAAATCCATTAAGTAATTCATCTTTCTGTTTAGGTAAAGCTAAAATTATATTCAAGTTATAGAGAATTTGCTATTTTTTAGTTGTATATCGGAAGTGTTAAATAAACCATACGCATCAAGTTAAGAAAAAGTGGCGTAAGGAAGAAAGGAAATAAGAAAAAAACTATTTTATATATTAAGTAATAAAGTTAGTAATTTATAGATTTTTCTAAAAAAATATCTTATCCTAGATAAGAATTTCCTAAAAAAATAAATGTAACAAATAAAATGCCAATCTTAAATATTGCTATATTTCACGATAGCTACTTAATTTGGCACGTATGGTTTGTTAAACACTTCCAGAATTACTCAAAACCGCTACAGACTATATCTTTCTGTATAATCTTTAAATGCACCTCTATTGGAGTCAAAATGTAGTTTCACACTACCAATTGGCCCGTTTCTTTGTTTTGCAATGATCAGTTCTGCAATATTTCTAATTTTCTCCATTTTCTCTTGCCACTCTCGATGTTTATTACTTCCTTCATTTGGTTGCTTTCTTAATTCATAATATTCTTCTCTATAAAGGAACATTACTATATCCGCATCCTGCTCTATGCTTCCTGAATCACGTAAATCAGAAAGTTGTGGTTTTTTATCATCCCTTTGCTCAACAGAACGAGAGAGCTGTGATAGTGCAACAATGGGAATATTTAGTTCCTTTGCAATTGCTTTTAAACCCTGCGTCACTTCTGAGATTTCTTGCACTCTATTTTCACTACTCCTTTTTGTTGTTCCTCGAATTAACTGCAGATAATCGATAAAGACCAACTCTACATTATATAGTTGATAGAGAAGACGTATTCTGGTACGAAGAGCACTAATTGATAACGCAGGAGTGTCATCTATGATGAAAGGTAATTCGGATAGATCTGTACTAGCATTAATGAATTCGTGTAATTCAAAATCACTAATTCTCCCAGTCAGTGCCTTATAATAACCAATGCCTGAATCTATAGTAATCAATCTTGCGGTCAATTGCTCTGCTGACATTTCAAGTGAAAAGAATGCTACATAATGTTGTTTATCTGTTCTTTTTTGCAAAATCTTACAAGCATTAAGTGCGATGTTCAGCGCCAATGCTGTCTTTCCCATTGAGGGCCTTGCAGCTATAATTAACAGATCAGATTTCTGCAAACCACCAAGAAGCTGGTTTAGGTCTTGAAGTCCGGTTGTAATACCTAGAGCCTCTGGGTTATTCTTCAGCTTGCTGATCTTCTCAACCACATCTTTAATTGAACTTGCAAGCTTTATATATGTCTTATCACCTTGCTTTTTTACTGCTAAGTTGAACAACTTTGTCATTGCCTGCTCAATTTGTACATGTGCAGGATTTTCAATGTCGTAGTTGTAACTATCGTCAACTATCTCCTGTCCGAGCTTGATTAAGCATCTCCTTAAATAAGTATCACGGATTATTCTGGTCAAGCTATAGATGTCAAGCGCAATGCTTGCCTTTGCTGCAAGTTTTGCTAGGTACTCAACTCCACCACATTCGGCAAATGCTTTATCATTCTCGAAAAACATCTTGAGGCTCAGTTCATTAGCAACTATACCGTGTTTTCTGGTTTTAGATATCTGGGTAAAAATGCTTTGATGTAGTGGATCATAGAAATTATCTGCTGCAATTATATCTTCGACTGCATCACAAATTCTATTATCACGAACCATTGCACCAATGAGCATTTGCTCTGCTTCTAAATTGTGTGGCAATTTACATATTTCTTCTCTTGAATCAATAAGATTGGCTAATTCATTCATTTTAATTTTTCAGAGTAATGATTGATTATTGTAGAATATTCAGTCCTTACTTGAAAGAGAAAAAATTTGACTAATCCTGTGTTGCTTATAGCATTAAAGTAGGCCCCTGTGGTGGAATGGTAGACACGGCAGACTCAAAATCTGTTGCTTGCAAAAGCATGCTGGTTCAAGTCCGGCCAGGGGCACTCAAATATTGGAAAATGCTTTATGTTACACAAGTTTTTTAATCGTTCATTTTCCATTCTTTCTTCGATAAATGCTATTCAAAGGGTAAAGAAAGATGAAAATGGAATATGTTACGTAACAGGACTTAGACGCTATTTGTCAGTGCTGCTTGATTTAATTATCATCGTTTTGTTCTTGCAGCTTTGCGGCCAAGCCTTAAGCCAACTCTTCATGAACTCAGAGAGCAGTAAAATATTAGGCCAAATTGCTGCGAAATATCAGATGCAAACACCATTATCTGCAGAGGAAACAGCAATGCAGAGTAAACTAATCAAGTTACTAGTTCTAAATCAGATAGTTCAATTTATTATGCTTTTTAGTTATGTAGCATATATGTGGATAAGATTTGGCGCTACACCTGGAAAGTTATTACTTGGACTCAGAGTTGTAAATGCACAAACTTTTGAAAAATTGACTCTAAAACAAGCAATAAAGAGGTTTTTTTCCTTTATATTGTCAACTTCACCACTATTCTTAGGTTTCATATGGGCAAGCTTCGACAAACGTTGCCAAACTTGGCACGATAAGATTGCAGGCACAGTAGTTGTAACAAGTAAAAGTCTTAGATGTATGGTCTCAGAACATAATAGAGTGGATTAAGGGTTCTGTCGCATTTGTAGGGAAGTAGAAAGAAGAATGATATAATTGTCTAAAAAAAAAGCAAAGATGTTTCGTATCAATCAAAAATTGTTGCCATATTTCAAAGGATTTAGCTTTTCAGCGGATGTTATCTGTATACATGAAATGTCGATTCTCTTTGAGCTATCGAGATTTGGAAGAAATGATGAGTATAAGGGGAGCAAAATGCTACGTTACAAAGGTGGGTTATCACCACTGATAGATGAGGCAGTAAGGAAAAGAAAGAAGCAGGTTGGTAGTAGTTGGAGAGACTTACATTAAATTAAACGGTAAATGGGTTTATTTATATATTGTAGACTTCCTCTTGTGTGTTAGTAGAGACAAGTCTGCAGCACTTGCATTCTTTCGTAAAGCCTTCAGGAGTAACTATCTTCCTGAGAAAATTGTAATTGATAAAAGCGGCAGTAATACTGCTGCTCTTGATGATTTGAATGCAGAAATTTCTGAAGATTACAGTTCTTCAAATAAAATATCTAAATAATATTGTTGATAGATTTATCAAAAAACTAATAAAGCCAATGCTTGGGTTTAAAAGCTTCCATTCCGCAAAGATTACCATCACAGGCATAGAAAATATTCGTATGATTCAAAAAAGACAAATTATTAAAATAATGTTTCTACTTTTGAGAATTTTGCTATGTTAATGGCTTCATAACTCCTATAATCCCACCTTTAATGATCTTCTTTCCTATGGTTTATAGATGCGACAGAACCTAAAATATACCCTGTATTCCAGGTTTGATTATGTCTGGAACAAGCCTAACGCCATTCTTTATTTCTTGTACTATAGAAATTGTTGTTAAGTTCTTTATGTTAAAATCATTGATATTCATTGCTCTTTTATAAAAAAATTAAGCTATATGCTTTATATCTTAACATTAGTTTAGTTTTAAAACAAATTAATATTTTAATATAAGTTTTCTCTTTTGTAGAGAATCTGCTTTTTCTTGTTTTGTATGAACTTAGAAAATTTTTATTGATGAATGACTTTAAGTTTAAAATTGAGAAAGTAGTTGTTATATATACCAGCAAGTATGAGTTAAATTTGTATTATGGACTTGAATAAATTTACCGAAAAAGCAAAAAGCCTAATCCAGAGCGCTCAAATGAAAGCATTGGGAGCTGGGCATCAGATTTTTATGCCTGAACATTTACTTAAAGTAATGCTTGAAGATGAGTCAGGTTTAGTTCAGGATTTGATAGGCGCTTGTGGTGGAAATGTTCAGAATATTTCTGATGCTGTGAGTAGTGCAATTAAAAAGTTTCCAGTGGTTGGAGGACCAGGTAGTGGTAGACTTCAGCTTTCAAGAGAGGTAGCAAAAGTTTTTGATGATTCAATTGGTATTGCGAGGAGAAATAAAGACACATTTGTTACTGTTGAGCGGTTACTGCAGGGCCTTGCTGCACAAAAAGATGAAATTGTAGGTAAAATTTTAGCAGAAGGTGGTGTAACACCGCAAAAATTAAATTCAGTTATTGCAGAAATGAGAAAAGGTGGCAGTGCAGACTCTCCAAATAGCGAGGAAAAATTAAATGCGGCAAAGAGGTATACAAAAGATATTACAGAGCTTGCTATGCAAGGTAAGCTTGATCCTATAATTGGTCGTGATGAGGAAATCAGAAGAACTATGCAGGTATCGTTGAGGCGAACAAAAAATAATCCAGTACTGATAGGTGAACCTGGTGTTGGAAAAACTGCAATAGTTGAAGGTTTAGCAAACAGAATTGTTGCAAATGATGTACCACTTGGTTTGCGTGATGCAAAAGTTTTAGCTTTGGATCTAGGTGCGTTAATTGCTGGAACAAAATTCAGAGGAGAATTCGAAGAAAGATTAAAAGCAGTAATCAATGATATTTCAAAAGCAGAGGGGAAAGTTATCTTATTTATAGATGAGCTTCATACTTTAGTTGGAGCAGGAGCAACAAGTGGTGCAATGGACGCTTCAAATTTGCTAAAGCCTGCTCTTGCGCGTGGAGAAATTCGCTGTATAGGAGCTACAACTTTAGATGAGTATCGTCAACATATAGAGAAAGATCCTGCGCTTGCAAGGCGTTTTCAGCCTGTGTTTATTTCTCAACCAACTGAAACTGATACTATTTCAATACTGAGAGGTTTGAAGGAGAGATATGAGGTGCATCATGGTATTAGAATCACAGATGGTGCAATAATTGCTGCTGCAACGCTTTCTAATAGATATATAACAGATAGATTTTTACCTGATAAAGCGATTGATTTAATTGATGAGGCAGCAAGCAGAGTAAGAATTGAGATGGATAGCAAACCTGAGGTTATTGACGAACTTGAGAGAAAGATTATACAACTAAAAATTGAATCAGAGGCTTTGAAAAAAGAAAGTGATGAAAACTCTAAGCAACGTTTAAAAAAGATAAATGAGGAAATTGAGAGTCTAAACAGTAAATTTGCTGACTTAAGCAGTAAATGGCAGATGGAAAAGAATAAGATAGCTAAAATACAAGAAACAGCTGAAAAATTGGATAACTCGAGAAAAGAGTTGGAACTGGCTCAGCGTAATGGAAATTTAGGAAGGGCAGGGGAATTGATGTATGGTGTGATTCCTCAACTTGAAAATGAGTTAAAAAATCAGGAAAAAGTTACTGATAGTTTCCTAAAGAAAGAAGTTACTGAGAGTGATATTGCAAATATTGTTTCAAAATGGACAGGCATTCCAGTTGATAACATGATACATAGTGAAAAGGAAAAGCTCCTTAACATGGAAAATGAAATAGGAAAAAGAGTAATAGGGCAGAGAGATGCAATTGAAGCGATAAGTAATGCAGTAAGGCGCTCCCGCTCTGGTGTTCAGGATACTAATCGACCTTTTGGTTCATTTTTATTCTTAGGTCCAACCGGAGTTGGAAAAACAGAGTTGGCAAAATCCCTTGCCGAATTTTTGTTTGATGATCAATCAGCACTTCTACGCTTTGATATGTCAGAATATATGGAAAAACACTCCGTTTCAAAGTTAATTGGTGCGCCTCCAGGATATGTTGGCTATGAACAAGGTGGCAGGTTAACTGAGGCAGTAAGGAGAAGACCATATCAGGTAATTTTGTTTGATGAGATAGAAAAGGCAAATCCAGATATATTTAATATATTGCTGCAGATCTTGGATGAAGGCAGGCTCACAGATAGCCACGGTAAATTGATTGATTTTCGCAATACCATACTGATTCTAACTTCTAACCTTGGTGCTGAGGTGATGCTAAGAGGAGCTACCGAATCTGTGAAAGATGAGGTGATGAAAATAGTTAAGTCAGCGTTTCGTCCAGAATTTTTAAATAGACTGGATGAAATTATTATATTCCACAGCTTAACCAAAGATGACATTGATAAAATTATAGATGTTCAATTCTCTTATTTACAAAAGATGCTTGCTAAGCGTAAACTGAGTATTAGTTTATCGCAAGAAGCTAAAGAACTAATAGCACAAACTGGATATGACCCTGAATATGGAGCGCGGCCTCTGAAAAGGGTAATACAAGAATGCATTCAAAATAATCTAGCTAAGTTAGTTTTATCGGGGGAAATAGTAGAAGGAGATGAGCTAATAGTGTATACTTCTGGTAACGAAATCTTAGTTAAAAAGATCTAGATTCGCTGTGTATTTTTGTTTTGAAAAATGTGTATAAATCATAATGTTAATGTTGAGTCTTTATTTAAGCTAGTTGATCAAGGGAATAAAAAAGAGAAAGCAAAAATTAAAGAGTTTATACAGTACTTTTATAATTTTGTTTATAATAGTGACCTAAAAGTCAACGATAAATTTCTTTTATACATTGCAGAAGATGCATACAACTTCATTCTTAAAAAAGAAAAAGAAGAAAGTAAATTGGCAGTAAGTAATGTAAATGATATTTCAGGAATAGAAGGCAATTTCACTATAATTAAAATCACAAATTATGACATGCCCTTTTTAGTGGATTCTGTCATTTCCACTATTAAGTCACACGGTTTAACTATATGCTATTATAGTAACAGCATAATTAATGTTCAAAGAAAAAATAGCCTAATAGATAAAATTCATCTTTTGGAAGAAAGTAATGGAATCAAAGAGTCAGTAATATATGTAATTATTAAAGGCATAAGTGATAGCTTTGTTGATACACTAGAAGAATCTCTACGAAAGACGCTAAAAGCAGTTAACTGCGTTGTAAAGGACTGGCAATGGATGCTCAAGAAGCTTCTTGAGCATCCGGCATTGGATGCTGGAGGCAGAGATTTTCTAGCTTGGTTGAAAAATAACAATTTTGTATTTTTAGGTTATCAAGAATACATTACTAATAAAGAAGGAAAGCTTGCTCTAAGTGGTAAGGAGAGCCTCGGGTTAATGAGAGCAAGTGAAGAGTACCAAAATTCATCAATTTTTTCTGAAAGCTTGAATTCTTTATACATACTAAGATCAGACCTAATCTCAATAGTTCATCGGCGTACCTATATGAATTGTATAGGAGTGAAAGAATTTAATGATCAGGGTGATGTAATAAGGGAACAGCATTTTTTTGGGCTATTTACTTCTATAGCAGAAGTTCAAGATATTCGAACTATTCCGGTAATAAAGGATAAGGTTACAACAATAGAAAAAAAGGCAGGATTTGTTCTTGGTGGCCATAACAATAAAGCTTTAATTTCCATTTTACAGGCATTTTCTTGTGACGAATTATTCCAATCAAATGAAGACGAGTTATTTGAAATTTGCACCTCGATCATGTCTCTTGCGATTAGACCAAGAGTCAAATTATTTTTGAGAAAGGTAGGGAACTTTATTAGTTGCATAGTATTGATACCGATGCGTTATGCTAGTGCAAGACTAATGTTTAAGATACGCGATATATTGAAAGATGAAACGAATGCAGAAAGTTCAGATATTTATAACAATCACATTATTAATGAATATGATTTGATGAAATTACACGTGGTGCTAAGAACCAAAAGCGCTAGCGTTTTTGATGATGAAGTTTTGCGTATCGAAAACAAGTTAAGAAACATTACAGAAAAGTGGGAAGATCGTTTTATAGACAATTTATATAATACTTTTAGCACTGTTGAGGATATATTTATCCGCTATTGCAAGGCATTTCCGATAAGTTATCAAGAGAATTTTGAACCTCATGATGCGTATTATGATATGAAAAAATTGGAGATAGTGAGAAAGAAAAAAGTCAGTGAAGTTGATTTGAGGCTTACTCGTGACAATCTCAACTATCAATTGAAGGTTTACACTCCAAGCAACGGAGGCCTTGAATTGTCAAAGATATTAAAGGTTACTAAGAATTTAGGGGCTAAGATTCTATCTCATAATGGTTATTATATAGAAATCAACGGTGGAATATGGATACATCATTTTGTGTTGTCAAGAGTTGATGAATTAATAGACAACATTACTTTAAAAGAGCAGTTTGAGGTAACACTTGTAAAAGTGTTCAGCAAGGAAATAAAAAATGACTATTTTAACAGCTTGATCATTATTGCTGGGCTCGAGTGGAAGGAAGTGCTTCTGATTAGAGCGCTAAGCGCCTACCTAAAGCAGACATCATTTAGCTATAACCCAGAATATATACAGAAAGTAGTATCAGAGTATCCAAAAGTAGTAAGGTATTTAGTAGAATTATTTCATTCAAGATTTGATACTAAAATAGATATTGATAGGGCAGAAACTACTAGCATTTTGATAGAAAAAATTGAAGAACTACTAAAAGAGATCAGCAACGTTTCACATGATTACGTTTTGCGTTCGATATTTAACTTGATAATGGCAATTTTGAGAACCAGTTATTATCAAGATGATAAGCCATACTTATCTATCAAATTTGATTCAAGTAAAATAAATGGTTTACCTGACCCGCGCCCATACCGTGAATTGTATGTTTATTCAAACCTTTTTGAGGGAATACATCTAAGAGGAGGGAAGTTGGCTCGTGGTGGTTTGAGATGGTCGGATAGAACGGAAGATTTTCGCACTGAAGTTTTGGGACTCATGAAAGCCCAGATGACAAAAAATGCGGTCATTGTACCTGTTGGCGCAAAGGGTGGGTTTGTAATAAAGCAAGTTTATAAAGACAAAAACATTTTAAGGGAGAAAGGTGTTGAATGCTATAAGAATTTCATCAAAGGAATGCTTGATATTACTGATAATGTAGTTGATGGCAAAATAACTCCACCAGAAAATGTGATTAGGTATGACGAAGATGATCCATATTTGGTAGTTGCAGCAGATAAAGGCACTGCTTCATTTTCTGATTATGCAAACGAAATATCCTCTGAATGTAACTTTTGGCTCGAAGATGCATTTGCATCTGGTGGATCAGCAGGTTATGACCACAAAAAGATGGGTATTACAGCAAGAGGTGCATGGATTGCAGCACAACGCCATTTTTGGAGAATGAATAAGGATATTTACCAGGATACAACTGTTATTGGAATTGGAGATATGGCTGGCGATCTATTTGGGAACGGCATGCTGCTTTCAAGAAATATGAGTTTAATTGGAGCATTTAATCATATGCATATTTTTGTTGATCCAAATCCTGATGCGGAAAAGAGTTTCGTGGAGCGTAAACGTCTCTTTGAATTACCGTTTTCCACTTGGATGGATTACAATAGAGATTTGATTTCTCATGGTGGCGGGGTATTTGAACGTAGTAGCAAACAAGTAGAAATTTCTCAAGAAATGAAAAAGTGCTTTGATATAACGGAAGATACATTATCTCCAAATGATTTGATTCGATATTTGCTCAAGGCAAAAGTGGATTTCATATGGAATGGAGGAATTGGCACCTTTGTTAAGGCAAAAAGTGAAAGCCATGGCATGGTTGGCGATAAAGCAAATGATGAATTAAGAGTAAACGGTCATGATATTAGAGCTTCTATGTTTATAGAGGGTGGCAACCTTGGTTGCACGCAGCTTGGAAGGGTAGAATACGCTAAAATAGGTGGGTATATCAATGCAGATTTTATTGATAATTCAGCAGGAGTAATATGTTCTGATGTTGAAGTTAACATCAAGATTGCTTTTGTTGCAATTATGAAAGAAGGGGGAATTTCCTTGGAAAAAAGGAATGAAATACTGGCTAGCATGATAGATGAAGTTGCATCTAAGGTACTTGAAAACCATAACAGGATTGAAACAAAAGCATTGCTTCTTGAGTGTTTGCAAGCTAAAGAAAAGTTGGAGCAGCACCATAAATTATTACTCAGTTTAGAGAAATTTGGGCTGCTAAACCGAGATGTAGAATTTCTTCCAGCTGAAGAAGAGGTAGCAAGAATGTTAACTGATGGAGAAGGTTTCTGTTCTCCTCAGCTTTCTGTTCTGATGTCTTATGCAAGAACAGCAATAAAAAATGAAGTTATACACTCTGAGCTACCTGAAAAAGATTTTTTGTGCCGTGATTACTTACTAAATTACTTTCCACAAAGGATGGTAACAGAGTTCAAGGATTCCATATTGAAACACCAACTTTGTAGGGAAATTATTTCTACTTGCATTACAAACGATGTAGTAAATAGGATGGGCTGTATATTTATTAATAATTTGGTTGAGAGTACTGGAATTAAAGTACATGAAGCAGTTAACATATATATCGTTGTTAATCACCTATATAATTTAAGTAGCCTTTGGCAGAAAATTGATGAATTGGATGGAAAAATTGATGTTGATTCATATTTGCAAGTAGTGAGAAGTGTGCAAAAATTTATTGGTAGGGTATCATTTTGGTTAGTAAAAAATCTTGGTAAGCTTAATCTTGTAGAACTAGATGGTGTTACAAAATTTAGGGGTGCAATTGAAACTTTAGGCCATGATATTTTAGATGAGCACCTATTAGAGGTCTATAATCATGGATTAGCTTCTTTGTTAGAGCTTAACATAAATAAAGATCTAGTAAAAAGGGTTGCTGATCTACGTATTCTTATTTATGCGCTGGACGTTATATCTGTTGCTGAGCAGACATCTTTGTCCATCCTTGAGGCTGGTAGAATATACTTTGAATTAAAGTCGCTGCTAAGATTTGATATGATTAGAACAGTTGCTGGCAAGATGAAAAGCCATTCTTCCTATTGGGATCGCAGCTTAATTAATGATTTATTAGATGATTTAAGCAATTATCAACATAAGCTAGCTGTTAAAGTTATAAAAGCTACTGATAATCATGTAGACAAGGTTCAAACTTGGGCTATTAATGATAAGGATTATATAGAGCGCTACAATAGCTTTTTAGATGAGATGGTCGCTTATAAACTTGATTTAAGTAAATTAATACTCATAATCAGAAGAGTTAAAATACTTGCTTCATAGGAAAAATGTTTAATATAGGTCTGTCAGAAGTTTTAGTTGTAGCTTTAGTGAGTATAATTGTTCTTGATAAAAGTAAAGTACCTGTATTTCTTAATCTTATTAAAAATATATATAGGTATTTCTGGGTTGTAAAATCAAGAGTTAGGAAATTGTTGAAGGATACCGGAATTAAAGAATTATATGAAGAGCATAACGTTGAAAAAGTCAATTACATAATTGGTGAAGATGGCAAGCTTTATCCTACTTACAATGTAGATAGTACAAAAAATGACAGCAAAAATCCTAGTAGTAGATGATATACCATCTAATGTTAAGCTTTTGGAGGCTCAGCTAAAAGCAGAGTACTATACAGTTATTGTAGCTTATGATGGCGAGGAGGCGATAGATTTAGTAGCGGAACAGCAGCCAGATATTATCTTACTTGATGTCATGATGCCAAAAATGAGTGGTTTTGAGGTTTGTAAGAAGCTAAAGAATGATCCCTTAACGACTTATATTCCAATAATTATGGTAACTGCGCTGCATGACACTCATGATAGAGTGGAAGGAATTAATGCTGGTGCGGATGACTTTCTAACTAAGCCGATAGATGAAACTGCTTTATCTGCAAGAATTAAGTCTCTTGTGCGCTTAAAGATGATAATAGATGAGTTGTGCTTGAGAGGAGAAACTAATGCTGAGATTGGTGGAGTAGCAGAAAGCAGTATTATGGATTATTCTAATCAGATTTTTGATGCTAACATACTTGTTGTAGATGAGGACACCTTTCAAGCAGAGCAGATACACAATGTTCTAAAGCAACGCTTCAGATCAATTAAAATACTGCACGATCCAAAAGAAGCATTAAAGGTTGGTATTAAGGATAATTACGACCTGATTATTTCTGACATGCAGTTTTCAAAAACTGACGGCCTACGGTTGTGTTCTAAGTTTCGTAGTAAAGTAGAAACACGTTATACACCAATTCTGATCCTTTCTGAAGATTATGATAAAAGCAATTTAGTAAAGGCACTTGATGTAGGTGCTAATGATTATTTAACAGTACCTTTAGATGAGAGTGAATTAATAGCTAGGGTTAATTTGCAAGTGAAACGCAAAAGGTATCAAGATGCCTTGAGAATGAATTTATTTAATAATGTGGAAATGTCTATAAAGGATCCATTAACTAACTGTTATAATAGAAGATATTTTGATGCACACTTAAGAAATATTGTTAAGGATTCTGTGGAAAAAGATAGAAGTTTATCTCTTATGATACTTGATATAGATTATTTTAAGATGGTGAATGATAACTTTGGGCATAATGCTGGAGATGAACTTTTAAAGGAAATACAGAAAAGAATTTCTGAAAATATCAGAGTGACAGATTTATTAGCTAGGTTTGGTGGTGAGGAATTTGTTGTTGTAATGCCAGATAGCAATGTATCAGATGCGTATACTATTGCAGAGAGAATAAGGAAAATTATTGCCAAAGAACCTTTTATACTTGTGGATAAAAATACAACCCATAATTTAACTGTGAGCATTGGAATTTCAGCAATGCAAAGATCTGACCTTGATGATGTTAAAAAATTTATAGTACGTGCTGACAAATATTTATATAAAGCAAAAAACAGTGGTAGAAATAGAGTGGTTACTGGTTGAAGTTCTTTTAAATAAGTAGTAACTAAGATTCAAATGATAGCATAAAATTTCTCAACTCCGGAAATTTCGCATTTAACTGCAGAAATAGATATTTATTTAAAAAATACCCTGTAATTTTTAACCCTAGTCTGAATTCTTGATATGAGTAGCTATTTTGTAGGTTGTTATTGTATACATCATGCAACATCTGTGGAAAAGGTAGTAATTTATCTGCATAACAGTCACCTACTTTTTTTGACACTGCTCTACCAGTTTTTGGAGAAATAAATTGTAGATTTTCTTTCACACCTGTTACAGCACATTTTGATAGGTCTAACTTAAATCCAAGTTGCGTAAGAAGCAGAAGCTCTAAGTTAAGGTAATGACTTTGCCAAAACTGGCTATTATGTTTTATTACATCGATGAAGTGTCTAAAATTATCATACAACTTGATGCAGGATTCACTTTCTGGAAGCACTTTTTCTAATATAGACGAGAAAGAAACAATAGCAATGCTTTTTAACCTATCTTGAAAGAAATGATGAAATGGAGATTCAATCAATTCGCACTTTAAAAAACCTAGATTTTCAGGTAGCTTAGCACTCCATTCTGCATGTAATAGATTACTTATTTGAAACTTATAATTGCTATTGTTTGTTAACCTAGTTAATCCTCTGCACTTTCCATGATTTTTTGTAAATAGAGAAAGAATTAAATTTTTATCACCGTATTTTTTAACAGCTATAATAATACCTTCATCTTTCCATCTCATTTAGAGTATATTGACCATATGATATTATAGAGATAATAAAATTAGTGTAGCAAATTTGAGTTTAAGTCAACTGAAATATATTGACTTTATGTGCAATATTAGCTTTAAACCAGTAAAACAAGCTGCTTAACATATGCGCCCTCTCTATTTTAATTATATTCTTCTTTTGTCTCTATGTTGTTTTTTGCTTTTTTCAATGAAAGCCCAAACGAATGATTCATCAGTTATTCCTATACCACAAAGAAAAAAAGAATTAGTTGAGTTAGTACAACCGAGGCAAATTATTGAAATACAGGAAATTGATGAGGGTATTCCAATTCCCAAAAGAAAAAAGGGTGTAGAAAGAAAACTAAGAGAAGACATCAAAGAGGTGAAAAATGAAATAAGAGATAAGAAAAATATTGAGAACAAAGATGATGAATTGGCTGTAACAGAAATTATTAATTCTATAAGGGATAAACTGACAGAGTGTTGGAGCATTCCTGAGGGCATAGTTTATAAAGAAAATTTTAGTATAAAAATTAACTTATTATTATCCAGTAAAGGCGAGATCGTTGTAGCCAACGTAGCAGATAGTAGTTCTTATCAAAATAATCCTCTTTTTAGATCAGCAGCAGATAATGCAATGCGTGCAGTGTATAAATGTAGCCCGTTAATTGGCTTACCTGCTGAGCAGCATCACATTTGGCGCGAAGTCACGTTAGATTTTATTCTAAATAGGTGAATTTACGTTACCTAAATTAGTTACTTGTGATGAAAAATAGATCAGCAAATTTTCAATCAACAACAGCTAAAGACCTTTCTGCAACGTTGATTTCTCTTATATCTGTAACTTCGTCATTCTGATTAAACGAAATTTGCAGAGACTTACTACTGTACTTCCTTTTTCCCAAGAAGTTAGCTTGTTTAATTTTATATGAGACATAGTACCAAACATTTTCGTCGAACTTTGATACTAATGTTGGCAATCCTAAAGTATGAACCACTTTTTCTCTATCATCACCTACTTTTATTTTGCTCCACAGTTCAACATTAATGCCAGGAACTCCGTGATTATAGATAGTGTGCATGCAGCCTACTGAAAACAGCAAAACAGAAAATATTAATACTCGCATTTTGTCAATTAGTTATTTGAAATCATAATACACTGATAAACTATCTGTCGTCAAATTTCAAAAAAGTTAAATTGACTGATTCTCAATATCATTTAATATAATATTTACTTCAAAATAATTAGGTACCTTATGTCGTTGCTAGAAGCAGATCCAATATACAAGCCTTTTAATTATCCTTGGGCATATGATGCATGGTTGCAGCAACAAAGGATACACTGGATACCTGAAGAAGTTCCGCTTGCTGATGATGTGAAAGATTGGAAAACTAAACTTTCTAATGTAGAGAAAAATTTATTGACCCAGATTTTTAGGTTTTTTACTCAAGCAGATATTGAAGTAAATAATTGCTATATGAGGCATTATTCAAATATATTTAAGCCAACAGAAATATGTATGATGCTTGCAAGCTTTTCCAATATGGAGACTATACACATTGCAGCCTATTCATACCTTCTAGATACGATTGGCATGCCAGAAAGTGAATATCAAGCATTCTTAAAATATGATGCTATGAGAAAGAAGTATGAATACATGTTAGAATTTGAGGAAAGTAAAAAGCACGATAAAAAACATGTTGCTAAAACTTTAGCAGTATTTGGTGCCTTCACTGAAGGATTGCAGTTATTTGCATCATTTACAATTTTGCTCAATTTTCAACGGTTTGGAAAAATGAAAGGTATGGGGCAAATAATTGCTTGGTCAGCACGTGACGAAACCTTGCACACCAATTCAATTATCAATTTGTTCAATACGTTTATTAAAGAGAATAATGAAATTTGGAATGACGAGTTCAAAGAAGAATTATATTCTGCATGTCGCACTATTGTTGAACTTGAAGATGAATTTATAAGTCTTGCTTTTGATTTAGGAGATGTTGAAGGGCTATCTGCAGAGGAAGTGCGCAATTATATACGTTACATAGCAAACAGAAGGTTAACGCAATTAGGTCTTAAATCTATATATAATGTTAAAGATAACCCTATTCCGTGGCTTGATGAAATACTAAATGGCGTGGAACATACAAATTTCTTTGAAAATAGAGTAACAGAGTATAGCCGTGCAGCAACTCAAGGCACTTGGGAGGAAGCTTTTGCTAAAAACTATACAAAAAGTGAATAGCAGTAACTTCACCCTTTTTTATCGTTTCAACGGAAGCTTGCGATACATATCAAAGGTGGAAGGAGGAAGAATTTGATATAAATCATCTATTTAGCTTAGAGAAAAGAGAGTATAGATATAAAGTTACATTATTGCATGTAATAGTTGGAGATTTTGATTGCTTAGAGGAGGAGAAGAAGAAGTTAATACGATATCTATTAGACAAAGGTGCTAATGTTAATGCACGAGATTCTTTTGGAAAAACTCCTTTGCACAATAGTCATGACAAAGAGGTAACACAAATTTTACTTAGATGCAGGTGCTAATCTTTTTATAAAGGATCATTATGGAATGACTGCAAGAAAACATGCCCGTGATGAATCAAAGCAGCTTTTAAAAAAGGCAGAAGATAAATACAAGCAATAAAGCAATGAAATTTGGTGCTATTGTTGGTATTACGGCTGGAGTGGGAGTTGGTAATGGACTTTTTGCTGCTGCTGGTCTTTCATTACTAATATCGGCTTTTATTGGCGCAGCTGTTGCTATAGCAATAGGGTTTGTTGTTTTTGGTATTACATATGCAATGTCAAAGCAGGTTCCTAGTGAGAAGCTAGATAGCGTTGATGCAGAACAAAAAGCTAGTACAGCGGCAAGTATGGTAGTGTAGTTAAGTAAAAAAAGGAAGAAGAGACTTCTTCCTCTTTTCTCCAAATTTTTTATATATAATTGAGAATAAAAAAACTGTGGATAACTCTGAAAAAGATCAAAAAAGACATCAAAAAGAGTATGATTAGATTGAAATATTTACAGAAAAACTTACTCAATTGATAAATATCTTAACGCTTTTTAAGAAAAGACAAATAGAGGGTCGTATTGGAGCTAAAGGTTGAAATTTTAAGTGCTTCTTAGTACTTAAAGAGGTACTTTAATAGTTCCTTTTAAGTACTAATCCGGAGGTTCGATAGGTTGTTGTTTAAAAGATTGGCGGATATTTTTGTTAGTATTGAAAATTACATAATGTATATTATGGAAAATATAAGAAACACAAGCTTTCAGCAAGAGAAAATACAATTTTTGCTCTTCTCAAACAGCATAAAAAAGTGCCTGTTGAACCTCCAGATTAATGCTCAAAAATGTTCAATTGATACTTTAAAAGTATTACTTTAAAAATACCTAAAGTATCACTTCAAAAGCACTTAAAAATTTTATCTTTTAGCTCCAATACGACCCTCTATTTGTCTTTTCTTAAAAAGCGTTAAGATATTTATCAATTGAGTAAGTTTTTCTGTAAATATTTCAATCTAATCATACTCTTTTTGATGTCTTTTTTGATCTTTTTCAGAGTTATCCACAGTTTTTTTGTTCTCAATTATATATATATTAGTATTTGGAGATCATATTTATTATAGATCTCCAAAGTACTCAGAAATGTAAAATTATATACTCTACTAGGTTATCAACTTAGTTATTAACAATTCTGTGAATAACTTAAACAAGAAAAAGGGGCTTTTGCACGAGTTTATGGTTACACCTATTATCAGATCTAGGTACCCTGAATAGGATTAAGGGTACCTAACGAAGTAAAAAATTTCGAGAAAAAGGAAGAAGAAACTTCTTCGCTCTACTTAATTAAACTGATATACCTGTCGCTGTATTAGTTTCTTGTTTTACAGTGTCAAACCCTTTTGTCGTATAAACGGTATCTATACAACTCTTAGGCTTTAAAACATCGTACGTAATAGCACCAATCGTAGCTCCAACTAATAATGCAGCGACTAAAGCTATACCAATTATAGTCGGCAATGCCGTTAATGCGGCACCAGTACCAAAATACAATCCTAACCCAACTGCCAATGCAGTTATAGCACCACCAATAGCACCAAATTTCATTCCTTTCTTAGCTGCATTTTTCCTTAACTCACGGTTATCTCCAAAATCTAGTGTCCTTTCCATTCCCCTTAACGTTATTGTATTGAGCTCTTGTTCCAATTCGATTATCCTGATTTCTTCTAGAAAATTTTTATATTTACTTTTCTCTTGATCATCTTCCAGTTTCCCCATCTCTCTTTCTAAAGCACCTTTAATCATATTACGATCTGAATCTTCAGGTAAAGCTTTCCAAAACTCTTTTAATCCAAATTTGTCTTTGATTAAATCTAAAAATTCAGTTATATTAACTGAAGATTTCACAATAATATCAACCATTCTATAATCTTCGCGAATACCATTATCCGATTCTACAAAGCCAAGATCGATACTTAAAAATTCTTTTAATATATTTCTCTTTTTAACCATATCGAAAACGGCTGATTCGCAAATTTTATTCTTACCAAGAAGATCGAATAAAAGGCTAACTCTTGTATAAGAAGAATCTTCGTCTCCTTTTTCACCTCTATATAATTTAAAAACAGCAAAAAGATCTTCTGTTTTAGCTTCTTCAAGTATTTGAACTATATCCTTAGTTCCGGTTCCTTTTATTACAAGCTCTAGATCATTGCATAAAGTTTTTTGTTCTTCTGTTAACGCCATATCAAACTCTCCTACTAAAAATAATAATATACTTTAATTATGATACATTTAAATAATAAAGTCAATAATTTAACTAAATATCACAAACACTTAAACAAGAAAAAGGGGCTTTTACTCGAATAGATATTTTATAACGTCTTAATGCTAACTCCACCGACATATAAATTTGCGTGGCTTTTTCCAGTATTAAGCAATGCAAGTCCAATATTGTCGACACTAGAGCGTAGTTCTCCTACTTCTTCATTATGTTCACTGATTACTTTAGTGCCAATATTTGGAAGTGCATTTTTTCCCTCAACAAGGTAAAGTTTCCTTCTGAATTTTTCTTGTCTGCTCATTCGATTTACAACTTCCTGACCTATATAGCACCCTTTATTAAAGCTTATACCATTTATCTTATCGATTAAATATTGCAGCGGAAATGATGAATTTTGCACCATATCTTTTGCTCCATCTGGGACAAGGTTTTTAATTCTAACTTTTTCATACTGAATAAAATCTCCAACCGGTTCTTTTATTTCATCTTCATGTATGATCCTCATTCCTAGCAGCTTGTGCCTTGGATCTTGAAAAATAACTTGTGACTTACTACTACACTTCGCCAACTTAGCATCAAACAAAACTCCAACCTTATATAGTGAACTAATGTCTTTAATCCTCACTCTAAGGTAAGTTTTGAGCAAGTCTAATTTTTCAATTATTTGCTGTAGATGGGCATTTTCACACTCCAAATAAATATATTTATCATGCTCAATGAGGAAAAAATCGTACAGATATTTTCCCTGAGGGTTGAGTAATAAAGAGTAAATTGCCTGCTGGCTACTTAGTTTATTAATATCATTTGTTATAACACCCTGAAGAAAATCTCTCGTATCTGGTCCGTATAAAGATATTAGACTACGGTTTGCTAGCGGTATGTAACCCATAAAACTTCTGTTCAAACCTTAATTATACACTTTTACTAACTCCAACCCTTGAAATGTAACCTTTAGATGACTACATAGAATTGTAGGTTAATCTATTAATGAGGAAACATAAATGTCAAGTGTAAATTTGAATGTATTAGATGATAACGTGCTAATAAAGCCTATTACTGAAGAAAAACAAGGTGGAATTGTACTACCATCAAGTGCTGAAAAGAAGCCTACTAAAGGTGAAGTTATAGCAATTGGTAGTGGTTCACGCAACTCAAGCGGAGAGCGTATAGCTTTAACTGTAAAAACTGGTGATAAGGTTTTCTACAGGCAGTGGGCTGGGACAGAAGTAGAGCATGATAATGAAAAGTATGTCGTGATGAAGGAGTCAGACCTACTTGCTGTTATCAAGTAGGTATTCCTATTTTACTAAACTAATGCGCTATATAGTGCATTATGTATTTTAATATTCTAAATTTTTTATTAATTTAAGGAGTGATAAAAATGGCTAACATAGTAGTATCAGGCGAACAGTTGCAAGAAGCCTTTCGTGAAGTTGCAGCAATGGTTGACTCAACGGTGGGAGCAACTGCAGGGCCTAGGGGAAATACAGTAGGAATTAGCAAGCCATATGGTGGACCAGAGGTCACAAAGGATGGCTATAAGGTAATGAAAGGTATAAAGCCTGAAAAACCATTACACTCTGCGATAGTAAGCACCATTGCTCAAAGTGCTTCTCAGTGTAATGACAAAGTTGGTGATGGTACCACAACATGCTCAATACTGACTAGCAATATGATAATGGAAGCTTCAAAGTCAATTGCAGCTGGAAATGATCGTATTTGTATCAAAAATGGAATACAGAAGGCAAAAGATGTGATATTAAAGGAGATTACATCAATGTCTCGCACAATTTCTTTAGAGAAAATGGATGAAGTTGCACAAGTTGCAATAATTTCTGCAAATGGTGATAAAGATATTGGTAATAGCATTGCTGATGCTGTTAAAAAGGTTGGAAAAGAAGGCGTCATCACTGTTGAAGAGAGTAAGGGTTCAAAAGAATTAGAAGTTGAACTTACAACTGGTATGCAGTTTGACCGTGGTTATCTCTCTCCATACTTTGTTACAAATAATGAAAAGATGAGCGTGGAGCTTGATGATCCATATTTGCTGATTACAGAAAAAAAACTTAATATTATTCAACCTTTACTTCCTATTCTTGAGGCTATTTTTAAGTCTGGTAAACCTTTGTTTATCATTGCAGAAGATGTTGAAGGTGAAGCATTAAGCACTTTAGTGATCAACAAATTACGTGGTCTAAAAGTTGCTGCAGTAAAAGCTCCAGGTTTTGGTGATAGGAGAAAGGAGATGCTCGAAGATATAGCAGCTTTAACAGGTGCTAAGTATGTCATAAAAGATGAGCTTGGAATCAAGATGGAAGATTTGACTCTTGAAGATCTTGGTACTGCTAAAAATGTTAAAATCACTAAAGACAATACCACAATTGTTAGTGAAGACAGCGACTCTGATAAAAAAAACAGAGTAGATGCTAGAGTTAACCAGATTAAATCTCAGATTGAAACTTCAACCTCTGATTATGATAAAGAAAAGCTGAGAGAGCGTTTAGCGAAATTATCAGGCGGCGTTGCTGTGCTCAAAGTTGGTGGAGCAACCGAAGTAGAAGTAAAAGAACGCAGAGATAGAGTTGAAGATGCACTTCACGCAACAAGAGCTGCAATTGAAGAAGGTATAGTTCCCGGTGGTGGAGTTGCACTTCTTTACGCTGCATCTGCTCTTGATAAGCTAAAAGCTTCAAGCGATGAAGAGCAAATAGGTATCAACATTGTCAAAAAAGTTCTCAGTGCTCCAATCAAAAGATTGGTTAAAAATGCTGGTCTTGAATCTGCTGTTATAATTGACTATTTGATTAAGCAGAATGATAAAGAGCTTATATACAACGTTGAGGCTATGAACTACGCTAATGCATCAACAGCTGGTGTAATTGATCCGGCAAAAGTAGTTCGTATTGCTTTTGAAACGGCAGTGTCTGTAGCAAGCGCACTTATTACTACTGAATCTATGATAGTTGATCTACCAAACAAAGAAGAAAATGCTTCATCACCTATGGGTGCAGGAGCAATGGGCGGAATGGGTGGATTCTAAGTAAACAAGAGCCTTGGAGCAACTTGCTCCAAGGTATCTTTCTAGTTCTAAAAAGTCTTACATTTATAAAGGAAATAAATTTGTGACTTTCTATGCAAAGCCACTACTATTTATATTTGTTACGTCTCTTTAATATTATAACTGCTTAAAAATAAAAAAATAATATATGAAAGTTATAATTGCTACTATATTTGTATTAGCATAATATTATATTAACAAATGATTTATATAATATTTTTATTATAATAGATAGAACTTAAATTATTTTCTTCATAAATAGAGTATTTATGAAAATACGTATATACTCAATCCTACTTTTACTTTTTTCTTGCACTCAATTGTGCGCTGAAGAAGAAGTTGCAAAATTTGATCTGCTCAATGGTAAGGTAAATAAAGCAAACCTTACCATTGAAGGCGCAATAAAGGTTACAATAAAACCAGGTTGGCATATATATTACAAAGACCCTGGAGATTTCGGCCTTCCTACTTCCTTTGACTGTCAGGGTAACATATCAAATATAGATATTCATTGGCCTACTCCCAAGGAACATGAAGATAAAGTTGGGGAAGTTACATTTGTTAGTAACATATATGAAGATATGGTGTTATTTCCCTTTAAAAACAATATCATTCCAAATCAGGAATACGCTGATATTAACTTTCATATAAAGTACGCAATATGTAAAGATAGGTGTATCCCTAAAAATGCCGAGATAAAAACCAGTCAACCACTAAAGGATTTTATAGATTCTGATATCAATAAACTCATAAATGAGTGGTATGAAAAATAGAGCTCCCAGCGAGCAAGTGATAGTTATACGATAGCTTAAAAATGTTATTCCTGTCCCTGAATTTTCCAATAAAGATCTTTCCAAAAATTTCGATCATGAAGCCTTTTGGGGACCAAAAGGCTTCATTTCAATCAATAACGAAAATTATAACTTTGAAAGAGCTGCTTGCTTATTAACTCCTGTAGTAATTTGTATGCTTTCCACACTTGTTGGAGGATAAAATCCTTGTATTTAATGCTCTTGTAGCTTAAACTTCTTATTATTACTTCAGAGCCTTCTCGCTTTAAATATGACAATGCTTCATACAAAGGCTTTGCTTCATATTGTCTTCCTACTTTTAGCAGCTAATTGATCCCAAGTAACACCATTGCTTTCAATAAACTCTACAGAACCATTATCGCTAATGCTAATTTTCATTTTACACTCTTTCCCCTCAACATACCAATTTAAATTCATATAATATGAGCCATTAGCTACTTCATAAATTCTTACTCCATTCTCATCAACTCTGCAGCGTATTCCCCTTGTTTCACACTTGCTTTTACTAGGCAGTAATAATGTAATTCCATCTACACCATATTTTCTGCATAGATCACTATTTAAAACATCAACCACATTTATTGATTTTGTAGAATCGCCAAGCATAATTCTGAGTGCAGGCTTAATCTTACCTTTCTTTCTACTTTCTTTAATTCCTATATATTCTAAAGTATTGTCTTTTATACTTTCCTTTACATCTTGTGCGATTTTGTTAGCAATTTTGCCTACAATATTTTTGCTATCGTACTTATTAGCATATTTGTATTCATATCTGCCATTAACTTCATATCTATACTTTTCCTGTCCTTCTTCACTAGGAACCACAGTAGAAAAGTGTTTAAACCACACTTCATCATAATCAATACTAACTTCTTCGTTCTTATCTTCAGAATCTATAGATATTTTGCTACCTGGGCTTACATTTTTAAAGAACTTATCCTTTGCGCGTAAATAAAAATTTTCATTTGTATTTTGATTCAGGTCAGTTTTAATTAGACCTTTAGGATTATCTAACATATACCTCCACACATTAAATTATATAGAGGTATATTAGTGTTGACCTTCTAAGTCAACACTAAACAATAACAAAAACTATAGTTGTTTCTTTTCACCTGCTAAAGATTGTGCTTGTGCTCCATCTACACTTGTTGAAGGTTGCTTCAATATGTGATTTAGATATTCTCGTACTTCATCAGTTCAACACCTTGCCTAAATGAAAAATATTTCCTCTTTCTTGGAGAAATTTGTTATATTCATTGCAGTTACTGACTTTCATTTGCTGTGGCATATTTTTTCTTCAATGGTTAAATGGCTATTCTATAATGAATTTTGTCAGTAACTGCCAGTTCTTTTCTCTTGAGTGATGCAACAAAGCCATCCCAGTGTCAAGCACTGGAATGACACCCATTTCTTTCTAGTGTCCCCTTTCTTGTCATTCAAGTATCCTTTTCTTATCATCCGAGTAGCTAAAACTAGGATCCATTGTTCATTTTCTGGATTCCAGTCTGGAATGACATTGTTTTAACATTGTACCATATTACAATGTTCATACAGTTGTGATTGGTATGACAAGATAAGAGGTGCTAGAATAATGGAACCGAAGTCATACATAGAAAATAGGTTAGGTATTTTTCAACTTTTGCTATATACTCAAGTAAAAATCTCTCTTTTACAGATGGATACAGTAAAGTTTGTTTTATTACTGCCAACAATACTACTCATACTAGTTGCTGGTGTTTACCTATCGGTTAAACTAAAATGGTTGCAGATATTTAGACTACCGTATGCCCTTTCACTTATTGGAGCTAAAAGAGGAGAAAATAAATTTTCTTCTATAGCTGCTCTGTTTACAATCTTAGGGGGAAATTTAGGAGTAGGAAATATTTCAGGAACTGCTGTTGCTCTAAAAACCGGAGGACCGGGATCCATTTTATGGATGGCAATCATTATTGTTGTTACTTCTGTGATAAAATATGTTACTTGTTACCTAAGTATAAAAACCAGAAAAGAAAAAAATGGACGGTTTATAGGTGGACCTGTAGCCTACATGAATGACTCATTTAACTCTAGCAAAGCTACAATTGTGTTTCTAATTGTTATGGTAATAGTTTCAATAACAGTTGGTAATCTTGTTCAGGTAAATTCTCTATCAATACCACTCAGCATGGTAGATGTACCTGTAGTTATTGGCGGCATTGTAATGGCCATAATATTTTTTGTTGTTGCAGCTCTCAGCTTAAAAAAAATTAAAATTTTTATATCGGCTATGATACCGATAATGACGGTGAGTTACCTTACACTTTGCGGTATAATATTATTTAAGTTTAGTGAAAATATCCTTCCTTCTCTAAAATTAATAACAAGCAGTTTTTTTACAACTAGTAGCTTTAACTCTGGTTTATCTTTAGGTTTAATTTTAGAAATGTTGACTATTATTCAAGTTGGAACTTTGCGAGGTATTTTTGCAACAGATATAGGACTTGGCCTCGAAGGAATTGTACACTCCTCGATTACTCCTAAAAAAAATAACAATAAATTTATCATTGAACAGAGTCTAATCACAATAATATCTCCTTTTATAGTTGCACTCATAGTATTCATTACAACAATGGTACTGCTTGTCACAGATTCTTGGATTACTGATTTAGAGAGCACTAACATGTGCATATTTGCTTTTAGAAAAGCTATGAATTGGCCCTATATTGACTATTTTATTATGACCATAATGTTTTGCTTTGCATTTACTACTATTTTTACTTGGTTTTTTTGTTCAAAACAAACAATACGCTATGTATCTATGGATAATAAATACACCAAAATCTGGACTGTAGTTTTTACCTTAATCATTCCATTTGGTGCAATCGGTGGAGTTAAGTTACTCTGGGATATAGCTGATATCTCGATTGCTGCTTTGCTTTTTATTAACATACTTGCTATACTCAAGCTCACTTCTCAAGATCCAGAAGTATTTACTATGAGTAGCAAATACTTGAAGTTGCAAAAACAGAGCTAAAGCAATATTTTAAGTTGTCATCCCAGTCTGGAATCCAGCCTTTCATGAACTTCATCAAAAATGTTATGTTTTAACATAATAATTTTATGCTCACTAACTGAGTGCGACTGGATCCCAGTGTCAGCTACTAGAATGACATACTTTTTGGTGAAAATTACTCTTATATTATAACGTTTGTAGTTATGAATTTGACTATAGGATCAAGTCTAGAAAAATCTAGATTCCAGACTGGAATGACAACTTAAATTGCTTGATGTGAACATAAAATAGCTCATGTCATCACGTTAGCAATACAACTTCTTTAATAAAAACTAAATCAATTCCCGTAATAATTGTACTAGCTAAGGCTAAAAGGCAGAGGGTTATTAGTGAGGGAAAATATGAATACTCAAAGCACACAACAATATCATGAATTCATTCGAGGATTTTTTACTTTATTCGATGAAATAAAAAAGGAAGACGACCCAATTTATAATTCCAGAGTTGGTTTTAATGCAGTAAAGTTTCTAATAAAGCACCCCATCTGGAATTTGGAGATAGATGAAGACAAAAATAAAGCTTATGAAGTTATTCTTCCAGAGCAGAACAAGATAAAGAAAGCCGAACAAAAGCTTGAAAGTGAAGTTAAAGCAAGGTTAAAAGAGTATGTTGATGATATCGCAGGAGTTTCAATATATGGCGATCACGCAAGTATTACACTGGGAGATGACAAAAAAGAGTTTAAAATCAGCGAGTTTTTAAATAGTGACTTTTGTCAGAAGAAAGGAATTTCGGGATTTTCAACGCTGCATAGTGATGGAAAGAGCGGAATGCACGGTTTTGTTGCCGAAGAAGGAGAGAAAAGAATAAGGCATTATGTTGTAACCGATGGTTCATATGAAATGACTTTGAATTGGCATGACAAAAATGGAAAAAAATGTACTATCAAAATCAAGATTGATAAAGATGGTGTAGATCTAACTGAACGTAATGGTGTTACTGAGGAACAATTAAAAGCAAACACAGATGTAAAAATAGGTGGCTTATTCCTATATCAAATACAATTCAAGGAGAAAGGACAAGAACAAGAGAAACAACAATCATCTGAAACTTTCATAGAAAGTGATATTAGTAAAGGTATTGGCGTTCAAGCTACTCAAGATCAAGAAGTTGAGTTTAAGCATGTAACGACTAGCACTACAAATTCTAATAACGCATCTGCTAAAAAGATTCCACCGTCACTTCCACCTAGAGCTAGTTCATTACCTAATAATCAGAAAAAAGATGAGTATCAGCCAATACGGATTAATAGTAGAAATAACTACAATTCTCCATATTCTGATGCTTCTTCAAGCAGTACTATTTTCACCAAGTCTGTAATCTACAATCAAGATAATACACAAGAGGATGAACGGTATGACAATCCTACATTTGCTACATTTGGACATGCTGTACCTGGAAGCCGAAAATCAGATGAAAGTGAGCAAATATCTAATAATCGGCAAAAAGGTGCAATTTTTGATCCTACAACTACTGAAAGCGCTGCACCAGTACAAGACGTTGCATTCAAAAAAGTTAAAGATGCATTTAAGTATGAAAACGCTAAAGAATCACGCAATACTGGAAATAAGCAACCACTAAATGATGTGGTTTCGATTCTTGCATGGAAAGCAAAAAATGAGTTATTACGTAGTGAAAGTGAGTATGATGAAGAATTTTCTGACTTCGAAGATGGTTGGAGCGATAACGAAGATGAGTATATAACGCTTTCAAATCCTCAATCAGATTATAAACAAGAAAAAGATTATCTTAGCACTAAGGAAAACGAAGAAAGAGGAAACAATAAACAAAAAGAAACCGAAGATAAATTACAAGAAAATGAATCTCTAGAATACAGCTCAACAGACATAAAAACAAACGATTCGGGCTATTCATCTCCAACTCACTCTAATCATGAAAAATCTCGAGTAAATTCTGGACAGTTAAAAGCGAGCCTAATGAATGTTGAACAAAGAGATGATACCCTACTTACGGAATTTACCAGTAAGTTGGATAAAGAAACTCAGAAGTTCCCACTAAAACCGGTGGATCAGAAAGAAATGAGCGAACAAATCAAAGAACATTTATTAGCAGCTGGATTGCTAAAAGACAATGCAGCGGAGAAAGAAATAAACGACTCAGGTTACTCATCTCCAACTTACACTAGTAACTATAATTTTCAGGTCAATTCTGAGCAATTAGAGAAGAAATTAGAAACCATTGAACCAAAAGATACATTGGAAAAATTGAATAAAGGATTGAGAGAACCTTCACACCAGGCTACTAAAGATTTATTCTCAGAAAGTATGTTGAAAGAAATAAAAGAAGGTAAAAAATATGACCCTGTACGTAAGTTATTAGAAAGAAAAGTGGCAGAACAAGAAGCAGAACAAGAAAATGATAATACTAATCTGACTATAGACAAAAATAGCGAACTATATAAATTGCTAGAAAAAGATGCAGCACAACTGAAAGCTGGAATAGTAGAAGAGGAAAGAAAAGATACTTTAACAGAACGCAATGATAGTCCTGATCGCAATAGAATTGCATTAGCAAATAGAAATAGAATCTGGGCTAAACTTATTGCTGAAGAAAACAGGGAATGTTCAAAAAAGTGTGTCAAACCGAGAAATAAAAATAAAATAGAAACAAAAAATAGAGGTTTGATATATGAGTTACAAAATAGAAAATGGAACGACTGGCCTGGTAGATTACAAAGAGCTGGAAGCAAATATACTGTCATCAATAAGGGAAGGTAAACCATTGATGGGGAGAGATGGAGCATTAACACCATTTGTAAAAAGGCTGCTGGAAGCAAGTCTAGAAGGTGAAATAGAGCATCATTTATCCAATGAAAGAGAAGAAAAGAATCGAAGAAACGGAAAGAATGGCAAAACTTTGAAGACGAGTATTTGAACTATTGACACCAAGAGATAGAGAGGGAAGTTTCGAACCACAGATAGTGAAAAAAAGGCAAACAAGCTTACATCCAGAACTTGAAACAAAGGTCTTGAACATGTTTGCAAGCGGTGTGGGATACAGGGATATAGCATCCTATGTGGAAGAAATCTATGACCATAAAATATCTGCAGCAGAGATATCTGGAATTACAGATAAATTACTGCCTATAATCAATGAATGGAGGAGTCGTCCCCTACAATCAGTATACCCGATAGTATTTATGGATGGGATGTTTTTTAAGGTCAAAGAGAATGGACATTGCATAAGTAAATGCATGTACAATATATTAGGAATAGACCAAAATGGCAGAAAAGAAGTACTGGGTTTTTACTTAGCAGAAAGTGAGGGAGCTAACTTCTGGCTAGGCGTATTAAATGACTTAAAAGAGAGAGGAGTAGAAGACATTTTGATAGCTTGTGTTGACGGTCTGAAAAGCTTCCCTACAGCTATAAATAGCGTATTTCCCAATGCTGAGGTACAGTTATGCATTGTGCACCAAATAAGAAATTCACTAAAATACGTATCCAGCAAAGATATAAAAGTTTTTATGAATGATTTGAAAAAAATATACCGTGCTACAAGTAGAGAAATCGCCGAAAATTATTTACTTGAACTGGAGGAAAAATGGGGTGAAAAATATCCTTTAGTCATAAAATCGTGGCAAAACAATTGGGAAAATTTGTCTAGTTATTTTAAGTATTCTGGCCCTGTTAGAAGGCTAATTTATACCACCAATCCAATTGAGGGGTTGCACAGACAAATCAGAAAATTTACTAAAACCAAAGGTTCATTTACCAGTACAAATGCCTTGTACAAATTGGTATATTGTGCTATAAAAAAGATAGAGCAAAAATGGGCTATGGCTTTGCCTAATTGGGCTCTAACTATATCTCAACTTGATATCTTTTTTCCTGATAGGTTAAAAATTGAGTTGAACTAAAAATTCGCTTTGACACACTTTTTTGAACATTCCCTCTAAAAATTCATGTAAAGCTTTACCTTCTATAAGCACATCTTCGTTTTGCTCATCTAATTTCAAAATTTCGTCTAGTTCAACATCTTTACCATTAATAGTTGCCTTACCAATCTCAATTTCACTAGGATTTACATTTAAACTAATAAAACAGTTAACAGAATTACCTTTCTCATCTTCTGCACTCCACCTAATTTTCATATCGCATGTTGCATCTTTTGCAAAATAGTAATTTCTTTTTCCATTATCATTCTTCTCAACCGTTGCTATTTTTTTATCGTTACTGTATATTTCTACTATCTTTACCTCATTTTTATTTCTTTCCATCCCTTCAATTTTGTCAGTGAAAAGACGGCTGATTTCTAAGCTACACCCAGGCTTAGAAATATTAATACTAAGATGATCATAATGATTAAGAGAACGTTTTGCATATGCGCATGGCACATAACATCCATCAAAAAAGGCAACTGCACTATCAGTTTTGAGAAATTCCTGTCCGTTACTCATCCCTTCTTCGACTCGAAGAAGATATCTACCCAACCTCTTTTTAAAATTCTTTCTCTTGTCTTCAGGAATAGACTTTTCATTCAATATACTTATTATTTCTTTTTGCTTACTTAATACTACATAATTAAAAAGGAAAATGTTCTTATTCCATCGATAATAATTTGCTATTTTGTCAAATGGATCTGCAGGCCAGCCTTTATTATAATTTACGTTATCCTTATCATCTTTACACAAATTATCCTTAAGGCCAAAATTCAATTTTCTAAAATCTGATAATACTTCTTCTACCCTATCTTCAAAAAATTGAAGTTTATTTTGAAATTCTTTCCCATAATTCATTTTCTCATTTATTTTAAGAAGATATTCACTAAATTTCTTCCTAAAATTTTCTTGATCTTTGTGGGCAAGCCTCTGATCTAATATATCTGTTATGTATTTTCGCTTATTCAATATTACGTAGTTAAAAAGGTCACTTTTTTTCCTCCTTTCATAATCTTCTGCTATTTCGTTAAAACACTCATTACTGTTCTTAAAATCCAATTTTTCGAAGTCTTGGAGCACGTTTTTACATCATCCTCACTAAATTGAAGATTTGTTTGAGGAGACACGTCAGTTCTACTTTGATCATCAAGTTGAGGATTTTTTTTAGTAGATTGGACTAATAAACTTTCTGTGCTGTTAGAGAAAGAATGATTATTTTCTTCAGATTGAGAACTTTTCTTTTTAGACGTATTAGTAAAAAAATTAGTTAGTGAACTAAACATTAAGCACCTCTTAGTATTACTATTTAACTATAACTTAATGTCAAATGTTGTAAAGCTAAAATTAATATGTAAATTCATTTTTTTAAGACAATTATAAGTATCTTCCTTCTATAAAAATTTTATAATCAGCATATGACAAATGTTTAAGATATTGATTTTGTTTGTATTTTTATTACTTTACCAGGCAATATTATTAATGAATTAGTCAGACAAATATCTTGGCCAAACTTTACTCCATCCACAAACTCTCCATTTGTTACTCCAGTTGCAATGAACACTGATTCACTTCTTGCCATGTCTTTCACGGTGTAGATTTTTTCTGGGTCAGTGATATTCAAATTTTTTGCTCTTTCTTTTAATTGATCCGTGTCAAATATTAATCTTCCTTCTATCTGCCCACCGATTGAGCTTAGCGCTGCTGCTGCAAGCACTCCTTCTGGAGCTCCTCCTGTGCCGATATACATATCGTGATTGCCATTTATTAGCGAAACTATGGCTGCAACATCACCATCATCTATTAATTTCACTTTTGCTCCTAGCTTCCTAATTTTTGCTATTAATTCATCATGTCTTTCACGTTTAAGTACAGTTACTATAAGATCACTTGCTTTACATCCTTTTGCCTTGGCTAAATTGTCCAGATTCTTCTCAATCCTATTTTTTAGTGAGACTACACCCTCTGGGAGATTTTTTCCCACTGCTATCTTTTCCATATAAACATCAGGTGCATGTAAAAAATTACCTTTTTTTGTTGCAGCAAGAACAGACATTGCCCCTTGTTTATAATGAGCGCAAATCGTAGTGCCTTCAAGTGGATCAACAGCGATGTCAATCTCAGGGCCACTTCCTGTGCCAACTTTTTCTCCGATATATAGCATCGGTGCTTCGTCCCTCTCCCCTTCCCCAATCACAATTGTACCATTTATTTCCATTGAGTTTAGCACCGTACGCATTGCATCAACTGCAACCTGATCGGCCTTTTTTTCATTACCAAGGCCTGCCAATTTATATGCAGCAAGTGCTGCAGCTTCGGTTACTTTCACTAACTTATAGGCTAAATCTTCTATCATTTGCTCGAGAATCATAAATCAATATATATCATGCCATTTGATACTGCAAGATTACTTGACTGAATAATGAAAAAGTTGATATAATAAGCGTATAGCAATAATAGTAAGATTTGAATATGATCGGTAATTTAACTTATGAAGATGTAAAGAAATTTGTAACTGATAATCCTAATATAGCTGCTCAGGAATTTGGTGAGAAGCTAAAACAAAGTGGGCCAACAGATGCAAAAATTTTTGATTTACTTGCAGATGCCATCTATTCAGAAAGGCACGGTGTTTCAGACGATTCTGCTGTATTTCTAAGAATTGTTGAATTGTTTGCGCAGTTAGATATTAAAGTTAAAAAAAGCAGCGGTGGTAGAACTATGTTGGACATAGCTGTAGCAAATAAACAAGCTGATGTTGTAAGGATACTTTTGAATAGTGGTAAGTTTGAAGAAGAAGAAAAAATTAGTGCTTTAAATAGTGCTATTATTCAAGGCAATGTTCAAGGGTTTGAGCCGTTTTTAGATTACATAGATCATGCGAAAATACTGGAGGCTCTCAACACAGCTACTTGCAATGAGGACACTGACATTATGAAGGTACTCTTGGATAACAAAAGATTTACTGGAGAAGAAAAAGTTCAGGCTCTGAGTCATGCCTCTATAGGTGGTGAACTAACAAAAGTTAGGTTACTTTTAAAGTATATGAAAGGCGTACCAGAAGATGGCATAAGAAATCTTTTAGAAATAATTGAAGAGAAAAAATTATCACTTAGAAAAGAACTTAAAATAGATTCTGAATTTAAAGTCGATTTCAGCAATTCTGATCACAATAAATATCTCTCAAGCTGTGTAATAATTGCACTGCTTAGATCAGCAATAAACAAGAAGCAAAACACACCTGATGGAGCGGAGTCCAATGTCAGTAATACAAGCACTGGTCTCACGCTAAATAATGATGACATTAGGAATCTGTGTCTTGATATAGATAGGGTTACAAAACAGGATAGCACAGTTACTAGTTTTGAAGATTTGCAAAAAAGGTTAAAAAGGAAGGGAATTAATCTTCAGAGCAAATGTGAAAAAAATGCTGTACTAGAATATGCAATTAAAGATCAAAATTTGAACGTTATAAAATTTCTCTTACAAAATGGAATGACCATCATCAATGCAATCGGTCAAGAAGGAAGGTATTACGTTAGCAAAATTGAAGGAGAAAAATCTATATTATGCTTTGTTGTTCATTATACTGATAACAGTAATGCTGAGATTCTAGGCACGCTACTGCGAAATATTAATGCAGAGCAATCAAAGTTAAATCCTGAAGATGAATTGTACAGATTATACCAACAATTAAAAGATGATGCATTCTGCACTGCTTTTGCAGAAAAGAATTCTGTAGCAGCGACAGTGCTAATACAGAACGATCAAGAAACACGCGCATCAGCAGTAAACAAGGATGAAACACCTGTAGTAACAGGGACTGACCAGGTTGTTACTACGCCAAGCGTAGAAGAAAATAGAACAGAACCTAACAAAAATATTAGTAATAAACCTACGGCAACAGCGCCTCCAGTTAGTACTAATGGTAATAATAACAAAAATGAAGCACCTGTATCAACAAGGACTGGCCCAACTGTCACACCAAATAATGATAAGAAAGCTAACGGCTTTGTAGAGGCTCAATTTTCTCCACCACATGAAAAAGAAACTAAATACAAAAAAAAGTAAGGAGAGTTTTTACACCTCATTAAGGAGTGATGTTGTTGGAGTTGTTATTGCAGGATTATTTGTTGCTGCTGCTGTGACGGTTCCATCTTTAGCTGGTGCATTAGTTTGCAGTGTCCTAGCTATTTTAGTTGTAATGGTAACTGGATTACATGTAAAAAATTTTACACTTCCAAGTTACAGCGAAATGAGAGAAAATAAGGTTGAACCTGTAAATTCAAGTTTGAGAAACCATGCAATCTAGCTCCTAGAATCACTTTTCAAACCAATTATAATTTCTTGATTGTTAAACCACTTTATCAAAATTAAGTGGGACTAGTGCGATTCGAACGCACGGCCTTCGGATTAGGAATCCAACGCTCTATCCTACTGAGCTATAGTCCCATGTCTTCTGCTATTTATGCAAAATTATAGCAAAAAGTCTCGCATTTTTCTAGGCACCCTGTACAATTAATTCACAATAATAAAAAATATTTCTGTATTTCTTGAATGTAATACTGTTATATTTAATAATACGATTCCAATTGAAAGATTAATGCTAGTTAACAATATTAGTTACTTTTATAGTAATCAAGATGGCTTTGCTTTAAGCAACATCAACATTCAAGTGAAGAAAGGAAGTGTTGCCTGTTTACTAGGTCATTCTGGCTGTGGCAAGTCAACAATTCTAAAATTAATCGCAGGAATAGAAAATCCAAAATCTGGAACCATTGTTATAAATGATAAATTAGTTGCAAGTAACAAAGTGTCAATTGCTATAGAGCGTAGAAATATCGGATTGATTTTTCAGCATTCTGCATTATTTCCTCATAAAACAGTAATAGAAAATATAACTTTTGCTATTTGCAGTACTTCTAAAAAAGAAAAATACCTTACTGCATTGGAAATCTTAAAGCTATTTAATATAGAAAAATATGAAAACATGTACCCTCATGCTTTATCAGGAGGACAGCAACAATTAGTTGCAATAGCAAGAGTAATGGCGCAAAATCCTGATGTTGTTTTGCTCGATGAACCATTTTCTAATTTAGATATACTGCTCAAATATCGAATAAGGCACCATATATTGTCACTTTTTAGAAGCAAAAATATTCCTGTACTCATGGTAACTCATGATCCGCAAGAAGCGTTGAAAGTTGCAGATTTTATTTACGTGATGAAAAATGGTAAAATTATTCAATCAGGAGTTCCTAGCTACATATACCACAGACCTAAAGATGATACGTTAGCAAAATTTTTTAGTGAGCTTCCTTTTACTCTACAGCTAAACTAAACTTAATGTTAGGCTAAAACTATTATAAGATAATTAAAAACTCTTGATTTATAATTCAATAAAAGTGATATAATTTATGTATCACTTGGCTTCAGTCAAGTTTTAATACCTAAAAGTTAATATTTTCAACGGAGGTACAAATGAGTTTAGGTCCATGGCAGCTGTTTCTAGTCTTAATAATAATCTTAGTTCTGTTTGGTGCAGGTAGGTTACCACAAGTTATGGGTGATTTAGGCAAAGGCATTAAAAACCTTAAACAAGAACTTAAGGATTCAGAGAAACTATCATCTAATGAACCAGATCGTTAGCTTCCTTATGTTTCGTGACACGCACTAAAGTGCGTGTCATTTGTTTAAACAAGGCTAAAGAATTGAAGAGGTATGATTGAAGTACAGTAATAATTATGTTAGTTAGAATGTTATTAAAGGTTAATCGTGGAAGAAAGTGAGAAATTGACTGAAGATAAAAAATTGGCCTCTGATATTCTAAAAGAGGTTGCAGATACCAATAACAACGATAGTGATAAAGTAACATTGTTCGACATCAAAACAGCTTTACATGAGCGCGGTTTTGGTATTTTAATAATCATCTTCTCTTTACCGCTATCAGTACCTATACCTGTTCCACCTGGCTATACAACCATTCTTTCTATACCTTTAATCTTATTTTCACTGCAGCTTCTATTTGGGTTTGATTCTCCTTGGATGCCTAATTGGCTAGAAAGGAAATCTTTTCAACGTTCAACACTAGCTCTCGTGGTAGAGAAAACTTCACCTATATTAAAAAAAATAGAAAAGTTCATGAAACCAAGAATGTCTTTTATTTTTCTTGGTCCGGGTGAAAAGATTCTAGCTTTTATGATGTTGCTTTGTGCAATAATAATAGCTCTTCCATTACCTTTTACTCACTTCCTTCCTGCAATTGGTATAACTCTTATTTCACTCGGCATTATGGGTAAAGATGGATTTTTATCTACGTTAGGAGTGTTAGTTTCATTCTGTGCGTTATTGGTTACCCTTATTGTAATAGTTAAAGGACCAAAACTTATAGCCGGAACACTTTCTCTTCTTAAAAGCCTTATAACTTAAAAGCTTTACAACACTTTAATAAAAGAATGAAGTACAGCATGAAATGAATAATCGATATTGAAATATAGCAATAACTATGTTAGTTAGAAGTTATATTGTTATTAAAGGGTAACTGTGGAAAAAAGTGTGAAATTGACTGAAGATAAAAAATTGGCCTCTGATATTCTAAAAGAGGTTGCAGATACTAATAATAACGATAATGATAAAGTAACATTATTTGATATTAAAACAGCTTTACATGAGCGTGGTTTTGGTATTTTAATAATCATCTTCTCTTTACCGCTATCAGTACCTATACCTGTTCCACCTGGCTATACAACCATTCTTTCTATACCTTTAATCTTATTTTCACTGCAGCTTCTATTTGGGTTTGATTCTCCTTGGATGCCTAATTGGCTAGAAAGGAAATCTTTTCAACGTTCAACACTAGCTCTCGTGGTAGAGAAAACTTCACCTACATTAAAAAAAATAGAAAAGTTCATGAAACCAAGAATGTCTTTCATTTTTCGTGGTCCTGGTGAAAATATTTTAGCATTTATAATGCTGCTTTGTGCATTATCGATAGCAATCCCACTTCCTTTAACTAACTTCATTCCTGCAATTGGTACAACTCTCATTTCACTGGGTATCATGAGCAAAGATGGATTTCTCTCTATAATGGGAGTATTAGTATCATTGTGTGGGTTATTACTTACTCTTGTCGTAATAGTTAAAGGACCACAGCTTATATTTGGAGCATTTTCTTTTCTAAAAAGCTTTGTATATGGTTAAGCTTTACAACACTTTAACAAAAAAAAAAGAGCCCTTTACACCGATCGATAAAGATCATATAAAAATGTACGTTTGTGGGCCAACAGTATATGATACAGCACATATAGGTAATGCACGTTCTATTGTTGTTTACGATGTATTATTTCGACTGCTTAAATTTTGTTATGGAAAAGTTACTTATGTGCGTAATATAACCGACATCGATGACAAGATAATCAATGCAGCAAATGAGAAAAATAGTAATATAGAAAGCATTAGCAAATATTACACTAAAACTTTTCATGAAGACATGGAAAGCATAAATTGTGCAGAACCAACATATGAACCAAAAGCAACGGAAAACATAGATAACATTATCAAGTTAATTGAGTCTTTGCTGCAAGCTGGTCATGCTTATGAATCCAATAAACATGTATATTTTAGTGTAGAATCTTACCCTGAATACGGCGTTTTATCAGGAAAAAAAATTGATGAATTAAACTACGGTAGTAGAGTTGAAGTTGGTGAAAATAAAAAACACCCAGGAGACTTCGTACTTTGGAAACCTGCAAACGAAACTGACTATAAACTTTCAAGTCACTGGAATAGTCCATGGGGAGAGGGAAGACCAGGGTGGCATATAGAATGTTCAGCAATGTCATATGCTTACCTTGGCAAAGATTTTGACATTCACGGTGGGGGTATAGACTTGCAATTTCCTCATCATGAGAATGAAATTGCACAGAGTAAATCTGCATTTGCTGAGTCAACGTTTGCAAAATATTGGGTACACAACGGGTTTCTTACGGTAAATGAAGAGAAAATGAGCAAATCCTTATTTAATATAGTCAAAGTAAGGGATTTGTTAGATAGTGGAATAAAGGGTGAAGTAATACGTTATGCGCTGCTTAAAACTCACTACAGAAAACCACTTGATTGGACAGAAAATGTTATCTCTGAGTCGCAAGAAACTTTAAACAAGTTTTATCGGTTATTACGTAGTACATGTATTGAGGAAAGTGATGCAGAAGTCTCTAAAGATTTTATAGAGGCTTTGAAAAACGATTTAAACATTCCTGAAGCTGTAGCCATATTGCATGAAATGGCTACAGAAATCAATAAGACAAGTAATGAATGTGAGAGGCTCAAATTAACTAAGAAGTTTGTTAAAAGCGCAAGGTTCATTGGTATTCTTGAGTCAAGTTATCAAGAGTGGTTTGCAAGTGGTGTGAGTCATCAAGAAATAGAAAGGTTGATAGACTTAAGAAAAGTAGCAAAACAAAATAAAGATTATGATACTGCAGACAAAATAAGAGAGCAATTGAAACAAATGGGGGTTACAATTTCTGACAACGAAGATGGTACAACAACTTGGTATGGAAAATTATCTCCTATTATTTATAGATAGCCTAGTATCATCGCTTATCTTACCCATACATCAAGGTTTTGTACTTTACACTATGTTATGCTTTAGGTCAAACTACGATCAACTACTTATATTACTTTTTGGAGTATTAGGATCCAGTCTTGGTGGAATAGCTAACTGGTATTTAGGTAGAATAACAATTTTTATCAGAAGATCACATCACAAATTAGAGAATGAAGACAAAACACCAAAAATTGTAAGGCACCTACTGATTTGTGCAGTTGCATTGCTTTCGTGGGTACCAGCACTTGGAAGTGTGACTCAGATTTTATCCGGTTACTTCAAGTTAAACCTTTATATTCTTGTTCCCTTAATTATTTTATCTAACTTCCTCTGTTTGTTGTATCTAACGTTTACCATCTAACTAAACATCAATAAACAACTTTTCTTCTGGTCATATTGAGCTAAATTTCTTCTTCAAACTACCTTTTAAAATGCTTTTATTAGTTTTTGTCATAATACGATCAAATACTCCTAATAACCTCTTAAGTAAGCTTGGGGTTAGCGAAGAGATAGGATTAACAGATACGTTGTTGTTTTTATCATCACCATTTGCTTTGTAGTCTATTGAAATAATCCCCCTACTCTTCCCACCAGTCAGAAGTTTTCCGATTATAGGGATTTTCAACAAAGATTTGTTAATTGAGTATGCCGGTATTACTTGTCCTTCAACCTGGAATTTATAACCCTTAATATCGAGCGTACCACTAGTGCTAATGCCTAGTTCCGCTCCTTCAAGCCAAGATTCTTCAATTTCAACAGTGCCATCTTTATATGAAAAAGGTGCATTACACTTATAAAAATGTACACCTTCGTTCTTTATAGCATTTACAATACCAGGCAGTGAAGACATTGATAATAAAGTGGTAAGCAGTGGAGCATCTTTGATATAGAAATTGCTGATAGATAACATACCATAATGTTCTCCATTTTCTCTCTTAGAAGATAGATAAAGAGATAATTTGCCATTTTTAACTGATTTACCAATACCTAAAGAACGCAAAAGCATACCTGAATTATCCGAATATATTTCAAGCCCTATTTCACTATGTTCTACTAGTATATTACTGTTATCTTCTAAAAACTGTCCTGTGAATTGACTTCCACTACAATCACCTTTAGCACAAGTTACATTTAGCTTAGCATCTTTTATGATAATTCCTTCTTTCATAATTATATTATCAACATTCATAGTAACTTCTATTTTGTTATTTAATCGATTACTATCTTTGCCAAGTAAACCTAACACATCACTTAAGTTGATTTTCTCACCGTGAATAGTTATGGCATTTTTCTCCTTACCTGATTCAATTTCTATACTAAAATTATTATCAGGTAATTTAAAGTTGCTAGAATTTAAATATAGATTTCCATTTTCTACTCTTCCGCTAAATTTTATGTCTAGATCATTTCCTACAACGTCTAGTTTGTCTATTAGCAACTTACCTGCTCCTTTTAGCCTTGTAGAAAATAAAACTTCATTGTGATCTTCAAAATGGTTTTTCCACCCTAAGTAGCTTGAACGCAACTCGAGCTCTGATAAATCTATATTACCATTAACGTACCCTGTTTTGTCTTGATACATTACTGACTCTATATTTGCATTGATATAACCATCACCGAAATTAAGTATTTGAGCAGGTAAATCTCCAGTCAAACTCCAGGCAAAATTTTCATTTTTATTGCTACTTTTGAGGTCAAATAGAAGCTGTGTATTATTCACCATACCACTGCCATTTAAATCTATAAAGTCACTCCCAAAATCGAGCTTAATATCATACTTACCAAAACTTCCATTATACACCACCAAATTATCAATTTCAGAATGAAATTTGGCCGAAAAATCTACTTTTTTATCACTAGAGTTTAGATTAAAAATGCGAAAATTGAATACAGACTTTGCTATTCCACCTACTTTATCTCTTTCAAGTTTTACCACATCATCCAGCTTAAATCTTATAGGCTCATATAACCCATAAGCATCACTTACAGCCTGACCATTAATGGTAAGAACAGAATCTTCTTTATTGAGAGAGTTCATTTCAATATGACCACTATTGATAGTAAAATTCTGAAACTTAGCTCTATTTACAATAATTTTGAGATTGTTATCCTTGAGAGTTAACTCACCGTTCAACTTCTCCACTCGTTCAAAATCCTCATCAAATTGAACGCTGCCATTTTCTATATCAGCAACAATTACAATACCTGACAGATCATCATTTATTAAACTATCGATTTTACCGTTAAAACTTATAATTGTATTTATAATATTCCCATCAATATTATTACAATACCACTTTCTAAATTCATTGTTCACTAGACCATCTGGTACATAAGTACATAAATCTTTTGCAACAAGTTTACTAATATTAACTCTAAGCAAAGCATGATTTGTGCCAAAGTTCATTTTGCCAATCAAAGAAAGGTAAGTATCATTTAACTTAAAATGAAAGTTTTTTACGCTAATGATTTCATCACTATATGTCAAATTTACATTTACATTAGTCAAGGCTAAGTTTTTACCTGAGTGACTCTCTGTATTTAACACGTATATGTTTCCATCCATAACTTCATCCTTTCCATTAATTCTCATTGAGAAGTTCCCTTTGAACCCTATTTCTTTGTCCAAATTATAACTTTTAACTAGTGTGGAAAACTCGTTAAATAGCCCCAACTTTAGGTTATAAAATGTTCCATACAAATTTAACAAATTATTGCGATTTTTTATCATAATAGATAAATCATCTAGAATCCCCTTTTTATCTTTTGTATGAACACGAATATCCAAAACATTAAAATTTTCCTCCTTTCCTACATATACTTTATCAATGAAGAATTCACCTTCCATGCTTTTATTGACAGCAATGTTAGTAATTTCAATCCTTGAGTCTGCATTTAAGTAGAAAAAAATTTTTCTTATTGTCTTCAGCAGATTTTTTGTACTACTCATCTTATCTGTCATTACAGATGTTGTTATTCCTCTGGTCTCTTCCTTCTTGATATATATGTGTACATTACCAGCTAAAACCTGAGAGAACTTTTTGGAACTTAACTTAAAGTGTACGAAAAGCTCAGGAACTTCTATGGTAAAGTCAGGATTTGTTATTTTTAAATCTGTAATGACTAGCTTGCCATCTTTCTGCCAAATAACCGAGGTACTCTCCATGCTGACATCCGAATTGGTAAATATCTTTAATATTTTTTTCTTTATATAAAAATTAATATAACTAATATTGATTTCTAAAGGACCTTCCCCTTTAAAAGGGATAAAGAAGCAGAATATAAATAATAAAATTATAGAAAATGATAGAGCTATTTTTTTAAGCATCGATTATTGCTTTTCTTGCTAAGCTGTCGGCTTCTTCATTGTATTTATCACCATTATGCGCTTTCACCCACTTCCAGTTAATCTCATGTTGCAAAGCAACATCGTCTAATTCTTTCCATAATTCTATATTTTTTACTGACTTCTTATTACTTGTCTTCCAGCCGTTCATTTTCCACTTCTTTATCCATTCTGTTATACCGTATTTAATATAGAGGCTATCCGTATACAAACTGATATTACAAGGAAATTTTAATACCTTCAGTCCATTGATCACTGCTGTTAACTCCATTTTATTATTTGTAGTATTTTCTTCTCTACCACAGATGTTCTTTCTATGATTTTGAAATAATATGATTGCTGCCCAACCTCCTGTCCCTGGGTTACCAGAGCATGCTCCATCTGTGTATATTGTCACTTCCTTTTTCTTCATCTTTAACTGTAGTGAATTAATAAAGTATATCGTTGCTTCTATAAAATCACAATTTTTATAGATATAGAGGCAATTTAAGCCGCACCTTTAAATTTTATTATGGAAATAAAAAAAAGTGCTACAACGAGCATTATTAGAAGAGAAAGTAAAAGATAGTTTTTATGTTCTTTCATGGTTAAAACAAATCAATAGAGCAGTAAATAACGCTGGCAAACAGAGAAAATAGATAAGAAATCGAATAAGAAAACATTTTTTTCTGCGAGCTATGACTCTTAAGCCTTATAACGGATGCAGCAAACCAAATAAAAACACACCCTTCAATAATTGCCATACTGAGGTAAAATAGAGCCTTTTTCAAAAATAGTGCTGGAAGTAAGCTAGTTAATACGAGTAACACGCTATAGATTAATATATATTTCCTCGTTTTTTCTGGACCATAAACGATATTGAACATTGGAATCGATGCTTTTGTATAATCTTCAGATCTATTTAAGGATAGAGCCCAAAAATGTGGTGGAGTCCACATAAAAATTATTAAAAATAGAATACAACTTTCCCAGCTTACAGAGTCAGTTACAACCGCCCAGCCAATCATTGGAGGAAAAGCACCTGCTGCACCACCAATAACAATATTCTGCGGAGTACGCCTTTTGAGCCAAATTGTATACACAAAAACATAAAATAATATGCTAATTGCAAGCAAAGCAGCAGAAACATAGTTCACTGCTATTGCCATGATAAATACTGACAATATTCCAAGAGTTATGCCAAATTCAAGCGCGCTTTCTGCAGAAACTCTACCTGAAGGTATAGGGCGGTTTTTTGTTCTCTCCATAAGCAAGTCTATATCTCTGTCATACCACATATTTATTGCACCTGCAGATCCTGAACCAAGAGCAATGCACATAAGAGATATTAGTGCAAGGAAAGGATGAATGCTACCTGGTGCAGCAACCATTCCAGCAATTGCAGTAAACACTACAAGGTACATTATCCTTGGCTTCAGCAAATGCCAAAAATCCAGTATTGTTGATTCAACATTTAGCAAAACACTTGTGTACATTCTATTTTATCACTGGTGGTTTTTCAAAAGTATGAAAAGGCGGTGGTGAAGATACCGTCCATTCTAAAGTGTCACCTTCCCAAGGATTATCTCCAGTTTTTTTGCCCCACTTAAAGAGATGTATAACTATAAATACAAAAAACATAACTGAAAGAAAGGACATATATGAGCCAATTGAGGATATATAATTCCAAGGGATAAACGCGTCGGGATAATCAGGTATACGCCTTGGCATACCTGCTAATCCCAGGAAATGCTGGGGTAAGAAAGTGACATTGGTGCTAATAAAAGTGAGCCAAAAGTGTATCTTTCCTAAACACTCGTTATATTGCTTACCTGACATTTTGCCTATCCAATAATAAAAACCGGCGAAAGCTCCAAATAATGCAGCAAGCGACATGACATAGTGAAAGTGAGCAACGACATAATAGGTATCGTGCAAAAGCTTATCTATTCCACCGTGAGAAAGAATTATTCCGGTTATACCACCTCCAACAAACATGAAAATAAAACCTAATGCAAACAGCATTGGTGTCTTCAATTCAATCGCTCCACCCCACATAGTTGCAATCCAACTAAAGACTTTTACACCAGTTATAACACCAATGAAAATTGTGCTAGTGCTAAAAAATATAGCAGCATCCTCGCTAAGCCCAACAGTAAACATATGGTGAGCCCAAACCATGAAGCCAAACGTTGATATTCCTATCATGGCATAAACCATTCCCATATAACCAAATACTGGCCTATGAGAAAAAGTTGACACAATCTGACTGATGATACCAAATGCAGGAAAAATAATTATGTAAACTTCTGGATGACCAAAAAACCAAAACAGATGTTGAAATAACACAGGATCACCACCACCAGCAGGATCAAAAAAGGAGGTACCTATATTACGATCAGTGAGCAGCATAGTTATAGCACCAGCAAGTACCGGTAAGGCAACAATTAACATAAATGACGTGAGTAAAATAGACCAAACAAATAGTGGTATCTTAGTTAGTGACATACCTTTTGCACGCATATTGAATATGGTAACTATAAAGTTGATCGCCCCAACAATTGATGACATACCAGCAATATGAAGTGCAAGTATAGCAAGATCAACTCCTGCACTTGGGTGGGACATAATTTGCGACAAAGGTGGGTATAAAGTCCATCCTGTTCCAGGACCTTCGCCAGCAAATACCGAGAGGATAAGCAAAATAAAAGATGAAACTAACAACCAAAAACTTAAATTATTCATACGAGGAAATGCCATATCTGGTGCACCAATCATGAGAGGTACGAACCAATTACCAAATCCTCCCATTAAGGCTGGCATTATCATAAAAAACACCATTATTACCGCATGCCCTGTAATCATTACGTTATATAGCTGGTAATTATTGTTAAGTATATTAATGTGCATTAGCTGAGTACGAATAATTACCGATAATAATCCACCAATAATTCCAGCTAATATGGAAAAAATAATGTATAGTGTCCCTATATCTTTGTGATTAGTAGAAAACAGCCAACGTCTTATACCTTTTGGTACATCACTCATATCTATACTCCAAACTTAACTTACTAATTTTTTATCTTCAATCCACTTATTAAAATCTTCTTTACTCACTGCTTCAACAACAATTGGCATAAATCCATGACCTTGACCACATAGTTCATAACATTGCCCATAATAAATACCGGGCTTTGTAACGTTAAACCATGCTTCATTCAGCCTACCTGGTATTGCATCAATTTTTATACCAAAAGCCGGTATTCCCCAGCTATGTATTACATCTCCTGCTGTCACTTGTAAACGAATATTAGTATTGATAGGTAAAATAACGTTATTATCAACAGAGAATAGTTTTAAATCTCTTTCGGTAAAGTCTTCTTTTCCTTTTATATAGCTGTCAAATGAAATACCTTGATATTCTGGGTACTGGTAACTCCAATACCATTGATGACCAATAACTTTTAGTGTTATGTCAGCTTTTGGCACTTTCTCCTGTAGTTTAATTAATTCAGCATTTTTAAAAGCCAATACCCCAACAATAATCGTTGGTATAACAAACCAGATAATTTCTACAAAGATATTATGAGTTATTTTACTGACATTTTTCACTTTGCCCTTACGAAAGCGAAATACTACATAAGCAAGCAGGGCCCATACAAAAAGCATAATTGCAATCATTACACTCATCACAAACGAATGTGACTTAACTACAGCCTCCATTATCTCAGTTGCAGGCGCAGGAAATCCAAATTGCCAAGAAGTAGGAGCAGAAGCAATTGATATGTTTGAGTAAAACATTATCAATAATGCAAATAACTTCACCATATTTTTTGCTGTAAAACTAACTGTATAATAATATATATACACTTACTATGCAAACAGAGATTATAGAATGTACACAAGTGTTTTGCTAAATATTGAATCAAAAGTAAATGATGATTAATGTTTTTTTAGCATTTAATAAATATACTAATACGATACTAACTTGAGGAAAAAGCATTTACATGAATCTATTTTAAGTTAAAATATTATAATATTTTAAGTTAAGTATTTACTTTAAGGAAGTTCTATAATAAGTTTAATAGTGTCTGTTATTGCTAATAACCCTCTAGCCTCACACCTAAAAGCAGTAACAGACACTATTAAACTTTAGGTAAGTTTGCCTATTTATAATTCATTGAGGTAAAAATCTTACTAATTCCTTTAATTCTATTATACAGCTGAGTTTACTAATTAACCTTTAATGTTTACGTTAGCATTTGCATCTTAAATCAAAGATTTACATATTATAGAAAATAATTATAAAATAATACACTACTTGTGTGTAAATTTTTTTGCATATCAAACTCTGTAAACAAATTTTTTAGAAAAGCAAAATAAATTATCTCTCTATGAAAGATCTATCGAATGTTGCAATTATAGGTGTAAACAAGAACGATAAAAGAGTGCGGGATTGAGTAACTATATATACTTCTGCTGGCATACCAGGATATAGGTATACGTTTTTAAATTGAGCAAGTTCTGATTTTGGTATCACCACTCGCACTGAATAATAACGCCCCATCCTTGGATCATCAAGAGCATCAGGGGAAATATGGTTTACTATACCGTTAATTAAACTTAAGCGACGTGCACTATAAGCGCTCAGCCTTACTTTAACTTTTAGCCCTTCTAGTCCGTCGATAGAGACTATATTGCTATCTTTCTTTTTTGCTGACAGTATCTCTTCTATGTTTCTGGTTAGAACTTTAGCATCTATTATTAGATCATCATCTGATGGTACTATACTCATGATTGGAACTCCAGATTGTATAACACCACCTTCAGTGTGGTATCTTATATCTGTAACTATACCATCTTGAGGTGATTTAATTATTGTACGTGCTAACGAATCTTCAGCAACCATCAGCCTCTCTTTTAAGTCTGCAATAGATGTATTGACTTCCTTAAGCTCAGCATTTGCTCTTTCTTGAGCATCATTCTTCACATTTATAATCTCTAACTCATTTTCTCCAATCTTTTGCTGTACTTGAGATATTGCAGAACGGTAATGTCCAACTCTACCCTCAATTTCAGCAAACTGTTTTTCTAAAGCTAAAATGTGTGGTTTGCTTATATGTCCACTATCAAGTAATTGTCTTTTTGTTTCTAACTCCTCAGTTATCAAGTCATATTGCTTATGGGCTGCATTTAGTTGAAAATTTAGCCCTGCTAATTCATCATTTAACTGCTTTATACGTTGTTGCAGTATGTCAGTTTTTCCTAATATACTCTTTCTCTGAGAGTTGAACAACTTTACCTGATTCTTTATCGCTTTATTTACAAGTTCATCGTTAGATAATCTTTTAACCTCATCAGAAAATTCTAGCGTATCTAAGTCTCCCCTAATTGCAATAAGTCTTGCTTCAGTTGCCAAAAGTGATAAGAGTTTTTCTTTAATTATACTCAAATTTGCCTTTTCGTTAACATCACTTAATAAAACTAAAGGCTCATCTTTTTTAACTGTTTGACCTTCTTTTACTAAAATTTTGCTTATTATTCCCCCACCCAAGTGTTGCACTATTTTTCTATTTGAAGAGACAATAACTTCTCCACTTGCATGCACTGCTCCGTCAATTGGAGCTATAGCCGACCAAATACCACCTATTCCAAAAAAGATGAATATCACCACTAAACCAAAAAATAGTGGTCCCCATGTGACTTTTAGGACTTCATTTGCGTTATTACTCTCACGTTTAAAAATAAAATTTATCATCGCATCAATCCATGCGAACGTCTTATCCAAAAATTGATATTTCTTCTTTCTATTTCCTGCCCTTTGCATATCTATATCATCACTACCAATCAGGCCTGTCAAAGAAAGTCCAGCACTAAGCTTTTTTAACTTACTCATTATAATACTACTGCGAATTCTTGTTAATCAGGATAACACACAAAAACAAAGAATCTATATCTTAAGTACTCTACTTAGACTATGGAACATCAGAATAAACTATTTAGTAACAATTCTTATACTCTATTGAATGGTTCAGCATTAGGCTAGAAAATCAAAAAGGTTTTACAATAACCATAATAACTATAATTATTATTAACACTGTTACTGCTTCGTTTAAAACACGAAAATAAACGTGAGTTTTCTTATTCAAGCCCACTACAAAATTTTTCCTATGCTTTGCAAGTAGGACATGAATAGCAAACATTAAGAATAATGCTAGCGCTTTTACATGAAACCACCCTTCGTGATATGGTTCCCTAATAATCATTAGCATAATTCCAAAACTAAGGGAGAAAAGCATTGCAGGGTTTATGATATATCTAAGGAGTCTCTTCTCCATTATTTGAAGTAAGCTGTCATTTTCTGACCCTGGTTTTACAGATGCATGGTAAACATAAAGCCTTGGCAAATAGAGCATACCTGCCACCCACATAATTACAGAGATAACGTGAAAAGCTTCAAGCCAGTGATAGTAGTCCATATAGATAGTATTATAAAATGTTAAAAATTTCTGGTATGATCTCAATTTAATAAAAGAAAGTCAATATGAAAGCAGAAAATTTCACTAAAGAACAGGTGATTGGATTCTACAGAAAAATGCTTCTCATACGCAGATTTGAGGAAAAAGCAGGACAATTATACGGAATGGGATTAATAGGCGGATTCTGTCACTTATCAATAGGGCAAGAAGCAGTTGCAGTTGGGACTCAAGCTGCATCAAAATCTGGTGATGCTTTTATCACAAGCTATAGAGACCATGGCTTAATGCTTGCATGTAATTCTGATCCGAATGTTGTGATGGCAGAACTAACCGGCAAAGAAACAGGGTGTTCAAAAGGCAAAGGTGGCTCCATGCACATATTTGATGTTGAAAAAAATTTCTTTGGTGGACATGGAATAGTAGGTGCACAAGTCCCAATTGGCACAGGAATAGCATTTGCTAATAAATACAAGAAAAAAGATAACGTTGTATTCACATATTTTGGTGACGGTGCTGCAAATCAAGGACAAGTATATGAATCATTTAATATGGCATCTTTGTGGAAGTTACCTGTGGTTTATATCATAGAAAATAACGAATACGCAATGGGAACTTCTGTACAAAGATCAACTTTAGTAACTGAACTATATAAAAGAGGAGAGAGTTTTGGTATTCCTGGAAAACAAGTTGATGGAATGGATTTTTTCTCTGTCTATGAGTTAACAAGTGAAATAGCTGAGCACGTACGTGGGGGAAAAGGACCTATCTTGCTTGAAATGAAGACATATCGATATCGTGGACATTCAATGTCAGATCCTGCTACTTATCGCTCAAAAGAAGAAGTTGAAGATATGAAGCAAAATCATGATCCTATAAGCACCCTAAAGCAGTATATAACAGACAATAAAATCGCTTCTGATGAAGAATGCAAAGCTATTGATAAGGAAATACGAGATTTAGTAAAAAAGTCAGAAGATTTTGCTAAAAATAGTAAAGAGCCAGGCATTGATGAACTATATACTGATGTTTATAAATTTGTTAGCTAATCAGTTGCCATCAAAATTATGTTTTGGCCTACTATAGATATTTTTTGGCAGCACTTAACTTTATTATATAACAGCCTAGTCAATAGAAACTGTAGTAACTCTTATATTATTGATATACACCGCTCTTGGATCATAGGTTAAATGAGTTTTATTTGACTTTTTGTGCTAGTTTGCAGAATATAAAGTTATTAATTGAATAAAATACATGACAAAAGAAAACTGGGAGACAGTAATTGGACTTGAGGTACACGCTCAGGTTTCTTCTAAGACAAAGCTATTTTCTAGTTCACTAACGGAATTTGGCACTGAGCACAATACTCAAGTTTCTCTAGTTGATGCAGCAATGCCAGGTACATTGCCAATATTAAATTATTTCTGCATAGAGCAAGCAATATGTACCGGTCTTGCACTTTCTGCAGAAATTAATAAGTGCTCTTACTTTGATCGTAAAAATTATTTTTATCCCGATTTACCACAAGGTTACCAAATAACCCAGTTCTTTGAGCCGATAGTTAAAAATGGTAAAGTGTTTATCAATAATAATGAAAAAGAAATAAGAATCGCAAGAATTCACTTAGAGCAAGATGCAGGAAAGAGTATTCATGAAGAAAGCAAAACTTACGTAGATTTAAATCGTGCAGGTGTTGCTTTAATGGAAATTGTTTCAGAGCCAGATCTTCGTTCATCTGCAGAAGCTGCAGAATTCATGAAAAAATTGAGGCAGATTTTGCGTTACATCGGTTCATGTGATGGTGATATGGAAAAGGGGTCACTTCGCTGTGATGCAAATGTTTCTGTTCGCCCAAAGGGTAGTAGCACATTTGGCACTCGTTGTGAAATAAAAAACTTAAATTCAATACGTTATATTGTACAAGCTATAGATTATGAAGCACAAAGGCAGATCAAAATTTTGGAAAGCGGAGGAGAAATAAGTCAAGATACCTTATTGTTTGATGTCACTTTAGGAAAAACAAAAGTGATGAGAAGCAAAGAAGATTCAAGTGACTATAGATATTTCCCTGAACCTGATTTGCTACCTGTTGAAATAAGCCAAGACAAAATTGATTCTATTAAATCATCTTTACCCGAGTTGCCAGATCAAAAAAAACTTCGATACATAGCGGAATTAGGTATCAATGAATATGATGCAGACGTTATCACTTCTGATAAAGAAATTGCCGATTATTTTGAAAAATTAGCAAAAAAGCATGATTCAAAGATTGCAGTTACCTGGTTAACCGTCGAGCTTTTCGGTCGTTTAAATAAAACAAATATTGATATTGTTAGCTCTCCAATTAAAGCAGATGCTTTATCCGAGCTCCTTGACTTTATCGTTGATGGAACGATCTCTGCTAAGCTCGGCAAGCAAGTTTTTGATATTATGTTTGAAACTGGCAAACCGGCATCTCTCATCATAGAAGAGCAGGACCTAAAACAAATAACCGATAGAGGTCAAATAGCAGAAGTTATCGACACAATCATCAATAGCAACCAAGATAAAGTTCAAGAATACAAAAGCGGTAAAACAAAACTATACGGATTCTTTGTCGGCGAAGTCATGAAACTTACCAAGGGAAAAGCCAGCCCTGATGTCGTAAACTTGGTTTTGAGTGAAAGATTAGGGTAAAAACAGGGGTAATGTATCTAGAAGATGATTCTCCTTGGGGTGTCAAACGCATTTACCATGGTATTGCCTTTCAAGAGTTATTGATCGTAATATCTCTAATGCATGAGATGGATATAACATCTCTCATGTCTAAGATACCTCAGTTGCGGATTAGCCAACGAAGTAAAGCTTAGAAATGCAGGGCTTTTTCGGCTGCATGGAATATGAAACAAGCGTAGAAAAAATGTGTACCAAAAAATTTATCGGTGATCTATGTCTTGTATGCTCAATCTCAAAGTTGTTTTTCAGAGAGCCAAAAACTGTCTCAATAATCGATCTTTTTCTTAACAAAATCTTCTCATTTAGCGCCATTAATGAGTTTTTCATACCCTTTTTTATACTGGTTACAAGCTTTAACCCTCTATCGAATAATTCGTGAAAAAGATCTTTTTTGATATATCCTTTATCTCCAAACAATAATCCAGTCAATTTCTGAGTTAAATTTGGCACAGGTTTTCTATCATCAATGTTGCCTTTTGTCACCGTAACCCCTTGAATTTCGCCAGCTTCGTTGATTACTAGATGTAGTTTAAAACCGAAAAACCACCCATAGGTAGTCTTTCCAATCTTTGCCAACCCTTTGAAAACTTTATTTCTCGAGGTCCTTTTTGGATGGCAAACAGCGATAGATGTTGCATCTATGTACGAAATCCCTGTCACTTTTGACTGTTCGCAAAACCATTGCATTAAGAGCACTAAATACCATAAAACCCTAGATTTTAGCCTAATAAACCTACTATAGGATGGCAATTTTGGAAACGCTGATTCGTATAATAATTTCAAATAATGCACATAGAAAATTTTAAAATTGTCGCACTTGGATTGGTGATATAGCAATATTATGGTAAGAATCTCTGAATGCGTAATCTCTGGCGTCCTGGTTGGTTTTTTGCTACTTGGTAGAAGTTTTTCTGCAAAATTCTTGTCAACTGAATTGCAAAAATCGTCGATCAGGCAAAATAATTCTGTTATATTTTCATTCATTGGTAACCTCTCTATTTTGTAAATAATTTTCCGAGGTTACCCTATTTTCCTGGCTTTTTCACTGATTTCTAATCCGCAACTGGGGTTCTCATGTCTAAGATGGGTAAAGAATGTTCTTTCTCCATAGACACAGAGTTAGAGTCAGCTCAAGGTTTTGATGACATTGTTGTTTGGCATGAGCAAAATAAAGATATAGTACATAAGTTTATACAAGTTAAGCACAACCAAAATGGAACTAAAAAAATCAGTGTAAGTAGCTTATTAACAAAAAGTGGTAAGTTTAGTATTTTAAAACTTTTCCTTGCCTATTTAAAAATCAAAAATAGTGCAAAGTTTAGTGATGGAATAAAGCATTTTCTTTTTGCTACGAATATGGATCTTGATTCACCATATTCAATACAACACGAAGTAAGAAACCTAAGAGCAATGTTAAGTGGAGAAAATAAAGGAAAAGAACTTTCATTTGTAAGGATAGACACAAAAGATGAGTTTCTGGATATAGGTGATAGTGCAAGATATAGAATTAGTGATTCAGGTGGTAGTGTTGCTCAATACTTGAAACAAAATATGGATTTTATAAAGCGTGAGATAGGCAAGGAAGTCAGCAATAAAGAGATAGAGGACTTTTTAAATGAACTGGTGTTCGTCGTTAACTTACCCCATGAAGCTCAGCTAAGAAAATTATTGCTAGGTAAGTTGAGTAGTAGGTTGAACAAAAAGTTCGACTATATTGGTGACAATCAAATCTTTTGTAATAATCTTCTAAAAAAAATATCAGACTGGGTAAAAGATATAAAAGCGCGTCCTCTTTCGTACAAAGAAGGAGAAGAACTTTTTCGAGAAGTTGAGCTGTGGGCTAGTACTTTAGGTAAGATAGAACAAGGAGTAAAAGAAAATAATGAAAGAATTGATAAAGTAATAGAACAACAACACAAGGATAGTAAAACACTACATAAAATATATGTGGCTGTAACGACACAGGATAACAAGCGGGTAGAGGAGCCTATTTGGTTTAAAATAATAGAGCCAGTTGCATTTTTTACTGGAAGAAATAGTGAATTAAAAGCCTTACATGATGCACTACAAAGGAGTACGGTCAGGCCAGCAATTATATCTCAGGTTGCTACTATTAGTGGTCTTGGGGGGATAGGTAAGAGTGAATTCGCTAGGCAATATGCTTACACATATGGAAAGGATTATTATGCTAACGTTATCTGGATAAATGCTGAAAGCGTTGAAACTATGAAAAATTCTTTCTTGGGGTTAGTTAAGGATGATAGATTAGGCATTTCTACCAAAGATAGGTACGAAAGGGACAAGACGATAGAAAATATTGTTAGAGAAATATATGCTTTCTTTGCAAGAAGGAAAGGAAAAAGCCTATTCATTTTTGATAATGCTGAGGGATATGAAAACATTAAAAGATTTTTACCTTCATCTTTACACCCTAGACATAAAAAACCTTACATTTTAATTACTTCTCGTGACTGTAAGTGGAATGTGAGAGGAGAAAGTGATATAAAAGTAATACAATTAGATAAGTTTGGTGAAGTAGAAGCTTTAGAATTTGTTAGAAAAGCTTTGAACATAGAGAATAATTTACAGGATAGGGAAATAGAAGAGCTAACAAGAGAATTACAATATTTTCCATTAGCTTTAGGACAAGCAGTTGTATATATCCAAGATCGAAATGAGGAATCGAGATTAAGAGGTGATAAGAGGTTTAAAATAAGTGATTACTTAAAAGAGTATCAACAAAATGAAGGAGAATTGCTTAAGAAAGGAATTTATGAAAATGAAGATCGTTATACTAAAACAGTTTTGACAACTTGGAATGTCACGATGACATATATATGCAAGGAATATGGCTTTGAAGCATTAAACATTTTTGAAATAGTGGCCTATCTTGCTCCTGATGATATTCGTATAAAAGAAATTTTTTCAAAGTCAATAGCGGATGATAAAGAAAAGCTGTGGAATGCTGTTGAACTACTTAATCGATATTCAATGATTAAGTTAAGGGAAGGGATAGTAAATATCCATAGTCCAGTACAGAAAGTAACAAGATTAAAATTGCAAGAGAAAGGTAGAGAGGAAGAAGTTCTTAGGAAAGCTCTAAATTTGGTGAACATTGGTGATGTAGCAAAAGATAATAAAATTCATGTTGCATTTATTTGGGGATATGCGAGTAAACATGGTAAGTTGATTGATGATTTTTACAAAGATACTAATTTACATTTGCTTGTTGAAAATGGTGATTATAAAGCTATTAAAAACTTATTAGCATATATAAAGAGAAAACATCAAAATAAGCTTAGTGGTATCGTTAATGCTAAAAATGGTTGTGATATTGCTCCATTGCATTTAGCTGCTGGGAATGGGGAATTGGACATAGCAAAATACCTGATCAATGAAGGTGCTAATATTGACGCTAGGGACTGTTTTTACCAAACGCCATTGTACTGGGCTGCTAAGAGTGGAGAGTTAGACATGGTAAAATATCTTGTAAATAAGGGTGCTAGTGTTGGTATTAAAGATAATTATGGCTGGACTGTGTTGTACTGGGCTGTTGAAAGTGAAAGTTTTGATATAGCAGAATACCTTATAAAAGAAAAAGGTATGGGTATTGATGTTAGTGCTAAGTACAGCAATGGCAAAACTATGTTACATGAGGCTATCAGGTTTGCAAAACTAGATGCAATAAAGTACCTGATTGATAAAGGAATTGATATTAATATCAAAAACGGATATGGTGATACTCCATTGCATTGGGCTGCTATCAGGGAAAAAGTTGATGTGGTAAGATATTTTGTAGAACAAGGTGCTCACGTTAACGCTAAAAATAATGAGGGAAAGACAGCATTGGATTATGTAACTGATAATCAAGAGCTTGTGGAGTTGCTTTTAACCCATGATGAAAGTGTTGAAGTAGCTTAAGAGAAAATTATTTATCTGTTTATTTTAACGTCCCAAAAATGTTTAACAAAAGTGTGTCAAACCGAGAAATAAAAATAAAATAGAAACAAAAAATAGAGGTTTGATATATGAGTTACAAAATAGAAAATGGAACGACTGGCCTGGTAGATTACAAAGAGCTGGAAGCAAATATACTGTCATCAATAAGGGAAGGTAAACCATTGATGGGGAGAGATGGAGCATTAACACCATTTGTAAAAAGGCTGCTGGAAGCAAGTCTAGAAGGTGAAATAGAGCATCATTTATCCAATGAAAGAGAAGAAAAGAATCGAAGAAACGGAAAGAATGGCAAAACTTTGAAGACGAGTATTTGAACTATTGACACCAAGAGATAGAGAGGGAAGTTTCGAACCACAGATAGTGAAAAAAAGGCAAACAAGCTTACATCCAGAACTTGAAACAAAGGTCTTGAACATGTTTGCAAGCGGTGTGGGATACAGGGATATAGCATCCTATGTGGAAGAAATCTATGACCATAAAATATCTGCAGCAGAGATATCTGGAATTACAGATAAATTACTGCCTATAATCAATGAATGGAGGAGTCGTCCCCTACAATCAGTATACCCGATAGTATTTATGGATGGGATGTTTTTTAAGGTCAAAGAGAATGGACATTGCATAAGTAAATGCATGTACAATATATTAGGAATAGACCAAAATGGCAGAAAAGAAGTACTGGGTTTTTACTTAGCAGAAAGTGAGGGAGCTAACTTCTGGCTAGGCGTATTAAATGACTTAAAAGAGAGAGGAGTAGAAGACATTTTGATAGCTTGTGTTGACGGTCTGAAAAGCTTCCCTACAGCTATAAATAGCGTATTTCCCAATGCTGAGGTACAGTTATGCATTGTGCACCAAATAAGAAATTCACTAAAATACGTATCCAGCAAAGATATAAAAGTTTTTATGAATGATTTGAAAAAAATATACCGTGCTACAAGTAGAGAAATCGCCGAAAATTATTTACTTGAACTGGAGGAAAAATGGGGTGAAAAATATCCTTTAGTCATAAAATCGTGGCAAAACAATTGGGAAAATTTGTCTAGTTATTTTAAGTATTCTGGCCCTGTTAGAAGGCTAATTTATACCACCAATCCAATTGAGGGGTTGCACAGACAAATCAGAAAATTTACTAAAACCAAAGGTTCATTTACCAGTACAAATGCCTTGTACAAATTGGTATATTGTGCTATAAAAAAGATAGAGCAAAAATGGGCTATGGCTTTGCCTAATTGGGCTCTAACTATATCTCAACTTGATATCTTTTTTCCTGATAGGTTAAAAATTGAGTTGAACTAAAAATTCGCTTTGACACACTTTTTTGAACATTCCCTAAATTATCACTTTTTCTATTCATAAATCCACCTAATTTTCCTAACCAAATAATAGCTTGTTTTATGTTTGGAGGTTCTTCTGGCAATTTGGCTACTTTATGCTCACGTATGTAAAGGGTTTTCCACTCTTCATTACTTAAAACCTTGGTACAAACCTCCATGGGATTCGATAAAGCGACTTTTGTTAAATATAAAATTTTAAATGCAATAATGCTCTTTATAGCGATTAATTTCTCTAATCTTTCTTTTGTAGCTAAACGAGAGCTTTCTACCTTACATCCTGATTTTAAAATCCTAAAATACTCCTCGATTTTCCATCTTAGCTTATACCAATTGATCCTTTCTATAGCATCTAAAGTGCTATTAACTGGTACATTAGTCAGCAAAGTCCAATCAATAGCTTCTACTCTTTCAGGAGGATTTGTTTCTTTGGCACTTACTACATATATAGCGATTTTATCACTTATTTTATGCTCTGTATCTTTCGATCCATAAATGTAAGAAGATCTGATAGGTATATAGCCTTTCATATACCTGACTTCAATGTTAGCTTTTCTTGAGATTTGGTATTTATTTTCAGCAACATTCAAAACAATTTCCCTTTTTACAGGCAGTTGAGTTATACGTGTTTGCAAATCCGTTTTTCCCCCTTCAATACAGATGAATTTCCTATTAGTTCGGTTGCGGATTACATAAAAACTATCCAATGATTCAATAGTCCATAAAAACTTAAAAATATCTGCTTCCCTATCACCAATAGTAACAAGCTGTGCACCTTCTGCGAGGTTATTTAGGGTTTCTTTTAGTGCCGCTATCCATTTATAGCTTTCTTTCTCCTTTATAGCAGTACGGTATTTCCTGTTTGCTTTTTCTTGCGCTGTTTCTTCCCTGATAGAACGTGCCCAACACTGTTGAGAAGATAGCCCTAAAGGTAATCCGTCTTTGTTAACTATTAAGGCACTGTGCAATAACAAACCCTTTTTATGTTTTGTATAGGCTTTAGAAATACTACCTAGACCCTTAGTCTTTATATGAGAGTCAAAATCCAAATAACTTGTATCTTGAACTGAAAATACAATCTCATCTCCTTTTATCCTTTCTATAGTTTCTTTATAATGGGAAGAATAAATTTCCTTAGCTTCAAGCTTTTCATTGCTAAATAATCTGTATGCACCTTTAGCTTCTTTCCATCCTACACAGCTTTGATTAATTGACCCAGACGCCTTATTCTCTATTAAATAGCTTGTTTTAATAAGTCTTTTATTAAGCCTTACATCTCCCAGATTAACATGTCTCAACTCTTTTTCTAGCCATTTATCTCCTAAGCCATCAGCACATTGTACATTTCTATTTACTTCACACATTTTTACCTCATCTTACTCAGTATATTTTTCTCTATCTTACTTGCTTTTTATACTTGTGGGTAAAAGTGAGCTCAAAAAACTATCGAACCTTGTTAAGTTGTCAAAACAGCTTAAAAAAGCATCACATTCTTCAATTCCTGTTTTAGTTACAACTGGATTAGTATTCATTCGATTAAGTAAGATTCTTGCTTGAAAGTTTTTGTTACAACTCTGAGCACCGGCAACTAAGTTGCTCAGAGTGTTAAACGTCCACATATCAGGTGCAGATGGAAGAATCGGAAATATAGCTAGATTAGCTAATGATAAGGCAGCCCTTAAAGTTTCATCTGCTCTTCTTGCGTCAACAATAATATCTTGATATTTGGACTGTAAAGCTTGTAGCTCATTTCTGATTATTACACCAATGTTAATTTGGCCTAACACCTTGTGAATACTGTTAATTTTCGGTAAACTTTTGTCCTTGTCTCGCTGGGATGCCCACAAGGTAGCTAGCATTAATGGGTCAAGATCATAGAGAAGGACATTTCTACCTTCCCTAGCACGCATCACCGCTATATTTGTGGCTATGGTCGTTTTACCAGTACCACCTTTTTGACCACCAACAACTATTATCATAACACACCTCATAATATTTTAATTCACTTGGCGTCTACTAAAAAATCAATAAGGGCAGTTTACATAATCCCATTTCAATGTTCAAGAAAAAGCGCTCTGGTGCTCATTCTTTGTTTATAAATAATATTCTTGATTCAATCCTTTGCTTTCTTTTCAATGTATCTACATATCAGAATAGACAGCTCATATAATACCAACATTGGAATTGCAAGCCCTACTTGGCTTAGTACATCAGGTGGAGTTAAGATTGCAGCAATAATGAAAATTACTACTATCGCAATTCTACGTTTATTTGACAAACTTTGTGCAGTGATTAGCCCTACTCTCACCATTAAGGTTAGTATGACTGGAATTTGAAATGCAGTACCAAACGCAAACATGAATTGAAGAACAAGGTCTAAATATTCACTAACTGATGGCATAAACTCTATTGGTATACCGAAAGATTTACCGCTATGTTCAAAAGCAATAAAAAATTTCCAGGCTAGGGGAAATATGTAGTAGTAAACTACAGCGGCTCCCGTTACAAACAAAACCGGTGTTGCAATTAAGTATGGCAATAACACTGCCCTTTCTCTTTTATATAAGCCAGGTGCTAGAAACATATAGAATTGCCATGCAAACACAGGAAAAGAAAACAACAGTGCACTCATTATTGCAACCCTGAGATATACAAAAAACGCTTCTGTTAAGTCTGTATAGATTAGAGAAAAATCATTGCTATCTTTTGTAACTTCTATTAAAGGTGCAAGTAAAAAGCGGTATATATTTTCTTTAAAGTAGTAACAAAACCCGAAGGTAACACAAAAAAATAGAAAGCAAAAAATAACCCTTTTTCTAAGTTCCGCAAAGTGCTCATAAAATGAAGCATATTTTTGTGAGTTTTCGTTCATACTTTACAATAAAGCTATATCTAACATTCTCAGTGAAAAAGCCCATTCATTATCGTACCACGCTGCAACTCTACAGATATCACCTGTGACATATGTACCAGCTAAATCCACAATTGCACTATAAGGGTTATGGACAAAGTCTATTGAAACTAAAGGCTCGTTACATACGGAAAGCACATGATTTGCTGAATTCTTAAACATTTCATTTATTTCTCCAGCTGTTACCTTCTTATCAGTCGTAAATTTAAAATCAACCATAGAAACGTTGCTAACCGGAACTCTAATAGCAGTACCATCTAGCTTACCCTTTAACTGAGGAATGACAGAACCAATTGTTTTTGCTGCTCCAGTTGTAGTTGGCACCATAGAAAGGCCACAAGCTCTTGCCCTACGTAAGTCTCTATGGTTGCCATCAAGAATATTTTGATCATTCGTATAGGCATGTATAGTGGTCATAAAACCGCTTTTTATACCTAAATTGGAGTGTAAAACGTGTACAATCGGAGCCAGACAGTTTGTAGTACAAGAACCTGCTGAGATCACTTTATGCTCCTTTTTTAGCATATCGTTATTTACGCCGTAAACTACAGTTACATCAGCATCTGAAACTGGAGCAGAGACAATTACTCTCTCTGCATTATGCTTTGCTGCTTCCGCACGCTTGTTGAATGCACCAGTGCATTCAAGCACTACATCAACATTCCAAGGAATATTTTCAGGGCTACGTTCTCTATATAAAGAAAATTTCCTGCCATTTATAGATAGCCAATTTTCAGACTCGTTAAAATCAATATCGCCGTTAAATTTGCCATGAACAGAGTCATATTTAATCAAATGTGCATGCTGCTCAGCACTGAGCGACCCATTTACCGCCACAACTTCTATTTGCTCGCTATAGTTTTCTACTTCAAAAATAGCACGCAATACACTTTTGCCTATTCTACCAAGACCATTAATTCCTACACGAATTGTCATTTTTCCATCTTAAAAGTTTAATTATAGAGGATATTGCCTGATATTTCATTCTATTCTTTTAGCTGTTAATCCTAATGTTATAATATATTGATTGACTAAAGAAACTGTATCACTTAATTAATAATATCTAAATTTTAACTTGGAGTAGGTTATGCATGGATTACCAATGACAAATTCAGATAATCAGTATCAGCAAAGAAAAATAGAAGCATTGCAAAAAGAAAATAAAGGACTGTCAGAAAAAGTGAAAACACTACAGAAAATGTCAGTGCTGCACAATGAAATGCTAGTAATGCTACAGTGGAAATCAATACCAGAGAAACTGCGCACAGAAATATTAAAAAAACTGCTAGAAACACCTCAAGAAGCAGCAGCATTTCAATTAGAAGAAAGAGATGAAGATCAGCAAGTAATAGAAGACATACTGGATATGCAAGAAGAATTTGAATCTTCACAAAATTTGGAAATGCGGGAGTGTTAAATAAACCATACGCGTCAAGTTAAGGAAAAGTGGTATAAGGAAGAAAGGAAACGAAAAAAAACTATTTTATATATTAAGTAATAAAGTTATTAATTTATAGATTCTTCTGAAAAAATCATCTTCTTCTAGATAAGAACTCCCTAAAAAAATAAATGTAACAAATAAAATGCCCATCTCAAATGTTGCTATATTTCACGATATTTCCTTAACTTGACGCGTATGGTTAAATAAACTGTGTCAAACCGAGAAGTAAAGTAATAAATTGATAAAAAAATGGAGGTTTGACAATGAGTCAAGCAAACACAACTACCGGTTTGGTAGACTATAAAGAATTAGAAACAAATATCTTATTGACCTTACCCAGAAAAAGTAGACAGAAAGTTAAGACGTTTTTGCTATGAGAATGATGAATCAAAAAGCTCAGGAATGCAATAGTTAATAGTAGAATGTCTACGCTGTTTATTATAAAAAATTTCTATATATTCAAATATTGCGGTTTTAGCTTGTTGTGCAGAGTGTTGTGAAGTATCAATGAGTAACTCTCTCTTAAGTGAACTAAAAAAGCTCTCTGAAACAGCATTATCATAACAACAACCTTTGTGACTCATACTAGAAGTAATATTTTTTGTACTTAGTAAAAATTGATAATTTTTAGAGGTGTATTGCGATCCTTGATCGCTATGAAATAGTAGATTTTTAGCAGATTTGCGCCTACCAATAGCCATGAATAACGCATCTATAACTAATTGCCTATTTACTGCATTACTCATTGACCAGCCAATCACCATGCGTGAATATAAATCTATTATTGCTGCCAAATATAACCATCCTTCATTAGTTTTTATGTACGTAATATCAGTTACCCATATCTTGTTAGGTTGATCAGCGATGAAATTCTGATTTAATATGTTAGGAGTTATAACTCTATTGTCTATTTGTGGTTTTTTACTTTTAAACTTTCGTCTAAGCTTAGCTTGAATGCCATTTTTCTGCATAACATTTTGCACTGTTTTGATGTTATAATTTTTACCTAAAGCCTTTAATTCAGCGTGAATTTTAGGAGCTCCGTATCTGCATTGTGATGCTCGATATACCTTCTGAATATCTTGTATGAGCTCTTCTCTTATTGATTTTTTGTTGTTTTTTTCCTTAGTAATCCATTTATAATAACCACAAGCAGATACGTTCAAAAATCTGCATAATTCCCGTATTTTATAGCAGTTTTCATGTTCTTTTATAAAAGAATATTTTACTCTTTTTGGTTTGCAAAATATCCCAGGGCTTTTTTTAAAATGTCTCTTTCCCTCGTTACTCTTGCCAGCTCTTTCTTTAAATCAAACTTTTCTTTGTCACAATGAGCTACTTTCCCTTTTCCTGGAAACGCATCTACTCCAGACATTCTATCATTGTATGTTTTTACCCATCTGCTTAATGAATCACCGCTAATACCCAAATCTCTTGCTATTTTTGCTGATGATTGACCTGTTTCTTTTACTAGTCTTATAGCTTCAATTTTGAATTCTGCTGTATATTCTTTTCTTTTTGTCATACCACACCTCTTTGAAAAAACGTTTTATTTTACTTCAAAAACGTCTTAACTTTCTGTCTACTTTTTCTGGGTAAGGTCAAACCGAAGAAATTCAAAGACTTTACGGACAAGTATTTGAACTATTGACACCAAGAGATAGAGAAGGAAGTTTCGAGCCACAAGTAGTCAGAAAAAGGCAAACAACCGAACTTGAAGCAAAGGTTTTAAGTACATATGCCAGTGGCATGGGATATAGCATCGCATGTAGAAGAAATATAAAATATCTGCAGCAGAGATATCAAGTATTACTGACAAATTGTTACCGGTAATCAACGAATGGCGCAGTCGTCCGCTGCAATCTGTATATCCAATAGTGTTCATGGTTTTTTAAGGTCAAGGAGGACGGGCATTGTGTAAGCAAATGTATGTATAACATATTAGCAAAATGGCAGAAAAGAAGTTTTGGGTTTTTATTTGGCTGAAAGTGAAGTTCTGGTTGGAAGTACTAAATGACCTAAAGGAGAGAGGAGTAGATGATATTCTGATAGCTTGTGTTAAAAAGCTTTCCTACAGCTATAAATAGCGTATTTCCTAAAGCAGAAATGTATAGTACATCAGATAAGAAATTCACTGAAATATGTATCGAGCAAAAGTTTTCATGAATGATTTGAAAAAAACATATCAAGTAGAGAAATAGCCGAGAATTATTTGCTTGAGCTAGAGGAAAAATGGGGAGAAAAATATACTTTAGTTTTGGGAGAATAATTGGGAAAATCTGTCTAGTTATTTTAAATATTCCGGCCCTGTAAGAAAGTTAATTTATACCACAAATCCTATTGAAGGGTTACATAGACAGATCAGAAAATTTACTAAAACTAAGGGCTCATTTACTAGCACAAATGCCTTGTATGAATAGGTATATTGTGCTATAAAGAAGGCAGGAGAGAAATGGACTATGCCTATACATGATTGGGCTTTTACTATCTCTCAACTTGATAGGGAATGTTCAAAAAAGTGTGTCAAACCGAGAAATAAAAATAAAATAGAAACAAAAAATAGAGGTTTGATATATGAGTTACAAAATAGAAAATGGAACGACTGGCCTGGTAGATTACAAAGAGCTGGAAGCAAATATACTGTCATCAATAAGGGAAGGTAAACCATTGATGGGGAGAGATGGAGCATTAACACCATTTGTAAAAAGGCTGCTGGAAGCAAGTCTAGAAGGTGAAATAGAGCATCATTTATCCAATGAAAGAGAAGAAAAGAATCGAAGAAACGGAAAGAATGGCAAAACTTTGAAGACGAGTATTTGAACTATTGACACCAAGAGATAGAGAGGGAAGTTTCGAACCACAGATAGTGAAAAAAAGGCAAACAAGCTTACATCCAGAACTTGAAACAAAGGTCTTGAACATGTTTGCAAGCGGTGTGGGATACAGGGATATAGCATCCTATGTGGAAGAAATCTATGACCATAAAATATCTGCAGCAGAGATATCTGGAATTACAGATAAATTACTGCCTATAATCAATGAATGGAGGAGTCGTCCCCTACAATCAGTATACCCGATAGTATTTATGGATGGGATGTTTTTTAAGGTCAAAGAGAATGGACATTGCATAAGTAAATGCATGTACAATATATTAGGAATAGACCAAAATGGCAGAAAAGAAGTACTGGGTTTTTACTTAGCAGAAAGTGAGGGAGCTAACTTCTGGCTAGGCGTATTAAATGACTTAAAAGAGAGAGGAGTAGAAGACATTTTGATAGCTTGTGTTGACGGTCTGAAAAGCTTCCCTACAGCTATAAATAGCGTATTTCCCAATGCTGAGGTACAGTTATGCATTGTGCACCAAATAAGAAATTCACTAAAATACGTATCCAGCAAAGATATAAAAGTTTTTATGAATGATTTGAAAAAAATATACCGTGCTACAAGTAGAGAAATCGCCGAAAATTATTTACTTGAACTGGAGGAAAAATGGGGTGAAAAATATCCTTTAGTCATAAAATCGTGGCAAAACAATTGGGAAAATTTGTCTAGTTATTTTAAGTATTCTGGCCCTGTTAGAAGGCTAATTTATACCACCAATCCAATTGAGGGGTTGCACAGACAAATCAGAAAATTTACTAAAACCAAAGGTTCATTTACCAGTACAAATGCCTTGTACAAATTGGTATATTGTGCTATAAAAAAGATAGAGCAAAAATGGGCTATGGCTTTGCCTAATTGGGCTCTAACTATATCTCAACTTGATATCTTTTTTCCTGATAGGTTAAAAATTGAGTTGAACTAAAAATTCGCTTTGACACACTTTTTTGAACATTCCCACTTGATATCTTTTTTCCTGGTAGGTTAAAAATCGAGTTGAACTAAAAATGCGATTTGACACAGTTTATTTAACACTCCCAACTTGTCCGGGAATTGATAAACTCAAGCATATTTCTCTCCTTAACATAACTCTACTCATAGCCAGATATATGAAATTTTCAGTGAGTAAATCTTATTCTTTCGATAGTCTTCTATTCCTAAAGCAAAAGTCCTTTCTACAACTCACCTTCTTGGCTGTACTTTAAACCCCTCATTGGTAGTAGCTAAGGCGGTGTGTCTTTGTTGACTTAGAACCTACATGAAGGCCTTTTGACAATCTCAATATCCATACCATATTCTTCCTTTATATGATTTTTTAAATTTTCTCCTTGGTATCCCATCACATAGTAAATACCGCCATTTACACCTGTACACAATACATAGAAAATTGCTTCTAATATTTCTCTTTTGCTATACTTTGACGACCTTCCTCCTTTCCTGTATGATACTCTGGAGTAGCTTTCTATTCTTGTCCATTCCCTTTGACTTAGGTCTGCTGGATGCTTTTTTCTCATCTTTACCCAGCACTAAAACTTTAGATATTATAGCCTTTTACTAATCTCTGGACAAGCTCTAGCTTCGGTAAACTCAGGAGAAGGTTCTTTTGCAAAAAATGCAGCATGTACAGCATTTTTAATGAAAAAACACGCGGCAAGTGCAAATATTGCTGTTGGTATATAACACCAAGGAGAAGCTGTACTAAAAAAAGTAGCAGAAGCTACTGTTAAGCAACAACAAGTAAATATTGCTTGAAGCATAATATACTGTCTATCAACACCACCATACTCGGCCATTAATTTTCTAACTTTGTTATTGCTGCCGTATGGTAAACAAAATATCTTAATAAAAGCTGTTACACTATTAGTAGCAAGACATGAATCACGCTCTATTGCTCTTGGTAAGTAATATTTTTTATTTGCATTAGGATCTGCACCATATTGCAGAAGCAGTTTTACAACCTTCTCTCTCTCATGCCAATTTTCACGACATTCCACCGCTTCATGTAATGCCTTATTGAGGCTTTCACTTTCTTTATAAGCACCATTCTCCAAGAATAGATTTATAATTTCAATGTCCGCTCCTTCAGTTACAGCAAGGATAAGTGGTGTATAAGAGATAATTGAATCATATAATATATCATTAATATAGTCACCAAATCTTTCATCTTTACCACTTTTGAATTTGGAAAAAAGCTTTTTAAGAAACGCTATATCCTGATTGCGGATAGCCTCATATAAGTAAAACCTCAAATCTTCAGGCGAATTAATTCCATTTAAATTTTCGTCAGTTAGATTTGTAACCTCTTCTATATTTTTCTTAGTGAGAAATGCATATGCAGAACCTAGCTGCTTAAATTTCTCTTCATTTTGTTTCTTCACAACCTCATTTTTACCTGAATGTTTATCAGGATGATATTTCAAAGCTAATTTTCTATAAGCTGATTTAATTTCTTGTTCACTAGGCGCATAGCTTGATTGAAAACCTAATATTTTTAAAGCCTCGTCTCTTTGTATGGCCATAATGTTTCTTTAATAAATTTATATATATAGTTTATTATATAATATCTATGATATAAAATCAAGTAATTCCCGATAATCTAGAAAAGCAAATTTTTCCATTAGCTGGTTTTTAGAAAAATTTAATCCCCTCTCATAAAATTCATTTTTCACATCAGATTTACAGTAATCATGAACCTGTTACGTGTAATTCTTCTCCACATAATCACTAATAATTGCCTTAAATTCTTCAAAAATATTATCACCTTGTAAAGTTTTGAAATATTTGCCGTCTTTGTAGACTGCTGAAACAGGTTTTTCTCCATACCCAGGCAGGCTGATCCCCAGATTTGCATGTTTGCTCTCTCCAGGACCATTTACTATGCATCCCATAACAGCAACTTTCATATACTCTACACCAGGATTCTTTTTCTTCCATACCGGCATATGAGTTTTTATGTAGCCATTTACTTCCTTAGTTAATATACGAAAACGATCGCTACTTGTGCGTCCACAACCAGGACATGAACTCACCTGAGGGTTAAAGTAGCGCAAACCTATAGACTGCAGTATTTCCTGACATACTACCACCTCATTAGTGCGTGATTCACCAGGGCGCTGAGTTAAAGAAGCCCGGATAGTGTCTCCAATACCATTTTGCAATAAATAAGTAAGCCCTGCTGTGGTATTTACTACGCCTTTGTTACCCATACCAGCTTCGGTTAAACCCAAATGCAGCGCATAATTGGAAGATTTTGCAAGTGCCGTATAAACTAAAATTAAATCCTGCACTCTACTGACTTTACATGAAATGATTATTTTCTCTGCATTAAGGCCAATCTTTTCAGCTTTTTTTGCACTACCAAGAGCAGACATTACAAGCGTCTTACGTAATATAACATAAGAAGTTTTTGGATTACTAGATAAGGAGTTTTCATCCATTAATTTTTGTGAAAGGTACTTATCAAGACTACCCCAATTTACTCCAATTCTGACAGGAAGATCATGCGTTATTGCATACTCTATAATTTTTTCAAATTTTTCATCACGTTTATCACCAAAGCCTATATTACCTGGATTTATCCTAATTTTACCCAGAATTTTAATGTTGTCTGGATAATCCTGAATCAGCCTGTAGAGCTCATATTGTCCACAGCCTACTAATATCTTACCATCAAAGCCTTCTTTATTTATTTCCTCTACTATATAAGGTATTGCTTTTGCTACTTCCTCTGAGTTCAAAGCAATTCGCACCAATTCTGAACCTGCATGCGCTAGTTCTATTACTTCTTTTGCATATTTCTGAGCACTGCTTTTTATGTTGTCAGAATCTATATGTGCACCAAGTGCCATGGATTGAACAACTATAGGATTATTTCCACCTATCTTCACTTGTCCAACTTTTACAGTATGAGTTTTATGCCTGGAAACCGGCGATGACTCATATGCATCATCACTCAATGTCAGGTCTCTATCTAGCATATTATTAATCGTGACACTATTTTACTGTGTCAACTACACTGCCAAATGAACTTGAGCCATTTAAACTATGCTGTGGTGTTCTATTTAGATCAGTAATAGAATCATGAGAGCACGTTCTTCTTGATGGACTTTCTTTTATAGTAACATTTATAGGGGAAACTTTTTTTTCTCGTGTTGAAGTAACTTTTTTCCCTTTTTGTTGTTCACTTTTATGCTGCTTACTTTCATACTGAGAAACTGGCTCTTGATCTATAAATACAGCACCCTTTAAACGTGCAAGATTAATACCATGCTGATTGATCATAGCATCCTCCCCATCTTCAACTATGCAAGCTCCCACGTTGTTTGGCTCGTTATCAAGGCTAGCAATTTTTTTTTCTTTTAATTTTTTGATTAGATCTTCTTTATTTATAGCTAGATCTTGTAACTTTTTTTTCTTGAGGAGCTCCCTACGCTTCTCATACAGTTTATATGACTTAGCAAAATCCTCGTCTGCATGAAAGTTTGCACCACCAGGGTTACCAGGAGGTATGTATCTCTTACTGAACTTTACCTTAGACTTCGCTTCAACATTATGTACAGTAAAGAAACTAGAAACCAAAAGTATTAATATAAATAAAACTTTAGAAAAGATCTTAAGCATACTATAGTGAATATTGTGCTTTAAAAGATACCAATTAACAAACTTCAAGTAAATCAGAATCTCTACCAACTTTATAATACAAACATCTTTCTAAAAAATTTACTACCAAAACCTACATAATCTAAAGGAAATTTAAGGTGTTACAAATTTTACGTAACACCCTTTCAAGAAGAGCATTACACTCTTCCTTGCTGTAAGTTATTATTCAGTTTTTCGGTATCACCTACATTACTAAACTTCCCATTTGGTTTATCTTGAGACAAGTCATTTTTCTTCTCTTTATCAAGCTTAACTCCCTGATAGATACAGAATGCAACAAAGCTAGTTACCGCTATTACAGCAACAGCACTGACTATGGCACATAGTATTGCTTGTTCTTGTCCCCCTACCATGTCTGCAAATGTCTCTACTTTTTCTTCTAAACCTGTAAATTTTTCTTGCAGGCCGTTTAAGTGCTCTTGCATACCTTGAAACTGCTCAATACCAATCTTTTCTTCTAATGCGCCAAAAACTTTTTCAAACTGCTCAACATCTATCTTTTGAGCTTCTTGCCATTTTTTTAATTCACCAAAAACTTTTTCAAACTTCTCAGCATCTATCTTTTGACTTTCTTGCAATTCTGTTACACCTAACCAATTGCGCAAAATTCCTTTTACCATTTTAACCCCCTAGCTAATTAATATATTATAATTTTACATTCCCAATGTTTAAATTATTATTAAATTAACTATCATTATACATTGATCTTAAAATAACTTTCCCCGACCTGAAAGTTTAAGCTAGCGATCATTCTACCAATATCTCTCTCTTTCCTGAGTAACTTGGAGCACTGACAATACCTTCTTTCTCCATTCTTTCAACAATATTTGCAGCTCTGTTATAGCCTATTCTAAGTTGCCTTTGAATGTAACTAGTTGAAACCTTTTGATCTCTCTGAATGATGGCCACCGCTTGCTTGTATAGATCGTTCTCTTCATTCTCTGTTTCACCTTCTGATTCTGCAAAAGAATTTTCATCTTCTTGAGTGATTTCCTCCATGTAGTTTGGCTCACCTTGCATTTTCAGATGATCAACTATATTTTGTACCTCATCATCACTTACAAATGGACCGTGAACTCGAATAATCTTACCACCAGAGGCCATATAAAGCATATCACCCATACCGAGCAATTGTTCAGCCCCTTGTTCACCAAGTATTGTACGGCTATCTATCTTAGAAGTAACAGCAAAACTAATTCTCGTTGGAAAGTTTGCTTTTATCACACCTGTTATCACATCTACAGATGGGCGTTGTGTTGCCATTATGATGTGTATTCCTGCAGCACGAGCCATCTGAGCTAAACGTTGAATAGAGCATTCTATATCTTTGCCAGCAACAAGCATTAAATCTGCCATTTCATCTACAATCACCACAATATACGGAAATGTCTCCATTTTAATCGGTATTTTTTCAAACAAAGGTTTACCCGTTGTTGAGTTAAAGCCAATCTGTACAACGCGTTCCAATTCTATTCCGCTATTCATCGCTTCTGTAATTTTTTGATTATAGTTTATTACATTCCGCACATTTAAATATGACATCATACGATAGCGATTTTCCATCTCTTTCACGATCCACTTAAGAGCAATAACAGCTTTTTTTGGCTCTGTTACCACTGGCGTTATTAGATGCGGTATTGCATCATATATTGAAAGCTCAAGCATCTTTGGGTCGATCATTATCATCTTGCATTCATCAGGACTTAATCGATAAACAAGCGACAGAATCATCGTGTTAATCGCAACTGATTTACCTGATCCTGTAGTTCCGGCAACAAGCAAGTGGGGCATTTTAGTCAGATCTGCAATAATTGGTTTTCCGCTTATTTCCTTGCCTAGTGCAATCGGAAGATTTAAGTTTGCATTTTGGTATTCTGGCGATTCCAGTAAATCACGCAGCATAACAATTTCTCGTTCTTTATTTGGCAATTCTATTCCCATTGCATTTTGTCCACGAATTATTGAAATACGTGCAGAAAGTGCACTCATTGAACGTGCAATATCATCTGCAAGACCAATCACTCTTGCAGATTTTGTGCCTGCTTGTGGTTCAAGTTTGTATAAAGTCACAACCGGTCCATAACATACACTTATAATTTTTCCTTGCACGCCAAAATCACTTAGAACCTGCTCGAGCAGAGATAAATTCTTATTGCTCTCTAATGCATTCAACTGTTTTCTCTGCACAGATTCTTCTACTTTAGAAAGTAAGTGAATGCTTGGAAACTCAAACTCGCTAGAAGGTGGTTTAAAAATCTCTTCGGTAGCTTTTTTCTGTCTTTCTTTTGGTTGTTGTCTAGTGGTTCTATATTTTTCTTCTACTACTAACGGTGCTATTGAATAATCAGTAGTTTTACGTAACCTGAAAAACAGAACCTTTGTAAAAAGGGAAAATATTTTTTTACATAGGAAAAGTAAAGAATAAACCGTTCTCTTCCAACCAATTAACCCTACAAAACCTATTGATGCTGCTACTGCAAAGATGTAAAATGGGTAGTTACTAATTAGTGCATTTCCTATCATTCCGCCATGCAAATACCTTGCAGTGATACCGAGCGAAAGTTGCGCTAATGTAGCGCATATTCCTAAATTGATTAATATTAAATAGAGAATTTTCAGCAGCCTTTTTGATATCAAAAAGTAAACTACGGTTGTAGCTATTGTAATACTAGCGAGTCCAAGAAATTGAACCAATATATCAGCTAAATATGAACCTACTACTCCGCCCAAATTTGTTACTTCCTGATTTGTAGCTGTATTTAAGGATGGATCTTGATAATTATAGCTAAAAACCGATATATATATATACATTAAGAGTAACAGGTATATCGCTGATTTTAGCTGTTTTTTTAACATCTACTTAAAGTAATAAGTAATTGTATATTTTACAAAGTGAATTGCTATTATCAATATCATCACGGATAAATCTAATCCATTGAACGGTTGTATATACCTTCTGATAACCTTTAGTGGAGGATGGGTAAGTCGGTTTAAAGTTTGCATTATGTTGCTTACAACTTCATTATACATGTTCACTACATTCAATTTAATCAACAAATCGAGAACAACTGAGCATATTAGAATGAAGCTGTAAAGATCAAGTAGCAGGTTAAGTAAGTATATGATTGGATGCATATTACTAATTTATACTAAAGTCTATTATGTGTAGTGATATATATAAAATCAAGCCTCACAATAATTTTCATGCTGAAATAGGTATAAACAATAACTGATTAGTCTGTTTATCAACTGATATGTCGGTTCTGTCGCATCTATAAACCATAGGAAAGAAGATCATTAAAGGTGGGATTATAGGAGTTATGAAGCCATTAACATAGCAAAATTCTCAAAAGTAGAAACATTATTTTAATAATTTGTCTTTTTTGAATCATACGAATATTTTCTATGCCTGTGATGGTAATCTTTGCGGAATGGAAGCTTTTAAACCCAAGCATTGGCTTTATTAGTTTTTTGATAAATCTATCAACAATATTATTTAGATATTTTATTTGAAGAACTGTAATCTTCAGAAATTTCTGCATTCAAATCATCAAGAGCAGCAGTATTACTGCCGCTTTTATCAATTACAATTTTCTCAGGAAGATAGTTACTCCTGAAGGCTTTACGAAAGAATGCAAGTGCTGCAGACTTGTCTCTACTAACACACAAGAGGAAGTCTACAATATATAAATAAACCCATTTACCGTTAATTGGGAATGTTCAAAAAAGTGTGTCAAACCGAGAAATAAAAATAAAATAGAAACAAAAAATAGAGGTTTGATATATGAGTTACAAAATAGAAAATGGAACGACTGGCCTGGTAGATTACAAAGAGCTGGAAGCAAATATACTGTCATCAATAAGGGAAGGTAAACCATTGATGGGGAGAGATGGAGCATTAACACCATTTGTAAAAAGGCTGCTGGAAGCAAGTCTAGAAGGTGAAATAGAGCATCATTTATCCAATGAAAGAGAAGAAAAGAATCGAAGAAACGGAAAGAATGGCAAAACTTTGAAGACGAGTATTTGAACTATTGACACCAAGAGATAGAGAGGGAAGTTTCGAACCACAGATAGTGAAAAAAAGGCAAACAAGCTTACATCCAGAACTTGAAACAAAGGTCTTGAACATGTTTGCAAGCGGTGTGGGATACAGGGATATAGCATCCTATGTGGAAGAAATCTATGACCATAAAATATCTGCAGCAGAGATATCTGGAATTACAGATAAATTACTGCCTATAATCAATGAATGGAGGAGTCGTCCCCTACAATCAGTATACCCGATAGTATTTATGGATGGGATGTTTTTTAAGGTCAAAGAGAATGGACATTGCATAAGTAAATGCATGTACAATATATTAGGAATAGACCAAAATGGCAGAAAAGAAGTACTGGGTTTTTACTTAGCAGAAAGTGAGGGAGCTAACTTCTGGCTAGGCGTATTAAATGACTTAAAAGAGAGAGGAGTAGAAGACATTTTGATAGCTTGTGTTGACGGTCTGAAAAGCTTCCCTACAGCTATAAATAGCGTATTTCCCAATGCTGAGGTACAGTTATGCATTGTGCACCAAATAAGAAATTCACTAAAATACGTATCCAGCAAAGATATAAAAGTTTTTATGAATGATTTGAAAAAAATATACCGTGCTACAAGTAGAGAAATCGCCGAAAATTATTTACTTGAACTGGAGGAAAAATGGGGTGAAAAATATCCTTTAGTCATAAAATCGTGGCAAAACAATTGGGAAAATTTGTCTAGTTATTTTAAGTATTCTGGCCCTGTTAGAAGGCTAATTTATACCACCAATCCAATTGAGGGGTTGCACAGACAAATCAGAAAATTTACTAAAACCAAAGGTTCATTTACCAGTACAAATGCCTTGTACAAATTGGTATATTGTGCTATAAAAAAGATAGAGCAAAAATGGGCTATGGCTTTGCCTAATTGGGCTCTAACTATATCTCAACTTGATATCTTTTTTCCTGATAGGTTAAAAATTGAGTTGAACTAAAAATTCGCTTTGACACACTTTTTTGAACATTCCCACAATTTTTTTGAAATTATACTTTGACCTACACAGATCGACCTTTCTGTGAATCCTGGTTTCTGCTTTCTTCAACTTGTTTTGCAAAAGACGTCTCTTGTGTATTCATATGTTGAAGTGGTTTAGCAATTTCGCGCACAACAGCAGCAACTGCAGTTAAAAACGCCTTGAATAATCCACCTAAAACTCCACCAAATGCTTCTCTACCGTACATACGAGCTTGCTTTTCATTGTCATCAGCAGTTTCCCCTGCCCTCCTTCGTGGATCCATTCTATGAGCAATAACTGAAAACAACACCCCCCTAATTGAAGACTTCACTCGTGCTTTTGCCTTCTGAACATCCCTATCACTTGCTACTTCATGTTTTTCCCTACTATTCATTAGCTCCTTTTGTTGTTGAGCACTTAAGATCTCTTCCATCAGTTGTTTCTTTCTCTTTTCCAGAACTCTTTTCTTGGACTCTGATTTATCGCGAGTGTGTTTTGTGGTTTCAAGTTCTACATCAATATCCTCAGATGCTGCTTGGCTATATAAGGTTTCTATGAGCCTATCTATACTTCGCTTTACTTGCATAGTCCTTTCGTAACTATCTAAATTATCAACTCCTTCATCAATTTGACTTAAAATATCCTCGAAAGGTTTTAAATACTCTTTAAATTGCTCTTCGAGCTGATTTTCATTCTTCAAATTCCTTTCTCTTCTGTCATCGCTATTCTCTTCAACATTATCATCACCTTCTTCGAAAAGATCCTCATCGTTCATAATTTTTTTTAATTTATTCCCACTTATTATTATTGTATATGAAAAAATTAAATTAACACTAATGAAAAGTGTTCACAACTTCAGCACTGGCTAAAACTACAGTGAAGCTGTCAAAAGTGGCAGGATCATAATATCTCTCATACAATTCAACCGAACACCTGAGTTTTATCTTCTCCTTAGCATTAAAACTAATCTCATAATCATTATTAGAGTTTAACATTGCAGAATTACGCAATAATTCATCAGCCAATACTGAATTTAAAATGCCATTAATTTTTATTGTAATCTTTCTACTTCCAGCACAATCAAGCACTTTTCTCCAGCCAAAAGAGGAAATATCTTTCATCTCCTCTTTGTTATTACGCAAAGTAAACCTTAAGTTTCGTATATTATTCAGCACAACAAAATTATTGTCATGACCTTTAATTTTCAGCTGTAATTTGCTCATCGCTACCTCCTTGTATTAAAATATCAAAATTAATTGTTGAATGTAAAACTTCATCATGCTGATTTATAGCACAATTACTTTCCAAAATGGTCTCACTACTAATGCTCTTTACCACCAAGCCAACATGCTTTATAGCAGCAAGCATGCTGCTTATATGATAAGTATATATGTCGCATGAAAATCTTACTTTTGTAGCAAAATTAGATAGCATATGCAGGTTAACATAATTTACTATGCGCAATCTCAGATAAGGAATAGTAACCTGCTTAGGCAGGTAATCATAGATGTTAGTAACCTCAGTTGCGGATTAGCCAACGAAGTAAAGCTTAGAAATGCAGGGCTTTTTCGGCTGCATGGAATATGAAACAAGCGTAGAAAAAATGTGTACCAAAAAATTTATCGGTGATCTATGTCTTGTATGCTCAATCTCAAAGTTGTTTTTCAGAGAGCCAAAAACTGTCTCAATAATCGATCTTTTTCTTAACAAAATCTTCTCATTTAGCGCCATTAATGAGTTTTTCATACCCTTTTTTATACTGGTTACAAGCTTTAACCCTCTATCGAATAATTCGTGAAAAAGATCTTTTTTGATATATCCTTTATCTCCAAACAATAATCCAGTCAATTTCTGAGTTAAATTTGGCACAGGTTTTCTATCATCAATGTTGCCTTTTGTCACCGTAACCCCTTGAATTTCGCCAGCTTCGTTGATTACTAGATGTAGTTTAAAACCGAAAAACCACCCATAGGTAGTCTTTCCAATCTTTGCCAACCCTTTGAAAACTTTATTTCTCGAGGTCCTTTTTGGATGGCAAACAGCGATAGATGTTGCATCTATGTACGAAATCCCTGTCACTTTTGACTGTTCGCAAAACCATTGCATTAAGAGCACTAAATACCATAAAACCCTAGATTTTAGCCTAATAAACCTACTATAGGATGGCAATTTTGGAAACGCTGATTCGTATAATAATTTCAAATAATGCACATAGAAAATTTTAAAATTGTCGCACTTGGATTGGTGATATAGCAATATTATGGTAAGAATCTCTGAATGCGTAATCTCTGGCGTCCTGGTTGGTTTTTTGCTACTTGGTAGAAGTTTTTCTGCAAAATTCTTGTCAACTGAATTGCAAAAATCGTCGATCAGGCAAAATAATTCTGTTATATTTTCATTCATTGGTAACCTCTCTATTTTGTAAATAATTTTCCGAGGTTACCCTATTTTCCTGGCTTTTTCACTGATTTCTAATCCGCAACTGGGGTTAGTAACATATTTCTTTAAATCAGAGTTTGCTTTTAATGCTGCATAAATACTATTATACAACTCATTTATAATTTGAATTTTTTCCATCTCACAGATACGGTTACGAAGATTGCAATTTGCAGGTACAACAGATGGTATCATCCTAGTGCTTACTGTACGAACATTATCTGTCAAGAAGATGTCATCCCATCCCCAGACACTGGTTCACTTTATAATGATGTCGTTCCAGTAGCTCTTTCTTGTCATCCCAGTACTGGGATCCAGCTTTACCTAACTATTTTTCTTGTTGGTCATTTTATTGAAAATGTTTGCTCATTTAGAATCAATTTTCCTGGATCCCAGTACTGGGATGACACCTTCCTTTATGGAATTAAGTTACAATGTTTTTACAGTAAGCGCTGGAATGACACCTTCCCTTATGGAATTAAGTTACAATTTTTGTACAGTAAGCACTGGAATCCAGTTTTCTTAACCAAAAACACTTCATTCTATAATGCAAAACCCATACTCACAAAACCCAATTCATTACTCGCAATCTTGATCCAAGTACTGGTATGACACCATCTGTTGTATCTGCTATTGAATGACAAACAGGAACTACAAAACAACCTTTGGTTCGCGAAATGGAGAATACACCTTCTTTACCTCAGATAAATGGCTACTTACTTCTGATTCACGATTTTTATAGAGAGCAGAAACATGCTGCATAATACCTAGCTTTATTTGCTCAGGAACGCTGTCATAGCCAGCTTCGTATACAACATCAGCCCTTATTATGTTCAAATAATTGAAAAATTCAATATAGCTTCCTATATCACTAAAATAATAACTAAGTTTTCTATTCTTATCAGTAGCCAATATTATTTTATTTACAGGACCATAGCTTAAATAGATTCTACGAGGTATATAACCTTCATATGAAACTTGCCACGTTTGCTTTACTAGAGACTTTTCCATATGCCACTGAGCATAATCAGTTGCCATAAAAATAAAACTTGAAATCAACTTATCATCTTGATCATTTTCAATTCGTAAAAAAGATTTAACCTCTCCTAAAGTTACTGGAAAAGATTTAGGCTTAGACTTACGTTGTATATTTATAATTGGATACTTTAGTCTTGTTGACATAACAACCCTCCTTTTCTATATATAGCTAAAATAAGTAAGACTTATCCATAAAAAATCTTACTTATTTTAGTTATCACTTAATATTAAATTGCAGCAGCAACTCTATCGTACAAGTATATTGAGAAGAGAACGTATTAACGCTGTTTCTCCTTTTTTATTGATCAAGTTTACTAAGCCGGATTTTAGTAGATTGACATTCTGAGAATGAATGTTATTGAAAGTGGAGTTTATTTCTTTAGCAAGTAGACTGCGAAATTTCTGCACACTTTCATATGCGATATTTTCAAGTTCATGTGCAAACTTATCTTGAGCTACAGCTGATATGTCTTCAACTTTCTCATTGAACTCTTCTAGCTTTCTTTCCTTACCTTTAAAATTTTTCGTAAAAGTTTTCATATTAATTGGCCTCAACTATTCTTATAATTATAATGACAATAAAAAGACTACCGAAGTAAAAAATTAGCACTACAATACTGCAAACAACAGCAGCACACCAAACCGGTTCACTTTATAGCGTAAATTCAAGTATGTCATTCAAGTAGCCCTTTTTTGTCATCCCAGTGCCCAGACACTGGGATCTAAGTTGCTCACAAGCAAACTAGCATAGAAAGGTGGTACAACGTTTTCGATGAGATTGCAGAAAGGCTGGATTCCAGCATCAAGTGCTGGAATGACACCCTCTATATAAACGTTAAGAAATTTACTAATAAAAAAAGGCAAAAGCGTTAGCTAGTTGTTACTCTCTAATCCTAAAAACTCACTTTTACCCACAAGTATAAAAAGCAAGTAAGATAGAGAAAAATATACTGAGTAAGATGAGGTAAAAATGTGTGAAGTAAATAGAAATGTACAATGTGCTGATGGCTTAGGAGATAAATGGCTAGAAAAAGAGTTGAGACATGTTAATCTGGGAGATGTAAGGCTTAATAAAAGACTTATTAAAACAAGCTATTTAATAGAGAATAAGGCGTCTGGGTCAATTAATCAAAGCTGTGTAGGATGGAAAGAAGCTAAAGGTGCATACAGATTATTTAGCAATGAAAAGCTTGAAGCTAAGGAAATTTATTCTTCCCATTATAAAGAAACTATAGAAAGGATAAAAGGAGATGAGATTGTATTTTCAGTTCAAGATACAAGTTATTTGGATTTTGACTCTCATATAAAGACTAAGGGTCTAGGTAGTATTTCTAAAGCCTATACAAAACATAAAAAGGGTTTGTTATTGCACAGTGCCTTAATAGTTAACAAAGACGGATTACCTTTAGGGCTATCTTCTCAACAGTGTTGGGCACGTTCTATCAGGGAAGAAACAGCGCAAGAAAAAGCAAACAGGAAATACCGTACTGCTATAAAGGAGAAAGAAAGCTATAAATGGATGACCTTACCCAGAAAAAGTAGACAGAAAGTTAAGACGTTTTTGCTATGAGAATGATGAATCAAAAAGCTCAGGAATGCAATAGTTAATAGTAGAATGTCTACGCTGTTTATTATAAAAAATTTCTATATATTCAAATATTGCGGTTTTAGCTTGTTGTGCAGAGTGTTGTGAAGTATCAATGAGTAACTCTCTCTTAAGTGAACTAAAAAAGCTCTCTGAAACAGCATTATCATAACAACAACCTTTGTGACTCATACTAGAAGTAATATTTTTTGTACTTAGTAAAAATTGATAATTTTTAGAGGTGTATTGCGATCCTTGATCGCTATGAAATAGTAGATTTTTAGCAGATTTGCGCCTACCAATAGCCATGAATAACGCATCTATAACTAATTGCCTATTTACTGCATTACTCATTGACCAGCCAATCACCATGCGTGAATATAAATCTATTATTGCTGCCAAATATAACCATCCTTCATTAGTTTTTATGTACGTAATATCAGTTACCCATATCTTGTTAGGTTGATCAGCGATGAAATTCTGATTTAATATGTTAGGAGTTATAACTCTATTGTCTATTTGTGGTTTTTTACTTTTAAACTTTCGTCTAAGCTTAGCTTGAATGCCATTTTTCTGCATAACATTTTGCACTGTTTTGATGTTATAATTTTTACCTAAAGCCTTTAATTCAGCGTGAATTTTAGGAGCTCCGTATCTGCATTGTGATGCTCGATATACCTTCTGAATATCTTGTATGAGCTCTTCTCTTATTGATTTTTTGTTGTTTTTTTCCTTAGTAATCCATTTATAATAACCACAAGCAGATACGTTCAAAAATCTGCATAATTCCCGTATTTTATAGCAGTTTTCATGTTCTTTTATAAAAGAATATTTTACTCTTTTTGGTTTGCAAAATATCCCAGGGCTTTTTTTAAAATGTCTCTTTCCCTCGTTACTCTTGCCAGCTCTTTCTTTAAATCAAACTTTTCTTTGTCACAATGAGCTACTTTCCCTTTTCCTGGAAACGCATCTACTCCAGACATTCTATCATTGTATGTTTTTACCCATCTGCTTAATGAATCACCGCTAATACCCAAATCTCTTGCTATTTTTGCTGATGATTGACCTGTTTCTTTTACTAGTCTTATAGCTTCAATTTTGAATTCTGCTGTATATTCTTTTCTTTTTGTCATACCACACCTCTTTGAAAAAACGTTTTATTTTACTTCAAAAACGTCTTAACTTTCTGTCTACTTTTTCTGGGTAAGGTCAGGATAGCGGCACTAAAAGAAACCCTAAATAACCTCGCAGAAGGTGCACAGCTTGTTACTATTGGTGATAGGGAAGCAGATATTTTTAAGTTTTTATGGACTATTGAATCATTGGATAGTTTTTATGTAATCCGCAACCGAACTAATAGGAAATTCATCTGTATTGAAGGGGGAAAAACGGATTTGCAAACACGTATAACTCAACTGCCTGTAAAAAGGGAAATTGTTTTGAATGTTGCTGAAAATAAATACCAAATCTCAAGAAAAGCTAACATTGAAGTCAGGTATATGAAAGGCTATATACCTATCAGATCTTCTTACATTTATGGATCGAAAGATACAGAGCATAAAATAAGTGATAAAATCGCTATATATGTAGTAAGTGCCAAAGAAACAAATCCTCCTGAAAGAGTAGAAGCTATTGATTGGACTTTGCTGACTAATGTACCAGTTAATAGCACTTTAGATGCTATAGAAACCTCAGTTGCGGATTAGCCAACGAAGTAAAGCTTAGAAATGCAGGGCTTTTTCGGCTGCATGGAATATGAAACAAGCGTAGAAAAAATGTGTACCAAAAAATTTATCGGTGATCTATGTCTTGTATGCTCAATCTCAAAGTTGTTTTTCAGAGAGCCAAAAACTGTCTCAATAATCGATCTTTTTCTTAACAAAATCTTCTCATTTAGCGCCATTAATGAGTTTTTCATACCCTTTTTTATACTGGTTACAAGCTTTAACCCTCTATCGAATAATTCGTGAAAAAGATCTTTTTTGATATATCCTTTATCTCCAAACAATAATCCAGTCAATTTCTGAGTTAAATTTGGCACAGGTTTTCTATCATCAATGTTGCCTTTTGTCACCGTAACCCCTTGAATTTCGCCAGCTTCGTTGATTACTAGATGTAGTTTAAAACCGAAAAACCACCCATAGGTAGTCTTTCCAATCTTTGCCAACCCTTTGAAAACTTTATTTCTCGAGGTCCTTTTTGGATGGCAAACAGCGATAGATGTTGCATCTATGTACGAAATCCCTGTCACTTTTGACTGTTCGCAAAACCATTGCATTAAGAGCACTAAATACCATAAAACCCTAGATTTTAGCCTAATAAACCTACTATAGGATGGCAATTTTGGAAACGCTGATTCGTATAATAATTTCAAATAATGCACATAGAAAATTTTAAAATTGTCGCACTTGGATTGGTGATATAGCAATATTATGGTAAGAATCTCTGAATGCGTAATCTCTGGCGTCCTGGTTGGTTTTTTGCTACTTGGTAGAAGTTTTTCTGCAAAATTCTTGTCAACTGAATTGCAAAAATCGTCGATCAGGCAAAATAATTCTGTTATATTTTCATTCATTGGTAACCTCTCTATTTTGTAAATAATTTTCCGAGGTTACCCTATTTTCCTGGCTTTTTCACTGATTTCTAATCCGCAACTGGGGTTATAGAAAGGATCAATTGGTATAAGCTAAGATGGAAAATCGAGGAGTATTTTAGGATTTTAAAATCAGGATGTAAGGTAGAAAGCTCTCGTTTAGCTACAAAAGAAAGATTAGAGAAATTAATCGCTATAAAGAGCATTATTGCATTTAAAATTTTATATTTAACAAAAGTCGCTTTATCGAATCCCATGGAGGTTTGTACCAAGGTTTTAAGTAATGAAGAGTGGAAAACCCTTTACATACGTGAGCATAAAGTAGCCAAATTGCCAGAAGAACCTCCAAACATAAAACAAGCTATTATTTGGTTAGGAAAATTAGGTGGATTTATGAATAGAAAAAGTGATAATTTACCAGGAACTATGACTCTATGGCGTGGTTATGAAAACCTCAGGGAAAGCATGGTTATGCTTCGCATAATGACCTCTCAAAGTTGTGGGTAAAAGTGAGTCCTAAAAATTGGCGTTCTATACTGTATTTAAACGTTTTATAAGCCCGTTTCAGCTTATATTAGGTAGAAATTATTGTGAAGACATAAAGTGCACATAGCGGAAAGATTTATAAGACGCCAACTGTATAATACTTTTGTCGTTTAATCTGAACAGATTGAAGGTAATAAAACACTTTGAATTTTATAGTAAGGAAGCTGAAAGATTTGTCAAGTAGTTTTCTTATCTTTTACAGGCATAATTTACATGCTACAATCAAATTTTCATAACTGGTGAACAAAAATGCAAAGAGATAAAATTAAAGTAGAAATAAAAAAGTTATCACATGGCGAAAGCCTGCCTCTTCCCTGTTATGCAACTATGCAGAGTGCTGGCATGGATCTTTATGCTGCATTGGACGACTCTGTTATTTTAAATCCACTTGAAAGGTTACTTATTCCAACTGGCATTGTAATTGCAATACCAAACGGTTTTGAAGGGCAAGTTCGCCCACGTTCTGGACTTGCTGCAAAACATGGAATCACTGTCTTAAATTCTCCGGGCACTATAGACTCCGATTATCGAGGTGAAGTTAAAGTTTGCCTAATCAATCTAAGTAATCAACCATATGAAATAAAAAGAGGAGATAGAATCGCACAAATCCTCATCACTCCTGTATCTCAAGTAATTTGGGATGACAGAGAAGAATTCTACACAGAAGAAACCGTCCGCAATGAAGGGGGCTTTGGCTCAAGTGGTAGGTAGTTTTTTATATGTAAGTTGACTGTATTGATTTTTTGATATATAATATTAATATATTATTAACTTATTTTAAGAGGAAATTATGTCAATTTTTAAAAACCACCGTCACAAAACAAACATTGCACTTGTAGCGCTTACTTCTCTGTATGTTATAGGCACAGCAGTAGCACTTTCAACACCGTATTGGATGTCTTCAACTTCGATTTTAGCGCCAATTGCAGTTTTTGCAGCTACACCACTTGGAATAAGTGTTTTAGCATTTGTTGCTGTTGCACTGGTTAGTTTAGCAATATATTCCATCATCAAAAACAATAAAATATCTGAGCCTAAAACTCCGAACATTGTTATTATAAGTAATAAAGGAGATCTATTTGCGAAAGTAAAAGATGAAGATTTTGAGTATATCAAAAAACACAACCAAAATAAGAAGCAAAATGGCAGTATTATCACCGATGAGTATCTTATATATTTTAGCTTAGAAAGTAAAAGTTACTACATTACTGCTACAAGTAAGGAAATGAATAAAAATGATGTATTATTAAAGATAAATTCATTAGGAAGAAAAAATGATAAAGATCCGTATGACTTAATACATGAAGATAAACAAGAGTTAAAAACGTTAGGTTTATACTCTGAAGAAAATGATACTAAAGAACTAATCATTACACTTGTGCCAAGCTCAATTGTTAAATCACCAGAAGCTGAACAACAAGAGGAAGGAAAATCATTAAAAAATTAAGTAGGGAATGTTCAAAAAAGTGTGTCAAAGCGAATTTTTAGTTCAACTCAATTTTTAACCTATCAGGAAAAAAGATATCAAGTTGAGATATAGTTAGAGCCCAATTAGGCAAAGCCATAGCCCATTTTTGCTCTATCTTTTTTATAGCACAATATACCAATTTGTACAAGGCATTTGTACTGGTAAATGAACCTTTGGTTTTAGTAAATTTTCTGATTTGTCTGTGCAACCCCTCAATTGGATTGGTGGTATAAATTAGCCTTCTAACAGGGCCAGAATACTTAAAATAACTAGACAAATTTTCCCAATTGTTTTGCCACGATTTTATGACTAAAGGATATTTTTCACCCCATTTTTCCTCCAGTTCAAGTAAATAATTTTCGGCGATTTCTCTACTTGTAGCACGGTATATTTTTTTCAAATCATTCATAAAAACTTTTATATCTTTGCTGGATACGTATTTTAGTGAATTTCTTATTTGGTGCACAATGCATAACTGTACCTCAGCATTGGGAAATACGCTATTTATAGCTGTAGGGAAGCTTTTCAGACCGTCAACACAAGCTATCAAAATGTCTTCTACTCCTCTCTCTTTTAAGTCATTTAATACGCCTAGCCAGAAGTTAGCTCCCTCACTTTCTGCTAAGTAAAAACCCAGTACTTCTTTTCTGCCATTTTGGTCTATTCCTAATATATTGTACATGCATTTACTTATGCAATGTCCATTCTCTTTGACCTTAAAAAACATCCCATCCATAAATACTATCGGGTATACTGATTGTAGGGGACGACTCCTCCATTCATTGATTATAGGCAGTAATTTATCTGTAATTCCAGATATCTCTGCTGCAGATATTTTATGGTCATAGATTTCTTCCACATAGGATGCTATATCCCTGTATCCCACACCGCTTGCAAACATGTTCAAGACCTTTGTTTCAAGTTCTGGATGTAAGCTTGTTTGCCTTTTTTTCACTATCTGTGGTTCGAAACTTCCCTCTCTATCTCTTGGTGTCAATAGTTCAAATACTCGTCTTCAAAGTTTTGCCATTCTTTCCGTTTCTTCGATTCTTTTCTTCTCTTTCATTGGATAAATGATGCTCTATTTCACCTTCTAGACTTGCTTCCAGCAGCCTTTTTACAAATGGTGTTAATGCTCCATCTCTCCCCATCAATGGTTTACCTTCCCTTATTGATGACAGTATATTTGCTTCCAGCTCTTTGTAATCTACCAGGCCAGTCGTTCCATTTTCTATTTTGTAACTCATATATCAAACCTCTATTTTTTGTTTCTATTTTATTTTTATTTCTCGGTTTGACACACTTTTTTGAACATTCCCAGTTCTACCTTATATTTCCCTATTTCAACAGCCTCACCCACTTTGATTTTTAAAGGATGTTGTGATTCTTCTTTCACATTATCTATAACAATTGTTTCCTCTTGCTTCTCTTCGTCTCCTCTTATCGATCTTTTACTCCTTTCTTCACTCGCAGGTTGATCTGCTGGCATTTGGTCTATATCGTTAGATTCTTCTTCTTGCATAGTAATTTTTTTGAGATAGCTAAGCATATCCTTTCCAGCTTTTTCCCAAGTTGCAGCTTCTTTTGAAAGCTCACGATAATAAGAATCATTATCGCCTTTGCTATCTATTACATCTCTTGCTAGTCCTTTCTCTTCTGCCCATAACTCAGCATGTTCAACAAGTGTCCTACCATCTTTGCCTACAACGTCAACGTCAGCTTTGTTTTTTATTAGATATTCTATTGTATCTAACTTTCCATGCCTCACTGCATGAACTAAAGGTGTCCAACCATCATTATCCTGAGCATTAATATTCGCACTTTTTTCAACTAACTGCTCTATCATCTTCTTATTCCCAAGATCAACAGCAAGATGCAAAGGTGTTAAGCCGTAGCTATCCTGAATATCAATATCCGCATTATGCTCTATGAGATATTTAACTACTTCCATATTTTTCATGTGCATGGCAAAATGTAGTGGAGATTTACCAGAGCTAATATCACGGGTATCAACATCTATACCACGATCTATTAAGTATTTAGCAATTTCCGTATGTTTTAGCTCAATTGCATAGTGCAGCAGTGTTTGAGCTGACGTGTTCTTTATACCAAGATCTGCGCCATACTCAATTAAACTCTTAACTATTTCCGAATTCCCTAGCTTAATAGCAGCAAGTAACGGAAAAGTATAATAACTTTTACTATTAGGATCTGCGTTATGATCTAATAGATACTTCACTATTTCTGTATTACCTGAATAAATAGCACTGTATAATGGTGTTTGGGAATAAGCATCTTGAATATTAGGATTTGCACCACGATCTATTAAGTATTTAGCTATCTCTATATTTCCAGACTCAATAGCATAGTGTAAAGGTGTCTTATAATACACATATTTAGTATTAGTTTTCTGATAATAATTGTCATGAACATTAAGATTTGCTCCATGATCAATAAGATATTTTGCTACTTCCGTATTTCCTGACTGAATGGCATAATGTAGTGGCGTTTGTCCATTATGGTCTCTTGTATCAATATATGAATTGTGTTTTAGTAGCGTTGCTACTTTGCTTAAATCTCCCAATGAAGCAGCAAAATGTAAACTAGTCGCACCTGTTACCTTATTTATCTCGTTTACTTTTTCTATAGTATTTTCTACATTATTGTCATCAATATTCACCTTTAAGAAAGGCTGTTTATTATACTTCATAACTTTTGTTGTAACAGCTTTTCCTTGTTCGTCTTCACTCGCTTTTTTAGCAGGTTGCATAGAATCTTCTCTACTGACACTTGATTTAGATTCTATCTTGGTTTTATCACCACTTACATTATGTACTGGGCTATAACCATATAGACCCTTGCCTGCACTTTGTTGGCTTGTTGAACTTTCAACACTGTTAGATTCAACAACATTATATTCCATATGTTGTTCACCACTCAGCTCAGCCTTAACCCATTGTTTAAATTCTTGATCATAACCTTTCAGCTCAGCCAAAAAATCCTCAAATAATTTATTACCTTGAGACCTATTTGCACCAGATTTAGAAAGGCTCTTGAGCAAATTATCAATCATATCTGGGTGTTTATCTTCAAGAAATTTGATCACTTGTTCAGCATCCGAATGATAATGTTCCCCTTTATTACTCCAAATATTATTGCGCAATATTTCATCTGGTTTGAGACCTTTATTCTTTATTGCAATCAAGGCCTCTTTATCTCCGTGGTCATTGACATGCCGACCATCTTCTAAACTTGCCATATAGTTAGCAACCCCTTCATGCATAGCCTTAGATAAGACATCACCTGTACCATAATAGGAATTAATGATAGTTAAGGCGTGTCCCAATTCGTGTTTTAAAGTTTTACACGAGTCATCAAATTGGTCTTGTAGATAAAAATAAACATGAATTTCTGAGCCACGCCCTTGAACTGTTAAGCCAGAAGCGCCTTTATAGTTAACGTTCAACTCCTTAAGATAATTTTCGTAGTCACTCTTTGTATTAAATACGAAAACATTAACTTTATTTGGTATGTTGTGCCAAGGCTGAGAATTATTAATGCCAAATGCTGAATCAAAATCTTTTATAGTACTCTCGATGGCATTTTTTACACTACTCAATTTGCTCTGAGTTAATTCCTCATCATCATATTTTATATTTATTTGAAGCTTGTGTTCGCCAAAAGTCATAACTTCACTATCTGGCACAAGATCTGCCACAATTTTATCGCCACTTTTTACATCCATCCACTGCTTAAATTCTTTTTCAACTTCTGAGTTATTCAAAAGATGCTTGAATTTTGATATCGCTTCTACTCTATCGAAGGACATCTCAGTAAGCAATTGCTTTATGAATTGAGGATGTTTTTCTTGTAGGAATGTCACTAAGCAATCTGATATTCTATAGTCGTTAGACATACTTGCTATTTTATATGGTGTATCATGCCCAGATTCATGCATTTTATTGTATGCTTCTTTTGTATAATGCATATCGCGAGTGCTTTCTTTTTTAGCTGCATCATAGCTCCACATGAAAAGCTTCATACCGGTACGTAAAACTTCAGGTACTGTATCCATATTACCGGTAGAGTACTCAAGAAATGCATCGCTCATTTTTTCCATTAAAATTTTAGATTTTGCACAAAGTAAGCCATTTACATCTCCAACAATAAAAGTCTTTGCTATCGTGCCGTCAGCTTCGTGTGCTCTTACTGTTCCACCACCCCATAATTCTCTATGGTCCTTACCACCTGAAAGTTCCTTGATGTGAGCTTTGTAATCATCGTAATTTTTCAGCACATAAAGCTGCAATTTTACTGGACCAGAATGAACGCTTTTTTGTGAATAGAAATTATCAGACCAGGCTCCGTAAGCATCTTTTACAGTTTGTTTTATATACTCAGGGGTATAACTAGCTAATCCCCCATATTTTACTTCTATTGTAAGCTGATCGTTTATTACTATACTTTCTTTATTTGGAAATAATTTTTTAATCAAAGTTTGTGATTTATCATATTCAGAATTTGTTTTAAATTTCATATCCACCTCTTAAAAATTTTCACTATAAATAAGTCTTGAGAAAAATGCGTTAACTGTAGATTCAGCCTTTACCTTGTTTTTGCACAACTGCTGAGATAGTTGATCATCGCTGAAAAGCAGATTCTTAGTATTGAGATATTTAGCATAGCTGCCAGCAGGTATTGAGTAAAAACCGCTTTCAAGTTCAAGATAAGAGCTTCTATTGAGAACAAAAAATAAATCGCTCTGGTCAAGCAGTATGTCATAACCAGAGCTCGTGCAATGTAAGTATTCATTGCTTTCATACTCTGCTATGTAGTATTTACTTGCATCAAGATCACCATTAAGCTGTAAAATTGCTGCTGAACGTCCATTCCCAATACTATGGCCTTTTATTACTTTAAGTACTTTAATCTCATCATTTTCTATGAGTTCTCTTAACTTTTCATTCTTTTGATTTAATTCTTCCTCTGCCTTTCTTCTGTCTTCTTCTAATTTTGTTTCTTTTTCAACAAGCTCATTTTGTATTTGCAAAAACATATCTTGAATGGTTAAGCCATTTAGAAAGTAATCCAATACACTTGACACAAACGGCTGCAATTCACCATTATCTTCAAAGCTCTTTTCCTGCTTTTTGTCATATTGAGTGGGATTATAGATTGCATACAGAGGATAAAAACCATAATTCACCTCGTCGAATGATAACTCTATCGAAAATCCGCTCTGATCAAGTGGAAGTTTAGTAGCTAAATATCTACCATTATCATCTCTGACATATAGCTCATTTATACCATAGTGACCACTATATTTGTTGTAATAAATATAAAAATTCTCAGGATTAAGATTAAAGTAATCATCTAAATTGTTAGGTTTACCGAGCTTTTCACGTAGAAAACTCTTGCTCTTATCTGTAAGTTTGATGCGTGTAGAGAAGTAACACCGATCTATTCGGTCACCTTTTTCTATTTCAAAGTCTAGGACTATTTTATCGCTAAACATACAGAATTTCCTCACATTTCCAGTATTTATGATTATAAATTGTGTACTATGAAAAAAGCATTAAGGCTTCTCTATGTATCTAAAAACAGCGCTAACTTATGACAAGAACAGTTGACGTATTACTGCCACTTCCAATTGATCAGCTATTTTCATATGCAGTTGAGGAAGATACTGAAGTTTCAATTGGAGATTACGTAGTGGTGCCGTTTGGCAGAAAGCGTTTGATTGGAATAGTTTGGAGAGAAAGTAGCAAAAGCGATCGAGAATTAAAATTTATTGAACAAAAGGTCGATTTACCGAGCATCAGACCAAAACTGATCGAATTTGCAGAGTGGGTTGCGCAGTATAATGTAATACCTATTGGTATGCTTGCGAAAGTGATAATGGGGGGAGTGCTAAAAGTAAATCAAATAAATAAACTAGTTTATGCTGAACAAAAGCAGGAAATAAGCAAAATAGACTACCAATTAAACCCTGAACAGCAAGTAGCTCGCGATAAAGTAATAAGTAATTTGAGTGAGTATTCAGTGACTTTACTTGACGGTGAAACCGGGTCTGGGAAAACGGAAGTTTATCTCTCTGTAATTTCACAGTTAATTAAGAATCATAGTATTTACGAACATTGTCTATCCTTCTCCTGTAATTCCAGTGTTTCCTTCTCCTGTCATCCCAGTGCCTACTTTTTTTGCAATTCCAATGCTCTCTTCTCTTGTCATCCAGGTGCCCTCTTCTCTTGTCATCCCAGTGCTCCGACACTGGGATCCAGTTTTTCATATAATCTCATCACAAACGTTTATTTTAATTTAAGACCAATACCTAATTTAGAATCAAAATTCCTGGATAAACACTGGAATGACACCCTTATATTTAAGGTAAAACCCACTGTAACACTTAGCATACTGCCTTTGCCAAGCACTGGAATGACAACAGAAGGAGGTAATGCACAAGTCCTTATCCTTCTGCCAGAAATTGTCCTAACTTCACAATTGGTAAATCGTGTTCGCAGTCAGACATCTGGCAATATAGCTGAGTGGCATTCAGGACTTACTCCCAAAGCTCGCCGAAATAATTGGCTTAGTATTGCAAATGGAAGTGCGCAGATCATTATTGGGGCAAGGTCAGCACTTTTTTTACCTTATAAAAACCTAAAATTGATCATCATTGATGAAGAGCATGACTCATCCTTTAAACAAGAACAGGGAATTATATATAATGCTCGAGATATGGCAATTATCTTAGCCAAAATTGAGAACATTCCAATAATTTTATCATCAGCTACTCCGCTGCTTGAAACAATTTATCACGTTAAAAAAGGGAATTACAATCATGTAAAGCTAACCGAACGATTCGGTGGTGCGGAGTTACCGCATATAAAAGTAGTGAATAATAAGCAATGGATTTCCAATGAGCTTTTCGAAGGGATAAAACAAACCATAGAGAAAAAACAGCAAGTTATGCTCTTTCTAAACCGCAGGGGATACGCGCAACTTGCAGTTTGTAAAAAGTGTGGATACAAAATTTCCTGCTCAAATTGCGCTGTTTGGCTTACATACCACAAAAAGAAGAACGTCCTTTTGTGTCACCATTGTTCTTATCAATCAAAACTTCCAGAAAAATGCTCTAATTGTCAAAGTGAGCAGTCATTGCTTCTTTATGGTGTGGGAATTGAGAGGTTACTTGAGGAAATAGTGAAATTAATACCAAGTGCAAAAACTGCGATTATCAGCAGCGATCAGAAGTCGCTTGGTAGCGTCATTGACTCAGTGCTCAAGGAAGAGGTGAATATTATAATCGGTACACAAGTGATTGCCAAAGGGCATAATTTCCCTAAGTTAACTTTGGTTGGAGTGATAAATGCAGATTTAGGACTTGAAAATTCTGATCTTAGGGCAGCAGAAAAGACGTATCAATTATTGCATCAAGTTGCGGGTAGATCTGGGAGGTTCAACGAAAAAGGAACGGTAATAGTGCAAACTAATAATCCTGAAAGTTTGATAATAAAAGCATTGCAGCAGCAAAAAAGGGATTTGTTTTATGAAGTTGAACTTGAGTCAAGACGCAAAGCTAAAATGCCACCATTTAGTAGATTAATAGCGCTTATAGTTTGCGGTAAGGATCAATTTGCAACGCAGAAAGCAGCAAGTGAGATAACAAGCTTTTTGCATGATCAATGTTCAGCTACTATTCCTTCTGCGTTGTCATTCCAGTGCGTGACTAGAAAAAAAGAACTCGAAATTTTTGGCCCATCACCAGCAGCAATAAATTTCTTAAATAATAAATATCGGTATAGAGTGCTACTCAAAATACACAATAAACATAGTTTATCTATAAAGAAAAAGCTAAAATATTGGATTAAAAATTACAACTTGAATTCAAATATTGCAGTAACAATAGATGTTGATCCTGTGAGTTTCTTTTGATGTTATTTGAATTTATTTGACATTTACAGAATTAATTATATTAATTTTTTAATCAATAATTTGACTTTTATTACGATTTATTATATTATCGATATAATTAGAATAAGGAGATGGTATGAATGATTTAATTACGATTATTTGTAATCGACACGAGAGTCTTAAAAAAAAAATTCAAAAGTTGAAAGACTATCTTACTGATGATAGAAAAATTGTGATTGAGAAAGAGTTATTCTCAGCAGCTATTGTAGATGTAATCTCTAAAAAAGGAGATTTTATCAATGAACAAGCAGTGCAAATATACCTTATTTTGCATCACTGTATTAAACACTATAGTGCAAGGTCTAAGAAAGGAGAGATATTGTCATTTCAAAACGCAATGAATATTCTATATGAAGCAGTGCATGACTATATTACTCTTGAGGGTTTCTATAAATTGATAAATTTTCAAGATCACGATGGGAATACATTATTACACCGAGCTGTTATAAGTAATAACACTGACGCAATAGAAGTTCTTTTTCAGAAGAATGCAAATCCTTTGTTAAAGAATAAAGGAAATAAAATTCCATTAGATTTAGCTCAAGAAAATACAAGAAAAGTACTCATTAAATGTATGCAAGACCAAGCTCAATCGAAAAAAGAAAGTGCTAGATGTAATAGTTTGATTGGCATTATACCTGGCGTTTTTCTTGGCATTGGACTCGGTGTTGGTGGTGCTTTAGTCCCTTCAATGACTATTATATTATGCGCACTCGCAGTATCTGCTCTTGTTGCTGGAATAGCAGTTGGACTGTCTATATATTTCCTAAGTCAAGACTATAAACAGGCTAAATTGATAGAAGGAGTTGTTGCTATTGATTCTCAATTGCATTCCGTCAAACCTGAAAAGACTGCAGATAATAAAGCAGTACTAGGATAACTGTGAGTTTTTTAACATTAGATTTCTTGCATAATCAAGTGTGATCCCAGTGTCAGCTACTTGTATAACAAGAAAGAAGGCACTGGTCTCACATGCATCTAAACGGATACATAACCTTTCATTCACAATTCGTCCTCAAATAGTCTAATTTTCTTTAGCTATGAAATAGAGCAAATTGATTTTTTATTAGTTAATGTCTGCTTTTTTGCAGAACATTGGTCAGGCTGTGATATAGAAGGTTGGTTAAATGTTGTTTTGGGCTTATTAAAAGAAGATCGTGCTGAAGAAGGGCCAAAGCCACTATCTTTAGCCGAAGCATCATCCCCACCTTTACCTTCACCATAGTAGTCGGGCCTAAGGAATTTGCTCGAGTTTCCATTATGTGATTTACCTATAACTGAATTCTTAGGTGAATCACCAAAACCACTATCTGCACTTGTATCTGCACTTGGTCCATCCGTCCCTACTTTTTCTTCAGAAGGGGCAAGAGTTTGTGGTTTCATAGCTGGCACACGCGCAGGATCAATGGATAGCTTATATTTAACTTTATCTTTATCTTTACCTGTATCTTTATCTTTAACTTTATATTCGCTGATTAAAGAGCTCTCTGTGATCTTATCCATCACACAGTAAGCAATGTCTGGGTTAGCAAAATCTATTCCATACACTCCTTTACTGCCCAATAGCGATTTCTGTGAAGTCCGACCTTCAAAGCTATTTAGTATATCCATACCAAACATATTATTAACGTGATTCACTTCTTCTCTTGTTAAATATCCCTCCTCATTATTATAACTTACAATAGGAATTAAAATTGAATCTTCGTCACTGTTCAAGTAAGAGTCACGCAATATACGATCAACTGGTATGTTTGCTTTAAGAAACAAATTAACCACTGCAAATTTCAGCATGTCACTAACTCCAATCTCGCCTTTTGGAGCATCAAAACAACGACACATCGATGATACTCTACGCTTTACTATGTCTTGAACAAACTTAAGATCATCAAAAACGCCTTTCTTTAAATATACATCATTCCCCTTCTCTTCTAAAAAACCCTTAAATCTTTTAGGACTATTTTCATAACTTTCCATTCTCGATGAGAATGATTTTACAAAAGAGTCTTTTAATTCTCGATCATCAAAGCCCTTACAGTATAAATAAGATTTTCTTTCAAAACTCACATCGTATATATTGTTTTCCACATAATCTGGACCTTTAGGATGATCGTCTATAATACTCTCTATTGTGAATCTTATAAGTTCATTAGCTAGCAAATATTTTAGATTACAAACTACCTCTTTTTTAATTGGCACTGAAAACCTATGTCTGCTACTATCTGTAGTCCATTTTCCTTGATTAAAGTTAAAAGGAAAAGAGTCTGTATAAAAAAGATCATTGGCAGCCTCTTCGGCAGCAGCTTTGCCACCCTCATCTCCACAAAATTTTCTTACTATACTCTCTCTCATATTGCTCAAGTACTCTCTGCGCTGATCAATATTCATATTTTTATCAAATGAGAGAACAATATGATCTTTTTCTATAGTGAGATTAGTAATAGCAGTATTATCAGAAAGAAGAACACTATTAAACGCTTTTACTAATTCTCGATTTATTTTACTTTTATTAGGCATAACGCCACCTCTCTAATTAATCAACATAATTACTTACCACTCCTACTTGTGCCCTGACCACTAGATTGATTTTTCTTTCTTTCCTCTCCACGTCTAATCATGTCTCTAAAATCATCTATTTTCTTTGGATCTATTTTGCTCAGATCAATCTTTATTCTCCCTGAATCAGGTACTTTTTTATTTGGATCATTATTGCCATGCATATCAACCTCTAAATTAAATTATTATGTAATGAGTATATTAAGAATCAACTACTAGCACAAGCAGTTTTTTAACATAAATTTTATTCACCATTTTTATACTCCTGGATTCCAGACTGGGATGACAAGAGAAGAAGTACTGGAATAACAACTTTTTAAATTAAGTTTTCTGGATCCCAGTGTCAGCTACTTGGATGACAAGAGAGAGAGCTACTTGTCCGCCATGTCATTCCAGCACTTGAAACTGGAATCCAGATAAAAAACCAGTCTGGAATGACAAAAAGAGAGAGAACCTTTACACACCTCTCTCTTTGACTGAAGAAGCGTGGTTTTCAACTCTTACACCATCAGTTAATCCTCCTGGCAGTTCCATAGAAGCATTAGACTTTTGCTTACTACCATTAGAAGATTCTTTTCTTTTAAGCCTCATCCCATAAGCATCATTCGATGTGTTTCTTCTAACTCTCCTGTGTTGCTTTTGCTCTGGAGCAGGTGGACAGACAGCTAATTTTGGTTTTTCAGTTTTCTCTTCTTTTGCTTCTTTCTTTTCTTTATTCATTTTTTCCAGTTTTTGTACTTCACTATTTTTGTGACTTATAACAGGTTTAGGTAGAGTGTCTACTAATTTTTCTATAGGCTTTGGTAAAATAGCACGTTCTTGCTTGTCTAGAACACTTGGCATTGGAACTTGAGATGAAAAATTAAATAGGGAAATTGGTGTGATTTCATTCACTTTTGTTTCTATTTCTTGACGAACTTCTTTTGATTCTGTTTTTTCTGCTTTTTTGTCTCTTTTTTCCTCAGTTACATCTTGCTCTACTACTGCTGCTAAATCAACTGCAAAAATTTCTGCAAACATTGCAATGACTGAGCCCACGAGAAAAGTTTGAAGCTTCAATTTTAAATTTTGCAACGCTTGCAAACGTTCGAGTATTGCTATTTCCTCTTCCGGAGATAACCCACCACTGAGTAATTTCTCCTGCAATTCTTTTATCTCTTTGTCTAGCCTTTTATCCCAACTTAAATCTAAATCTTTTTTGAAGATCTTTTTAACTAATTCCTTAAGCTTATCACGCAAAAACTTAATTATCGAAAGAAGCAGATTTTTCTCTTTCTTCTCCTTGAGCATTTTGTAGACTTTCGGATCTACATTTACTTCAAAAAGATTAAAGAGGGATTCAAAGAAATTTGCGAATACCCCTTGATTATTATCAGTAAAGTAATCCTCATTATCTTGTATCTGTAGCTCTACTTGAGATAATGTTTCATCAATGCAACTCGCAGCCTGACGCTCAAGCTCTATTCTCTTGAGCTCAGCTTTCCTAGCAAGCTCCTCCATGAATCCTTTTAATTCATTGAGCTTCTGCTCTGCAGAGAGATCTTGCTCTCTGATTCGATTAATGTAGATTGAGCTACCGTCCTCTTCGTTGTTATTGATTAAAAAATTTTTCATTGCTTTTTCTCCATTAATTGAATTACTGTTTCTATAATTGTTTAGAAAGCTTTTTACCATTTTATCTTAAGTCTATAAAATACAATAACTCAATCTTATAATATGAAGTATTTAATAAGTATTAATCTTAAAAAATACCAATAAATTATTGATATTTTTACATTCATACTATATACAGCCTAGCATATATTACGTAATTTTTCAAGAACATATTCACTATAACAGAAGACTTTCTTATTTGCCTCTAAAACACCTGCAAATCATATAATAAAAGAATATTATAATGTTTAATGTAATACTATACAATGTTATAAAATATAGTATAATACTAGCATACCACTGAATTAATGCTGAGATATTCCCTTGCTTGATCAGTTAAAACACGTCCTCTTGGTGTGCGCTTTACAAAACTGACCTTGATTAAATAAGGTTCTACTGTTTCTTCAATATTGCCAACATCTTCAGATAGTGCAATAGATATGGTGTCAATTCCAACAGGTCCTGAGGTGTTAAACAAAAATCTCAGATAATCCATATCTAATTTATTTAGTCCCATTTTATCTATACCCAATTTTGATAGTGCAGAACCGGCAATTTCACAGGTAATTTTTTTATCATCTTTTACTTCAACAAAATCTCTTATTCTTCTGAGTAATCTCAAAGCAATTCTTGGAGTACCACGGGCGCGGCAGGCAATTTCCTGCACAGCATCCTTTTCGATTTCAGCACAAAGAACTCTTGCACCTCTTTTTATAATATCAACCAGTTCCTCAAAAGAATAAAACTCAAGATGCAGGGGAATACCAAAACGATCCCTCAGCGGTGCAGAAAGCAGTCCAAGCCGTGTTGTTGCCCCAATCAGTGTAAATGGTGGTAAATCTATTCTTAAAGTTCTGGTAGATGGGCCCTCACCTACTAGTATATCTAGGCAAAAATCTTCCATAGCAGTATATAAAACTTCCTCAATGCTACGATTTAATCTATGGATCTCATCGATAAATAGAACATCTTTTGCATTTAAAGTAGTGAGCACTGCAGCTAAGTCCCCAGCTTTACTAAGCAATGGACCAGAAGTTGCACGAAAGCTAACCCTTAACTCCTTAGAGACAATTTGTGCTAAAGTTGTTTTACCAAGCCCTGGAGGACCATAGAGCAATACGTGATCCAAAGCTTCAGCTCTCGTCTGTGCAGCATTTATAAACACTTTTAAATTTTGTATTAAGTCTTTTTGCCCGACAAAATCATCAAGTTGCTCAGGCCGGATATTTAAATTACGTACATCTTCAGAGTATTCCTTACTACATGATATTGACTTCATATTGTTTTAAGCGCCATACGAATAATATCTTTAGTGTCCAAGTTTGGTGATTCATCTTCTATTTTTTTTATTGTATCATAAGCTTTTGTTCTTTCATATCCAAGATTGATCAAAGCTGAAAGAGCATCTTCACTAATTGAGTGAAAATGATTGTTATTTATCTCTAATTTACTTACTTTGCCATTCAGCTCAGTAATAATTCGATTTATGAGTTTCAGGCCAAGTCCACTCACCTTAAGTGCTAGTTTATCCTCATTTATAATTGCCAAAAACAGTTGCTCTGGAGTTAATTTGCTCAAAATTGACATTGCGGTTTTATAGCTGACACCGCTCACTTTAACTAATAAACGCAGACACTGCTGTTCTTCTTTACTTATAAAGCCATATAGCTGAGTAACGTTTTCTCTGCTATTTGCATAAGTGTCGATAAGTAATTTTACTCTACTTCCAATCGAACAAGCACTTAAAGTTTTGGCTGAAAGATATACTATGTAGCCAACATCATTCACATTCAGGATTATGTGATCGCTACACACCTCATCAACTATTCCTCTTAGATTTCCTATCATTTCTAGTACTTTATAAAATTCAGTTTAAATGCTCCTGAATCTTAGGTCAAGCAAACGAACATTATAGAAGTGGTTCCAGTTTCAATCATTGCAGACAAGTTTGCAGGAAATCTATTTTAATATGTTATTCCAGATCATTATGTAATTGAACCACAAGTTACTCCGATAGAAATAGAATTGCAGTCTCCTAACTTAGCTAAGTAATAGAAATTTCTATCTTTGGTGAAATAAAGGTAATTGTTTACTGTTTGCGAAAATATTTGCATAATTTAAGTAACATTACTTGATAAGAATTAACTATGGAGCTTAATAAGATTGCAGCATCGATTTTACTTTCTGGATTAATAATTATAATAGTTAGTAATGTAGTTGATATGCTCTACAACCCAGAGGATTATAAAATTGAACACCAAACAATAGTAGCAGCCAGCAATGAGCCTCAACAAAAGATTGAACAAGTGGCACTTGATATTGGAGAGCTCATGCAGAATGCTAGCTTTGAAAAAGGCAAGTCAGCAGCAAAAAAATGTATAGCTTGTCATAGTTTTGAGAAAGGTGGAATGAATAAAGTGGGGCCAAACTTATGGAACGTGGTTGGAAATAAAAAGGCCCATCTTGGCAGCTCATTCAATTACTCAAAAGCACTACTTGAAAAAGGTGGGAAATGGGAGTATGAGGAGTTATTTGCTTTTTTAAAAAATCCAAAAGCCTACATAAAAGGTACACGTATGGCATTTGCAGGCATTTCCAATCCACAAGAGATTGCAGATCTAGTCAGCTATTTGCGTTCGATGAGCGATAGTCCGGTTGCCTTGCCAAAGTAGTATGAATTATTGTAAATTACTCGATGGAAGTAATGGCCATATAGCATATCGAAAGCTACAAGGAAAGAAGGCTTCTATAGTTTTTTTTAGTGGTTTTGCATCCAATATGGATGGAACTAAAGCAACTGCCGTTTACAAATTTTGCCAAGAAAATGATATAGCACTTGTGCTCTTTGATTATTTTGGCCATGGTAATTCAAGTGGTGATTTTGCTGATTATACAATAAGTGATTGGCAAAAAAATTGTGCTAAAGTGATAAGTGAATTAACTAGCAATAAACAAATAATTATAGGTTCAAGTATGGGAGGATGGCTGATGCTGCTCACTGCTCTTCAATTTCCAGAAAAAATTGCAGCATTAATCGGCATATCGTCTGCTCCTGATTTTACTGAAGATTTGATATTCAAGCAATTGTCAGGCAAGCAAAAAGAAGAACTAGGTTCTAAAGGTGTAATAGATTTTACTTCGGAGCATTGTGCATACAAAATAACTAAAAATCTGATCGAAGACGGTAGAAAGAACCTTCTTTTAAACAGAGAAGCAATAGATATAAACTGTCCTGTGCGCTTATTGCATAGCATTAATGATAAAGATGTTCCTTATCAAACTTCATTGAATTTAGCTGAAAAAATTAAGTCAACAGACGTTGAAGTACACTTAATAAAATCAGCAGAACACAACATGTCTGATAATCATTCACTGAAAATTTTATTTAAGACCATCAGAGAATTTTTGCCAGGAGAAATATATAATTGAAGTAATTCAGATGTGTTTGTAGTAAGGGCTGCAGTTATAGCTTCAACAGTAGGCACTACTCTTTATCACCTCAACATTTTCTCTTGGCAGTTCTTTAATAAATCGAGAAGTGCGCATTGGTTGCCACTGATTATTAATTTCCCTCCTATCTGCACATGAAATGACTAATCTTTCTTTGGCTCTGGTTATGCCGACATATGCAAGTCTTCTCTCTTCTTCTAAAGCTTTACCACTTTTATCTTCAAAAGATCTTTGATGAGGAAATAATCCTTCTTCCCAACCAGGTAAAAACACACACGGAAATTCAAGTCCTTTAGCTGCATGAAGAGTCATAACATATACAGTGTCATCGCTATTCATATTATCCACTTCCATCACCAGGCTAATGTGCTCCAAGAAGGTTATAGCGTTGTCAAAATTCTTCAAAGATGAAATGAGCTCTTTAACATTTTCTATTCGCGCTAAACCCGTCACTCCTTCACTCTCAAGCATTTCCATATATCCTGATTGATTTGCTACGATTTTAACAAATTCATGCAGTGGTTTTACGCTTACTATTTCTTCCCAAGCTTTAATTTTATTTAAAAAATCATTTAGTGAGAGTTTAATTCTTTCGGTTACTTGATCACTATTAACCAATATTTTTGCTGCCTGAAAAAAAGAAATTTTGTTATCCTGAGCAGTCGTGTATATTTTCTTTAGAGTTGTAGCTCCTATGCTTCTTTTGGGACGATTTACGATCCTTTCAAAAGCGAGATCATCATTATTATTTGTAACAAGCCTCAAATATGCAATTATATCCCTTATTTCTTGACGTTCGTAGAATTTTACGCCACTTATAATCCTATAGGGAATTGAATATTTTATAAAATACTCTTCGAGCACTCTAGTTTGAAAAGTCGCTCTTACGAGCACTGCAATGTCACTAAATCTGTATTTATTGAGCTTTAATATCTGTTCGCTTATGAACCTTGCTTCAGCTTTCCCGTCCCATAATTTTATTAGATTTACCTTTTCCCCTTCAATGTTTGTTGTCCACAACTTTTTTTCTAAGCGAGTCTTATTGTGATTGATAACATATGATGCAGTTGCAAGTATGTGGGATGTTGACCTGTAGTTACACTCCAGTTTAACGGTTTTTGGATTTTTAAAATCATCGGAAAATTTCAAAATATTTTCAACTTCTGCACCACGCCAACTGTATATCGATTGATCGTCATCTCCTACACAACAAATATTTGAGTGCTCTTTTGCAAGGTATTTTAGCCAAAGATATTGTATTGCATTTGTATCTTGATATTCATCTACCATGATATATTTAAACTTGTTTTGGTAGTAGGATAGAACCTCGGTCTTTTGATTAAAGAGTTGTATGTTATATAGCAATAAGTCACCAAAATCGACAGAGTTAAGGAATTTTAACCTTTCCTGATACTGGTGATAGACTTTGAGTGCAGTTACGTACACTGGCCTAAATGATTGAACGTCTTCCACTTCGAATGGCAGTAAACACTTCTCTTTCCATTGCTGAATAATATTCATAATGGTCTTACATTTTTCTGATAGGTAATCAGGGCTGATTTCATTCATGATGTTTTTTATTACCTGTAATTGGTCATCCACACCAATAATTGTAAAATTGGAATTTAGCTCCACGACTTCAGCATGATGACGTAGAATTTTTGCTGCAATTGCATGGAAAGTGCCAAGCCATGGTATGTTTGTGCCCGTGAGTTCAAGCACTCTTGATATCATTTCATTTGCTGCTTTGTTCGTGAATGTAACTGCTAATATTTCATCAGAATAAGCGTGACCGTTTCTAATTATGTGAGCTATTCTTGAAGTAATCGTTCTTGTTTTTCCCGTTCCCGCCCCTGCCAGTATCAAAATTGGCCCATTTAAGTTAGTTACAGCTAATTGTTGCTCTGGATTTAACAGTGAGAGATAATCGTTCATTGAAGCCCTATAGACTATAACTTCGTAAAGTTAAACCTATGATCCAAATATTGTAAAGATTTTATTGAATAGAACAGTTTAAAGAATGCTTCACTCAAGTACTACATATTTAAACGTAGGTTTTTTATCTATCTTGTTTTAGTAGCTTCAGGTGTATGTCGAGTAACAACAACTTGATTTGAGGTATTGGCACTAGAGCTTCTGCTTGTTGGTTGGATAGGTGGAGTTTTGAATGGCTTAGGCTTACGATTCAGTTCCTTCATCTCTATTTCCTCAGCTTTAACAGGAAGTTTTTCTGGAACATAGAAGTTATGTTGCGACCTGAAAGTCTTCGGTCATATTGTTTAAAAGGAGAGGAATTCATTCAGAAAGAAACTGAAAGGATTCTAAAACTTATTAAACCAGATGTTTTGCCGTCTGAGTCTACGCATCAGTGCGAATCGGGCAACCTGACCTTACCCAGAAAAAGTAGACAGAAAGTTAAGACGTTTTTGCTATGAGAATGATGAATCAAAAAGCTCAGGAATGCAATAGTTAATAGTAGAATGTCTACGCTGTTTATTATAAAAAATTTCTATATATTCAAATATTGCGGTTTTAGCTTGTTGTGCAGAGTGTTGTGAAGTATCAATGAGTAACTCTCTCTTAAGTGAACTAAAAAAGCTCTCTGAAACAGCATTATCATAACAACAACCTTTGTGACTCATACTAGAAGTAATATTTTTTGTACTTAGTAAAAATTGATAATTTTTAGAGGTGTATTGCGATCCTTGATCGCTATGAAATAGTAGATTTTTAGCAGATTTGCGCCTACCAATAGCCATGAATAACGCATCTATAACTAATTGCCTATTTACTGCATTACTCATTGACCAGCCAATCACCATGCGTGAATATAAATCTATTATTGCTGCCAAATATAACCATCCTTCATTAGTTTTTATGTACGTAATATCAGTTACCCATATCTTGTTAGGTTGATCAGCGATGAAATTCTGATTTAATATGTTAGGAGTTATAACTCTATTGTCTATTTGTGGTTTTTTACTTTTAAACTTTCGTCTAAGCTTAGCTTGAATGCCATTTTTCTGCATAACATTTTGCACTGTTTTGATGTTATAATTTTTACCTAAAGCCTTTAATTCAGCGTGAATTTTAGGAGCTCCGTATCTGCATTGTGATGCTCGATATACCTTCTGAATATCTTGTATGAGCTCTTCTCTTATTGATTTTTTGTTGTTTTTTTCCTTAGTAATCCATTTATAATAACCACAAGCAGATACGTTCAAAAATCTGCATAATTCCCGTATTTTATAGCAGTTTTCATGTTCTTTTATAAAAGAATATTTTACTCTTTTTGGTTTGCAAAATATCCCAGGGCTTTTTTTAAAATGTCTCTTTCCCTCGTTACTCTTGCCAGCTCTTTCTTTAAATCAAACTTTTCTTTGTCACAATGAGCTACTTTCCCTTTTCCTGGAAACGCATCTACTCCAGACATTCTATCATTGTATGTTTTTACCCATCTGCTTAATGAATCACCGCTAATACCCAAATCTCTTGCTATTTTTGCTGATGATTGACCTGTTTCTTTTACTAGTCTTATAGCTTCAATTTTGAATTCTGCTGTATATTCTTTTCTTTTTGTCATACCACACCTCTTTGAAAAAACGTTTTATTTTACTTCAAAAACGTCTTAACTTTCTGTCTACTTTTTCTGGGTAAGGTCAAGAATATCACAAGACAAGGAAAGTGGAATGTCAGGAAAACACCGCAGATGAAAGCACGAACAAACCTGCTACGCAAGTTGAAGGAAATATTTCGGCGCCATAAATCGCAACCGATAAAAAGAGTGATAAATGACATCAATCCGATATTGAGAGGGTGGGTAAACTACTTTAGGATAGGGAACTCTGGTCGAAAGTTCAATTACGTAAAACATTGGGTGGAAAAGAAGGTAAGACGCAACTTAATGCGAGCCAGGAAAGCAAAGAAAACCTCAGTTGCGGATTAGCCAACGAAGTAAAGCTTAGAAATGCAGGGCTTTTTCGGCTGCATGGAATATGAAACAAGCGTAGAAAAAATGTGTACCAAAAAATTTATCGGTGATCTATGTCTTGTATGCTCAATCTCAAAGTTGTTTTTCAGAGAGCCAAAAACTGTCTCAATAATCGATCTTTTTCTTAACAAAATCTTCTCATTTAGCGCCATTAATGAGTTTTTCATACCCTTTTTTATACTGGTTACAAGCTTTAACCCTCTATCGAATAATTCGTGAAAAAGATCTTTTTTGATATATCCTTTATCTCCAAACAATAATCCAGTCAATTTCTGAGTTAAATTTGGCACAGGTTTTCTATCATCAATGTTGCCTTTTGTCACCGTAACCCCTTGAATTTCGCCAGCTTCGTTGATTACTAGATGTAGTTTAAAACCGAAAAACCACCCATAGGTAGTCTTTCCAATCTTTGCCAACCCTTTGAAAACTTTATTTCTCGAGGTCCTTTTTGGATGGCAAACAGCGATAGATGTTGCATCTATGTACGAAATCCCTGTCACTTTTGACTGTTCGCAAAACCATTGCATTAAGAGCACTAAATACCATAAAACCCTAGATTTTAGCCTAATAAACCTACTATAGGATGGCAATTTTGGAAACGCTGATTCGTATAATAATTTCAAATAATGCACATAGAAAATTTTAAAATTGTCGCACTTGGATTGGTGATATAGCAATATTATGGTAAGAATCTCTGAATGCGTAATCTCTGGCGTCCTGGTTGGTTTTTTGCTACTTGGTAGAAGTTTTTCTGCAAAATTCTTGTCAACTGAATTGCAAAAATCGTCGATCAGGCAAAATAATTCTGTTATATTTTCATTCATTGGTAACCTCTCTATTTTGTAAATAATTTTCCGAGGTTACCCTATTTTCCTGGCTTTTTCACTGATTTCTAATCCGCAACTGGGGTAAGAAAGGGTTTGGGTGGAAGAAGTGGAGTAGCGAATGGATATACAAAACGCTGGATCTATATTCAGATTACAGAATAAGGTATTACAGACCGAAAGCATCACCAACACAATATGTGATAAACTTTGGTAAAGAACTTGCTAGGAAAGCGTAGTGCGGGAAAACCGCATGCTGCGTTTGACGAGGCGGGAGCTGGAAACGTTAACATGGGAATTTGGATTGAGGCCCACAGTGAAAACGACGGAATAGCCACTAAACCCTAAAGAAGGCGCGCCAGTTCTCGACCCTACAGATACGGCGAAATGCTATATCATTTTTAGGGTCGAGAAATTTAGATAAAGCCATAGCACAAATGCTTAAAAAACATTAATAATTATACAGTATTATCAGTAATTTTTCAATAAAAAAGTGGTTATATGAAAAGGCATCCATCTATTCCATTAAATCCCTAAAATCGTTGATAGAGCAAAAATGGGCTATGGCTTTGCCTAATTGGGCTCTAACTATATCTCAACTTGATATCTTTTTTCCTGATAGGTTAAAAATTGAGTTGAACTAAAAATTCGCTTTGACACACTTTTTTGAACATTCCCTAAATTATCACTTTTTCTATTCATAAATCCACCTAATTTTCCTAACCAAATAATAGCTTGTTTTATGTTTGGAGGTTCTTCTGGCAATTTGGCTACTTTATGCTCACGTATGTAAAGGGTTTTCCACTCTTCATTACTTAAAACCTTGGTACAAACCTCCATGGGATTCGATAAAGCGACTTTTGTTAAATATAAAATTTTAAATGCAATAATGCTCTTTATAGCGATTAATTTCTCTAATCTTTCTTTTGTAGCTAAACGAGAGCTTTCTACCTTACATCCTGATTTTAAAATCCTAAAATACTCCTCGATTTTCCATCTTAGCTTATACCAATTGATCCTTTCTATAGCATCTAAAGTGCTATTAACTGGTACATTAGTCAGCAAAGTCCAATCAATAGCTTCTACTCTTTCAGGAGGATTTGTTTCTTTGGCACTTACTACATATATAGCGATTTTATCACTTATTTTATGCTCTGTATCTTTCGATCCATAAATGTAAGAAGATCTGATAGGTATATAGCCTTTCATATACCTGACTTCAATGTTAGCTTTTCTTGAGATTTGGTATTTATTTTCAGCAACATTCAAAACAATTTCCCTTTTTACAGGCAGTTGAGTTATACGTGTTTGCAAATCCGTTTTTCCCCCTTCAATACAGATGAATTTCCTATTAGTTCGGTTGCGGATTACATAAAAACTATCCAATGATTCAATAGTCCATAAAAACTTAAAAATATCTGCTTCCCTATCACCAATAGTAACAAGCTGTGCACCTTCTGCGAGGTTATTTAGGGTTTCTTTTAGTGCCGCTATCCATTTATAGCTTTCTTTCTCCTTTATAGCAGTACGGTATTTCCTGTTTGCTTTTTCTTGCGCTGTTTCTTCCCTGATAGAACGTGCCCAACACTGTTGAGAAGATAGCCCTAAAGGTAATCCGTCTTTGTTAACTATTAAGGCACTGTGCAATAACAAACCCTTTTTATGTTTTGTATAGGCTTTAGAAATACTACCTAGACCCTTAGTCTTTATATGAGAGTCAAAATCCAAATAACTTGTATCTTGAACTGAAAATACAATCTCATCTCCTTTTATCCTTTCTATAGTTTCTTTATAATGGGAAGAATAAATTTCCTTAGCTTCAAGCTTTTCATTGCTAAATAATCTGTATGCACCTTTAGCTTCTTTCCATCCTACACAGCTTTGATTAATTGACCCAGACGCCTTATTCTCTATTAAATAGCTTGTTTTAATAAGTCTTTTATTAAGCCTTACATCTCCCAGATTAACATGTCTCAACTCTTTTTCTAGCCATTTATCTCCTAAGCCATCAGCACATTGTACATTTCTATTTACTTCACACATTTTTACCTCATCTTACTCAGTATATTTTTCTCTATCTTACTTGCTTTTTATACTTGTGGGTAAAAGTGAGCCTAATACCCAGTTAATATCCTTTCCACCAATTCTTTTACTGTCGGTACGTAGCCATTCTCATAAAATGGGTCTTGCTTAAATCTGTAAACATTGTGTCCAGAAAACATGAGTTCATTTTCAACATTGCCGTCATGTACAATGTTTTGCAGTGTCTTTTGTATACAGAAACTCCGTGGATCTGGCTTTCGCCCTGTTGAATGGTCACCATGATCTTTCCAATTGCTAAACAGACAATGGCTCAAACATCCCATGCAATTAATTTGATCTTGTCTTATCTCCGCAAATTTGCTTGGTGTCACAAAAATAACAGTTGTATCTGGAGTTTTCATTGCCTCTGTATAACCTTCCTGAGTCCACTTATCTGCCAGTTCTTTGTCTTGTGCAGTAAGGTAAATCTTTCTACCTCTGCTGCCCATTGCAAATTCATTGTTAAACTCTCCGCTTGCACTTTCCGAAAATTTTATTTTACGTGAATTCCTCTCCTGTAGCTCACGTATGAAGTTATTTCTTACTGCAGATGAGTAAAACCCTGTTGGACTAAATTTGTTTAAAAATACATCACCTTCTTCTAAAGTAAGTAACTTCTTTTTCCACTCTGTAGAAATCGGGCTTTCTTTTGTTAAAAGTGGACGAGTACCAAGCTGAAAAGCTATTGGTCCGATTTGTAAATTGTCAAACCAATGTTCCCAATCCTTCAAATGCCACACTCCCCCTGCCATAACAATTGGCGTTTCAGCAAGACCAACTTCGTTCATGAAAGATCTAAGCTCTGCAACTCTTTCAAATGGAGCCTGTAGTAATTCCGGATCTTCACTATTACTTAGTCCATTGTGACCACCAGCAAGCCACGGATCCTCGTATACTACTCCACCAAGTAAAAAAGAAGATATTTTTTGGTAAGCACGTTTCCATAACGCTTTAAAAGCGCGTGCTGATGAGATAATAGGGTAATAATAAACTTGATATTTAGCTGCAATTTCTCCGAGTCTGTAAGGCATACCAGCACCGCAAGTGATGCCATGAACTAAGCCTTTTGCTTTTTCTAATATACCATGAAGTACATGTTCTGCTGCCCCCATTTCCCAAAGCACATTCATATGTACTCTCCCATGGCCTTTTGATATTTCATTTGCTATTTTTACTTGACTAACTCCAGCCTCAATGCTATATTTAATTAATTCTTCGTGCTTTTCATTTCTTGTTTTACCTTTATAAATTAGTGGTACCAGCTCGCCATTGCCATCGATAAGTTTAGCATTTGCACCAGAAAACGTACCAACAGCATCCGCTGCAGCAAATGCCCCACTTGATCCTCCATCACTGATTGCAATACCTTTACCGCCCTCAATGATTGGCCACACTTCTTTCCCTGAAATCACTATCTTTTTTATCTTATCTTTCAAAATTTCCTCTTAATCTTTCACTCTATTTTACTTAATTACTAAAAAAATAATAGCTTTTCTTTTTATACCTATGCATTCAGTTTTAAATAGGCATAGGAGATGCTATAAATATAGTTTTATAAGAAATTTGCTATATGATCATAGGTTTAACAGGTGGGATTGCAGTTGGAAAGAGCTTTGTAGCCAATTGCTTTAAAGAATTTGGTGCCGCTTTGTTTGATGCCGACTCTGTCGTGCACCAGCTTTATAAAGTGGACAAAAACATAATAAGTTATGCAGAAGAAAAATTTCCTGGGGTGGTAGTAAATGGTAAAATAGACAGAGCAGTATTGTCTGAATATTTTTTAGCCTATGATGAAAATTGGAAACAATTCCAATCTTTAGTGCATTCCGTTGTGCGAAATGAATTAGAAATTTTTATTGCTCAGGAGAAAAAAAATGATAGAAAATCTCTAGTTCTAGACATTCCACTCTTGCTGGAAACAAGATTCCGTTTATATTGCGATTTTATTGTTTTTATCCATGCAGATAGCGCTGTACAAGCTCAAAGGCTCAGTGAGCGTAATATGGATAAAGAAAAGCTGAATCTAATGTCCAGTATTCAGCTACCTATTGAAGAAAAAAGGCAAATGAGTGATTTCATCATCGATACCAGCGCAAATGTTTTTTCTCAAGTGAAAAAAATAGTGGATTCATTAAACCTAAACACGTAGCTTTACGTCATACCGTCACTTGGCCGCTAACAAGCAGCGGGATGACGGTTGTCAGGGTAGCTGTCATCCCAGTAGCCTCCCTCTCCTGTCATCCCAGTGCTTGACACTGGGATCTAGCTTTTTGGTAATTTTATCGAAAATGTTTGCTCGTTTACAATCAATTTTCCTGGATCCCAGTGTCTGGGCACTTGGGATGACACCCTACTTAACCGTCATACCGCCGCGGTATCTCTTAGCCACTAACACGTAGCGGGATGACGATTGTCGATAAATCTAAGTTACTTTAGCAACAGTTATTCTCCACCAGATTACTCCGAATTTTAGCTGTACTATCAGCAGATTTTACCATTAAAATCTCAAACCTTGAGCCTGCGTTCAAAAATGATTCAACTGACTTACCGAAAAAATCATATCTCCACCCCTTGAATAGTTTATCTATCTGCCCAGATATTGAACCAGCTAACTCATCTTTTGATGAAACTAACTTTCTTGATATGTTATTTTCCTTACATTTGCTCTCTAAAATAATCGAGAGTATATCAAATACAGATTTATCATAATTATCTGACAGAGTATAATTTTGCTGCACAAACTCCTTCTCATTCTCATTGAAAATATTCATAAATTCTAATAAATCTTCCTCTTTTATATTTTTTGTGTTCCTCTCAAGATCATCTAAAACCTCGTCAATACGCTCCACATTTTTTTCAATAAGACCAATTATTACAGCATTATTAATTACTTTATTACGATTGATGTTATAGCGTTGTGCTAAAGTCTCTTGCCACTCACTCACTGCTTTAACAACTAACATTAGCCTCGGATTTGCTTCATAGTTAAATTTAATCCTCCTCCATGCATCTTTTGGACTATGCAAATACTTATTTATATCAACCAATAATTCCATCTCTTCTTGAAACCAACTCATCCTATTACTTTCTTCAAGTTTATTGCACAATATTTGGTATAGATCATATAGATATACCACGTCGTTTATTGCATAGTCTAGTTGATCCTCAGACAATGGACGCCTTAACCAGTCTGAATTTTTAGCTTTAATTTTATCCAGTGCTATTCCTTGATATTGCTCTACTACTTTTGAATAACCAATAAAGTCATGATAATAATGGCAAAACATAGCAGCAACTTGGGTATCAAAAATAGGAGTGGGAACACATTTAAACACAGTGAGTAAGGATTCTATATCCTGCCGGCAGCTATGAAACACTTTGATTATTCCCTGATTTAGCATCATTTTCTTAATGAATGATAAATCAATTTCTGGCACTAATGCATCTACAATAAAACTCTTCTCTCCGTAAGAAATTTGAATTAACGATAATTTTGGGTAGTAGGTTAAATTATTTCTAATGAACTCCGTGTCAATTGCTATAAATTTTGGATCTTTTTCCATCAATTCTTTACATGCATTTTCCAGTTCCGATGTCGTACTAATTAGCATATATTTTTTATTCAGTGGCTATATTTTACCACTTATATTAAATCTTTACAATTGATTGAAATTGAGAGCACAATTGTATAATAACTAACTCTTCTGTAAATATACAGTTTTGCCAGACACAACGGTACGTACTACGTGCCCTTTCACTTTGCGTCCACCGAAAGGCGAATTCTTTGATTTACTAGCAAAGTTGTCAACTTTAATTTCCCATTCATGATCCAAATCAACTAAAATTAAGTCCGCTACAAGGTTTTTCTGTATGCGGCCACGTGGCATATGTATGATATCTGCAGGCTTATATGTCAATTTTGCAAGCACATCAAGTAGACCCATTTGTCCACTATGATATAGTTCAAGTGAAAGGGGCAGCATTGTTTCAAGGCCAATAATACCAAATGCAGCATTTTCAAGTGGCAGATCTTTAGAACTAAGATCATGCGGAGCATGATCGGTTGCAATGCAATCAATCACACCTGTCTTTAAACCTTCAATCATAGCTAAACGATCCTCTTCAGTGCGAAGCGGCGGGTTCATTTTTGCGATTGCTCCGTGTTGTTTTACTATATCTTCAGTTAAAGTAAAGTGATGAGGAGTTACTTCACACGTAACATTTAATCCCAAATCTTTTGCACGTTTAATAGCATCAAGTGAATCTTTTGAAGAGACATGTAAAATATGGTAGTGTACATTTTCTATGTTCTTCATTAGCAGTATATCACGAGTTACCATAACCGATTCCGATGCACTCAAGATTCCCTTTACTCCCAATTCTTCAGAAATCTTACCCTCGTTAATTACGCCACCAGCAGATAGATTCAAATCCTCTGCGTGTTGAGCAATAGGAACACCAAGCATACTTGAATAAAGCAGTGCCTGTCTCATAATCATTGGATTCATAACTGGCATACCATCATCGGTGAACCCAACTGCACCTGCTTCCTTTAAGAGTGCCATTTCAGTTAATTTTTCTTCCGAAGTGGTGATTTTAGCGTAAAATTGAACATTCACATGCGAAGTTTCAAATGCTCTATATTTCAAATACTTAGCGAAGACAACACTATCAATCGCTGGAACAGTGTTTGGCTGGCAAACTACAGTTGTAACGCCCCCTGCAGCTGCAGATTTGCTGCCTGTATGTATAGTTTCTTTATGCTCTTGACCTGGTTCACGAAAATGTACGTGAATGTCAATAAGGCCTGGCATTAGAACAAGCCCTTTACAGTCTATTATTTCATCAACTCCACTTGTTGAAAATAATGATTCGCCAAAATCAACAATTTTACCCCCTTCAGTCAATAATGAACCTTTTATATCAAGTTTAGTTTCCGGGTCAATAATACGAGCATTGGTATACGCAATTTTATAGCCTTCCTTTTGCCCTGTCTGCAATAAATTCCAAATCATATTTGAGTATCGATTATAAAATAAATCTAAAGTTTTTTTAGTAAAATACAACCAAATTAAAGTGATGATATAAAACTAGCAATAAAGAATATTTAAATTAATACTCAAGCAGCTATTCTATAACTACCATTTTCGATTTCAACGTTATTAAGTGCGGTATTTGCGTTATAAGAACAGTAACATCCTACTGCAAGAAAAGTTAATGCAGCTACAGCAAGCGAAACACACATTGCTAAATGAACCATTGTTAGACTTGTACCAACAGCAAATGCTCCAGATAATACAAAAGAAACAGAAGCATAATTACCTTGCCTTTTACTATAAATTTTTGCTTTCAAGAATTTTTCATTTAGCTCTTCATCCTTGCTTTCAGATTGTTTCTGTTGAGTTACTTCATCAGTTAGACCTTGCCTTGTATCATTCAGCTGCCCTTCCGGTTCTGTCGCATCTATAAACCATAGGAAAGAAGATCATTAAAGGTGGGATTATAGGAGTTATGAAGCCATTAACATAGCAAAATTCTCAAAAGTAGAAACATTATTTTAATAATTTGTCTTTTTTGAATCATACGAATATTTTCTATGCCTGTGATGGTAATCTTTGCGGAATGGAAGCTTTTAAACCCAAGCATTGGCTTTATTAGTTTTTTGATAAATCTATCAACAATATTATTTAGATATTTTATTTGAAGAACTGTAATCTTCAGAAATTTCTGCATTCAAATCATCAAGAGCAGCAGTATTACTGCCGCTTTTATCAATTACAATTTTCTCAGGAAGATAGTTACTCCTGAAGGCTTTACGAAAGAATGCAAGTGCTGCAGACTTGTCTCTACTAACACACAAGAGGAAGTCTACAATATATAAATAAACCCATTTACCGTTAATTGGGAATGTTCAAAAAAGTGTGTCAAACCGAGAAATAAAAATAAAATAGAAACAAAAAATAGAGGTTTGATATATGAGTTACAAAATAGAAAATGGAACGACTGGCCTGGTAGATTACAAAGAGCTGGAAGCAAATATACTGTCATCAATAAGGGAAGGTAAACCATTGATGGGGAGAGATGGAGCATTAACACCATTTGTAAAAAGGCTGCTGGAAGCAAGTCTAGAAGGTGAAATAGAGCATCATTTATCCAATGAAAGAGAAGAAAAGAATCGAAGAAACGGAAAGAATGGCAAAACTTTGAAGACGAGTATTTGAACTATTGACACCAAGAGATAGAGAGGGAAGTTTCGAACCACAGATAGTGAAAAAAAGGCAAACAAGCTTACATCCAGAACTTGAAACAAAGGTCTTGAACATGTTTGCAAGCGGTGTGGGATACAGGGATATAGCATCCTATGTGGAAGAAATCTATGACCATAAAATATCTGCAGCAGAGATATCTGGAATTACAGATAAATTACTGCCTATAATCAATGAATGGAGGAGTCGTCCCCTACAATCAGTATACCCGATAGTATTTATGGATGGGATGTTTTTTAAGGTCAAAGAGAATGGACATTGCATAAGTAAATGCATGTACAATATATTAGGAATAGACCAAAATGGCAGAAAAGAAGTACTGGGTTTTTACTTAGCAGAAAGTGAGGGAGCTAACTTCTGGCTAGGCGTATTAAATGACTTAAAAGAGAGAGGAGTAGAAGACATTTTGATAGCTTGTGTTGACGGTCTGAAAAGCTTCCCTACAGCTATAAATAGCGTATTTCCCAATGCTGAGGTACAGTTATGCATTGTGCACCAAATAAGAAATTCACTAAAATACGTATCCAGCAAAGATATAAAAGTTTTTATGAATGATTTGAAAAAAATATACCGTGCTACAAGTAGAGAAATCGCCGAAAATTATTTACTTGAACTGGAGGAAAAATGGGGTGAAAAATATCCTTTAGTCATAAAATCGTGGCAAAACAATTGGGAAAATTTGTCTAGTTATTTTAAGTATTCTGGCCCTGTTAGAAGGCTAATTTATACCACCAATCCAATTGAGGGGTTGCACAGACAAATCAGAAAATTTACTAAAACCAAAGGTTCATTTACCAGTACAAATGCCTTGTACAAATTGGTATATTGTGCTATAAAAAAGATAGAGCAAAAATGGGCTATGGCTTTGCCTAATTGGGCTCTAACTATATCTCAACTTGATATCTTTTTTCCTGATAGGTTAAAAATTGAGTTGAACTAAAAATTCGCTTTGACACACTTTTTTGAACATTCCCTAAAGGTATTTTTCACCCCATTTTTCCTCCAGTTCAAGTAAATAATTTTCGGCGATTTCTCTACTTGTAGCACGGTATATTTTTTTCAAATCATTCATAAAAACTTTTATATCTTTGCTGGATACGTATTTTAGTGAATTTCTTATTTGGTGCACAATGCATAACTGTACCTCAGCATTGGGAAATACGCTATTTATAGCTGTAGGGAAGCTTTTCAGACCGTCAACACAAGCTATCAAAATGTCTTCTACTCCTCTCTCTTTTAAGTCATTTAATACGCCTAGCCAGAAGTTAGCTCCCTCACTTTCTGCTAAGTAAAAACCCAGTACTTCTTTTCTGCCATTTTGGTCTATTCCTAATATATTGTACATGCATTTACTTATGCAATGTCCATTCTCTTTGACCTTAAAAAACATCCCATCCATAAATACTATCGGGTATACTGATTGTAGGGGACGACTCCTCCATTCATTGATTATAGGCAGTAATTTATCTGTAATTCCAGATATCTCTGCTGCAGATATTTTATGGTCATAGATTTCTTCCACATAGGATGCTATATCCCTGTATCCCACACCGCTTGCAAACATGTTCAAGACCTTTGTTTCAAGTTCTGGATGTAAGCTTGTTTGCCTTTTTTTCACTATCTGTGGTTCGAAACTTCCCTCTCTATCTCTTGGTGTCAATAGTTCAAATACTCGTCTTCAAAGTTTTGCCATTCTTTCCGTTTCTTCGATTCTTTTCTTCTCTTTCATTGGATAAATGATGCTCTATTTCACCTTCTAGACTTGCTTCCAGCAGCCTTTTTACAAATGGTGTTAATGCTCCATCTCTCCCCATCAATGGTTTACCTTCCCTTATTGATGACAGTATATTTGCTTCCAGCTCTTTGTAATCTACCAGGCCAGTCGTTCCATTTTCTATTTTGTAACTCATATATCAAACCTCTATTTTTTGTTTCTATTTTATTTTTATTTCTCGGTTTGACACACTTTTTTGAACATTCCCAATACAATGTTTTCGATGATTATAAAAAAGCTGGATGAGCTACTTGCATGACACCTTTGTAGCCTTCTCTTTTCATCCCAGTACCTGCTCAAGTAACTGACACTGGTTCCCTTTATGATGGTGTTATCCGAGTAGCTCATCCAGCTTTTTATCAGGAACGTTGATTACTCTTTATTCTTCGCCCTTCCTGCACGCTTACGTTCATTTGGATCGAGGAACTTCTTACGCAAACGTATAGATTTTGGAGTTACTTCTACCAATTCATCATCGTCTATATATGCTATCATATCCTCCAGTGTCATTATTTTTGGTGGAGTAAGCTTTATAGCTTCATCGCTACCTGAAGCTCTTACGTTTGTTAATTGCTTACCTTTAAGTACATTTATTTCTAAATCATTGTCACGACTATGCTGACCGACAATCATACCACAATATACCTTATCTTGTGGCTTAACAAACATAATTCCCCTATCTTGCAGATTGAAAATTGCATACGCTACTGCTTCGCCTTTGTCTGTTGAAATTAAAACCCCATTACGCCTTCCGGAAATTGAACCTTTATGTGGAGCATAACTGTGAAATAAACGGTTGATTATACCAGTGCCGCGAGAATCAGTTAAAAATTCTCCTTGATAGCCAATTAATCCCCTTGATGGCACTAAAAATGTCAACCTAGTTCTGCCACTACCAGAAGGTCTCATGTCAGTTACTTCACCTTTTCGAAAGCTAAGTTTTTCCATGATGATTCCACTATACTCATCATCTACATCAATTACTACTTCCTCTATAGGTTCAAGTTTTTTGCCATCTTCTTCTTTAAACAGCACTCGAGGCCGTGAAACTGAAAGTTCAAAACCTTCCCTTCTCATATTTTCAATCAGTACCCCAAGCTGCAACTCACCACGTCCACCTACTTCAAATGCTTCACCACTTGGAGCCAAAGTTACAGTAATTGCAACGTTTGTTTCTGCTTCTGCATATAAACGATCTTTTATAACAGTTGAGGTAAGTTTTGTTCCCTCTTGCCCAGCAAAAGGTGAGTCATTAACGCTTATAGTAATCGCCATTGTTGGCGGGTCAACTGGAGTTGAGCTGATCGCAGTTGTAACTTCTGGTGCTGCTATAGTGTCTGAAACTGAAGCTTTCTCAAGTCCTGCAATGGCAATGATATCACCAGCTACAGCTTGCTCTACTGGAACGCGTTTTAAGCCAGAAAATGAGAGTAACTTAGTTAATCTCCCTCGCTCAACCACTTGACCATCAAGATCAATTACCTTAAGATCTGAGTTAACTTGCGCGATTCCTTGGTAGATCTTTCCTGTCAATATTCTGCCAAGAAATTTATCAGATTCAAGTAAAGTAACTAGCATAGCAAAAGGTGCATTTTGATCATAAACGGAAGGTTTTATGTAATCTATCACCGTTGAAAATAATGGGCTTAAATCTTTTCTCTCATCAGATAGCTCCTTAGCACACCAACCATTTCTACCTGAAGCATAGAGTACTGGAAAATCTAGTTGCTCGTTGGTTGCATCAAGGTTAAAAAATAACTCATATATTTCATTTAGTACTTCATCAATTCTGCTATCTGGTCGATCAACCTTATTGATTATCACAATCGGTTTTAAATTTGCCTTTAGTGCTTTTGACAACACAAACTTAGTCTGTGGCATTGGACCTTCTGCAGCATCAACCAGTAGTAATACACCATCTGCCATGCAGAGCACCCTTTCCACTTCTCCACCAAAATCCGCATGTCCTGGTGTATCAATGATATTGATTTTCTCATCACCCCACATTATTGACGTACATTTTGCAAGTATTGTAATCCCACGTTCACGTTCTTGATCACCACTATCCATCACTCGTTCTTGAACTTCTTGATTCTCACGAAACGTGCCACTTTGTTTTAACATGTTATCAAGTAAAGTAGTTTTTCCGTGGTCAACGTGTGCAATTATTGCAATATTACGGATTGATTTAAATTCACTCATTTCTTATCATTTCAAATTTAATTTAATAACAAGTATACGTATAATATATTTAGAGTAAATAACTAAAGCCGTGCTTTCAGAGTATTTTAGGCAGATCATGGAACTCTAACAAAAAGGTTTCATGTTCGCTGTACTTTGTAGCAACTAACACCAAGACAAAGAAGAATCTTGCTTTAGCAGTACATTTATATAAAATTAAAATAAACTAAAGTAATCATTTAAATGCTAACAAGATTCGCTCCAAGCCCAACTGGCTACCTACATGTAGGAAACATACGCACTGCACTCATTTGTTGGATGTACACACGTAATCAAAATGGAAAATTTTTACTACGTTTTGATGATACTGATCTTGAGCGTTCAGATATCAAATATGTAGATAATATCATAGAAGACCTAAAATGGATTGGCATAAATTGGAATTCAAGTTTTAAGCAATCAGAGCGTTTTGAGCGCTATAACGAGGTGTTCTTACAGTTAATGAAAGAAGGTCATATTTATGCATGTTATGAAACAAGAGAAGAATTAGACACTAAACGAAAATTGCAATTAAAACAAGGTCTTCCCCCTATTTACAATAAAGGTGCGTTGCTTCTAACTGAGCAAGAGAAAATTCGTTATGAGCAAGAAGGACGAAAACCACATTTCAGATTTAAATTGGATAGAAATAAAACTGTAAAATGGAATGATGAAGTTAAAGGCGAAATAAATATTGCAACAATTCATATCAGCGATCCTGTAGTAAAAAGAGAAGATGGAATTTATACGTACATGCTACCTTCTGTTATTGATGACATTGACTTTAATGTAACCCATGTTGTACGCGGGGAAGATCATGTAACTAATACCGCAGTTCAGATTCAAATGATTCAAGCATTAAAAGCGAAAATTCCTATCTTTGCCCACCTTCCCCTACTACACTTTGATGATAGCAAAATATCGAAACGGAAAGGTGGGTTGGATATTAAGTCCATAAGAGAAGATGAGATTGAGCCAATGGCGCTAACTAGCTATTTAGCAAAACTTGGCACATCTGATCCAATAGAAGCTCATGTTGATATGCAGCCTTTACTTGACTCATTTGATATCAAAAAATTTAGCTCAGCATCTTTACAATTCAGCTTGAGTGAAATGTATAAGCTAAATAGCAAAGTGCTGCAACAAATGCCATTTGAAATGGTGCAAGATCGTTTAAGTCAAATTGGTTCAGAGTTTTGGTATTTTATAAGAAACAACATAAACAGGTTTTCTGAGGTGGCCAAATGGTGGCAAGTATGTAAATCCAATATAGAGCCCGTGGTTATTAATAAAGAATTTATAAAAATAGCGCTAAGCACATTACCTCAAGGTGATTGTAATGAAAATACGTTATCAGAATGGGTTAAAAATATTCGACAGACAGTTGATATAAAGGCAAAAGATCTATTTATGCAGTTGCGCCTCGCTTTAACAGGAACAGAAACAGGTCCAGAACTCGCTAAATTATTAATTTTTATCGGTAGAGAGAGCATTGTTGCAAGGTTAGAAGAAAATCATACAAAAGGTTTAAATGCACCGAATGTATTTGAATGACACCAATAGTTAATCTCATGCTGAAAGATCATTTTATGATTCAGATCAGTTCTTTTACAGGTCACTTCCAAGCTCATCAAATTTTCTAAGATCTTCTTAAGTTCTGAAAGTTGCAAACTTTTCAAATGAGATTTAAAACTCTGCAATTGTTTGAAGAACAATGGAGGACTCAGCTGGTCAATTGCAGCTTGTTCATTCATTCCATTTTGTATTAACAGCAAAACGCTTTCTAGCCGTAGAAAATAATTTGATATAATACGGATTAATGCTATCGGTGAAAAATTCTCTTGTAATATCAATACATCGGAAATTTTGATGAATTGTCCCATGTCTTTACTCACTATTGCAGAGCACAGATTATCAAGTGTAACATAATCATTGCCGGAGGTTGAAAAGCATAGATCTATATCAGCAAGTTTAAGATCTTTTCTTTTTCCTAGATATAAAACTAATTTTTCAAGCTCTGAATATATAGGCAGTTTGCTATGATTAAAATAAGACTGCAAGTGGTAGATTATCTCACTTGTGCACTCTATATCATTTTGTTTCAAGTAACTTGATATAATATCACAAAGATTACTACCGCTGTCCTTATAGCAGGTAATGACACCGAAAATTTTTGAGCTTTCCATATAACTTTTAGTTGTAGAACTATATGGAAGATCATTTGCGATCATTACTATATAATGATCGCCTATATTATGATCCAATATGTTTCTTAACTCTTTAGATATACTTCCACTGACATTTATCAGCTTAACTAACCTTTTTTTAGTAAACATCGAAATGTTTGCCAACTCGGAAAATAACAAGCCAGGCGACTTATTCACTACTGCAAAATCCATCACCTGAACTGAATACTCATTCAAGTTGGCAATTATTTTCTGTACAAAAATATCGACCTTACTATTGTCACTCCCATGAATTAATACACCACTTAAAGTATCGGGTTTCTCAAGGAATTTTTTAACTTTAGATGGCGTGATTCTCATGCCATCTATATTATATGATCACTATTTGGTGGTACATCATTTGATTGCACATCAGTTTCCAACAATTCTGAGCTTTCTTGATTTGCTGTATTCTGCATATCATCAGACACTTCTTTCTTTCCCGTAACATAATTATAAAAATTTTTTATAGGCTGTCCTATATATCTAGAAAAAAATCCTTCGGCCATATCTTTCACTCCACAAATTAACAATTAGCACATAAAAACAACGTAGCAAAAACTACTTTACGCTCAGATAGTTACACTCATTTGTTAATGAATTATGAACTTCCGAGACCAAAATTAAGTCGATCTACTTAACACCAATCTTATAAAATAAGCAATGATTAAATACACAGCTGCGATAAGTATAATTGCAGGTCCAGTTAATAAGTCAAAACTTGCAGATAATATCAAACCTGATACTCCAGAAATCACAGAAAAAACTGTTGCAACAATAATCATTTGCATTGGAGTTTTTGAAATGAGTCTTGCTGATGCAGCAGGTATTAACAAAAATGCAGCAATGAGTAATATTCCTATTAATTGAGCAGAAATTGCAATAAAGATAGCGAGTATAATCAAAAATTCTAGCCTAACAAAATTAACATGTACTTTCTCAACTGTTGCCAAATCTTGATTAATCGAAATCATCAGCCAATAGCGCCATCTAAATATTAATATCAAAGTAACTATTACGGAGGTTAGAAAAATTGATATTATATTACTTTGGTCAATCATTAATATGTCACCAAAAAGTGAGCTAATAATACTATTATTACCTGATGGAAGAAAAGACATAAGTATTAAACTCGATGATAAAACTACATTGGTAACTATGTTCAATATCGTATCAGCAGAGTATAATTTATTAAAATTAAGAGAAAGTAGTATAGCAAACATAATTGCAATGAGCATTATACTTACCGATGGGCTGATATTAAAGATCAAAGCAAGTGCAATACCAAGCAATGAAGAATGGGACAAACTATCACCCAAATACGATAACCTTTGCCATATCATAAATGACCCTAGAGCTCCTGTGACTAGGCTAATCATAATTACCGCAATTAGACTGTTTATAAAAAAACTCTGTGTAAATATCTCTAACATGCTATCAGATAACTGACAACAAATCTATCTTCAGATATTAAAACGTTATGGGTTCTGCATGCAGAACCCGTCGTCATAAATTCAAAATTTAAATTCTTTTGCTCCATAAGATAAGACTTCATTGAACAATCGCGTATCTTACCAGTACCTATTATCAAAATCTCTATTTCCTCTGTTAAAAAAGATTTAAAATACTCCTTGTTATTTATATCACTTTCTTTCAATTCAATCACCTTTTCAGGAAAAATTATAATTGAGCCATGATATTCTTGATTATTTACCCAAAATCTTTCTTCCCTGTAACCATCTATAAGATTTTTCTTCTTGGAAATTAAGGGCATAAATCAAACTATTAATTCCGTGTCGCACACCCACCATTCTGGATATTCCTTTTTGATATTTGCCGCTGCAGCTTTTGCACTTTCTTCACTATCAAACATTCCAAAACACGCTACACCACTACCTGACATACGAGAAAGTATAGAGCCTTCTTGTGACTCTAGTGTTGATATTACATTCTGAATTTCAGGTACAAAACCTATTGCTGCTTCTTGAAGGTCATTTTTTGTCTCTTTAAGAAGCTCTAACAAATTCTCCTCAGTGTTATCACTCCACTTAATTGGATCAGAGAAATCCTCTTTATACTTGGAAAATACTTCTGATGTATTCAAAAACTTTTTTTTTGGTTTCACAAGTACCAGACTTATGGGTAAAGAGCATTGTTTAATGGGACATAATTCCTCACCAACACCTCTAACAAAAACTGGCTTACTATCTACACTTGCAGGCACATCAGCACCAACGCTTAAAGCTATATCACTTAAAATTTGCCTATCAATATCCCACAGCTCTCCTAGCGTGCGTATCACAGCTCCAGCATCTGAGGAACCACTACCAAATCCTGCAGCAATTGGTACATTTTTTATAACCTTCACAGTGACTTTAGTGCGTACAGGAGCATGCCTAAGCAGTAGACTCAATGCTTTCGTTATAGTATTATATCGATAATTTATTTTAAACTCAGAGTTTACAAATTGAACTGTAGAGTTATCATATCTAAAGTTTTTTTCTCCTACTTTTATCTCTAAAAAATTAGAAAGTTTAGCAAAGACAACCAAACTTTCAATTAAATGATACCCTCTTTCTTCTCTATTTATAATATGTAAAAAAAGATTGATCTTTGCAGGAGCCTTTACACAAAAACTTTCCATCTGTATATCTTCACTAACACTATCTTATTTACTATACTTGAAATGCCACTTCAGTCAAACTTTATACACTCCTAATGAGATCAAATGCCATAAATCCTAACTTCTCTGTATGGGTAAGTGCATCAGCTGGTACAGGTAAAACAAAGATCTTAATAGACAGAGTATTAAGACTTCTATTAGAGAATAAGAGAAATATTCTCTGCTTAACATTTACCAATGCTGCAGCAAATGAAATGGAGGATCGCATTTACAGTACACTTAGTAAGTGGGCAATATGTCCAGAGGGTATATTGGTCACAGATTTAGAACAATTAGCCCAGTGTATGACCAGAGAAAATAAAGATTATTTAACAAGAGCAAGAAGGCTTTTTTCTAAACTGGAAAATCTTGGTCTTAATATTCAAACTATACACGCCTTTTGTTACAAATTAATCTCCAGCTTTCCTACAGAAGCTGGTATCGCTCCAAATTGTACGTTGAGCGAATGTAAAGAATTGCATTCCATCGTATTTGAAAAAACGCTTCATAATGAAACTGTGCAGGACGATATAAATATCATTGCAGCTGAAATTGATGAAAACAAGCTGAGTGATTTACTCTATACCTTATGTATAAAGAGATCAGCTCTAGAAAATAATTTAGGGTATATCAAAGATAAACTAAGTGCCCCAGATAAGATTCACGATTTACAGAGTGAAACGATTGAGCAGATAAAAAGATTAGCTAAAATATTAAGTGAGGGCAGCAAAAGAGATCAGAGTTACAGTGCGATACTTTATGATTGGTGTAATAGCACAAAATCGTCCGTACCAAATGTTGTCATCCCAGTGCTTGACACTGGGATCCAGAAAAAAAGAAATATGGATCCCAGTGTCAAGCACTGGGATGACAACAAGATAGAGAACTTAGCTAAAGTATTTCTCAAATCAGAATCGTACGAAAAAAAGAGCATATCATCCATTATAACAAAGGGTGCTTTGGAAAAATTTGAAGACGTAGAGCAAATGATAGAAAGCATTCAAAATGCATTGTTTACCCATGTAAAGGATATAAATTCTTATCAAATATTCGGAAGAACCAGTAGTTTACTTAGTATATTTAAAGTATATGTTGATCTATATAATAGTGAAAAATCAAAGAATGCACTGCTTGATTATGATGATATCATCAATTTAGCAACAAATCTCCTTAGCAATCCAGGCTATAAAGATTGGATATTGTTTAATCTAGATCAAAAAATAGACCACATTCTTGTTGACGAGGCACAAGACAATAGTATCAGTCAATGGAAAATTATAACAAATCTCTGCAATGAATTTTTTACCGGTGGTGACGAAAAGAGAACTTTATTCGTTGTTGGAGATGTAAAACAATCAATTTACAGATTTCAAGGAGCAAATCCCCATCTATTTAATTACATGCAGCAATATTTTCACACGAAAACCGGTGGCAGAGATTGGGTATCATGTCAACTTGAAAAGTCATTTCGCTCAACTCCAGAAGTTTTGATGCTTGTAGACAGAATATTTAACAATTTTCGTGAAGAAATATCTTTCAATGATAACAAGATAAAACATATTCCATATAGAGAAAACGATCAAGGGTACATTGAAATCTGGCCGTTACTGCCAAGGTATAAAGAGGAAGAGCAGCAAGCCTTACAAATTCATTTAATACAGAGGAAAGATTATGTAGTAACAGATCGATTACTTGCTCAGGCAATAGCCCAAAGAATTCACAATTGGTTAAACGAAGGGCGGATTTTAGTCGCCAAAGATCGTCATATAGAACCAAGGGATATTATGATTTTGGTACGGCAGCGAAATGTGTTAGTTGATTACATAATAAGTGAACTAAAAAAAGTAAATGTACCAGTTATAGGCCGAGATTATTTTAGAATTATGGATTACATAGCTGTGCAGGACTTAATAGCTTTAGCTGAATTTTTGCTCCTCCAGGCAAATGATCTTGCTCTTGCAAATGTTTTAAAATCACCGCTATTTAACTTCACTGAGGATGATTTATTCAATATTGCATACGATCGTAAAGAACAGTCGTTGTGGGAAAAACTTCAAGATTATCAGGAGATTATCTCTAATGAATTAAACTATCTAATTAATTTATCTCAGACAGAATCCCCCCTTACACTATTCACGCATATATTGCGCACAGGCAAGAAGAAATTTGCTGCAAGGCTAGGTCTTGAGTGCTTCGAGATTCTAGACGAATTTATGAACCTCGTATTGCAATTTGAGCACCCATCTCTTCAAGCATTTGTTCAGTGGATCAAAGAAAATAATCCTGAGATTAAAAACGATATGCAATCAGAACTCAATGCTGTACGAATAATGACAATTCATAAATCAAAAGGTCTACAAGCTCCAATAGTGTTTTTAGTTGACACAAATACAGTACCAAGAAACAGCGAAAATATTTTGTTTGATGCAACGGAAGCACCATTTTGGTGTGGCAAAAATAGTAATGCTTATTGTAATCAAGTAAAAAGAGAGAAAAAACTAGAGGATTATAACGAATATTTGCGTTTGCTGTACGTGGCACTTACGCGTGCTGAAGATGAGTTATACATTTTAGGCAAAGAGCCAGTGCAAAAGGGCTCTTGGTATGATCTAGTTATTCAATATGGAGCATTATATGAGAGGAAAAAACTATACTTACAGCCGATATTTAAAGAAAAAGTTGAAGTGCTATGCATGAATGCAAACTACCCTTCTATTTATAAAAAACGTGATTATTTTGATGTTCCAGTGATTTCACCTCCATCAAACCTATCAATGTCATTGCAGCACGTAACGCTGGAACCTGGAGAAAAAAAGCCAGTGTCAAGCACTGGGATGACTGACCTTACCCAGAAAAAGTAGACAGAAAGTTAAGACGTTTTTGCTATGAGAATGATGAATCAAAAAGCTCAGGAATGCAATAGTTAATAGTAGAATGTCTACGCTGTTTATTATAAAAAATTTCTATATATTCAAATATTGCGGTTTTAGCTTGTTGTGCAGAGTGTTGTGAAGTATCAATGAGTAACTCTCTCTTAAGTGAACTAAAAAAGCTCTCTGAAACAGCATTATCATAACAACAACCTTTGTGACTCATACTAGAAGTAATATTTTTTGTACTTAGTAAAAATTGATAATTTTTAGAGGTGTATTGCGATCCTTGATCGCTATGAAATAGTAGATTTTTAGCAGATTTGCGCCTACCAATAGCCATGAATAACGCATCTATAACTAATTGCCTATTTACTGCATTACTCATTGACCAGCCAATCACCATGCGTGAATATAAATCTATTATTGCTGCCAAATATAACCATCCTTCATTAGTTTTTATGTACGTAATATCAGTTACCCATATCTTGTTAGGTTGATCAGCGATGAAATTCTGATTTAATATGTTAGGAGTTATAACTCTATTGTCTATTTGTGGTTTTTTACTTTTAAACTTTCGTCTAAGCTTAGCTTGAATGCCATTTTTCTGCATAACATTTTGCACTGTTTTGATGTTATAATTTTTACCTAAAGCCTTTAATTCAGCGTGAATTTTAGGAGCTCCGTATCTGCATTGTGATGCTCGATATACCTTCTGAATATCTTGTATGAGCTCTTCTCTTATTGATTTTTTGTTGTTTTTTTCCTTAGTAATCCATTTATAATAACCACAAGCAGATACGTTCAAAAATCTGCATAATTCCCGTATTTTATAGCAGTTTTCATGTTCTTTTATAAAAGAATATTTTACTCTTTTTGGTTTGCAAAATATCCCAGGGCTTTTTTTAAAATGTCTCTTTCCCTCGTTACTCTTGCCAGCTCTTTCTTTAAATCAAACTTTTCTTTGTCACAATGAGCTACTTTCCCTTTTCCTGGAAACGCATCTACTCCAGACATTCTATCATTGTATGTTTTTACCCATCTGCTTAATGAATCACCGCTAATACCCAAATCTCTTGCTATTTTTGCTGATGATTGACCTGTTTCTTTTACTAGTCTTATAGCTTCAATTTTGAATTCTGCTGTATATTCTTTTCTTTTTGTCATACCACACCTCTTTGAAAAAACGTTTTATTTTACTTCAAAAACGTCTTAACTTTCTGTCTACTTTTTCTGGGTAAGGTCAGACAGATGAGAATGCTGGAATGACAAAAAGGAGCATTGGGACGACAGACAGCTATGCAAGAGGCTTAATAATTCACAGTATATTGCAATATATGCCCAAGATAGAGAAAGACAGGAGAAAAAATTGGGTTAGGAAATATCTTGATAGCATAAACACTAGTGAAGATAAGGATGAAATTTACAGCAAAATATTAACCTTTAATGAAAAATATGATTACCTGTTCGACTTGGAGGGCAAATCAGAAATTCCACTTAGTGGAACAATTGACGGAAAACCAGTATTAGTGCGGCTAGACAGACTGTGTATAACAGAAGACAAAGCAATCATAATTGACTATAAATCACACCATAACGTTTCTATTTCCTCATCAAATGAAATAAAAAAGCAAATGTTGATCTATAAAACCTTAGTGCAAGAAGTCTACCCAGATAAGCAGGTAGAGTGCGTGGTTATTTGGATGGAAGATTTAACCTTACAATCTTTGATCTAAACTCAAATGTTCTTATAACCCCAGTTGCGGATTAGAAATCAGTGAAAAAGCCAGGAAAATAGGGTAACCTCGGAAAATTATTTACAAAATAGAGAGGTTACCAATGAATGAAAATATAACAGAATTATTTTGCCTGATCGACGATTTTTGCAATTCAGTTGACAAGAATTTTGCAGAAAAACTTCTACCAAGTAGCAAAAAACCAACCAGGACGCCAGAGATTACGCATTCAGAGATTCTTACCATAATATTGCTATATCACCAATCCAAGTGCGACAATTTTAAAATTTTCTATGTGCATTATTTGAAATTATTATACGAATCAGCGTTTCCAAAATTGCCATCCTATAGTAGGTTTATTAGGCTAAAATCTAGGGTTTTATGGTATTTAGTGCTCTTAATACCTCAGTTGCGGATTAGCCAACGAAGTAAAGCTTAGAAATGCAGGGCTTTTTCGGCTGCATGGAATATGAAACAAGCGTAGAAAAAATGTGTACCAAAAAATTTATCGGTGATCTATGTCTTGTATGCTCAATCTCAAAGTTGTTTTTCAGAGAGCCAAAAACTGTCTCAATAATCGATCTTTTTCTTAACAAAATCTTCTCATTTAGCGCCATTAATGAGTTTTTCATACCCTTTTTTATACTGGTTACAAGCTTTAACCCTCTATCGAATAATTCGTGAAAAAGATCTTTTTTGATATATCCTTTATCTCCAAACAATAATCCAGTCAATTTCTGAGTTAAATTTGGCACAGGTTTTCTATCATCAATGTTGCCTTTTGTCACCGTAACCCCTTGAATTTCGCCAGCTTCGTTGATTACTAGATGTAGTTTAAAACCGAAAAACCACCCATAGGTAGTCTTTCCAATCTTTGCCAACCCTTTGAAAACTTTATTTCTCGAGGTCCTTTTTGGATGGCAAACAGCGATAGATGTTGCATCTATGTACGAAATCCCTGTCACTTTTGACTGTTCGCAAAACCATTGCATTAAGAGCACTAAATACCATAAAACCCTAGATTTTAGCCTAATAAACCTACTATAGGATGGCAATTTTGGAAACGCTGATTCGTATAATAATTTCAAATAATGCACATAGAAAATTTTAAAATTGTCGCACTTGGATTGGTGATATAGCAATATTATGGTAAGAATCTCTGAATGCGTAATCTCTGGCGTCCTGGTTGGTTTTTTGCTACTTGGTAGAAGTTTTTCTGCAAAATTCTTGTCAACTGAATTGCAAAAATCGTCGATCAGGCAAAATAATTCTGTTATATTTTCATTCATTGGTAACCTCTCTATTTTGTAAATAATTTTCCGAGGTTACCCTATTTTCCTGGCTTTTTCACTGATTTCTAATCCGCAACTGGGGTTAAGAGCACTAAATACCATAAAACCCTAGATTTTAGCCTAATAAACCTACTATAGGATGGCAATTTTGGAAACGCTGATTCGTATAATAATTTCAAATAATGCACATAGAAAATTTTAAAATTGTCGCACTTGGATTGGTGATATAGCAATATTATGGTAAGAATCTCTGAATGCGTAATCTCTGGCGTCCTGGTTGGTTTTTTGCTACTTGGTAGAAGTTTTTCTGCAAAATTCTTGTCAACTGAATTGCAAAAATCGTCGATCAGGCAAAATAATTCTGTTATATTTTCATTCATTGGTAACCTCTCTATTTTGTAAATAATTTTCCGAGGTTACCCTATTTTCCTGGCTTTTTCACTGATTTCTAATCCGCAACTGGGGTTAAGAGCACTAAATACCATAAAACCCTAGATTTTAGCCTAATAAACCTACTATAGGATGGCAATTTTGGAAACGCTGATTCGTATAATAATTTCAAATAATGCACATAGAAAATTTTAAAATTGTCGCACTTGGATTGGTGATATAGCAATATTATGGTAAGAATCTCTGAATGCGTAATCTCTGGCGTCCTGGTTGGTTTTTTGCTACTTGGTAGAAGTTTTTCTGCAAAATTCTTGTCAACTGAATTGCAAAAATCGTCGATCAGGCAAAATAATTCTGTTATATTTTCATTCATTGGTAACCTCTCTATTTTGTAAATAATTTTCCGAGGTTACCCTATTTTCCTGGCTTTTTCACTGATTTCTAATCCGCAACTGGGGTTTAATGCAATGGTTTTGCGAACAGTCAAAAGTGACAGGGATTTCGTACATAGATGCAACATCTATCGCTGTTTGCCATCCAAAAAGGACCTCGAGAAATAAAGTTTTCAAAGGGTTGGCAAAGATTGGAAAGACTACCTATGGGTGGTTTTTCGGTTTTAAACTACATCTAGTAATCAACGAAGCTGGCGAAATTCAAGGGGTTACGGTGACAAAAGGCAACATTGATGATAGAAAACCTGTGCCAAATTTAACTCAGAAATTGACTGGATTATTGTTTGGAGATAAAGGATATATCAAAAAAGATCTTTTTCACGAATTATTCGATAGAGGGTTAAAGCTTGTAACCAGTATAAAAAAGGGTATGAAAAACTCATTAATGGCGCTAAATGAGAAGATTTTGTTAAGAAAAAGATCGATTATTGAGACAGTTTTTGGCTCTCTGAAAAACAACTTTGAGATTGAGCATACAAGACATAGATCACCGATAAATTTTTTGGTACACATTTTTTCTACGCTTGTTTCATATTCCATGCAGCCGAAAAAGCCCTGCATTTCTAAGCTTTACTTCGTTGGCTAATCCGCAACTGAGGTTTATAGTATCTACTTGCATTTGTTGTAAACTCACTTTTACTCTATAGTTATCTTTTTACTACTTTATCTATTTTCTGAACTGATTTTCGTATTAGAAAACATCCAATAAGAAGAATTATAAAAGGAATAAACCATAAAATGTAGGTACTAGATTTTACAGGTGGTACAATGATAATTGAATCTCCATAAGAATTTTTTAACTCTGAAACTATTTGCTCGTTAGTATATCCATCACTGATCTTCTTGCGAATTGTCTTACGCATACCATATGCAACTTGAGACTCAGATTCGGATAATAATTCACCAGAGCATACAGGACACTTTATTACTGCAAATAAGCTACTTGCTCGCTCTTCCATGCTTTCGTCTCTTAGTTTATCATCCAAAGTAAAAGCATTTATGCTTAAATGGAATATCAATGTAAAAAGTAAGCTAATTACTATTCTCATTCTTGGTGAATTGAGTGATAAAATCAGTAGTGGATAATTTTCCAATAAAGCCTGAACCTACATTATTGTCGTACTTTATTGAAAATTGAATGTCGTTATCAGTGATTTTTTCTGATAAGGAAGATATTGATTTTTCCAATTTATCTGCAGTCTTTGAATCATTAGTCATAAACGAAATTAATTCTTTATAATTTGATATGGCTACATTGATTTTATCTTCAAATGAAGATGTAACTAAATTGTAATTACTTACTCCACCATTCGCAGCAATAGAAAAGTTATTACTCTCAATCAAAAATTTTTCTATGTTGAAATTAATCTTAGAAGCTGAAATATGGTTTACAAATTCATAATCTAATTTAGCGTCGACACTAAGGTAATTTTCAGGACTTGCAGTATGTTTATAACGGTAAGTATAAAAATCAAATTCTAGTTTAGTATTTTCATTCAGTTCTTTATCAAAGTGAAATTGAATGTAATTACTTTTATCATTCACTTCAGTTATAACACTTTGCTGATTTTCTAAAACATCACATTTTAATCCATAATCTTCGTAACGAAATGTATCTATATAGTCTATTACAGTGCTATTTCTGTTGAATTTTAATGAAGATAGTAAATCATTTAGTTTAACAACAAAGTGGCTACTCACGTGTGTGTGACACTTTATATTCTTTTTCTCATCACTACGGACAGCAATGTTTACTTTATTGCTTGGTATATAGATATATACTGACTTATCAAATAATCTGTTTTTTATCACTAAAGCTTCAGATGAAACAGTTAATTGCTCATTAGAAAATTTTGGATTCGTTACACGAAAAACTAGGTTAAAAGGAAATCCCTTAAAATCATGTGAAATATCAACTTTTTCGTCATTAATGTAATCAGTTAAAAGACTTTTTACCTTAAATGCAGAAAAATACCAAAAACCACTATACGCTAGAGGAATAAACAAAGGTAAGGAGATGAGAATATAGATAAAAATTTTACGCATTATCCTCTTATTTATCTAATGATATATTTCTTGTACCTCTGGGCACGGTTACGCACAAACCGTCAATATCTTTTGTGATTTTTATTTGGCATCCAAGCCTCGATGTCTCTGTTAAACCGAAAGCTAGATCCAGCATGTCATTTTCCTCATCAGATATAGGATTATGTGTTTCTACAACATCATAAAATTTTGGATCAACAATCACATGGCATGTAGAGCAAGCAAGAGAACCTTCACATGCACCTTCAAGCAGATCTGGATCACTTCTATGGGCTAAATTAAGAAGAGTTTCTCCCTCTGCAGCTTCATAACTTTTCTTACTTCCATCAGGTAAAATAAAAGTAACGGATGGCATACTATTAAAATCTCTACTAATTTCTCTATATTCTACAAATAATAACTAATATTTGCAAACTCTTTGTAATTCCATTGCCTATCTCTTGTCATCTATATTCCTATCAAGAAAGTAAGATAGATACCACCAGCATCTCACAGAGTTGCAAGTATAGAATTTTCTTAGTTTTAGATTTTACTAAATATATTACTGAATTAACATTATTAAACTTGATCTGCCATTTCTTCTGATCTTAAGTTATAATTTTACTAATGCCATTTGATTAATTGCAACTTCAGCATTGCTATCTTTCAATAAATTTGCAGGACTATTACAATGGTATATGATTGCAGCAACAACAAGACAACAAACTCCAATTCCTATCCCTAACGCTAACATTCCTGAGTAAACTGCAATAGCTACTTCTAAAGCAACTCCTACTACTGCTAACGTAGAAGCAACTATGATAGAAGTATTACGACACTTAATACGAAGCTCATTTAGTTTATCTAATGCAGTAGTACCATCTTTATATTTTAGCTCTCTTAGTACATCTTTATTTTCACATTTGTTAAGCAACTTCCAAGCATAACTTAACCTTGACGCTTGACCATAAAACCCCTTCTCAACATATTCAACCAAGAGATCAAACGGAGTTTCACCTTGGTCATTTTTAACATAAAATCTCGCACCTGCACTCACAAGTGATTCAACTTTGCAAAGCATTGACTTATCGGAGTGCAACTTTCTTAAAGCATGATGTAGAGCTGTATCCCCACTTTCATCTTGATAGTCAATTTTATTTTTATGTAAAAAGCAATCAAAAATCTTTTTATTGCAATTGCTTGTAACGATATTTTCTAAAGTAATACTTGAAATTTTTATGTTACTTTCTAGCAGAAGATCTAGAGCTCCTTTATGATTACAATCAACAACAATATTTACTAATGTACCTAACTTACTAGTACCATTTAGATCTTCCAGTTTATCTTTATGTTCGCTAAGTAACCTCACAACTAAATCTAGCCGTTGCAGTGGACTACGTGAGTCACGACAAATAAAGTCATAAGTTCCATCAGCATTTCTCTCAGAACTATGCCTATCATAAAAATGCATTCTGACATAGTCAACCAAGAGATCAAATGGAGTTTCACCTTCACGATTTTTAACACCAAGCCTTGCACCTTTACTAAGAAGGAATTTGGCAAAATTTGTCCATTCATAATCTTTATAATGAATACTTTTTAATATACAATGTAAGGCTGTGTTACCGTCTTCATCACCTAAATATGCAATATGTATGTTATTTTTGGTCAAGAGATTAAAAATTTCTTTGTGATGCTTACTAGCAGCAAGTTTGACCAGCTTATTCAATGCAGAAGTACCTTGTAGTTTCTTCAGCTCATCAATTTTACAACAACTAAGCAACGCTGAAACATTATTCAATCTTTTTATTTGTGCTTGAGGACAGAAAGATTTCTCAGCATAGTTAAGTAAGAGATCAAATGGAGTTTCACCTTTGTCACTTTTAACATCGAGCCTTGCACCGTTGCTAAGAAGTGACTCGACAAGAATTTGGTATTTCGATTCATTCCTATCAAGCCATTTTAATGCATGATGTAAAGCTGTTTTTCCTTCTTCATCTTTATACCTGACATCCATTTCATTAATGTATTTATTAAAAAGGAAATCTAAAATCTTTTCAGAGCAACATTTAGCAGTAATACCCAAATAAGAATTTAGTGATACTTTGGTTCCTTCTCCATCTAAGAGCTTAAAAATTTCTACATGATCATACGCAACAGCAATTTGTGCTAGAGATGTAATGTCATCAGTAGCAATTATAGCTTCTTTCATTATAGAGCTACAATATTTAAAGTTGCCTGACTTGATCTCTTTGGCCAACTTAATACAAGTCGAGAAATAGGATAGTCTTTTTTCTAATTCATTAATCTCTTCAGTTTTATCTATTCCGTTTTTTTGCTTTTTAATCTCTTTTACTTTCTGATGATACGTATCAGTTATTTCGTCAAGAATTCTAGATTGCCTTAATATTACATTGATTTCAGATGTAGATTCGTGCAAGTCAGACATGTCTTTGAGTATTTTACTTATCTTTTTATAAAAGTCACTCTCCTCTTCCCATGTAGGTTCCGTCTCAAAAGTTTGTTGATTAGGATCCTCTCCTCTATCGTACTGGCTTTTTTTTGTTTGGTCAGATAACACTGTGTATGCTGCTGATATTTCCTTGAATTTTGTCAATTTCTCTTTAAGTTGAGCTCGTTCATTTTCTTCCGATTGTAGTAGCGTTCTGTTCTTCTTTTCTCGTTCTAGCTTATCTAAAGCTTTTACTTCCTTATGCAATTTATCTGTATGAAACTCACGTGCCAATTTGTAATATGCTTTTTTTATCTCACCATGAGTAGCATCTCTTTTTACTCCTAATATTTCATAATAATCAGGCATTTGTTTCTCCACTATTTTGATACATTTTTTATAACATTAGTAATACTATGTCTTTAAAAGAATTGGTACTATATAAGTATTTTAGCAAATATTATAATATTTATCAACAAATTGAGTGAAAATTTAAAGAGTTATTTATGGTAATTGAGGAGCTACAACCGCACGACGTCTGCCGTTAATAACTATTTCACCTATCGCAACTGCTGCAAAAACAAAACAATAATATACTTTTGTTAGTACGATGATAGGTGACAGAGAGGCAATGCTGCTTGCTAGTAATACGTGAGAACCATAAGGTAAGATACTTTTTGTGATAGAAGTAAATATCTCTAATAAGTACGCACTACGGTGTGGTGCAATGTTATATCTTTGCGCAAGCCTTTTAGCAATATTACTAGTTAATAAAATAGCAACAACATTGCTGGAAACTAAAATAGTAAACAGAGATGATATTCCTGCAATCATAAGTTCAGCTTGACTTCTTGTGAGATTCACCTCATCGGTGAATTTATCTATCTTTTTCTGACTGTATTCGTACATTAAGTGGCTTAATCCACTACTGAAGAGAATAAATATCATTACTTCATTCATCTTATAAAAACCCCTATATATGTCACGAGAATATTCAATAAGAGAATAATCAAAAAAAGCTATTCCTAATATCCCAGCAATAACCATATTAATAGCTAATGTTACCAGAGTGTTTATTTCAAATAAACCCATAATTATTAAAGATATATAAGGGATAATTTTGACTATGGATAAATAATTCAGACTTGAGATAGAAACAACTTCTGTACTATTTGAAATTATTACTAGATAAATAAGTATTATAAGACCTGTAACAGATCCTGTCTTGAAAGTGAGTTTTATTTTATCCTTTACTGAAGCTCCTTGTGAAGAAGTAGCAGCAATAGTAGTGTCAGATATCATTGAAAGGTTGCTGCCAAACATAGACCCACCTATCACAGCTCCAACGCCCACCGCACAATCAAAAGCTCCATTTTGTGCTAGATTCACAGCTATTGGTGTTATAAGTGCAATAACTCCGATTGATGTGCCGATTGCACTTGAAATAAAAGTAGAAAGTAAAAACATTCCAGGAAGTAATAATTGTGCTGGAAGAAAGCGAATAGTTAAGTTAGTAATAACATTTATACTACCAAGCGATTCAGTAATAGTAGAAAATGCTCCAGCCAATAGAAAAATCAAACACACGGTAAGAGTAGTTTTATTACCCATACCTTTTATAAGTGTATCAATACTATGCTGAATTTTGTTTTTATTTAATAGAACAGCAAAAAATAATGCTGGTAATAAGCAAACTAACGGTGAAATTTGATGAAGAGGATTGCCAAGTCCGATAAAAGAAAAATAAATACCACTTCCAAGGTATAAAGCTAGAAAGATAATGAGAGGAAGAAATGAAAACACTTATCGTAGTTGAACAAACCAGAAATATACTAGAATAAGCTATTTTAAGCAACTACTAATACAGTGTTTTTCTAATAATTTTGAACATCTTAAGCCATCTACTTTTGAATAAATTCCATTTGCATTTCTTGTATACTATCCTCTATTTGCTTTATTTGTTCTATTAGCCTTTCCTCTAAGTCAAAATTACCGCCCAGCCTTGCTTTAATTTTTTCTTCTTGTAATACATTTAATTCTTTCCGTAATACTATGTTATTCCAGACAGTTTCTGCCGATCTCTTCTCACTTAATTGACTATTTAGTACGCTAGTTTTTTCAAATATAAACTTTATAACACTAGACTCCTGTAGCAGAATTTCTTTATTAAAGTTGCTCTCATTAGTTACCATATTAATTACGCACTGTTGTAATTTTTTCATCTCATTAGTAAATTCGAAATGAGAAAATTGCTCAAAAAATATAGGACGGTTCAAGATTTCAGGAAATTCTACGGCTATACGCAAAATTATGGCCTGATTTTGCTCTGCTTCAATTAGCTCTGGAGATTTATTGTAAAGATACTCACCTTTTGTTGCTTTGCTATTAAAAATCAGCTTTTTAAAGTTTCTTCTTAATTCACTGACCTTATTGTAAAAATAATCTCTATAATACCTTCTAATACTGCTGTTACCGATAGCATTGACATATTTCATGAACTTGTGCTCAAGAATTGAATATTTTTCCGGAGCAAATTTTTCATAATTTTGCAAATTGCTACCAATTATGTGATGCCATAAATATTCAGAGTGCAGTTCTGTTGAGCGGTTAAAAGCGGATAGTACATCTTCCGTCTTATATTCTAGTTCATTGCATATATCGTATGGGTCCTTGTTGCTTGGCAAAGTCACGAACTTCAATGTGTATCCAGGCTCCAGTATCGGCAGAACAAGTTCTGCAATTCGAATAGCAGCATGACATCCAGGACTATCGCCATCCATACAGATAGAAATTTCTTTAGCAAATTTCCAAAGATTTTTTATCTGCTCTGCAGAAATTGCGGTACCAAGCGGAGCAACTGTATTGGTAATTCCCGCTTGATGTAGTGCTATTACATCCATATATCCTTCAACAACAAATAGATGCTGTTTTTTGCGTATTTCACTCAAAGCAAAGTTTAATCCATATAAATTTTCTCTTTTCTTAAAGAGCTGACTCTCTGGGCTGTTTAGATACTTCGGCTGTTGCTCAGAGTTCAGCGCACGTCCGCCAAAACCAATAACTTTGCCCGTGATGTTGTGTATAGGAAATATCAGCCGATCATAGAAATAATCACGAGAATTCTTATTTATTAACCCAACATCGATCAAAATCTCGTCTTTAATACCAGAGGAGTTCAAATATTCCTTCAAGCCAGAACTTGGTGCATAACCTATCTTAAATTTATCTATGATTTTGAGTGAGATCTTGCGCTGCCTTAAATAAGCCATAACACCTCGATTTTTCTGCGCGAACCAACTTGCAGCTAAATTCAGTGCTGAAAACAGTTTGTCATTTTCTTTAGCAAAGCTGAGGTTTTTGGGTAACTCAACACCTGCAACAGATGCCAATTTTTCCAACGCTTCCTTAAAACTTAAGCCCTCAGTTTGTGAAATAAATTCAAACGCATCACCATGAGCTGAGCAACCGAAACAGTAATATAAGCCCTTAACATTGCTGACCGAAAAAGATGGAGTTTTTTCGTTATGAAATGGGCAGAGTCCAACAAAACTATCTCCTCTTTTTATTAACCTAACTTTTTTTCCTACTATGTCGGACAACAATAATTTTGACTTTATAATATCTATATGATCCATTTTACCGAATGAGTAGTGGTAGGATAAAAATTATATAGAATTTATGCATATCTGACTCGAAATTTATTCAGAAAGATCAGGAGAGCTTGACAAAAAGCTCAAAATAAATTACCCATATAAATACCCTTAAGTTGCAATTTCTTATATGTCAGATGTGATATCAGTTGCTTCAGACCACGCAGGTTATGAACTAAAATCAGAAATAAAGGCTTACTTGGAAACTTTAGATTATACAGTGATAGACCGTGGCTGCACTGCTGAACAAAAGAGTGTAGACTACCCTGACTATGCTGCTGAAGTTGTAGAAGATATAACAAACAAAAAAGCAAATTATGGAATATTAATTTGCGGTACAGGTTTGGGCATGAGTACTGTGGCAAATCGTTTTGAAGGAATCTACGCTGCTTTATGTAATAGTGTTGAGATCGCAAAATTAGCTCGCGAGCATGGCAACGCGAATATACTGTGTCTTGGTGCAGGGTTTACTGCGAGTGGATTAGCAAAAGACATAGTCAAACAATTCCTCGAAACAGAATTTTCAAAAGAAAGTAGACATAAAGAACGCCTTGATAAACTTAGCAATATTAGCAAGAAAAAAACCACAAAAACTTATAATGAAGATGAAATATCAAAATTCGCTAAAATAGCAGGTGAATGGTGGGATGAGAATGGCAAGTTCAAGCCATTGCACATGATGAATCCTGTGAGAGTATCATACATAGTTGAGAAAATAAAAGAATTAAAAAAATGCGATTTAAAAGAACTATCATTGCTCGATGTTGGTTGTGGTGGTGGCATTTTGTCAGAGTCAATGGCGCGTATTGGTATTAGCGTTGCGGGAATAGATGTATGTGAGGAAAACATAAAAGTGGCACAGTCGCATGCGAAGAAAGTAGGGTTAAATATAGAATACACACACACTAGCATTGAAGAGCTAAGCAATGACAAGAAGTATGACGTGGTTTTGTTGATGGAAGTGGTTGAACATGTCGATAATTTAGAGTTTTTCATGAAAAAAGCAATAGAGCTGTTGAAGCCAGAAGGGCTAATTTTTATATCGACGATAAATAGAACTATTAAATCCTTCTGTCTTGCAATAGTCGGCGCAGAGTACATATTAAACTGGCTGCCAAAAGGCACACATAATTGGAATAAATTTCTCAAGCCATCAGAAATTGCAAATCATCTAAGGGAAAACAATGTAACACTACAAGATATGACTGGTATGGAATATAATGTAATAAAGCGTGAATGGAACTTGACCAAAGGTGTGGATGTTAATTATATACTTTGTGGAAACGTTGTAATTTGAAATCTCATTCAAGTACTAGAAGGTAATGCAAATATTTTAGGCAGTTTTACTTTACTTAGCAGCTAATTTATCATATGTATTTCCATAGGATATCGCTATATTAGAATATGTTACAATTACTAACCTTACTTGCTGTTATCACTTCGGTTGTATTTTTTGGTCATCTAGTTCCAATGGAAGTGAAAACCTTCTTGTATTCAATAAGCCTTAGTATAAAAGAGATCTTACTATTTATAATGCCTTTTATTGTTTTTGCATTAATCTTTAGTAGTGTTAACAATCTTAAGCAGTCGGCTATAAAGTTTATATTGTTACTTATTATAACGATTTTCTTGTCGAATCTAGCTTCAAGTTTAATAGCTTATTCTGTTGGGCATTTCATCACACAAAACACTTATTCAATACAAGATATAACATATGAAGAAACAATTGTTCCTTTATGGTCATTTAGGATACCTGCATTGCTTTCTAATTTTTATGCCCTTGCTTGTGGATTTGTATTAAGCATATTAGTGTCCACAATATTACCAAAAAAAAGCAAAGAGCTCTCGAACAAAATGTTAGATTTAACTCTCTTTATTTTGAAGACATTTTTGACGCCAATTATTCCAATGTTTGTACTTGGTCTTGCTTTAAAAATGGAACATGATCAGGTTTTACCCATAATATTTAAGGATTACTCAATAATTTTTATTATTATATCATCTTCAACTTACCTTTATGTTTTTCTCTTATATGGAGCAGCAAATTCGTTCAAGATCACAAGCTGGATAGCTAGTATAGGTAATATGATACCAGCATTTATTACTGCAATGAGCACAATGTCTAGTAATGCAGCTATGCCGCTTACTCTTGAAGGAAGCAAAAAAAATGTAAAGCAGCATGATATAGCATCGTCTGTTGTGCCAATAACTGCTAGCTTTCATTTAGTAGGTGATTGCTTTTTTATTATAATACTATCAATGATAATGACTTTTGGTGGTGCATTGTCTGCAACAGACTATGTGACTTTCCTTCTCTACTTTCTGTTATTTAAATTTGCTATTGTTGCAGTTCCAGCGGGAGGAATTATGGTAATGTTGCCTGTTCTTGAGAAGTATCTTAAATTCTCTCCAGAGATGCTTTCATTAATTACAGCATTGTATATAGTGTTTGACCCAATAATAACTTCAGCAAATGTTATGGGTAACGGTGCGTTCACTATGATGTTTACAAAGCTCTATGATAAGCTTAAGTGATGTCCATTCTAGCAATTAATACTGTAGGTGCTGGTAGTTCAATAGCAGTAATTGATTACGATGGTAATTGTTTTGTAGAACGCAATTCTGCAAACAATAGCCATGCAGAATCATTTTTTCAAATACTGAATACTTTGTTTGATAAGCATAATTACAGCTACGATAAAATAGACCATTTAGCAGTGATAGTTGGACCAGGAAGTTTTACTGGAATCAGAGTTGGTATATCAACTGCACAAGGTATAAATCTTGCTACAAATAAGCCGTTATATGGGGTTAGTGCCCTGGAAGCTCAAGCATATGCAATATCGCTACTTTGTACAAATAGCAAAAAAAATATTAAAGCTATAATCGAAGATGATCAAAAGTTTTATACGCAGTTATTTGATTTCAATTTGTTACCGCTATCAAATCCTGCTGTAGTAAGTGAACTCCAGCCTGAAACGCACTGCATTACATATATGGATTGCAGTTTACCAAAGTTGGATGCTAGCCATGCAGGGCTATTAGTCCGTTATAGACTAAAAAATAAACAAAAATTAAATGGAGTTGAGGCTCTATATTTAAATGAGCCTCAGTATATGAAATCGTTGCCTATTGCGTAAACACTATTAATTTGGCCAAGTTTGTACATCTGACTTACTATTTCTTCTGCTACTTCTTTTATACTCATATTTGAATTTTCTACCTCTATAGCATTTTGTGGTACAAATAAATCTTCCTCCCTAAATTTAATACTATTTATATTAGTAACCTTCCTATTTTTTCTTTGCTTTTTTGATATAGTACGCTCTTGTAATATCAATGGATTGCACCTAAGTACTATAGGGAGGATTTTTGTGCTCATTTTTTTAATAAGTTCTACTACTGAGTTATATATTCTTATGTTGTAATCATTATTTTTAATTAATTCATCAACAAATATATAATTTTTTGAGTCAATAGGATAGGCTTCTATTGCCTGAAACATAACATGTGTAGTGTTATATATTCTATCTCGAGCTTCTTTGGAAGTTTGATTATATTCAAGTCCACTTACAATTACTGCATTTATCATACTAGATAATACTATTGCTGTAGAAAGTTTACCACTTCCTGGAAGACCAGTGATATATATGAAAAATTTTGTTAGCTGTTTTTTTATGTCAACGTTTATCATATTATTTTTAATATTAAAACCTACAATTATAATAACATAAAAACAAGGCTTTAAAACATATGAAATATTACATAAAAAGTCGCTTTTATAGTTAAAATACTATGTAATCTAGAAATGTAAACTCTAATCACCTAAGGCAAGTAAAAGTGCTTAGTATTTTAACGTAGGTTCACCTTTTAGTTTGTAATAAACTTTTTTTTACGTATAAATCTTTAGAAAATTTTAGTCAAGAGCTATGTTATTAACAAATAGTGAGTTGAAAAGAGACCTAGTTAACGCCTATCAAATTTTATCTTATCTTAAATTAGATGATCATACGTATACTCATCTCTCTGTACGTTCTGAAGATAAAAAGTCATTTTATGTTTATCCGTTTGGTATACGTTTTTATGAAGTAGATGAAAGTTCATTGATGAAAGTATCGTTTGATGGGAATATAATTGAAGGCAAAGAATATCAATATAATAAAACTGGCTATGTAATCCATGGCTTCATTTATCAAGCAAGGAAAGATATTCAAGCAATTTTTCATCTACATACACCTTCTATTGTAGCAGTTTCTTCTCTCAAGGATGGATTACTCCCAATAAGTCAGTGGGCGCTGCACTTTTATAATAAGGTATCTTACCATGATTATAATTCCCTGGCACTTGATGATACAGAAGGAAAAAGATTAATAGCTGATTTGAAAGAAAATTTTGTGATGTTAATGCGCAATCATGGATCTATAACATGTGGTCAGACTATACAAGAAGCAATGTTTTATACGTATCACTTAGAACAAGCTTGTAAAACTCAATGCCTGACGCTAGCAATGAATAGGGAGTTGTCAATTCCAAGTGAAGAAATTTGCTCAAAAGCCGTAAAGGATCTTCTGTCTTTCGAAAGCAATCTTGGTGAGAGAGATTGGCACGCATGGGTTAGGTTGATTAAAGGTAAGTTATAAAAGTTTCTGACTCTTCGATAGATATTAGATTTCTTGCATAACCAGCCAGTCTGAAATCCAATAATGGTTTCACACGCTGTAACTCTTCAATTCATGTAAGAAGTCTAATGTCTCCATCTCTACTTAAGTTAACACCCTTAACTAAGCAGATACAAGTAAATATAGCCCTTCCCATAATAGTCCAAAAAGGTCATAAGAAAGAAGAATCGACAGCATGACGAAAAGATTTGAATAAAGGAATGTTTTTCCTGGTTCTGTTTTTTATAGCAAACCAATAATGTTCAATTTTGTTAAAATCTGGAGAATATGGAGGAAGATATAAAATTTCTGCACCAACTCCTTTAGCAAATCTTATTAGACTTATGAAAAGTAGCATTATCAAGGATAACAGTTTGTCCAGGTTCCAAAATCGGTGTCAGAAACTGCTCAAACCATTTATTAAAGATATCCATATTGCAGTGGCCTTCAAAGGTTAACGGAGCAATTATTTTTCTTCCACTTAAGGCTGCAACCATGCTAATTCGTTGAGTTTTCTTCCCAGATTTTAGGGCATAAAACCGCTGTCCTTTCTGGCAATAACCATAGGTTCAGTGTTATCAATGCCAGACTCATCTATATACACTAATTCTTTAGGTTCTTTTGTTGCTATAACCTTTGAAAATTGAGCTCGCTTTTCTTCATTTCTTTCTTTATATCCGTAGGTCTTTTTTTTCTTGTGAATCCTATATTTTTAAGTGCTCGATGAATTGTTTGTCTACTAATATTGCCCCAGCATCTCTGACTGAGTTTTGCCACCTTGCTCATTTGCAAATTCGGCAAATGCATTCCAGTCGGTAATTTTATGCCACGCTTCCAAGCTTTTTTGATTGAAAATCTCCCGTTTTCTCACGTCTTTTCTTCCACTCATATAAAGTTGTTTTTCCGATCTTAAATCTCTTGGCAACAGTTTCTCCACTCTCTCCTTCATCCAATGCTTCCATTACCTTTTTTCTTAAGTCATAACTATTTGCTACTGGCATCCTTACCTTCACTACTATCAATCCATCTTACTCTTTTTGGACTATTATGAGAAGGGCTATAACTAGTAAGTTTTTTCAATCCTGCTCCACAGCAAATTTTAATGCTATGTGAGTAGTTATAGTGCTGTTAACAATTAAAATGACAAAAACTAAGATGGTGATTAGTAGTGTATAAATATTCAAGGATAAATTTTCAAATTGAGTTAGCAATTTGAAATATACAAAAGTTGGCATTATCATTGGCAAAACAAGAATTTGCGACACTCCTGATGCTAAGTTATTTCGACCAATCATCAATGCATTTCCAGTAGCTGAAATATTAATGATTATCAGCGTATTAAATAATAAAGACACTCCAACTGCTATTGAATGTTCAATATTATTGCCTAGAATTGCAAAGCTGAACATGAAAGAAATCACTGAAATCGGTAACCCAAATAACAACCAGTGAGCGAAGATTTTATAAGCAACTATCAGCCTAGAAGAGAGTGGCTGTAAAAAGATTTGCTCTAATATTCCATCATGATAATCAGATGTAAATAAATTATTTGTAGAGATCTGCAAAACAAATGTAGCACATATCCATGTTAATGTTAATATGACTTCTTGTTTACTGTTGTTTTCAAGTGTATATGAAGATAAACTTAACATTATAATAAAAATACATACTATATAAGCAAGATTATTATCATTTATTACTAATTTTTTTACCAAACTAATCATACCAGGATTTTAAATGTTTATTATAAATTATAGTGTTTACTTTGAGGGTAGTATAATTTTTTGTGTTTACAAGTTATATAAGTTTTAATATATTTTATTGATAATGCTATGGAAAAATTAATAAAAATAAAGTTACCGGAAGATTACGTTCCTTCAGAAAATGAAGAATATATGAACGTAAAACAACTGGAATACTTTAGCTTAAAGTTACAATCAATACTCTCTGAACTGGAGAAACAAGATCTAGAAGATAGTAGTATTTATTCTGATAGTGAAAATGGAGAATTAATTAAGCGCCGAAAAGATAGAAAAGAAAAAATTAAGGAGGCGTTGGAAAAAATAAAATTAGGCATTTATGGTTACTGCGATGGAACGGGAGAAGAAATAGGAGTCGAAAGACTTAAAGCTAATCCGCTTGCTATGTATTGTATTGAAGAACAAGAGAGAATAGAAAAAGAAAAGAACGTGTATAACATTAATGATTAGAACTTGTCGGGAGTGTTAAATAAACTGTGTCAAACCGAGAAGTAAAGTAATAAATTGATAAAAAAATGGAGGTTTGACAATGAGTCAAGCAAACACAACTACCGGTTTGGTAGACTATAAAGAATTAGAAACAAATATCTTATCATCTATACGAGAAGGAAGACCATTGACAGGAAGAGATGGAGCATTAACACCATTTATAAAAAAACTGCTAGAGGGAAGGCGAGATAGAAAACCATTTGTCGGCTGAAAGCGAAGAAAACAACCGAAGAAATTCAAAGACTTTACGGACAAGTATTTGAACTATTGACACCAAGAGATAGAGAAGGAAGTTTCGAGCCACAAGTAGTCAGAAAAAGGCAAACAACCGAACTTGAAGCAAAGGTTTTAAGTACATATGCCAGTGGCATGGGATATAGCATCGCATGTAGAAGAAATATAAAATATCTGCAGCAGAGATATCAAGTATTACTGACAAATTGTTACCGGTAATCAACGAATGGCGCAGTCGTCCGCTGCAATCTGTATATCCAATAGTGTTCATGGTTTTTTAAGGTCAAGGAGGACGGGCATTGTGTAAGCAAATGTATGTATAACATATTAGCAAAATGGCAGAAAAGAAGTTTTGGGTTTTTATTTGGCTGAAAGTGAAGTTCTGGTTGGAAGTACTAAATGACCTAAAGGAGAGAGGAGTAGATGATATTCTGATAGCTTGTGTTAAAAAGCTTTCCTACAGCTATAAATAGCGTATTTCCTAAAGCAGAAATGTATAGTACATCAGATAAGAAATTCACTGAAATATGTATCGAGCAAAAGTTTTCATGAATGATTTGAAAAAAACATATCAAGTAGAGAAATAGCCGAGAATTATTTGCTTGAGCTAGAGGAAAAATGGGGAGAAAAATATACTTTAGTTTTGGGAGAATAATTGGGAAAATCTGTCTAGTTATTTTAAATATTCCGGCCCTGTAAGAAAGTTAATTTATACCACAAATCCTATTGAAGGGTTACATAGACAGATCAGAAAATTTACTAAAACTAAGGGCTCATTTACTAGCACAAATGCCTTGTATGAATAGGTATATTGTGCTATAAAGAAGGCAGGAGAGAAATGGACTATGCCTATACATGATTGGGCTCTAACTATATCTCAACTTGATATCTTTTTTCCTGGTAGGTTAAAAATCGAGTTGAACTAAAAATGCGATTTGACACAGTTTATTTAACACTCCCTGCAACCGGAGTTATCGTAATAACACCCCTTATGTACGTTGCATGAGCAAATTGGTCAAATATACGAAAGAGTTATAATACAGATTTTACTCAAAAAATATTGAAACAATCTCACACATCTTAAACTAAGTTCTCAATTTCTCAAAGAAATCTTTTAACAAAAGAGAACATTTTGTTTCTAATATTCCACCATAAACTTCAGGTATGTGGTTACAGAATTGAAATATTCTAGTGCCGTTTTCAACTCCTCCACCTTTGGGATTGTAAGCCCCGAAGTACAGACGTTTAATTTTTGCAAAAGAGATAGCTTGAGCGCACATCGGGCACGGCTCTAACGTTACGTACATTTCAGCTTCATAAAGCGTGGAAGTTGAAAATGCTTGTCTAATTGTTAACATTTCTGCATGTGCAGTTGGATCATTAGATATATTGTGTGCAGAGGAGATGATATTGTTTCCATTAACTATTACAGCACCTATTGGCACTTCGCCATCTTTCTGAGCAAGTTTTGCTTGCTCTATGGCAAGTTCCATGTATTGGTACTTAAACATTAGGTGCTTGGGTAAATATAATTTTCTTTTCTTGGCTTTTCTATTTTTTCTAGGTTATAGAATTCACTAAGGACTATTGTCCTTTTTACAAGGCTATCTATTTCTCGCTTAAATGGGAATGTTCAAAAAAGTGTGTCAAAGCGAATTTTTAGTTCAACTCAATTTTTAACCTATCAGGAAAAAAGATATCAAGTTGAGATATAGTTAGAGCCCAATTAGGCAAAGCCATAGCCCATTTTTGCTCTATCTTTTTTATAGCACAATATACCAATTTGTACAAGGCATTTGTACTGGTAAATGAACCTTTGGTTTTAGTAAATTTTCTGATTTGTCTGTGCAACCCCTCAATTGGATTGGTGGTATAAATTAGCCTTCTAACAGGGCCAGAATACTTAAAATAACTAGACAAATTTTCCCAATTGTTTTGCCACGATTTTATGACTAAAGGATATTTTTCACCCCATTTTTCCTCCAGTTCAAGTAAATAATTTTCGGCGATTTCTCTACTTGTAGCACGGTATATTTTTTTCAAATCATTCATAAAAACTTTTATATCTTTGCTGGATACGTATTTTAGTGAATTTCTTATTTGGTGCACAATGCATAACTGTACCTCAGCATTGGGAAATACGCTATTTATAGCTGTAGGGAAGCTTTTCAGACCGTCAACACAAGCTATCAAAATGTCTTCTACTCCTCTCTCTTTTAAGTCATTTAATACGCCTAGCCAGAAGTTAGCTCCCTCACTTTCTGCTAAGTAAAAACCCAGTACTTCTTTTCTGCCATTTTGGTCTATTCCTAATATATTGTACATGCATTTACTTATGCAATGTCCATTCTCTTTGACCTTAAAAAACATCCCATCCATAAATACTATCGGGTATACTGATTGTAGGGGACGACTCCTCCATTCATTGATTATAGGCAGTAATTTATCTGTAATTCCAGATATCTCTGCTGCAGATATTTTATGGTCATAGATTTCTTCCACATAGGATGCTATATCCCTGTATCCCACACCGCTTGCAAACATGTTCAAGACCTTTGTTTCAAGTTCTGGATGTAAGCTTGTTTGCCTTTTTTTCACTATCTGTGGTTCGAAACTTCCCTCTCTATCTCTTGGTGTCAATAGTTCAAATACTCGTCTTCAAAGTTTTGCCATTCTTTCCGTTTCTTCGATTCTTTTCTTCTCTTTCATTGGATAAATGATGCTCTATTTCACCTTCTAGACTTGCTTCCAGCAGCCTTTTTACAAATGGTGTTAATGCTCCATCTCTCCCCATCAATGGTTTACCTTCCCTTATTGATGACAGTATATTTGCTTCCAGCTCTTTGTAATCTACCAGGCCAGTCGTTCCATTTTCTATTTTGTAACTCATATATCAAACCTCTATTTTTTGTTTCTATTTTATTTTTATTTCTCGGTTTGACACACTTTTTTGAACATTCCCCTTTAATTTTTTTATTTCTTCTACCGATTTTAGTTCGTTTATAGCTACAACTACTTCTTCCATTATATCCTCTATAATTTGATCCTCCTCTAATTTATATATTATTTGTTCTACATGCCTATTCAATTCCTCGAAGGTCGCAGATCCATATGTAATGCTATCTTTACTATTTCTTAGTAACATTTTTTACCTCTCTATTAGAATAGAGTTTATTCAGTTCTATTAAACTCTATTGTCAATAGCTGCCTTAATAAATGATGTAAAGAGAGGATGAGGAGAAAATGGTCTTGATTGAAATTCTGGATGAAATTGCACACCAATAAACCATGAGTGATTTTTTAGCTCCACTGCCTCTATGCATGTTTTATCTTCTGATATACCACTGCATATCATTCCATTCTCTTCTAAGTTATTTTTATAATCTAAATTAACTATATATCTGTGTCTGTGTCTTTCTGAAATAGTGACACTACTATACACATTTGCCATTTTTGAATTTGGATTTACATTACACTTGTATGTTCCAAGTCTCATGGTTCCACCAAGATCAACGTTCTTACCATCAGCGAGCTTGATGATTGGGTGTTTGCAAGTATAAAATTCTTCAGAGTGTACATCTTCAAGCTTAATAACGTTACGAGCAAATTCAATCACTGCAAGCTGCATACCAAGACATATTCCTAAAAAAGGAATGTTATTTACACGGGCATAGTTTATTGCTAATATTTTACCTTCTATTCCGTTATCACCAAATCCTCCTGGAACAAGGACTGAATTAGAGCTTTGTAATTTTTCTCTGATAAACTTTGCATCTATAGATTTTCCATTCTCTTCTCTTGAGTTGACCCAATTTATCTTCACTCTAGCTTTATTACTAATTGCACCATGGTTTAATGCTTCAATCAGTGATTTATATGCGTCAGGAAATTCAGTATATTTTCCTACTATGGAAACGATAACTTCTTGTGTTGGATGTCTCATAGAGTGTACTATTTGGTCCCATTCAGGTAAGCTTGGTTTTGGCTTACTTAAGTGAAAGTGATCCAAAATTTGTGTCCCGAGCCCACATTGATTATACAAGGACGGTAACTCGTATATATGGTTTACATCAGGAGCAGGTATTACGTTAGATAAAGAAACATTGCAAAGATTGGCTATCTTTTCTTTTTGATTATCGGAAATTTCTTTTTCACTGCGACATAATATAATATCTGGTTGTAACCCCGCAGAGTTTAACTCTCGAACTGAATGCTGTGTCGGTTTTGTCTTTAATTCTTGTGCTGCAGTGAGATATGGTATTAAAGTTAAGTGAATAAGGATAACTTTTTGCTTTCCTAGTTTATAATTAACTTGGCGTATAGCTTCCAAAAACGGTTGGCTTTCAATATCACCTACGGTTCCGCCTATTTCGCATATTACAAAATCTAAATCTTCTGTACCATTAAAAATGAAAGATTTGATTAAATCTGTCACATGAGGAATGATTTGCACAGTTTTGCCTAGATAATCACCACACCTTTCCTTCTTTAATAATTTATTATATACTTTACCAGTTGTTATATTGTCGTCCTTGGTTGCTTTAATTTTAGTAAAACGCTCGTAATGTCCAAGGTCTAAATCAGTTTCAGCACCATCCTCAGTAACAAATACTTCCCCGTGCTGAGCTGGGCTCATTGTTCCAGGATCAATGTTGAGATATGGGTCAAGCTTTCTGATGCGAACATTGAATCCATGAGCTTGAAGAAGTGCTCCCACACTTGAAGCAACTAAACCCTTACCAAGTGATGAAACAACTCCACCTGTAACAAAGATAAACTTGGTTTCTTTCATTAATTTTCAAATGGAACAGAAGTTGATTGGCCTTCTTGCTTCTTTTCTGATATAATCTTCTCTGCAATTGATTTTTTATGTACATCTTTTGAACATAATCCTGATAGTAACAGTGTATTTATAATGAACAGCCCAGCAACTATAGAAGTTATTCTACTGAGTGGATTTTCAGAAGACTTTACCGGAATTATTGAATTCATTCCCTGTTGTGAATTACTAAAGCCACTTAATGAACTACTTCCAGGTGGCTGCAGGAGCACTAAAATTACCAATACAACAACTAATATTATTTGAAGTACACTAAGTACTGTTACTGACATTATAAATAGAGCTAAAAATAAAGATTTTAGGAGCATAAGGATCATAAGTCAAGAATATCTTTACCCGAGTAACTTGACTACTGGAACCCAAGTATGTATTAAACCTTATTTAAATTATGAGCTATCACATTTTAAAATACAAAGATTATGAACCAAAAATGGATGAAAGTTCTTTTATCGCAGATGGTGTGCGTATTATAGGTAACGTTGAAATAGGAAGGAATGCGAGTATCTGGTTTAATTGTGTGATCAGAGGAGATGTTGGATCAATCGAAATAGGTGATGAAACGAATATTCAAGATGGGACCGTAATTCATGTAGATAGAAATCCAGGCGGTGACACGATTATTGGTAGTATGGTGACGGTTGGACATTTTTGTGTGTTACATGCATGCACGATACATGATAAAGCATTTATTGGTATGGGCTCTGTTATAATGGATCATGCGATTGTCGAGTCTGAAGCTATGGTAGCTGCTGGTTCACTGGTGACACATGGAAAAGTGATAAAAAGTGGTGAAGTATGGGCTGGCAGGCCAGCACAATTCTTCAAAAAAATGTCAAATGAAGAAATAAAACATATTACACAATCTGCACAAAATTATATCATGCTGATGAAAGAATATAAGGCTATATGCTAGGTTGAGAAATCTTCAGCTCTGATGCACATTCTACGTTAACTACTTCAAAAGTTTCTTCAACTATATAATGCTTATCAATATAAGCTTCTTCAACTCTAGGAATATGCTGATTAATAAAACTACCCTGACTAGAATATCCTTTATTGGCCAGTTTGTTTCTGTTGGAGTACCTGATAGCATAGCTGCATATTGTGCTTTTGCTGATTTTAGAGAAAAAGACATAATATTGTTTAAGTTAAGAAAGAAATTTACACGACTCCTGCAGTATTCAAGCGATTTGCCCACTGGATAATATGGTATTTCACCTACAACCTTTCTTATTAACCAATTGCACTCTTTGGTAAGTATGCTTGCTTCTTTTGGAACTTGTAGCGGTATTATAATATCATTGCTAATTCTATTTTCTTCTTGAGAAAAAAGTTCGGTGTAAGCTCCTTTTTTTCTGTGTTTCTCAAAATACTTAGGAAAATAAATATTGAGATATTCAGAGTGTAATTCTATTCGATTTTTCTGATCATTTTCTAAGATAAACGTATATTTATCACCATTTTGCTTAAGTTCGCATAACTTAAATTTACTAAGGTCAGAGTCTGGAAATGGCTTTTCAATTTCAAAAGCAAGTGTAAGAGTGTGCGTTGTGTGATCAAATTCATTTTTTTCTTGTAGACCATCTTGTAGACTATAGTACTTATTTTTTTCATACTCTTTTCCTTCTATGTTAGCACTCACTTCCTCTTCATCCAAATTTTCAATAGCATCAAAAAATTCTTCTTCATCCAGATCTCTTTCTTTTTCACCTGGCTCTTGTTCTTTCAGAGAATCATACCATACATCCTCTTCATTAACTTTCGCCTCTATTGTATTTTCTACACTTATTTTTCTTGTATGATCATTTCCATTGCTAGCAGTTGTTTGATAATGTGTATCGTTAGTTTGAAAAAAGCTCTTTACTTTTGATATTAAGCTAATCCATGAAAGTCTGACTTGATTAAGTAGCCATTTAAAACTCTTCATTGTTTTACCCCAACCTAATTACTAAAAATTGTAACAGAATAAATTAAATATGTCAATAAGATACACAAATTGTACTAACTGGGAATTAGTGGCAGCACTTAACATCTGTGTAAATTTTGACATAGGCGTTTTCTGCATTTTAACCAAATCAGTAAGGAGAACACCATTGATATTCTCCTTTTAGAAGCAACTTGAATAAAACTGATAAAGTTTGAATTAAAGTGTGATTAGGAAAGTGAGTGATGAGAACTCTTTATTTGGACTTCTTTTGATTCATCTATTTTAGTATTAGGTCTTAGTGCTGCATATGTAGCACCACCAGCTACGAGTGCAGATGATGTAGCTATGCCAATTATTGCTAACATACTTAGTCTAGTTGTATGTTCAAGTATAGTACTTGCTACCAGCCCAACAGCAAGACCAACACCAATAACAGCAGTGTACAACATTCTAGGATTATTTGAATTAGGCATATAGCTCACTAACTCTCTGCAACACTTTTCTGATTCTTTCTTTATGTCCTCGAGCTTATTTAGATCTTCTTCTTCTATTTTAGCATTTAATTCTAGTTTCTTACATAATTCTTGCATTTCTTTTACTTGTTTTTCTAATTTTTTTAAAAAATTTATTATTTTTGTTCCTTGTAATTTTATTATTGTTTCCTTAAGTAGTAACGTTGATATTGGCATTGCTATTTCTTCTATCTCTTTTTCTGTTTTCCTTTCCAATTCCACTACTTTTTCTATTCCTTCGTCTGATATTTCAGTGTCTTTTTTTAGTTCTATTTCAAACTTTCTTTTTTTTAACTCTGATTTTGCTTCTTGTAATGATTCTAATGCATTCCATAGCTTTTCACCAGAATTCCGACTCCGTTTTGGTGACATTTGTTGACTACTTTTGGACTTTTTTGGTGACATAAGCTGAAATTTAATTTCTTTGAGCTTTCTTGCGCTTTCACCTGCATTTACTTTAGCCATAATAAACCTCGCATATTAAATAATGCTATTACATAATATCTTTAAAGCTCAAGGTCAAATAGTATCTTTACATAATATAAATCATAAACAGAAAATTTTAGTGTAAATTGCCATATTTACTTTGTGCTACGGTTTGAGATAGAATAACAACTTGCTTCAAATATGGAAAGGCAGTACAACTCTATAATCAAGTTACTGAACTCTCATTTACTCCTCTTTTTTTGTAAAACAATCTACAATTCATTAGAAGATCTTCAGATAGACGTTGATCATTGGTTGTGTTTTTACAATGAGACAAGACCTCATTCTAGTAAATATTGTTATGGCGATGTAGACTTTCCTGAATAGAAAACATATTGCTTTTAGAAAAATATTAGTAGCATTACATAAGAGACTGATATTAGTTTTCAATTTTTCTGTTAGTTAATTCTTGCTTGCTAGATTAAGTTGTGTCTGGTAACCATAATGGCAAATCTTGTTAATTTGAGGCGTGGATTTTAGCTTCTCTCATTCTTACATTAGTTACATATTCTTTCGCAGAGGGCTAATGATAGCAATGAATTTATTAGTAAAATTCAGTAATTTATAACTGACAATTAGAGCTGTTAATTAGCAACTCACTTTAAATAAGTTACTCAACTGTGACAGATTTAGCTAAATTTCTCGGACAATCTACATCTAACCCTTTTTTTTCTGCAATAGAATAAGCAAGAAATTGCATAGCAACACTGTAGATAATTGGAGAAACAAAATTGTCAACTTCTGGAAGTTGCACCACATCTATGCAAATTCCCTTTAAGAGCGGTGCTCCTTGCTTATCACTAAAGGCAATTACTTTACCTTTTCTTGCAATAATCTCTTGTATATTGGATAGCGTTTTAAAGAATAAATTATCGTAAGGAATAATTGCGATAACAAGTACAGTAGAGTCTATCAAGGCGATAGAACCGTGCTTCATTTCTCCCGCTGCAATACCAATTGTGTTGATATATGAAAGCTCTTTTATCTTCAATGCACCTTCCATTGCAACTCCATATGAGCTTCCTCTCCCAATTATAATTATATTATTGTGCTCTAATATACTGCCTGATATATGTTGTATTTCCATCACATTCAAAACATGCTCTACATGTTCGGGAATGGAATTAATAGCACCGCTTAGTTCCTTTATCCTCTCTCTACCCAGTATACCTTTTATTTTTCCAAGCTCTACAGCAAAGCATGCTAAAATTGCAAGCTGCGTAGAAAAGGTTTTTGTCGAAGCAACACCAATCTCAGGTCCAGCAAGAGTATGCAATACAATATCTGAGGCTTTTTCTATGCTGCTATTAAATGTATTAATTATGCTAATGATCATTTGTTTCTGCAATCTCGCATAACGTAGTGCTTCCATAGTATCTGCAGTTTCACCAGATTGAGAAATGAATAAGCCAATACTACCTTCTTCGAGCTTGACGCTGCCATACCTAAATTCTGACGAGATTTCTAGATATACCCGAATTTGAGCAATACTTTCCAGCCAACACTTTGCTATTAGTCCAGCAAAATAGGATGAACCGCATCCAACTATAGTAATGTAACCTAGTTCAGAAAATAATTCTTTGTTGATTTCTTTATATTGTTTATAAAATTGATTTATTGTTTTGTTTAATGCATACGGTTGCTCAAAAATTTCTTTTAGCATAAAGCTAGGGTAACCATTTTTACTAATTAGAAAATTTCTTGGACTGCTATTTTCTGTTCTGCGTTTAACTTGTATACCATTATTATATATACTGAATTCGTTAGATTTTATTACTGCAATATCATTATCTTCTAAATGCAATATTTTTTCTACAAATGAATTCAAAGTATTAGTATCAGAAGCAGCAAACACTTTATTACAGTTATATCCTATTGCTAAAGGCAAATTTCTTTTTGCAACAAATAAAGTATCTGGATATTCTGCAAATAATAAAGCCAAAGCAAGTGAACCTTGTAAATTGTTTAGACACTGTAATATAGAATCAACTGGTGATAACCCTTCATCAAGATATGAAGTTAATATGTTTGGTATCACTTCTGTATCAGTATCGGTGTGGAAAGATACTCCCTTTTCCTCCAGATCCTTTTTTAATATATTGTAATTTTCAATTATGCCATTATGAGCAACAACAACATTATTTATATAAATGGGATGAGCATTTTTAAGATTTGGAGCTCCATGTGTAGCCCAACGAGTATGTGCTATACCAACTTTGCTACTAGATATCTTGCTCTCATGAACAACTTCACACAATCTTTCAACTTTACCTTCTGATTTTTTTACTTCTATCTTACCTCTATTATTTATAATTGCTATACCTGAAGAGTCATAACCTCTGTATTCCAATTTTTGCAACGCGGTTAGTAAAGTTGGTATTACTGAATCACCGCTACTTACTATACCTAATATTCCACACACTTCTTAAATTATGAAGCATTTTTGTCTTTTTTACTTTCCTCTAGTTTATTTTTCTTGCCATTCTTTTCAACTTTGCTTTTTTCAATAGATTTAGCTACTGGCTTTTGAATTTCTTTATTTAAGATTTCAGATATAGCAGACTTTAGGATTTTTATTTCAATTTTTGGTGCTATTTCTAGTATTAGTTGTGCATTTACTTCGTCAACTTTGTTTACTTCACCTATTATTCCACTAGAAGTAATAACCGTATCACCACGTTTTATTTGATCTATCATCCTTCTATGTTCTTTTAGTTTTTTGTGATTGGGGCGAATAATGAGAAAATAAAATACTACAAATATTAAAATGAGTGGAATAAAGCTAGCAACAGATGCTGATACATTGTTAGTCGCATCTGCCGCAAAAACCTCAGAAATGAACATATTTAATCCCAATTATTAATGATAAAATTAAATAGATTAAGCAGCAATTACAATATCATGTCAAGTCTCTGAAAGAAATTAATTCAAATTAATAAGAAAGTTAAAGAATTTTAAGATGTTTCTGCTGTAATGGCGGGAGTGATGAGACTTGAACTCACGACCTCATGCGTGACAGGCATGCGCTCTAACCAACTGAGCTACACCCCCCATTGCTTTTTAACGTTTGCAACCTTAAAGCTAATCAACGTGTTGCCACTTGTCAATATTTTTTGTTTGCGCTTTTTTGTCTTTTTTATTACTATGTAAATAACTTAATTTCACACATGGCTTATGCAAGTAGTCCCGTTAGGGTTATGCCATGGAGGATAAACTATTTGGAGGAGTAAATATGACAAATTTGCCTAAAGTCACTATACGTGATTTAGCTGAATCTGGTGTGCATTTTGGCCATAAAGTTAGTCGCTGGAATGCGAAAATGGCCCAATATATATATGGTATACATCAAGAGAATCGTATACACATAATAGACTTACGAAAAACATTACCATTGTTAGAGGCGGCGATGAAAGCTTTATACGATGTTGCATCTCAAGATGGTCGCATTTTATTTGTTGGTACAAAATTTCAAGCTTTAGATATTGTTGCAAGTGAAGCAGTTCGTTGTGGTCAGTATTATGTAAATGATCGATGGCTTGGTGGTATGCTTACTAATTGGAACACTGTTTCTTCTTCGATAAAAACTTTGATACAATATGAGAAAATATCCAATGATGAAGATAGCATCTTAACAAAAAAAGAATTAGGAAACATTGAAAAGAAAAGAAAAAAGCTTGATAAAGAATTGGGTGGAATTAGAGAAATGGGAGCAGTTCCTGATATTTTATTTATTATTGATACTAACAAAGAGCATATAGCGGTTAAAGAGGCCAAAAAACTGGGTATTCCTGTAGTTGGAGTACTTGATACCAATTCTGACCCAGATGGTATTGCCTATCCTATACCAGGAAATGATGATTCAAGAAAATCAATAGAGCTCTATTGTAAATTAGTTGCTGATTCTATATTAGCTGGAATAGAGTCTAGTTTGACAAGGTCTAGAGTTAAGGATGATGAGCTTATTCAAGAAAAAGAAGAGGATATTGTGCAAACTAAAAAGAAGCGTATTAAGGTTGAAACAGAAAGGGAGGTAATAGTAAGTAAATGAAGATGGATTCAAGTAGTATAAGGGAATTACGCGATAGAACAGGGCTTGGCTTAAGCGATTGTAAGAAAGCGTTAGAAGAGTGTGATGGTGATATTAAGAAAGCCGTTGATAGGTTACGTACAATAGGATTTGCTAAAGCTGACAAAAAGTCTGATAGAGTAGCTTCGGATGGGCTTATTGCTATGTGCTTGGCTAAAAATTATGGTGTATTGGTTAAAGTCAATTGTGAAACTGATTTTGTTGCTAGAAATGAGAAGTTCATAGCATTAGTTTCAAATTTAGCATCAATTGCTTGTCAAGAACGTTGTACTAGTCTTGATGAGTTAAAAAATGCCAAATATGAAGATGTTGGTACAGTGCAGGAAGCTATTATGAGTGGTACATCGGTTCTTGGTGAGAAGTTAGAGTTAAGCAATCTTTGCTACCTAGAGACTAAAGATGGGATTATTTCTGGATACGTACATGGTGATATGCCTGGCTTAGGTAAGATTGGTGCTTTAGTAGCATTGCAGTCATCTGGTGATAAAAAAGAGATTGGAAAGCAAATAGCTATGCATGTAGTTGCTATGAAACCTGAAGCTTTATCTATAAATGATTTAGATCAAGAAAAATTAAAAAATGAGCGTTCTATAATCGAGGAGCAAGTAAAGAGCTTAAATAAACCTGAAGAGGTAGCGAAAAAAATAGTAGATGGACGAATGGCTAAATACTATGAAGAAGTTGTTCTGCTAGAGCAGAAGTTTATAAAAGATGATAAAATGAAGATTGCTGATTTTATAGAATCAAGTGCTGTTAAATTAGCTAATTATAAGTTACTTACTTTGGATGGTGCAAATAAGTAACAAAACTTCAGAAGTAAAGTACCCCAGAGTGTTATTCAAAATCTCTGGGGAGGCTTTGATGGGATCAAAGCTATTTGGCCATGATATGGAAGTTATAGATAAACTATCCAAAGACATAGTTGAAGTTTGTAATCTCGGGGTTCAAGTTTGTATTGTTGTTGGTGGTGGGAATATTTTTCGTGGTGCATCAGCGTCTTTAAGTGGCTGTGAAAGAGCAAGCAGTGATTATATTGGAATGCTTGGTACTGTCATTAATGCTTTAATTTTGCAAAATTTTTTAGAAAAAAGCTCTATAGTCTCTAGGGTGTTGTCTGCTATACCCATGACTACTATATGTGAGCCTTATATAAGAAGGAAGGCTATTCATCATTTAGAGAAAGGTAGAGTGGTCATTTTTGCAGCAGGCACAGGTAACCCATTTTTTACTACAGATACAGCTGCAGCTTTACGTGCTGTTGAAATGAATTGTGATGTTATTTTAAAAGGTACTCAAGTAAGTGGTGTATATTCTGCCGATCCAAAAAAAAATGAGAATGCTGTGATGTATGATAGGCTTTCTTATACAGATCTGCTAACTCGTGATTTAAAAGTTATGGATGCATCAGCAATTTCACTTGCTCGTGAGAATTCTATCCCAATTGTAGTTTTTTCTTTAAAAAGAGAAAAAATGGTTGATATTATTAAGGGTCAAGGCACTTATACTATAGTTTCAGATTGTAAACATTAGGTAATTTATGTTAAACGAAATAAAAGCTAAAACAAAAGAAAGAATGCTAAAAACTATTCAGTCTTTTCACGATGATATGAAAGGTGTACGTACTGGTAGAGCTAACGCATCATTACTTGATGGTATAGTTGTAAATATCTATGGTGGACATCAAAAACTGAACCAAGTTGCAGGCGTTTCAGCTATAGATAACAAAACTCTATCAGTTAAAGTTTGGGATGCTACTGTTATCGGTGAAGTAAAAAATGCGATAATCAATGCTAACCTGAATTTAAATCCTGTTGTTGAAGGAAATACTATACGTATAGTTCTTCCAAACTTAACACAAGAAACTCGTGAAAAATTAGTGAAATTATTGCATCAATTTTCTGAAAATGCACGAGTTGCAATTAGAAATATACGCAGAGATGTTATGGAAGAAATAGAGGAAATGAAGAAAAACAAGGAAATCTCAGAAGATGATTTTCATGTTGCCAAAAAGGAAATACAAAACATTACTGATGATAATGTAAAAAAAGTCGATGATGACTTATCTATTAAAGAAAAGGATATATTGCATCATTAAGTTAATATGAAAGAATTTTTCAGTATTGAAAAACATAAGAGGATTCGATATAGATACAGTTGTATGAATGCTGTGATTCAGATCTCATCATTACGCACACATTTGATCGTTATACCTTTTGAAATCTAGAAAAAAAGCTTTTCAGTTTGATTTTTTATTACGATAATTAAGTTTACACTCTTGAGCGAAAACGATGCTGAAACGCCTTTTCCTTATTTTTGCATTTGTATTACTCATCCCACTGTCAAATGTTGATGCCAGAAGATATATCAGAATTGTTGGATCTTCAACTGTTTTTCCTTTTATCTCATTTATATCTGAAGAATTCAGCCGTATATTTTCCTTTAAAACTCCAGTTGTAGAATCGATAGGAAGTGGATCAGGGTTCAAAATGTTTTGTTCAGGAATAGGGGAAGGCACACCAGATATCACTACTTCATCTCGCCCTATGAAGGAAGTAGAGAGAGAATTATGTAAAAGAAATAAAGTGAATGAAGTAATAGAGATCATAACTGGCTATGATGGAATTGTTATTGCAAATTCAAATCAAAGCCATAGATTTGATTTTACAAAAAATGACCTGTTTGAAACTTTATCTTCATATTCTGAAGACAATGATAGATTAGTAAAGAATAACAAGAAATTTTGGTCTGATGTAAATCAAGCTCTACCAAAAACAGAAATTAAAATCTATGGCCCACATCAAAATACAGGTACACATGAAACTTTGATTAATTTTATTATGCTTGATCAATATTCATGTATGAACTCAAGGATTTTCAAAGAGAATTATCAAGACCAAGAAAAAAGAAAGAAAGCATGTAGTAATATCAGAGATGATGGAAGATATATAGAAGTTGGAATTAATGAAAACATAATAATACAAAAATTGAAGAGCAATAAAAATGCTTTAGGAATATTTAGCTTCAGCTTTTTAGCGAAAAACCAAGATGAGATTCAAGGAAGCACAATCGCAGGAATTGAGCCAACTTATAAAAATATATCATCGGGGGAGTATATGTTAGCAAGGCCTTTATATCTTTATATAAAGAAAGAACACTTAGATACTGTTGATGGATTAAGGGAATTCATTAGAGAAGTTATAGACTCTATTAGTACTGAAGGTGGATATTTATCTAGGCTTGGCTTAATTCCACTTTCAAGCGAAAATATGAAAAAAGTCTTGGAAAAGGTTCGTGATATAATATGATGACTTTGATATTTTTTTATTGGAAGTGTTAAATAAACCATACGCGTCAAGTTAAGGAAATATCGTGAAATATATCAACATTTGAGATGGGCATTTTATTTGTTACATTTATTTTTTTAGGGAGTTCTTATCTAGAAGAAGATGATTTTTTCAGAAGAACCTATAAATTAATAACTTTATTACTTAATATATAAAATAGTTTTTTTTCGTTTCCTTTCTTCCTTATACCACTTTTCCTTAACTTGACGCGTATGGTTTATTTAACACTCCCTTCCTTTCTGGATTACAGCGTCACGCGCTGGAATGACACCTATTTGTTTTAGTAGTTCCTTTCCTGTCATTCAAGTAGCCTTTTCTTGTCATTCCAGTGCCCAGACACTGGTGCTCACAAGCAAACTAATCATAGGAGGTATTATAATAAAAACAACGTTTTCAATGAAACTACATAAAGCAAGTGTCACGAACCGGAATGACACCTATTATTGTTTTTACTTTATATCTTTATTTGTCTATCTTATTTTGCCATTCTGTTGAACGAATACAGGAAAATAAACTGTAATATCTAACTTTGATGCAAAAAGATTAACATATAACACGTAAAAGTTACTGAATCACTTTAGCCATATATAGAATTATTTTGTTAAATATTCTCTACTCCCAGGTTTCATTATAGGTAATTGTTTTAATTCACTTGGCAGTTCTTCCTCGCTATAGTTTTTGATATTTAGTTCAATCAAAGATATTACAGGAAAGGGCAGTTTTGTTTCACTATTTCTCTTGATCAAAGAAGCTCCAGCAACAACTTTACCTCCCTTCTCTTCTGCACATTTTACTGCTTCAAGTGAAGATTTACCTGTGGTAATCACATCTTCAATTAGTAAGATTTTCTCACCTTGTTTAATCTCAAATCCACGGCGTAATTCAAATTTACCATTAACACGTTCGCAAAATATTGTTCGGATTCCAAGCTGTCTACCAATCTCATAACCCACGATTATTCCACCAATCGCAGGAGATAGTATTAAATCTATGGGTTCAATAAGCTCTTTTCTTATTTTATTCGCCAATAGCTCACAAACGTTCATTGCTCTGCTTGGATTTTCAAAAATTTTAGCGCATTGTATGTAAGTGTTGCTGTGCAGCCCTGACGAGAGTACAAAATGTCCGTGCAAAATCGCACCAGCCTCTTCAAATTCTTTTATTATTGTATTATCTAATATCATTCTTGAGTTTGAAATTCTTTATTAATTATCTGCGTTATACAGATATCAGACCACACATTTATTGCAGTTTCAAACATATCAATGATTGTATAAATAGGCAAAATCAATCCCATAATGTACAAAGGAACATTCATTGATACCAAATAACTAGTTGCCATAAAATAGCACCCCATCGGCACTCCAGCGTTACCAATTGCAGCTCCTGTAGCTAAAAAAATCCATATGAACATCTCACTTAAGGAAAATGTGTGCCCATTCATCTCTGCAACAAACATCACTGTGATTAAAATAAATGCAGCACACGCATTCATATTGACTGTTGTGCATATTGGTAGAATAAAAGATGACAATTTCTTTGGTACCTTTAGCTGATTTTGCACACATTCTATAGTTGTAGGCAGCGTTGCACTAGATGATTTAGAAAAAAACGCAAGTGTAAGTGCTGGCATAACACCTTTCATCGTTTGAATTGGTGATATACCTTTATACCACATGAGTAGTGGCAAAATCACAAATGCTTGCACGAAATTTGCAGACATTATGCAAGCAAAATACCAAAAAAGACTATGGAATTCGCTGCCACCTTTTAACTCGTATAAAAAACATGTGATAAAAGACCATACAGCAAGAGGAATAAACTTTAATAACCCTTGAGCAATTCTAAGAAGTGTATCAAATAGTGCAGAAAATATTTGGTGTAATATATCTTGTTTTTCTTTTGAGAGCGAAATAATAGCTCCACCCATCAAAAAAGCAATCAATATGCTACCAATAACATTATTTTCAAGAAAAACTTGCACAAAATTCGAAGGAATGAGTGATTTTAAGTATGAAAAGTAATTGTGGTTGCTGTCACTCACACTTTCTATTGTGTTACTTATGAAATTTTTTCTTACTGGATCTATGAATAAATAGAAAGATAGCGCAACAAATGCAGCTATAATGGTTGTAAGCAGCGTATAAAACAGCGTCTTCTTAAGTAATACTTTAATTTCAATTGAGTCTTTAAGCCCTGAAATTGTGGACACTATAGATAGAAAAACTAAAGGTAAGCTAATCAATTTCAACAGACTGATGAATATATCGCTAAATAGCTTTGCTATTTCAAATATTACTTCATTGTTTAAATAGTAAGCAATTACCGCAAACAGTATAGAAAAGAGTATTGCAAGTTTGCGCATTGAAAATAAAACCTCAAAATAACATTATATAACAATTTTTGGAATTAGGTTAAGATAACTTTACAGATGAAGGAAAAATGAGTAACATTTCATTATTAATTAAATATACATAGAAGAAGGTATGGGTCCAGAAATTAAAAAGCGTTTAAAGTCTTATGGGATAGCAGCTATAATAGGAACACTTATAGGCTTTAGTTTAAACTTTGCAGCTTTATCACCTTTAATCATAGGCGGAATTATTTCTTTGGTTTCTACATACTCATTTCTCATTTTAATTACTTCCAGAGAAGATAGTCTTAAGCATTATGAAAAAACAAGCCAAACAAAGCTAATAGCTTATTTTTTATGTACCTTAGCTACCACTGCCGCAGTAGGGATTGGTCTTGGTGCAGCTATAGGTACTATTTTTCCTGCTGTAATGTTAAATATAGAATCAGCAGCTTTGATGAGTGCAACAATAGGAGTTATTGCACCAGTTGTAAGTCTTTTTGCATTAGGTTTATTAGCATTGACGGCTGAAAAAATAAATGAATGTATTATAGAACCTACAGTCGAAAAAATAAAAGAATGCTTTTCTTCAAAGGAAGCATAAATTATCCTCGCAAAATAGTGTACCTTGGACTTAAATTGAAGTGTACTCAATTGAAATAGGTCATATTAGAGAAGGTTAGAAGTTACCTACCCAAAACCCTTATCTCCCACTCAAGTTCAATGTTAAATTTATCTTTTACTGCATCTTTTACTCTGTTGCCAAGGTTTTCTAAGTCAAGTGCAGTTGCATTATTGTAATTGAGTAGAAAATTACAATGTTTCTTAGAAATTTTAGCTACACCATTATCTAATCCTCGGCAGCCAGATTCATCAATCAGTTTCCATGCCTTGCAGCCTATTGGATTTTTGAATATACAACCAGCAGTTTTTCCTCTTACTGGTTGGCTTTTATTTTTTTTATCAATAACTTCTTTCAATCTTTGAAATATAAGCTCATACTCTGAACTTACTCCTTTAAATTCAGCTTCAATAAAAATCCACCTGCCTTTTAGACTATGTCCACGATAAAAATATCCCATTTCTTCGCTGGAGAATTCATATAAATTTCCATCTTCTAGATTCACTGCCCTTATAAATTTTACAACACTCGCAATATCACTACCATATGCACCTGCATTCATCTCTACCCCACCGCCAACTGTTCCTGGAATTCCAGCAAGAAACTCAAGCCCACTAATTTGCTGTTCCCCTGCAAAGTAGGCAAGGTTACTAAGCAGTGCAGCACCACCTGCAACTATGGAGCTATTATCTTTACATTTAATATACGCAAATTCCTTACCTAATTTCACCGTTATTCCTCGAATGCCACTATCTCGAATTATTATGTTGGATGTTGCACCGATAACGCTAATTGGTAACTCCGCATCTTTTATCAAGCACATTAGATCTTCAATGTCACGTGGCTTAAATAGTACATCAGCTTGGCCACCAACATTTAACCAAGTCATTTTAGACATTGAAACATTATAACGGTAGATTCCACATACTTTAGGTAAGCTTATAAGCATTTTGATTTTAACTCTAATCCTGCATCCATACCCATTTTTTCTGCATCTTCTACAAACGAAGTGCGTTCAGTAAAGTATATAACTCTCTCGCCCGCTAACATACAATAAAGATGTAGCATGTTTTCACTCACATATTCTGCTAAAGCTGCAAGCGGTGTAAAGCATGAACCATTTACTGTCTTCATGAAACTGCGCTCTGATTTTGCCCTTATAAAAGACATATTATTATTAATTTTCTCTAAAAGATCGATAACTTTTATATCATTCTTTCGGCATTGAATGCAAATTGCCCCCTGCCCTACTGCGCTTAACATGACTTTTGGTGGCAATACCTCTGTAATTAAGTGATATTTTTTTAATCTTATCAGCCCTGCTTCAGCTAAAATCATTCCATCAAAATTCTGATTTTGCAGTCTAGTTGTCACATTTCCACGCAGTGTCACTACATTTAAGTCTGGCCTGAGATTTAACAGCTGAACTTTTCTTCTTATTGAAGAAGTTGCAATTGTAGCCTGCTGTGGCAAAGTTTTTAGGCTCTTATATTTATGAGAAATAAATACATCACATGGACTTATCCTCTCTAAAACACAAGGAATTGTTAAGTCCTTCGAGAAAAACGCAGGTACATCTTTTAGCGAATGAACCGCCATATCTATATTATTTTTGAGTAATTCAGCCTCAATCTCCCTGAGGAACAGTCCTTTACCTCCTATTTCAGCAAGGGTTACATTAGCATATTTATCACCAGAAGTTTTGATTTTAATGATCTCAACGGATAGATTAGGAAAAGACTCTAATAATCTTTGTTTTGCTTCCAAAGCTTGGATGATCGCAAGGTCGCTTCCTCTCGTACCTATTTTAACTAGCATATATCCTTCATATTATATGTCTATATTCTATGTCCATTTTTTATTATCTCCAGTTTAGTTATTGAATACTTTATAATTAGTGCATAGTATCACGAACATTTAGTAATCGACGAGTATGTATGTTTGATATTTTAAAAGATTCTAATGGCAGATTTAATAAAAAGAATATTTTACCTCTTGTAGGTGCCACTGTCGCTATTATTCTAACAGCATTAAGTTCAGTAGTAGCAATTCCCAGATTTTCCTCTCATCCTTCTCTATCTAGTCCTCTCGGTTGGAAAGATCCAAGTTATAGTGAATTTCTTGCTATTCACATACCAGCTACCATAGTTACTTTCTCAATACTTGGTTTATGCATTTACCTTCCGATTGATAGCATTAGAAAAAATAAACAAATAGAGAATCTTAAAGCTACCTCTGAACCTCATTCATGGATTTATAATGATATTTTAGAAAAACAAACGCAGACCATCAATTATAGATCAGGGCTTTAGGCGGTCCTAATCTTTTAGGTGCTTGTGATTAGCAACTATTCGGTCTACAATGCACTAATATAGTTTAAATTTATGCCAAACAAGATAATAGTTAAATCTCTTTCAGTGTTACTAATTTTTTTGCTGTCCTTATATATAATACTGCCAAATTTTATTGATAATAAGTTCTTTACCTCAAAAAAGAGAATAAATTTAGGGCTTGACCTGAAAGGTGGATCATCTCTGCTTCTAAATGTAGACTTAGATTTTTACTTCAAAGAGAAACTAAGCATGCTAACCGATGAAATAAAAGAAGGTCTGTTAACACAAAAGATTGAATTTAGCGCAAAAAACGATAAACAAGTGGTTGTAACTTTAAATAATATTGATGATTACAAAAAAGTTTCAACGTTAATACATAAAATAAACCCAAATTTAGAATTGAGTAGAAAAAATACTGCAATTTTCATTTCATATAAACCGCATTATAAGAATTCATTAATCAATGAAGTAGTTTCAGAGTCAATAGTTAATGTTCAAAGACGCTTAGATAAGCTTGGTACTAAGGAAGTAAGTGTGCAAAAACAAGGACAAAATAAGATATTAGTCCAAGTTCCTGGAGTAGAAGACACTCAGCAGATAAAATCTCTGCTTGGCAAAACAGCCAAGCTGGCCTTCCATTTGGCAAACACCAATGTAGCTAAAATGCAAGATATCGATCATGACACTACGATTATGCTCAAGGATTCTTTGGGTAATTCCTACCCGATATTCCGCAAAACTGAAATAGGCGGTGATTCATTAGTTAACGCATCAGTTAGATTTGGCAATTTAGGTAAACCAACAGTACATTTCAAATTCGACAGCATAGCAAGTAAAAAATTTGCAAAAATTACTAAAGAAAATGTAGGAAAGCCTTTTGCAATTGTTTTAGATAACACAGTCTTAACTGTACCAACAATACGTGAACCTATTCTAAATGGAGAGGGAGAAATTAGCGGTAATTTCACTGAAAAACAAGCGAGTGAACTTGCAATACTTTTAAAATCAGGTGCACTACCTGCACCACTTAAAATAATTGAAGAAAAAAACATTGGTCCAAGCCTTGGAGAAGAGTCAATAAAAGCAGGAGAAATTGCAGCAATAATCTCTATCATAGCCGTTGGTTTATCTATAATCATTACTTACGGCAAATTAGGCTTATTAGCGTCTGTTGCACTCGTTTTTAATGTAATCTCTATACTACTCATTCTTACCTTACTTGAAGCAACTCTTACTCTCCCTGGAATTGCTGGAATTGCGCTAACTGTTGGCATGTCAGTGGATGCAAATGTTTTAATATTTGAACGCATCCGCGAAGAAATAAGAGCAGGAAAAAGAACAGCTCGTGCCATTGAAGAAGGATTTAAAAACGCAATAAAAACAATTCTTGACTCAAACCTCACTACACTGATTGCTGCAGGAATAATGTTCATTATTGGTAGCGGAGCAATTAGAGGGTTTTCTGTCACTTTATCGATAGGAATCCTGTGCTCGATGTTTTCTGCAATTATAGTCACAAAACTTCTGATAGAATTGTGCATTAACCCACAAAAGCTAGTACTTTAGTATCTGTTCAGCAGAGTGACAAAATAAGATAGACGAGAAAAGACAACTAAATGGTTGTCATGAAAGTAGCTATCTAGTCTTTTCGTCGTCAAAAACGTTGTAACATGCTCACCAATTTAGTGAGCATAAAACCAATATATTTGTGGAGGAAAAGGAAAAAAGAAACAGAAACCATCTTCAGGCTATCACAAAGGATATGGCCATAAGATTAAAGATATGGATAGATTTATCAAATTTCTGAATGGAAATCAGGATATTAGAATTGAAAAGATATTATTACTAAAAATTAAACATCAAACCAACTTCAATATTATGAGTGGATATATCGTCTGCAATAGGTGTTGGAATATTAAAGTAACGATAGCCGAGAAAGGTTTTAACTTCTGGAATTACTGAGTAATCAACACCAAGCTTTATTTGATAAACAAGCCAAGGAACATTCAGTGGCATTAAATTTTTAGATGATTTATCAATCCTTTTTAATCTAAAAACTGTTGATCCTATACCAAGACCAATATACGGAGCAAATTGAGTATTTTGAACATTAGGGTTATAGTAAAAATTTAATAAGAATGCAGATACACTTGCTGATTTATCAAATACCGGAGGAGAGTTACTATCTTCAATATTGACTTTAGAATACATGGTCTCAAAATCAACTCGGCCATTTTCTCCAGCATAGTAACCTACAGATATGCTGCTAAGCCACTGAAAATCAATTTTACCGTTAAATTTTTTTATGTTTTTAATTTCATCTCCTAAGAATAGGTCTAAAAGAAAACCACCATAACGGCCCTCAGCTAAAGCAAGAATTCTTTTTCCTATTGCACGTATACCCTCCACAAATACTTCTGAGCTATCAGAATATATCTTACCACCATTAGCACTAACATAGAAATCAAGTTTTTTTGATTTTTCCTTTGTAGGTTCAGCTTGATCTGCAATACTTGGCCATATATTTTTCTGATTAGCTACTTGAAAAACAGAAGGTGAACTACTTTCAAGTTCTTGACATTTTATTGGCACTTCTTTTTCAGTAACTTCTTCAGAATGTATCACACTTTCATTATTGTCCGTTTCTAATTTTAAGGGCTGCACTTGCTCAATGTGTGTATTGTTACTGATATAAGTAATAAAAAAATAGACACACGGAATGAAGATGAAAAATAAAGCAATAGATATTCTAATTATCATAAATGAATTATCACTTATAGTATAACTACTATATCATATATTCCTTTAATGTACAAAAATTAAGAAATAATATTTCCAATTAAACAATTATTTTCTATTCCTTTAACATGAGCTTTCACAATACTTTTAGCTTGAACTCTTGATGTAAGTTTTATTAATGCAAAATTTTCTGTTCTACCAATATTATTCTGCTCAACCAAAACGCTTTGCTCAGTGCCGAGCAAAGATTGATAAAAACTGCTCATCATTTCTTTATTTATTTCTCTTAGATGCTTTACTCGTTCTTTACGTACATTCTCTGGTATTTGTGGCATCCGTGCAGCAGGTGTGTTTTTCCGCTCTGAATATGGAAAAGCATGTAGATAAACTACATTTATTTTTTTCAGTAAATCAACTGTATCCTGAAACATTTCATCAGTTTCTGTTGGAAATCCAGCAATAATATCAGCGCCAAATGCTATATTAGGTCTTAAGCTCTTCATTTTATGATAAAATTCTATCACTTGTTCTCTATTGTGACGACGTTTCATTCTCTTTAGTATTAAATTATTACCAGACTGTAGACTCAAGTGTAAGTGAGGCATAAGTCTTGACTCATTAGCTATTAAATCCATTAGTTCATCATCAACTTCAGCAACATCAATAGAGGAAAGTCTTAGTCTCTTTAACTGTGGTATATCCTTTAAAACTCTTCTAATCATTGAACTGAGTGATTGCTTACCAAACAAATCTGTACCAAAGTCAGTAATATCAACACCTGTAAACACCACTTCTTGATACCCATTTTCTATAAAAATCTTAATTTGCTCTATAATATTGTTTACTGGCACAGATCGATTATTTCCTCTTGCCTCAGTAATTGAGCAAAATGTACAACTATGATTACAACCATTTTGAATTTCAATAAATGCCCTTGATTTATCTTCAAATCCATTAATGAGAATAGGTTCTACTTGGTTATCACTGACTAAGATTTCATCATTATTTAGTAGATAATTTTCAGCTCTTAGCTTGTCTTGATTACCTAGCACTTTACTTACACCAGGAATATCACTATATGATTTAGGATCTAATTGAACGGCACAGCCAACTACGATAATTTCTTTACTTGGGTCGTTTTTATAGATCTTACGTATTTTTTGCTTCACTTGGCGTTCTGCTTCGTTTGTCACTGCACAGCTATGCACTACAACAACATTTTCTCTCTTTGCTTTTTTTAATGCTTCTTTGATTAACTCACTCTCGTAGAAATTTAGACGACAACCAAATGTTATTACTTCATTCATGCTTTTGCTTTAATAGATCTAAATTATATCAAATATCCAAGCAAAATGACTATTTTTTTGGTGGATATTATAATTTAAACATAACCTCTAGAGTTGAAAATCACAGGAAGAATTTGTAGATATACAGTAAGATCATTTAACATTTTGGTATTAGATTTCTTGCATAACTGGAATTCAAAGAGTTCCAGCTCGTGACGCTGGAATCAAGATTTTCTTATTGGATACCAAGCTGGCTGGTTATGCAAGAGATCTATTATATTCCATAAAAAAAGCTTAAGGCCAATGATGTTAACCTCAAGCGAATATAAACCAAAAAACATTTTGCTAAACCTTGAAGCTCTACCATGCAAATTCATCTATATCATTTGGTACATAAGTGTCAGAATAAGCTTCATCCAAACTTTCTGCTTTCCATGGAAGCCATGAAGAAGGTTTTATCTTCTCTAAAACTTTACCTGGTATTGATGTTATCTCTTGCTTCACGTCTTCTTTTAATTTTTCTATTTGTAACCGAGCAAAATCTTCCACGCGAACCATGAGTTTATCTGTTAGCTCTTTTATCATGTCTTGATTTTGTTCTGTAACTTTCTTTGTAATAGGTACGACAATTTTACTTATAATCTCCGTTCCTAATGGAACAACGATTTGCTTTGCAACCTGATCACTAACAGGTTTAATAAGGTAATCTGCTATACTCTTTGCTGTATCTCCAGTCAGATTTGTTATTTTTTTTAAACTATCACCAATAATACCATAGTTTTTTTGGTACATCATATCTTCATCAGCAACTTCATATCTTCCTAAATCATCATACATTCCCATTTCTTGGTGAGACAATCCATTTGCATCAGATACATATCCGTATTTATTAAGTGAATTGGAATTAGACCGCATAACATTCTCCTAATTATTTATATATTCCTATTTCAGTATGAAACAACTAACAAAACATTAACTTTGAAGAACTCTTCTCAATTAATACATCAATAAAGGTAAGACCATATAATTTTCTCCTTTCTTGATACTATTCTCCTCCGAACTTAGTTCACACAGTTATTCAGACACTTCTGAATTTACCACCCCCAATTCCACTGCTTTTTTATATTTTGACTAGGTCTTCTCCTACAATTAGATAATCAGTACTCTTATCTGAAATGTACCATATAACTACACCAAGCTACAAATATGACACAAGAGTTTAGATTATTTTAGTTATTCTCTTGTATAAGATACTCTTTATATCAAAAAGAGGACCATATGAGTGAAGCAACTTTTTCTGAAAAAAATCAGCTTTCTAGAGAAGACATAGCAGAGTTAACAGAACTTATGTGTCTTGAACGAAGTGAAGTAAGTGAAAGTGGAACAGGGCTATTAGAACTTATAGCTGAACAGGAGCAAATACTTGAGGATTTAGGAATAGAATCAAAAGAGCTTTTATGTTCTCAGCATACAGGAATGTATGAGAACCTTAGTCAGCCCTATTCTACGGATCTCGAGGTTTTATAGCAGATATATAGATTATCATTATTATTGATACCTACTCAAGAGTTGCTATGGCAAACAGAGAAAACTGCAATTACTGCCGCTAATCTTTTTAATATATCTTTCTTTGATGGTGCTATTATCGCGCATTTTGACTGATATGGGCTATGATAAACCAGAAAATCACAGCTATATTTAGGAATTGAGACAAGGCCTCATTTAGGTAAATATTGCTATGCAGACTTTTCTTGATAGCAAGCATATTGCTTTTTAGAAAAATATTAGTAGCATCAAACATAGAGATTGATATTAGTTTTTCTGTCAGATTAAGTTGCGTCTAGTACAACTGACTATGCAAATAAGCTAACAGAACTTGAGATATTTTAATTGTTAGTTTTAGGGTGTATTTTCGTGTTCATTGCTATGAATGGGCAGAGCTACCTCTTCGAGGTAGCTCATCGGATCACCTAAATCATGCTCTATTTCTACTTCAAACTTGAACCCTAACTTCTCGCAGAATTTATAGAAATATTCTTTAATAATATCAAATAAACTTATGCCATCAGTTTTATAATCTCTCAATTTTCGAGGTACAGTAAGTGACAATTTGCCATCTTGATATACTACATCATCTTTCCCATCTTGATACTGAAGTGTGAATTTGATTGAACTTTGTATAGTAGCTATAGCTGCATCTTTTGAGTTTTCATATTCCTTTGTCTTGTTAGAGTCTAATACAGATATAGACATTTTAGATTCAATTTTTGTATAACTTGATTCAGTGCAATTAATATTTATTGTTTTCTTGAGAACCCCAGTTACGAGGTTGTGGCTTGCCAACGCAGGTGTATCAACATGAAAAGATAAATTACCATCATAACCAAGTTGGTTACAACTGGTGATTAACTCTTCCAAAATAGGATCACTTGGAACTTTTGCTGCAGCATATTTGAACATTTCCCTGAAAACTTCTTTTGCAATTAGGCGATAATTATTGTTTTTATCTCCTTTTTTTGGTAATAGATGAGTGTACCCTTTACCTAGATTGTAAAACCTTTCAAACTCCTCTTTATATTGGTCGGTTTTTTTATTGCCAGGTATCTCTTGCTTTTTATAATGTCTATCCCAAACTTCATCAAAATTATGTTGATCTACTCCATCTATCAATGCACCAATTAAAATTTCGTCTAGACTTTTGCTGTTAATAACAAACCTCATTCTTCGAAAATCGTCATACATCTGTTTTCCAGTAGTTGCTAACTTGTTGTTTTTGTCAGCTCTTAACCTGCTAAAATCAAACTTTTCTGCCTGAGCTTTTAGTGTAACGACTGGATTTCCCTTTTTTTCCTGTATAGAGTTGTTCATTGTTAATACTTTGATATGAATTGCTGATAGTATAATAATACATAAAAATAGTTAATATGTCAATAATATACTTAACATAGACAGTCATAATAGGGTGACAGGATTTTAGTAAGGCTCTATTATGAATAAACGGTTTTACACAGTATGAATGTTGATGAGCAGTCAAGTGTGCTGACTTTTCTAAATAGTAAAATTGAGAATATACCAAGGTTTCATTCCGCAATATTGCCTAAACTTTGCGGTGGAGACAGAGTAATGGACTTGCTGTTTTATAGGCCGCTCAGTTATGTGGATAGAAGTAAATCACTACCTGATGCTCAAGTGGGAGAATTTACAACTTTTATGGCAAAAGTGTATGAGCACCAGCGCCCCACTGTTAGAGGTAGGCCATATAAAATAATCGTTGAAAGTGAAAGTCAGTATTTATTTATAGTTTTTTTTAATTACTCAGTTAAATATTTGTATAAATTATTTCCAGTTGGAACAGATATAGTAATCAGTGGTAAACTTGAAAAGTTTGCCGAACATTGGCAAATTACTCACCCAGATTACATGTTGTCTGATATCAATCTATTTAAAGAAATAGCCTGCATAGAGCCAGTTTACCAATTATGTCGCGGTATTACTAACAAGAGCATTAGAAACATAATAAGTTCTAATCTAAAAGATTTGCCTGATTTGCCAGAGTGGATAGATGAAACATTAATCAAGCAAAAGAAATGGCTGAATTGGAAAGAAAGCATCATAAGATTGCACAGACCGAGCTCACTCGCAGAAGCAGAAGTTTGCAGAGAAAGACTTGCTTATGATGAGCTATTTGCGTACCAGTTGGCACTAAAGCTTGCAAGGGAAAATCATGTAAAAAAAGAGGGAAAAGAATTTATAATATTGAGTAAATACAAAGAGCAGGTCTTAAATGAATTACCGTTCCAATTAACAAATGATCAAATTCGAGCGATAGATGAAATCTCAGAAAGACAAAAATCCAGATACCGCATGGTAAGTCTGCTGCAAGGTGACGTTGGGAGTGGCAAAACTGTAGTTGCACTCTTTGCGATGCTGAATGTGGTAGAAAATAACATGCAAGTAGCTCTAATGGCACCAACTACTATCTTGGCTGAGCAACATTATAATTGGATCGAAGAAGCTCTATCTTGTACTGATATAAAAGTTGCTTTGCTTACCGGTAAAACTGCGCGCAAGGAAAGAAAGATTATTATGAACGAACTTGCAAGTGGTATTTTAAATATAGTAATTGGTACTCATGCATTATTTCAAGCCAACGTTACATTTAAAAATTTAGGACTCGCAGTCATAGACGAACAACAGCGATTTGGAGTGATACAGAGGAATCGGTTGGTAGGAAAAGGAGAAAATACCGATATACTTTTTGTTACTGCAACTCCCATTCCAAGAACCTTGCAGCAAGCTATGTATGGTGATGTTGAATGTTCTATTTTAAGGGAAAAACCAAAATCTAGATTGCCAATAAAAACCGTTATTATGAACGTTAAAAAAGTATCAGATATTATTCAAAGACTGAAAGATGCTATAAATAGAGGCGAAAAAGCATATTGGATTTGTCCATATATAGAGGAAAACGAAGAACTCAATATTGCCGCAGCAGAAATGCGCTTTCAGGAACTACAAAAGACATTTTTTGATAGAGTTGGAATAATACACGGAAAACTAACTCAAGAGCAGAAAGATCAAGTGATGTTTTCCTTCAAGAGGAATGAATTTTCTCTGCTTGTTGCAACTACTGTGATAGAAGTTGGCATAGATGTACCAGATGCAACTATTATGATTATAGAGAATGCAGAGCAGTTCGGGTTATCGCAATTACATCAGTTAAGAGGTAGAGTAGGACGAGGAAATAAACCGTCTTTTTGTGTACTGTTATATGACAATCTCAGTAAAAGTTCGTATTCAAAGTTAAAGATTATGTGTGAGTCACAAGATGGATTTTATATTGCTGAAAAGGATATGATGCTGAGGGGTAGCGGAGATATTCTAGGCACAAAACAATCAGGGTGCATGGAGTTTAAATTTGCTGATTTATATGAGGACAGAGAATTGCTCAACCTTGCATATAATAGTGCAAAAGGTACAATAGCTAATTTTGAATTACTGCTTGATATATTTGAATATAGAAGTAGACTACATTTTTCAAAATTTCAGTAATCTTCCAAGCCATAACCTTCATGAGTAGAAATTCCTTGACAGACGGGAGTATTTAAAAAACCATACGCGTCAAGTTAAGGAAAAATAAGAGTGAAGAAGAAGTTTTTACCATAAGAATAAATTGTGCAGAGTTAATAGCAGGCCCTGTAAACAAAATGTTAGCAGGTCAAATTAATCAAGGGCAGGAAGTATAAAAATGGAAAAAAAGCGGTAACTTAGCCTAATGACAATAAATATATATATAGAAGGTACCGTTTTAAAGAGCACAAAAGGAATACACAGTAAAAGCGAGAAGAAGTTGAGAATATGTATGGAAGCAGTGTGGAGAAGTGGCTGCCAATGATCAAAAATTTACCACAATTACAGAAGTATACACAAGAGGTTTAAAAGGTGATGCAAAAAGGGAATTTTGGCAAAATGACTTAAGTATGCACAACAAGATCCAGATTTGCATAATTGATGATCAGATGTCATTCATGCTCAGCCTATATATAGAAAAAATTCTCAAGCTCAAGAGGGCTTAGGGTGGAACTAAAATTCATGGACTTGTTGACGCACGTAATTAATTTCTTTTTTGGGAATGTTCAAAAAAGTGTGTCAAAGCGAATTTTTAGTTCAACTCAATTTTTAACCTATCAGGAAAAAAGATATCAAGTTGAGATATAGTTAGAGCCCAATTAGGCAAAGCCATAGCCCATTTTTGCTCTATCTTTTTTATAGCACAATATACCAATTTGTACAAGGCATTTGTACTGGTAAATGAACCTTTGGTTTTAGTAAATTTTCTGATTTGTCTGTGCAACCCCTCAATTGGATTGGTGGTATAAATTAGCCTTCTAACAGGGCCAGAATACTTAAAATAACTAGACAAATTTTCCCAATTGTTTTGCCACGATTTTATGACTAAAGGATATTTTTCACCCCATTTTTCCTCCAGTTCAAGTAAATAATTTTCGGCGATTTCTCTACTTGTAGCACGGTATATTTTTTTCAAATCATTCATAAAAACTTTTATATCTTTGCTGGATACGTATTTTAGTGAATTTCTTATTTGGTGCACAATGCATAACTGTACCTCAGCATTGGGAAATACGCTATTTATAGCTGTAGGGAAGCTTTTCAGACCGTCAACACAAGCTATCAAAATGTCTTCTACTCCTCTCTCTTTTAAGTCATTTAATACGCCTAGCCAGAAGTTAGCTCCCTCACTTTCTGCTAAGTAAAAACCCAGTACTTCTTTTCTGCCATTTTGGTCTATTCCTAATATATTGTACATGCATTTACTTATGCAATGTCCATTCTCTTTGACCTTAAAAAACATCCCATCCATAAATACTATCGGGTATACTGATTGTAGGGGACGACTCCTCCATTCATTGATTATAGGCAGTAATTTATCTGTAATTCCAGATATCTCTGCTGCAGATATTTTATGGTCATAGATTTCTTCCACATAGGATGCTATATCCCTGTATCCCACACCGCTTGCAAACATGTTCAAGACCTTTGTTTCAAGTTCTGGATGTAAGCTTGTTTGCCTTTTTTTCACTATCTGTGGTTCGAAACTTCCCTCTCTATCTCTTGGTGTCAATAGTTCAAATACTCGTCTTCAAAGTTTTGCCATTCTTTCCGTTTCTTCGATTCTTTTCTTCTCTTTCATTGGATAAATGATGCTCTATTTCACCTTCTAGACTTGCTTCCAGCAGCCTTTTTACAAATGGTGTTAATGCTCCATCTCTCCCCATCAATGGTTTACCTTCCCTTATTGATGACAGTATATTTGCTTCCAGCTCTTTGTAATCTACCAGGCCAGTCGTTCCATTTTCTATTTTGTAACTCATATATCAAACCTCTATTTTTTGTTTCTATTTTATTTTTATTTCTCGGTTTGACACACTTTTTTGAACATTCCCTTAAGCTTTGCTGGCAAAATGAAAAGTAAGACCAGCTTCTATACCGTGTGTGTGAAACACTTGATTGCCTATACTGATACTTTCTTTGTGTAACTTCTGGTCCGATGGTTTTTGATTTTTATTCAATTCTAATATCTTTTTTCCATCTGAGTTTACCTGTTGCTTTGCTTTCATTTCTCCTAACACCTCTGCTTCAAAATCAACATTACTACCAAGAACACCAAAACCTCTATATCCGATGTGCATATTTACATCTTCGTTTATACGATAATCAAAGCCAGCTTTCAATTGACCTGCAGGTCTTATTGACGATTTTTCAAACATCGTCATTCTTGTTCCACCAACTCCAATACCAACGTAAGGAGAAAAAGAAAAACTATCACTTTTCCAATAATGATAAACATTTGCCATTACAGATGCGTTTTCTACTTGGTCATGATTAATTACAGTTTTATACATATAAGTTTTTTTATTAGTACTCTCACCAACGTCTTTTAGATACGAAACAGTTACTTGATTACTTGATAAACCAATATTATCTACTTTTACAGAAGAGTACATCCCTTCCAATTCAGCTCTATAGCTATTATTGCCTAGTTCTCCTGTGTAACCAAACGTTACATTTGCAGCAAAAGGTGGGTTATAATCTCCTTTATACTTACTTATTAACTGACCTTCTGTTCTCTGAGCGTCTATGTCATTTATAGATACACGGTTATCATCTGTAGCATCTTTGCCTCCAATTTTTGCTTTCAACTTACCCAAGTTCAAATATTGACCGTAATATCCACCACCAAAGTAAAATCCTTCCGTTTCACTTGCAAAAGATTGTTGTGACAACAATAAAGCAAGTGCTGTAACTGCTAATGTTTTTTTACTCATCATGACTATTCCTCTAGTTAAAATAGCTAATCTAGTACTAATTAATTAAAAATGATTTAATATGAAAAAACTAATTATTTTCTAAGCTAAAAAATAGGTAAAATTAACCTCTATCCTCGATTTTATTGCCGTCTAGTTTGTCCTCATCGTCAAATTCATCCTTACTGTCTTCATCATCAAACCCATCATCGTCTTCCTCATCATCAAACCCATCACCACCTTCAAACTTATCATCAATATCCTCGTCTTCAAATCCATCTTCAATCTCTGGCTCATCGTATATTGCATCTTCAGTTTTAGCTTCAACAGGATAATCAGCAGCTTCAATAGCATTACTCTCTTCTTCATTACTAATCTTATCTTTGTTAGCAGCAGAAAAGACCTTGTTTGGATCATATGGCTCTTGTGTAGGCACACGTGTTGGTTTAATCAGCCTTCTTGTGAATGTGCTATCACTATAGTACAAAATTTTCTTTGACTTAATTGGATAAGTCGATTCTATCAAAATTATCTGATCATCACGTGGCAGCATAATAATTTCTTGAGGTAAGAGCAATGCTCTCTGTGTTTCAGAGATATGCAATGATCTTGATGCAGGATTCAAGTCTAAAAATTTAGGTTTGTTTAATGATTCTTGTTGTACAGTTTTGTTTCCTATAAGCTGAGATATCAAATTAGCCGTTTCAATATTATTGGCTGCAAAAGTTATTCTATAGGTTGAGTTTGATAAAAAGGAGTTCATTCCTGCTTCTTCATATATTCCTTTAAGCTGTTCAGTATCTTGAACAATTAAAAATAACCTTACTCGATAGCCACGAAAGTATGCGATGCCCGTTTGAAATTGCTCCATTTTTCCAAGTGTTGGAAACTCATCCATTAAAAATAATACGCCGTAAGGCTCGTCATCCGATGGCAATTTTCTACATAAAAACTCAGTTGCCTGTTGGTAAAACACCTGCATTAAAGGCCTGAGCCTAGTTAAGTTATCAGGAGTTAAACCAACATAAACTGTAGTTTTCTTCTTTTTAAAATCCAAAATATTAAAATCACTTGATGCAGTTGCAGTATCGATCAATGGGTTTGCCCACAATTCAAGCGACGAGTTCATAGTTGACACAACACCTGATCTTTCTTTGTCAGCCTTTTGCAAAAAAGCTGCAATGTTCATATACGCTACCGGATGTATTATTTTACCCATTGTGTCCAAAACTACAGCAAGATTGTAAACTACGTCATCGCTACGCATCGTACGCACAACCTCACCAAAAGATTTAACTTTCTCTGGTGCAGCAAGTAAATATAGTACCACCCCAACAAATAAGCTTCTTGCTTCGTTTTGCCAAAAATCTTGTTCAGGCATGATTAGGTTAGCTATTTTTTGCACATCGTCAACCATCTGTCCAGGTTTTTCACTAATCCATTCCAGTGGATTATAACAATGGCTTACCCCATCTGGCTGCGCTGGGTTCCATACATATACTTTTTGTCCTTGTCGCTCTCGCCAACCACTTGTTATTTCATAGTTTTCTAATTTTATATCATGCACAATTACCGAATCATTCCAAAATAACAAATTAGGAATTACAAAACCAACACCTTTACCAGAGCCTGTAGGTGCAAAGAGCAATGCATGCTGAAACCCATCAGCAATAAAATATCCTCTCTTATCTTTACCAAGCAATAGACCTTTTTTGCTTCTTAATCCCGCTTTTCGTATGTCTTTCTCTGATGCCCACTGTGAATCTCCATGAAGTGATTCTTTCTTTTTAAATGGCCGCCACTCAATTAGTCTTTCTCTCACATTCCACAAAATAATCATCAAAACAATTTGAGGCAGTACAGAAGATACAACTAATTTAATTTTGAGCTCAAAGCTATATAGCTCTGGATGATGCCAACAATATTGTATATGATCAAAAATTGTCGGCCAGAGAGCTTGAGGAAAAGGTGTCAAGCTAGGATTAATTGCTCTAAAATCTACACCATCTGGACCGTCAACAAACAGGTAGAATAATATACCAGACAAATAGAAGCAAAATTCAAATATGCTAAAAGATACTACACCTCCTATGAGAATATTGCGTAGGTGATTTCCATTACTCATAAACTACTTTTTCTTAACTTACGTATAAATTTAAGTATTTTCATTTGAAGATCTAGTAAATAATATCTCAGAAATGCTTCTTTTGCCTCCACTGGTTCTTTTTAGCTGAATAACAATATCAATTACATTTCTAATGTATGGTATGATCTGATCTGGGGGAATTCCAAGATTTGCTTGCATAACCATAAGTTTTATTTGCTCAAGAGCCATTGCCGGACTATCCGCATGAAGAGTTGATATTGACCCTGGGTGGCCAGTGTTTATTGCTCTAAGAAAACTAAAAGCTTCTGCTCCACGCAGCTCACCAACTATTATTCTATCTGGTCTTAAACGTAAACATGCCTCTATCAAATCTTGAGTGGTCACTTTTGCCCTGCCTTGCCCTCCTTTAGAAGCAATTAAATGGACTTTATTGGGATGATCATTCAAAACTATCTCTCTTGCATCTTCAACAGTAATAATTCTTTCTTCAGATGGAATAGCACGCAAAGTAGCATTAGTAAAAGTGGTTTTACCAGTGGAAGTTCCACCACTAATTATGATATTTTTCTTACTTATTACAGCATATTCTAAAAACTCTTTTATTTTTTTTTGTTTCAGTAGCAAATCTAGGTGACGATCTACTGGATTATCGGTCACTCCTATAACAGTTTCAGAAAAAGCCCCCATTTTTTCATAATCATCCAATGCCAATTGCATAGAAGAAGGTTTACGAATTGAAATGACTACTTTATCAGGCTCACATGCTGGAGGAAACACTATCTGTATACGATAACCATTTGGTAATGTAGCTGAAAGCAGCGGTGTCTCTTCGCTCAGTTTTTGTTCTGTAGCTTGAGCAATCAACCTGCTAAGAGATTTTAAATGATTAAGATCAAATATTTCTAACTTTTCGCATCTTATTTCACCGCGATTTTCAATCCATACTTCCTTCGGTTTATTTATTGATATTTCATTTACACCTTCCTCTTGAAATATCCCTTGTAATGGCTCCAAGTATGTATCAAGTGCAGCATAGTTCATTTCAGTTATTTAATATTGACTGTGGAGGAAATACTATATCTTGGTTAACAAATACTTTCAATGCAGTTCCTTGATTAACATAAATAGTTGGTTTTTTATCTACACTCCTATCAACTATATCTCGCATGTCTTTGGAAAAATCATTGATTGACTTCCCAATTGCTTCATCATAAACAGATTTGCTTCTTTTCTGAGTTTGCCTCAACAGTTGACGTACATCGTCTAAAGTTATACCGATATTGTCACTAGTAATTGTATCAACTCCACTAGCTCCAGAACTTTTTATCACACTTACTATTTCTTCCTTTATTATTCTCAGCAAATCCTGATCACTTTTAGCATTTCGAATTTTTTCAATAGCCCTAATACCCAATTTCCATTTTTCGTCTCCTACCTTCCCAACTTCAGTTTTTATAGAATTCTCCAATCTCTCAACAATAGCCCCTTTGAGAGAAGAAATATCTATTTCAGTTGCAGTAATAGACTTCACTGCATCCATGGCAGTTAGCGCATCGATAAGATTAGAGGCTTTTTGTCCTACAACAGCTGAACCAATCGAAACACCAGCAAGTGCCACTGAAGAGAATAATGCACTTGCTATTTTATTATCAACTATTCCAGCTATCCCTGCCCTTCCAAGCTCATCGGTACCAGATGATGCAATAGCAACATCTATACCATGAGGAAGAATGATCCTATTCCAATTTATGTTCACGCGGGCTTTTGCAACATTTGAGTCGAATGAATAACCACCTATTAACCTTGAACCTTTTGGTATTAAAATTGTATCACCAGTTTCTGCATAAACGTCTCTACTAACAACAGCACGGAGTATTCCTTGTAAGTCAGAACTTATTGCAGTTTCAAGAATAGCGTCAATAACCTTACCTTGAATAATCATTAAACCAAGCTTTCCAGATTTGGTAGCTTTGCTCGATTGTGCTGAGGTATTGGATAAAACAGCATCTTTAGCTTTACCTTCCCCACTACTACCTGAAATTGCTAACATTTGTGCACTACGTCTGTCTCTAGGATAACCGCCACCCCCTATTGTAGGAAATGAAGTAGGCAAATTGCTAATAACATTACCAGAAGGAAAATTTTGCTTTGGTAAAACAGGTATATTTGACAAGGGAATTTCTTTTAGTTGCTCTTCTTTTTTTGTCACTTCCTCTTTTTTGATTTGTTTTACTTCTGGTATGACTTGTGGAATAGGAAGAGGAGGTAAGGGTGGCAAGAGATCAGTTACTACTCTTTCGGAAACTATTGCATTATCTGGAACTTGTTCTAACTTTCCTTTCAATTCTTGAATGTTTTGCTTTGTTTCCTCTTTTTTAACAATCTCTGGACCCTCTTTATTAGAAGGACTAAAATAAAGATAGTACACTCCACCAACTAAGAGCGCTACCATAACTATCATCAATGCCTTATAACCTTGATTAGAGCCAACTGTTACTACCTTGCTTTCTATCTCTGATTCATCTTCTACACTATTATGCCTTTCTTTACTCATATTATATGTACCAGAACTAAAGTGACCTATTTATAACTTCAACTTCACTACCTTCATAACGCATTAATAGCTTTTTATGTACTCCTTTTATTACAACATAATCATCAAATAACAGCCTTTTACAGGATTCGCCTTCTATAAAAATCTGAGGAATTTTATTACTATTTCTAAACTTTAAATAGGTTAAATAACCATCATCGAATAACTCAATTGGAACTATATCTACGTTACCACCTTCATCAATATATGTATAGTTGTACCTCGTATTATTTTCTTGTATTATTTTTTCTGGCTTTTCTGTAATGTATTGCATTTGAGTAGGTAAAGAAACCTCATCTAAATCAACATCAAATTCATCTTCTTCTTGAGGATAATAAAAACGTATTACGTAAGATATATCCTTTTCAACGGAATAATCATGATCCACTTTTTTAGCATCAGTATCTGGGTATTTATCGTAATTTGGTCTTGAAATTAGATCAAAAATGTAATTTCTCTTTTTAGTTGTCGTAATAATCATGTTAGTGCGACTACTGACTTCAAATGGCATGACAAGCAGTTTATTATCATAAGGATTAATTTTCCAACTTGATGCATCACCAACAGCAATATTTTTGACTTTTTCCCCTTCTGCAAACTCAATATAAGAATAGTAACCTTGACTAAAAATTACTGTAAACACCTCATTAGGGCTATATACAAAAGTCTTTATTCTACTATCTACAGAAATAGGTTTATTATTAATAGATGCATTTAAGTTGCCACTTATTAGTAAAGCTAAAACTAACAATATCCTACACATATTCATCATCTACTCTATATGAAATAACTTGAAACCCTAACGGGTTAATATATCTTTGCTGATCATTCATTTCAAGCGATGCATATTTATACGACATCACAACTATCTTATTTTTCCTTGAGGAATTTCCATCTTTTCGTGTAAATTCTATAGAAAATCTCACTTGAAGAGCATCATTACCTAATTTTTGAATTGAACGAATTTTCAACTCACCTTTAGCATCTGAATATAAATTAAAAAGGTCATTCATATTCTGCGATTTTATATAATTGCTAAATTCACTATATACACTAGGCGAAGAAAACAACCTTACTTTTGTATAATAATTATAATTATAATTATATGGGTCAAAAACCTCCCTTGCTTTTATATACTCTGAAATAAAATAATCGTTCAGCGTTTCATTTGCAGAATATTGTTTTACTGTAACAGGATCAACCAATTGCACTATTCCTGATTTTTTATCAATTTCTATAACGAATGGCTCAATAGTGCTACTTGTGCTAATTTTAAATATAGCTAATATGCTTATAGAAATTGCAACTAGTAATATTAATGTAAATAAAAGTAAAGTATTTCTCTGAGCAACAACTGTGCTATAGCGACTTGAATTCCAATTTATATCCTTATCCAATGACTCATTATTTTTTTCTTGTTTTAAAAATTTCAGCATCTCAATATTCTTAAAAATCTTAACTTATATTAATTAACATAGCAAGCTAACAAAGTAGTTATAACAAAAAAGCTAATAAACCCTTAATCCATGGCCTAACTTGCCAAATTTTGTTTCCATATATGAATCATTATATTCATTGCGTTCCATAATAAGTGGTACACACTTTGTAACTTCTATACCGTTATTTTTCAACTCTGATAACTTTCTACCATTGTTTGTAAGTAATTGTATTTTGTTAATGTTCAATTTCTTAAGTATTTTAGCTGCAACAGCAAAGCTCCTTTCATCATCTTCAAAACCCAATACTCTATTTGCATCAACAGTATCAAGATTATATTTTCTTTGCATACTGTATGCTCTTAACTTATTAGTTAAACCAATGCCTCTCCCATCTTGCATCAAGTATAATATAATGCCATTCCCAAAGTCGGTCATTATTTGAATCGCTTGATGTAACTGGCTTCTGCAATCACATGATAAGCTGTCTAATAAGTCTCCTGTATAGCATGAAGAATGAATTCTCACTAATGGCTCATTATCTTTATCTGGATTGCCAATGATAATTGCATAATGTTCTCTTCCGCCACTTTTGGTTCTATAAGATATGATATCTACTTCTTGAGTCTGTTTTAAAAATAATGATGTTTTGCACACTTCATACACACTATGATTTTGTTGAAAATCATTCACAAGTAACGTATTTAGTGCAATAATGTCATTTTCTTCACACCAATTTCGCATTTCATGTTTATTCTCAAAAGTCATATCAGCCACTAACGCGTATGGCAATAATTCTGAGAACTTAAGCAAGGCAACAGCATACGCATCTATTGTCTTTGAGCATTGCAACTCTTTTATCCAATCTTCCTTTGAACAGTTTATTAAATGGAGCAGTTCATCAAAATTGCTTATCAACAGACGTTTGCTACTATGTTCTTTACTCTGACATATGTATTTTACCTTACTTGCAGTCAAAGTAACATACACATTACCTGATATAAGCTTATATTGACTAAATAAATTTTTTTCTAAAGTTTCAGCAGCAGCAAGCAATAGATAGTTATTTTCATCATCATATATTAAAATTGGAAGACCACGCCTGACTTCACTGATGGCCCTTTCTACTTTATTTCTACTTTGATTTCCTATAAACATTTCACCTACACCAAACAACTTGGTGCGGTCGAGAAGACTTGAACTTCCAAGGCTTTGTGAGCCACAGCGACCTCAACGCTGCGTGTCTACCAATTCCACCACGACCGCACTTTATTCTAGTTTCTATATAATTACTTTAAATTACTTAATCATTTTAGGGTTTTTCATCTAAAGTGTCAATCTGATACTAGGATAATTTAGGAAATGCCTGTATAATTTAACTATGAATTTTATGGTTACAAACTTTAATCATTTAAGATAATCTTAATACTAATTCTTAATTTAGGTCTTTATACAAATGAAAGTAGCTAATATCTTCATTTTTTTAATTCTATCTCTTACAATTAGCTTTCACTCCACTCATGCACAAATATTGTACACATGGTCTCAAATCATTCCAGAAAATAAATTAAGCATACGTGCGATTATAGACAATAACATGTGTCCCATTGCTTACGTCGATAATAAGGAAGTAGAAATGCTAAGTCGCAGCTCAATTAACAATACCGAAACAGTTTGTGAACTGATAGTAGAAACAAATGCTCAAAACATTAGTATTGACAATATAAAAGTTCCCGTATTAGCGGAAAAGATCAGCAAAATTGCCTTCATTGGCGATACAGGATGTAGAATAAATATGTTATTTCAGCAAGAATGTAATTCTGTAGATAGCTGGCCTTTGAAAAAAAATTTAGATTCAATCGCTTTTCATAAACCAGATTTAATTATCCATGTTGGTGATTATCATTATAGACAAACAAAATGTAGAAACACAAAAAAGTGCGGCGATATTTATGGATATAGCAAAGAAGCTTGGTACGCTGATTGGTTTGAGCCTGCAAAAGATATTTTAACACAATCTCCTTTTCTTTTTGTTCGTGGAAATCATGAGAGTTGTAATAGAGCTTATGAAGGATGGTTCAGATATTTAGATTCATACCCCTTTTCCCCTCAAAAATGTGAAGATCTTATTTCCAGTTGGTTCTTAGATGCTGGGCCGATGAAGTTTTTTATCTTCGACTCTTCATCCGGTGAGGAAATTTTTACAACCCAAAGCACAGTTGATGCTTTTGAGAGGCAGTTTGATAAATTGATACAAGATAAGCCCACGTGGTTTTTGACTCATAAACCACTTTGGAGATCTCCAAAAAAAGAATTTTTGACATTAAAAAGCCATGGTAATCTTACACAAATTGAAGCTTTTGGAGATAAATTTCCAAGCAATGTTACTACCATAGTTTCTGGCCACATTCATATAGCCCAGATTTTATTAATGGATAATGTTCCAGATCAGATTATAGTTGGAAACGGCGGTGCATTATTACACGCTCAAGATCAAGAACCTGTTTATCAAAACGTAGAATTTAACTATCCAAATAGTAGAAATTACTTAGCACACGAAGTTAGAAACTTTTTCGGCTTTGGCTTTGCAATATTAGGTTTAGACGATCACAAATTTACTTTCTATAACCAAGATAATAAGGAAATGTATTCTGCAAACCTAACGAAAGACTTTAAACTTAAAACAAATTAAAATTAGGACTATTTAAGGACGCAGAAAAAACGTGCTGAGCTTAAAAAACTCATAGCAACAAAAAACACTGAAATTCTTGTATATATCGACTAATCTGGAATTGATAACACAAAAGTCAGCGTATTAGTATGATTGCAGCTTTGAATAAGGGAAAAATTATGGCGCCTATGATTTTTGAAGGCTACTGCGATACAGACGTTTTTAATAGCTAGTTCAAACTTTTTGCTGGGTGATTTTGGATAATGCAACTTTTCATAGAAAACAAGTGAATTTGTTAAAAGTGTCGGTGCTGAAGTTATATATCTGCCTACACATTCTCCTGATTTTAATCAAACCATTGGTTTGTTATAAAAAATTGAGCCAGAAAGAATATCCAGCTATTCGAACTATTAGAAAAAGAGCTATATATGAGCATGTTTTAGCACAGACATTATTTTTGTAACTAGGCAAATGCAATCAGTATTAGCGGCTTGAAAGGATATCAATTAATAAAGAAATGCATCTAAAGTAATCACTTAACTAACGGCAAAGTGATACCATGTTGGTTCATATATTTTCCTTTCATATCATCATATGATTTCTCGCATTCACTTTCGCCGCTTAAAAACACAAATTGGCATGCGCCTTCATTAGCGTAAATTTTTGCAGGAAGTGGAGTGGTGTTCGAGAATTCAAGTGTGACGTGACCTTCCCATCCAGGTTCTAAGGGAGTAACGTTTACTATAATACCACACCTTGCATAAGTTGACTTACCAACACAAATTACCAGTACATTCCTTGGTATACGAAAATACTCCACTGTGCTGGCAAGTACAAAACTATTTGGTGGAATTATACATACATCTGTTTCCTTATCTATGAAACTATTCTCAGAAAAATTCTTTGGGTCTACAATAGCTGAATTAACATTAGTAAAAATCTTAAACTTATTACTAACTCTTGCATCATAGCCATAAGATGATAATCCGAAAGATACAACACCCTTACTGCTTTTATGATTCACAAAAGGCTCTATCATTCTAGAGTTTTCAGCCTTTTCCCTTATCCATTTATCTGGCATAACTGCCATAATTGTCCTTTAAAGTTTTGTAATACTTATAATAATATGTAATAGAATTTAAATGTAAACCTGAATTAGCGTTACACTCTGGAATGGCAAAGTTTCCAGTATAAACTACCTATACAAAAATAAATTGGCAATATTTCAAGCCTGCCAAGCAGCATCAAAAACGATAGAAATAGCTTTACTCCACCACTAAAGGAGGAATAATTACCTGAAGGACCTATTAGGTTACTAAATCCTGGGCCAGAATTTGTAAGCATTGCAGAAACAGAGCTGATGCTAGTTATAAAGTCCGCATTGCTCAAGTAAGACATCACTATTGATGATATAGCGAACGTTAACATGTAAATCGCAAAAAACGTAAAGACAGATTGAACTTCATCATTCTCCAGTATTTTACCATTGAGTTTTACTCTCACTTTTACCCACAAGTATAAAAAGCAAGTAAGATAGAGAAAAATATACTGAGTAAGATGAGGTAAAAATGTGTGAAGTAAATAGAAATGTACAATGTGCTGATGGCTTAGGAGATAAATGGCTAGAAAAAGAGTTGAGACATGTTAATCTGGGAGATGTAAGGCTTAATAAAAGACTTATTAAAACAAGCTATTTAATAGAGAATAAGGCGTCTGGGTCAATTAATCAAAGCTGTGTAGGATGGAAAGAAGCTAAAGGTGCATACAGATTATTTAGCAATGAAAAGCTTGAAGCTAAGGAAATTTATTCTTCCCATTATAAAGAAACTATAGAAAGGATAAAAGGAGATGAGATTGTATTTTCAGTTCAAGATACAAGTTATTTGGATTTTGACTCTCATATAAAGACTAAGGGTCTAGGTAGTATTTCTAAAGCCTGACCTTACCCAGAAAAAGTAGACAGAAAGTTAAGACGTTTTTGCTATGAGAATGATGAATCAAAAAGCTCAGGAATGCAATAGTTAATAGTAGAATGTCTACGCTGTTTATTATAAAAAATTTCTATATATTCAAATATTGCGGTTTTAGCTTGTTGTGCAGAGTGTTGTGAAGTATCAATGAGTAACTCTCTCTTAAGTGAACTAAAAAAGCTCTCTGAAACAGCATTATCATAACAACAACCTTTGTGACTCATACTAGAAGTAATATTTTTTGTACTTAGTAAAAATTGATAATTTTTAGAGGTGTATTGCGATCCTTGATCGCTATGAAATAGTAGATTTTTAGCAGATTTGCGCCTACCAATAGCCATGAATAACGCATCTATAACTAATTGCCTATTTACTGCATTACTCATTGACCAGCCAATCACCATGCGTGAATATAAATCTATTATTGCTGCCAAATATAACCATCCTTCATTAGTTTTTATGTACGTAATATCAAGTTGACCTTACCCAGAAAAAGTAGACAGAAAGTTAAGACGTTTTTGAAGTAAAATAAAACGTTTTTTCAAAGAGGTGTGGTATGACAAAAAGAAAAGAATATACAGCAGAATTCAAAATTGAAGCTATAAGACTAGTAAAAGAAACAGGTCAATCATCAGCAAAAATAGCAAGAGATTTGGGTATTAGCGGTGATTCATTAAGCAGATGGGTAAAAACATACAATGATAGAATGTCTGGAGTAGATGCGTTTCCAGGAAAAGGGAAAGTAGCTCATTGTGACAAAGAAAAGTTTGATTTAAAGAAAGAGCTGGCAAGAGTAACGAGGGAAAGAGACATTTTAAAAAAAGCCCTGGGATATTTTGCAAACCAAAAAGAGTAAAATATTCTTTTATAAAAGAACATGAAAACTGCTATAAAATACGGGAATTATGCAGATTTTTGAACGTATCTGCTTGTGGTTATTATAAATGGATTACTAAGGAAAAAAACAACAAAAAATCAATAAGAGAAGAGCTCATACAAGATATTCAGAAGGTATATCGAGCATCACAATGCAGATACGGAGCTCCTAAAATTCACGCTGAATTAAAGGCTTTAGGTAAAAATTATAACATCAAAACAGTGCAAAATGTTATGCAGAAAAATGGCATTCAAGCTAAGCTTAGACGAAAGTTTAAAAGTAAAAAACCACAAATAGACAATAGAGTTATAACTCCTAACATATTAAATCAGAATTTCATCGCTGATCAACCTAACAAGATATGGGTAACTGATATTACGTACATAAAAACTAATGAAGGATGGTTATATTTGGCAGCAATAATAGATTTATATTCACGCATGGTGATTGGCTGGTCAATGAGTAATGCAGTAAATAGGCAATTAGTTATAGATGCGTTATTCATGGCTATTGGTAGGCGCAAATCTGCTAAAAATCTACTATTTCATAGCGATCAAGGATCGCAATACACCTCTAAAAATTATCAATTTTTACTAAGTACAAAAAATATTACTTCTAGTATGAGTCACAAAGGTTGTTGTTATGATAATGCTGTTTCAGAGAGCTTTTTTAGTTCACTTAAGAGAGAGTTACTCATTGATACTTCACAACACTCTGCACAACAAGCTAAAACCGCAATATTTGAATATATAGAAATTTTTTATAATAAACAGCGTAGACATTCTACTATTAACTATTGCATTCCTGAGCTTTTTGATTCATCATTCTCATAGCAAAAACGTCTTAACTTTCTGTCTACTTTTTCTGGGTAAGGTCAAGTTACCCATATCTTGTTAGGTTGATCAGCGATGAAATTCTGATTTAATATGTTAGGAGTTATAACTCTATTGTCTATTTGTGGTTTTTTACTTTTAAACTTTCGTCTAAGCTTAGCTTGAATGCCATTTTTCTGCATAACATTTTGCACTGTTTTGATGTTATAATTTTTACCTAAAGCCTTTAATTCAGCGTGAATTTTAGGAGCTCCGTATCTGCATTGTGATGCTCGATATACCTTCTGAATATCTTGTATGAGCTCTTCTCTTATTGATTTTTTGTTGTTTTTTTCCTTAGTAATCCATTTATAATAACCACAAGCAGATACGTTCAAAAATCTGCATAATTCCCGTATTTTATAGCAGTTTTCATGTTCTTTTATAAAAGAATATTTTACTCTTTTTGGTTTGCAAAATATCCCAGGGCTTTTTTTAAAATGTCTCTTTCCCTCGTTACTCTTGCCAGCTCTTTCTTTAAATCAAACTTTTCTTTGTCACAATGAGCTACTTTCCCTTTTCCTGGAAACGCATCTACTCCAGACATTCTATCATTGTATGTTTTTACCCATCTGCTTAATGAATCACCGCTAATACCCAAATCTCTTGCTATTTTTGCTGATGATTGACCTGTTTCTTTTACTAGTCTTATAGCTTCAATTTTGAATTCTGCTGTATATTCTTTTCTTTTTGTCATACCACACCTCTTTGAAAAAACGTTTTATTTTACTTCAAAAACGTCTTAACTTTCTGTCTACTTTTTCTGGGTAAGGTCAGCCTATACAAAACATAAAAAGGGTTTGTTATTGCACAGTGCCTTAATAGTTAACAAAGACGGATTACCTTTAGGGCTATCTTCTCAACAGTGTTGGGCACGTTCTATCAGGGAAGAAACAGCGCAAGAAAAAGCAAACAGGAAATACCGTACTGCTATAAAGGAGAAAGAAAGCTATAAATGGATAGCGGCACTAAAAGAAACCCTAAATAACCTCGCAGAAGGTGCACAGCTTGTTACTATTGGTGATAGGGAAGCAGATATTTTTAAGTTTTTATGGACTATTGAATCATTGGATAGTTTTTATGTAATCCGCAACCGAACTAATAGGAAATTCATCTGTATTGAAGGGGGAAAAACGGATTTGCAAACACGTATAACTCAACTGCCTGTAAAAAGGGAAATTGTTTTGAATGTTGCTGAAAATAAATACCAAATCTCAAGAAAAGCTAACATTGAAGTCAGGTATATGAAAGGCTATATACCTATCAGATCTTCTTACATTTATGGATCGAAAGATACAGAGCATAAAATAAGTGATAAAATCGCTATATATGTAGTAAGTGCCAAAGAAACAAATCCTCCTGAAAGAGTAGAAGCTATTGATTGGACTTTGCTGACTAATGTACCAGTTAATAGCACTTTAGATGCTATAGAAAGGATCAATTGGTATAAGCTAAGATGGAAAATCGAGGAGTATTTTAGGATTTTAAAATCAGGATGTAAGGTAGAAAGCTCTCGTTTAGCTACAAAAGAAAGATTAGAGAAATTAATCGCTATAAAGAGCATTATTGCATTTAAAATTTTATATTTAACAAAAGTCGCTTTATCGAATCCCATGGAGGTTTGTACCAAGGTTTTAAGTAATGAAGAGTGGAAAACCCTTTACATACGTGAGCATAAAGTAGCCAAATTGCCAGAAGAACCTCCAAACATAAAACAAGCTATTATTTGGTTAGGAAAATTAGGTGGATTTATGAATAGAAAAAGTGATAATTTACCAGGAACTATGACTCTATGGCGTGGTTATGAAAACCTCAGGGAAAGCATGGTTATGCTTCGCATAATGACCTCTCAAAGTTGTGGGTAAAAGTGAGAGTTTTACTCTATCGCTTTCACTTGGATTTAATAAAGAGCTAAAGTAATTCCTTATAGATTTTAGAAAAATGACTAAACGGAAGATTTTGATTCCACCACTAGCAGAACCACCACATCCACCAATAAAGGCTAAAAAGAAAGCTAAGACTGAAATAAAGCTCCAATTCAAGTAGTTGCACATTACATAGCCAGTTGATGTGATAAAGGAGGTAATGGTGAATGTGCTGTACCTAAATGATAAAAATACTCCTAAGTCAAAATTTTTATATAACCAAAAACAAGCAAGCAAAGATGAGATAACAACTATCTTAATAAAGTAAGAGACCTGTTCATCATAACAAACGTCTAATCGTCTTATAATTTTTAAATAGCTCAGAAAAGGTAAAGAGCCTAAAATCATAAAGATAATTGTTATGACCTCCAATATAGGGTTATTGTAGTAGCCTATAGAATCGTTATAGTTAGCAAATCCACCAGTTGATACAGCGGACATTCCGTGACATACTGCGTCAAATAATGGCATGCCAGCTAGATAGTAGGAAAATATGCACAATAAAATTAGGCAGTAATATATTTCTGCAATATGTATTACTACGCTTCGCGTATGTGGTAACTTTCTTTTAAGAGCATCTGAGTACTCAGAATAGAGTAAATTATTTAAGCTCAAAACCTTAAATATGGGAAAAATTGCAATTCCTACTGTAATTACTCCAAAACCACCTATACCGTGCAGCATTGCTCTCCACAGTAGTATCCCCGGAGATTGTTGCTCGATGTAACTTAGAACAGTTGCTCCTGTGGTTGTAATCCCAGATACTGCTTCAAACAGTGCATCAATGTAGCTTAAACTATCAAGATAAAATGGAATAGCTGCAAATAGAGATAATGCAATCCAGGTACAACTGGTAATCGCAAAAATTGCCGGCATTCCATGTACCCTATTTAGTTTACCCAGTAGAATAAAAATCGCACTAAATGTGCAGGTAACTATAAATCCAACCAGAAAATTTTTCCATTCGTAACCTAGATAATTATTAGTAATAGCAGGAATAAGCATTGCTACGCCAAACAACAATAGAAAAATTCCCACAATAAACGCAATTGAACGTAAAACTTGCAGACTTTCCATAGACAGTACTGTGAAAGCTATATGTTATTAAAACTTCAACCGCTTTGCTAATTTTTTCTCTTGACTTGATTATAAATACGTATAATTATAGCGCTAAATTTGCCATAAGAGATAGAGGTAAGGTATGTTATTAACTGACAGACAAAAAAACATTCGAGATTCATTAATTAGTGAAGCTATACAAGGCAACTTTGAGAATATAAAAAATAATTACGATAGCGATATACAAGAAGTTTTGAAAAGCGAATTACCTAGTAATATACAAAAAGAGTTTAAAGACGATCTACCTAACCCTTGTACCACTTCACAGTTGATTATATTCAAAAAAAATCAAAAGGAAATTAATCAATGTATACAGAAAATGGAGCAAAAAATTGAGAGTATTTCGTGTGATATAGCTATGCAAGAAGCGAAAGGAAATGATGATTCGCATATGCAAAAAGTGAAAAACTTAAAGAGAACAAGTGATCTTCACCATAAATTACGTCAAGCAATAGATTATTTAGATGTTAAAAAAGTTAAAGCAGTATTAGAAGATTGTGATACAAATCTAGCAATGATTTTAAATAGACCTATACATTCACAGAGCAAAACTACCTTTTTACTTTATCCTCTGCAAGTTGGTCTTAATAAACGATATATAGGTGATGGTAAAAGATTGAAACAAGAAGATCTGAGAAATATAAAAGAAATTACTAAACTTCTTTGGGATAAAGCTTCTCCTGATATTCGCAATTTCTGGTTTAAATTCCATCAAGATCAACAAGAAGAAAGTACAAAAGACACAAAAGCAACCTTTGAAGCTCATTTGAAAAAAGCTCCTCCTGATATTCGTGACTTGTGGCTTAAATATCAAAGAGTGCCTGAAAATCAAGATGCAGCTGTAATAAAACTTCTTAAAGGTGAGCAACAACGACATGCCAAGATAGGTAGTGAGAAGTGGCTTGAAGATTTCATTCAAGAAGTTAAAGATTACAGAGAACAAAAAAGCATAGAAGAAAACCTTGAAATAGCTACAGAGAAACCTACAACAAAATCTGTTCTACAAGACGCACAACTTTCTCAAATAAATAGAACTTGTTGTATTTTGTAGTAAATAAGTTCTTAGGAAATCTAAGTATGATAACAATAAAAACAAGAAATTTAAACGTTCTATTTTTAACCTAGTATCCAGAATAAAAAGGGAGTGTTAAATAAACTGTGTCAAATCGCATTTTTAGTTCAACTCGATTTTTAACCTACCAGGAAAAAAGATATCGGGAATGTTCAAAAAAGTGTGTCAAACCGAGAAATAAAAATAAAATAGAAACAAAAAATAGAGGTTTGATATATGAGTTACAAAATAGAAAATGGAACGACTGGCCTGGTAGATTACAAAGAGCTGGAAGCAAATATACTGTCATCAATAAGGGAAGGTAAACCATTGATGGGGAGAGATGGAGCATTAACACCATTTGTAAAAAGGCTGCTGGAAGCAAGTCTAGAAGGTGAAATAGAGCATCATTTATCCAATGAAAGAGAAGAAAAGAATCGAAGAAACGGAAAGAATGGCAAAACTTTGAAGACGAGTATTTGAACTATTGACACCAAGAGATAGAGAGGGAAGTTTCGAACCACAGATAGTGAAAAAAAGGCAAACAAGCTTACATCCAGAACTTGAAACAAAGGTCTTGAACATGTTTGCAAGCGGTGTGGGATACAGGGATATAGCATCCTATGTGGAAGAAATCTATGACCATAAAATATCTGCAGCAGAGATATCTGGAATTACAGATAAATTACTGCCTATAATCAATGAATGGAGGAGTCGTCCCCTACAATCAGTATACCCGATAGTATTTATGGATGGGATGTTTTTTAAGGTCAAAGAGAATGGACATTGCATAAGTAAATGCATGTACAATATATTAGGAATAGACCAAAATGGCAGAAAAGAAGTACTGGGTTTTTACTTAGCAGAAAGTGAGGGAGCTAACTTCTGGCTAGGCGTATTAAATGACTTAAAAGAGAGAGGAGTAGAAGACATTTTGATAGCTTGTGTTGACGGTCTGAAAAGCTTCCCTACAGCTATAAATAGCGTATTTCCCAATGCTGAGGTACAGTTATGCATTGTGCACCAAATAAGAAATTCACTAAAATACGTATCCAGCAAAGATATAAAAGTTTTTATGAATGATTTGAAAAAAATATACCGTGCTACAAGTAGAGAAATCGCCGAAAATTATTTACTTGAACTGGAGGAAAAATGGGGTGAAAAATATCCTTTAGTCATAAAATCGTGGCAAAACAATTGGGAAAATTTGTCTAGTTATTTTAAGTATTCTGGCCCTGTTAGAAGGCTAATTTATACCACCAATCCAATTGAGGGGTTGCACAGACAAATCAGAAAATTTACTAAAACCAAAGGTTCATTTACCAGTACAAATGCCTTGTACAAATTGGTATATTGTGCTATAAAAAAGATAGAGCAAAAATGGGCTATGGCTTTGCCTAATTGGGCTCTAACTATATCTCAACTTGATATCTTTTTTCCTGATAGGTTAAAAATTGAGTTGAACTAAAAATTCGCTTTGACACACTTTTTTGAACATTCCCAAGATATCAAGTTGAGATATAGTTAGAGCCCAATCATGTATAGGCATAGTCCATTTCTCTCCTGCCTTCTTTATAGCACAATATACCTATTCATACAAGGCATTTGTGCTAGTAAATGAGCCCTTAGTTTTAGTAAATTTTCTGATCTGTCTATGTAACCCTTCAATAGGATTTGTGGTATAAATTAACTTTCTTACAGGGCCGGAATATTTAAAATAACTAGACAGATTTTCCCAATTATTCTCCCAAAACTAAAGTATATTTTTCTCCCCATTTTTCCTCTAGCTCAAGCAAATAATTCTCGGCTATTTCTCTACTTGATATGTTTTTTTCAAATCATTCATGAAAACTTTTGCTCGATACATATTTCAGTGAATTTCTTATCTGATGTACTATACATTTCTGCTTTAGGAAATACGCTATTTATAGCTGTAGGAAAGCTTTTTAACACAAGCTATCAGAATATCATCTACTCCTCTCTCCTTTAGGTCATTTAGTACTTCCAACCAGAACTTCACTTTCAGCCAAATAAAAACCCAAAACTTCTTTTCTGCCATTTTGCTAATATGTTATACATACATTTGCTTACACAATGCCCGTCCTCCTTGACCTTAAAAAACCATGAACACTATTGGATATACAGATTGCAGCGGACGACTGCGCCATTCGTTGATTACCGGTAACAATTTGTCAGTAATACTTGATATCTCTGCTGCAGATATTTTATATTTCTTCTACATGCGATGCTATATCCCATGCCACTGGCATATGTACTTAAAACCTTTGCTTCAAGTTCGGTTGTTTGCCTTTTTCTGACTACTTGTGGCTCGAAACTTCCTTCTCTATCTCTTGGTGTCAATAGTTCAAATACTTGTCCGTAAAGTCTTTGAATTTCTTCGGTTGTTTTCTTCGCTTTCAGCCGACAAATGGTTTTCTATCTCGCCTTCCCTCTAGCAGTTTTTTTATAAATGGTGTTAATGCTCCATCTCTTCCTGTCAATGGTCTTCCTTCTCGTATAGATGATAAGATATTTGTTTCTAATTCTTTATAGTCTACCAAACCGGTAGTTGTGTTTGCTTGACTCATTGTCAAACCTCCATTTTTTTATCAATTTATTACTTTACTTCTCGGTTTGACACAGTTTATTTAACACTCCCCCGTTGCAGAAAAGTTTACTCAAAAGGGAGCTTCTTATTGATACTTCTCAACGTTCTGTTCAACAAACTAGAACTTCCATATTTAAACACGTAGAAATTAGATTTCTTGCACTACTGGAATTTAAAGAGTTCCAGCGCGTAACGCTGGAATCTAGATTTTCTTGCTAAATCCCAGCTGGGATGACGCTTAGTTATGCAAGAAATCTATTTTTTATCATAAATAACTTAAATATTATATTATAAACTCTGCTAAATTTATTCTCACAACAAAAACTTCTTCTCTACTTTTTTTTGAGTAAGGTCACCAATTCTATTTTTCTAAAAAAGTGTTTTCTGAGCTGAAAAGCCCAGAAAACATTTAGTCTTATATAAAATTAGTATCATCAGAAACAGGATTATCTTCATAGTAAGGACTCGCTCTTTGCATATCATCAAAAACAGTTTTTAACAGTACTTCCTTATCAGTATCCCATGCAACTTTCTTCATGATTGGAATATAATCCTTACACTTTTGGTCATTTCCACAGTCCTTGATTTTACCATTAGCCTTTAGATAAGGCTTTAATAAATTATAGTGTATTTGAGTGTTATTGCCCTCTTTATCTATCATTTGTCCTGAGTTATTAACAAGTATCAATGGTGCAACTTGTTTTGCTTTCATAACATTTATTTCACCGAACTCTTTAACGAGATCAGGACATAATTCTCTAGAAAAAAAATTCTTGTTGCATTCTTTAGTAGCATAGTAGTCGTTAGAGTAGCAGAAACTCTTAATCCCTTCTTCTTGACACGCTAACTCTTGTGGACTATTAATGCATTTATCACATTTTATATCACTAAAGTAGCCTATTGAACTAAGAGTATCAGTAAAGGCAAATTTAAAATTTACTGCACCATAACCACCCTCTGCTCCCTTTTCTATATATGGTGCAATTTTAGGATTACCGTACATCTCAGAATACAAATGCTTTAATAAATCAGATGTATTAAAACCTTGATAACCTATCTTTCCATTTTCTCCATAAAAACGAGCATAAGATCCACAAATTTCTTCCTTGCTACAATCTGGGGTTATTTTTTGAGACGTAATTTCTCTATTTTCATCCCTTCCTCCATTAGTAACAGGTTTGACTACATTAGTTTCATCTCCTCCTCCATTAGTAACAGGTTTGACTACATTAGTTTCATCTCCTCCTCCATTAGTAACAGGTTTGACTACATTAGTTTCATCTCCTCCTCCATTAGTAACAGGTTTGACTACATTAGTTCCACCTCCTCCATTGGGACAAGGTTTATCTGTACCACTTCCTTTCTCTTTTTTACATTCTTCAGCTTCTTTTTTATACCACTCAGTCTCTGCTTTTGCCGTGTCAATTTTACACTGTATAAGTTCTTCTTTATCACTTCCTTTCTCTTTTTTACATTCTTCAGCTGCTTTTTTATAACACTTATTCTCTGCTTTTGCCATGTCAATTTTATACTGCATAAGTTCTTCTTTTACCTTGTCAATTTTACACCGCATAACTTCTTCTCTCTCTTGTCCAATTTCGCACCTCAAAGCTTCTATTCTTGCTTGCTCAGCTTCCAATTTTGCTTGCTTAGCTTCTAATTTTGCTTGTTTAGCTTCTGCTTGAGCATCATCATACTTTGCCTGATTAATTGCCTGTTCAGAGCCTTCTTTCATCTTCTCAGCATCTTTTTTACACTGTATTAACTCATCTTTTGCTTCCTTAGCTTCATTCTTAGTTTGTTCTACCTTCTCTCTTTCTTCTTGAACCTGTGACTTTAATTCACTAGCTTCTGCTTCTAATTGTGTAATTTCTCTTTGTGATTCCACAGCATCTTTTTTACACTGTATTAACTTATCTTTTGCCTTCTTAGTTTCATCTCTACAGTCACGAAGTAAATCTTCTTCTGATTTATCATCCTCTTTTCCCGCAACCTGATCTCCTAGATTTTCGACTTGCTCACCCTCTTCACCATAAAAAAGTTTGTTGGCATATAAATTACTATTATTAACTTGATCGCTATAGATATTGTTTGACATTGTGACCTCCTATATAGTCAAAACTGGAATTAAATTAGAGTATAAAAGCTAGGAATTCAACATGGGTAAAAGAAACCACAGCTCAGGAAATCTAAGGTTAACTCAGAAATTATTATAAGCCAAAATGATTAAAAATTTTATAACTTATATTGTAGATCTAGCATGATAACCAACAATTAGATTTTCTTTCAATTTCCACCTTACTCACCAGCTTGACACAGTCCATCTTTATTCATTAGAGAGCCGTGATTCCTCTACTCTCCAATGATTAATCACTTGTCAGTTTTGAGTGTAGTAGTTGATAGCCTGTACGTAAATACGTTGCTTTTGTCCTTTAGAAATTTTTAGTCTACTATCTTTATCCAGAAAAAAATTGTAAAATTTCTATAGTTATGGTATAATTGTAAATACCGCTTGCCAATAAGCTGAGTATAAAAATGCCGTTCGGACAAATCATTACATATAGCACGATATTACTTACTATAATTGCAGTATTTCTCTTTTTGAGAAAAATATACAAAAATCATATTAGAAAAATTATATTTCCTCTAAAAGTTCTCAAAGAAGAGTGGGAAGAAAATAGAAGATTTAATGAATTGTATCAAAAAAATAAGCAAAAAGAGTTGATGAAACAACAGGAAATGCTAAGGGAGAAACAAAAGAATATGCAAGTTTACAAAGAAGATCTAGAAATAGTTGATATAGCAAAACCGTTAGGTAAATGGACAAAGATGGTTATGATGGGTAATAGTTTAATGAAACATTTTGCACAATTGATAAACAGAGAAGGTGATAAGAAAGGATTTTGGGAGCTATTTATAAAAGCTCAGTCTTCAACTAAGGGTAAATATAAAGGAAAAGGCAGATAATCCATGCTTGAATGTAAAAATCTATCCTGTGCTCGTAATAACAAAGTATTATTTAAAAACCTCAATTTTAAAGCTGAGCCAAAATCAAAAATCTTAATCACTGGTCCAAATGGTAGCGGCAAAACCAGCTTAATCAGAAGTTTATCTGGACTCTTACCACCAGTATCAGGCAATATAAGATACTGCGGAAAAGACATATATGATGATCCAAAATCCTTTATATCTTCCATGGTTTACGTAGGACATAAAAACGCCTGTAAAGATAGTTTAACAATTGGTGAAAACATAGAATTCTGGGCAAGAATACGGAACACTAGAGAATCAGTTATGGCAGCTGCTTATTGTTTAGAGTTGCAGCCTGTGTTTAACATTAGATATGGTGAACTTTCTGCAGGCTGGAAAAGAAGAGTTGCGCTTGCTCGCCTTTTAATTTCTAATGCAAACATTTGGCTGATAGATGAACCATTCTGTAATCTTGATAGCACAACATGTGAATTAGTATTGAACCTAATCTCAATACGCTCTGAGCAGAACGGTACAGTAATTATTACAGGACATAGCTCTACAGAACAATTGTGTGACTTCAAGACAATCGACATACGTGATTTTAACAGACCTCTTGTATAATTTTTGGCCTTATTGTATTTACATCAATAATTTATTATCACATTTAATATTACGCATTAAAATTAACTCATCTCTTTCAAAGGCTCTATATTAAAAATCGAAAGTCCAGAAGCAATGACGTGTGCTAAGGCTTGGACGAGAAACATTCTTGCAGCGGTGAAATTTAAGTTATTCTCCAGTATAAACCGCATATTTAAATCACTTTTGCCATATCCCCATAAAACATGAAACGCTTCTGCAACTTCAAGTAAGTAGAAAGTGATTCTATGTGGCTCACAAAGCCTTGCAGATATTTCTACCACATCTGGCCACTTTGCTAAGGTTTTTATGAGGAATAGCTCCCCATCTGTCTTTAAAAGTGAAGGGTCTGCTGTTGGGAGCTCTTTTGGAGCATTACGCATTAACGAATGAGCACGGGCGTGCGCATATTGCACATAAAAAATAGGGTTGTCTTTTGACTGTTCTTTAACTTTAGCAAAATCAAAGTCCAAGACCATATCATTCTTGCGTGTTAACATTATAAAACGAGTTATATCCCTGCCAACCTCTTCCACTACATCCCTAGCTGTAAGAAAATTTCCTGATCTTTTCGACATCTTAACAGGTTTGCCATTTTCGAAGAAATTCACAATATTATGCAGTTTTACCTCTATCTTTGCTTGATCATCACTGAGCGCAGAGACAACTGCTCTAAGCCTTTTAATATAACCGCCATGGTCACTGCCGAGCTCTACGATCATATTGTTAAAACCACGTGATATCTTATCAAAATGGTAAGCAATATCCGATGCAAAATAAGTCCAGCTACCATCCTCTTTTTTTAGTGCGCGGTCAACATCATCACCAAATGTTGTAGAGCGAAATAACATTTCTTTTCTGGAAATCCAATTTTCATTCTCTTTACCTTTTGGTTTCTCCAGGTACCCTTCATACACTAGACCCTTATCAGATAATATCTTTATACTCTCTTCGATTTTGCCACTTTTTTGTAGCTCATACTCTGAAGTAAAGACATCATGACTTACTCCAAGTAAGTTCATGTCTTCCTTTATTATCTCTAAAATGGAACTTAAAGTATACTCTCTAATTATTTGATTATCATCCTCTTCTCTAAGCTCCTTGCCATATTTTTTAGCTAGCCCCTCCCCTATTGGTTTTAAATATTCACCTGGGTATAAACCTTTTTCGATGCTAATTTTCTCTCCCAGAGCTTCCTTATACCGCAAATATACTGACCGAATTAGCGTATCTATCTGCGCTCCAGCATCATTGATATAGTACTCCTTAGTAACTTTATAACCAACTTTCTTTAGCAAATTTGCTAAAACATCACCAAACACTGCCCCTCTTGCATGACCAATATGTAGTGGCCCAGTTGGATTTGCGGATACAAACTCAACATTGATGGCCTGATTGTTTCCAATGTTGAGAGTGCCAAACTCCGTTTTTAGCTCATTTATTTGTTTTAAAATCCCATGCCATACTTCCATTTTCAAGTGCATATTGATGAACCCAGGACCTGCTATTTCCACTTTTGCAACTTCATCAAAAGATTTAAATTCTTCTGCTAAGATCCCTGCAATCTCAACTGGATTCTTTTTTTCATGCTTTGCAAGCACCATAGCAACATTTGTGTAAATATCTCCATGCGCTCTATTGCTCGGAGGCTCTACAATAAAGTTTGTTGCATTCGTACTTATAACACCCCTTTGCTTCAACTTATTTAATTTGCTAGAAATTAGAGAGGAAACCTGCTTGAAAATGTTCATTTATTATACTGCTAAAATCTATAGCAGTATAGTTGATAAATGGAAGGAGTTGAAGGGTTATCTTAACTATTTTACCTTCATTTTCTCTTTTGCTTTAACAGGCTGATGTAACACTTGATAGATTAAACTTAGACAGCAACTTTTCGTATATCATAGCATTATACTCTGAAACCATAAACTTAGATCAACACTAATTCAGAATAACCAAAGTCAAAAAACTCCGGATACCATATAATTCCAGGTAGTTCTATTTCCCAATCCCAAGTTGTATTCAGCATTACTGTGTTGCCATCGTCGCAAGTATTAAACCATGCTACGTCATGATTACTACAACATGAATCATAACAATCGTTGAAACACAAATTATAATAATACTTGCAGCATGGGTGTAGTTTACACTCATCTACGGTAGGTTTTACCTTATTTCCTTCATCTACAGTAGGTTTTACCTTATTTCCTTCATCTATAGGAGGTTTTACTTTATTTACTTCATCTACAGGAGGTTTTACTTTATTTATTTCACCTCCAGTAGGTTCTTCTCCTCCAGTAGGTTCTTCTCCTCCAGTAGGTTCTTCTCCTCCATATTGAACAGCATTCGTTAGATTATCAGTAACACTAGTATATGTTTTATTATCATACTGGTTATTAAGATTATACTTTAACATAGAAATCTCCCATACAATTAGAGTTATATATAAAATTATTAATAGAACAAGGTAAAAAATTACACGCCGAATTAGTTATTAATAAAGCTCTAAATCTATAGATATAAGGGCATAATACATACCCCATATCCATAGTATAAATTATTATGTTATTACCATATCACATCAGTGCTATACCTATCGTCGCATTATGCTTTCAGCACATAGTATCCCTACACGTCCTTCACACCTTTTACACCCTCACTAAGTTTTATCGCCTTCAGAATAAATCGTTGTGCTCTGGAGCTAATTTTGCAGCTGTATCAGTTCCTATCCCAGTTCTTGTTCCCCAACCACAACATGGTACATTTAACACTACTGTGTTACCAGAATCGTGAGCATGATACCATGATGCTGTACCATGACCATAACCGTGATTATTACCGTAGCATGGGTCATAACAATGATTATTACCGTAGCATGAGTCATAACCATGTTTACAATGTGAGTTATAACCATAGTGGTATGGAGTACAATGATGCTTGAAAAACGGGTCTTGACTGTGACATAAACGAGTAGTATGACAATGCTCATCTTTATCAGGAATGCATATTGATTTACAGCCTGGAAAAGAAGTTTTGGTATTATGAGAACAAACGTTTTTTGGAGATGAAGTGTGATAGTGAGTCATAAATATCCTTTAAAAAATAACTATTAGACTATTATAGGATAAAATAATTAATAAATTTATAATCTTGATACTAAGATTGATATATTTAAAATTTCCTTTCCAGCCGTTATACAAGTAATAGATATTAGAGCTTAGAAATTTTACTATGAGCAGAATAATGATAAGATTCCAAGAAGGAGCTGTCAGTAGTCAAACTAGTTGTGTTGCTGAAATAAATTTTGGTAGAACTGCTATGTCGCTGCAAATGAAAATCAAGCACCTGCTTATTATATTTTTAAGCAAAATGTGAAGCACATGGGAGACCATGTGCTCTTAGATGGCAGCACGTGCGTTTATGAATTGTTTAAAAACAATCTTCTAATAAAAAAAACCAAATCCATCACAAGGATTATGACATGTGTCATAATAGTTATGATGCGAGTTAAAATAATTATGGCAGGAATTAGTAGCATAAGGTACAAATGGAGGTGTACAAGCTTGTGCACAGTTCGATACTGGTACTGGTAAAGCTGCTGGTAAATTATAAGCCATTGGAGGTGTGCAAGCTTGTGCATAGTTCGATACTGGTAAAGCTGCTGGTAAATTATAAGCCGTAAATGGCAATTTTGGTAAATTACTGTAATTATAAACCATAATAATCCTTTGAAAAATACTATGATATTATTGTACTTTAAAATAATTAAAGATTTCATAACTTGATTGCTAAATCTAGCATGTTAACAACATTATGATTTAAATTTCTACCCTATCTTCACCAATTTTGCATACAGCCCATCTTTACTCATTAGAGAATCATGAGTTCCCACTTCTTCTACTTTCCCGCAATTAATCACTATAATCTTGTCAGTTTTGAGTGCGGTTGACAGTCTGTGTGTGATTATGATTGTTGTTCTGTTTTGCATTAATTTGCTCAGTGCTTTTTGCACGAGGTTCTCACTTTTATAATCAAGGGCAGAGGTTGCTTCATCCAGTATTAAAACCTGAGGATTTTTCAGTATTGCTCTTGCTATTATAATACGTTGTTTTTGTCCTCCAGAAAGTTTTAATCCTCTTTTTCCTACAAATGTATCAAATTTATCCGGCAGTTTATCAATAAATTCCATCGCATAAGCGCTGATAGCAGCTCGCCTGACTTCCTCATATTCAGCACCCGGTTTGCCGTATAGTATATTTTCCATTATTGAGCAAGAAAATATCATGTGATCTTGTGGTACTAAGCCAAACAGCGATCTTAGGTCATTTAGCGCAATTGTCTTAATATTCTGTCCATCGATAGTAATACTGCCTTCACTTGGATCGTGAAAACGGAGCAGAAGCTTTAAAATGGTGCTCTTGCCACTGCCAGATGGTCCAACAATTGATACTGATTGGCCTGCCTCTATAGAAAATGATACGTTATTTAATGCTGGCTTATCAGCATAAAAAAATGTTACATCGTTAAACGCAATTTCTTTTTGAATACTATTAATTCTTATAGGATTTTTGCCATTTACTATAGAGCTTTTCATGTTCGTAAACTCAAACAAACGCTCTACAATTCCAAGACCTCGTTGTAGGTCACTGACGTTATCGCTCAAATTATTTATAGCTCCTGCCGCAAGCGCTGAATAAAACACAAATGAGGAGAGTTCTCCAATGGTCATATTATTACTTAAGACTTCTTTTATTCCAAAAAAAAGCAAAATAACTAGCGAACCTATCACACACGTGATAACTAGAGTTACTAAAATAGCACGCAAGAGTACTAATTTTACGTATGATTTTGATACTGAGTTTAGATGTTTCTGAAAACGAATTTTTTCATTTTCTTCTAGTACAAATGATTTAATGGTTACTATAGATCTAAAATTTTCCTCACTAAATGATGCAAGCTCACTTAATTTATCCTGAGCAAAGCGTGCATAATTGCGAACTTTTTTTCCAAGTGAAGTCATGATAATGAGCAGTATGGGTATTATTGCAGCTGCATATGCGGTTAAATGTAGATTTGTGTATAACAGCATTGCAACACTACCAGTTAGTACCACTGCATTCCTCAATATTGTCAGTAAGCTGCTGTTTATTATCGATTGCAATGCAGAGGTATCAGTAATGAGTGCTGAGATAACATCTTGCACACCTGTATTCTCAAAGAAACTTGGTTGTAAATCAGTAATACTGCTATATAAGTCATATCTGATTCTTGCGACAACTTTCTCGCTGCCAATGCCAATGAAATATAACCGAATAAATGCAGTGAAAGAAATGCCTAAAACTATCAGTATTGAAACTACGAGCTTGGTAGTAAAGTTATGCTCTGCGCCAGAATCAATTATGTTGCTTAAGCCCCTACCAAAAAGAAGAATCGTTAAAGCTGAAAATAGAACTGCAATAAAAGCTACGGTAAAATAATGTAGATTAGGTTTTATATAATAAAATAACTGCTTAATGTTAGATCGCATTTTATTTTTAAGTTAATTATATAGATTTTAGCTTCAGGAAAAAGTTACAATATTAGTTTACAGTGTACTTCGTTAGAGCAATACGTTCAAGAAACTTTAGCTTGATTTCTACTGAAGGAAAAACGCTGCGAAATTACAGAAAGTTAGCAAAAAAAACTACTGAATAGACCAGAGTTTAATATTCATTTTGTTCCAATATGTAATGCTACTATTCCATAGCTCATATTATAGAACTCAACATTCTTAAAGCCTATCTCTTCAATTTCCATTTTAAAATTAGTTTGAGTTGGAAATTCTCTGATGCTTTTCACTAAATATTCATAAGAACCCTTATCTTTAGCAACTATGCTACCAATTTTAGGAATTACTTTAAATGAGTATAAGTCATAAAATTTGGTGAATATCTCATTTTGATAATGCATAGGGGCAAATTCCAAGCAGACAAATTGTCCATTTTGCTTCAATACCCTATATGCTTCACTTAAAGCCTTTTTACGGTCAGAAAAGTTTCGAATACCAAAAGCTACTGTATAATAATCAAATTCAGAATCTTCAAATGGTAAGCTCTCTGCATTTGCACATACCCAATTGAAATTTAGCTGATTTGAATTTATTGCTTTATCACGCCCTTTGTCCAGCATGTTTTGATTTATATCACATACTGTAACTTGAGCACTTGGTTCACCTCTTGCTATTCTTATAGCTATATCTCCGGTTCCTCCAGCAATATCCAAAACCTTGGAGTTCTTTTTAAAATGCACACTACTTACCATCTTCTCTTTCCATAGCCTGTGCATTCCAAGACTCATTATATCATTCATGATGTCGTAGCAATTTGCTACAGAATCGAAAACCTCTTTAACTAGTTGTGATTTATCCATATTTTATATAGAGATTGCTTACATAATTATTTTAAACTTTAGCAGTTAAATTAATATACTAATGAGAAAAATATACTACAATTAAACATATTTAATCCAGTAAATCATTAGTGTCGACAGCTTTTTCACAAAATATCATCTCTCTTATTATGATATTATCTGTAGCAGTTGTTGATATGGCAACAGACTTATACTCAGTTGCATTGCCAAGTATTGCCAACTATTTTAAGGTGAAAGGTAATATAGCGCAGCTTACGATCAGTTTAAATTTAGTAGGAGTTGCAATATCTGGATTAATTTATGGCCCACTGTCAGACTATTATGGTAGGCGCCTAATAATGCTGATTGGTATGACAATTTTTACTTTGGCAAGTATTGTATGTTGCATAGCTGATAATATTATACTTTTAATATTAATCCGGTTTATACAAGGAGCTGGAGCTGGTGTTGCAGGCGTTGTCGGATATGCAGCAATCAGAGATATGTACTCAGGTAGTGAATACTCAAGAGTAATCTCAAAGTTAAATATGGTAGTAGCGCTTTCACCTGGAATAGCTCCAGTAATAGGCAGTTATATGATTTCACATGGATATAGTTGGAAATTTTTGTTTTTTATCATATCATTTGCAGCAATTGTTATGCTCATTTTTATTTACTTGAAGCTGCAAGAAACGCTCACTGTAAATAAAAATCAAACCAACATAGCCATCAATATCTTCAAGCAATATATATCAATATTCAGGAATTATCGTTTCCTTGGGTTTTCAGCCATTCATGGATTAACTTTCATGTGGCTTTGGGCATACATTGCTAACTATCCGTTCATATTTGAATCAATGGGTATTGAAGTACAATATTTTGGCTATCTCATATCAATCATAGTCATATTTTACGTAATCGGCACTTTAATTAACAGAAGGTACGTACCAAAAATAGGAGTGAGCAAGATGCTAATCATAGGTTTGGTATTACCAATAATATCTGATGGTTTATTGGTATATTTTTATTTCATGAACAAATTGAACGTACTTATTCTTCAAGTTCTTTGGATTCCAAGCAATATAGGACTTGCACTCGTAATCAGCAATAACGTAACTTCTGCTTTAGAAACGGTCAAAAGTATAGGGCTTGGTAGTGCAGTTCTCTCATTTTGCAATATGATGTTTGGGGCTATTGGAATATACATAGTAGGAAAATTCTTTTCTTATGGCATTTTACCAAATTTACTATTAACAGTTGTATGTTCTATAATTGCAATTCTTATATATAGTTTACTTAAATATACTGAAAAACACGAAGGATAATCATTATTTCTACAACCCAGATTTCATGAATTATTAATTACCTTACTATAGTAATGCAATTTTATAGAGAAGTGTTAAATGGATTATTTAATCAGAGATATAGATGCTGCTTTACTTGATGCTGCTAAAAGAGGTGATCTTAATGAAGCAAAGCGCCTAATAAGTGAAGAAGCTGATGTTAATGCATATGATGGATCTCAAGGTAATTCTCTATATTGGGCTGTTAAAAATAATCATTCTGATATAGCAAAAGTTCTATTAGATAATGGAGCAGATTTTTTTGCTTATGACTCTTCTCGAGAACGCCACGTGTTAAATAAATACGAAGAAGTAAAAGCTGAGTATTGTAAGGTTTCTCTACATCTGGCTGCCAGACTTGGCGACTTGAAAGCAGTAGAAGACCTATTAAAGAAAGAAGCAAATGTTAATACAAAAAATGATAAAGGACAGACTCCTTTACATTTGGCTGTTGAAATGTGCTACCATGATATATCAAATCAAGATGAGGTAAATAATTATTGGGATTGGGATCGGCATGCTAATGCTAAAATAAAATGTGGCAATGTGAAAATAGCAGAAGCCCTATTAGGAAACAAGGAAATTAATGTTAATGCACAAGATAACAACAAAAAGACTTCTCTACATTATGCTGCTCAAAACAACAACAAAGAGATAGTAGTAGCTCTAATAAAAGCAGAAGCAGATCTTAATATAAGAGATAAAAACAGAGAGACTCCTTTGCATTTAGCTGCTCAAAACAACAACAAAGAGATAGTAGTGGCTCTAATAAAAGCAGGAGCAGATGTTAGTATAACAGGTAAAAACGAAGAGATCCCTTTAGATTTAGCTATTGACGAAGAAATAAAAGTGCCATTAATAAATGCTGCTTTACTTAAGGCTGTTCAAGAAGGTGATGTTCAGAAAGTGAGACACCTAATAAGTAAAGGAGCAGATGTTAATATATCGGATGAAACAGGAAAGACTATTTCATATTATGCCATTCAAAAGGAGAACTTTGAAATGGTAATTGCTCTAATAAAAGCAAGGGTAAATGTTAATGCAGTGGACAAAGATGGAAGGACTCCTTTACATTGGGCTGTTCACAAAGAAAACTTGGAGATAGTAAATGTTCTAATACAAGTAAGAGCAAATGTTAATGCACAAGATCTATATGAAAGGACTCCCTTACACTATGCTGCTATGAGTGGCGATATAAAAGTAGTAGAAGCCCTACTGAAAATAAAAGAAATAGATATTAATTTAGCAGATAAGGATGGAAATACTCCTTTAGATTTAGCTAGCACAGAAGAAATAAAAACTCTATTAAAAAAAGCCAAAAAAAAAATTGATGACATTATAGAATCGAAAGATAATGAAGGAAATCTAAAGGAGGATACTGATACACAACAGGGAGAGAGACAAGTAGATGATTTAGAGGAAGAGGAAGATGTAGGTGAAGATAGAGAGGAAGAGGAGGAAAGCATAGAAGAAACAGATGTACAAGCTTATGCTGCTTCTACTCCAGAATCTACAGAGACAGAAAGTTCTTTTTTTAGTAACTTGTTTAGTATATTTATGAAGCCTTTTTCTTTAATAGGGTCATTTTTTGGTAATTTCTTTTCATGGTTGTTTGGATCTGATGAACCATCAACTGAATCTGATCAAATAATTGCACCAAGTAACTCAGGAAGAGAGGAGCTAACAAACTATCAAGAGGGTGATAATAATATTATACAATAGATTTCTTGCATAACTGTAATGCAAAGAAAAATCAGTTGATGTCATGAAAGTAGCTGACACTGGCACCCAGTTAAATTTACGGAGTATAATGGATTCCAGCGTCAAGCACACAGCTGTACGAACATTCATTTTTGCAGGTAAATTGCACAGCAAATGGTGTCATTCCAGTGCTTGACACTGGCATCCAGTCCTTTCACAGAGTTCCATCCAAAACGTTGTAAAGTGTTTACCAACTTAGGCCCAATCTGGATTCCAGTGTCAAGCACTGGAATGACACCGTCTGCTACGCGAATTGCCCACAAACCACAATGTTCGTACAGCTGTGACTGGAATGACAAGAAAGGGAGCAATGACTTGCACATTCCCCTGAACAGATACCTTGATACATTAAAGTTTCTAGGTTTGAGTAGTGAAATCCGATCAGTATGAAAATTAGCAAACTCCTTTTTATTCGCTGTAGAATAAAATTTTTTATTTTAATGAAAAAATTGCTTCCGCATACTCAAGATGCCATTATAATGATGGTAGAGATATTTAGAGAGCTCAAAATCTATCTCGGTCTGCAGACCTTTTAGGGAATGTTCAAAAAAGTGTGTCAAAGCGAATTTTTAGTTCAACTCAATTTTTAACCTATCAGGAAAAAAGATATCAAGTTGAGATATAGTTAGAGCCCAATTAGGCAAAGCCATAGCCCATTTTTGCTCTATCTTTTTTATAGCACAATATACCAATTTGTACAAGGCATTTGTACTGGTAAATGAACCTTGGTTTTGGGAATGTTCAAAAAAGTGTGTCAAACCGAGAAATAAAAATAAAATAGAAACAAAAAATAGAGGTTTGATATATGAGTTACAAAATAGAAAATGGAACGACTGGCCTGGTAGATTACAAAGAGCTGGAAGCAAATATACTGTCATCAATAAGGGAAGGTAAACCATTGATGGGGAGAGATGGAGCATTAACACCATTTGTAAAAAGGCTGCTGGAAGCAAGTCTAGAAGGTGAAATAGAGCATCATTTATCCAATGAAAGAGAAGAAAAGAATCGAAGAAACGGAAAGAATGGCAAAACTTTGAAGACGAGTATTTGAACTATTGACACCAAGAGATAGAGAGGGAAGTTTCGAACCACAGATAGTGAAAAAAAGGCAAACAAGCTTACATCCAGAACTTGAAACAAAGGTCTTGAACATGTTTGCAAGCGGTGTGGGATACAGGGATATAGCATCCTATGTGGAAGAAATCTATGACCATAAAATATCTGCAGCAGAGATATCTGGAATTACAGATAAATTACTGCCTATAATCAATGAATGGAGGAGTCGTCCCCTACAATCAGTATACCCGATAGTATTTATGGATGGGATGTTTTTTAAGGTCAAAGAGAATGGACATTGCATAAGTAAATGCATGTACAATATATTAGGAATAGACCAAAATGGCAGAAAAGAAGTACTGGGTTTTTACTTAGCAGAAAGTGAGGGAGCTAACTTCTGGCTAGGCGTATTAAATGACTTAAAAGAGAGAGGAGTAGAAGACATTTTGATAGCTTGTGTTGACGGTCTGAAAAGCTTCCCTACAGCTATAAATAGCGTATTTCCCAATGCTGAGGTACAGTTATGCATTGTGCACCAAATAAGAAATTCACTAAAATACGTATCCAGCAAAGATATAAAAGTTTTTATGAATGATTTGAAAAAAATATACCGTGCTACAAGTAGAGAAATCGCCGAAAATTATTTACTTGAACTGGAGGAAAAATGGGGTGAAAAATATCCTTTAGTCATAAAATCGTGGCAAAACAATTGGGAAAATTTGTCTAGTTATTTTAAGTATTCTGGCCCTGTTAGAAGGCTAATTTATACCACCAATCCAATTGAGGGGTTGCACAGACAAATCAGAAAATTTACTAAAACCAAAGGTTCATTTACCAGTACAAATGCCTTGTACAAATTGGTATATTGTGCTATAAAAAAGATAGAGCAAAAATGGGCTATGGCTTTGCCTAATTGGGCTCTAACTATATCTCAACTTGATATCTTTTTTCCTGATAGGTTAAAAATTGAGTTGAACTAAAAATTCGCTTTGACACACTTTTTTGAACATTCCCACAATTCACCTTTGGCAAATAGGTCTTACTTGACTGCTGTCTTTTCTGTGCTTTTGGCTGGCTGATCTATAGTAATTTTTCCATCAAGCATAGTAAGCTGCTCACCCCCTTTATTTCCCACCTGAGAAGCTTGTTTCGGAGTAGGTTGTTTTTTACTCCCGTCAGCAATTGTTTCAAGAGGTCTTTCAATTGGGGTTTTTAAAATATCATCAATGCCATTGCGAATTTTTTCATTCAATTTTGCTCTCTTTTCTGTATCATCTTTATCTGGTGAGCTAGGGTCATATAAAGTACCTGGCCTATTATTTGAAAAAAGAACTTCAATTCCTCCCTTTACAGCAAATATTGTACCAATAACAGTAGCAATTATCGCAAGTGTAGTAGGACCAAAAATTAATATTGAAGCAATGGAAAAAAGAATAGGAAGAAAAACTTTACGTAAGAACTTTGTTACCATCTCTTCATCACTAAGTAGTGGTTCATCATCCTCTTTTTTACCACCGCCTAAGAATGGTATTTTCTCTTTTAGCCCACTCATACAAGAATCAGAAATATTTTTCGGGTCTATTTTTATTCCCAATGGTAACCCAACAAGTTTTATTAGTGAATCCTTAGCTTCTGTACCACGTATATCAGCTACACAATCATCTACTAATTTCTTTATTTCAACATTCTTGACATTCTCTTTGTTCGCTAATTTTTTCTCTCTAACTTCTTTAAATACAGAAAGTAAAAACTGACAAAAATTCTCTTCACTGAGTGGTCTTATCTCTTCTGGATTGACATTATTAAGTAGTATGTACTCATAATCTGATATGAAAACATTAGTTATTCGTGGGCTCTCCTGTGATTTGGCTTTATCTTGTAATGCTTCCATGAAGGCATCATAAATTGCCTTATGTTCTTCTTTGAAAATTATCTCACTTTCCTTTATAGGTGATTTTGAAGACTCTGCTTTTACTGGTGGAACTGTCATGGTTGACCTATTTCATTTACCTATGCCATAATTATAGCATATTTTTCGCATTAGTTCAAATTTCCTAAAACCTGTATCGAAAGGGGAAAAAGAAAAGAATAAAGCAAAAAAGAAGAGTAACAAATGATATAAGTGATAAGGGAATGTAAAAAATTGCTTCCATATATTTTAAATCTGATTATAATTACAGTTAGAGATATTTTAAGAGCTCAAAATCTATCTTTGTCTGCAGACTTTTCAGTCAAATTTTTAATCAAAAAGCGTAGCGTATCTTCTTTAGTGCATGTAAATATGCTTAATCTCTGTTGTATGTGCGCTGCACTTTTTTCTAATCTTTTTTTTACACAGGGGGATTTTATGTCCAGAATTCCAGATATTTGACCTTTACTTTAGCTAAAAACCAATAGGCGCCTATTGTTTAACGCTAATTAAAATAAAAATTTTTCTAATATATAGAAAAATCACTGTTTACTGAAAACGGGGCAAGAAAGCTGCTAATGTCACAGATTTTAGGTAAATGTTGTTTGCTTGACGTATGAGTGTACTCTCCTTACTTCAAGAACTCTTTAATATGACTACTATTATACTTATGAAATTAACCACTCAAGGCATCCGTTCAGGGGTGTGGCAAAATAAGGTAAAAGTGAATTTACAACAATAAGGTGTCATTCCAGTGCTTGACACTGGAATCCAGCCTTTTGTAGTCTCATTGAAAGCGTTGCTTTTAATATCTATGATTAGGTTGCTTGTGAGCAATTTGGATCCCAGTGTCAAGCACTGGGATGACATTACTTTTGCTTCAATATTTACACATTAGCCATGCATCTGAACAGATACTACTTAAGTCCTTTCAAGACAGGTTCTTAGGGTCTACGGTATAATTAAGAAAAGCCCCAGTTGTCGCTAATTTTTATTTCTACTTCAAGTGGTATAGAAATTTCTACTGCATTTTCCATTATATCTTTCATAAGTTTTGCTGTTTCTTGCACTCTGCTCTCTTCCACTTCTACAAGTAATTCATCATGAACCTGGAGGATTATTTTACCTGACTTTAACTGATCAAAAAGCCGAATCATCGCGCGTTTTATTATATCAGCGGCAGTTCCCTGCAGTGGTGCATTTATTGCTGCCCTTTCTGCAAATTGTCTTAGATAAGGAATTTTATTGTTGATGTCTCTTACAAAACATCTTCTACCAAACAAAGTCTCTACATAACCATGATTTCTCGCGATAGATACTGCTTTTTCCATATAGACCTTTATTTCTGGGTAACAAGAAAAATAGTAATTAATGTATTCAGCAGCCTCTTGAAAGGTAATGCCAAGTCGCTTTGCAAGGCCAAATGGACTAATGCCATATATAATGCCAAAATTAATGGTTTTTGCTTTGCGTCTTAATTGCTCATCTATTTCTTGCACTCCAAAAACTTGTCTTGCAGTGATATCATGAATATCTTGCCTGTTTGCAAAAGCTTCTTTAAATGCGGTAACATTTGCAACGTGTGCCAGGATTTTTAATTCTATTTGTGAATAGTCAGCAGAAATTATCTTGCAACCTTTTGGCACAATAAAGGCTTGCCTGATAAGACTACCTTCTTCGCTTCTGATAGGAATATTTTGTAAATTAGGATTGCTAGAGCTCAGCCTTCCAGTTGCAGTCACAGTGATTGAAAAGCTTGTATGTATCCTACCATCAAGCGGATCAACCTGTTTTATTAACGCGTCAGTATAGGTACCCTTTAATTTACTTGAATGTCGCCAACTTAAAATTTTACCTGCGATTTCTGTCCCCTCCTCTTCAAGTGCCTCTAGAACTTCAGAGTTTGTGCTATAAGACCCAGATTTTGACTTTTTCTTTTTACTTAGCTCCATTTTATTAAACAAAACATCACTTAATTGTTTTGGCGATGCAATGTTGAATTTTTCTCCTGCTAAATTATGTATATCGTTTTCAAGTACAGCAATTAGCTGCTCAAACTTATCAGACAATTCCTGTAGTTTTTGAATATTGAGCAGTATTCCATTTTGCTCCATATCAAATATTACTTTCATGAGAGGTCTATCAAAGCGCTCGTAAATCGTAAAAAGTTTTTCCTGAAATAATCTTTGTGTCAGTTTCTCATGGATCGCTATTAAAATTTTTGCCGAGAAAGTTTCTACATTTTTACTTAAATTGTGTGCAATTATGTTTGGAATGCTGTGATCATGCTTACCTGTGTCAAGGCTGTATGACATGATCATCAGGTCATCAATTGAGTCTAGCACTCTCTCTATTGTAGGAAATATTTCTCTGATCTTTCTAATATCATGTACTATTTTAAGCACCCCATTTGAAAATAAAGTTGAATTTATTATAGTAAGTGCATCTTGTAGGCAGCTTTGATCTATGTAGAAAATATTATCCTCACTACAAGATAAGGAGATTTTGTTCAATCTATTGTTTTCAAAGTGGCAATGAATTGCAATTTTACCTTCATATCTGCAATGCTCCAAAAATTTTTCTAATTCTTCACTACTATATTCTATTTTCTCTTTTGTGCTAGATCCACTATAAGAAAAGAGCTTTTCTACTTTTCCTATCAATGAATTAAATTCATATTTCTTCAAAAAGGATAACAATTTTTCCATATTTGGAGGATGGACTTCATATTTTACAATATCATGTTGAAGATCTACTTTTTTGCATAGTGACAAAAGTTCTCTTGAAATTAGTGCTTTTTCCTTATGCTCAGTAAGAATATTACGAACTCTTGTTTGCTCAATGTTATTGATGTTTTCTATAATGTTATCCAACGAATCAAATTTATCCAGCAATTTAGCTGCAGTTTTTGGGCCTATTCCTGGAACACCTGGAATGTTATCAGATGCATCTCCAGTTAGAGAAAATAAATCAAGAAGCTTATTTGAATTTACACCAAATTTTTCTATCACTTGTTTTTCATCTATGTATATATTTTTAATAGGATCAAATATTAGAATGTTGTAATTCAAAAGTTGAAATAAGTCTTTATCTGATGAGACTACTACTACTTTAAAGTCTTCGTGGTTGGCATATTTTGCAGCTATTGTTGCAATTATGTCATCTGCTTCATAGCCTTCAATCTCTTCATAGCTGAAGTTAAAAGCTTCTACCGCTTCTCTCAGTATTGTAAATTGTGGAATTAGATCCTCAGGAGGCGTTACTCTGTTTGCTTTATACTCAGAATATAAACTGTGCCTGAAATTTTTTTTGCCAGAATCAAGTGCTATAGTTAAGTAGTCCGAATGGGAAATATACTTCAGAACCATATTAAGAAAACCGTACACAGCACCTACTGGAATACCAGCTGTGGTAGTCAAATGATGCAAAACGTAATAAGCTCTGAAAAGAAAACCATAACCATCAATGATTGTGAAAGTTTTTTCTTTCATTGTAGATATTTATGTGTGCCTTTGATGGTCTGTTATTTAGCTATAAAAATCAAGCTCTTGTTTCCTATAGCCAAAATAATCATAATGCTATAGTTACTATAAGAAAACATATTACGTAAGGGAATTAACTATTCTGCCACAATTTTGCTCTATCACACTTGCCATATTTAATATTCCAGCTTCATCGTAATAATTTCCAATTACTTGCAAAGCAAGTGGTAAGCCTTCATTGGAAAGTCCAACAGGAACAGAAATAGCAGGTAACCCCGCTAAGCTTGCCGGCACGGTAAACACATCATTGATGCACATAATTAGCGGGTCTGGCTTTTCATTTAAGCCAAAAGCTTCTGTTGGAGCAGATGGCACAAGTATGTAATCTATTTTTTCAAACGCTTTTATAAAATCATTTCTAATTAATGCCCTAATGCACTGTGCTTTTTCATAATACTCATTGTAATGACCTGAAGAAAGCGCATAAGCACCAATTAAAATTCTCCTTTTCACTTCTTTACCAAAACCTTCTGCTCTTGTTAGCGAATACATTTCTTCAAGGGTATCAGCATCAACCCTGAATCCGTAACGTACACCATCATAGCGAGCAAGGTTAGATGAAGTTTCAGCAGAACAAATTAGATAGTAAACCGGTATCGCATATTTAGTATGAGGCAGAGTAATGTCAACAACTTCAGCACCGTTTTCTTTTAAATAGGAAGCAATTTTTTCCCAATTATGAACTATTTCATCTGAAATTCCATCCATCTTATACTCTTTTGGTATACCAATGCGCTTACCCTTAATATCACCATTTATAAAACTGGAAAATTTAGGCACTGTCCTTTTGCTCGATGTTGAATCTTTTTCATCATAGCCACAAATTATTTCAAGCATTAATGCTGAATCAGAAACGGAACGAGTAATTACTCCTGCTTGATCGAGAGAACTTGCAAACGCAATCATACCAAAACGCGAACACCTTCCATAAGTTGGCTTTATTCCAACAACTCCACAATAAGCTGCTGGTTGGCGTACAGAACCACCAGTATCACTTCCTAGTGCTCCAGCACATAAAAACCCAGCAACTGATGCTGCAGATCCACCAGATGATCCACCAGGAACAACTTTTTCTCCGTCACTTTTTCTAATCCATACATTTTTAACAGGACCAAAATAGCTGTTTGTGTTCGCAGAACCCATAGCAAACTCATCCATGTTAAGTTTACCAAGCATGGCTGCTCCATTTTTTAAAAGCAAGTTAGATACCGTAGATTCATAAGTCGGGATGAAATTTTCCAGCATTTTTGAGCATGCTGTTGTTTTTATTCCTTTTGTACAGAATAAATCTTTAACACCAACTGGTATGCCCATAAGTGGTGAAATATTATCTTTTTGTTTCAAGAAGTATTCATCTGCTATTTTAGCAGCTTTTATCGCGATTTCTGGGGTTTTTGTTACAAATGCATTTAGTTGCTCATTTTCAACTGCATTAACATGCGTCTCTACAAGCTCAACAGCAGAAAAATCCCCCCGCCTAAGTCCATCATGCATCTCTGTAATAGTGAGCCTTCTCAATTCATTCATTAATATTCAATTTTAGCGAGGCATTAATTATAACAACAATAGGACAGAAAATCTATATATTTATGATCGAAAACGGGAATACAACCGAGATCAATTCAGATTTCTGAAATGGATTGGTTAGTAGTACGTTTTAAATAGCCGGTTTGGCACACAATGCTAAGCCATAAGGGTTTAGCGTTTCTAAAATCAAATATCAACATCATGCACGTTAAGTGCATTGTTATTTATAAAGTCACGACGTGGTTCAACTATATCACCCATTAGCACCGAGAATATGCTATCTGCTTCTTCACAATCTTTTATTTCAACTTTTAGCAGAGTTCTAGTTTCTGGATTGAGTGTAGTTTCCCAAAGCTGATCAGCATTCATTTCACCAAGGCCTTTAAATCTCTGCAGAGTTAAACCTTTTTTACCATAATCCATCACTATTTTTGCGAGTGCACTTGGAGACTTTATTTTTATTTCAGTTTCTTGCGACTGTAAAAATGAATCACCATTAAATAAGTCAATTATGTTATCAAGAGAACTCAATATATTCCGTATTTCTTTACTTTCAAGCATACTAAGCGAGAATACATATTTGTCTGCTAACCCTTGAAACAATTTAGCAATGTGAATTTCCTCATCTTTTACTTCTACTTCCCAATTATATTCACTATACATCAATTTTAAATATTTTAATATCTCATCAGCAGACAATAGAGCATTCTTTTTGCTTAAAATTAGCAATGATTCTAAGAGATCTTTTGGTATTTCCCTATCATAATTTTTGCTAATGTTTGAAATACTGAGGCACTTATTCAAAACGAAACGCAAATCTTTGCCTACACCATTTAATGTTAATCTTTTAATCGCTGAATTTACTATATACTCTTCAAAACTTTCATCATCTTTGATATAAGTATCTTTAGCATTTTTTGTAACTTTATAGAGCGGTGGCTGCGCTATGTATAAATATCCTTTCTCAATTACTTCACGCATATGTCTAAAAAAGAAAGTTAGAATCAAAGTTCTTATATGCGAGCCATCAACATCTGCGTCTGTCATAATGATAATTTTATGATACCTAGTTTTTTCAATATCGAAGTGCTCACTCCCTATTCCAGCCCCAATTGCCGTGATCAGAGAGCCAATTTCTGCAGATGAAAAAATACGATCCAGCCCTGCACGTTCTACGTTTAGAATTTTCCCTCTTAAAGCAAGTACCGCCTGTGTTTTACGATTACGTCCCTGCTTTGCAGTACCACCTGCGGAATTACCCTCTACTATAAACAATTCCGATAACTCAGGAACTTTTTCCTGACAATCGGCAAGCTTTCCAGGTAGAGTTGCAATATTAATATTGTTTTTATTTTTAACTAACTCTCGTGCTTTTCTTGCGGCTTCTCTTCCTTTTGCTGACCTAATCGCTCTTTCTACTATACTTGCTGCTAACTTGGGGTCAGTTTCAAGTATTGTACTCAACTTGTCAAAAACTATGCTCTCTACAACTGCCCGCGCTTCAGAACTGACCAATTTATCTTTTGTCTGTGAAGAAAATTTAGGATCAGGCATCTTGAGAGATAAAACACAAGTTAAGCCTTCTCTAACATCTTCTCCAGTCAAATTCACTTTTGCCTTCTTCAAAAAACCTTCATTGTTTGCATAGTTATTGATACATCTGGTTAGTGCAGATCTAAACCCTGCCAAATGCGTACCACCATCCCGTTGTCTTATATTATTTGTGAAGCATAGCATATTCTCATAGTAGGAATCATTCCACTCCATTGATATTTCTACACTGGTACCTAGATCTTTTACATTATCTCTAATGCTGGCAATTTTAGTAACATGTGTCTTATTCTTGTCTAAGTACCGTACAAAATTAGCTGTACCAAAATTATCTTCAGACTCTTTACTATCGTTAAAATGAGACTTTACATGTGGTTTATTACGGAGATCACACAAAATGATCTCAATATTTGAGTTTAAAAATGCCAATTCTCTGATGCGACTCTCAAGAGTGGAGTAACTAAAATCAATACTACTAAAAGTCCCCGTTGATGGCATAAACGTTACTCTAGTTCCTCTTTTATTTTTGTTTTCATTAATTACCTTTAAAGATTCAACAGACTCACCATCTTCAAAGCGTATGAAATATTCCTTCTTATTGCGCCAGATGGTTAATTCCAGCCAACTCGATAACGCATTAACAACTGAAATTCCAACACCATGTAATCCTCCAGAAACCTTATAGGTATTGCTGTCAAATTTACCTCCTGCATGCAATTGGGTCATTATTACTTCTGCTGCTGATATTCCTTCCTCTGCATGAATATCAGTTGGAATGCCACGACCATTATCGGTTACAGATACTGAGCCATCTTCATTTATGCTAACTTCAATCTTACTACAATAACCAGCTAAAGACTCATCTATCGCATTGTCAACAACCTCGTACACCATATGGTGCAGACCAGATCCATCATCAGTATCACCAATGTACATACCTGGACGCTTTCTTACAGCATCAAGACCTCTTAGGATTTTTATTGCGTCAGCGTTGTAGTTACTTTCCATGGAATTGCTTTATTTATAAATATTAATTAATATTACATTTGTATGTGCTGATTAGCAACATCTTTAAGTTGAAAGAAGGATCCTTGACATGTAGATAAAATATAATACATCACCTACACGAAGTGGTTTTACATGTTATTTCAATACATAAACTTAAGTTCAAATAATCATACAAAACTCTGCTTCATATTTCAAGATAAATGGCTACAATCAAATACAATTTACCTTCTTCTTTCAATTGGACTTTCTAGCTCAACACAGGATAAGTTGCTCATACACTCTTCTAATATTTCATTCTTTTTATCATTGTTTAATCTATTGCTGAACTCTTGACACCTTCTCTCAAGAGCTGAATGCGTAGTCATAATATACCTTACTGTTTCAGATGATAACTCTGGTAACTCGCTACGGATCCTTTCTTGTTCTGTTCCAGAGAAATTGGTGAAATTGGCTCTGGCCATTTCAGGGAATTTTTGTGTGATCGTTTCTTTTATCATTTCTCTAGCCTCTTCTCCATCGAGTGTAATAACCACTGATGGATGTAAGCCAGATAAAGACTCAAATAATTTATTGTATGTTCCACCTGCACAACTTTGACCTTGATTACCGTAAGTTGTTGCAGCGTCTACAAGACCTTTTAAAAACATATCTTTTCTGTTTTTTATGTCTTCATCATTCAAAGGAGTTCTTTGATTCTCTGTTCCTGTATTTCTATCATTGCAGGCTTTCCAACATAAAATAGCTGCTTGCTTTAGTGTTAACTTACTATGATTGTCTTTAAAATTATCTCCTGTTCTATTGATAAATCTTAAGCATTCAAGTGCATGAGATTTATCGCCTTCTGTAAATTCATTTGACTGTTTGATGTACTCTTCAATGTCGGTTGTGTTGCCTCTATTTAGCTGTACATAGAATTCATCTTTGCTTAAATTCTCTTTATACTTTTCTATGAGTCTATCAACACTCAAGTTTATACTAGCAACTGCACTTGGGTCATGAGTAGTTTGTGCCATAAAAGGAATGGCTGCTAAATCTTGAAAGAAAATAGGCCTTTCTTCCTCTGGAATTTGTTGTATTAAATCGTTAAACTGCTGTATTTCTTCAATGAGTGATTTGTTTAGCAACCATAAGCACAATATAGGCAGTACCAAAAGCACACAGGAATTAATAATGTGTATAATTAAAAAAATGCTTAATGTTATTCTAATAACATTTTTTGGCCACGCTGATAATCTTTTTTCATTTTCCCTTGGTTTGAAAAAATAATTTACTAATGATAAATACAAAGAGAGCTGTACAAGAAGAAAAAATGAAGGAATCATACTTACTAATAAAACTATATTAATGAATCTTTTAATTTTATTAGTGTTGTTGTAAGCATTTTGCACTCTTTCTATTAAAGCCTGTGCTCTATTTCTATTTTGCTGTTGATTATTATTTTGACCTGCAAACATACCCTATTCTAACATTAATATGTCATGCTATAGAAAGAATGTAAATAAAGCAAGGAATTTAGAGCTGCTTTTATTTTTGTTTGATTGGGGATACCACTTCTATACTTTCCGCTCCATCTAAGGTACTATTTGGTTTTTCTACAGTAATCTTGGGAGTTACTTTATTCTCGATATCTGCTCCATATGAGCTAAGTACTTCAATGGCCTTTTCATTTCCACTATTGAGTGCAATATCCAAGGCATCCATTCCAGCTTTATTTTTGTGGTTGATAAAATTCTTCAACCGATCTCTACCAAAGCTTTCTATATATTGTTTAATGATGAGTTCCACTACTTTTCCAGGACAATTATTAGCAGCAGGAAAAAGTATTGTGTTGTTATTATTATCTTTTTTCGTTATGTCTGCTTTGAGTTTATTTATCAAATACTCGATAACTTCTACTCTGCTATCATCCTTTGCTTCAGTGCATTGTCTAATAGCTAAAAATAAAGCTGTACGCCCATTATTATCAATATCTTCAATATTCTGTCCCTTGTCAACTAAGGCTTGTATTACACTTTTATTTCCATATAAAGTAGCAAGGTGAAAAGGTGTATGTCCTTCAGTGCTTTCTCTTTCATCAATTGACGCACCATTGCTAGCTAGCAATTCTATAAACTCTGGCGTGTTTGCAAAAATTGCAAGGTGCATTGGTGTTAAGTCATCTTTGCCATGATTTCCAGTTTTTGCGTTAACGTTTGCTCCGTTATTTATCAGCAATTTCGCTATTTCAAACTGCTTATACCCGATAGCAATATGTAGTGGTGTACGATTACGTTCATAATTATCATTGACATTTGCACCAAACTTTATTAGCAGCTCTGTAGCTTCAATATCACCCATCCGAATTGCAGAGTATAAGGAAGGAGATTCATCTTTTTCTATTTCCCCTGTCATACGAAATTACGAACATAATAATTCATATATTATTAAGAATTATTGTTAATTTTTTATTAAAATAATATTAACAACAGCTAAAAATCTTTAATTTTTATTAAAGATTTAATATCCATCAATGCTTATATAAGCATTCCAAAAGTGAAGAAGTGAAAAAAAGCTTTTCATGAGAAATTATAAATGATAAATTGTTAATAATGAATTATCGAGAATAAATTATGTGCTTTGGTTTACCTAACATAAACAGAGAAGGTTATTTATTTATAGTTGTTTCCTTTATCGTAACATGTATAGCATTCTCTATATCTTGGGGAGCTGGAATTACTTGCTTATTTCCAACGTTATTATGTACCTATTTTTTTCGTGATCCAGCAAGAGCTGTACCAAACAATAAGGATTTTATATTAAGTCCCGCTGATGGTGTGGTTTCAAAAATTGAAGAAGTTAGTTACCCTTTATCAGAAGAGAATAGAGAAGAGAAAAAGTTTACGCTTGTCAGCATATTTCTAAGTGTTTTAAATGTTCATGTGAATCGTATACCAATATCTGGTACGATAAAGGAAATGAGCTACAAGAAAGGCAAGTTTGTTTCTGCAATGAGTAATAGGTCCAGTAATGAAAATGAAAAGCAGGTTATTGTGATTGAGTATGAAAAGGAAAAAGAAATCATTGTGGAACAAATAGCTGGATTTATCGCACGCCGCATTGTTTGTAATTTAAGAGCGTCTCAGAATGTAAAAGCAGGTGAAAGGTTTGGAATTATAAGATTTGGCAGTAGAGTAAATATTTATATCCCTGCTGGAATAGAGGTAAGAGTCTCAGAAGGCCAAACTGTTATTGGTGGTGAGACAGTTATAGCAGATTTAAATAAACAAGAGAAGCTTACCTTTGACATTGTATGAATAACGATGAAAGTAACGGTAAATCATTACCTATTACCAAGTTATTTCCAAATTTTATAACTTTACTGGGTTTATGTGCTGGCCTTACTTCACTTAAATTCACATTTAATGAACAATGGGAATTTTCAGCAATTTTTATTATCATTGCAGCAATAATAGATGGAATGGATGGCAGAATAGCAAGAATTCTAAAATCAACTAGCGATTTTGGAGCACAGCTTGATTCTTTTGCAGATTTTCTAAATTTTGGTTCAGCACCTGCTTTTCTTTTATATTTTTGGAAATTAAAGGAAATTAAAGTTGTAGGTTGGATCTTAGTAATGATATATGTAATCTGCATATCAATAAGACTTGCAAGATTCAATGTTTTACTACATTCAGAACAATTATACTGGAAAAAATTTTTCTTTTCCGGCGTTCCAGCTCCTGTATGCGCTTTACTTGCTCTGTTACCAATAATTATTACCTTTCAATCTCATGAGAGTGAATACTTACTTCTTATAGAGCAATTTTTTAACGTAAAGAATACAGCTTGTTACTTTTTGGCCATTTCATTTTTTTCGATAAGTCATATTCCAACTTTCTCTGCAAAGTACATTTATGTTCCTAGAAGCCTATCCTATATATTTGTGTCGTTTTTTGGAATATTGATCATACTGTTTATAAGCAAGCCCTGGATAACACTACCAATTTTAGGTGCATTGTATATACTTACTATTCCAATAAGCACTGGACTTTATATATACTACACATATAAAACTCATTAGCTATATAAAAGTAGTGAGCAGCATGATTGTAAAAGCAACTGATCTATTAAACTCTTTTTTATATATAAAGATATTCAACATACCATTTATAATTATTTGGGTAATTGCAACTGGGGTTTTTTGTACGATTCGATTCAAATTCATTAACTTTAGGTTGTTCAAATATGGGATACAAACACTATTCAACCTAGAGAGCCATAATAATAACGGCATAATCACCCACATTCAGGCATTTGCAACGGTAATTTCAGGAACAGTTGGTCTTGGAACAATATCAGGAGTTGCAATAGCTATTACAATAGGGGGGCCAAGTGCAGTTTTTTGGATGATAATTACCGGAGTACTTGGCATGTCAATAAAATTTGCTGAAGTAGTGCTTGCATTTACTCATCGCTCTGAAAACACAACTGGTGGGGCTTTTTATTATATGGAACATGGACTTGCAAAGATTGGATTTATGAAGACTGGCAAATTCCTTGCATTTATCTACGCAGTTATGCTGCTTGTTGCAATGATTCTAGGCGGCATACCATTTCAGGCAAATCAAATTGCAGCGTTGTCAAGTAACTTATTTGAATACAACACATCTGTTATTATCTCGCTATTTGTATTAATTGTAATACTGGGAGGAATAAAGCGAATTGCTTTAGTTGCAACAGGTTTAGGGCCGATCATGATAATGTTATATATAGGCATGTGTATATATTTAATCTGTGTAAACGGAAATAATCTACTGAATGCTCTATCTATAATATTTCAAGATATCTTTAACAAATCAGCTATAGGAGGTGGAGTATTGAGTGGATTAATAGCAGGGGTAAGAAGGTCAGTGTTTGCTAATGAAGCAGGTACTGGAACAGCAGCTATAGCACATTCGATTGTAAAAGAGAAAGACCCAGTTAAAGTTGGAAGTGTTGCAATGATTGCACCATTTGTAGACACAATATTAGTCTCATTTTTGACTGGTATTGTGATAATTATCACCGATATGCATATCACTAATACCGTAGGTGATATTACGTTAGTTAGCTCAGCATTTTCAACAGCCTTACCTTTATTTAGCAAGCTAGCTCTTCCGCTGATAATGTTTTCCTTTGCATTTTCCACAATAATAGCTTACTATTACTACTGTGAAGTTGCCCTGTTGTACTTATTTGGTAACAAAAAAGTACTGATATTGTTCCAAATTCTTATAGTGGGTTCAGTGTATATCAGTTGTATGTCAAAAAATATAGAATTTATATCTTATTTAGGCGATAGCCTGTTTATGTGCCTTATGATTCCAAATGCTGTTGCAATATATCTACTGAGAAGGGAAGTCTTAAATACAATAGATTCTTATTACAAAAGGTATTAAACATGATTTATAGATTGCTTTGCATGATGTTATTTTGCCTATCGTTTAACGATGTATACGCTGCTTCAGTTTTTCATAAAAGTTATGACACTGCATTAAATGGAGTAAGCAACTTCATGAATGAAGTGTTGTTTTTCAAGATCTTTCACGTACCATTTATAATTCTTCTATTGGCTTTTGGTTATATATTTCTAACACTACGTTTTAAATTTCTCAACATAAGGATGTTTAAGCATGCATTCGCTATTTTATGTGGAAAATATGACACAGATCATCACGATGGTCACATTACTCATTTTCAGGCATTTGTAACTGCACTTTCAAGTACAGTCGGCCTTGGAACTGTTGCCGGTGTTGCAATTGCAGTTTCAATGGGAGGACCAGGAGCGGTACCTTGGATGATGATTACAGGCTTTTTTGGTATGTCAGCAAAATTCGCTGAAGTGACTTTAGCATTCAGGCACAGAACAGAAGGTCAAGAGCAGTTATTCAGTGGTCCCTTCCAATATATAAGAAATGGGCTAGAAGAGTTTGGATTTAAAAAACTTGGTATCGTACTGGCTGCAATATATGCAGCGGTTTTTGTATTATCAGGTCTTGGTGGAAGTGTAGCGTTTCAAACTAACCAAATGGTTTCAATATTATCTGGTTATTCAAATTGGATAGATGGTCATCCTTGGTTTCTCTCTTCCATAATTTCTACGTTACTTGCTCTGGTGATTATCGGTGGAATCAGGAGAATAGCTAAAGTCTCTTCTGCGCTGGTGCCTATTATGTCACTCATATATATTTTGAGTTGTTTCACGATTATTGCATTCAATATTCACAATTTTAGCAATACATTAAAAATATTGTTTTCCAGTATGATAGACTTCAATGCTGTTGGTGGTGGAGTAGTAGGAGCATTTGTCGCTGGGATTCAAAGGGCAATTTTTGCCAGTGAAGCAGGTGTTGGTTCTGCTGCAATTACTCACGCTGTAGCTAAAGATGAGGAGCCGGTTAGGACTGGTCTAGTTGCTATGATAGAACCATGCTTTGATACAATGTTAATTTGTTGTTTGACAGGAATAACAATAGTAATAACAGGCGCATACCAGACTGGCATTGGCGAGGGAATATTGATCACCCAAAAAGCATTTGAAACAGTTTCTTCTTGGTTTCCTATACTTTTAACCATCGCTGCGCCTTTGTTTGCGTTTTCCTCAGTAATTTCATTTGTATATTGTTGTGAAATGGGATGGCTGTATTTGTTTGGTGTAAAAAGTGTAGTAATATATCGTATAGCGGTGGTGGTAGTTGCATTTTTGTCAGGTTTGTCTAAAGATATAATGGCTATTGCTAATATTGGTGGGGCTTTATTCTCTTGTTTAGCACTCATCAATATGACAGCACTTATACTGTTTAGCAATCAGATTAACAATGAAGTCCAATGTTATCTAAAAAGGCTAAGGAATAACAAAATTAGCTAGATTTTTGCTATGATAGAGATATTTGTAGTTTTTGTATTATCTTACATATTAGGTTCAATACCGTTTAGCTTAATTATTGCAAAAATAAATGGTATAAATTTAAGAGAAGTAGGTTCAGGAAACATTGGCGCTACAAATGTTGCAAGGACAGGAAATAAATTTCTTGCTGCTCTTGCGTTATTTCTGGATACCTCTAAAGGGTTTATCGCAGTTTATACAGCACAACAATTTTGTGATAATAACGATTTATATATATATGTATCTGCAATTTTAGCAGTTCTAGGGCATATGTTTCCTATTTGGCTAAGGTTCAATGGAGGAAAGGGGGTTGCAACAACTTTGGGAGTTTTAGTAGCACTTAACATTTCTATAGCATTAGCATTTGTATTTGTCTGGCTAGTAGTATTTTTTATCTTTCGGTACTCCTCTCTTGCTTCCTTGGCTGCTACTACAGCAGCTGTTATAGCATCTTTCTTTTTTCAAAAGGAGTTATTCCTTATACTACTCACTGTAGCGATATTAATTTTCTTGAAGCATTATAAAAATATTGCAAATCTTCTGCAAGGCAGAGAGCATAAGTTTTTATAAGCGATGAGATGTTAAATCACTGACACTTAAACTACGAGATAAACTGCTTGATGGTATTATTTTATCTTCTTTATTTAAGATTGTAATTTTTACTCTTGTTATACTCTCTACTTCTTGAGGTATTAAAAATTCATCTTCAATGAATCTTTGCTTCACTTCTTGTATTTGTTCATAAAGTTTGGTTACATTGCGCTTATTTTGATTATAAATATCTTCAATCTCTATCTCTAGCCTGTGTGAAGCTTCTTTTTTTAACATGTTATTTATCACTGCTTCTGTTATTGCTAGCTTTTCTTGCAGAATTTTCTTTATTTCTTCTTTATCGTCTCTGCTATTTTTACTCAGTTCCGTGTATACCCTATAACACCTTTTCTCTAGTGGTAACGTTCTTAAACTATCTAACATTCTGGCCACTTGACCCTTAATAGTCTTCTTGGCTTTCAATTTTAATTCTTTTACTTCTTCTTTTATTATTTTGCTAGCTATTCTCTTAGCTTCAGTTAAAGATGAGTCCTTGAGAAAAAAATCTGTTCTAAGTAAATTTTGGTTTAAAAGCTCCAAAAAGACTTTTCCTTTGATGTTTTCGAGTTGATCGTCTAAACCATCCCCCTGTAGTTTATTTGTTATGTGCTGAGACAGCGCAAAGTGCTCTAATTTATTTAACTTTACAGAGTTAATATTTTTCATTAACGTCAGCACAATTTGTTCACTATATTGAGAAGTAAAACTCAGTAAATTTCTCATTAAGGAAATACTTACTTCTGCAATAAAATCATCAACTATTTTTTGACTTTTATCATCTTCATAATTATTTTGGGCGTTATGCCAAGCCCTAAGAATTTCTTTACTGTTCTTCTTATTTTTTAGCCTGTCTAACATAAACTTACGTGCTTCATTTTCTGCTTCTGTAAGGAGCATTTGTCTAGGTGGTGTAAATTTAATCTCTGGATCGGAATGAATACCCTCTAATGTACTTAACATTCTGTAGATAACACCAGTAAAACATGTGTTAGGAATTCGTTCTTTTCTAGAGAAAGTTTGGCTATCTAGTAAATTTGCAATCAACGCGTCTTTTTTATTTTTTACAGCTTCTCTATCTCCATCATTGCAGGCTCTAAGAACTAACAGAAGAATTTGTCCACCAGTGAAACCAGAGCTATGTTTCTCATTACCTTTGCAAAAATCTTGCAAAAACATTACTAATTTTCCCTTATTCTCATTACTAAATGGTTGGCCATCAAGCATATGTAAGTGATTTATATATTCAATAAATTCTTTAAATCCCTCATTATTAATAGCGTCTTCTGGTACTAGATCATATTTGCGTATTAACTTACCAATATTATTACTAATATCGTCATTCAATTGATGGGGCAGTAAATGCTCATAAGTACCATCAAACTTATTTGTCATACTGCGAGTATTTTCTTTTATGCCTTCTAAAAAGAAACTTATAGCAGCTTTGAGTAACGTAAATGGATTAAAATCCTTTGGCCTTAATTCACTTTGTAATAGAATTAAAACCATTGCAAGTGGTATTGTTGCAAGTAACGAAACAAGTAGAAAAGTAATTGTAAAAGTTAGATATGTTACAGAAGCAAAAAATAAAAGGAAAGATGCTATCTTAATTTTATTTTTCTCAAAAAATATTTCCCAATATTCCTTTTTACTTATTTTTTCCTGCTTTGCAGCTTTTATGTCTTTATAAACGTAAAAAGTTTTTATTTCAGATCTAAAAAACAATGTGGCAAAAGATAAAAAGACATTGGCAGGATTAACTAAAATGCTTAAAGAAACAAAAGCTGCGAAGTAACTTGCTGTCTTTAATCTGTAAGAATCCTTTCCAGGAAATTGTATTTGGGAAACACCTATCATAGCCTACTCTCTATAATATTATGATATTGTAGTAATAACAAATAGCCTATAGATGTCAATGCTTAAGTATTTTACTGTCTACGCACTCATCGTATTCAATTTCAACTGTAGAGTGCGCAATTTCGAACCTATTTAATAGTATTTTTTTTATCTCATACAAAATATTAGTGTGTTGTCCATTTTGCTTTATCTTGGCATGCATAGTAAGTATAAAATAATTATCAGATAGTGACCATGCATGTATATGATGCACATCTATCACTTCAGGTAACTTAGATACAATCTCACTTTTTATCTCCTCAGCAGATACACTCTCAGGTGTACCTTCAAGGAGTATATGGCAAGAATTCTTGAGAATTTTATAGCCACTGTTTAAGATTATTACACTGACAAATACTGACAAAATAGGGTCCACTATTTGCCATCCGGTAAACATGATAATTATGGATGCAAGTATAGCAGCTACAGAACCTAAAATATCTCCGATAACATGCAATACAGCACTTTTTATGTTTATATTACTTTCGCATTTACTATGTAATATAAAAAAGACTATAATGTTAGAGATCAGGCCAAGTGTGGCAATTATTAGCATTACTTTCCATTCAACATTGACCGGACAAATGAATCTCTTTATTGATTCAATGATAATGACTGCTGCAATGAAAAATAGAGTTAAACCATTAACAAATGCTGCAATTATCTGCAATCTGTGATACCCATATGACCTCTGTAAATCAGATTTCTTAGCTGAAAATTTGTGTGCTATCCAGCTTAAAACCAAGGCAAAAAGATCAGTGAGCATATGTCCTGCATCTGATAACAGAGCAAGTGAGTGTGAAATCATTCCACCTGCTATTTCCATAAGCATTGTTATTGCAACTATTATTATAGAATAAATTAAGCGCTTGGACTCTGCTATTGAGTGTTTGCCATTGTGCACTGCTGTCATACAAAATCTTTTTATGAGCAAAAAAACGTGGGTAACACTGGGCTCGAACCAGCGACCCCTTGCACGTCAAGCAAGTGCTCTACCAACTGAGCTAATTACCCATCTTAACCTTAGTATAGTGCTTCAGTGAAATGAAAGTCAATTTGCTTTTAGACTTCTTGCTGAATGAAACTCCTTGACAAACCTTCCCACTTTCCTTATCATACCAATAAGAGTACTTATCCTTGTTTTTGATCCTCGCGGGTTCAACAACAAAAATTCAGTAAAAAACTCAGATATTTATTGGCAAATTACATAAAAATTATAGCGGCTGCATGTCTTTTTTATTTTTTCTACATTCAGCCAAATCGCGCTTGTTAGCACATTATTACAACGCCAATTTACATTATAAAACTCGCTACTAAAGGATTTTTTTACCTTTTTTTCTACTCAGTAAATTTCTTAATTATAATTCCGCTACTTATTAACAGCTATGGAATTTTAGCTATATTCTCGATTTTTCATATTGAGTTAACTATCTATACTTTTTTATTAAGATATAAATTATATCAATATGAGAATTTACACTTTCTTAGCGGAAGTAGCTTTATGCTTGATATTGTGGAGACTAATAAATTAGAGGTTAAAGTTATGACAATCAGTCAACAAGTAAATAAAAATATAACTAAAGAAGAATATTTTAACAATAAGCATATCATAGAAGTTAAAGATTTAAATATTAAAGTAGAAGTTTATTCTCATAATTTAAGAGCAAGTAAAGTTGCTCACATTGAAAGTGAGATAAGAGAAACAGCTACTAATTTTAAAGATGCATTTAAGCTGGAGCCTGGTAGCTCAGAACAAACATTCAAAATTTATGTGTTTGATGATAAGGCTGATTACACTCACCTTGGTGGAAGCGAACGTTTTGGTTCTTACCTTGGAGATGAAGGTGGTAAATGTTACCACAAAGGAGAAGCTGATATTTTTGCTGAGATGTATGTCTATCAGCAAGGTGGCGTTCATAACCTTCAGCATGAATTTGCACATGGTTTAACTTACTTGGCTACAGGAGGAAAATCTCTACCTACAGTATTAATGGAGGGAATTGCAGATTACTTTGAACATCATTCAGATCACAAGTTCAATGCTCAAGGGTCAAGCATTGATAAAACTGAAGCCGCAAATTTGGATCTAGGTGGAATTTTAAATTTACAATACTCAGCCAATGGTGAAGAAAACAGTTTAGTGTATAAAACTGGTCATGCGTTGATAATGTACTTACAGGAAAAAGATCCTAGTTTATTAAGAGACTACCTAGATGCTTTACGTCAAGGTAACTCAGATGAATCAAAAAGTTTCTTGAAAGACATAAAAGGACATGATGCTGACTTCAAAAGTTGGCTTGCTGAGAATGATACAGAAACTGCAATGGAACATCTCAACGCTTTGCAAGTTACAAAAGGAGATTTTATAGCAACTGGTCAAGAAATAGTGGGTGGAGAAATTAAAGATGTATCGTATTATAAAGCAAATATAGAAAAAATAGATGGAGAAAACGTTGGAAGTTTCTCTGCTGTAGAGCATGTGTCATTTTACGATTATGCTCGTGCTGTTAATAGGGCAACAAATGATACCCTCGATATATCAAAGGAATATCATTTCTTAAAGGCAGTAAAAACTACTGATGGGCAGGTTAAGCTGACTTACTCTGATCAACAAGGTAATGAATATCAAAACAGTCAAGAGTATAAAATGCAAGCTTTGAGGATATTATCAAAATATGGTGAAGATCTTAGAAAATCTTACTATGATGGGAAAGAAGACTTAGATAAGCAGAAGGATATAAAATATAATGATGTGTTGAAAAGCCTTCGTGAACAGGAAGAAACACAGCGTCATGATGCATACGAGCAATACAAAAGAGGAGAGATCTCTTATGAGAAATTTGTAGAAAAATGCAATTCAGCCAGCACTAATTATCATAATGAAGATAAGAGATTATATAATGCTACACAGGACAAATATACACAACTGAAAGATGATTTGCTTGATAAAACCATAAACGCTGGCTTGAAACAAGTAAAAGAAACTCAGAACATTGACGTAGAAAAGATGTTAGAAGAGATGGTTAATATCGATCCAAACCTAATCAGAGGTGCTCATATTAATCTACAAGAAGGTAAAGTTTTCTCTATCAAAGCTCTTGGTCACGGAGATATGGGTGCACTATCTATATATGATGGGAATACAAAGCTTGGAGAGTTGTCGAGCGAATCGGGCTTTTTTAAGCAAGTTGAAGGTCAAACTAAAGAAACTTTTGTTTTTGAGGACATATTGCACAACTTGAATACTCAATATGACGGTGGTGCTTATATGGCTATTACAAAAGAAAATGGTCATTATAAAGCTTCTCTGATAGATGGCAGAACAGTTGAACGTGATGAATACTTTGATGAAGCACATTTACATGAAAATGAATTGTTGCATCCTAGCACTGGACACATTCAAAAAGATTTAGATTCTCTGCTTCTTAGAGGGACCAAAATTCTAAATCATCAGGATTCAAAGCATGCTCAATATTCTGATGAGCAAAGAGAAAGCGGTGTAATCGTAGAAAAAGGAACATTATTGGATGATAAAGGGACTGATAGAACAGACGACGATGTATACGAAGCGGTTGTAAAGCAAGGAGGCGAAAATCTACATGCATTCAAAAATATGGGCTTCTATATCACTGAAGAGATGAAAAATGAAAGAGGTGAAGTTATAAATGAAAGTAACTTGTTCATTCATGATCATGGAAAAAACGTAAGGTTTCAATTGCCAGGCAATGTTACTCACCTAAAATTGGTGGAAAAAGATGGACAATATAAATTAGCACCATCTGATTCTGAAGGAAGAGAATACAGTAGCATACCAGACGAATACAAATATATTGACCCAGTATTTGCACATGAATATGAAAAGAGAGATTATTCTCATAAACATATAAATGTGGGCCTTATAAACTTAGAAAAATATGCCCCTGGTAAACTTTTTACAATTAAACATGATCCAAATGATTATCAGATACAAAGAAACTCGAGTGGTCAAATAGTTAGAATAAAAGATCAAACATATTTCACTAAAGTAAAACTATTTGATGGTGATACTGATAAAGAAATAGGAATGTTATCTAATAACTTCCATAACTTCAAAGGGCAAATATTCTTTTCTGCTGATTATAACTACAGCTATAATGATTTCCTCGCATCTGTTTCTCCTCAAGTTGAAATTGAGAATATGGGAAATGGAAGCAAAAAAATAACTTTTGATCAAGGCAGTGGCGATATCGGTGACACTAATAAAGGCTACACTGACTATCAAAGGATATACACAAGGGAAACCGAAAGTCCAAAAGGGCAAGTAAGTGAAACTAAGACAGAAGTTCATAGTACTACTAATGTTGTTGCTGAAGAGAGAACTGTATCAAACGACAATAGTGAAATACAGTCTGATCAACCACAAATTCCAACAAGGGCAAAAAGGTCAGCTTCAGTGGAGGAGAAAGAGCAGGTAGTGTTGAAAGACACAATCTTGAAAATAGAAAAGAGCTATGATAGAGATGTAGAAGGAAAGCATAAGGCAAATGTAATCATAGATTATAATGATGTGAAAGCCTTGTATAATAGAGCAGAAGGAGCAGATAAGCAATCTGTGTTAGATTTTTGGAACAAACTGCATACATCGGATTATAAGATTGGTGCTTTGCCGGAAGACAAGTATTACTTTAAAGATGGCAAATTTCTAATTCACGATAGTGACACGAAAAAGCTTATAGTGTTACCTGAAGATAAGGTATCCATCAAAATAATGAAGGATGGTGATAGTTATAGTTTGGCTATATCAAATGGTAATGGCAAAGTAATAAGCAGCATTAGTAAAATAGATAATCCAAATTACGAATTGCTATCAGATTCAAGTCACTTCAGCTTAGAAACACAAGATAACTTTGAGTTATTAGATCAACATCATGAATATAATCTCTATCTAGAGAATGGTTTTGTGAAAATGTTCGACTGCGCAAGCGATCACGTTTATCACGATCATAACTCAGCCTATATCTAATATACAAGGAGGGCCCTGCCCTCTTTTTGTTATTCCAATGCCCAGACACTGGCATCCAGTTAAATTTGCTAGTATAAAAGTAATCAACGTTTCTTATGATGGAAAAATGGATTCCAGTGTCAAGCACTGGAATAACACCAAAGGGGCTACTAGGATGACATCGTCTGCTACATACTTAGATCACAAGAGAAGAATTCTGAAGCGAAAAGCTTCAAGGAAATCTTATGCAAAATCTAGTATTTACGGAATTTATATTATTTTCATGCACATTATGGTTTTTATAATTAACGGAAAGTGATATGGCTAGTTTAACTTTTAAAGACAACTCTGGAGCAAATGTACCATCCCCTAACATTAAAAGCATAATTTATGAAGATGCTGCACAGAATAAGTATACCTTTGGTGTAGACAATGCTACTAATGTTTTCAACACTTTTAAGTATGAACCTAATGGTGCTGCTGAAATAGATTACAGTGCTACAGCAACAAACTTCATGACTGGAGGTGCAATTGCTACATTATTAGGTATTGGAACTAATGTAGATGCAATAAAAACTAAGACTGATTCTATTCCAGCTGACTTAAGCGCTGACTTAGTTACCATAAAAACTCAAGTCGGAACAGATCTGATATCAGGAATAAAGGCTAAGACTGATAAGATTACAGATACCTTAGGAGCTGATGTCACTGCTATAAAGGCTAAAACTGATACTATTCCAGCTGACTTAACAGCTAAAGTAACTTCTATAGAAACTGCTACAAGTGCTGCTAATTTAGGAAATAAGGTTACTGCAATACAAACTAAAACTGATAAGATTACAGATACCTTAGGAGCTGATGTCACTGCTATAAAGGCTAAAACTGATACTATTCCAGCTGACTTAACAGCTAAAGTAACTTCTATAGAAACTGCTACAAATGCTGCTAATTTAGGAGACAAGGTTACTGCAATACAAACTAAGACTGATAAGATTACAGATACCTTAGGAGCTGATGTCATTGCTATAAAGGCTAAAACTGATACTATTCCAGCTGACTTAACAGCTAAAGTAACTGCTATAGAAACTGCTACAAATGCTGCTAATTTAGGAGACAAGGTTACTGCAATACAAACTAAGACTGATAAGATTACAGATACCTTTACTGCTGATGTTGCTGCTATAAAAGATGCTACAAGTGCTGCTAATTTAGGAAATAAGGTTACTGCAATACAAACTAAGACTGATAAGATGCCTGCTGACTTAAACGCTGAGTTAATTAAGTTAACTACAATAGGAAATGCTATAAATGGTAATGGTCACGTCACTGAAGCTGCTAAAGCTGTACTAGAGAGCAGTTTCAAGCAAGCTATCACGGATGCTGGGCAAGAAGGTAGTGAATGGCTTAGAAATGAGATAAAAGAGATAGTGTCACAGCCATCCTTCGAGATTCCAACAGATTCAAGTTCACCTCTTTCTTGGGATTGGTAATGTAAGTGCTAGTAAATGACATCGCAGGGAATGTTCAAAAAAGTGTGTCAAACCGAGAAATAAAAATAAAATAGAAACAAAAAATAGAGGTTTGATATATGAGTTACAAAATAGAAAATGGAACGACTGGCCTGGTAGATTACAAAGAGCTGGAAGCAAATATACTGTCATCAATAAGGGAAGGTAAACCATTGATGGGGAGAGATGGAGCATTAACACCATTTGTAAAAAGGCTGCTGGAAGCAAGTCTAGAAGGTGAAATAGAGCATCATTTATCCAATGAAAGAGAAGAAAAGAATCGAAGAAACGGAAAGAATGGCAAAACTTTGAAGACGAGTATTTGAACTATTGACACCAAGAGATAGAGAGGGAAGTTTCGAACCACAGATAGTGAAAAAAAGGCAAACAAGCTTACATCCAGAACTTGAAACAAAGGTCTTGAACATGTTTGCAAGCGGTGTGGGATACAGGGATATAGCATCCTATGTGGAAGAAATCTATGACCATAAAATATCTGCAGCAGAGATATCTGGAATTACAGATAAATTACTGCCTATAATCAATGAATGGAGGAGTCGTCCCCTACAATCAGTATACCCGATAGTATTTATGGATGGGATGTTTTTTAAGGTCAAAGAGAATGGACATTGCATAAGTAAATGCATGTACAATATATTAGGAATAGACCAAAATGGCAGAAAAGAAGTACTGGGTTTTTACTTAGCAGAAAGTGAGGGAGCTAACTTCTGGCTAGGCGTATTAAATGACTTAAAAGAGAGAGGAGTAGAAGACATTTTGATAGCTTGTGTTGACGGTCTGAAAAGCTTCCCTACAGCTATAAATAGCGTATTTCCCAATGCTGAGGTACAGTTATGCATTGTGCACCAAATAAGAAATTCACTAAAATACGTATCCAGCAAAGATATAAAAGTTTTTATGAATGATTTGAAAAAAATATACCGTGCTACAAGTAGAGAAATCGCCGAAAATTATTTACTTGAACTGGAGGAAAAATGGGGTGAAAAATATCCTTTAGTCATAAAATCGTGGCAAAACAATTGGGAAAATTTGTCTAGTTATTTTAAGTATTCTGGCCCTGTTAGAAGGCTAATTTATACCACCAATCCAATTGAGGGGTTGCACAGACAAATCAGAAAATTTACTAAAACCAAAGGTTCATTTACCAGTACAAATGCCTTGTACAAATTGGTATATTGTGCTATAAAAAAGATAGAGCAAAAATGGGCTATGGCTTTGCCTAATTGGGCTCTAACTATATCTCAACTTGATATCTTTTTTCCTGATAGGTTAAAAATTGAGTTGAACTAAAAATTCGCTTTGACACACTTTTTTGAACATTCCCACATCGCAAGATGTCATTCACTGTTGTCATTACAGCATGTGATACACAGCTGTACGAACATTATTCTGTAGGAAGATGTCATGCCAGTGCCCAGACACTGGCATCCATTTTTCCATCATCATCAGAAACGTTATATTTTTTTTATACTCGCAAATTTAACTGGATCCCAGTGTCACGCACTGGGATGACATCTTCCAGCTGTGCATGTGAAGCTAAAATGGCATTCTTTTTTCTAGATTCCAACGGTCTTGATAGCAGGCAAAAAGTATATTTTTCATTGCAACTAATTTGCAGTGATTTTTGTTTTAATGTAGATGGAATATAGTCCTATTGCTGCTGCGTTTGAAACATTTAGACTGTTAATTACGTTTGACATTGGGATTTTTAAAAGATAATCACAATTTTCTTTAACTAGTCTCCGCATTCCTTTCTCTTCAGAACCAAAAACAATTACTCTTTTTTGCCCAAAATTCTTTATTTCATCTATATTTTCCTTTGCATTGCAATCAAACCCATAACACCAGTAGCCTATCTTTTTTAAAGACTCCATCGTCTTTACTATGTTTGTAACGTATATTAGAGGGACAATATCCAGTGCTCCACTTGCTGCTTTTGCGATAGATGCATTTTCGCTTGGTGAATGGTGATACGGTAAAACCAATGCATCAATGTTGAAACAAGCTGAGGTTCTTAAAATCGAACCTATATTGTGTGTATCAGTAATTTGATCTAAAATGACTATAGTAGAGTTTTCACCTGATCTTTCAGCTATTTCTTCAATATTTAAGCTGTGAAAAATAGGAGTAACTTTTAAAGCAATTCCTTGGTGATTTACACCTTTGGGTAAAACATCATTGAACATTTTGTTCTCTACCAGTCGAGCTTTAATGCCCTTACTATCTGCACATTGTTTAATTTCTTTCTCAAATTCTCTGTAGAAATTTTCTGTTACTAACAGTTCTATACACCGCCTATTTTTGTTTCTTAATGCTGAAATACAAGTGTGCTTTCCATATATCCAACAGTTTTCATTAGCTTTTGATGATTTCATCTCATTATTAAAAATCAGATTTTTATAGAGTAAGCAATATTTTACTGTGTTTACATATTGTTGTAAAATTATGCAGTTCAATTAATGAATTTATGTCAGATGATGAGTTAGATTGGCAAAAAAATGTTAAGCCAATAGAATGTGGAAAAGTTACTTTGAAAGTTGATCACAAAGTAAATATAAAATCTATGATTGATAAAGGTATCTCTGGCTTACAAGAAAATTTTCTTAATACTGATAATGGTGATTCATCATTTTGTCTTGACTACAATACAAAATTAAAGATCGATAGGGGCAAATATTTTATAAGCGATAAACTCGATTTGCATGGCTATAGTATAGATGATGCTTATTGTAAATTGATAGATTTTATTATCAAAAATTATCAAGCAAGGAATAGGTGCTTATTGGTAATTACGGGGCATGGTAATAGTACAGATAAAATAGACACTATAAAGAATAGCTTAAATAAGTGGTTGAATGATACAAAAGTTCGAAATATGATCTTATACTATCAGCAAGCCATAAAAAAACATGGTGGCAAAGGAGCTTTTTATGTCTTATTAAGAAGAAATAAAGGTTAATTTTAGAGTACCTATTTAGGAGTACCTTTCTTAGAATTCAAGTGTTGAAGAATGATTTCTGCTAAACCTTTACTAATTCCAGGTACGTTTTGAATTTCAGCTAGAGAAGCTTTGCTTATGTTTTCTACCGAACCAAAATGAGACATGAGTGCCTTCTTTCTTTTACTGCCAACACCAGATATTTTGCTTAATTGTGAAGCAAAAAACTGTTTATCGCGTTTTTTTCTGTGCGAAGTTATTGCAAAACGGTGAGCTTCATTACGCAGCAATTGTAAATAAAGCATGACCTTGCTGTCACTTGCTAGAGTAAATTCTTCTCTGCTCGGCACATAAAATCTTTCATTTCCTGCGTTACGATCATGACCTTTTGCCATACAAGCAAAAGGAACGTTTATATTCAATATCTCCAACACATTCTGCACTATGGAAACATGTCCTGGCCCACCATCTATCAGTAAAAAATCAGGAATGATGTCTTTTATATTGCCAGAGAAACGTCTAGTCAGCACTTCTCTCATCATTTTATAGTCATCACCTAAAATTTCTTCTTTTATAGTAAATTTTTTGTATTCACTTTTTAAAAAACCTTCCTGCCCTGCAACAATCATCACACCAACTTGTTGATTTCCAGATATATGGCTATTATCATAAACCTCGATACGCTTTGGAATATTTGGTAACAAAAAGATTTTGCTAAGCTCTTCGAGCTTTTCTAGGTTATTTCTATAATCAGTAAGCTTCTGCTCTAGGCTATGCTTAGAATTATTGTAAATAAAATTCAACAAATCACGCTCTTTACTATTTTTCGCATACAAAACTTTTATTGATTTTTGAGTAAGAGCATAAAGTGCTTGTTCTATAATTTCCTTATCCTTAATAAAATCGGGAACGTAAATTTGCGCTGTTGGTGTATTAACTGGATTATACAAATTGACCAAAAAGGTGGATAAAATTTCATCATTTGGATGATCACTACAATTCTCAATGAAGTAAGGAATGCTTCCATAGTTACCTTTATCTCTGAAAGATAGTACACCAATGCATGCTAAGTCTGCCTCACATACAATGCTGAAGAAATCTGCATCTTCTTCAAAAGAAAAATCCATTGGCTGCATTTGAATTTGCTGAAGAAATTTCAATCGATCTCTATAGACAGCAGCAAGCTCGTAGTTCATTTCCCTACTGCACTTTTCCATTGTAGAAAATAGCTGTCTTTGCACTTCTTTATTCCTTCCTAGCAGAGTATCTTGTGCTTGTTTTACTGATTTGCAGTAATCATCTTTTGTAATTTTATCTACGCATGGTGCTGAACAGCGCTTAACTTGATACTCAAGACATGGTCTTTTTGTTGAAGAGAAATATTGATCTGAACATACTCTTAAGAGAAAAGCTTTTTGCAATGATAATATAGTGTTCTTAACAGCAGCGGCAGATGGAAAAGGGCCGTAGTAATGAAACTCATTCTTCTTAAACTTACCTCTATATTTCGCTATTCTTGGATAATCATGCTTAGAAATTGTTATATAAGGATAAGATTTTCCATCCCTAAGCAAAATATTATAAGATGGTTTTAACGATTTTATTAACTGTGCTTCAAGAAGCAATGCTTCGATTTCATTCTCAGTGATGAATATTTCAACCTTAATAACCTGTGAGATCATTACTCTGATTCGTTCAGAAAGGTTTTCGAATTGAAGGTAGTCGGATAATCTCGACTTCAAGTTTTTTGCTTTACCAATGTATAAAACCTTATTCTTATCTCCAACCATCTTATAAACGCCACAGGATTGTGGAGATGATTTGATTTGTTCCTTATATTGCCTGAGCATTTATCAATTGTTTAACCTGTATAAGGTTAAACTCTGCTACTAAATGAAAGGTAGAAACAACATTTGCAAGCAAAGATAACCTGTTTATTCTAAGCTCATTAGAATCACAGTTAATCTTTACACTGTCCATAAATTGATTGATAAATGGAGCAAAACGAGCAAGTTCATCAAGCGCTGTATTAAAGTCGTTATTTTCTATCGCTTGTTTGATGTTTTTACAAGCAGCTATAGCACAATTTGATAGCGCAATCTCCTCATCTTCAATCAAAAACTTCTTACTGTAAGATGCATTATAAGTAGTGCCATCACTTTTTCTCACTTTGCTCATCATGTTACTGGCTCTTTTATAAGTGCTTAGAACCTGTTCACCTTCTTTTGTACTAAGATAACGATCCAATATCACAGTTTGCTTTTCCGCTTTCAGCAGATCATTAATATCGACTTTATATAGTATTGAATCTACAACATCTTGCCTTATATTTCTATTTTTTAAAATAATCTTGAACCTTTCTAAGCAGAATTTAAATACTAGTTCTGAAATTTGTTTTTCACTTGGCTTATCAACTGGAGTTATATTTTTATTCAATAGAAGCCTTGAACATAAAGATACTGACTTATCTATCAGCAATCTAATTGGAATATGCAAATTATTTTCAAGTATTGTTCTAATTATACCAATTGTCATTCTCCGCAAACCAAACTGATCATACGAACCAGAGATTTTCTCACCTGCTGCAATTAAGCCAACCAAACTATCCATTTTGTCTGCAATAGCTACAGCAATCGCAGTAGGAGATTTAGGGCATTCTTGGTCCGATCCAATTGGCTTATAGTGCTCAGTTATAGCTTCCACTACTTCTTTATCCTCTTGAAAATAAGAAGCGTAGTATCCACTCATTACTCCTTGCAATCCCGGAAATTCTTTCACTATCAACGTTGCAAGATCTGCCTTTGCTAAATATGCAGCACGTTCAACTTTAATTAATGAAGCATGTGGAATAAATATCGCTATATACTTTGAAAGAGCGATAATACGCTTCACTTTTTCTTCTACGCTACCGAGCGAAGCATGAAATGAAATAGAGCTCAATTTTTTGACATAGTAATCTAGGTTTTCCTTCTTGTCTTGAGATATCAAAAACTGGGCATCAGCAAGACGTGCTTCTAATATTCTTTCATGGCCTTTGACAACTTCATTGTTGTTAACATTTACAACAGTAACAAAATGTGATATTTTCTGTCCATCACTTAAAGCAAGATACTTTTGCTGCGTATTAATTATACTAAGTATTACTTCCTTTGGTAATTCTGATGATTTTACTTTACCAAATAATACTATTGGCCACTCTATAAGCCCTGCCAATTCATTAAGTAAATAATCATTTTTTTCAAGTTGTAAGTTCTCCTCTTTTGTAAACTTATTAATCTGATCTAGTATAAATTGCTTTCTTTTGTCCAACTGGAGAATGACATTATTTTTTTCTAACAATTCAAAATAGTCTTTGGGTGTTTTAACAGTAAGTACTGCATCACCTGAAAGAAACCTATGACCATACGTCACGTTGAATGCTGTAACCCCTGCAAAAGATATAGGTATTATTTCGTCATTTAAAATACATAGAATATTTTTAATTGGCCTAACCCATCTCTCTTTTCTTTCACTCCATCTCATACTCTTTGGCCAAGAAAAGTTTTTTAGCATTTCCTCCAGTTGATTTTTGAGAAACCCGTTGATGTTAAATAAGCAGCTTTCTCTCTTAATGAAGTAAAAATCTTCATCATTTACTTTGCGAATGAGTAAATCTTCTTCACCTTTCCGATTTTTTCTCAAAAAACCTTCGATAGCACTTTTCGGTGCATTAACTCTTGGTCCTTTAATCTCATTGTTAGAATCTTTTAGCTCCAAAGCACTTATGCCATCAATAAAAAGAGCAATGCGACGTGCAGTCACATAAACTTCTATAGATGCAAATTTCACATTATTTTTACTAAAAGCATTAGTGATATAGCTCTTAACCTGAGCTGCAGATGAATTCTGCATCCTTGATGGAATTTCTTCTGAAAGACATTCAAACAATAATTGTGACAACATATTCTACTTTGCTCTATATAATTCACAGCATTTTTTTGTTAACTCTCTCACTCTACCAATATAGGCTGTACGTTCATTCACACCAAGCACACCTCTTGCATCAAGTAGATTAAGTAGATGGCTCGTTTTAATACATTGGTCATAAGCTGCTATCGGCAATTCTTTTTCAACAAGGAATTTACACAGTTTTTCTGTATCCTCAAACTGCTGTTGTACTACTTTAGTATCATAATAATCAAGTGCCAGGTAAGAAAACTCTCGCTCTCTTTGTTTAAAAATATCTCCATAAGTTGCACCGCTACCGTTCCACATTATGTCGTAAACATTATCTACACCCTGTATGCACATTGCTAAACGCTCTAACCCATATGCTACTTCACCAGGAATTATTATGCAGTCAATACCTCCCACTTGCTGTATATAAGTAAGTTGTGTTACTTCCATTCCGTTGCATGTAACCTCCCAACCAAGACCGGATGCGCCAACACTTGGGTTTTCCCAATCATCTTCAATAAACTTAATATCATATTCTTTTGTCGATACACCAAGAGCTTTTAAGCTATTTAAGTAAATATCTTGCAAATTGCTGCCAGATGGTTTTATTATAACTTGGTATTGATGATGCTGATATAAACGATTAGGGTTGTCGCCATAGCGTCCGTCTGCAGGTCTGATTACTGGTTGTAGATACGCAATTTTTGTTGATTTTTCGTCAATCGCTGACATGATTGTTGCGGGATGTAGTGTTCCAGCTCCAACTTCAGACGTATATGGATGAAGTATAGTACACCCTTCATCTGCCCAAAAATCTTGTAATCCCTTTATTATATCCTGTAGATTCACGCAAACTGTATATCTTTTAAACTGAATACATAAGCAAATAAGTACTATTCTATACTTATTTTTTTAATAGTGCCATGAAAATAGTCACTCAAGGCTATTGAACTTTCTTTTACATACTCAAATATGCTTTTGTTTAAAACAATCGCATCATGCATAGTCAGATCGCAGAATATAAATGCAGTCAAGTACAATAAAATCACTGCATAAAACACATGAAAAATCCCTTCAAATGTGATTGATATTGCATTGTTATAACTAAGCTGTATCGTACTTATCGGCCATGGTTTTATTACTTCTACAATATTAAAAAATAAATAAGGTATTATAAAGAAAAAGAACAAATGCATAAGATCATTAAACCAAAATGGACATTGAAGTATTGCCTTGCATATACTTAAATAGAATTTACTTACAATATAATAAATTGACATTATTGCCGGCATCGAAAACGCAACAGTCATCACCTGTCCTGATGCTATTTGTATTACTATATTCTCATCACTGCTGGCTGAAGGATCTTGAGTATGAAAAATAGATATGCCAACTAATTGCAGCACTAACATAACTATTGCTAGCTTGGTAAAAATAGCAGCTACAACTATGCCTGAATTCGGCATTTTATATAGTATAAAATCACCTCCGTATGTAAGCATTAATATAATGTCGGTAATAAATAATATTAGAAAAGAAGACCAATAATGCTGCCAACCCGGTAAATATCCTACTCCTAAAAAAGAGCTTACTATTTTGGCAGGAAAAACCTTGCCTAGCACCTTACCCAAAAATTGAAAAAAAATCCCCATGTCCTAACTAACACTTGACTTATATTTTTCACAATACTGAATTGTAATGGACTTATCAATACACTTCTTGCATAGAAAAAAGGCAAATAGTTAAAAACGATCTAAATTTACCAATAACCGTTATCCCTTCTTTCTTCATATTAGTGCCTCTATCCCAGTGCTCCTTTTCCTGTCATTCAAGTAGCCCCTTTGCGTCATTAGATCTCTTGCATAACTGGAATTCAAAAGTTGATGTCATTCCAGCTCATGACGCTGGAATCTAGTCTTTATTATGATTCAATTTGCGGTTAGTTTTTCTGGATCACAGTGTCACGCACTGTGATATGATGTCAGTATGTATAGCTAATTCAAAATATTAAAAAATTTACCAGGCGAAAAAAAAGGCGAAAGAATCCCCCAGTAGTGAGTTTTATAATTTAAATTGGCATTGTAATAATGTGCTAACGCTTATTTTAAGCGCGATTTGGCTGAATGTAGAAAAAATAAAAAAGACATGCAGCCGCTATAATTTTATGTAATCTGCCAATATATACCTGAGTTTTTTACTGAATTTTTGTTGTTAAATCTGCAAAGATTAAAAACAAGGATAAATACTCTTATTGATATGATAAGGAAAGTGGGAAGGTTTGTCAAGTCACTTCGGCCAGCTACCTACTTAGATGTTCCACACTGCTAAGTAGATACCAAATTTTTTGCAACATCAAGTGCAGCATAGGTAAATATTGCACTTGCACCTGCACGTTTAAAACCAATTAAGGACTCATAAATCACTCTGTTATAATCCAGCCAGCCATTATTTGCTGCAGCTTTTATCATTGCGTATTCACCGCTTACTTGGTAAGCAAAAATCGGAAAATTAAACTTTTCACTTGCTGTTTTTATTACATCTAAGTATGGCATACCCGGCTTTATCATAATAAAATCTGCACCTTCATCTATATCCATTTCGATTTCGCAGATTGCTTCACGTGCATTTCTATAATCCATTTGATAACCACTTTTGTCGATGAAATTTGATGATGCGCACGAACCGACAACTTGCCTGAACGGCGCATAGAAGCTAGAACAGTACTTTACTGCATAGGACAATATTGACACATTCTGAAAGTTATTATCATCCAATGTTTTTCTTATTTTTCCTATCCTGCCATCCATCATATCAGAAGGAGCAACTATATCGCATCCTGCTTTTGCTAAAACAAGTGCTTGCTTACATAATGCTGACACAGTCTCGTCATTTTCTACATCTATCCTACTGCTTTTTAAAATGCCATCATGACCGTGAGTAGTGTATGGGTCTAGTGCAATGTCTGCAATAATGCCAATATCCGGTACATTTGATTTTACAGCACAAATTGCTTTACAGATTAAATTGTCAGGATTGTACGCTTCCTCGGCGTTTTCAGATTTTAGTTTACTATCAACTACAGGAAAAATTGCAACAGCATTAATCCCCGAGTCCTTAGCTTTCTGAATTATAGAAATTAATCCATCTATTGAATAACATTTGATATCAGGTAAGCCAGAAATTGGCTCAATTGTTTCTTCTCCGTCATGAACAAATAAGGGAAAAATCAAATCATTTACTGATAAAGTGCTTTCACTTGTTAAATTGCGAATCCACTTGCCTGAGCGCCTACGCCTTAACCTTGTATTTGGGAAATTAAACATTGGATCCAGGCAAATTCCCAGTAAAAAGCAACACTCCTGAAATGAGTATTACCCAAAGTACCGATATTGGCAAAAATACTTTCCAACCAAGACGCATTAATTGATCATAACGATAACGAGGTATTGTAGCTCTAATCCAAACAAATATAAACAAAAGTACAACTATCTTCAAAACAAACCAGATTAAACTAGGAATTTTATACAGCAAACTAAGCTCTAATGGAGGATACCACCCTCCTAGAAAGAATATTGTCATCATAGCGCTTGCTAAAATCATATTTGCATATTCTCCCAAGAAAAAGAGAGCAAAAGGCATTGATGAATACTCGACGTTATACCCAGAGACGAGCTCTGCTTCAGCTTCTGGTAAGTCAAATGGGTGACGATTAGTTTCGGCAAGCAAAGAAATAAAAAATATTATTCCTATAGGCATTAGTAATAAATCAATCCAAAATGGCATATTATGTTTCGCTACCACCATCTCTCCAAGATTTAATGTGCCAGTTGTAATAACAACTGTAGCAACTATTAGACCTATTGAAACTTCATATGAAATCATTTGAGCAGCTGACCTTATAGCGCCAAGAAATGCATAATTAGAATTACTAGACCAGCCTGCAATAATAATGCCATATATTCCCAAAGAGGATATAGCTAGCACATAAAGCACTCCAACATTAATATTTGATATTACCTTAGGGATTATTACCTGCTGTCCATTTTCTGTAATTATTTCAGCTCCAAATGGTATAACTGCCCAGGAAATGAATGCTAAAATAAAGGTGAGCATTGGAGCCATAATAAACAGTATGGTGTTTGCTCTAAATGGTATTATCGGCTCTTTAATTATCAATTTGATAGCATCTGCAAATGGCTGTAGTAGCCCAAATGGCCCTACTACACTTGGACCATGCCTTAGTTGAATTGCACCAATAACTTTACGCTCAAAGTACACTAAATATGCTACTGAAAGCAAAAGTGGAATAAGAAGAAAAAGAATATCAAATATCAAGTACATGCAACCCTAAATCAAAAAAATAGTTCATAATTGTGGCAATAAAAAATACAGCAAATGCTCTAGACACAAAAGACAATGTCCCTATTGAAATCAATAGGACAACACTTTTCTGTACAGCATTTAGCTTAATAGAATAGTAAAATGATATGCATATGAATGACACTAGTGACATCATAATTAAGATCATTGTGAGAGGTAAATAATTCCCTCTTCCCTCGGTAACTATAATAAATGTTATTGCCATCCATACATATCCTTCCGTAAATAGTGCAATAATATCATTGATAAAATCAACTAGCTTATAAACGAACTGTTTTTCTAATGTATTTTGTTCTTTACACAAAAATATAGAGTTTAATTTTCGTTGAAAATATACCAGAGTTATTAGTAATAATGGTGTTAGAATAAATAAAATATTAAGTAGAGTGTTCATAAAAATCCTTAGTACAATCTGCCATTATTTTTGAAGCACGACCTATTGAATCTGTCATATAAAAATTACACTCCTTTAAAGTAAAAGGCGTATTACTTAAATTTATTTTACCATTGCTGATTGGTACCCATGTATTTTTTACCACTTGATCAACACTTCTAAACTGTGGACCGATAGTATCTAATTTTTTTCTCACATCAAATAAACTATCATATAACAAGGAAAGGCTCAAATATTGGGATAAATTTTTAATAATCAACCAATCTTCCTTTGCTTCACCAGGAGGAAAAACAGCTAAATTTGTTCTCTGTACTCGCCCTTCAGTATTTACATAAGTTGCATATTTTTCTGTGTATGCAGCTCCAGGTAGAATGACATCTGCTATATGCGCTCCCCTATCACCATGGTGGCCTTGATAAATTACAAATGTATTTTCTAATTTTGATGTATCAATTTCATCTGCACCAAGAAGATAAACAACTTCCACCTCGCCACTTTCTGCCTGTTTTAGCATCTGATTAATGTCTTTTCCACCTTTGCTAGGAACAAATCCAATATCGAGTCCACCAACCCTTGCTGCAGCCTTATGCAGTACGTTAAAGCCATTCCAGTCATCTCTGATCATGTTAAATTTTTCTGCAATTTTGCCAGCTAGAGCTAAAACTGATTCAGAATCATCTCTTATTAATGCATCTTGACCGATAATTAGCATAGGGTTCTGAGCCGCACTCAGTAACTCGCAGAATTTGTGATTTCCCTCTTCTATTTCTTTTAGAACGTTTGGACCATCACCTAATCTTTCAACATTATATAGATATTCAAGATTAGGACCAATATTTGCAATAGTGAAATTACCTTGTAAATATCTCTTTCTCAATCTTGCGTTAATTATTGGTGCTTCTATCCTTGGATTCGTATTGATTAGCAAGCATAAATCTGCACTTTCTATACCCTGAATAGTGGTATTGAACACATAAGATCCACGATTACTTGATATAAGATTTGCACCATCTTGCCTGCAGTCTATATTCCCCGAACCAAGCTTCTGCATCACTTCTTTGAGTAGAAGCATAGACTCACAATCTGCTAAATCACCTGCAATTGCAGCTATTTTGTTTGATTTCGTACTCTTTAGTTTCTTTGCAGCAAAAGCCAATGCTTCATTCCAATCAACTGGAATTAATTTGCACTCTTTTTTTATATAAGGTCGATCGAGGCGTTGTACTTTGAGTCCATCGTAAGCAAAACGAGTTTTGTCTGATATCCATTCTTCGTTCACTTCTTCATTGAGTCTTGGCAATATTCGCATAACTTCAGGACCACGACAATCAACTCTAATATTACTTCCCACAGCATCTAGCACATCTATAGTTTCACAATGTGATAGCTCCCATGGACGTGCTGTAAAAGAATAGGGCTTTGAAGTTAAAGCTCCCACCGGGCAAAGATCTATAATATTCCCAGATAATTCAGAGCTAATATGCCTTTTTATGTAAGTACTAATCTCTATATTTTCTCCCCTTCCAATTCCTCCAAGTTCATTTGTACCTGCAACATCAGACAAAAATCTAACACACCGAGTGCAATGAATACACCTGTTCATTGCAGTTTCAATCAGCGGACCAAAATGTTTTTTTGGCACAGCCCTCTTATATTCATCAAGTCTGCTGATTCCTTTACCATAAGCCATCGTGATATCTTGCAAATCGCATTCACCACCTTGATCACAAATTGGGCAATCAAGCGGGTGGTTTATTAGCAAAAACTCAAGCACACCTTCACGCGCCTTTTTTACCCTGGGAGTATCCGTGTGAATAACCATACCCTCTGCAACTGGCATTGCACAAGAAGCTACTGGTTTTGGAGGGCCACCCTCAACTTCAACCAAACACATTCTGCAGTTACCAGCAATTGCTAAACGCTCATGATAACAAAACCGCGGAACTTCAACGCCCACAACTTCACAAGCTTGAATTATAGTGAGCCCATGCTCTACTTCACATTCCTTAGAATTAATAGTAACTTTAACCACAACTACTATACAGCTTCCCACTTTATAGGATTGCCGCTTACCTCATCTTCAACTAGATTGCCGTTATCGTATTGAGCAGACATATAGTTCATACGTGAATCACGGTCTATATATCTAACCGGCTTTACCGGTTTATCCTTATACATTTTTTGTTCTGCTTTCTTACGCTGAGTAGGGTTATTTTTACTAGCTGTTTTCGCTTTTCCGCCTGCTGCCATATAAACTCCTAAAAACTTCCTATTTTATTCTAACACTTAAGTATATACCGTCAATACCAAATAGCTTTAAAGTTTTAATAGTCCATCATTACAATCATCATTTGAACAAAATACTTTCTCTTGATGCTGCTCAAGTGTGTAACTTTAGAATCCCCAAAAAAGAAAATGTAAGTTACTTTGATGATATCATTTTCTACGTCTTATAAATAGACATTCATGTAGCCGTAAATTAAGCTATAAACTCAATACAAAGATCCTTAATTATTAATCTCATAGTACTTCTCAACCAACTTATTTAGCAACCTTACACCGAAACCTACTGCCCCTCTTGGAGAAATATCAGTGCCTTTTTCGTGCCAAGCAGTGCCTGCAATGTCTAAATGTGCCCAACAAGCGTCGTTTACAAAACGCTGTAGAAACTGTGCAGCCATTATACTATCTCCACCAGAACCTGCAGGAGCTATATTTTGCACATCAGCAATCGGCGAATCAATAATTTTGTTATAAGTTTCATTCATAGGAAAACGCCATAATTTCTCATTTACTTCATTTCCTGCATCAATCAGATGATTCGCTAATTCATCGTTATTTGAAAAAAGACCAGCATATTCATTATTTCCCAGTGCAACCACTATAGCACCAGTTAAAGTTGCAAGGTCGATCATAAATTTCGGTGCAAATCTATCTTGTGTATACCATAAAGCATCCGCAAGTATTAGTCTTCCCTCTGCATCGGTATTTAATATTTCTATTGTTTGTCCAGACATTGAAGTGACTACATCGCTCGGTCTTTGAGCATTACCATCCACTGCATTTTCTGCAAGTGCAACCACACCAATTGCATTTACTTTTGCTTTTCGCCCAGCTAGAGTATGCATCACTCCAACTACAGTAGCAGAACCTGCCATGTCATATTTCATTGACTCCATACCGCGTGAGGGTTTAAGTGACACTCCACCAGTGTCAAACGTTATACCCTTGCCTATAAAAGCTATTGGTTTTTGTTCTTGAGAAGCCCCATTCCATTTTATCACCACTAACTTTGGCTCTTTACTACTTCCTTGTGCTACTCCAAGCAGGGCTCCCATTTTTTTCTCTTCCATTTGCTTTTTATCAAGCACTTCAACCTCAAGACCAAGTTTAGTAAGTTCAGCTTTTATACGATTAGCGTAAGACTCTGGATATAAAATATTAGGTGGCTCAGTAGTAAAAGCACGTGCAAGAAAGATACCTTCACCTTCGTGTTTTAAACGCTCAAATGATTTTTCAATGCTACTTAACTGTTCATCTTTTACTAATAATGTAATTTCCTCTACTTCTGTAATTTTTTCATCCTTTTTAGTTTTATACTTATTAAACTTGAAACTGCGCAGAAATGCTCCATATGCAACATTTGCTGTACTGCCCTCGATTGAAATAGCTGCTCGCTTGATTCTTAATCTGCTTAGCTCACAATATATTTTACCACCAATATTTAATCCTTTGCTTTCATCCCATTCATCTCTCATTCCAAGACCAGCAACTATAATATTTTTTCCCTCTGATGAAGTAACGGAGAAAAATTCACCAAAACCTCCATTAAAACCACTAAATTTCTTGATGTTATCTATAGCTTGCTTATCTTGTAGAACATTAGTTATGAGCTTATCACCCTCAAACAAACCTACCACTAGCGTCTCAAAATCGGGTAAAGCTTTAGAAATTGTTATCTTCATCGTTGACATCTCCGTTGCAAATAATTGTAAGCTGCACATAAAACATAGTAAAAACATTAGTAAGATATTTTTCATATACATTTTAAGTACAATAGCGCTTAAGACTACTATGAACTCCCCTGATATGCAAGGGCTTTATCTTTTATCAGAAAATTTGTTATGCCCACCTAGGGTTATATTAAATGTGTAGGTCTTCATGGCCTGATTGTTATAAGTAAATGGTGCTATCAGAAGGCTTGCAAGTCCACTCTCAATAAGATTACCAAGAAGAAGATCATCACAGTTATCGCAATTATGATCAGCAAAAAACATTTGTGTTGTGAATTCTGGAAAATCTGGATGTTGGACCAAAAAGTTGATGTGTGGAGCCCTATCACCAATTTTACCTGGTACTATTGTAATAAAATTATAATAGCCAAGGTTATTTACTACAAATCTTCCTGATCCAGCAAAATTTGGATCAAGCTCCACATTTTCATCATAATAGCTCATGCCAAGTGAGTCTGCGTGCCATATAGAAACCACAGCATTTTGTATCGGTAAGCAATTTACATCAGTAACTCTACCCACTACATTTATTAATTCTCCTGCTGCATTATTTGGAGAGCCAGGTTTTCTTCTTAAATTATTTGAAGAGTTAAAGCTTTTTGGCCTTGTTTCAAGATCATAAATCCCTGGAGTTTCAATACAATTAAGCAAAATAGGATCAGCCGCAAATAATGACAAATCGAATATAAATTGTACTAAAAACGCTAATAAGATATTTTTTACATTCATTTTGTTTATAGTGCTTTTATCAGAATTATAGCAACCTTTTTCTTTTATTAAAGACAAGACTTTCTTTGAATCCTCCTTAGAATCACAACTATCCTTTCAGTGTATGAGTTTTAGGTTTTAGTACTGCATACACAACTGCACGGACTTCCAACTTAGAAATTGCAAATCAATCCAAACACGCAAGTGTAATGTTACCGCCACATGCTGTAGTGTTGACACTTACAACCTTTTCTATAGAAAAACGTTGCAGATAATTAGGACCACCAGCTTTTGGTCCGGTACCTGACAGTCCTCTACCGCCAAATGGTTGCATTCCAACTGCTGCACCTATTTGATTGCGATTGATGTATACATTTCCAACTGATATTTTCTTGCTTATTAAATCGATCTTACTTTGTACACGGCTTTGCAAAGAAAACGTAAGTCCATATCCTGTATTGTTTATATCACTTATAACTTCATTTAACTGCGACTTATTAAAACGTATGATATGTAAAATAGGCCCAAACACTTCTTGCTTTAATTGCGAAATTTTTTGTATCTCATAAATGTACGGAGGAAAGAAATAACCATTATAAGAATTTGTATCCATGGGTACCTTGGACAAAAGGTTTGAATCTTCATCCCTTGATATTTTTTCCGTATGTTTAGTGAGCATATCAATAGATGCTTTGTCAATTATTGGACCAATATCTGTGCTCAGTTGTATTGGGTCACCTATCTTTAGTTCTTGAGCTGCATTGCATATCATTTTTATCTGTTTTTCTGCTATATCTTCTTGAATAAATAGCACTCTGAGAGCAGAACAACGTTGACCGCCACTGCGAAATGCAGAAATTAAAACATCCTTAGTTACCTGCTCTAAAAGAGCAGAACTATCAACAATCATAGCATTTAATCCACCAGTTTCAGCGATAAGTGGCACAATAGGACCATCTCTGCTGGCAAGCATTCTATTAATTATTTGAGCGGTCTGTGTTGAGCCGGTAAAAGCTACACCGGAAATTCTATTATCTGGCACTAATATTTTACCTAAATATCGACCATCTCCTGGAACAAGATGTAATACATTTTTTGGTATTCCAGCTTCGTGTAGTATCTTAACGGCTTCATAGGCAATAATCGGCGTTTGCTCTGCCGGTTTTGCCAGCACTGCATTACCTGCTACAAGTGCAGCTGAAACCTGCCCAATGAAGATAGCAAGTGGAAAATTCCACGGTGATATGCATAAGAAAACTCCTCTGCCCTCAAAAAAGATGAAGTTATCTTCACCTGTTGGACCTGGCAATTTTTTCCAGTCATTCAGTTCGTTTTTTGCTATCATTGCATAATAGCGCAAAAAGTCGATTGCCTCTCTTACTTCTGCTATTGCATCGGATAAAATTTTTCCTGCTTCCAAGATGAGAATGTAAACCAACTCTTTCATCCTTTCCTCAAGCAAATCTGCAGCTTTTTCAAGGCATTTAGCGCGCTCTTCTGCTGAAATATTCTGCCACTTAGTAAAAGCACTATGTGCTATTTCAAGAGCATTTAAAGCCTGAGCGCTTGTTGTACTTGACACTTCTCCAATTACATTTTCCAAATGTGCAGGATTTACTACTTCGATAAATTCAGCACTATCAAGTAGTGCCTTTCCATCAATTATTGCCCCAACTTGCCATTTCTTTTCACTAAATTTTTTTATATCATTTGCAAATTGCGAAACTGTAATTGAATCACTAATATCCATCCCCAAGGAGTTTTTTCTTTCCTCTCCAAAAATATCTTGTGGCAATGGAATGTTTTGATGAGGTTCATATTCTAAACTTTTAGCTTTTTCTAATGGATCCGAGACTAATTCTTCAATTTTAACGTTAGGATCATTTATTTGATTGACGAACGAACTATTAGCTCCATTTTCAAGAAGACGCTTAACAAGATATGGTAATAAATCACTACGTTTACCAACTGGTGCATATATACGACAGCTGATGCTTGTTGCAAGTTCTGACATTGCATAATCATATAAATCCTCACCCATTCCGTGTAAACGCTGAAACTCAAATCCAGGATGATCTTTGTCAGCAAGCTCTATTATAGTAGCAAAAGTATAGGCATTATGAGTTCCAAAGCATGGGTAAAAGTGATTTACTTTGCTTAAAAGCTTCTGTGCACACGCAAGGTAGCATACATCAGTATAGCTTTTTCTTGTAAATATTGAATAACCACTTAACCCTAGCTCTTGTGCACAATTGATTTCTGAGTCCCAATATGCACCTTTCACAAGCCTCACCATAATTTTATGCTTTGATCGGATAGCAACATCCTCAACAAAATCAAGCACAGATAAAGCACGTTTTTGATATGCTTGTACAGCCAAGCCAAGCCCTCCCCACTGAGAAAGTGACTCATCAAGACGCAGTTGCTCGAATAAAACTAATGACATCTCAAGTCTTTCTGATTCTTCTGCATCTATGCATAGTGAAATGTTGTATTTTTTTGCTTCACGACAGAGCTCTAAAACCCTAGTAAATATCTCACCAGCAATTCGGTCAAATTGACCAAATTCATAACGTGGGTGCAAAGCAGAAAGTTTTATTGAAATTCCATGGGATTTAAAACAATCATTCACTTCAGTAGTTGCACCTATAGCTTTTATTGAGTGCATGTATGAATCAAAACACTCTTCTGCATCTTCAGCTGTGTGAGCAGCTTCGCCAAGCATATCAAAAGAGTATAAAAACTTACTATTGTCATCTAGTTTTGCATATCTTAAAGCTTCTTCTATGGTTTCTCCAACAACAAAATGATTACCAAGCATAGACATTGCTTGTTTTACTGCTTTGCGAATGATCGGTTCTCCTAAATTCTTAAGTAACTTAGAAATTGCGTAATAGAACTTCGAATCGCCTTCATTATCTCTCAATATACTGCTACCTATCATCAAGCTCCATGTGGAAGCATTAACAAACAATGAAGAGGAACGCCCCAAGTGTTTATTCCATTCTTGGTTGGTAATTTTATCTTTGATCAATTCGTCTATTGTGTAATCATCTGGTATTCTAAGTAGCGATTCAGCAAGGCACATCAATGCTATTCCTTCATCATTGGAAAGCGAATATTGCTGCATAAAGGAATCTACAATACTTAATTTATTGTGTTTGATTTTTTCAATAACTTGTTTTGCAATATTGTAAATTCTGTTTTTCGAATCAACCGAAAGTTCTACTTTTTCTACAAGATAACGTACACAGCTTTTTTCATCAGTACGATAAAATCCTTGTAAACGTTTTCTGAGTTCATTAGGTTCTTGTATAGAGCTAATCATAATTATCTATAAAACACCTTTACTATATGTAAGGTAAAATTATATCATAACTTCGCATAGAACAAATCATTATTTAAAAGGACCAGGGCTGGAGCTAAAAGATACTGTCTCTCATGTCAACTGATTATTTCACTAAATCACCATTAAATGGTTGATTATTTTTTAAAATACCAAAAACCACATGCATTAATTTTCTCATTAATGCGACAATTATTACCATTGGACATTTTCCTTTGCTTGCTAAACGTTGGCAAAACTTTTGAAAGTGAGAATTATGATTCTTGACTACTATAGCTGGCATATAAAGAGTTTTGCGAATACGTTCCGACCCTATTTTACATATTCTACTTTTTTTACTGACAGATGAACCTGATTGGTAATATTCAGGATTTAGACCGGCAAAGGCTGTAAATTGTCTAGCATTATCAAAATTATCAACAGATGGCATTTCTGCAACGATAGCAACAGCAGTAAGATGTCCTATACCTTTTACAGTCTTGATGTTTTCTATCATATTTTTTAGGTGTGAATGGTTATTAACATGCTCACAAATCTCTTTTTCTATAGCAGAAATTTCTGTTTCTATTGTAGCAACTACTTCAAGTATGGCTTGCTTACAACGGGAATCCATATTTTTATTTTCCAAGCGATTCATCTGTTGTAACTTGTCGTCTTTAAGTGCTTGCAAACAACGATAGAGATCTCTTAAACGCTTGACTTCAGTAGGCGCAGGTTTCCAAAGATTAGGTTTATTAGCAATACAAAACCTAGCAATCATGGCAGCATCTGACTTATCTGTTTTGTTTCTGAGTAGCTCACTTTTGCCAAAAGCTTTGATTTGAGCAGGGTTTACCACACTTACATTATGTCCAAGGTCATACATAAAATTAACTATATTTTCACTATAACAACCAGTCGCTTCTAGGCAGAGATGAATAAGGACTGCTCCGTGATTATTACACCAAGCTACAAGCTTTTCAAAACCTTCCTTGTTATTGTGAAAAACTTTATGTCGTTCTTTGTTGTCTATCAATAAACAAGCATCAAGTTTCTTTTTAGAAATGTCTACACCTAAAATAGCATTGACTTGCATAAAATTTCCTCTAGGACTATAACGAATTGAGAGTTTAGACCAACCTTGTAATACGGGATATAATTCCAAAGATACTGTTCTGTCTTTTAACTCTATATGGGAAGGGAGCAAAATCTTTTTGTCAGCCTTTTTGGCATAAGTAATCTATCGGCTTCACCTTCCCTGCAAGACATTTTAGCTACAATGCCCTACTCCTTGAAGATACAAGTAAGCTTATACGACAAAAGAATGATCAGACTGATGCAGAGATAATTGCCGATTATTGCCAAAGACAGGAACCTATTCGTTGGGCACCACCTTCTCCTGAGTTAAAGAAATTAAAGCATCTTTATCGTTGCTCGGCTGCGTTAAAAGATGAATTGACATTAGTAAATAACCACTTAGAAAAAAAAGAGAGACTGCCTAAAGAAGTTGCAAATGCTTGGGAAGACCTTGCAATGAACATAAAACAAAAAATAGAAAGAATAAAAAACTCCTTACGTGAACTATTAAATAAACACAAAGAATTGTTGGAAAATTTTCAACTTCTATTGACCATTCCAGGAATAGGAGAAGAATCAGCAGTAGCTATTTTGGCTGAAGTTCCTAACATAAAAGCTTTCAAGGATGCCAGGCAATTGGCAGCATATGCTGGAGCTATACCACGAAATATAACGTCAGGTACGTCTGTACATGCCAAGCCCAGATTAAGTAAATCCGGTTCACGAACATTATGTAAGGCAATGTACTTTCCTGCCATAGTAGCTAAGAATCATAATCCTACTATTATGACTTTTTGCAAAAGGTTAAAAGAGAAAGGCAAGCATAACATGGCCATTGTGGGAGCTGCAATGCGTAAGTTACTCCATATTGTTTTTGGTGTTTTAAGGTCAAAGAAGGCTTTTGATCCAGATCATATCAAAAACTACAGAGCTAGGAGTTTGGCTGAAAGTTTAGTGCTTTAAAATCAAAAAACGCTCCAATTATGTAAAATAGTATCTTACACAAATTTTGTAACTGGTTAGTGAATATGTTGATAAGTAAATTAATTTTATACGTACAAAAAAGCGGAAATTTACTTATCAACATATTCACTGGGAATGTTCAAAAAAGTGTGTCAAAGCGAATTTTTAGTTCAACTCAATTTTTAACCTATCAGGAAAAAAGATATCAAGTTGAGATATAGTTAGAGCCCAATTAGGCAAAGCCATAGCCCATTTTTGCTCTATCTTTTTTATAGCACAATATACCAATTTGTACAAGGCATTTGTACTGGTAAATGAACCTTTGGTTTTAGTAAATTTTCTGATTTGTCTGTGCAACCCCTCAATTGGATTGGTGGTATAAATTAGCCTTCTAACAGGGCCAGAATACTTAAAATAACTAGACAAATTTTCCCAATTGTTTTGCCACGATTTTATGACTAAAGGATATTTTTCACCCCATTTTTCCTCCAGTTCAAGTAAATAATTTTCGGCGATTTCTCTACTTGTAGCACGGTATATTTTTTTCAAATCATTCATAAAAACTTTTATATCTTTGCTGGATACGTATTTTAGTGAATTTCTTATTTGGTGCACAATGCATAACTGTACCTCAGCATTGGGAAATACGCTATTTATAGCTGTAGGGAAGCTTTTCAGACCGTCAACACAAGCTATCAAAATGTCTTCTACTCCTCTCTCTTTTAAGTCATTTAATACGCCTAGCCAGAAGTTAGCTCCCTCACTTTCTGCTAAGTAAAAACCCAGTACTTCTTTTCTGCCATTTTGGTCTATTCCTAATATATTGTACATGCATTTACTTATGCAATGTCCATTCTCTTTGACCTTAAAAAACATCCCATCCATAAATACTATCGGGTATACTGATTGTAGGGGACGACTCCTCCATTCATTGATTATAGGCAGTAATTTATCTGTAATTCCAGATATCTCTGCTGCAGATATTTTATGGTCATAGATTTCTTCCACATAGGATGCTATATCCCTGTATCCCACACCGCTTGCAAACATGTTCAAGACCTTTGTTTCAAGTTCTGGATGTAAGCTTGTTTGCCTTTTTTTCACTATCTGTGGTTCGAAACTTCCCTCTCTATCTCTTGGTGTCAATAGTTCAAATACTTGTCCGTAAAGTCTTTGAATTTCTTCGGTTGTTTTCTTCGCTTTCAGCCGACAAATGGTTTTCTATCTCGCCTTCCCTCTAGCAGTTTTTTTATAAATGGTGTTAATGCTCCATCTCTTCCTGTCAATGGTCTTCCTTCTCGTATAGATGATAAGATATTTGTTTCTAATTCTTTATAGTCTACCAAACCGGTAGTTGTGTTTGCTTGACTCATTGTCAAACCTCCATTTTTTTATCAATTTATTACTTTACTTCTCGGTTTGACACAGTTTATTTAACACTCCCGAGAAATTTTAATGAAATTTCTTGAGTGGTAGATTATTTTTTACAGCTCTAGCTGAGGTAGCTGTCACTACCTGAAATGTAACAAATAAAATACCAATCTTAAATATTGCTATATTTCACGATAGTTTCTCAACTTGACGCACATGCTTTTGGAACATTCTCATTTGTCAAATAGTTTCTGGCATGCTACACAATCTGTAATGCAGGTTTTAACTTACTTTTACGCAATATTGATCATTCTTGAAAAGCAATCTAACATTTTCTATTCCTTGATTACGAAGCTTTGATGCAGCTGATTTAGCTACTTGAGCGTTTACAAAAAATGCTACATATCCCTTACTTTCTGCATTGTTTTGTTTTGGGTGACGTTTCTGCATTTCTTTTTCATATTGCCTTTTGTAATGAGGAGTATTTTGTATCAATTGTTCTGACCTCTTTCTTAAGTACTCGACTTTTACCTTCGCAAGCCCAGACTTATGAAGTCCTAAAAATTGTGCTGCTTTTTCTGACAAGTCTATTATTCTACCTTCAACAAATGGCCCTCTATCATTAACTCTTATAACAAGCTTTCTTCCATTTTCTAAATTAGTAACACGAACAAAGCAGGGTAGGGGCAAGGTCTTATGTGCTGCAGAAATCAAGTGACGATTAAACACTTCACCGTTGGCTGTAATTGTGCCATGATCTTCTATTCCATACCACGATGCTATTCCTACTTCTTCGTAACAGCTACAGTATTTTGGGTGGTAGGTGATACCATTTATTGTATAGCTATTGCCAATTTTATAATGACCTGCAGTGTGATTACACCTATTGCTAAAACTACAACTACTCATCAAAACGAATATTAGACATAGAAAGGCTAGTTTTTTTATCATTGTACTTAGTGAAATGGTTCGATACCATGAGGATTTTAAATTATACTATAATAAATTTAGTAATAAGTAAACGTCTACTGCCAAATATGCACAGCACTAAAAAAGGTTCTGTTGCATCTATAAACCATAGGAAAGAAGATCATTAAAGGTGGGATTATAGGAGTTATGAAGCCATTAACATAGCAAAATTCTCAAAAGTAGAAACATTATTTTAATAATTTGTCTTTTTTGAATCATACGAATATTTTCTATGCCTGTGATGGTAATCTTTGCGGAATGGAAGCTTTTAAACCCAAGCATTGGCTTTATTAGTTTTTTGATAAATCTATCAACAATATTATTTAGATATTTTATTTGAAGAACTGTAATCTTCAGAAATTTCTGCATTCAAATCATCAAGAGCAGCAGTATTACTGCCGCTTTTATCAATTACAATTTTCTCAGGAAGATAGTTACTCCTGAAGGCTTTACGAAAGAATGCAAGTGCTGCAGACTTGTCTCTACTAACACACAAGAGGAAGTCTACAATATATAAATAAACCCATTTACCGTTTAATTTAATGTAAGTCTCTCCAACTACTACCAACCTGCTTCTTTCTTTTCCTTACTGCCTCATCTATCAGTGGTGATAACCCACCTTTGTAACGTAGCATTTTGCTCCCCTTATACTCATCATTTCTTCCAAATCTCGATAGCTCAAAGAGAATCGACATTTCATGTATACAGATAACATCCGCTGAAAAGCTAAATCCTTTGAAATATGGCAACAATTTTTGATTGATACGAAACATCTTTGCTTTTTTTTTAGACAATTATATCATTCTTCTTTCTACTTCCCTACAAATGCGACAGAACCCTTTGACGTACTCAAAAAAAGAGAATAAAAGGTACCGATATTACGTATGCAACAATCACTTAAGGGGAAAGAATTGTGAATCAATAAACCGAACAATAGTAGCAGGAGAAGTGGAAAAAGAAATAATGAAGAAAGCGGAGCAGCTATATGAAAAATGGAGAGAAAAAGCAGAAGAGTGGAAAAATTTAAGTTTTGGAAAACAGAAAGAAGTAGTGAAAAAGTTAATAAGAACAGTATTGGTGAGAGAGGATGGAATAGAGGTGAGTTCTGAATCAGAGGAAAAATTTATACCAATGAAGAAGAAAGGAAACAAATGCACAGTAATCGAGCCAGAAGGAAAAACAAATAATGCGTTACTCAAAGCAGTGGTAAGAGCCCATCTGTAGAAACGGCAACTAGAAGAAGGAAAATACAGAAGTGTGAAAGAGCTGAGTGCCAAAATTAATATAGGTACAAGACGTATACACCAAATTTTAAGATTAAATTATTTAGCACCAAAAATTAAAGAAGATATAGTAAATGGAAGGCAGCCAAGAGATTTGAAGTTGGTTGACTTGAGAGAAATACCGATGCTGTGGAGTAAGCAGATGAAGAGATTTTATGGGTTTAAGCAAGCTGTCTGCCAATAAAAAATAAGATAAATGGGAGTGTTAAATAAACCATACGCGTCAAGTTAAGGAAATATCGTGAAATATAGCAACATTTGAGATGGGCATTTTATTTGTTACATTTATTTTTTTAGGGAGTTCTTATCTAGAAGAAGATGATTTTTCAGGGAATGTTCAAAAAAGTGTGTCAAACCGAGAAATAAAAATAAAATAGAAACAAAAAATAGAGGTTTGATATATGAGTTACAAAATAGAAAATGGAACGACTGGCCTGGTAGATTACAAAGAGCTGGAAGCAAATATACTGTCATCAATAAGGGAAGGTAAACCATTGATGGGGAGAGATGGAGCATTAACACCATTTGTAAAAAGGCTGCTGGAAGCAAGTCTAGAAGGTGAAATAGAGCATCATTTATCCAATGAAAGAGAAGAAAAGAATCGAAGAAACGGAAAGAATGGCAAAACTTTGAAGACGAGTATTTGAACTATTGACACCAAGAGATAGAGAGGGAAGTTTCGAACCACAGATAGTGAAAAAAAGGCAAACAAGCTTACATCCAGAACTTGAAACAAAGGTCTTGAACATGTTTGCAAGCGGTGTGGGATACAGGGATATAGCATCCTATGTGGAAGAAATCTATGACCATAAAATATCTGCAGCAGAGATATCTGGAATTACAGATAAATTACTGCCTATAATCAATGAATGGAGGAGTCGTCCCCTACAATCAGTATACCCGATAGTATTTATGGATGGGATGTTTTTTAAGGTCAAAGAGAATGGACATTGCATAAGTAAATGCATGTACAATATATTAGGAATAGACCAAAATGGCAGAAAAGAAGTACTGGGTTTTTACTTAGCAGAAAGTGAGGGAGCTAACTTCTGGCTAGGCGTATTAAATGACTTAAAAGAGAGAGGAGTAGAAGACATTTTGATAGCTTGTGTTGACGGTCTGAAAAGCTTCCCTACAGCTATAAATAGCGTATTTCCCAATGCTGAGGTACAGTTATGCATTGTGCACCAAATAAGAAATTCACTAAAATACGTATCCAGCAAAGATATAAAAGTTTTTATGAATGATTTGAAAAAAATATACCGTGCTACAAGTAGAGAAATCGCCGAAAATTATTTACTTGAACTGGAGGAAAAATGGGGTGAAAAATATCCTTTAGTCATAAAATCGTGGCAAAACAATTGGGAAAATTTGTCTAGTTATTTTAAGTATTCTGGCCCTGTTAGAAGGCTAATTTATACCACCAATCCAATTGAGGGGTTGCACAGACAAATCAGAAAATTTACTAAAACCAAAGGTTCATTTACCAGTACAAATGCCTTGTACAAATTGGTATATTGTGCTATAAAAAAGATAGAGCAAAAATGGGCTATGGCTTTGCCTAATTGGGCTCTAACTATATCTCAACTTGATATCTTTTTTCCTGATAGGTTAAAAATTGAGTTGAACTAAAAATTCGCTTTGACACACTTTTTTGAACATTCCCCTACTATTTCATAGCGATCAAGGATCGCAATACACCTCTAAAAATTATCAATTTTTACTAAGTACAAAAAATATTACTTCTAGTATGAGTCACAAAGGTTGTTGTTATGATAATGCTGTTTCAGAGAGCTTTTTTAGTTCACTTAAGAGAGAGTTACTCATTGATACTTCACAACACTCTGCACAACAAGCTAAAACCGCAATATTTGAATATATAGAAATTTTTTATAATAAACAGCGTAGACATTCTACTATTAACTATTGCATTCCTGAGCTTTTTGATTCATCATTCTCATAGCAAAAACGTCTTAACTTTCTGTCTACTTTTTCTGGGTAAGGTCAAACTTCTGGCTGTAGCTCATTATAGATTTCACCTATTAGTTTATTCTGCAATAAAGTATCATGAAAATCTGCACCACTTAGCATTAATTTACGCATTATCTTTTTTCGATCAGTCTTATCAAATTTATGAAAATGTGTACCCAATACTACATACTCTGCAATGCTCCATTCCCCATCGTTATATGCATTTATTCTTGCTCCAGAGGCTAGTACTTGGTCTATAGTTTTGTGCAATTCATTTACGTTTTTTGCCTCTACCACTTCACTTTTAAACCAGCTCAACTTTTCGCTTTCGCTTATACTTGGCTTTATTTTTTGCAAAGCTGAAGCAAATGGATTTAACCCTTCTGGATAATCTGCTTGATTACTCAAAGGTTTTGTGCCATAAATATAGTCAAATCCTTTCCCATAGTTGATTTGGTTTTCGCGAACTTCTCTACAAGGGAAAGGTACTACTTCTTTATCTCCAAGCTTTTTAGCATTATTAATTTTGCTTACAAAGGTGGATTGCTCCTTAGTACGACCAATTCCTACAATAGCATTTAACATCTCACCTTTTGATAATCTATCAAGATCAACGTTTAACTCGTAAACACCCCCCTCTTTATCACTAAAAGGTACAATTATTTTATTATTCATATTAGCCTCCGCTATTAAATATACTTTCTAAGTGTATAGTTATTATACACTGTATTACTTATTATAAATTATAGTGAGTAGATTTGCAAATACTTTCTGCTATAACAATCCGTTTTCTCTAAAGCTAAAATAGCCACCACTTGTGATGATAATGTGATCAAATAACCTAACGCTTACAGTACTACATGCTGCTGCTAAGCTCTTCGTTACTTCTTGATCTTCTTCTGATGGTTCTAAGCGTCCCCCAGGATGGTTGTGTGACATTATTACTAATGTTGCATTCTTTATTAATGCTTTTCTTATAATTTCCTTTATGTATACTGGTGCTTTTTCCATTTCACCAATATAGGATTCTTCTCCAATTAGTTGACGCCTTTTATTCAAGTACAGTATTTTTACACATTCCCTCTCTGCATGACCTATACTTACGTTTAAGTACTCTACTAGCCCTTGTAAGTCCATTATTGGCTCACTCTTAAGCTTTTCTTTCAGTACCCTTTCTAGTGTTTCCTTAACACACATAATCATTGCTACTGCAGAATCAGTTACTCCTTCTATAACTTTCAGGTCATCCATTTCTCGGCCTAAAATCCTTCCTACTCCCGTATAAGTGTTCACCAGATTTTTAGCAATTTCTTGAGCTTGTGGTCTTTCATGTACTGCACTTAAAAACGTTTCCATTATTTCACGATCAAGTAGTGCTTTGCCTTTGCTTTCTAATATTCTGAATTCGATTTCTTCTTTACTTTTATTCATATAATTTACCCTTCACTAACAACAAACTTTTTTTAAATATTTACTGCTGTTTTTTTATCAGCATTGGCATAGAGCCATAGCTTTCGAGTGAAGTCAAATCAATTTTTCAATCTTTTTTACTTATTTTTTCATTAAGAAGTAAAAATATTAATATATAATGATTTTTTATTTTAAATTTGTTGAATTTCGTTCAAAGAGATGCCTACCGCTTGCAAAATAATATCAACAGAAATTCCTTCTTTTACTAAATCTTTTGCAATTTTGATTCTTTCTTCTTCTCTAATTTTCTCCTCACAAATTTGTATGCTTTCAAACAGAGATTTTATTAGCGCATAGCGTAATTCTTGACTCTCAATTTTTTTGTATTCTTTTATTAAATCAGGTAGCTCACTTTCTACTATCTCATCTTCCTCTATGAGCAGATCTGTAATGCTAATTGATAATGTTTCTGCTATTGCATATAATTTTTCCAGTGGAATGGCCACACGTCCTTGCTCATAGTTGCTTATTTCATCACGTGTTGTATCCATTTTCTCAGCCAAATCCTTTTGAGTATACTCCCGTACTGCCCTCCACTCCTTTATCTTTTTTCCTATTTGGTAGTAGATAGAACCCGTTTTTTCTTCAACACATTCATCAGCAGACAGACCAATTGTTTTTGAAACAGTATCAACAGAAACTCCTGCTTTAATAAGACCTTTTGCAATTTTTATTCTCTCCGTTTTTTTACTATTTTTCTCACTAACTTGAACAAATTTGGTTAGTAAACAAAACATTCTACGTAATTCCTGATCATTAATCTTTTTATATTCTCTTACTAGATTTAGTATTTCTTCTCCCTCATCTTCAAGACAGATTTTTTCATTTGATACAGGAATTAGGTCTACAATACCAATCGACAATATCTCTGCTATAGCATACAACTTTTCAATCGAAATTTTACGTGTTCCTTTTTCATATTGTAGTACTACTTGATACGTTACACTGACTTTCTTCGCTAAATCTTTTTGAGTATATCCTCGCTTTAACCTCCAGTTCCTTACTTTTTGTGCTATCTGATACCTTATTGAGATGTTTGCCATAAATATTATACATGTTAATACTACCAAACAAAGATATACAAAAACTTCTATGTTTGCATTTTAGTTGAATATTTCTTCAGAATTGTGTATAATTATTAATGCTTTTTAGGTACTCTTGCTATGGCTCTCTCGAAGTTTCTGGATCCCAAGAATGATGTCGCATTTCGCCGTATCTTTGGCACTGAAAAGAATAAAGACATCCTCATTCACTTTCTCAATGATATTCTGGGTTTTACTGGCAAAAATGAAATAAAGGATATAGAGTTTTTAAGTACTATTCAAGACCCTGATATTGCCTCTAAAAAGCAAAGCATTGTTGATGTATTATGTAGAGATTCCACGGGGGTGCAATGGATTATTGAAATGCAGGTCGCTAAAACCAAAGGCTTCGAGAAACGTGCCCAATACTATGCTGCTAAAGCCTATTCAAGACAAGCCGATAAAGGTGATCAATACCAGGACCTTAAGGAAATTATCTTTATTGCTATAGCAGATTGTATTTTATTTCCTGATAAGTCTGAGTACAAATCAAAGCATACTATTCGCGATGAAGATACTAATGAACGTGATCTAAAAGATTTTTACTTTATATTTATTGAGTTGCCTAAATTTCCAAAAACAAAAGAAGATCAGCTTTCAAGTATAGTTGAAAAATGGGTCTACTTCTTTAGATATGCAGATGAAACTAGTGAAGAAGAGCTAGAGAGAATAATAGGAAGTGATCTAATAATTAAAAGAGCGTATGAAGAATTAAATAGGTTCAACTGGTCAGAAAAAGAATTTATAGCCTATGAACAAGAGATAAAGCGTATTCGTGATGAACAGGCTGTCCTCGCTCAAAAACTCGATGATGCCACTCAAAAAGGTAGACAAGAAGGTAGACAAGAAGGCATCCAAATCGGCCATGAAAAAGGCAGAAAAGCAGAGAAAATTGAGGTTGCAAAGAATCTACTTAAAGCAGGAGTTTCTATTGACATTATAACTCAAACTACTGGTCTTTCTGTTGATTATATTGAGAAAATTCAAGAAAAGAAGTTTTAGCCATAACGTTTTTTTATTAAACCCTCTATTCTGGTAATTTTAATATTGCAATCCATTCTAATTTCTGTATAATGCCTTTTTTACATGACACTGTTAATACTTAATAGGGGGGATAATGCCAACACAGAAAGAGCTTCGGGCTACGATGTCCAAAAAATTACAGGAAGCTATTAAACATCCAGATCCAGCAGTTGTTGCCGGGAGGAAGTCAGCTATCAAGAGATGGGTGGGAGTCCTTCAAGATAACTTTATGGAGCACATAAAATACTTTAAGGGTGATAAGTTGAAGTTTTTGCACAATGTATTTCAAGATGAAGGTTGCTGGTCAGGTGTAAGGTTGGATAATGCTGCTTTAGGTCAAAGGTTTACTGAAGAAAAAATAGGTGGAATAGATAATCCACTTCGCAAATATGAGATGGCTTGTAGTTACTGTGTAGTGGATAAAATTCATCCTCTCTTTCAAAAAAGATTTGAATCTTATAGGAACAAGTTTCCTCCTGGTGCATTTGATGGTAAAACTGAAACTGAATTTGGCAAATACGTACGAAACTCGTTACTAGATAGCATAAAGAGGAAAGGTCCTGTATTTGATTTCTGGATCGATAGAGAATCTGGGGAATTAAAGAAGTATGATGCAGTAGAAGGTTTTGACAGTGCTGTAAAACTTAAGTGGAGTGAAGGGGTAGAGTATTTTTATAATCATTTAAAAGAAGAAGATAAGGAAAAGAAGCTCACAGAAGCTATTCTTGCTCTTTCTCGCGTTCAATCTGTTGAGAAAGACGCCCCTATTTTAGATTTTTGTGTAAATAAGATAGTCGATAAAGATACTCTTTTACAGAAATTATCACAGAAAGATAAAGGAGTATATTCCCTTTTTGCTGAATTAATAGAGTCATGTTTTTTTGATACGGTTCATGATTTGGTACAGTGCTGGTGTTATAAAGAAGTTTCAGCAAGAGGAGACTGTTCGGACAAAATATTCTCACAGCGAGACTATGAGCTTTTTCTTTCCTCTCTTTCAGATGTGATGTTGAAAAATCCTGAATCAAATGTTCAAGCTAGATCTCTTATTATGGAATTTTGGGAATGTGGTAGCTTGTATCAATACAGAAAAGCTGCTGTTAATACTTCTAATTATACAGTTCCTACAAGTGGTGTATTTGCAGAGTTAATAGTCAATTGGAGACGAGAAGACATTTATAAGACTGATGAAGAAAAAGAAATAGAGAAAAAAGAAATATTAGATATGATGTCATTTGCCAAAGATTGCTTTCCTGAAAAGTTTGAGCTCTTTAAAAAACTAATAATAAGAGACCTTAGATTATGCGGTAGGGAAGGTAAAAGAGTAAATGTAGATTACGGTCTGTTTGCAGAAGAATTATTCTCTGAGTTAGAGAAAACAATTTTACCACCTGGTCCTGTAGGTGATGGTCCTTGCAGTAATTTGCGATCACGATCTAAAGCTCATGGTAGTAAGAAAACAACTTTGCCAGTTGATGATAGTCCGCAGTCTGAGCTTGGAACTCCTAGTGTAAGTGGTGTTTCTTCTTATAAGAAAAAAAGCGTCTTTACGCTTAGTGGTAATAAGTAATCCACTTATGAACTCTTGGTGTTTCTGGTCGTAGTAAATAAGGGGTATTTTGTATGAGTAATGGTGATGGACTTATTAGGAGTTTGGTGGATGGAGATCTTGAAGGATTCAGACAAGGATTTGAATCTTTTTTAGATCAATGTCCATCTTTCTTGTATCATGTAAGTGCAGGTCGTTTCCTTCCTGTATTCTTTTTTAGTATGTTTTCTACTGCACATGATGCTAATATCTTAAATGCAAATGAGAGAGTCTATTTTCGTTTTGATAACCATGGTGTTAATCCACGTAATGGTGAAAATCGAAATACGGCAAACCTAAAAGTTGCTGTTTATCGTGACGGACAGCAAGTTGTCAGATGCTACAGTATTTCTGATCGTCCTAATAGTGATGGGTTGAGGTTCAGTACAAGGGAGAGAAATGCTCTAGTACAAGAGATTAGACGGCAAAATCCAAATTTAAGGGAAGAAGACCTAAATTTTGAGCAATACAAAGTATGCATGCACGGAAAGGGCAAGAGTCAGGGAGAGGCAATTGCAACGGTATTCGAGGTAATTCGTGAAAAAGATCGTCAAGGTAGGGATAAATTTGCCAAATATTCAGCATCTGAAATCAATCTTATTAGACGGCTCTTAGGAGATCACAGACTAACAATTAAGGAAATAGAAGGAAGACAACTCAATCAAAATCAGCGTAGACAACTTGGTAGGTTGGTCAATTTTGCGCAAGTAGCACAGGGTCAACAAGGAATTGATAATTTTATGGAAATGCTAGCGAGTGATAGAAGACAAGATGTAAGAGATAGAATACGCAGAGAAATTTTGCCATACATAACTGACATCTATAATAATTACAGACAAGTACTGGAAAATAATATTGAAAATCGCAATCAAAGATTTGAGGGTCACGGGTTTTTATTAGGTTTCTTAGCAAATTTTAGTCATCGCTACACAATAGGCATCGATCTTGATTTATCTCCTAGAAACACACATGTTGCATTTCTTGTACGTCATCAAGCAGAAAGAGAAAATATTCCTATTGTTATTAATCTTGCTATATTTGACACACCGTCAGATGTTACATTAAACTGTGCCATAGGCTACGCTGGAAGGTTACACACTTCTTCATTTATACCTATCCATACTGAATCAAGAAATACTGTCTGTGTTGGATTAAATTTTAATTTAGATCTAGATCCTTTTAGTGTTGATACAGTAGAACTTCAACAGGATAGATTTCCTTTAGTACAAAGATTATTTGAGTGTTTGGAGAATGAAGGCATTAGAGAAAATGTTAGAGATTTCTTGCTTCACCATCTTCCTGCTGAAATACCAAGAAATGCAGAGAATTATAATAGAATATTTGATTGCATAACTGGCTTTGCTTTTGGAAGTAGTGCTTTTGATAGGCACCCTTTAGAACTAGAAGAGGAAGACGAAGCACCTATAACAAAGTACATATTTAGACATGGTGATGAGGGTTTAAGATGTTTAACTATGGTCTTTCATGCTGAAGGTTCTGATATAGTTATACTTCATATTAGAGCTCACGATGCACGACAACAAGGAGCAATCAATTTACAAGATCTTAATATGAATGGGAATAATGTTCATGTATGGGAAGTTTCATACACACTTAATAATCAACTTTACTTTAATATTCATACAGGTAACCTTGGTTTATATCACAATTACCAAAATAATAATGCAAATAATTTTATTGGTGGTAATCTTGTGAAAGTCCCTAATGCTGGAAATGTGTATAATGCCTTAGATCAATTTTTAAATGATGGCTGGCAAGATCAAGCTCAGTATCAAGAATTATTGAGAAACATTTCTGCAGTATTAATGCCAGAAAATATGAATGGTAATGCAATAATAGATGTAGATAGCGAGGACAAGTTTCGGTCTATATTGTATGGTGTGTTTTATAATTGTGACGATATTTGTAAAGTAGTTTCTAGGTACAAGATAAGTCAAATATGTATTTCCGACATAAGAATGGTAGGAAAAATAGTGGAGCGAGTAAATACAAGAGTTGCAGAGCATAGATTAGATCTCCTAGTATCAAGTCAACCTACAGAGAATGATTCAGATGTTCACTCAATTGGATTTATATTAGGATTTGCTAATGATCAAAGGGTAGTAGAACAACAGGAAAGTAATACAAAACAGAAGATGCGTAAATTTGTGAATGAAATGGAAAGACGTAGGTCACTTTCTATTTGTGGAAGTATGATTTTATCTTATGCTGTACTTAATAGAGGTGCACAGGGAGCAGAGAACCTTATATTTCCACATAGAAATAAACTTGACTCCAGTCGTGCTTCAGGACCCGGTGGAAGGACAGAAAGAATTGTAAGGCTAGAAGATGATATTTTACCCCTAGTAAATCTGCATATTCAAAATAGTATAATGGGTCTTAATTCGATAGAAAATGTGCATGATATACTCACACTAGACTTTGCAACAGATAATCGTTACTATCATTATTGGCTTCAAGAAAGGGATATATGTTCTGCTGCAAGGACAACACTATATAACTTACAGCTTGTTCTGCATAATAATGTGCTCTTTAGCACACTACCTATAGGGTGGATAAATGATTATTTGCAAAAGTTGCAAAATCATATTAGCAATAAAGAAATGCAAAACAATGAAATATTGATATCAAATTTGATTGTTAATATAGATGGCAGCCATTGGGCTACATTAACTATTGCCTTTCAAAATAGGAAGTATTATGGGTATTATGCTAGTTCAACTGGTGGTAACGTTCCGGATAAGCTAAACAATCTTATAGTAAATGGTGCTCCTGTTCCAGTCCATAATGTTCTTGCTGACCAGCAAGACAATGCGTTAGTACAGCAGAGAGATGGCCATAATTGCGGTATCTGGGCATTAGAAAACGCCAGAGATATTAGTCAAGCTTTACAACGAAATGGTGATCTTGGAGAACAAGGTAGAGGTGTGTTAGATGAAATGCGTGATCTTCTTACGTTAAATGTTCCAGGCCTGGATAATATAGTTGATCCAGACAATCTTAGAAATGGACAATACTTTCAAGAGCGGAGAAGAGCAATCTCAAGAGAATTTCAAAACATTGATAATATTCACGAATTTCCTGAGGAGGAGCATTTACTCAATAGAAGGGTTGTTATATCATGTCAAAGGCTAAATGAAATTCGTCAATTACTATTAAGTTTTTTAGAGCGCCAATATCCAACGCATGGGGTATGGCACCAGCAACCACAAGGAGGGAAAGGACCACCTATGTCACTTAGTGTTAGTGATATAGGCAATTTTGGTAACCCACAATCTACCTTAGAAGATCCTAAAGCTAGTAATATCTCTGATCTTAGCAAAGGTAAAAGTGGCAGGCAGAGGTAACCGGTTGTGAAGGGAGTGTAAAAAAAACTTACATATCAAGTTATTTGAAGGAAAATCTTAAATGAGCAGCCGTTAACTTTACAGTATATAGTGTTAATAAATTTAAATAATATAACCATTTCCGGCGCTCAAAATCAGCAGTGTGAGAAGAGTTTGTTTTGGAATGAATTGGTCTACCAAGTGTACCATACGAACTTTTTAATATAGTGATTTTGCTATACACTAAAACTAGCCATATTAGCCCATTTTATCCATATCTACATACGAACTGGTTTGCCTAACTTTGTTACAATAATTTAAACCTTCTATTTTTATAACCTTATTTTTACGTGGTTTATTCTCACAAATATACGATCTTTTTTGCAATTTTAGAAAGAGTCAATAATTCAATTCTTTATAACACTAGCTAGCATGGTATCTTCACTAAAATATTTTTTTAAAAAGTTAGTTGACTTATAAATAATTCTCTACTAATACTGGCATGTGTTTGTTTATTCTGCTGAAGTTGCTCCATGCAGATTTGCTGTAAAAACTTCAGCAGTTTCCGTACTCCTTTAAAGCATAATCCATCATGCTCTTATAGTAGTGATATCAAATATAGGTCTTAACCATGTTGATTTATAGTAAAATTAGCTCGAATTTGGAGTCATAAGCAACTTTTAACCTCTCTATATACTCCATTGTTACTCACCATAAAAACTTAACAAAAATATGAGTAGTAAAAAGATTGTGTTGAAATTAGCTTGACCAATATTATATATTGTACATAATATATTCTATATCTAGGCTAGGAGGTAGTATGGGTACAGAGTCAGTAAAATATGTTGTAGAATCTATCAGTGAACAAAAGCTAGGAGAGGAATTAAATACTGAGCCATGGCATTCAAAAATTGAGCGTAATAGCAATGAGGGAACAACGCCTGAAGATGACATAACAGATTTAGATGATTATAGTTTGTTTGTTCAAGGAATAAGTAATCGTTCGGAATGTTATGACCTTGATCAGAGACATGAAACTAGGGAGGCTGTTGACACATGTGTAAAACATACATTGTCGTATCAGAGTGAAACTGATGATAGTGATTTATATTGGAAAAATTACCCTATTAGTCCAAGAGACTCTGCTTTAATTAAGTTAGATCTACTACTGACTGAAAGTGAGAGAAGTCTAATTGATGAATTTCGTAAAGAGTTAAAAGATGTAGTAACAAAAAATGATCAAGGTTATAGGGATAAGCATGAAAATTTTACAAACACTGCTTTAGAGCGTATAGAGTGCATAACAAATAAATATTTGCAAAAAGGGATAAGACTCAATTCAAAATATAACGATGATAAGTATACTATAACAAGTTTAATTTTTAAGGAAATAAGAAATATCCCTGATAGAATACGACAGCATAAGGGATTACCACCTTATGAGAGTTTATCAGACGATAGACTATAAACAAGTTTAGTTTCTAAGGGAATAAGAGATATTCCTGCCTACGAGGGTGTATCAGATGATAAAAATATAGGTATTATACGCAATATCATGAGTAATTTACTATTAAAAGGTGGAAGAGTAAAATGCAGTTCCTTTTATGATGATAAGTTATTGTATGCAACTTATGGGTTCAGTTATGAGATTTTTGCAGAATGTGAAGAAATTGATAACAAGCTAAAAAGTGTAGCAGATGAAGGTATTATAAACAGTAGTGCCCAAGGCAAAGCTTTACACGTAGAAATGGATAATGGATATTTTTATGTAAAATATTCGCAAGATAGCACTGTTGAGGTTGCAAAAGTTATAAATAATCCAAAAGTGAAAGATTTAAGTTTTAGACATCATATATTTCATGTTGGAAAGAGTATAGTAAGAGTTGAAAATGTAGGAGGAAAAAGAAATTATACAGACGTTTTAGAAGGTGGCATTGAAATGTCTTTTACTACTGAAGTAGGAAAGATTAGTATTCATCTACGTTCTAGTGATAAAGACAACAATAAAATTGAAGTAAAGATAAGTGACGATGACAAGAAGAAACTTGATCAATTAAAAGATAAGGAAGAAATAGGAGAAAATTGCTTACTTGGTGGATATTCAGTACATGATGCGATTAAACGAGGATATTTTGAAAAACATGAAACACTACGTCAATCTTCTGAAAAAATTACCTTATCTAATGAAAAGAAAAAAAATAGTTGGTGTGAGATAGTAACAAATTCAAAACAGACAACAAGCCGTACTGTAGGGTAAATGCTACACTGCTTGATTGTCTAAAGATCTTATATTACTCACCATAAAAACTTAACAAACGACATAAGTAGTAAAAAGATTATGGTTATTGACTTAATGTTACATATCGCATACAATGTATCATATATCTTAGCTTAGAGGGATAAGTATGGGTGAGTCTACTGGGATAGTAAAATCTATCATCAATCTACTAAAGCCAAAATCCAAATCAGAACTATATGATTTCGAATATGAGTCCATTATAGAACATCTATCATCTAAAGAGCATTTATTAAATGAGCTGATGAATGATATGTGGTACTCAGGAGACTTACCATCAGTTAGAAATCATAATGAACTACCTTCTTTAATTGATAGCAAACTTGGACTAAGCGAGCAAATTTGTGTTTGGTTTGCTCTAGATCATGACCTTACACCAAGTCAAAAAAATTTAAACAAAAAGTTACTTAGTGCTCTAAAATGTTTAGCTTCTAACTGTGGTTCATTTGATAATACTGAGCCCCTTGAAGAATTTTTATATGATAATAGAAACAATAAAGATTTAAAAGTAATTCTTAACCTAAGAAGAGGAGAATCTCAATCAACAGTATTGCATGCAATTGCAGGAGCAAATATTGGTGGATTTCGTCGCATAGGAAATCAGGCTATAGATTTACTCTTAGAAGCAGGCGCAGATCCTAACATACAAGATAATAAAGGAAAAACACCATTATGCCTTGCTGCTGCCAAAGGTCATTACGATAATACAAACTCTCTCCTCTCAAAAGGAGCTAACCCTAATATAACAAGTAGAAAGGGTAAAACTCCACAACAAATAGCAACTAATAAACTCTGCTATAATATAGAAGAATTATTTTTAACTGATAAACAGAAAAAGATGAATAAGGAATTGTATGACTTACTTGCACTAGATTCAGACTGCACTAAAAATTTAAAGGAGTTTTTAAGTAAGCATAAAAGAGACTCAGACCTAAAAGTGGTGCTAAATATTCGGCACGGAATGGGTGAGTCAAAAGTGTTCTCATATGTTGAACGTTTTGCTTGGGACAATGAAGATCTTGCTCAAGAGTTAAGAAAAATATTTCTAGAAGCAGGAGCATTAGATTATGATAAAAATATTATTTATCGTCAGCAAAAGAAAGGACAGGTCAGTAAATTACTCGTTAATTTAACCTCAAATCAAAAGGAAAAGTTAAATGAGTTTTCTGATAAGGTGTTTCAGGCTCAAAACATGGCTGAACTTGAAGAGATTGTAAACGATGCTATAAAGTCTGGTGTACGATTAAACTATTCTCTTTCACAAGATTTCTTTTCAGGTAATGAATACACTTTTACCGATTATGTGATGAAAAAAATCAGTGAGTTGGAAAAAAATCCTAAAGTTGCTAGTAATATAATATGTCAATTAGTATCAAAAGGGGCAGTGTTTGGTAATACAGTTGATGCTAACACACTGACACCAGAATTTAAAGAGCATAAAACTAACCTAAAAAAAGCTTATAGAGATTATGTTAGCAATTCTCATAAGTTTATTGAAATCGCAAAAAATGCAACCAATAGCGAGCTAAAAGATGTAAGAGTAGACAACTCCGTTTTTTACTTAGAATATTCTAAAGATAGTAAAATAGACATTATAAAGATAACAGATGGGACAAGGGATTTAGGTCTAACCGATGGGGATGTAAAGTGTGGAAGAAATATAGTAAAGATCGGTAAAAGTGAAGTAGAAATTAAAACTGAAGATGGCATAAGGAATTACACAGATCTTACAGAAGGCAGCGATATAGTATTAACTTTCTATACTAGTTTGGGAGAATTAGAAGTTAGGTTATATCCTGATGAGAAAAATAAAAATTGGATAAAAGTAGAGGTGAGTGAAGAAGGCCTACTTCTACTTGATAAAATAGAAAGTTATAATGAAGCAATAGAAGATTGTAATGAGGGAATAGAAAATTATGAAGAAATAGGACAAAATTGCTTACTGGGAGGTTTATCAGTCATTGAAGCCATAGACCGAGGTGTTTTTGCTAGATCTGGTGGGTTAATGCGTCCTGAATTAATAAGCGAATCCAATAAGCAGAAGGGTTCATGGGTAAAACGTGAAGAATTAAGAAGAGTTTCTGATTCTAGGGAAAAAATTGCTAATTTACCATAAAAGTTGAAAATTATTATTTAAATATAAATTACTACAGTTAATAAATTATTGCAAAGGAGTCGAATCGATATCAATAATCTTTTAAGAATACTCTTTTATGTTGTTTTTCAGGAAAATGAGATGTCATTGTACAGGAGCTGGCCACAAGGTGTATTTTCAGGATATGAGACTGTATTAAAACACGATTGGCTGAGCCGACCTTTTACAGAATTTTTTTTCCAGATCTATAGCTCTTTTCACAATAATCCAAATAAATCATAATATGCTACTGGCCTACTATAGCCATAAACACATATCTTACCCTGTTCGGACTACTATAAGAAAAGCTATACTATTAAAATATGCAGCTAAATTGTATACATTGTCTACCACTGTTGCATCTAGTATGCTAAAATCTTCATCATCTATATTAATATTTTCGCATAATTGATTTTGTAACATCGACTTACATCAATCTCAATATCTTTTGGCATGGCCCTTTGTAGCAGCTCCTTCTTGCACATACTCTTTTCAATCTCCCGTTGCTTTTGTAAATTAAGATGCTAATCCATAAAATTTCTCTAATTGCTCGCTCCACAACATCGGTATTTCTTTCAAATCAGATAGCTTCAAACCTCTTGGCTGTCTCCCATTTACTATGTCTTCCTTAATCTTTGGTGCTAAATAATTCAACCTTAAAATTTGTTGTATACGTCTTGTACCTATATTAATTTTGGCACTCAGCTCTCCTACACTTGCATATTTTCCCTCTTCTAGCTGCCGTTTCCACAGATGAGCTCTCACCACTGCTTTCAGTAGCGCATTATTTGTTTTTCCTTCTGGCTCTACTACTGTGCATTTGTTTCCTTTCTTCTTCATTGGTATAAATTTTTCCTCTGATTCAGAACATACTTCTATTCCATCTTCTTTTACCATTACTCCCTTTATTAACTTTTTCACTACTTCTTTCTGTTCTCTGAAACTTAAATTTTTCCATTCTTCTCCCCATTTTTCATATAGCTGCTCTGTCTTTCTCATTACTTCTTTTTCCACCTCTCCCGCTACTATAGTTCTGTTTATTGATTCACAACCTTTTCCCCTTAAATGGTTATTGCACACGTAATATCGGTACCTTTTATTTTCTTTTTTTGCATACGTTAGTGTCATATTTACACCACAGCTCTTGCACTTAATTATTCCCCTAAGCAATGCTTCCTCATATTTTGCTTTTCTATATGGTTGATTCTTTATCAATTCCTGCGCTTTTTGCCATTTTTCTTCCTCTATTATTGCTTCATGCTTTCCTTCATACTCTTTCTCATAATGTCTTATCTTTCCCACATATATTGGATTTGTTATTATTCTTCTCACCGTCGCTTTCTTAAAGATATCTGATTTTGTTCTGTAACCTTCTCTATTTAACTCTCTTGCCAACTCTGCCATTGACTTCAACTCCAAATATCTTTCAAATATGTGCCCTACTATTTTCGCTTCTTTTTCATTTATTATTAATTCTTTATCTTTTACATCATATCCAAGCGGCAAAGTTCCTCCCATCCATAGTCCGTGTTCTTTTGATGTTGCTATTTTATTTTTTACTCTCTCTACTATCATCTCTCTTTCTAGTTGTGCTGCTCCTGATAATACCGTTTGTACAAACTTTCCCATTGGCGTATTATTGTCAAATATCTGCGTTACTGCTACAAAATTTACTCTATGCCTTCTAAAAAATGACGTTACTTCGATGCTGTCTTTTGTTTCCCTTGATAGCCTATCTAATGTATATACTACTACACAATCTACTTCTCCTTTTTTTACATCTTCAAATAATTCCTTTATTGCTGGTCTTTCTAAATTCTTTCCTGAGAAACCTCCATCGTCGTACCTTTTGGCCAATGCTACCCAGCCTTCTTTGCTCTTTATGTACTTCTCACATGCTACTCGTTGCGCATCTAAACTGTTAAACTTCTGCTCTAGACCGTCTTCATTTGACTTTCTCGTATATATTCCACATCTTATCCCTTTACACATTTTCCTTTCCCTTTTGATCACGCAAACCAAATAGGAGCGGCCCATTGTAACTCATTCCCATTATTTTCCCGGCTACTGCTGATAATGATGTGAAAAATTCTTCTCGGTAGATTAAACCCTTATCTGTTACCATTACCGCATGCGTTTCTTCCCCTCTCTCTAATATTAGCTCTGTTCCTGCTACTGGAAGTTTGTCACTACTTATTCTTTTTCCCTTCTCTAGCCGATCTGCCAGATACTCTAGTCTTTTTGCACCTTTTCTTGACATCTCCCCGTACGCTTTTTCCTGCATTCTATAAGCTAATCTTGGTATCAGATATTTCTTTGAGTATCTAGGTGCTTCTTCCACAAATACCTTCTTCCATATTTTTCTCAGCTCATTCAAAGGTTTTTTCTCTAAATTCATTACTTTCTTTTCTATTTCTTTCTCCATATTTTTAGCCCTTCATAAATAGCTTCTCAATTCTGTCTGTTTCTTTCTTCAACACCTTGGTTACTTCTTTGCTATTTTTCGCATAATCCATTGCTTTCATTCCAAATTTATCTGCTTGCTCTATTTCAGCCCCTGCTTTTACTAGCTCCTCCACTATTTCCACTTTCCCCACCATACATGCAAGGTGCAATGGAGTGCATTTATTTCCATATTCTTCCGCATTTACATTCGCTCCTGATTTTATCAATTCTCTCACGGTTTCTAGACGTTTCTCCGTTACCGCTAGATGCAGTGCTGTATATCCTTCCGCATCTGCTACATTCACATTCGCTCCTTTTTCAACTAATAACTTCACTGTTTTTGCGTCTACCGCGTAATGCAGAGCTATTCTGTCTCTTGCATAAATATTTTTATATGAGTTCTCTGATAATTCTTTTGCTGATTTATTAAATTTGCCAAGCTTTAACATAATCCACCTCACCTTTTCTTTAAAATCAAGTCCCCTTTTTAAGCCTTTCTTCCTACTACATTTTCTACCTCATCTATCATTTCATTCACTTGGCTGATTATCTTGCTTGCTAAATTTTGACATTCTTCCTTTATTAGTGATTTGTCTCTCTTCCTTATTTCTTCTATCTTTATTATTTTTAACTCCGGTAAATAACTCCTATTCAACATGTCTGCTATTTCTCCCACTAGCCTCTCTATTCCATAGCAGGTCAGTTCTCTACTTTTTGTTACTCCACCTTTTTCTCTCAAAAATTTGCTTGCCTTTTCACTTTCTTTACTATCACACAGACAATACTTTTCACTTTCCCATATGTAATACATTGGTGTTGCACCATATTTATTCAGTTGATTAACCTCAGCTCCTGCTTTTACTAGCTCTTTTATTATTTCAACTCCTGCTCCTCCCATCTTGCACGCAGAGTGGAGTGGCGTACATCCACTGACATATTGAGTAGCATTTACTTCTGCTCCAGACCTTAGCAGCACTTTTACATTTTCTAAACTTTTTGCGAATACTGCACAGTGTAGTGGCGTATAACCATTTTTATCTCTTGCATTAACCTCTGCCCCTTTTTTTATTAATAATCTCACTGTTTTATAATCGGAGATTTCTACTGCTTGGTGCAAGATCGTCTCTCCTTCTTCATCTCTTTTATTAATATTCTTAAATCTGTTACTTGCTACTTCTTTAAAAAACTTACTCTTGCTAAAACTCATTTCATACCTCACAAAATTAGCTTTTCTAGCGCCAGACAAATTTCTTATATTTACCTGCTGCTATTCAAGTCATGTCCTTTTTAGCATGAGAAAGCAAGTCCTTTTCTTTTTATTTAATACACTTTTACCTATTATTAATAATATATATGAGGATCTAAATATAAGTACTTAACTTATTATAGATATTACTTGACTATTTTTCCAACTTCTGTGCAAATGTCGATGTTCGTGCCACTTCAGTACTCCCGGGTAAAATACTAAAATGTAATTTTCTAATTCGTGTATTGAGTCTTTTTGCTCTGAATCTAAGTCGTTTTTATAGTAAACATTGTGTTCTGCTAAAACATATTTTCTGACCTTCTGATCTGTATAATTTTCTACTTTGTAACGATGGATAATGCTGAATCTTTCTAAAATTGGCTTGTGTTTTAGATTCCAATATTGCCCTGAAAGTTTATCGTTTCCTAATACAAATTTATTTCCTTTTTCTTCTACGCTACTAACTGGAAAACATGCGTTTATTTCTCCTAAATTCCAACTGTCTGATAATACTATCTGTGCTTTTGCAAACTTGATTTCTGGTAATAAACTCTGTAGTAGTGGATATAGTGCTTTTAAGTTGTACCACAAATGCTCTCTTTCATAGATGCCCTTATAATCCTTTGTGTGAGGCTCGGTTTCTCCAAGGATTGCTACATCTAGGCGATATATATCATTGCTTAAAGCTCGTTCATAATGATCGCGTAGATAGTTTTCTATAATCCTAATAACTGGACCACTAGACCTGAAAAAATTTACTCTTCCAAACGATAATACTGGTCCATCTTTTTCAACTTTTCTACCTGAATAGTCTGACAATAAGCTGCCGAATAAACTTTCATCTAAAATAAACCTATCAACGTTATGGTGATCATTGAAAATCCTCATTAGCCTTGATCTTGCTGGTAATGATAGTTTTGCAAGTTCTACTACTGCATCTACGAAGAAGTCATTTGGTACCTCTTTTATCCCTACTTGCAACTCAAAAAAGTGTTTACCGGGTGGTTCTTCGATGATTGTAATGTCTTCTATATTTGCCCACTTGAGTGCTATTTTAAGTGATTTAGGTGTTCCTCGCAGTCTTTGAAATTTTACTCCTTCTATTACGGCTTTTCTTCTATCTTTTACCCAACGCAGTATCTCTTCTAAACCATATTCCTCAATCAACCACGGCAATATTTTTTCCCCTAGGCTAAATTTAAATCCTCTTATCCTGCTTGGATCAACTTTATAATCGATTGCATTAACCAGTGCTTGCTCTTGCTTTGTTGCGTTTGGCGGTAATAAACTTTTCATTTGTCTTTTCTTTCAAGTTGCTTTAATTTCCTTTATTTAGGTAGCTTATGAGTAACCAAGAGATCATTGCAAAAAAATAAAGATGTTCTTAATATCGAAAACACTCTCCATAATATTTGACCATATTATCCATACTTTAAAAAACAAGTTACAACTTCTGGAAGAAAATCAATACTTTCGTCTCCCTAACATTGGATCCAGTGAACCTTAAACCACTTATTGCACGCAATCCCCTCACTGGCACAAAACAAAAAAAATACGTTTTAAATCCTATCTAACTTGACGTGGCCAAGCACTGCACACTCATTCCCCAATACCACAACATCCTCTTTTGGTTCTATTAATTCTACGTTTTCTACACCCTCTACAAATAGATTCGCTATTATCCACGATCTTGTTACACTCCATCCCAGCCTTCTACTTTCTTCAAACTTCTTAATAAATTGCTTCTTGATTTCTTCCTCTGATATTATAGGACTTATGCTCATTCTGCTGTGAATATCTATTTCCGTAATATTGCAACCTATCACTGTTACTGTATCGGTTAAAACCCTTATATCATCTCTAGTAACCTGCTTTTTTACAATTTCTAGTAGCTCTTCTGACACTATGCCAGTTGTGGATAATTGTGTTGATAAGATTGAAATTTGTACTTTCCCTGGTATAGTTGATTCCACTAGTGCATCTTTTACTCTACTATCTGCTGACAGTGCATGATATCGATAGTGTTCTTTGCTTCCACACGTGCTTGAGCCCACTATTTTTGCTTTAATTCTTTTTCTAAATCGTTCATCATCTTCTTCTTTCTGCCTCTCTACTCCATAAAATTCAGCCAAATTATCAAGATCTTCTCCCCTTGCAAATTTCAGTAAATTACTCTTTACTGCTTCGTTCATCCTTTGTCTGAGCAAAAGTTCTCGCCAGGCTGCTACCTCCAGAATCTTTATCGCTGGATCGGATTCTACTAACGCTGAAAAGGTTTCATCTCTACACACTAACTCCTCCTTCATTCTGGAAAAGATTTCCTCATAGCTTAGTTTTTCAATAATATTAGATGTCTGCATTTCTAAACAACTATTCCACTAATACCTATGAATTTGCCTTCTGAAAGATACATACCTTCAAGTACAAGAGTCATTTTTCCTTCTTTAGCTTCAGCAATCTTTACTTTTTCTAACTTAAATCTCTTCTCAAATTTCCCCAGTGCTTCTGCTGTTGCTGCATAGATTTCCAAAGTTAAATCTCTATTTATTGGCTTATCTACTAATTCAAATAATCGAGAACCATAATCTCTTCTCATTACTCTACTGTTAATAGGAGTGGTCAGTATATCAATTATCGACTGCTTTAAGTGCTCTATTCCTTCTAACGCTTTTCCTGTTTTAGCATCCATACCCTTCATTTCTATTTTGCAAAAACGCTTTCACTGCCTTTTATTACTTTAAACCCACATATCTCCTACTCTTCCTACACTAAGACCATTTGCAAACACTGTTTTTGATCCTTCAGTTAATGCTCTTCCTTCACTAAAACTGTCTCCTTGTCTACATATTGACTTACCGTTTACAAAAACATTATTACTTCCGCTAATGCAGAAATGTGGTATAGCTTCTCCACAGTAGTCTCCTAACCTCACTATTCCTTTGTTCAATTTAAGTCGATCCTTTCTGCTTTCAGTTTTATTCCACTTTTTGTCATTTCTATCTCTGATTTTCCTACTTTGAAATTTAATTTATCCACTACAGAAATTTCAAGATTCTTGCTCTCTTTGTCATACAATAACTTTGTTCCATCTTGAAATACTAAACTGTTAATCATTTCACTATTCTCTGGAGCAGAATAATTTTGCTGATATATTCCAGCTAGTACTACTCCTAATGATAACTCTCCCAATGGTGACAATATTACTACCTGTTCATTTATGCTTGGTGGTAGCCAGCTTCTTTCCTCTCCTGCTCTAGAAGTTATCCATGGAAGAAAATCTGTTAAAAGTTCTCCTATCTTCACTCTTACTTTTGCTTTCTCATAATCTACTTCTTTTACAACTCCTATTCGTACAATATTTGCTAACTTTCTTTGCAGCTCTGAAATAGCAAAATTACTCTCTAACATTTTCTTCTATTATAATCGTATGTGGCTTAATCTTATTTTCTGTCCATATCGATTTACCTAAATGAAGCTGATGACTCCAATCAACCATCCACACCAAATATGCATCTAATTCGGGTCTAAATCCGTCAATTTCTGCAGAGATAAATTCTCCTGGTGAAACATTTTTTATATTCCATGTATTTTTGTTTACAACTTTTGCCACCTCGGCAGCTAATGTTCTGACAATAAGAGGAGCATTTTCGATTGTGCTATCAACTACTATTCTAGCTTCAAATCTTGCTTTCAGAGCTAATTCTTCTGTTCCTGGATCTTTTCCTTGCTCTAGACTTGATAATTCTATAAATACTGCCGGTGCTACTAATTCTTTCCTTATTGCTGGATATACTTCGCATGTTTGTATCGCAGAAATTTCTTTCTTCAGCGTGGTACAAATTTTATCATGTAAATCTTTCAAATTCATCCTTTATAGCTCAATTCACGTTCAAAAAATTTTGTAAACACTTTCTCAACCTCATAATTAACAAGATTTCCTATTATCCTTGAAGCCTCAGGTTCGAGTGGCAATTTAACTTCCTTTATTGGCAATGCTGCTCTTCCTTCACGTTTAAACATACCGCTATTTCCTTTTGGCATAACTGCTGCAAATCCTCCTATAAACTCATGCTTTCCTACTTTCGATCCTCTTCTTGTTTTTTGTATCTTGCCAATTGTCGATGCTCTAATGTCATAGAGATTTGCTCTAATCAACACGTCTAATCTGCTAGTTTTCGCCTTAAAAATTCTTAATCTCTTTCTTATCAAACTTAATTTTATCTGCTTTTCTTCACTGATTTCCTTAGCTGCTTGCGCTTTTAACCATAGTGCCGTTTTGTTTAATGCCTTTACCGTTGCTAATTCTACTTTTCTTCTTTTAGCATTTACATTTTCTATTACCTCAACTTCTATATGAACAGACATTTTACACCCCAGACGCTTTTATTTTCCACGTTATTCCAGACTTGTCTCTAAGTGGCGGTGAGTGTACTTTATATCTTCGATCACCTATAACAAAAACATCTCCTACTATTGGCCTTAACACATCAAACGCACTTACTTCTAACGCTAAAGTTTCTTCCACAAATTGTCCTTCACCAATCTCGTATAATTTATCTGGCTGTTGCTTTAATACTTGTACCATGTATGACTTATCCTTTGATTTATACAAAGCCACTTCTCCTAAATGGGCAAAACAATCTTTTAGTAATCTCTTAATATTCTCTTGCATTCTTTCATAAGTATGCTAATAAGGTATATACTAGTAGAGTCCTCTTGTGCCTCACCAACTTGTAGTTACTCTACCAGTATTGTTATGCTGCAACGACTTTTACTAATGTTCCTGGTCTGTGGCACACTGGCAGAGGATTTGACTGTGTATGTAAATCAGTTCCTCTATCAAACCTCCTTGGCTCTTGTTTTGCATATAGTGGCTGTCCAAGGGTATTTACTGTCTCATTAAAGTCTGCTGGTGCAAAATATGTTGTAAATGTACTTGCTGTTCCTACTGGAAAACAGTGCCCTGTATCTCTTTCTATAAATCTTCTCACGGTTCCTTCAGGATCAGTTGCTTGCCCTCTATATTCCTCAAATGTGATTCCACAGAACGTAAACCCTGACCTCATATCATTCCGAAGCGCTGCTCCTTCTTGCCATCTTTCATATGCTTCTTTTACTTTAGTATGAGAAGTAAGTGCATCAAAAAACTCAGGGCTTACTAAAGCATGAATCCCGGTCATATATTCACCACTTAAGTTGTCTTCAATATGCCGCAATACTTCCAGACACTTACGTTTTACATCTGTTGTTGCTGTTCCAAGGGCAAAATTTACTACTTTTGGTGTTATTTTAAATTCGTTGTACAGATTTAATAATTCTGACCCATCAGCATCTAAAATTATTCCTTTCAGCGCTCCCATACGCAAATGCTCCAACGTTATTGCATGTTTATTTCTCATTAGCTGCAAATGGTCAGTTATTACATCTGCCAGCGCTTTCAGTTCACTCTCTGATCCAAATGCCCTTATTCCTTGTACTTCTTCTGGTAACACCACATCATCATGAGGAATATGAGGAATGGTAAATGTCCTTACCTTTCTTTTACCACGTTTTCCTACTGTTGCTGGTGCCCCTGGTACTTGCGTTGGTAGTAGACTTAAAACTCCATTATGTTCTTCTATTGTAATATGTCTAAATCTTACTGACCTACTTGGAAACAAATTTAGATTTTCAACTCGTCCATAATTTATCGGCAATATATTCATCGCATTTGTTAGTGCCGTCATGCTAAATGCTGTATTTGTAAATGGATTTTGCATTCTTTTTCCCCCTTATTAATTTAAGTTACACTCCCTTGCGGACAATGATCCCTCGTCCTTCAAGTTGCTTTATTGCTTCAGCTTTCTGTTCTTCAGTGATATTTGCTGGCCACACAACTGCATGATCTGCTAACCCCAGTTGCGGATTAGAAATCAGTGAAAAAGCCAGGAAAATAGGGTAACCTCGGAAAATTATTTACAAAATAGAGAGGTTACCAATGAATGAAAATATAACAGAATTATTTTGCCTGATCGACGATTTTTGCAATTCAGTTGACAAGAATTTTGCAGAAAAACTTCTACCAAGTAGCAAAAAACCAACCAGGACGCCAGAGATTACGCATTCAGAGATTCTTACCATAATATTGCTATATCACCAATCCAAGTGCGACAATTTTAAAATTTTCTATGTGCATTATTTGAAATTATTATACGAATCAGCGTTTCCAAAATTGCCATCCTATAGTAGGTTTATTAGGCTAAAATCTAGGGTTTTATGGTATTTAGTGCTCTTAATGCAATGGTTTTGCGAACAGTCAAAAGTGACAGGGATTTCGTACATAGATGCAACATCTATCGCTGTTTGCCATCCAAAAAGGACCTCGAGAAATAAAGTTTTCAAAGGGTTGGCAAAGATTGGAAAGACTACCTATGGGTGGTTTTTCGGTTTTAAACTACATCTAGTAATCAACGAAGCTGGCGAAATTCAAGGGGTTACGGTGACAAAAGGCAACATTGATGATAGAAAACCTGTGCCAAATTTAACTCAGAAATTGACTGGATTATTGTTTGGAGATAAAGGATATATCAAAAAAGATCTTTTTCACGAATTATTCGATAGAGGGTTAAAGCTTGTAACCAGTATAAAAAAGGGTATGAAAAACTCATTAATGGCGCTAAATGAGAAGATTTTGTTAAGAAAAAGATCGATTATTGAGACAGTTTTTGGCTCTCTGAAAAACAACTTTGAGATTGAGCATACAAGACATAGATCACCGATAAATTTTTTGGTACACATTTTTTCTACGCTTGTTTCATATTCCATGCAGCCGAAAAAGCCCTGCATTTCTAAGCTTTACTTCGTTGGCTAATCCGCAACTGAGGTTGCTAGTATTGCACCACGAGTAATAATTACTGCTTTGGCATTTTCTGTCGCATTTACATCACTTACTATTGCACCTATTGCTGTTTGTGTGCCATCTGTTCCAGCAGGATTAAGTACTCTAATAAAACCATCTTCCGTCTTTTTGGCAACTACTGCACCAAGCTTAAGATTTTGACCTTTAGCTACTGTTATTTGGTCTCTTGAATATAGGTTGGACACTTCATATTTCAGAAGATCGCCTAAATTATTTCCTTCAGTTATACTTATCATGTCTTTTTCTCTCCTTTTTTTATTTTTTTTACCGCCGTGTTTATAACTGCTATACACTGCGGTTATTACCTTATAATTAGCCATTATGGCGCATTTTGGACACTTATTTACCGCAGAGCACTATATATGGCGGTTATAAAATTTAAATGCACCGACTTTTCGCTACCTGTGTCATCAAATCTTCCTGCGAATTCTGTGGTATTGCACTCAGTATCTCTGTCTTCTTCGTTCTCTCTGCAAGTAATTCCATTAAAACCTCCCTTGCTTGCTCAACACTTACGCCCTGCTCAATAAATTCTCCTATTTTCTCTGGCATTCGTGATAAGTTACATAAACGTATTAATTCAACAACTTCAGTACGATACTTAGTTAAATTATCAGTTTCTAGGTCAGTTGTAGTTTGTTTATTCATAGTATTTTCTCCTTTGTTAATAAATTCAAAAAATGTTGTAACTCCATCTGCAAGACCTATTTCTACTGCTTTCTCGCCAAAATATAGACCTGCTTCTGTTGATCGAATCTTTTCAATTGAAAGACCTCTGTTTCTTGCTATTAGCTGCACAAACATTTCATATAGTCGGTCTACTTCTTTTTGTAAGCTTTCCAGACTTTCAGACGTCATTGGCTCATGTGGATTTAAATCATTCTTTCTCTTGCCTGCAAAAATAGTTGTGTATTTTATTCCTTGCTTTTCATCAAAACCGCTTTGGTCAATGTGACTTGCAATAACACCTATACTTCCAAAACCAGAGGTTCTACACACAAAAACCTTTTCAGCGCTTGAAGCTATAGCATATGCAGCAGAGTACGCATCATCATTTGCTATCGCTATTATCCTCTTTTTTGCTCTTGATTCATAAATAAAATCAGCTAGGTCAAAGACACCGTTTACTTCTCCTCCTGGACTGTCTATGTCAAGTAGAATCGTTTCTATGCTTTTATCTTCTAAAGCGCTCTCTATCTCTTCATGAATATTTTCATACGAAGTCATATCTAAAATATGATCAAAAGCTTCTGTTTTTTTTGTCAAAACTCCATAAATACGTATTATTGCTATTCCTTTTGGGTTTATATGAAAATGCTTTAAGTTCTTAAAGATAGGTTGTTTGCTATTATATAATGATAATAGTTCAAAGCTTCTTCTCTCTACCATTACTGGTTTATTTATCCACATCACCTTGACCTTACCCAGAAAAAGTAGACAGAAAGTTAAGACGTTTTTGAAGTAAAATAAAACGTTTTTTCAAAGAGGTGTGGTATGACAAAAAGAAAAGAATATACAGCAGAATTCAAAATTGAAGCTATAAGACTAGTAAAAGAAACAGGTCAATCATCAGCAAAAATAGCAAGAGATTTGGGTATTAGCGGTGATTCATTAAGCAGATGGGTAAAAACATACAATGATAGAATGTCTGGAGTAGATGCGTTTCCAGGAAAAGGGAAAGTAGCTCATTGTGACAAAGAAAAGTTTGATTTAAAGAAAGAGCTGGCAAGAGTAACGAGGGAAAGAGACATTTTAAAAAAAGCCCTGGGATATTTTGCAAACCAAAAAGAGTAAAATATTCTTTTATAAAAGAACATGAAAACTGCTATAAAATACGGGAATTATGCAGATTTTTGAACGTATCTGCTTGTGGTTATTATAAATGGATTACTAAGGAAAAAAACAACAAAAAATCAATAAGAGAAGAGCTCATACAAGATATTCAGAAGGTATATCGAGCATCACAATGCAGATACGGAGCTCCTAAAATTCACGCTGAATTAAAGGCTTTAGGTAAAAATTATAACATCAAAACAGTGCAAAATGTTATGCAGAAAAATGGCATTCAAGCTAAGCTTAGACGAAAGTTTAAAAGTAAAAAACCACAAATAGACAATAGAGTTATAACTCCTAACATATTAAATCAGAATTTCATCGCTGATCAACCTAACAAGATATGGGTAACTGATATTACGTACATAAAAACTAATGAAGGATGGTTATATTTGGCAGCAATAATAGATTTATATTCACGCATGGTGATTGGCTGGTCAATGAGTAATGCAGTAAATAGGCAATTAGTTATAGATGCGTTATTCATGGCTATTGGTAGGCGCAAATCTGCTAAAAATCTACTATTTCATAGCGATCAAGGATCGCAATACACCTCTAAAAATTATCAATTTTTACTAAGTACAAAAAATATTACTTCTAGTATGAGTCACAAAGGTTGTTGTTATGATAATGCTGTTTCAGAGAGCTTTTTTAGTTCACTTAAGAGAGAGTTACTCATTGATACTTCACAACACTCTGCACAACAAGCTAAAACCGCAATATTTGAATATATAGAAATTTTTTATAATAAACAGCGTAGACATTCTACTATTAACTATTGCATTCCTGAGCTTTTTGATTCATCATTCTCATAGCAAAAACGTCTTAACTTTCTGTCTACTTTTTCTGGGTAAGGTCAATTCGTTCTCTCAGAAAGTGGAAGATTAATACCAGCACCTATCTGGTAGGAAAAAAACTTTTTTACGTCTGGCTGTTGACCTTGCTGTGCTGGTTGAGATACTTTAGCTCCACCTCCTACACCAAAAGTAACATAAGGGGTAATATCCGTACTTTCAAATTGATGATGATAATGAAGCTTTGCCATGAATCCTAACTACCTCAGTTGCGGATTAGCCAACGAAGTAAAGCTTAGAAATGCAGGGCTTTTTCGGCTGCATGGAATATGAAACAAGCGTAGAAAAAATGTGTACCAAAAAATTTATCGGTGATCTATGTCTTGTATGCTCAATCTCAAAGTTGTTTTTCAGAGAGCCAAAAACTGTCTCAATAATCGATCTTTTTCTTAACAAAATCTTCTCATTTAGCGCCATTAATGAGTTTTTCATACCCTTTTTTATACTGGTTACAAGCTTTAACCCTCTATCGAATAATTCGTGAAAAAGATCTTTTTTGATATATCCTTTATCTCCAAACAATAATCCAGTCAATTTCTGAGTTAAATTTGGCACAGGTTTTCTATCATCAATGTTGCCTTTTGTCACCGTAACCCCTTGAATTTCGCCAGCTTCGTTGATTACTAGATGTAGTTTAAAACCGAAAAACCACCCATAGGTAGTCTTTCCAATCTTTGCCAACCCTTTGAAAACTTTATTTCTCGAGGTCCTTTTTGGATGGCAAACAGCGATAGATGTTGCATCTATGTACGAAATCCCTGTCACTTTTGACTGTTCGCAAAACCATTGCATTAAGAGCACTAAATACCATAAAACCCTAGATTTTAGCCTAATAAACCTACTATAGGATGGCAATTTTGGAAACGCTGATTCGTATAATAATTTCAAATAATGCACATAGAAAATTTTAAAATTGTCGCACTTGGATTGGTGATATAGCAATATTATGGTAAGAATCTCTGAATGCGTAATCTCTGGCGTCCTGGTTGGTTTTTTGCTACTTGGTAGAAGTTTTTCTGCAAAATTCTTGTCAACTGAATTGCAAAAATCGTCGATCAGGCAAAATAATTCTGTTATATTTTCATTCATTGGTAACCTCTCTATTTTGTAAATAATTTTCCGAGGTTACCCTATTTTCCTGGCTTTTTCACTGATTTCTAATCCGCAACTGGGGTTATAAGGAGTAATACCCGTATTTTCAAATTTATGATGATAATGAAGCTTTGCCATAAGCCCCACCACTGCTCCAAATTCTTCATCAAGAGTAGGTTTGATTAGAGAATTAATAATAGGTTTGATTACATAGCCAACTGAAATTTTAACGCTATCTGTATAGTGAAAACCAACGTCATAATTAACACCAAGCCGGCTATATGATAAAGAAGTATAAATTCTATCTTTAATCCAATCAACTCCAAAAGATGGTACTGAAAGAGAACAACAAACCAACAAGGTAAATAATTTTTTCATTTTTATCTAAGATCTCAGCATATGCATATATAAGCATAACCATCAAGAAAAAAATTGGAATTATTTTATTTTTTTAGTTACTTGCCTTTCTCTTGCAATTGCAAGACTTCCCTTTGGCACATCTTTCACTATAACGCTACCTGCTGCAATGACAGAGTCATCATGCACATTAAGCGGTGCAATTAATGAACTATTGGCACCAATAAAACAATTGCTTCCAATATTTGTTTTACGTTTCTTTTTACCATCATAATTACAAACAACAGTACCTGCACCTATGTTACTCCCCTGCCCTACCTGAGTATTTCCTATATAACTTAAATGCTTTATCTTAGTATTTATACCTATATCACTTGCTTTTGTTTCAACAAAATTACCTATGATTGCACCATCACCTATTGTTGTATTTTCACATTTGGCAAATGGACCAACCCTAACACCAGATCCTATTTTTACTCCAGGACCAAAAAAAACGTATGGGTAAACAATCGAATCCATACCAATTTGCGTATCAAGAGAGAAGAAAACAGTTTCTGGAGCAACAAGCGTTACTCCAGAGTTAGTGAAAAACTTTCTTTTTTCTTCTTGAAAGTAAAACTCGGCCGTTGCAAGGTCATTCCTATTATTTATGCCAGTTGCCTCCTCCTCATCAGCAATAACATAGCCGACATTTAAATTACTCTTTACTGCAATGGCAACGATATCGGTCAAGTAATATTCATGAGCTTGGTTATTACACTCTATTTTCTCCACCAATTCACGTAGATTCTTTTCACGTGCAACCATTATTCCGGCATTAGCAAGAAATTCCTCATCATTATTTCTACCATTTTGTGCTTCTACGATTTCTCTTAGGGAACCGTTCTCAATAATTAGTCTACCGTATCCTTTATTATTAGTTTTAAACCCAAGACAAACTAAAGCATTGCTCTCTCCTAAGCAGCTTATCATTTTAGTTATTGTGCTGCTTTTTATTAGTGGAGTATCCCCATACTGCACAACAACTATATCTGACAATTCTTTCAGGTTTCTCATTGCAATTTTGACTGCATCCCCTGTACCGAGCGTTGACTCTTGTGTAATTAGTTTTATACCCTCAAAGCATTTCAGCCTTTGAGTTAAAGGCAAATCGACTACAATAACTATTTTTTCAGGATTCAGCTGCTTTGCATTGTAAATGACATGCTCAAGCATGGAGAAATTACCTATTTTGTGCAGAACCTTAGGCAAGCTTGAATTCATTCGTTTACCATGCCCAGCAGCAAGTACAACAAATGTATAAGATTTATTTGTCACTTATCTTAAAGACGAAAAATGAAAACCATAATGGTTGAGCCAACTAACTCTATTGTCGTAAAAGCTCCTTAGATCACTAATTTGATATTTCAGCATTGCTAGCCTTTCTATACCAATCCCAAATGCAAAGCCACTGTATTTAGTATGGTCTATTCCAACATTTTTAAAGACATTTGGATGCACCATACCACATCCAAGTACTTCAATCCATTTACTACCTTTATAACTTATGTCCACTTCTGCAGAAGGCTCAGTAAAAGGAAAAAAACTATTACGAAAGCGTATTTTTAGACCTTTATCTCCGAAAAATTTACTAAGGAAGCGATGAATAGTAAATTTTAATTGGCCCATATTGACATTTTCATTAACATAAAGCCCTTCTATCTGATGAAACATAGGAGTGTGAGTTGCATCAAAGTCATTTCTGTATACCCTGCCTGCAGCCACTATTTTAATTGGAAAAGCTTTTATCTTTTCCATAGTTCTAATCTGCACAGATGAGGTATGAGTGCGCAGCACCATTCTTTTATCGTTTATTTTATTCTTTAAGTAGAAGGTATCTTGCTCCTCTCGCGCAGGATGATGACTTGGAGTATTTAGCGCATCAAACACGTGAAATTCATCTTCAATATCAGGACCATCAACTGCTTTGAAGCCCATATGTGCAAAAATGAGCTTTACTTCTCTTATAACTTTACTGAGTGGATGAATCTTGCCAATTCTTTCGGGCCTAATAGGCAGCGTGATATCAACCGCTTCATTTTGCAGTTTTAATTTAACTTCTTCAGCTTTTAGTTCATTTTCTTTGCTTGTTATAAGCTGGTCTATCTTATTGCGTAAAACATTAATCACTGCACCTAGGTCGCGTTTTTCTCCTGCATCATCTATATTCTTTAAGTCATCGAAATAAGCCTTTATTAGACCCTTTCTCCCCAAGTATGACAACCTAACTTTTTCTAAATCTTGCAAAGAAGCAGCATTTTCAATCTCAGAAACTGCCTTATCTTCAAGTAAAGGTATTTCACTTATTAGCTCTTTATTCACCTTAAAAACGCTAGCTTAAACTTTCATTATAGTGAAGTCTTTAATATCATCAATAAAACTATTCGCATAAAAAGTTGTCATCAGAGTAGCTGATCTCTATGATGGTATCATTAAAATTGCCCCTATCCGAGTGTTTCCTTCTTCTGTCATTCCAGTGCTCCGACACTGGAATCCAGCCTTTACTTAACAATAAAAACTTAGCATAACTTTCGTGCTCAAAAAATTCCTGAATTCCAGCATCAAGTGCTGGAATGACATCTCTATAGGACTCCTAACCAATCCAAAATATTAAGAAATTCACCAAGCAAAAAAAAGGCAAAAGAATCTCCCAGTAGTGAGTTTTATAATGTAAATTGGCATTGTAATAATGTTCTAACGCTTATTTTAAGCGGATTTTGGCTGAATGTAGAAAAAATAAAAAAGACATGCAGCCGCTATAATTTTATGTAATTTGCCAATAAATATCTGAGTTTTTTTACTGAATTTTGTCATTGAATCTGCGCAGATCAAAAACAAGGATAAATACTCTTATTGTCATGATAAGGAAACTGATGAGGTTTGTAAAGTAACTTCTTCTGCTCTTATTGAATCCAACGCGCCGCTGTTATGCAAGGGTGCTATAATTATTAATTTATTGACTAATTATGTTTTTTATTTCACTCTACATTAAAAAATTTACTCATGCATAGTAGTAACATAGAAACTAAGAAAAAATACGAAATTGAGGGTTTACCTAAGTTTTTTAAGGATAGATCTAAAAAAATAAGTAAGGCATTTTCTAATGAAGTACTGGAGATTAGCACCATTCGCTCAAGAAGTGTTGTAAGTGATACACAAGAGTTTTCATTTAAGCTCAAGCTGCTAACAGAGGTAAACCCTAATACAACATTACCTCAAATAAAACATTTAATTGACTTTTTTAAAATCTGCCTTTCTCAGGAGAAAAACTTCACAGCCAATATAAAAGTACCAAAAGAAAGTGAAGAACTATACAACAACCACCATAAAGCGAATAAAACTGTAGAAGAATTCATAAGTAATGCTTCAATTCAAATCCTTCTGCAGGGCATAACGATAACGCTAAAAACAGACAAAAACATCAATCTAGATAGCTTGCAACAAATCGAGGCACTCTTAAATGAGAAGCTAAAACATGTAGAAAAAGCCAAAAATGAGGAGCAAAGTCAAGATATATCACAAGTAGAAGAAACTGAAAATAAAAACGAAAATGTGGTTGAAAAAAGGAACAAGCAAGATAAACAAATTGTGCAAGGTTCGTTTGGCTACAATATAGTAAGTAACAGAAAGCAAATTACACGCGCACCAGTAATTGTTGCTGCAATGCATGAAAATATTTCCTGGCTTAGGTCTCTTTTTCAGCCATTCAATTTTTTTAATACGGCACAATTCTTTTTCCCACAACTGCCCAAATTTTCTATACAGAGTAACAATATGCCACCTGGTGTTATTCCAGCACTTGACCAAAAAGAAAAAGAACCAGTGTTAGACACTCGGATAACAGAGGGTAGTATAGGAAATTTAGTCCCTCAAGAAACAGAGCGGGATATAGGTCAAATTAGGTCACACACAGATTATTTTAAGGCTAATAGAAAAAAGAAGTCAAAAAAGCAGGCTAAAGAATTATTGCAAGAAGAAAAACAATCAATCATAAAACAAGCTCAAATTGATGCTAGAGTAGCTATGATAGATAATGTAGCTAAGCACAAGGGAAAAAAACTCGATGAAATATTCGTAGAAGTAGTAAGTGAATATAAAAATCAAGATCCAGAAATATTTCACAATATTTTCAACTCAATGTTTAATATTATTTATTTCCAAGATAAACAACTACATGAAGTATTAGAACCAGATGAGATATCAGAAGCATTAGAAATGCTGAAGATACCACAAACAGCCGGCAAATCTTCTTTTCCAAAAGAGTATTTACACAAGCAAGTATATAGAAAAAAAGAGCAGTTGATTAAATTAGTTTCAGGCCAACCTTCTCCACAGCCTAAAAATGTTTCTCATGAAATTTTACCAAGCAAAGCTGTAGACCATTTACCAAAAACAAATGAAGCTAAAACTCGATTGCCTACTAATATTAGGCTCAAATCAACATTAAAAGCTATGTTTTCTTCGAAAGAGACTTATTTTTGTCTATTTTTAGTAGCAGCTTCTATATCAGCACTCTGCCTATGGCACTTGCCGCTGGGAAAAGTGTCAATTTTAAAGGAATTGGTGCTAACAGAAAAAAGGGAAAGTATCGGTCTAACATTAAACATAGGGTTACCAATATTAATTACACTGTGCGTTTTGAACCTGGCTTACTTTCTATATTCTGAATATTCTGTAGAATCTATTGAGCAGATAAGTAAAAAAGATCTTCCTTTGCGCACCTAACAAATAAGATCTTTTGTGATATAATTATTTATTTTATTGCATGTTTAAAGGAATTATCAAAGATATTGGCACTATAACTGATATCACTATCCACCCTAACTCTGATCAAATCTTCCATATTGAGACACAAAATTTATCCTCTATAAACAAAGGAGATTCAATATCCTGCTCCGGAGTGTGTTTAACTGTTGTCAACATAATGAGCAATGTATTCACAGTTCAAGTATCTCAAGAAACCATGAAGGTTTCTAACTTAAATACGTGGAAAACAGGGAAAAAAATAAACCTAGAACAAGCAATGAAACTGAGTGACAGAATTGACGGCCACTTGGTTCAGGGTCATGTGGATGACACAACAGAAATTTTAACAATCAATCAAAATTTAGAATCTCATGAAATCAGACTATCATGCCCACAAGAATTAATTAAATTTGTTGCAAAAAAAGGTTCTGTAACGCTAGATGGAGTTTCCCTTACAGTAAATTCAGTTGTCGATCAAGAATTCACTGTGAACATTATTCCCTACACATGGAAAAATACAACTTTTCAATATAACAAAACAGGTAATTACCTAAATTTAGAAGTTGATATGATTGCTCGGTACTTAGACCAGCTGATAAAATATCAACACAATTAATTTTACAACTTTGTTATTTACAACTATTATATCTTGAAAATCATATAGATACAAAATATGTTTTTCGATAGCCTAATTATCTTTATTATTGTCTTGTGTGTAATAATATCGATAACTAGAGGTTTTATAAAAGAGCTATGTGCATTAATGTTCTTGCTCTTATCAGTCTTTTTGACAGCTAGTTACTATGATTTTTTTATTATAAATTATAGTAAGTATTTTGACTCTAAAGTTACACAAAACATACTTTCTACAATCTCTGTATTTATCATACTTAATCTTACATTCATGACAATGAATAACTGGCTAATGTACATATTATCACCTATAAGGTTGGGATTAATGGATAGAGTTACTGGAATCTTTGTCGGAGCACTCAGAGGAATATTGCTTTCTTATGTACTATTTTTTGCTGTGCACTTATATTGCCACACAGTATATGATAAAAAAGAGGGAGAGTCTAAAATAGACGCAGAAGACATATTGCCCAATTGGATAATAAATTCACACTCTTATCAGGCTTTATTTGTGACAACAGAAGAAGTAATTAACATGTATGTACCAGAGTCATTGATACTAAAAATAAAAGAGATCGGTGAGGAAATGGTTGATCAAGAAAAACCTCAAAACAATAAAGAAAAGTGAGTGTTGATTTTCTATAGCTAAACTATCCTAGACAGCTGTTATCCACAGCAGTGCGCCATAGGTTACCAATTCCTATTACTAATCAAACAAAACTGCAAACATTGACGAATAAGGGGAATGTTCAAAAAAGTGTGTCAAAGCGAATTTTTAGTTCAACTCAATTTTTAACCTATCAGGAAAAAAGATATCAAGTTGAGATATAGTTAGAGCCCAATTAGGCAAAGCCATAGCCCATTTTTGCTCTATCTTTTTTATAGCACAATATACCAATTTGTACAAGGCATTTGTACTGGTAAATGAACCTTTGGTTTTAGTAAATTTTCTGATTTGTCTGTGCAACCCCTCAATTGGATTGGTGGTATAAATTAGCCTTCTAACAGGGCCAGAATACTTAAAATAACTAGACAAATTTTCCCAATTGTTTTGCCACGATTTTATGACTAAAGGATATTTTTCACCCCATTTTTCCTCCAGTTCAAGTAAATAATTTTCGGCGATTTCTCTACTTGTAGCACGGTATATTTTTTTCAAATCATTCATAAAAACTTTTATATCTTTGCTGGATACGTATTTTAGTGAATTTCTTATTTGGTGCACAATGCATAACTGTACCTCAGCATTGGGAAATACGCTATTTATAGCTGTAGGGAAGCTTTTCAGACCGTCAACACAAGCTATCAAAATGTCTTCTACTCCTCTCTCTTTTAAGTCATTTAATACGCCTAGCCAGAAGTTAGCTCCCTCACTTTCTGCTAAGTAAAAACCCAGTACTTCTTTTCTGCCATTTTGGTCTATTCCTAATATATTGTACATGCATTTACTTATGCAATGTCCATTCTCTTTGACCTTAAAAAACATCCCATCCATAAATACTATCGGGTATACTGATTGTAGGGGACGACTCCTCCATTCATTGATTATAGGCAGTAATTTATCTGTAATTCCAGATATCTCTGCTGCAGATATTTTATGGTCATAGATTTCTTCCACATAGGATGCTATATCCCTGTATCCCACACCGCTTGCAAACATGTTCAAGACCTTTGTTTCAAGTTCTGGATGTAAGCTTGTTTGCCTTTTTTTCACTATCTGTGGTTCGAAACTTCCCTCTCTATCTCTTGGTGTCAATAGTTCAAATACTCGTCTTCAAAGTTTTGCCATTCTTTCCGTTTCTTCGATTCTTTTCTTCTCTTTCATTGGATAAATGATGCTCTATTTCACCTTCTAGACTTGCTTCCAGCAGCCTTTTTACAAATGGTGTTAATGCTCCATCTCTCCCCATCAATGGTTTACCTTCCCTTATTGATGACAGTATATTTGCTTCCAGCTCTTTGTAATCTACCAGGCCAGTCGTTCCATTTTCTATTTTGTAACTCATATATCAAACCTCTATTTTTTGTTTCTATTTTATTTTTATTTCTCGGTTTGACACACTTTTTTGAACATTCCCTTTTTAGAAGAACGTCTGGAGTACGTACTATGTGAGGAGGAGAAGAATATACAACCACAGGGGAAAGAAGTTGTTACAACACCTAGCTCCATTCTCCATGACGTGGAACTAGATGAGATCAGCGAAGAGGAAGCCATAAAGAAAGGCTGGACTCCCGGGTACTTTGGTAGTTAGATGTATACTACACATTAAACCTAAAGTGCATTATATCGCCATCTTGCACGATATAATCTCTGCCTTCGAAGCGAATTTTCCCTGCATCTTTGCAAGCTAATTCGCTTCCATATTTTATATAGTCTTCAAAGCTTATGGTTTCTACTTTTATAAAGCCCTTTTCAAAATCAGTGTGAATTACACCTGCTGCTTTGTCAGCTGTTGATCCTATCTTTATTGGCCATGCACGTGCTTCTTTGGGGCCCACAGTAAAAAAAGTTATCATACTTAGCACTTCATACATAATACGTGCTACTCCATCAAGTCCTGATTCTTGTAAGCCAAATTCTGATAAAAAATTCTGTTTTTCCTCTTCACTATCAAGATTTGCAATATCTGCTTCAAGTTTCGCTGAAATACAATAAAATTTGCTTTTATTTTCTTCCGCCATTTTTTCCACCCTTTTAGATAGTTCATTACCAGTTATGATATTCGTATCTTCAACATTGCATACATACATAACAGGCTTTGTTGTTAGCAATTGAAGCAACTTCATCTCATCTTCATCGATATTCTCCAAGCTTCTTGCCGGTTTACCTAATTTTAAAGTAGCTAATACCTCTTGCATTAATTCAAGTTGTCTCTTTAGCTCTTTATCACCTTGCTTTGCTTTCTTTTCCAATTGAGGAAGCCTTTTTTCTATGCTATCAATATCAGCTAGAATTAACTCCATTTCCACTATTTCAGCATCTGATATTGGATCTATTTTACTGTTTACATGGCTGATATCGTCATCCGTAAAGCACCTGAGCAGATGAACAATGGCATCAACTTCTCTGATATGACTCAAAAATTTATTTCCTAGTCCTTCACCCTTGCTCGCACCCTTAACCAAGCCGGCAATATCGACAACTTCCAGTTGATTGTAGATTATTTTCCCCGAGTGAGCAATCGAGGCAATTTGTTTCAAACGCTGATCTCGTATTGGCACTTTGCCAACATTTGGCTCGATTGTGCAAAAAGGATAATTTGCAGCTTCAGCTGCACTTGACTCTGTAAGTGCATTAAATAAAGTTGATTTTCCTATATTTGGTAACCCAACTATACCACAGTTAAAGCTCATATTTGCTATTTAAAGCCTTAATTATTGCATAATTAAAAAATTTTTGCTATACCTAATTAGTTACTTATTAATAAGTTAGTTAATATAATAACATATAGCTTGAATTAAGGTAGAAATTATGGTTGGGCTTAGAAAACGGAAATTACCAAATGGTTTTGACAGTATTGAAAATGCTAAAGGACGCAAGACTTCAGAGAGTAATGTAGAAAAAGAACCTTCTAATAACCAAGTAGTTAAATATGATACTGCAGGTGATGGCAATTGCTTTTTTCATGCAGTGTTTGGTGATAACAGTTTTGGTACATATAAAGCTGAAAGAGCGCAAGATATGAGAATGGAATGGCACAAATTTTTAAGTCGATTTACGTCTTTAGATGATCCAAGTATGCCAGCTCCTTTAAAGGATCAGCTAGAAAAGGTTTTTAATATGTTTTTTAATAAGCCAGGGGATTTAACTGGCAAGTCTGATAAAATAAAGGGTCTGGTTAAGCAAACAAATAGGAAAATTGAAAATGCTGAAGGTAATGTGAAGAGGTTAGTAAGTAGAGCTGTTAGCAAATTTAATATATCGCATAATCAAGCTGTGCTTAATCTAAGTGAATATGCAGAGGCTCTTGATGGCATTGGTGAGAGTGACTATAATGCCGAATATAACAGTGATTTTATTACACGCTCATTTCTTGACAAACCTGAACTCTATCAATCCTATCTAGAAGCAATAGAAAGTAAAAGTTATTTTCCTTTTATTGAAGAAATTCAATTATTAGCTTCTTTAGCTAACATTGAAATTAATGTCCATTGTAAAGTTAGCGGCAGAGAGAAACAACAAAAGTTTGAACCAAATCCTGAAATGATAAACAATGATCAACTAAATCAGATGTTTAATCGTGAGAGTTATAAATTAAATGACGAGTTATGGGGTAGTAAAGAGAGAGAAACAATATATCTTGAAGGAAATCATTACTCTAGGGCTAAAATTGTAACTCAAGAGTTAATAAAACAGCAGCAGGAGCAAGAAGACTTTCTATTAGCAAAACAACTTCAGATAGATGAAATTTTGGAATATTGTGATCTTTCAAAGGATATCTCTGAGAGAGTAGAGATTGAGAGGGAGTTTGATGAGTTATTGGCAAAAAATGCTGATGGAAAAATTGGTGATGTTATAGGGCAGTGCATTAATGATGTACAGCAACGTATAAAATGCCTTGAGGAGCCAGTCTTATCAAGAAGGTGCAGTGTGGAAGAAGCACGTGTAGAAAAAACATTTTATCAACAACAAGTACCACAACCTGTAAGATAAGTCTTCATAGTCTATATACTTCTATAGGGGGGGCATTCTATAATAAAAGCCATGCTCATTTTTAACCACTGCTTAATAAGAATAAAGTCTTAGCAAAACAAACACAAGAACAATAGGATTTCTTGCTTGCAAAGCAACTCCAAGATCGGGAGGAAAAAGACTTTTTCCTTGCAAGGCAACTTCAAGAGCAACCCTCACGCACAATCTCTTAACCCAAATGGAGGAAGTATAGCCCTTCCCATAATAGTCCAAAAAGGTCATAAGAAAGAAGAATCGACAGCATGACGAAAAGATTTGAATAAAGGAATGTTTTTCCTGGTTCTGTTTTTTATAGCAAACCAATAATGTTCAATTTTGTTAAAATCTGGAGAATATGGAGGAAGATATAAAATTTCTGCACCAACTCCTTTAGCAAATCTTATTAGACTTATGAAAAGTAGCATTATCAAGGATAACAGTTTGTCCAGGTTCCAAAATCGGTGTCAGAAACTGCTCAAACCATTTATTAAAGATATCCATATTGCAGTGGCCTTCAAAGGTTAACGGAGCAATTATTTTTCTTCCACTTAAGGCTGCAACCATGCTAATTCGTTGAGTTTTCTTCCCAGATTTTAGGGCATAAAACCGCTGTCCTTTCTGGCAATAACCATAGGTTCAGTGTTATCAATGCCAGACTCATCTATATACACTAATTCTTTAGGTTCTTTTGTTGCTATAACCTTTGAAAATTGAGCTCGCTTTTCTTCATTTCTTTCTTTATATCCGTAGGTCTTTTTTTTCTTGTGAATCCTATATTTTTAAGTGCTCGATGAATTGTTTGTCTACTAATATTGCCCCAGCATCTCTGACTGAGTTTTGCCACCTTGCTCATTTGCAAATTCGGCAAATGCATTCCAGTCGGTAATTTTATGCCACGCTTCCAAGCTTTTTTGATTGAAAATCTCCCGTTTTCTCACGTCTTTTCTTCCACTCATATAAAGTTGTTTTTCCGATCTTAAATCTCTTGGCAACAGTTTCTCCACTCTCTCCTTCATCCAATGCTTCCATTACCTTTTTTCTTAAGTCATAACTATTTGCTACTGGCATCCTTACCTTCACTACTATCAATCCATCTTACTCTTTTTGGACTATTATGAGAAGGGCTATAAAAATAGAAGATCAGCAGCAACAAATACTTATAAAATAACAACTCTATGGTTAATGTGCGAGATTTAATTAAAAAATGTTGTCATTCGAGTAGCTGACACTGGGCTCCAATGTCAATTACTCGGATAACAAAAAAACACAGGCTTCACATGCATCTGCAGTACTGTATTAGTCTACTATCTTCATTCCCACAACATTATACCCTGAATCAACATGTAAAATTTCTCCAGTTGTACCACTACTCAGGTCGCTTAATAAGTATAGTGCTGCCTTGCCAACATCTTCTATTGTAACATTGCGTCTAAGTGGAGAATTACTTCTATTCCATTCCGATATGGAGTGAAAGTCACTTATTCCAGAAGATGCCAAAGTTCTGATTGGACCAGCAGAAATTGCATTTACTCTGATGTTCTGTGGTCCGAGATCACATGCTATATATTTTACACTTGCTTCAAGTGCTGCTTTACATAAACCCATCACATTATAATTTGGCATAACTTTTTCAGCACCATAGTAGGATAAAGTAAGTAAACTACCGCCATTTAACATCATTTTTTCCGCTCTTTGCGCTAAAGCAGTAAAAGAATAGCACGATATATGCATTGCATTAATAAAGTTGTTTAGTGAAGTATTGACATATTTACCATTTAGCTCATTTTTATCGGAGAATGCTATTGCATGTACCAAAAAATCAATAGCACCCCACTTCTCCTTTATTTCCTTAAAAGCATTATCTATAGTTTCCTCATTTGAAACATTACAGTGCAATATTAACTCTACATTTAATTCACTTGCTATTGGTAATAATTTCTCTTTTATTGTTTCATTTTGATAAGTGATTGCAAGCTCAGCTCCATGTTCTGAGAGGGTCTGTGCTATACCATATGCTATTGACCTTTTATTTATTATTCCGGTTATTAACCCTTTTTTGCCCTGCAATATCATAGAATTATTTGCCTTTTTTATAATTTGAAATATTAACTAGGCAAAGTCAATTATGTTTTAACTGTAGCTAACGTATAAAAAAGGTTCTGTCGCATCTATAAACCATAGGAAAGAAGATCATTAAAGGTGGGATTATAGGAGTTATGAAGCCATTAACATAGCAAAATTCTCAAAATTTGAATCATACGAATATTTTCGGTTCTGTCGCATTTGTAGGGAAGTAGAAAGAAGAATGATATAATTGTCTAAAAAAAAAGCAAAGATGTTTCGTATCAATCAAAAATTGTTGCCATATTTCAAAGGATTTAGCTTTTCAGCGGATGTTATCTGTATACATGAAATGTCGATTCTCTTTGAGCTATCGAGATTTGGAAGAAATGATGAGTATAAGGGAAGCAAAATGCTACGTTACAAAGGTGGGTTATCACCACTGATAGATGAGGCAGTAAGGAAAAGAAAGAAGCAGGTTGGTAGTAGTTGGAGAGACTTACATTAAATTAAACGGTAAATGGGTTTATTTATATACTGTAGACTTCCTCTTGTGTGTTAGTAGAGACAAGTCTGCAGCACTTGCATTCTTTCGTAAAGCCTTCAGGAGTAACTATCTTCCTGAGAAAATTGTAATTGATAAAAGCGGCAGTAATACTGCTGCTCTTGATGATTTGAATGCAGAAATTTCTGAAGATTACAGTTCTTCAAATAAAATATCTAAATAATATTGTTGATAGATTTATCAAAAAACTAATAAAGCCAATGCTTGGGTTTAAAAGCTTCCATTCCGCAAAGATTACCATCACAGGCATAGAAAATATTCGTATGATTCAAAAAAGACAAATTATTAAAATAATGTTTCTACTTTTGAGAATTTTGCTATGTTAATGGCTTCATAACTCCTATAATCCCACCTTTAATGATCTTCTTTCCTGTGGTTTATAGATGCGACAGAACCGTTGGTAAACATGAAAGCGCTTTACAACGTTTTTTATGTGAAAGCCAATGTCAGCTACTCAAATGATACCATTTGTTATAAACTCACTTTTACTCTATGGTCTTGTCGATATCCTGAACAGATACAATATTTTTTATTTATAAAATGAAGTAACTACTTATCGTAAAGTTGATCTATAGATATAATACTACCATTTGATGACTTTTCAGCACATTTCTCACTTTCATATTCTTTATCAGAATCAACGCTAAATACTAAAGTATCTCCTGAAATTTTATCATGAAACTCACTAATAGCAAAAAACGGTACAGTGACTTGTTCTTGTTTTCCACGAAAGCTCAAACTGACGCTAAACTTATCTTCAAGAACTTTTAGACCAAAAAATTGATGCTGTAATATAATAAGCATTTGAGTAGGGTATGATTCTTTCAAGTAGCCTGGTATGACAACACCATTAAAGCGCGTAAAAAACAGTATCTCTAAGTGAGGAGTAAAAACATTATCTAATATGGTATTCAAAGCCTTTTTGATAACTTGAAATTTAGCATAACTAAGCGACTTCTGATAATCTGTTTTATCCATATAACCCTTACATGTTTGGGGGAACTTCTGTTACCCGGCGTTCCCTAAACCGTGCTTATAGCAATGAAGTTATAGTGCCTAAATTAAGCAGCTAATGCAACATTGTCTTCAGCAGCAAAGTTATCGTTTGCATCTAAATTGTGAACTCTTAGCGGTGGTATCTAACCGAGCAAAGCTACCATCTTTACTATGCATGTCGATCCTTACTCGCCCCCGTATCAATCAAAAAATATGGTGGAGGCGCCGAGTACTGCCCTCGGGTCCAATACACCTATTACAAGGTAATTTTATTGCCATAGTACAAAAAATGCACATCTTTATTATACAGTAGTATTGAATAAATGTCAAGTTGTTGAACGTAAAATCGGTTGTAAGCTAAAAAATTAATATAAAAATTACTTCGCCTATTTATCTAATCTTAGTATAATCAAAGTAGAGATATTTTTAGAGCTCAAAATCTATCTTCGTCTGCAGACTTTTTTATCAAATAATCAAACTCAGTAAAGAATGTAGAGTATCTTCTTCAGCGCAAATGGGTGCACACATATGCTTAATCTCTGTCGTATGTGCGTTACATTTTTTCTGTTCTTTATTAATAAATATGGGGGATTCTATGCCTAATTCTTAACAAAAAACTACTCAAATGCTTTTGTAGCTATTGAATTTCTGAGTTCAAGAAAGCAAGAGACAGTATGAGAAATGGCACAAGCCGAAAAAAAGATAAGTTGTGGAACAAAAAATGCAGACAACTGTGGAAAATTACCCACTGGAATCCAGACTTTGATTGTCAAATAAAAAATTCACATCTTAAAAGGATCATATACATTAATTTCCTTAATTTTCACTTTTTCATTTAATAATCTTAAGATGGGCTGTAAATCATCGTCGATTGATAAGCACAGTACTTCTCTATCAAGATAATTGGCTAAATGATTCTTCTTCTCAAGAATTTCTGTTTCTTCCAATAAGTCACATTTATTTAACACTACAATTTCCTCTTTTTCAACAAGATCGCTATTGTAAAGCTTCAGTTCATTATGCGTACAATTATAAGCTGAAATAATGTCATCGTGAGTTACATCAATTAAATGCAGTAAAATTTTGCACCTTTCTATGTGCTTTAAAAATTTGTGTCCGAGCCCAACTCCAAGATGAGCATCAGCGATTATTCCAGGAATATCTGCTATTATAATTTCGCTATAATCCACTTTTGCTACACCTAAATGTGGTCTTATAGTAGTAAATTCATAATCGCCTACTTTCGTATCAGAATTTGAGCAGCGGGTTAAAAATTTAGATTTACCTGCATTTGGCATACCAATAATGCCAACATCAGATAAAACTTTTAGCTTCAATATTATATTTCTTTCTTCGCCAGGCTGACCATGGGTAAAATGTCTTGGTGCCCTATTGGTAGCAGATTTAAAATTGGTATTCCCAAGTCCACCTTTTCCACCTTGTACTACTTGAAATTCGATGTCGGGTTTATCAAGATCTACTATCACTTCCTCACTTTCTTCATCGATTATTTGTGTACCAACTGGAACTTTAAGTATAATATCTTTTCCTGCTGTGCCAGATCTATCTCTACTCGTACCACTTTTTCCATTACTCGCTTTAATGTGTCTTCGACAACGAAAATTAAGCAAAGTGTTGAGATTTGCATCACTGATGAAAATTATGTCTCCTCCCCTGCCACCATTACCACCGTTTGGACCACCAAATTCAACGAATTTTTCTCGACGAAAACTCGCGCAACCATCGCCACCATCACCTGCTTTTAAATATAATTTAACTTCGTCTATGAAATCCATGCTAACCCGCGATAATATTTAGCATTTTCTCCTAATGAACTTTCTATTCTCATCAATTCATTATACTTTGCAAGCCTATCAGAACGCGACAGCGAGCCAGTCTTTATTTGCCCACAATTCGACGCAACTGATATGTGGGATATCGTTGTATCTTCTGTTTCACCTGAGCGGTGAGAAATAATAGCCCTGTAGCCATTTAATTTTGCCATTTCAATGGCAGCAAAAGTTTCCGTAAGTGTTCCTATCTGGTTTGGCTTGATTAGTACAGCATTTGCCATTTTCTCCTCTATTCCTTTACTTATTAGTTCACAATTTGTAACAAATAAATCATCCCCGACTAATTGAATTTTACTTCCCAATTTTGCAGTAAGTAATTTCCAACCTTCATAGTCGTCTTCATTCATTGCATCTTCTATAGAAATTATTGGATATTTGCCTACAAGGTCAAAATAATACTGAACCAATTCCTCTGAAGTGAGTTCTCTGTTTTCAAATTTGTAAACTCTATTTTCATAAAAAGTAGATGAAGCAACATCAAGACCCAGTGCAAAGTGATTTTTCATCGAATAACCAGCAGATTCTACAGCCTGAATTATCAGATTAAGAGCTTCTTCAGTGCTACCAATGTCTGGTGCAAAACCACCTTCATCTCCTACGTTTGTGCTATAACCTTTTTTCTTAAGAATGCCGCGCAAGTTATGAAATACCTCTGCAGATATTCTTATTGCTTCACTGAAAGTTTCAGCACCAACCGGAAGAATCATAAATTCTTGAAAATCGAGTTTATTATCTGCATGTACTCCACCATTAATGACGTTAATTAGCGGAACTGGCATCTGCTCTTCCCCTACTCCCAAATACTTATATAACGGCATTTTAAAGCTGTTTGCTGCTGCTTTTGCAACAGCAAGAGACACACCCAAAGTTGCATTTGCTCCAAGTTTAGATTTATTTTTTGTTCCATCTAGTTCAATTAAAACTTTATCAATTGCACTCTGGTTTGCTGCATCCATGCCAATGATTTTATTTGCTATCACTTCACTCACAGATTGAACAGCTTTCAGCACTCCTTTACCACAATACCTTTTTTCATCTTGATCTCTCAGCTCCAATGCTTCTAGTTTACCGGTCGAAGCCCCAGAAGGGACAGCGGCTCTACCTGTTGCTCCATCACATAGTTCTATTTCTACCTCAATTGTTGGGTAACCCCTGCTATCTAAAATTTCTCTTGCAAATACACTGCTAATTGTCTTTTTCATCATGCTAAACCTCTACTAGATTCACAATTGTGTGCACGTTCGGGAAATGTCACCCCAGCGCTGTAACATTCCAGTGTACGAACATTGCAACCTACAGATAAACAGATAATTTGAGTAGCAGATGTTGTCATTCCAGTGCTTGACACTGGAATCCAGTTTTTATTATACAGCCACTTATTTAAAGTTAAGTTTTCTGGATCCCAGTGTCTGGGCACTGGGATGACACCATTCTTAATGGAAGCTATCCCCATATCACAATGTCTGTACAGTTGTTTGCCTAGACACTGGGATCCAGTTTTACTACACAATTTTATCATATAAATCACCAATGCTTAAGTTTATTTTACTAGCAGCAGCTTTGCAGCTTCTCTTGCTAGTTTAGCTATATTACTACCAGCACCAATAAATAATACTACATCTCCTGAACTTGTCGAATTACTAATAAAATGTGAAATGAGTAAAGTATTATTCATAATCTTCACATCATTAAACCCATTACTGATCAAGGCTTTTTGTATATCATCAATTCCACAGCCAGGAATAGGCTTATCTTCTGGAGGATGGACAGGAGTGAGAACTACATAGTCAAACATCATGAAAATTCGTACAAATTCATCAAAAAAATTACGAATACGAGCAAAACGAAGCGGCTCGATAATTCCTGTTACCTTTCCTTTAGTGGTCAAACGTGCTGCTGCCAGGGTTGCCTGTATTTCATTTGGGTGGTGAGCATAATCCTCAATTAACTTAACACCTTTAATATCGGCAATTAAAGAAAATCTCCTTGCTACTCCTTTAAATTCTAAAAGACCTTTTTTAATCTCTTCATCACTAATTCCAAGTTTCACTGCAACTGATATTGCAGCCAGGGCGTTGCTAACTTTATGCATTCCTATTGCATTTGATAGCACTACATTCTTTATAATTCTGGTACAAGGTTGAATATCTTCTTTTTGTCTTTCGAGAGCGAGTTCTTTTAATTGAAACACTATATGTACATTATCATCATCAATTTCAATGCGTTGAACTAATTTTCTAATTATATTAAGTTTAGTCTCCCAATCTGCCTCTGATAAATCACACTTTTCCTTCGTTATGTGCTCTCTTACCATCTTAACTTCTTCCCATACTACCTCTTCTAGTATATCCGCGCGTATTGATTTGCTGTTACATTCACCAAAACGTTTTCTAGAACAACGATAGTAACTTTTTCCTCCCTTAGCATTATTTATTCCACAATAAGTATATTTACAATACTGACATACAATTAATTCTTGTAATAAGTATTTACTTCCACTTTGTTGCATTTTTTCTATTTGCAGCTTTTCTTTTTCCACACTGCCTCTCTACGACTTATATCTATTTTGCCTATAGTAAAATACGCACATAATGAGCCAAATCAAGGAAAGTGCAAACCAAGTAATTGCGTATTCAAGATGCTTTATTGGCTGTATAGTCAAATTGCCACCAAAATTGTCTTGCCACAATATACATTTTTCTAGCTTAATACCTAGATCATTGGAGATTTCTTCTGTACTTAAGGTAAACCACGTATTTGAAGCAATATCATTTTTGATAAACCAATTTTTGCTACCATCACAACACAAAACTCCACTCAAAGCTACTTTTTCAATTTTTGCTTTTTCTTCTTTTTTTTCTCTGACTATTCCTTTATTTATTAACATATAATGTCCATTGATAAGCAACATAGGAGACAGGACATGATAGCCACGTTGACCTGCGAAAACATATAGTTCTATATCACTTAAAATTCCGTCGATTTTAACGTGTCTGTAGTTAAACTTTGAAAGATTATAACTAGGCAGTAGACGAATAACTGGAAGATCCATATTTTTGATAATATTGTTCTTCCAATTTAACCTAAATAATTGCCATAACCCGAGTGAAAAAAGAAGTAAAAAAGGTATAATGAAAATAAATAATGTTTTTCTTAACACTCTATATTTGTGTTCTCAAGTAATTTTCAATACCCATAAGCTCAATAAGGTCAATCTGTTCTTTGATCCAATGTAAGTGCTCTTCCTCATTTTTCATTAGCTCTTCTAATAACATTACACTAACGCAATCCTTTTCTTTTTCAGCAACAGAGATTGCCTCTCTGATGCCCTTTATACCTCCTTCTTCCAACTTAAAATTATCTTCTAAGATTTTCTGTATTGTATCTTTTGTGAACTTTCCTTCATACTTTGAGATTTGATTTGTATCTTGAAAATTTGGCACGCCCTTAAGCAGTAAAATTCTTTCTGCTAGCCTATTTGCATGCTCAAGTTCTTCATTAAGCTCGTTTTTCATCTTTTCTGCAAGTTTATTAATTCCGCTATCTTTAAGAATCGCAAAATGCAAAAGATACTGGCGTACAGAAGTCAGCTCATTTGTAAGTAATTTATTTAAATGTTCTACTATTTCTTTATTCATAACCTTTCTTTAGCTAATATACCAATGTAATCTACATAACAATCAAGGCAACATCAATTCATTTTTCTCACAACAATCGTATCAAATAGCACATCATGAAATGCCTGTTTCCTCTGAGAGAAGCAAGCAACTAAATACCAACTGAAGGTAAGCATCACTATAATCACTTCTAGTGTACTTAAAGCATTTACTGATGTTTGAAAAAGTTTGATAAAGGTGATAATTGAATTATTTAGCATAGGAAGGAAAAACTGAGAGATAGTGCGATCAAATGCTAAGCTCAAACCTATTTTAGAACTATCTAAAGTGATAGTATATATATTCATTAACTGTTGACCAGGAGTTGCTTGAGCTGTTGAAGATATAAAATATGTAAAGTAGCCACAATGTATACACATGTATGACAGGTGTAAAATTAATGGAAAATCCCCTAATGACAACACAATTAGTAAGGTTGGAATTAATAAAATTGCTACATCTATTAAATATGCGCAAAAGCGCCTGTGTACACTAGCGATCTCTGTCATTACCACCTATCTTTCAAATACTTTACTATGAATTCTGTAAGTTTATTAAAATGTTGAAAATATAACAAATCTTCATAACCTCTTATTGATTGTCCGTATACAATAGGTAAGCAATTTGCATTTTGTGTACATAGAATGTCTGTGATGCTGTCACCAACAAAAAACACATTTTCTCTATTTACAGGTAGCGTACTCTCCTCTAGTGCAAATAGCAGTGGAGTTGCAGATGGCTTATCTTCTGCAGTATCACATGATCCAACTATTCTTTCAAAGTAAGAATCTAGTTTAAAGTAGGCAACTTCTTGACGTAAATTAGTATTTTTCTTATTGCTAACTATCGCTAGGTAAATATTGTGGCTTTTCAGTGTCTGCAGCATTTTCTCTACTCCTTCATTCAGAGTAATATTTTGTAACAATGCATTATCTAGGTATTTTTGATATATCTGATTCGCTTTTTTCCACTGATCACCAAACAAATTGACCATGTAGCTCTTTCTTGATTCATGAGAATTTCTATCAACAACTTTACTGCCAGATCCCATCAAATCTAAAGTATGCTTAATGGCATTAGAAATATTATCTTGAGTATCAACTAAGGTATTATCCCAATCGAATACTACCGCTAATCGGCTATTTTTCATTTTTATATTGTGACGTATTTTAAACTAATAAGTAAATAATATTTTGATGATAAAGCTTCTATGTTAATCATTTTTACATAGTAACCTAATACACTGGTTATATTATATGGTTCTGTCGCATCTATAAACCATAGGAAAGAAGATCATTAAAGGTGGGATTATAGGAGTTATGAAGCCATTAACATAGCAAAATTCTCAAAAGTAGAAACATTATTTAATAATTTGTCTTTTTTGAATCATACGAATATTTTCTATGCCTGTGATGGTAATCTTTGCGGAATGGAAGCTTTTAAACCCAAGCATTGGCTTTATTAGTTTTTTGATAAATCTATCAACAATATTATTTAGATATTTTATTTGAAGAACTGTAATCTTCAGAAATTTCTGCATTCAAATCATCAAGAGCAGCAGTATTACTGCCGCTTTTATCAATTACAATTTTCTCAGGAAGATAGTTACTCCTGAAGGCTTTACGAAAGAATGCAAGTGCTGCAGACTTGTCTCTACTAACACACAAGAGGAAGTCTACAGTATATAAATAAACCCATTTACCGTTTAATTTAATGTAAGTCTCTCCAACTACTACCAACCTGCTTCTTTCTTTTCCTTACTGCCTCATCTATCAGTGGTGATAACCCACCTTTGTAACGTAGCATTTTGCTTCCCTTATACTCATCATTTCTTCCAAATCTCGATAGCTCAAAGAGAATCGACATTTCATGTATACAGATAACATCCGCTGAAAAGCTAAATCCTTTGAAATATGGCAACAATTTTTGATTGATACGAAACATCTTTGCTTTTTTTTTAGACAATTATATCATTCTTCTTTCTACTTCCCTACAAATGCGACAGAACCAACCCCATAGCATGTCGAACGAAGCTTTTTTTAAGAAAATCTGAATTTTCAACTACCATTAAACCAAGATTGCTCAGAACTTTAACGCAAAGTATTCTGTTGGAAAATATTCTATTTAGTCCATCAGTTGCAAGTGCCATAGTAAAATTATCAAAGTATCTATCACGTGAAATTTTCTTCAATAGATAATTACTGCCAACATCAATGCCAGAGGATTTTGCAGCAGTTATTTGTCTAATAACACTCTCTACATCTCTCATTCCAAGGTTAAGTCCTTGACCTGCAACTGGATGGATTGAATGTGCTGCATCGCCAATAAGCAAAATTCTGCTTTTATGAAGCTTTCTCGCAAAAGTAAAACTCAAAGGGTAAGATTTTCTTTCACCCTCTAATTCAATTTCTCCCAAATAAGAACCAAATCTTTTTTTGAGTTCTATGATAAACTCCTCTTCAGATAAGCTCATCAGCATTTTTGAAATTTCGCATTTTTCTGTCCAAACTATTGAAGAAGTATAGCCACCTTTCATTAGCAAAATTGCAAATGGACCACCAGGAAAAAACCGCTCTACAGCTAAGTTTTGGTGATGTAGTTCATGTTTTACATTAAATACCATGCTATTTTGTTTATAATCAAATTTTATTATTGTTATAGAAAACAACTCTGGCAGCTTAGAGTTTTTACCTTCAGCGCAGATAAATAGCGATGATATCAATTTTTGATCATTATCAAGAGTAACTTCCACGTATCCTTCGTCACAAGCGATTGTTTTATAGAAACGTGGAGAATATATATTGAGTTTATGCAAAAAATTATTATTAATTGCATTCCATATAATAGCGCTCTTGATTACATAACCCATTGGCTCTTCACCAACCATTTTATGGTCATAATGAACAGTAAATGGGCTATCTCCATCTAATATGCATATATCAAGTATTGGTTCAGCTTCATCTTCTAAGAACTGCCAAATTCCTAATTTTTCTAGTATTTTTTTTGACCCTTGAGAAATAGCAAATGCTCGATTATCATCAACTGCACGTGGTAAACTATTTTTCTCAATTACGGCTACAGATACAGAGTCATTACTCAGGCCAATAGCAGTAATAAGACCAATTAGCCCACCACCTGAAATGATTACATCGTAATTCATTTTATTTACCTAAAATTACATTTTATTCGTTTTGAAAATAGTTTAAACAAACTTTGTAGATGCTGGACTTCTTATCACTACCTTAGTATACCTCAGATTAGTAATAAAGTATTAATTATTTTATTAAAGGAAACAGCTTATGACTACAGATTGTAAAGAAGAAATGAGAAACTGTATCTCTAAATATAAAGAAGAACTTGCAGAAAATAAAGCAGCAATTAGACAAACTTTAACTAGCGATAAAATTAATATAAGCGATTACTTTTATCAGGGTGATAAAATCTGTAACAAAGAGCTGTTTAACATAGGAAGTGAGTGTCAAGATACAAAATATGGTAGTCGACAAGAATATACGTATGATGAGTGGAAGGAAAAAATTGAAAAATCTCACGCTAAAGATTTTCTAGGGATGTTACAAAACGAAGTAAAAAATAAAATATCAAAGAGTCTTGAGGATTATAAACAGTATCATGAAAATGCTACTGAAGCTATAAAAAAAGAATTAGACATAGATTCGAAATTAAAGGCAATATTCAAAGAAAAGCAACAACCAGAAACTGATGAAACTCGAGCATATTATGACGTTATACGAGGTTTATATGAAAATGGAGACATGCGCTCTCAACTAAAGTGCAATGATCTTGATTGTTTTAATAACCTCAGTTGCGGATTAGCCAACGAAGTAAAGCTTAGAAATGCAGGGCTTTTTCGGCTGCATGGAATATGAAACAAGCGTAGAAAAAATGTGTACCAAAAAATTTATCGGTGATCTATGTCTTGTATGCTCAATCTCAAAGTTGTTTTTCAGAGAGCCAAAAACTGTCTCAATAATCGATCTTTTTCTTAACAAAATCTTCTCATTTAGCGCCATTAATGAGTTTTTCATACCCTTTTTTATACTGGTTACAAGCTTTAACCCTCTATCGAATAATTCGTGAAAAAGATCTTTTTTGATATATCCTTTATCTCCAAACAATAATCCAGTCAATTTCTGAGTTAAATTTGGCACAGGTTTTCTATCATCAATGTTGCCTTTTGTCACCGTAACCCCTTGAATTTCGCCAGCTTCGTTGATTACTAGATGTAGTTTAAAACCGAAAAACCACCCATAGGTAGTCTTTCCAATCTTTGCCAACCCTTTGAAAACTTTATTTCTCGAGGTCCTTTTTGGATGGCAAACAGCGATAGATGTTGCATCTATGTACGAAATCCCTGTCACTTTTGACTGTTCGCAAAACCATTGCATTAAGAGCACTAAATACCATAAAACCCTAGATTTTAGCCTAATAAACCTACTATAGGATGGCAATTTTGGAAACGCTGATTCGTATAATAATTTCAAATAATGCACATAGAAAATTTTAAAATTGTCGCACTTGGATTGGTGATATAGCAATATTATGGTAAGAATCTCTGAATGCGTAATCTCTGGCGTCCTGGTTGGTTTTTTGCTACTTGGTAGAAGTTTTTCTGCAAAATTCTTGTCAACTGAATTGCAAAAATCGTCGATCAGGCAAAATAATTCTGTTATATTTTCATTCATTGGTAACCTCTCTATTTTGTAAATAATTTTCCGAGGTTACCCTATTTTCCTGGCTTTTTCACTGATTTCTAATCCGCAACTGGGGTATAGAAGCATTTAGTGGGCCACCTTCTTAGTTATAGCTCTTTTCATAATAGTCCAAACGAGGTAAAATAAGGTTTTATAGTAGTGAAGGTAAGGATGCCAGCAGCATATAGTTATAAAAAAAGCAATGGAAGCACTAGAAGAAGGAGAAAGCAGGGAAACGGTGGCAGCAAGATTTAAAATTGGAAGAACTACGTTATGGGAGTGGCAGCAAAGAAGAAAAGAAACAGGAGATTTTCAGTCAAAAAAACTTGGAAATGGAGGTTATAATCACAAAATTACTGACTGGAATAAATTTACTGAATTTGCTAAAAAATATGGTGGTATCGGAAATGGCTAAGCTTTGGAGCAATGTTAGTATCCCAACGATCCATCGAGCTCTTAAAAAAATTGGACTCACACGCAAAAAAAGACATATGGATACAAAGAAAGAAACGAAGAAAAACGCGCTGAATTTTTGAACATTCCCTTTTCTCTGCTTTTTTAACTTTTTCCTTGCCACTTTTCATATCTTCAGATAGAGATTTGACTAATGCATCTAATGATTCTTGTTCTCTGTACTGATCCATTAAACTCAATAGCTTTTTGCTTTCTCTTGTTTTAGGTAGCAGAACTTTAATATTCACTGATAATCCTTCTGCTATTTGATATAATTTATCAAATGATATGGCAGTGTATCCTATTTCATACTCGTGTATTTCCTTGAGTGTTAAACCAACTTTGTTTGCTAAATCTTTTTGAGTATACCTTTTTATCAATCTCCATTCTCTTATTCTTTGCCCTACTCTATAGTATATAACCCCAGTTGCGGATTAGAAATCAGTGAAAAAGCCAGGAAAATAGGGTAACCTCGGAAAATTATTTACAAAATAGAGAGGTTACCAATGAATGAAAATATAACAGAATTATTTTGCCTGATCGACGATTTTTGCAATTCAGTTGACAAGAATTTTGCAGAAAAACTTCTACCAAGTAGCAAAAAACCAACCAGGACGCCAGAGATTACGCATTCAGAGATTCTTACCATAATATTGCTATATCACCAATCCAAGTGCGACAATTTTAAAATTTTCTATGTGCATTATTTGAAATTATTATACGAATCAGCGTTTCCAAAATTGCCATCCTATAGTAGGTTTATTAGGCTAAAATCTAGGGTTTTATGGTATTTAGTGCTCTTAATGCAATGGTTTTGCGAACAGTCAAAAGTGACAGGGATTTCGTACATAGATGCAACATCTATCGCTGTTTGCCATCCAAAAAGGACCTCGAGAAATAAAGTTTTCAAAGGGTTGGCAAAGATTGGAAAGACTACCTATGGGTGGTTTTTCGGTTTTAAACTACATCTAGTAATCAACGAAGCTGGCGAAATTCAAGGGGTTACGGTGACAAAAGGCAACATTGATGATAGAAAACCTGTGCCAAATTTAACTCAGAAATTGACTGGATTATTGTTTGGAGATAAAGGATATATCAAAAAAGATCTTTTTCACGAATTATTCGATAGAGGGTTAAAGCTTGTAACCAGTATAAAAAAGGGTATGAAAAACTCATTAATGGCGCTAAATGAGAAGATTTTGTTAAGAAAAAGATCGATTATTGAGACAGTTTTTGGCTCTCTGAAAAACAACTTTGAGATTGAGCATACAAGACATAGATCACCGATAAATTTTTTGGTACACATTTTTTCTACGCTTGTTTCATATTCCATGCAGCCGAAAAAGCCCTGCATTTCTAAGCTTTACTTCGTTGGCTAATCCGCAACTGAGGTTAATAGAACAATAGAAGATAATCTATCTCAAAAACAATCCGAGCTAGCTGCTATAAAGGATGACTTTTTGGATAATACGCAAAATATTTTTCAACATATTCAAGTTGAAGATAGTATTTTTTAGAGAAATAGGGAGTGTTAAATAAACTGTGTCAACTCGATTTTTAACCTACCAGGAAAAAAGATATCAAGTTGAGATATAGTTAGAGCCCAATCATGTATAGGCATAGTCCATTTCTCTCCTGCCTTCTTTATAGCACAATATACCTATTCATACAAGGCATTTGTGCTAGTAAATGAGCCCTTAGTTTTAGTAAATTTTCTGATCTGTCTATGTAACCCTTCAATAGGATTTGTGGTATAAATTAACTTTCTTACAGGGCCGGAATATTTAAAATAACTAGACAGATTTTCCCAATTATTCTCCCAAAACTAAAGTATATTTTTCTCCCCATTTTTCCTCTAGCTCAAGCAAATAATTCTCGGCTATTTCTCTACTTGATATGTTTTTTTCAAATCATTCATGAAAACTTTTGCTCGATACATATTTCAGTGAATTTCTTATCTGATGTACTATACATTTCTGCTTTAGGAAATACGCTATTTATAGCTGTAGGAAAGCTTTTTAACACAAGCTATCAGAATATCATCTACTCCTCTCTCCTTTAGGTCATTTAGTACTTCCAACCAGAACTTCACTTTCAGCCAAATAAAAACCCAAAACTTCTTTTCTGCCATTTTGCTAATATGTTATACATACATTTGCTTACACAATGCCCGTCCTCCTTGACCTTAAAAAACCATGAACACTATTGGATATACAGATTGCAGCGGACGACTGCGCCATTCGTTGATTACCGGTAACAATTTGTCAGTAATACTTGATATCTCTGCTGCAGATATTTTATATTTCTTCTACATGCGATGCTATATCCCATGCCACTGGCATATGTACTTAAAACCTTTGCTTCAAGTTCGGTTGTTTGCCTTTTTCTGACTACTTGTGGCTCGAAACTTCCTTCTCTATCTCTTGGTGTCAATAGTTCAAATACTTGTCCGTAAAGTCTTTGAATTTCTTCGGTTGTTTTCTTCGCTTTCAGCCGACAAATGGTTTTCTATCTCGCCTTCCCTCTAGCAGTTTTTTTATAAATGGTGTTAATGCTCCATCTCTTCCTGTCAATGGTCTTCCTTCTCGTATAGATGATAAGATATTTGTTTGACCTTACCCAGAAAAAGTAGACAGAAAGTTAAGACGTTTTTGAAGTAAAATAAAACGTTTTTTCAAAGAGGTGTGGTATGACAAAAAGAAAAGAATATACAGCAGAATTCAAAATTGAAGCTATAAGACTAGTAAAAGAAACAGGTCAATCATCAGCAAAAATAGCAAGAGATTTGGGTATTAGCGGTGATTCATTAAGCAGATGGGTAAAAACATACAATGATAGAATGTCTGGAGTAGATGCGTTTCCAGGAAAAGGGAAAGTAGCTCATTGTGACAAAGAAAAGTTTGATTTAAAGAAAGAGCTGGCAAGAGTAACGAGGGAAAGAGACATTTTAAAAAAAGCCCTGGGATATTTTGCAAACCAAAAAGAGTAAAATATTCTTTTATAAAAGAACATGAAAACTGCTATAAAATACGGGAATTATGCAGATTTTTGAACGTATCTGCTTGTGGTTATTATAAATGGATTACTAAGGAAAAAAACAACAAAAAATCAATAAGAGAAGAGCTCATACAAGATATTCAGAAGGTATATCGAGCATCACAATGCAGATACGGAGCTCCTAAAATTCACGCTGAATTAAAGGCTTTAGGTAAAAATTATAACATCAAAACAGTGCAAAATGTTATGCAGAAAAATGGCATTCAAGCTAAGCTTAGACGAAAGTTTAAAAGTAAAAAACCACAAATAGACAATAGAGTTATAACTCCTAACATATTAAATCAGAATTTCATCGCTGATCAACCTAACAAGATATGGGTAACTGATATTACGTACATAAAAACTAATGAAGGATGGTTATATTTGGCAGCAATAATAGATTTATATTCACGCATGGTGATTGGCTGGTCAATGAGTAATGCAGTAAATAGGCAATTAGTTATAGATGCGTTATTCATGGCTATTGGTAGGCGCAAATCTGCTAAAAATCTACTATTTCATAGCGATCAAGGATCGCAATACACCTCTAAAAATTATCAATTTTTACTAAGTACAAAAAATATTACTTCTAGTATGAGTCACAAAGGTTGTTGTTATGATAATGCTGTTTCAGAGAGCTTTTTTAGTTCACTTAAGAGAGAGTTACTCATTGATACTTCACAACACTCTGCACAACAAGCTAAAACCGCAATATTTGAATATATAGAAATTTTTTATAATAAACAGCGTAGACATTCTACTATTAACTATTGCATTCCTGAGCTTTTTGATTCATCATTCTCATAGCAAAAACGTCTTAACTTTCTGTCTACTTTTTCTGGGTAAGGTCAGAGGTAACAAACAATGTCTATCTACATTAGATTTGAAAATGATAAACAAGTAGAAACAACAATACTTGAAAGCAAGCCAAAAGGTAAAAATTGGTATGAAGCGCCAAAAGATTTTGATTGGCAAAAAAGCTATTGTTTAACAGAAGGAGGCAAAATTGCTCAGCGGAATCAAGAAGATATTGAATTGGAGTTATTGCAAAATGCGAAATTTTCTGCACTTTCTAATCTTCGTGCTTATTATGATAACTATACTAACCAATACACAGGACATTCTCACCAGAAGTCTAAGTCGTATGCGATACAAGCGAAAGCCGCAAAAAGCATTCTAGCAGACCAAGATGAAAAGGATAAAGAAATTATAGAACCTTTAGCAAAAGTCCGTGGTATTACAGTTATCGAAATGGCAAGGATAATCGAGGAAAAAGTGAAAAAAGCAGTAAAAGCGATAGTGAAATGCGAGGAGTTGGAAGACATGGCGAAGAGGAAAATTGAAGAAGCTAAAAGTGAAGAAGAACTGCAAACTTTGCTAGATGATTGTAAACAAAAAATGCAAAACCTAGAAACTTAAATTCTTTTCAAAAATCAGCGTGCAAGGAAAAAAATGACAGAAGAATTTTTGCACGGAGTAAATGTTATAGAGGTAACCTCTGGAGCAAGGGCAGTACGTACGGCTAAATCATCAGTGATAGGTGTAATTGGTACTGCACCTGAAGCAGATGAGCAAAAATTTCCGCTAAATAAACCAGTGTTAATTGCAGGAAGCTTAAAAGAAGCAGCAAGACTTGGAAAGAGTGGCAGTTTACCTTCTGCAACAAACGGAATATTTTCCCAAATTGGTGCAACAGTAGTAGTTATTCGAGTTAAAGAAAGTGAAAACAGCGATTCAAAGCTCAAAGAAAGTGAAACTATCCAAAATATAATTGGCGGTGTTGATAAAGAGACTGGAGAGTATCAGGGGATAGAGGCATTCCTCAGTAGTGAAAGCATAGTTCATATTGCTCCAAAAATATTAATTGCACCTCAGTTTACTCATCAGTTACCTGAAATAGATGGAGTAAATCCAGTAGTGAGTGCTTTAATTTCCATAGCAGAAAAATTAAGAGCAATTATTGTTGCAGATGGACCAAATACTAATGATGAAGAAGCAATAAAATGGAGAAAAAGTGTAGGCAGCTCAAGAGTTTACGTAGTTGATCCATGGGTTAAGGTATTTGAAGGGGAAGAAAAACCGGCAAGCCCATTTGTAGCTGGTTTAATAGCTAAAATAGACAGCGAACAAGGCTTCTGGCATTCACCTTCAAATAAAGAGATAAATGGTATTGTTGGAACAAGCAGGCCTATTGATTTTACGCTCGGTAATACAAATTGCAGAGCAAACCACTTAAATGAAAATGAAGTAACAACGATAATTCATCAAAATGGCTACAGGCTTTGGGGAAATAGAACATGTTCAAATGACTCAAAATGGGCTTTTTTGTCAGTGAGAAGGACTGCAGATTTAATCAATGATAGTTTACTTCGAGCTCATTTATGGGCAGTTGATCGCAATATCACCAAAACTTATATAGATGATGTAATTGAGGGGGTGAATTCTTATCTGGCAAGTTTAAAAGCACAAGGGGCGATTATTAGCGGAAAATGTTATGCAACCCCAGAACTCAATACACCAACAAACATTGCAAGTGGAAAAGTATACTTTGACTTTGAGTTTACACCACCATATCCAGCAGAACAGATTACTTTCAGGTCACATCTTGTGAGTGGTACAATATTATAAAAAAGAGGAAAAAATGTTACCGAAGATTTTAAAGAATTTTAACGTATTCGTAGATGGTCGGGGTTACGCAGGAAAAATAGATGAAATTACCCTACCAAAACTTACCATAAAAACAGAGGAGTACCGTGCTGGTGGTATGGATATTCCAATAAATATTGACATGGGCATGGAAAAGCTTGAAGCAGACTTTACTTTTGCTGAATACGACACAGAACTCTTTCGGCTATTTGGGTTGATAAATGGGAATTCAGTAGCTTTGACACTCAGAGGTGGAATGCAAGGGAGTGGTAGTAACGATATTGAAGGAGTAATAATCAACCTTAGGGGCATATTCAGAGAATTTGATTTTGGTAGCTGGAAACCTGCTGAAAAAGCAACGCTGAAGTGTACTGTAGCTGCTCATTACTATAAACTTACTATCGGTAGTAATGAATTAATAGAAATCGATGCTGAGAACATGATCCGTAAGATTAACGGTGTTGATCAAATGGCCTTGCTGCAAACGATTTGGGAATGTTCAAAAAAGTGTGTCAAACCGAGAAATAAAAATAAAATAGAAACAAAAAATAGAGGTTTGATATATGAGTTACAAAATAGAAAATGGAACGACTGGCCTGGTAGATTACAAAGAGCTGGAAGCAAATATACTGTCATCAATAAGGGAAGGTAAACCATTGATGGGGAGAGATGGAGCATTAACACCATTTGTAAAAAGGCTGCTGGAAGCAAGTCTAGAAGGTGAAATAGAGCATCATTTATCCAATGAAAGAGAAGAAAAGAATCGAAGAAACGGAAAGAATGGCAAAACTTTGAAGACGAGTATTTGAACTATTGACACCAAGAGATAGAGAGGGAAGTTTCGAACCACAGATAGTGAAAAAAAGGCAAACAAGCTTACATCCAGAACTTGAAACAAAGGTCTTGAACATGTTTGCAAGCGGTGTGGGATACAGGGATATAGCATCCTATGTGGAAGAAATCTATGACCATAAAATATCTGCAGCAGAGATATCTGGAATTACAGATAAATTACTGCCTATAATCAATGAATGGAGGAGTCGTCCCCTACAATCAGTATACCCGATAGTATTTATGGATGGGATGTTTTTTAAGGTCAAAGAGAATGGACATTGCATAAGTAAATGCATGTACAATATATTAGGAATAGACCAAAATGGCAGAAAAGAAGTACTGGGTTTTTACTTAGCAGAAAGTGAGGGAGCTAACTTCTGGCTAGGCGTATTAAATGACTTAAAAGAGAGAGGAGTAGAAGACATTTTGATAGCTTGTGTTGACGGTCTGAAAAGCTTCCCTACAGCTATAAATAGCGTATTTCCCAATGCTGAGGTACAGTTATGCATTGTGCACCAAATAAGAAATTCACTAAAATACGTATCCAGCAAAGATATAAAAGTTTTTATGAATGATTTGAAAAAAATATACCGTGCTACAAGTAGAGAAATCGCCGAAAATTATTTACTTGAACTGGAGGAAAAATGGGGTGAAAAATATCCTTTAGTCATAAAATCGTGGCAAAACAATTGGGAAAATTTGTCTAGTTATTTTAAGTATTCTGGCCCTGTTAGAAGGCTAATTTATACCACCAATCCAATTGAGGGGTTGCACAGACAAATCAGAAAATTTACTAAAACCAAAGGTTCATTTACCAGTACAAATGCCTTGTACAAATTGGTATATTGTGCTATAAAAAAGATAGAGCAAAAATGGGCTATGGCTTTGCCTAATTGGGCTCTAACTATATCTCAACTTGATATCTTTTTTCCTGATAGGTTAAAAATTGAGTTGAACTAAAAATTCGCTTTGACACACTTTTTTGAACATTCCCGAAATTTTATATCTTCCTCCATATTCTCCAGATTTTAACAAAATTGAACATTCCCCCTTTTTCTCCTTGAGGTATTCCTAAATTCCTTGTTCTATCTGTGATTTTTGCAACATCTATTATACTATCCTCTGAGTATTCTAAGTAAGATACACTGTTATCGATTTTTCCATCACACAGTTGACCACTGGTAGCATCCTTTGCAACTCTAAAAAATTCTTCAGCATAATTAATGTACTCTACATGAGCCTTGATTACATTAGCTTTATGATCTTTAAACTCTCGTTCTATTGTATCAATGACTTTTAAACTATCTGAGTTTTTTAACTTTGCTCCTCTCGATATTAATGCACATACTATATCACTGGCAATTCCATAGCTTCCTTCTAGCTGAGCAATTTTTTCTAGTACGTGATCTGCAAAGTAATAATCTTTGTCTTTAGCAAAATTTAATCTCATTCCAGAAGCTATAATCTCATTTACAACTTCCTGTAGTTCAATCATGCTTTTAGCTTTTACTACCTTACTCAAAAACTTATTTAGCTTAGCAAGTTGATTTGTTTGATACATCTCTGATAAGAGACTATCACATTTTTCACAATTATCTTGCTTATTACCTACAAAGTCAGTTGCTCCTGCTTTTAAGAGTAAAGCTTTTACATCAGGAAATTGACAAAACGGCCAAATTGAACTATCACCCTTAACATTTAAAACTATCTTTAAATCTTGGTTATTTTTATGTTTATCTAAAAATTTTTTCAGATCTTCAACACCTGGACCATAAGGATTATCCCAATCTTCATCAGAATCTGTAGCTTTAACCATTTTACGTAGTTGGTCTCTTAACTTTTTTTGGTTGTCAGTTAAAAAACACTCTATAATATTGTTGCTATCAATTGCAATTTGCAGTGGGGTTTTTCCATTGTTATTTTTTATGTTTAAATCAGCTCCTTTGCTTATGAGTAAATCCATAACCTTTCTGCTATAATCATTACAATTAGCAGCATAATAGTGTAAAGGTGTATTACCTTTTTTATCTTGTATATTTGGATCAGTTTTTGCATCTAAGAGATACTTTAGACCTTCATACTCACTGGAATAAATAGCAGTATCATGCAAAAGTGTTTTACCTTTATTATCCTGCATATTTAGATCAGCACCAGCTTTGAGAAGAGGATGAATGGCTTCATCGTGTGCGACAAACACATTCAATACTGTTGTTCCTAGATGCCCTCTTTTTAGATTAAGAACGTACTTCAGGTCTTTATTTTTCTCGTTACTTTCTAAAAACTGCTTAAGATTTGAAAATGAGTCATAATTCCCCATATTAAAATCTTTTATAATACTATTGAGTAATTTTTGATTTAACTTTTTTTGACTCTCTTCCAGTTTTAAGTTAGGTGCATGAATAAGCCACTCATCTATTAAATCCTCTAAGTATTTTTTATCATCTATCAAACTTCTATCAGCCCAAAGTAAACCTCGCTTAATGAATTCATAATAACTATCTACTGGTAATTCAGTTGCTTATGTTTTTGGGCTACCTATTTCTGAACACTCTTGTCCAGCACTTAGGTCACACTTCAGTTTTTGCTCATCAGTGTGTTTGCTTTGTTCACTGATAGGTTCTGCAATATATTTTACTGACCCTGTACCCATATTACCTGCTAGCTCTAGATATAGAATATATTATATAGAATGTGTAGTATGTGTCAAACTAATTTCAACATAATCTTTTTACTACTCATATTTTTGTTAAGTTTTTATGGTGAGTACTGCTAGGTTAAAAGTTGTTTATTACTGGAAGTTTTAGCCAATTTTACTATAGATCAACAAAATTGAGAACACCAGCTATATTTAATATATAGGAATATGATGCTTTAAAGGAGTACAAAAACTGCTGAAGCTTATACAGTAACCTGCGGAGCTACTTCAGCAGAATAAACAAACATATGCTAGTATTAGTAGAGAATTATTTATAAGTCAACTAACTTTTTAAAAAAATATTTTAGTGAAGATACCATGCTAGCTAGTGTTATAAGGAATTGAATTATTGACTCTTCCTAAGATTGCAAAAAAGGTCGTATATTTGTGAGAACAAGCCGCGTAAAAATAAGGTTATAAAAATAGAGGATTTAAATTATTTCTATAAGCTTGAGCAAATTAGTTCGTATGTAGATATGGATGAAATGAGCTAATATGGCTAGTTTTAGCGCATAGTAAAATTATTATAAAGAAAAGTTCGTATGTATCGTTTGGTAGACCAATTGATTCCAAAGAAAAATGTTCTCACGCTCATTGATTTTAACCACTGAAAATGGTCACATTGTTTAAATTTATTAATGCTATATACTACCAAATTAATAGTTGCTCATTTAAGAACCTCCTTCAACTTTACCCAACTCGACACATATACTTTTTGAAACATTGCTGCAAGTAGAAAAAAACAGGTTACCCATCTTAACTTCTTTAAATTTGCTCACAATCTCTACTTGATGCATAAGGTTTTTGTTACACTCCTTTCATCTACCGATTACCTCTACCTACCGCCTTTACCTTTGCTAAGGTCAGAAACACGACTAGCTTCAGGACCTTCTAAACTCGATTGTGGCAGGCCACCAAAATTACTGGAATCACTAACACTAAGCGATATAGGTGCTTCTACTGGTCCACACCCTCCTCCCACTCTGTGATATCCTAATTCTAGATAAGTACGTAGTAATGGATCAATTTGTTCTCTATTTTGAATGTATGCTTGCAATTGCACATCTTGAAATCCCGGATCATTCCTGAATAATTGTGAAATGCTCACTCTTATGTTCTGAAAGTAATTTCTATCTCTGTTTGGGTGGCCTCTTCCAAGAAAATCACGCATAATATTTACAACATTCTGAACTTGTTCTCCAGGATTTTCATTTAGGACTCTATTAATATCTGTAGCATTTTCTAATGCCCATAAACCACAATTCCAACCATCTGTTTGCTGACGAACAGAAACATTATTAATCCTGATATTATTTCCTAAGTTATTTTGAATGATATCGATAATACCACCTGGAACAGCAGTAGCAGTTGAATCAGCATAGTACCCAACATAGTTCCCATTTTGACGTTCAATCACTAGTGTAACCCAATGAGTATTATTTAAAGTAATGATTAAAGTTAAACGCTGTTGTTCTTCATTTTCCCTAAATTGATTTAATACTCTAACAATGTGCTCGTTACCGTCATTCCTTGCCAAATTAGCTACTTCAAAAGTGTGATTACCTTCAGTACGAAGCTGATATCGCAATCTTCCAGCGTGAGCTATATCAATTTGTTGAAGCCAGTAATCATAATGTCCATTTCTCGTCGCAAATTCTAGTGTAAGTAGATCATTTACTTCTATCCCTTGATTTCCAAGAATATCTCTTATTTGTCTTCTTATCTCTTGTGCTGTAGGAATGGAATTATCACCTCCCCTTATTCTTGACTTTAATGTTTCTATTACCTGTGCTCTAGTACCTTGCAAGTAACTTGACCTTACCCAGAAAAAGTAGACAGAAAGTTAAGACGTTTTTGCTATGAGAATGATGAATCAAAAAGCTCAGGAATGCAATAGTTAATAGTAGAATGTCTACGCTGTTTATTATAAAAAATTTCTATATATTCAAATATTGCGGTTTTAGCTTGTTGTGCAGAGTGTTGTGAAGTATCAATGAGTAACTCTCTCTTAAGTGAACTAAAAAAGCTCTCTGAAACAGCATTATCATAACAACAACCTTTGTGACTCATACTAGAAGTAATATTTTTTGTACTTAGTAAAAATTGATAATTTTTAGAGGTGTATTGCGATCCTTGATCGCTATGAAATAGTAGATTTTTAGCAGATTTGCGCCTACCAATAGCCATGAATAACGCATCTATAACTAATTGCCTATTTACTGCATTACTCATTGACCAGCCAATCACCATGCGTGAATATAAATCTATTATTGCTGCCAAATATAACCATCCTTCATTAGTTTTTATGTACGTAATATCAGTTACCCATATCTTGTTAGGTTGATCAGCGATGAAATTCTGATTTAATATGTTAGGAGTTATAACTCTATTGTCTATTTGTGGTTTTTTACTTTTAAACTTTCGTCTAAGCTTAGCTTGAATGCCATTTTTCTGCATAACATTTTGCACTGTTTTGATGTTATAATTTTTACCTAAAGCCTTTAATTCAGCGTGAATTTTAGGAGCTCCGTATCTGCATTGTGATGCTCGATATACCTTCTGAATATCTTGTATGAGCTCTTCTCTTATTGATTTTTTGTTGTTTTTTTCCTTAGTAATCCATTTATAATAACCACAAGCAGATACGTTCAAAAATCTGCATAATTCCCGTATTTTATAGCAGTTTTCATGTTCTTTTATAAAAGAATATTTTACTCTTTTTGGTTTGCAAAATATCCCAGGGCTTTTTTTAAAATGTCTCTTTCCCTCGTTACTCTTGCCAGCTCTTTCTTTAAATCAAACTTTTCTTTGTCACAATGAGCTACTTTCCCTTTTCCTGGAAACGCATCTACTCCAGACATTCTATCATTGTATGTTTTTACCCATCTGCTTAATGAATCACCGCTAATACCCAAATCTCTTGCTATTTTTGCTGATGATTGACCTGTTTCTTTTACTAGTCTTATAGCTTCAATTTTGAATTCTGCTGTATATTCTTTTCTTTTTGTCATACCACACCTCTTTGAAAAAACGTTTTATTTTACTTCAAAAACGTCTTAACTTTCTGTCTACTTTTTCTGGGTAAGGTCAACTAAATGGAACGTGCAGATTATCATCTATATCAAGCAAAAAAATCGAGTTCTGTCCTGGTTTTCTTTCCGTGTAAAAGCGCCTGAAATTTTCACGAGTCTGATCTGATAATAGACCTTCTGGTGGATTTTCATCAATAACACTTTCAGGTCCCACTAATCCTCTAGTACTGCGGTCAAGCCTATGTATATATAGTTCTTGTGGAATAGATATAAGATCTTCTACTCTCTGTGCACCTGCATTAAATACAGCAGAAGATAAAACCACCTCATTTCCAGGAGTAATAGGCAAATATCCCCTTTGCTTGTTCATAAGTTCTTTTATTCGATCTTTTGCGTTATTCTCCTTTTGTGCTACTTCTTCTGCATTATCAGCAAATCCTAATACATATACAATCGGGTGAGTATCTGGAGCATTCTCCGTAGATTGTCTTAATAATAAAAGGTCTAATCTCTGTTCTGTAATTCTTGTGAGCATTACCCTTTCTCCTTCTTCTTCCTGCCTCCTTTTCAAACTATATGTTTGACCAATTTTATACATAGCAAGCACTTTATCAGGATCGTCACTAGCATAAAATACACCATGTAACATAGACCTAAACTTGTCATTGCTATCTACATCTATTATTGCATCACCGTTCATATTCTCTGGCATTAATACTATAGAAATAGCCATCAGTAATACTCTATGCTGATCTCTATTTTGCCAGCCATCATTCATAACCCTTTCTGAAATACCATGTACATTTTCAGCATTAGGCACTTGTATAAGATCACCAGCAAGAAAATTATTTGCATTTTGATAACCGCGATATAAACCAAGATTATCTACACGGGTATTTAAGTGCACTTGATTATCTTGATTGTTAAGTATACATGACACTCTATAAACGTTAGGATTATTTCTACCAACATTAAGATTTTCTAAATTGATTGCCCCTTGTTGTTGCATATTGTAAGCTCTAACGTCAAGTATGACTATAGGCAAACCTTGAACATGAAAGACCATAGTTAAACATCTTCTTAAATCTGGATCATCATATCTGAATATATGTTTTGTTGCTTGCAACCTACTTCTTTTTCCATTCCTTTGTATTGGTATATACCCATTATCAAAAGCACTACTTCCAAAAGCAAAACCAGTTATGCAATCAAATATTCTATTATAATTCTCTGCATTTCTTGGTATTTCATTAGGAAGATGTTGAAGCAAGAAATCTCTAATATTTTCTCTAATTCCTTCATTCTCCAAACACTCAAACAATCTTTGTACTAAAGGAAACCTACCCTGTTGAAGCCCTACTGTATCAACCCTAAAAGGAATTCGATTTAAATTAAAATTTAATCCAACACAGACAGTATTTCTTGATTCAGTATGGATAGGTATAAATGAAAAAACATGCAATCTTTCAGCGTGACTTCTGGCGCGGTTTAATGCGATATTGGACGGTGCCCTTGTAGCAAGATTGACAACAATAGGAACATTTTCTCTTTCTGCTTGATGACGTACAAGAAATGCAACATGTGAGTTTCTAGGAGATAAGTCAAGATCGATGCCTATTGTGTAGCGATGACTAAAATTTGCTAAGAAACCTAATAAAAACCCGTGACTCTCAAACTTTTGACTGCTGCGATTTTCAATATTATTTTCTAGCGCTTGTCTGCAATTATCATAGATGTCAGTGATGTATGGCAAAACTTCCCTGTGCATTCTACGTTCTACATTTTGTCTTTGGTTATTTGCTAGTATTCCCATAAAGTTGTCAATCCTTTGTTGACCTTGTGCTACCTGTGCAAAATTGACTGATCTATCAAGTTGTCTGAGCTGATTTTGATTGAGTTGTCTTCCTTTTATTTCCTGAATTGTCAATCCGTGATCTCCTAAGAATTGTCTAAGAAGACTAATCTCAGATGCTGAATACTTGACAAATTTATCTCTACCTCTAAAATCCTTTTCACGAATCACCTCGAATACTGTTGCAATTGCCTCTCCCTGACTCTTGCCCTTTCCATGCATGCATACTTTGTATTGCTCAAAATTTAAGTCTTCTTCCCTTAAATTTGGATTTTGCCGTTTAATCTCTCGCACTAGAGCATTTCTCTCCCTTGTACTAAACCTTAACCCGTCACTGTTAGGGCGATCAGAAATGCTGTAACACTTGACAACTCCCTGTCCGTTACGACTACGAGTTAAAACAGCAACCTTTAAGTTTCCTGTATTTCTATTCCTACCATCTATATCAATACCATGATTATCAAAACGAAAATAGACTCTCTCATTTGCATCCAAGATATCAGCATCATGTGCAGTAGCAAACATGCTAAAAAAGAATACAGGAAGGAAACGACCTGCACTCACATGATACAAGAAAGATGGACATTGATCTAAAAAAGATTCAAACCTTTGTCTGAAACCTTCAAGATCTCCATCCACTAAACTCCTAATAAGTCCATCACCATTATTCATATAAGATACCCCTCTATTTTCTACGGCTAGAAACACCACTCACACTAGGAGCTTCAAACTTGGACTGTGGACCATCACCAGAACCATCAAGTGGCAAAGATGTTTTCTTACTATCATGAGCTTGAGATCGTGTCCGTAAATTATACCTAGGACCATCACCTCCAGGAGGTAAAGTTGTTTTTTCTAACTCAGAAAACAATTCTTTTGCCAAATCATCGTAGTTTATACTTTCTTCCATTCCTTCCCTACCACATAATCTAAGATTTCTTGTTATTAATTTTTTAAAGAACTCAAACTTTTCAGGAAAGCAATCTTTAGCAAATAATATTACATCTAATATTTCTCTTTTCTCTACTTCTTTTTCCTCATCAGACTTATAAATGTCTTCTCGTTTCCAGTTAATTATTAACCCTGCAAGCATGTCCTGTATAGGAACTATATAATTAGAAATATTAACAGAAGCCTTTCTGTATTCAACAAAGCGGCCACACTGCCAAATTTCCATAATAATAGACCTAGCTTGAACGCTTGACTCAGGATTTTTCAACATCATATTTGAAAGTGAGTAAAGAAGGAGGTCATACTCATCCTGTGAGAATATTTTGTCCGAACAGTCTCCTCCTGCTGAAACTTCTTTATAACACCAGCACTGTACCAAATCATGAACCGTATCAAAAAAACATGACTCTATTAATTCAGCAAAAAGGGAATATACTCCTTTATCTTTCTGTGATAATTTCTGTAAAAGAGTATCTTTATCGACTATCTTATTTACACAAAAATCTAAAATAGGGGCGTCTTTCTCAACAGATTGAGGACGAGAAAGAGCAAGAATAGCTTCTGTGAGCTTCTTTTCCTTATCTTCTTCTTTTAAATGATTATAAAAATACTCTACCCCTTCACTCCACTTAAGTTTTACAGCACTATCAAAACCTTCTACTGCATCATACTGCTTTAATTCCCCAGATTCTCTATCAATCCAGAAACTTAATACAGGATCTTCCCTTTTCATACCGTTCAACAATGAGTTTCTTATGTATATGTCAGTTACAGGATTACCATAACCATCAACTGCATTCGAGGAAAAACTACCTTTGTAAGATTCAAACTGCTCTTGAAAGAGATGGTGAATTTTATCTACTACGCAATACCTACAAGCTATATCATATTCTGAAAGTGGATTATCTACCCCACCTATTTTCTCTTCAGTAAACCTTTGACCTAAAGCAGCATTATCCAACCTTACACCTGACCAGCAACCTTCATCTTGGAATACATTACGCAAAAACTCCAGCTTATCATCCTTGAAGTATTTTATATGCTCCATAAAGTTGTCATGAAGGACTCCCACCCATCTCTTGATAGCTGACTTCCTCCCGGCAGTAACTGTTGGATCTGGATGTTTAATAGCTTCCTGTAATTTTTTGGACATCGTAGCCCGAAGCTCTTTCTGTGTTGGCATTAACCCCTCCTATTAAGTATTAACAGTGTTATGTAAAATAAGGCATTATACAGACATTAGAATGGATTGCAATATTAAAATTACTAGAATAGAGAGTTTAATAAAAAAACGTTATGGCTAAAACTTCTTTTCTTGAATTTTCTCAATATAATCAACAGAAAGACCAGTAGTTTGAGTTATAATGTCAATAGAAACTCCTGCTTTAAGTAGATTCTTTGCGACCTCAATTTTCTCTGCTTTTCTGCCTTTTTCATGGCCGATTTGGATGCCTTCTTGTCTACCTTCTTGTCTACCTTTTTCTTGACCAACTTTAAGACCCTCATCAAATTTTTGAGCAAAAGCAGCAATCTCATCCATTATGCGTTTCTTCATTTGTTCATATGCTAGTAACTCTTCTTCTGACCAATTAAACTTATTCATCTCTTCATAAGCTCGTTTTATTATTACATCACTACCAACTATCTTATCTAGATCCTCTTCCCTTGTTTCTCCTGCATATCGAAAAAAATAACACCATTTTTCTACTATATTTTTTAGTTGGTCCTCTTTTGTCTTTGTAAATTTTGGTAATTCTATGAATACGAAGTAAAAATCCTTTAAGTCATGTTCAAAGCTATTTTGATCTAAAATGACATGATTAGATTTGTACTCAGCCTTATCTGGAAAAATAATACAATCAGCAACAGCAATAAAGATAATTTCTTTGAGGTTATGATAATCATCACCTTGATCAGCTTGACTTGAGTAGGCTTTAGCAGCATAGTATTGAGCACGCTTTTCGAAGCCTTTGGTCTTAGTGAACTGCATTTCTATAATATATCTTGAACCTTGAGAGTCTTTACAAAGAACATCGACAATACTCTGCTTTTTAGCGGCAATTTCAGGGTCTAAAATGGTAGCTAAGAATTCAACATCGTGAATAGCAGCTAAACCAGTAAAGCCTAAAATATCGTTCAAGAAATGAATGAGGATATCTTTATTCTTCTCGGTGCCAAATATTCTTTTGAAGGCATAATCGTTGCGTGCATCAAGAAATTTAGATAAAGCCATAGAAAATCCACTTAAAAAGCATTAATAATTATACACAATTGTGAAGAAATATTCAACTCTTTTGTGTTTAAATCTTATTTTTTTAAACTTTGGGTATGTTAGAGAAAAAAACGACTGTCACAGATGGCCTAAGAATAGCATCTTCTGCTTTAGACGTCCACTTGTACATCTTTTATCAACCCTTCTGTAAAGCACCTTAAAAGACCAGAAAATGAATTTATAGATTTAGTAGCTATAAAGAGCTTTAAAAACACTTATTTTTGGTGTGAGAGGTTAACCTCATAATAAAAACACGAGCCCAAAAGCTCAATTACGATTTACCCAACATCGTGAGGACAGGTTCATTAACCTCCCACACCTTAGCAAACTTATGTTAAATCTATATCCTATTAGTATGGGCGAGAAAAAGGAGGTTACAATATATACAGATGGAGCATGTTCTGGAAACCCTGGCCATGGTGGATGGGCAGCCGTGATGATGTATGAAGATAAAAGTGTCTTTATCAAAAAACGTATCTCTGGAGGTGAAAACAAATAACAAGATGGAGTTAAAGGCTGTAATTAATGGGCTAAAGACGTTAAAAGTTTCTTGTAAGGTTATTTTATTCACTGATAGCCTTTATATTAAACAAGGTATAACAGAGTGAGTGGAAAATAAATGGTTGGAAGACAGCCGATAAAAAGCAAGCAAAGAACATGGAATTATGGAAAGAGCTGGATGAAATTGCTTTGCGGCATGATATTAATTGGAAGTGGGTTAAGGCTCACAATGGCAATATTTACAATGAGGAGGCAGACAGGCTTGCTAGAAAAGCAACTAAAAAGCTGAAGTATAGAAATTATGAGATCCAGAAATCACCAAAAAAGAAATATAAATCTTAGACAAATGAAGGATATATTTTACTTTCAATTAAAGACTCTATGGCAATAATTCTTTTAGACACAAAAACCATAAACCGTATAGCAGCGGGAGAGGTAATAGAAAGGCCAGCAAGTGTAGTAAAGGAATTAGTAGAAAATGCAATAGATGCTGGAAGTTCAGAGATAGAGATCAAAATAGAAAGTGGTGGACGTAACCTTATAACTGTGACAGATGATGGAAATGGAATAGAAAAGGACGACTTAGAACTAGCATTTATGAGGCATGCCACTTCAAAATTAAGCGATAGTAAGTTAATAGAAATCAAGCACCTTGGGTTTAGGGGAGAAGCTTTACCTTCAATTGACCTTACCCAGAAAAAGTAGACAGAAAGTTAAGACGTTTTTGAAGTAAAATAAAACGTTTTTTCAAAGAGGTGTGGTATGACAAAAAGAAAAGAATATACAGCAGAATTCAAAATTGAAGCTATAAGACTAGTAAAAGAAACAGGTCAATCATCAGCAAAAATAGCAAGAGATTTGGGTATTAGCGGTGATTCATTAAGCAGATGGGTAAAAACATACAATGATAGAATGTCTGGAGTAGATGCGTTTCCAGGAAAAGGGAAAGTAGCTCATTGTGACAAAGAAAAGTTTGATTTAAAGAAAGAGCTGGCAAGAGTAACGAGGGAAAGAGACATTTTAAAAAAAGCCCTGGGATATTTTGCAAACCAAAAAGAGTAAAATATTCTTTTATAAAAGAACATGAAAACTGCTATAAAATACGGGAATTATGCAGATTTTTGAACGTATCTGCTTGTGGTTATTATAAATGGATTACTAAGGAAAAAAACAACAAAAAATCAATAAGAGAAGAGCTCATACAAGATATTCAGAAGGTATATCGAGCATCACAATGCAGATACGGAGCTCCTAAAATTCACGCTGAATTAAAGGCTTTAGGTAAAAATTATAACATCAAAACAGTGCAAAATGTTATGCAGAAAAATGGCATTCAAGCTAAGCTTAGACGAAAGTTTAAAAGTAAAAAACCACAAATAGACAATAGAGTTATAACTCCTAACATATTAAATCAGAATTTCATCGCTGATCAACCTAACAAGATATGGGTAACTGATATTACGTACATAAAAACTAATGAAGGATGGTTATATTTGGCAGCAATAATAGATTTATATTCACGCATGGTGATTGGCTGGTCAATGAGTAATGCAGTAAATAGGCAATTAGTTATAGATGCGTTATTCATGGCTATTGGTAGGCGCAAATCTGCTAAAAATCTACTATTTCATAGCGATCAAGGATCGCAATACACCTCTAAAAATTATCAATTTTTACTAAGTACAAAAAATATTACTTCTAGTATGAGTCACAAAGGTTGTTGTTATGATAATGCTGTTTCAGAGAGCTTTTTTAGTTCACTTAAGAGAGAGTTACTCATTGATACTTCACAACACTCTGCACAACAAGCTAAAACCGCAATATTTGAATATATAGAAATTTTTTATAATAAACAGCGTAGACATTCTACTATTAACTATTGCATTCCTGAGCTTTTTGATTCATCATTCTCATAGCAAAAACGTCTTAACTTTCTGTCTACTTTTTCTGGGTAAGGTCAATGTACCGGAATATCACCTTTAGCTATTTGTCTGAATGTTTTTAGTATGTAGACTGTTAGGAAATTTTCTTTTGCTTTTGTGATTTTAATGTTAAAGTATAATTTCTAGGTGAAATAAGTAGCTGCTGTTGTGTGATAAACACAGCAGAGGAAAGTCCGAGCTCCAAGAAAAGGTAGTGACGGGTAACGCCCGCCGGAGGTAACTCCAGTTATAGGGCTACAGAAAATTACCGCCTAAAATATTATTAGGCAAGGGTGAAAAGGTGTGGTAAGAGCGCACCATAACAATGGCAACATTGGTAGTCAAGTAACCAACACTAGGAGCAAGATTAAATAGAAGTAGATTCTATGTTTTTCTCATATCTACTCGGGTAAATCGCATGAAGTAAATGGTAACATTTACTCCAGATAAATAGCTACATAAACAGAACTCGGCTTATATTTCACCTAGGCAATGCATGAATGTCAGCCATACTATGTAAATGTATCAAACATTTCACATATCCTGTACGCTCAATTTGACCACCTATATTCCTTTTACTTCTTGGCTTATCTCTTTTTTTATTTCCTTTTGAACTTAACAAAGCTTGAATTTTAACCGAGCTTTTCCTTTAACTCGTCATTCTCTATCTCTAAAACCTTATTTTCTTACCTATAACTTTTTAGCTTAGCTTCCAACTTTTCTATTTTTTGCTGCAAGTCTTTGTAAAGTTCTAAAAGACTAACCATGTTACCTCACTTTTACGATTGGTTTTTATCTTATTTCATCTACCTATTTTGTTGCTTCAATGAATGGGTGAATAAAGCATTTCATGCGTTGTCCTTCACTTGTTCTGCTTGATAGTCACTACTGCTTTCGCTTATATTAACACTAGAGTATTCTTCATCGTCAACATACTCTTTTAGAACATATCCTCTACCCCAAACGGTTTCTATGTGGCTTATTCCATCATTTGCACTTTCAAGTTTTTTACGTAATTTACACATAAAAACATCAACTATTTTGTTGTCTGAAGGTTCGTCCAAGCCATTGTAAAGATGGTTTAAAAACATTTCTTTTGTCAACACTGCTCCTTTACGCAATGCCAGCAATTCTATCATGGAATACTCTTTGTTAGTAAGGTGAACTGTTTTGCCTTTTACCTCAACAATCCTGTGATCAAAATTGATATTCATATTACCAATCTTTATCACTGATTCGGGATGGCCTTTAGTACGTCGGACTATGGCCTTAATTCGAGCTAATAATTCGCTCTTGTGAAATGGCTTGGTTAAGTAATCGTCGGCACCATACCCAAGTCCTTTAGCTTTATGGTTGGCAGCGGAGATACACGAAAGTATTAAAACAGGAACTTTGATTTTTGCACTTCTTAATCTTAACAGTATATCATATCCATCAATATCACCAGGCAGGTGTATATCTAGAATAACTAGATCGTAACAGTCTCCACCCGAGGAAACCATATTATTGTTATAATCTTGTGCAGAAGTAACAACGTCGCAAAAATGTCCATCAGAAGTTAAGGCATTAACTACAGTCCTTGCACTTACTTGATCATCTTCAATTAATAATATACGCATATTTTACACCCCATAAATAATTTATAATTTTAGTAATATATATAACCAAGGAAAGTAACAAATCAAATTTTTATTAATGAATAATAGAAATTACACTTATTAATTAATAGTTAATGTGTCGTTCCAAAATTATACAAATAGATCTAAAATACAATAGATATACTATAATAATACTATTTTTAGTAAATATTGAATAGAAGCTATTTTTATTAAAAGAATACTTAGGTTAATAGATATTTAAACTATTTTATACTTTTATGTTATATTTTTAATTTACTTATTCTACAGTTTTAAATTATAAGTAATACTTTCAGGAATATTGAGTGGTAATATCAGTTTTAGGTGCTGGCGCATGGGGTACAGCAATTGCGATTTCATTAAGTAGTAAGAAAAATGTAATTTTGTGGACTCGCAATAAGGCCATATTTGAATCAATTAAAGAGAAAAGAGAAAGTGACAAGCTACCTGATTGTCCAATTTCTGATAATGTATCAGTAAAATTAGCTATTGAAGATGCAGTTAATGCTTCAGTAATAATTCTAGCTGTTCCCACTCAGTCTCTAAGGGAGATATGTCATCAATTGAATGATTGTAACCTAAAAAAAAATGTAGCAATAATTTTGGCTTGTAAGGGAATAGAAAAATCTACATTAAAATTACCTAGTGAAGTAGTCAATGAAGTTTTACCTAATAATCCTCTTGCTGTTTTTTCTGGTCCTAGCTTTGCTATAGAAGTTGCAAGAAAATTACCATATTCGATGGTTCTTGCATGTCAAAATGAAGTATTAGGTTTAAAATTAGTATCAGAGCTACAGCAAGAAAATATTAAATTGTACCTTAGTAGCGATGTTATAGGAATACAGGTTTGTGCAGCGTTAAAGAATGTTTTTGCTATAGCATGTGGGGTTGTTCTAGGTAGGTTTGGGTTTAATGCTCATGCAGCATTAATTACGAAAAGTATGAGTGAAATTAAGGCTTTATACTCAGCAAAAGTTGGTGACGGCAATGTAGATATAAATACACTACTTGGACCAGCATGCTTAGGCGATTTGGTTGTGACATGCACATCATTAAATTCAAGAAATCTATCTTTTGGATCTAAAGTAGCTAATAGTAATGGTTCTAGTGCTCAGCAGATTTTATCAGAAGGTAAGTCGGTAATTGAAGGTTTTAACACTGCTAAGTCTGCATTTGATTTAGCAGAAAAGCTAAAGATAAAAATGCCCATATGTGAAGCGATCTATAGATTGCTATATGAAAATACTTCTATAGAAGATACTATTTCTGTTCTTGTAAATTAGTTTTATATTTCGGTATATTGTGAAATTTTTATATAAATTAATATCAACATGGTGGCTATCTGGCACGGTAAAACACATGCCAGGTACTATAGGCAGCTTGGCTGCTTACCCAATTGTTCCTATATTACTCAATGACAGAATTTTAGGTACAGCAATTATTTTTTTTTTATTCTTAGTTGGATTATGGTCTACAGGCAATTATATACAACATTACAAAGCTCCGCATGATCCAAAAGAGGTAGTAATTGATGAAGTAGTTGGTCAATTGCTGACAGTACTTCTAGTTTCAATATTATTAGAACAAGAAATGAATAGCTCTGTATTGTTGGTGTGCTTTTTCTCCTTTAGGTTTTTTGATATAATAAAAGTGTGGCCTATAAATTTGATTGATAAAAATACAAAAGGTCCTTTAGGTATTATGCTAGATGATGTTGTAGCTGCAATTTTAGCCTTTGTTTTTATAGGAGCCTTTTATTGTTTATTGTTGGTTTATGCAGAATAAAAAAATTTGTTATTCAAGCTTAATTATTCAGAACCTAAAGGATTATATACTTTATGCAACGAATTTGTCCAAGTGGGAAATACATGACGAATTTGATAATGTTATATTTACAGTAAATGGTACCAGAGAATCGTTATTTAATTTTGTGTTTTGTGAAGATCAATGTACTGAGCTTTCCATATGCAGAACTCTAGATTATCTCAAAGCACGAAATATAGAAGCAACATGGATAATAAGTCCACGTATAAAAATAGGGGGTATTTTAGAAAAATGCGAAATAAAACACGTTAGCACACCAAAAAAAGTTTTACTCAATATAAAAGATTATTTTTTGCCTGATGATGCTGTTCCAAATTTGAAGTTCAATGTTGTAAATAGTAGTGAGCTCTTAGAGCAATTAGATTTACACACTTCTAAAATTTTTTATCATAGAATTAGTATTGTTAGCACATTTTTTCGCCAATTATCGAATTATGATGATAAGAGCTCAAGGTTAAGATTTTTTCTTGTAATGCTAAATAACGAAATTGTTGGAACATGCGGTCTTTATATTCAAGACAGCATAGCTGGTTTTTATAGCGATGGAGTTTTACCAATTTACAGGGGTCGTGGAATAGGAACTCAAATGGTTCTAGAAAGAATAAAGATAGCTAGGCAATTTGAGTGCAAATACATAGTAGCACATTGCATGAAACCTTCTGTAAACCTTTATAAGAGATTAGGCTTTAGGGTATTGGGCAATCTTCACTTATATACCTCTTCAGTACAATCTCTTTGCTGAGAGGTTACAAATTTTTATATTTGTTTTAGAATACTATGTTTTTTTTGTATGAAATAGTTTTACTACTAATTCTAGTATTCTTCTTTTTCTCATATTCTAAATTAAAAATTAGTAATAAAATTAAGGACTTACAACATCAAAATGTTATCATAAATAATTTAATAGATACTGTGAATGATGGATTTTATATTTGGGACGCAAAAAAACGTATAGAAAAATTTTCTCCCAATTTACTAATTTTGCTTAATACTGTTTTTTATTCATTTAATGAGTTTGTAAATTTTTTTGAGCAATCAGAAAGCTTAATTAAAAGTTTTGCTGAGGCAAAGGAAATAAATAAATCTTTTACTCTAGATTTAAAGTCAAAAGACAGTGAGGTTTATTGCACATGTTATGGTAAAAGCATAATAGATTATTCTAATAATGTGATTGGTGTGTTGTTATGGATAAGGAATATCTCCGATTATAAGATAAAAGCTAATGAACTTGAGTTAGAAAATAGTAAGCTTATGCGAGAATTGGAGAACTATAAAAAAATTTTTGACTCTTTACCATTTCCAATACTGAAGCACAATAAGAATAAAAAAGTAAGGTTTTATAACTTATTTTATGATAAATATATAGGCAGCTCTAAAAAATTTACTGTTGCGAGTGGCTCCTATAACGTAAAACCAGGAGAGTGTGTAATAACTTACAAGAACGAACCTAAGGTTTTTAATTTTGTTGAAGTTCCAGTGCAAAATTCTAATAGCATAGTAATGTATGGAAAAGATATTAGTGATGAAAAAAAATTACATACTGAGCTAAGCAATTGTTTAGCTGCACAAGAAAGTTTGCTTGAGAAGCTATCGATTGCTGTAGCGATATATAGTAAGAATCAAAAGCTAAAATTTTATAATAATGCTTTTATAAAAACTTTTCAGTTTGATCCAAAATTTTTGGAGTCTTATCCAACTTATCACGAGATTATGCTTCACCTATTTGAATCTAAAAAGCTTTTAGGAAAAAAGGATTTTCAAACTATTAATAATCAAAGACATGAGTTGTTTAAAAGATTACTGGAATCATATGGTGAAACAATACATTTCATGAACGGAAGAACGTTTAGAGTATTAACAATACCCTATGCTTCAGAGGGTCTACTATTTTCTTACGAAGAGTGCCAGAAATAACACTCAAATTCCTTCTCTCTCTACCATAAGCTGTTTTACTTTCGCTATCGCTTTTGCTGGGTTAAGCCCTTTCGGGCAGGTTTTTGTACAATTCATTATTGTATGACAACGATACAACTTAAATGGGTCGTTTAAAGAAGCAAGTCTTTCTTCTTTCTTATTATCACGACTGTCAGCAATCCATCTATAAGCTTGCAGTAATACCGCTGGCCCTAAAAATTTATCACCATTCCACCAATAGCTTGGGCAACCAGTCGAACAGCAAGCACATAGTATACAATCAGACAGACCATCCAATTTTTTTCTATCTTCAGGAGATTGAAAGTATTCTTTATTTTGTAAGGCAGATTTATCTGTTTGTAACCAAGGTTTAATCGATTTGTATTGCTCATAAAATTGGCTTAGATCTGGAACTAGATCCTTTACTATATACATATGAGGTAGTGGATATATTTTTACTTCACCTTTTATATCATGTATAGATTTAGTGCATGCAAGAGTGTTGGTACCATCAATATTCATTGCACAAGATCCGCATATTCCTTCTCTGCAAGAGCGTCTAAAAGTTAAGGTTGAATCTATTTCATCCTTTATTTTTATTAATACATCAAGTACCATAGGGCCACAATTATCCATATCGATAAAAAATGTGTCTATTCTTGGATTTTTATCATCATCAGCAGACCAACGATAAATTTGAAATCTTCTAATATTTTTTGCTCCAGTAGGAGTAGGATAAATCTTGCTCTTTTTATTAACTTTAGAATTTTTTGGTAAAGAAAACTGAACCATATTGCTTACCTTTTACAGCTAAAACCCCTTTTTTGTAAATAACATATTTTGGTATTATCTACCATACTTTTCCTTTTCAAATTCAAGCAAAGCTAAAATCTTGCTCTCTAAACTTTTCATTATAATTTCTTCATCTTCTTTTTGATGATCATAGCCAAGTAAATGCAGCAATCCATGAACTAACATGTGTGCAGTGTGAGTGAGGATAGATATACAGTACTCATGAGACTCTCTTTCTATTGTATCTACTGCAATTGCTATGTCTCCTAGATCACATTCACTAGATAACTGTTCGCATGGAAATGATAGTACATTAGTTGGCTTATCTATTTCTCTAAACTTAAGATTAAGTTGATGTAGCAAGTTATCATCAGCGAGAGCTATTGATATATTTGGTTTATAATGATCTATTTTTAATTCTTTTAGAGAAGCATTAATAATATTTAATACAAAACTCTGTGGGTCCTTCGTAATACTATGCCACCTCTTATCAAGAATATTTACTTCTAACATGAATAAAGCACCAGAAAGGACATTATCCCATCACTTGACATTGGAACCCAAAAAAGAAGAATTATAGACCATCGTATCATACACACAACTATACGAATATTGTACACTAGAAGTATGTCATCCCAGTGTCGGAGCACTGGGATCCAGGAATTCTGATTAGACATTAGGTGAGTGAATATAAAAGCTATATTAAAACACAACATTTTTAATGTGGTTGCATTACAGCTGGATTCCAGTGTCAAGCACTGCTTTGTGTTTGATGCAAAATCGGCTACTTCGAAACAAACACTCATACAGCTGTATGTTGTGTGCTGAGGTAATATTGTTTGGCAACAGGTATTACACATCACTCATCCTTATTATTTCATTCCACTCAGTCTCTAAAACTGGAGAAACTGATAAACGTGATTGTTTTAATATAACCATATTTTTCAAAAGTGGGTTTTGTTTTATACTGTTTAACGTCACTTGGTTACTTAAAGGTTTCAAAAATTTTACATTCACTAGTCCAAATTTGGAATTATAAACATGATAATACTCCTTTAATACTTCAACTATTCCAAGTATAACTCTCTCTTTACCTGTATGATAAAAAAATGCAAGATCGCCTAATTTCATAGCTCTCATGTAATTTTGAGCTTGATAATTGCATACACCATTCCACTGCGTCACCTGCTCCTTTCCCATTTTTTGCCACGAGTATTCACTTGGCTCTGACTTGAGTAGCCAAAATTGCATTATTTTTTTCTTCTTAAATAAGCTGGTATATCATAAACATTGCTACCCCACTTAACTCTTTCGTTTGTTTGCTCAGTTGAAGCATATTCTTTTGTTTCTAATATTGGAATTTGATTATAAGGCCATTTAAAATTTTTTTCCTCTGCTGGGATCTTGTTTTGATTAACAGATGAATTGTTGTTACAGCTATCAATGCCAGTTGCAAGAACAGAAACTCTAACTCTTCCCTCCATCGCCTGATCAAAAGTAGCACCAAATATTATATTTGCATTTTCATCCACTTCTTCACGCACTCTATTGGCTGCAGCATCAACTTCAAATAGAGTCATATCTCCACCACCAGTAATATTAATCAATATTCCTTGCGCACCTTTCATTGATACATTATCAAGCAATGGATTAGATATCGCAGCCTCTGCAGCACTAATTGCCCTATCTTCTCCTTCTGCCTCTCCAGTACCAATCATTGCTTTACCCATCTCACTCATTACTGTTTCTATATCAGCAAAATCAAGATTAATCAGTCCTGGCATGATCATCAAATCAGTTACTCCTCTTATGCCAATATGCAGAACATTATCGGCGAGTTGAAATGCGTCAGCAAATGTAGTTTTCTCGTTAGCAATTCTAAATAAATTTTGATTGGGAATGACAATAAGTGTATCTACGTATTTTTGCAACTCTTCAAGTCCAAGCTCTGCAATGCGCATACGTCGCACACCTTCAAAACCGAACGGCTTAGTTACAACTCCAACAGTCAGTATCTTTTTTTCTTTTGCTCCTTTATCTTTAACTACCGCTCTTGCTTCTCTGGCTGCTTTTGCAATTACCGGTGCAGCACCTGTTCCAGTACCACCACCCATCCCTGCTGTGATAAAGAGCATATGGCTATCTTTTATATGCTCCATAATTTCATCAATTGATTCTTCTGCTGCACCTTTACCAACATCAGGCAAAGCACCAGCACCAAGGCCCTTAGTTAAGTTAATACCAAGTTGAATTTTTTTATCACATAATGACTTCTCTAACGCTTGAGCATCGGTATTTGCTACAACAAAATTTACTCCTTGCAAATTGGATTGAATCATGTTGTTCACAGCATTTCCACCAGCACCACCCACTCCCACAACGGTAATCCTTGGGTGTAATACAGGTAGCTCTGGTAAACTAAGGTCGATTGACATTTAAATTTTACTCAAATATTAGTGAATTCACTTGATAACAAGTTACTGCTTTTTTAACAATATGCAAACATTTTTCATTTTGACATACGCAAACAGTAAACAAGATTTACTTATTCTTAACACTAGAAATATCACTAATCAATAGACGTAGTGATTTTCGAATTTTAACCAATAGAAAAAAGGGATAGGTTTCTATCCCTTTTTGTTTTGTTACACTAAGATATGATGCGTGTTTCTGAAAGATTAATACTAGTAATACCATCCAAGAGCGTTAATGGTGTAGTACCTTCTTTAAACTTCCAATTATTACTATCTAGTTCGCAACCATCCTTGAAATTTTTCTCAAGCTTAGCAAGTTGCCCTGCCTTACTACTGTTCATATATGCATACACAGGTGCAGTTATTAAAGCTGCTACTGCAGCAAGAACTATCAAACTAGCAATGAGTGGATGAGCAACTGCAAAATTAGACATTGCAGTAATCGCAGGATTAACAAGTGTTGCAGCTTTTGTTCCAACTGTACCAACAAAAGTTGCATAAGCTGGACTTAAGAAATAAGCAGCCGTAAGCGAAGCTACTGCTGCAATTGCTACAAAAGTAACAACTGTTTCACTCGGATTTTCTTTTACAAGAACCCAACCTTGCACAGGAACTTCTTTAGCTGCTGACCAAAGCCCTTCACTTCTGTATTTATTTTTTATTTCTTCAATTCTTCTCATAACTTTACTCCAAAAATATTAAAATTTCACTAATGGTAGTATATGGCAAAAAAAAGTTGTCTGTCAAGCAGATTAATTTATTTATACATTCTTATTCTGTAATTCAGCGCTTCTGCGATGTGTGCTCTTTTTATTTCCTCACTTTTCGCAAGATCTGCAATGGTTCTTGCGACTCTTAATACACGTGTATAGCCTCGATTGGAAATGTAATTTTCTTTCAGTACGTATTTTAGCAATTCTAACCCTTCCTGATCTGGTTCAGTGAATTTATTTAATGCTTCACCACTGACTTCTGCATTGCAACGAATATTAAATTTACTATAACGCTCAGTTTGAATTTTTCTCGCTGCTATCACCCTTCCTCTTATAAACTCGGTACTTTCTCCCTCCACAGAGATTTCAGGAGAAAGTATGCTAACGTTTGGCATTTCAATGCATATGTCTATTCTATCAAGCAATGGTCCTGATATTTTGTTTTTGTAATCTGTGCCACACTTTGGAGCTTTGTTGCACGATCTACTTGCATCACCTAAATAACCGCACCTGCAGGGATTCATTGCAGCTATAAGTTGAAAATTAGCTGGATAAGTAATGTGAGCATTTGCACGTGCAATAGTAACTTTTCTATCTTCAAGTGGTTGACGTAGAGAATCAAGTACAAGCCTTGGAAATTCAGGTAGCTCATCAAGAAATAACACACCATTGTGAGCCATGGTGATTTCCCCAGGCTTTGCATTTTTCCCTCCCCCTATCATCGCTGACATCGAGCATGAGTGATGAGGTTCACGAAAGGGACGAGTTACTTTAAATGTTTCGTTACCGGCTTTTGTTATGCTAGAGATGATATTAACATCAATCATCTCTTGTTCAGTCAAATCGGGTAATAGCCCTATAAATCGCTTAGCAAGCATTGACTTTCCAGTACCAGGAGGTCCAACAAGGAGCATATTGTGTCCACCTGCTGCTGCAATTTCAGCTGCTCTTTTTGCAACAACTTGACCTTTAATATCCTTTATATCTGGAACTGAATTTTTTTCTTTGGGTGCAGCGCTATAGTTAAAACCTCAGTTGCGGATTAGCCAACGAAGTAAAGCTTAGAAATGCAGGGCTTTTTCGGCTGCATGGAATATGAAACAAGCGTAGAAAAAATGTGTACCAAAAAATTTATCGGTGATCTATGTCTTGTATGCTCAATCTCAAAGTTGTTTTTCAGAGAGCCAAAAACTGTCTCAATAATCGATCTTTTTCTTAACAAAATCTTCTCATTTAGCGCCATTAATGAGTTTTTCATACCCTTTTTTATACTGGTTACAAGCTTTAACCCTCTATCGAATAATTCGTGAAAAAGATCTTTTTTGATATATCCTTTATCTCCAAACAATAATCCAGTCAATTTCTGAGTTAAATTTGGCACAGGTTTTCTATCATCAATGTTGCCTTTTGTCACCGTAACCCCTTGAATTTCGCCAGCTTCGTTGATTACTAGATGTAGTTTAAAACCGAAAAACCACCCATAGGTAGTCTTTCCAATCTTTGCCAACCCTTTGAAAACTTTATTTCTCGAGGTCCTTTTTGGATGGCAAACAGCGATAGATGTTGCATCTATGTACGAAATCCCTGTCACTTTTGACTGTTCGCAAAACCATTGCATTAAGAGCACTAAATACCATAAAACCCTAGATTTTAGCCTAATAAACCTACTATAGGATGGCAATTTTGGAAACGCTGATTCGTATAATAATTTCAAATAATGCACATAGAAAATTTTAAAATTGTCGCACTTGGATTGGTGATATAGCAATATTATGGTAAGAATCTCTGAATGCGTAATCTCTGGCGTCCTGGTTGGTTTTTTGCTACTTGGTAGAAGTTTTTCTGCAAAATTCTTGTCAACTGAATTGCAAAAATCGTCGATCAGGCAAAATAATTCTGTTATATTTTCATTCATTGGTAACCTCTCTATTTTGTAAATAATTTTCCGAGGTTACCCTATTTTCCTGGCTTTTTCACTGATTTCTAATCCGCAACTGGGGTAGTTAAAAGTTACCGGCTGAATTAACTGCTCACCCTTAAAATGTCTGATAATATCGGTTAATTTCTCTATAGCTAGAATAGAAACATTCTTTACCCATGAAGCTTCTACTCCATTTCCCCTTGGGCAAATTACTCCTTTATTTGCCTGTTTTGCATTGATTGCTGTTGGAAGTACTCCTGAGATTGGTATGACTCTGCTGTCTAGTGCAAGCTCGCCCATAATTATATAAGACTGAACTTTTTCAACTGGTATCACATTCATTACAACAAGTAATCCAACAGCAATAGCTAAGTCATAATGACTACCTTCTTTAAGCAAATCCGCAGGGGAAAGATTAACTGTGATTCTTTTTGGAGGTAGTAGTAAATTAATTGAGTTTAATGCCGCTCTGATGCGCTCTTTAGATTCTGCAACAGTTTTATCCGGCAGTCCAACAATATTGACTGCTAGTACAACATTGCATAATTCTATTATGGCTATTTTGATCAAAATTTGCAAGATTTTTTATGCGAAATACTATATACAAGTGATTGTGATTGATTTCAATTTGATGAATTAACATTCTAATAATATTTTGCTTAGTCTGCCAATCTACTTGATCAAGCTTTGATTCAACACTTGAGGAAAAGTTTTTCAAGCTATCTGTAACAAGGCTCAATTCTTGTTGTAACTTCTTTTGATCGAGTGTTCTTTCTTTCTCTTCTTCAATTTCTTTCAAATTCTGTTTCATTGTTGTGATTCTTGGTTCAAATTCTTCTTGGCTTATAAACCCTTTAGCATAGCTATCAATAAATTTTTTGATACTTAATCTTAGCTTACTTTCTTGCTTTTCACGTGTTTGATTATGTAAAGGTTTTTTGTTCTCTGATAATCTACGTTGATATTCATTTGCAATTCTATCTGGCTCTTTCAAGATACTCTTGACTTCTTCCCATATAACTCCATCTAATATATCAGTGCGTATTGATTTATTATCGCAGATTTTATTGCCATTAAATTTGCTAGAGTTTGTACCAGAGCAACGATAGTAATAATATGTCGACTTTTTATGAACGTGGTTTGTACCACAATAAGTATATTGACAACGTTGACATACCATTAAACCTTGTAATAAATATGTTTCTCTTCTTTGCCGTACTCTTGCTCTTTGTCTATTTTCAGCTAATTGTGTTTGCACTGAATCAAATAAATTTTCATTGATTATTTTTGGTACTGGAATATAAGTCCAATTCTCTTTATCACTATTAAAGCGACCACTTTTTAGTTTACCACAAGTTCCTTTTTTTGACTTTTTTACTTGTGGTTTTGAGCATGTCTTAGTTTTACCATAAGCTGCTTGTCCTATATAAGCAGGATTTTTTAACATGTTCCAAATAGTGCTCCTTTTCCAATACCTTTTTCCTGTTCGTGTTATTACCGGTATCTTATTCAGTTCATGTACAACTTCTCCTATACTTGCTCTTTCTTGGCCAACCCGACTAAATATTTTACGCACTATATTTGCCTCTTCTTCATCAACCTCAAATTGAGCACTTCCTTCACCTACATGTTTTGCTATGTAGCGATAACCGTAAGGCGCCCTACCCATCACACTTATACACCCAGCTTTGGCCGCATGAAGTTTACCTCTACGGTTTCGTTCCATAATCTTTGCACGTTCATACTCTGCTATTGCTCCTTGAATCTGTAGAAATAAATGGGAATCAGGATTATCATCAAACTTATGATTCAAAAATACTATTTCAGATCCAGCCTTTTTAAACTCTTCGAGTAAGATCATTTGATATGAAAATTTACGTGATAGCCGATCAGGTGAATGAATATATATCTTATCAATCTTACCTTCTGCTACTCTATCACGTAAATTTTCTAAGCCAGGACGTTCTAAATTTGATCCACTGTAACCATTATCAACAAACCTATGCTCATCTAATAATTCATGTCCATCGCTACTAATGCGACGCTCCAATTCTACAATCTGACTCTCTATCGTATTCTCTTGTGCTTGTTGTCTTGATGAAACTCTTGCATACAAGCTTACTGTTGTCATTTTCTTTCACCTCCTTTATTTTATATTTCAATAATTGTTCATAAGCATCTGCCAAATATGTACTCGCCAATCTGTGAGGTTCATAACGGCAATTAATAGTTAATTCCCCTTTTTGCATGTTTTTCTTCCTGTGAGTTTTTTTATAAGGTTAGGAGACTTCTATTAAACTAAATCAACGCACACCTTATTTAAGAAAGCTATCTAGTTCACACAAATTCTCCTTAATTAAATATACAAGATTTGAAAAAATTATGTCCAAAAAATCTTTGCTTGAATTGTCATATTATGTATAATATAGCTTATTTTATGTAATATGAATGTTCATCCAAGCCATGAATTTTGGGAAAGCGATTTAGAAGTTCCTGTTAACCTTTTATTAGATCGTTTTCAGGATTCTAATATACGTCAATCTTGGTTAGATTCCCTTTCTGGTAAACAACTGAGCATCACTTTTCAGCATTGCTTTAAAAAGCATTTGAATGGGCAACTTTTTCAGGACGGAGATTATGATGATAGATCCACTCAGCAAAAACGTAAGATACTTACCAGTTACTCTGACTCTCTTTTTAACTATTATCTCATTAGCTACTTTGATCGTACAAAGCTTGAGGCTACAGTCAGTGAAGTAGCAAGATTTGCCCTCACTCAAGAGTTAATGAGATCGTACCTAATAAAAAATAATACTAAGTACGATAAAAGATCCTTGTTGTTTTTACTATTTCACATAAATTGCGAACTTCTAAAATCTGTCTATCACTTTGATAAAGTACAAAAGAAAGGCTTCGTATCATTTGCTCTACAGAAACCACCAAGACAAATAAATACTTCATTTAAGGAATTTATGTCACAAGAATCCGTAGAGCAGATACTTAAGGATGATGAGCAGTTGCAGGGTTTTTTCCATCATCAAGATCGAATATATATGTTTGTACGTCGAGGAAGTGACATGGATTTACTGCTTAACTCAAATAAAGTTGTTCATGGTCATAAACCTGAGTGGATGATTTTAGATTTTTCGCTTGATGGCACTCAGGTTAATCTCTGTGCTAAAAATACTAACAAGGCTGTGGAAATAGCAAATAGTATTGCAAGTGGTTATTTTAACTGTGAATGTACTTTTGTAAATATACAAGATAAGAACTTTCCACTACAAGTGCATAAATTTCTTCAAGCATGTATAGAGGGTTCTGATCCTAATATTTGTATATTTGAGTTAAATTTTAAGTCAGATTATTTTAAGAATAGTAATACATATCTTACTTTAAGTGTAAAGCCGTATGATTCTATTGCACCAGAGTTACATATTTTAAAGCCATCTATTGGCAATATACTACAATCTATTCAATCAGCTAAAGTAATGTTCCAAAACAAAAAGGTAACATTTTCTTTCAAATCAAGTGGGGAAATTTATTATTCAGAGCATCCGCTCAATAAAAAAGAAAGAGAGGACCTGAAGAAACATATGGAACAATCTTATGGTCTTAAAATCCTTTCACGAGCAAATTGCTGATCTTTTAAGTTCAAATAGTTCTTGGGTTAATCCAAGTCAAAATCACATTAAAGCAGCAAGATACTTATTTGATCTTGGATTGATAAAAATGCAAGAAAGGTACTATATTGTTTGCTCTCGTGAAGAAGATCATCTTGATTGGCCAAATGTAATTGATCCAAGTTGTAGCAATGAGATTTTTATCGATCCAGACTTTGATGAAGCATGTGATGACGCTATTTGTGAAAACTGTTCTCGTCATATTTTGCCTAATACTTATAAAAAACAGAGATTTCATCTCTTATCCATATACTTAAATATAGAGAAAATCATAGACTGGTTTGAAACAAAGTTGAATGATTCAAGACTTATGTGGGGAAAAATGGAAAAAGGAGTTTATTATACTTGTGATCAAGGTCATATTGTAAATCTAATAATCCTTGATTTTTGTACTGATGCGATATTTTTAACCATAGATAAACTGAGAGTCCATCCGACAGTTCTCATTACTCTAAAAAAAGATATACCTAATCTATTATTGAGCCTATATGTAGTGCGAATGGTAGAACTGTTTTGCCAGTATAAGACTGTAACTGAGATATTCCAAGAGGCAGCTAAAAAAGGAGTACCAGAGGTAGTAGAAAATACTTCTTTGCAAGTTTTACCAGCTTCATATATTTCGCTTAAACGTGTTGAACCAATTGTGCCAATAAAGCTTTTGGAGTTACAGGTAGTTAAAGGTATGGTATATGTTAATAGCGTTGAAGTTATAAATAAAAAAGCTGCATCATGCCTTAATATTTTTCGAATATTGTTCAAGCAATTTTTACATGACTGTGAGAAAGAGTTACCACCTGAAAAACATACACTTCTCAATATTAATCAGTTAGAAAAACTCTTGGGACTTAGTTTAGAAGCAGATTTAGAACATCAAATCAGAAAACCATTAAATAAAATGCAAAGAACAATCAAAGCTACACTTGCTGAGAAATTAGGATTAAGTATTGAACGTGATGATGTAATACAAACCCTTGGTTGGCAAAGATCATCATATGGTTATCGTATTAACCCTTTTACTTTGACTATAAAAAAAGGGAATGTTCAAAAAAGTGTGTCAAAGCGAATTTTTAGTTCAACTCAATTTTTAACCTATCAGGAAAAAAGATATCAAGTTGAGATATAGTTAGAGCCCAATTAGGCAAAGCCATAGCCCATTTTTGCTCTATCTTTTTTATAGCACAATATACCAATTTGTACAAGGCATTTGTACTGGTAAATGAACCTTTGGTTTTAGTAAATTTTCTGATTTGTCTGTGCAACCCCTCAATTGGATTGGTGGTATAAATTAGCCTTCTAACAGGGCCAGAATACTTAAAATAACTAGACAAATTTTCCCAATTGTTTTGCCACGATTTTATGACTAAAGGATATTTTTCACCCCATTTTTCCTCCAGTTCAAGTAAATAATTTTCGGCGATTTCTCTACTTGTAGCACGGTATATTTTTTTCAAATCATTCATAAAAACTTTTATATCTTTGCTGGATACGTATTTTAGTGAATTTCTTATTTGGTGCACAATGCATAACTGTACCTCAGCATTGGGAAATACGCTATTTATAGCTGTAGGGAAGCTTTTCAGACCGTCAACACAAGCTATCAAAATGTCTTCTACTCCTCTCTCTTTTAAGTCATTTAATACGCCTAGCCAGAAGTTAGCTCCCTCACTTTCTGCTAAGTAAAAACCCAGTACTTCTTTTCTGCCATTTTGGTCTATTCCTAATATATTGTACATGCATTTACTTATGCAATGTCCATTCTCTTTGACCTTAAAAAACATCCCATCCATAAATACTATCGGGTATACTGATTGTAGGGGACGACTCCTCCATTCATTGATTATAGGCAGTAATTTATCTGTAATTCCAGATATCTCTGCTGCAGATATTTTATGGTCATAGATTTCTTCCACATAGGATGCTATATCCCTGTATCCCACACCGCTTGCAAACATGTTCAAGACCTTTGTTTCAAGTTCTGGATGTAAGCTTGTTTGCCTTTTTTTCACTATCTGTGGTTCGAAACTTCCCTCTCTATCTCTTGGTGTCAATAGTTCAAATACTCGTCTTCAAAGTTTTGCCATTCTTTCCGTTTCTTCGATTCTTTTCTTCTCTTTCATTGGATAAATGATGCTCTATTTCACCTTCTAGACTTGCTTCCAGCAGCCTTTTTACAAATGGTGTTAATGCTCCATCTCTCCCCATCAATGGTTTACCTTCCCTTATTGATGACAGTATATTTGCTTCCAGCTCTTTGTAATCTACCAGGCCAGTCGTTCCATTTTCTATTTTGTAACTCATATATCAAACCTCTATTTTTTGTTTCTATTTTATTTTTATTTCTCGGTTTGACACACTTTTTTGAACATTCCCTCTTTTTAAGTTAATTAATGTTAACAAGCCACGTCTGCCTGTAATCATGTTAATACCAAAATATAATGTAAGAGAAGAAATGGGCAGTGCTATGGTTAAATACAACAATTTTTGTTTCTTTCTAACCATGCTTCCATATGAAAAACATATGACATAAAAAGGAAAACAAAAAGCTAAGAACCTTGACGCGCTTTACATCTTGGCTTTACCTTATTTATAATATAAACCTTACCACCCCTTTTCACAACTTTACAATTTTTATCTCTGTTACGATGAGATTTTAGTGACCCTTTAACTTTCATATCTACAGTAAGAATAGAATTACCTTACATTATGATCACTGACAGAGAGTTAGTCAATTGATAAATTTTTCACATTTTATTAAAATACTGTATAATTGTTGCTGATACTTCTTCGATTGACCTTTGCGTGACATCAATAATTGGCCAATTATTTTGCTTAAAGAACTCCTCTGCTTCTTTAATTTCCTTTTCTACTTTTCTAGGGTCAGCATATATATTATTACCTTCATTATTAATTGAAGTCAGTCTATTTTTGCGTATTTCTATTAGCCTTCTTACGTCTATTGTTACTCCTATAGTCAGTTTATTTTTTAATTTTGCTAAGTCGACGTAAAAGGGTATCTCGCTAACAAAAGGAACATTTGCAACTTTATAGCCTCGGTAAGCTAAATACATACTGGTGGGAGATTTTGATGTGCGTGAAACTCCAACCAAAATTATATCGGCTTTATCAATATCTTGAATATTTTGTCCATCATCATGATTAATGGTATAGTTTATTGCCTCAATGCGCTGAAAATATTCGTTATTTATCTCAGCATGTAAGTCAAGTTTTTCGTCTTTTTCAATTTCAAGATAGGATGAGATTTCCCTAATAATGTGTGATAATATCGCTCTGTAGGGAATTTTTAGCTTTATACAATTATTTTTTAGATATTTTCTTAGCTCATCATTAGTAATAGTGCATATAACAAAATTATGCTCATCACTTTTTCTATTAATTTCCTCTAAAATTTTGTCAATCTGCTCTTCTCCTTTTACGAAAGACCAAACATATTCGATCGTTTCTACAGAACGAAAGTGTTTCAGAGCTGATTTTGCAACTGATATAACAGTTTCACCACTTGAATCTGACACTAAGTGTAGGTTAAGCTTTTTAAGGATCATCAACGTTATACTAAAAATAATAGCAAGCAATCTGCTACTGAAATTGTGCTAATTTATTATACTACGTAAATATAGAAAAACTATCTTGTTGATAAAACTCAAACTAATTGATAAATTCTTAACACAATTATTCTCAAAACGAATGTTTTTATTAAAGCCTACAAATTTCACTTCTTTTGCTAAAAAAGCTCTACCTTGGCTTGGGGTTATTTGTTTCGCATGTTTTTTAATTGGAATGTTCTTGGCATTATTCTTCTCCCCAGGAGATTATAAACAAGGAGAAATTGTACGAATTATGTATCTTCATGTGCCTTCTGCATGGCTTGCTCTTGGAATATACGGACTCATTGCATCACTCAGTTTCATTTCGTTGGTATGGAACAATAGTGTTGCTAGTGTCTTAGCACATGCCGCTGCTCCTGCAGGGACAGTCTTTTCGGCAATATGCTTAATCACAGGTAGCATCTGGGGAAAAGGAACATGGGGTACTTGGTGGGTATGGGATGCAAGGCTTACTTCAATGCTGATTTTGTTTTTTCTGTATGTTGGTTATCTTTCATTGTGGAGAGCTTTTGATAATCAAGCAAGAGCAGAGAAATCATCAGCAGTATTTGCCATTTTTAGTGCTATAAATATTCCCATAGTAAAATTTTCTGCGAATTTATGGTCTACTCTTCATCAGCCAGCAAGTATTTTTAGAAAAGGTGGAGTAGCAATAGAAGGTTCTTTACTGCTGCCACTCATTGCAATGTTTATATTTTGTACCACACTTTTTTTAGTAGTGTGGATACTTAATGCCCTTCATTTAATTAATTTGCAGAAGATAAAGAGAGAAATCAGCATGCGATATTAGGTATATAGTTCCAGAGTGTAATGTTGTGAACAGCTACGGAAATTAAAATGTAGAGCAATCATCAGCAGAGACTGAGTGGTATAAAAAAATAGCTGAAGAATGTAAAAAAGGAAGTGGTATAGATAAATCTGTTACCGATAGAGAAGGTGAAATTGATACGGGCGAACCTGTTACTGATGAAGGAGAGAATGAAAATGGAGAAATTACATCTCGAAAAGTAACCTCAGATTGTTCCAAGTATGAAAATTGTGGGCCATATTCTCATTTTTATAAAGTTGATAATAAGATAGGTTGTCAAGGTTTTAGTGCATCTGATTTACTAAAGGAATTATATCCTGAGATGTACAGTAATCCTAAGATTGCAAAATATATAGAAGAGGGAGCAAATGGTAATTATGGTGCAGTAAATTTTAAATTTGCCTTTACAGAGGATCTTAATTCAATATCCTGGCTTGGTAATATAGAATGTGAAAAATGTGTGGATGATCAAATAGAGTTAGCGTGTCAAGAAGAAGAGATTAAGAGTTTCTGTTACCCGAACGTTTACTATGGTAATCCAGAATTCAACAAGAGCTTTTTTTTCCAGAGGAGCATGTCCTAATCTCTTTAGAGAGTCCAGTGAAACAAGTGTTGTAAAAGCAAAACAAGTTGCACCATTGATACTTGTTAATACCTTAGGACAAATGATAGATAAAGAGGGTAATAACACTAAAGTATACTATGATGCATTGAAGCGTTATCTAAATGATGATAGTAAAATCAAGGATTGTGGAGATAATCAAAAGTGTAAGGATTATATTCCAATTATGGAGAAAGTTAGCATGGAATAGTGATAAGGAAGTACTATTAAAAACTGCTGTTAATAATACGCAAGAAGCAAATCCTTACTATTATGGAAATGAGGATAATTCTACTTCCGTTGAATTTGGTTCTATATAAGGCTGAATTTGTCTAATTTTTTCTACACTAGACACAATTTAGTCGTATCTGAACAAATACATAATCTATATAAAGAGGACGTAGGTACCATCTGTCCTTTTAAGGCATTTATGTCAATGATATGCGTAATCCATGATTTTAAACATGATGATCCTCCTAAGTAATACAAAAAAACTCAGAAAAATGTATATAGCTATGATAGAAGTTATCTATACATAAGTACAATATACTTTAACTAGAGATTATAGATTAATGAAGTTGAAAAGTCTGCAAACGAAGATAGATTTCGAGCTCTAGAATATCTTCACTATCAAAATAACAAAGCTGTCAAAATTTGTCAAGTAATTTTTATCGCAACTGTACAAACATTGCACAGGACAAATTTAAAATGCTGTAAAATGGTGTCTGTTCAGACGCATGTGAAACCAGTGCTTCTTTTCATCCCACTTCCATACGGCTAAACCCTTTTCATAATCTCCTATCTATCATTTCTTAAACCACTCCCCTGAACGGATACAATTAAATACATTTTTAACATTTTTATAGAAAACTATTAGTATAGATTTGTATGCTGCCCTCATGGCTATTTTAAAATGTTTAATACTCCTTTTCATTATTTCTTGTACACATCTACCTAACAAGCAACATTCTGTTAATATAGACAATTATAAGCACGATTATTCGTTGCAACAATATAATACTCCTTTGAAGAATAACGAACCAGCAATACCAGAAATGATACCTTTACCGGTAGAGTTTCCCGATCTTACAACCAGTAATCAGTTTCTTTCGATTAATGTTGATGAAAAAGTACCAGTAAAGGATTTACTGATTGAGATAGGAAAACTTTCTGACGTTAACTTAGACATAGATCCCAAAATATCAGGTAATATTATTTTAAAGCTAAAAGATAAGAACATAAACGAAGTAATTCAGAATATAGCCAACAGCGCCAAATTGCGTTACTCAATGAATAATGGTGTAATTAGAATTGAACAAGATTTGCCATATGCACAAAATTATTACGTAGACTTCATCAATATTCAACACTCTGCGCAAAGGAGTTTTATCATTGGTAACAATATTACCGACAGTGATGGTGATAGAAACTATATGAAATCTCAATATAGTAGTGATTTATGGAATTCATTAGAAAAAGGCTTAAATGCAATAATGGATGTTAACGGAGTAGATGATGGTGAGTTTCTTTCATCCAACAGAGAAGCTGGTGTCATTATTCTAAATGCTAGAAAAGATATTCACAAAGCTGTTGAAGAATATATTAATAAAGTTAAGAAATTGGCGTCTTCTCAAGTAATGATCGAGGCCAAAATAGTTGAAGTTTTATTAGACGATAAATACCTTTCTGGTATCAACTTAAATGATTTGCATAATGAAACCAAATCTATAACAAATCAAGGTAACTCTATTATTGACCTAGCAATTAACTCTAGTGTGAGTGATTTAGGAGATTTAGTAAAAATTTTAAATAAATTTGGCACTTCAACCGTAATTTCAAGCCCTAGAGTACATGCTATAAATAATCAGCAAGCAATGATTTCATTTACTAAAAACCATATCTATTTTACTTCCGATATACAGAAAGATACCGGAAACTCCAATCATGCCTTAATTACCAAGATGAATAGCACTCCAATAGGTGTGGTGTTAATAATCCACCCAAGCATTAACATTGATACTAATGAAATATTCATGGATATACATCCAACCTTATCAAGAATTAACGATTACACTAAAGACCCAAATATAGAATATGTCGCACAGCAGAATAAAATGAAATTAAATAGTGACATTCCAATTATTGAAACCAGAGAAATGCACTCTACGTTAAAAATTAAGAGCGGCGAAGTTATGGTAATTGGTGGGCTTATAGAGCATAGAAAAGATAACCAAAACTTATTGCATCAAAAGTCAAAAAAACTGGCTAAGACAGTAGAAACCGTCATCTTCCTGAAAGCAACAATCGTACCAACACTTGGTTTATTAGATATAAAAGATAGGAATTTATATATATATTAAACGTATCCGTTCAGGCAATGGCATCAACTTAAGGAAAGATGTTGGGGTTGCTATTATGATAAGAAGAGAGTATCAGAATGATAATTAAGACAGCTTAATCACAAATCTGTTGCGGTAAATTTAAGTTACTTTAGTCATATATTAAAGTTTTTAAACAGGTCTTAGTTTACTTACTTTATTGTTTTCTTTATTATCAAATATTGCTTTAAATAATATGGAGGAGCACATTGTCAGCAATTGCCGTTATTGATTTTGGTTCACAGTTTACACAGCTTATTGCAAGACAAATCAGGGAAATGGGCGTTTACTGTGAAATATTTCCAAGCAATATCGATTTCGAAACAGTATCAAAATTCAATGGATTTATTTTTTCTGGAGGACCGCAATCTGTAAATGACAATTGCTCTGAAGTAAGTGAAGTAGCACATAAAATTATAAAACTTAACGAAACAATAAACACTCCTATACTTGGAATATGTTATGGACAGCAACTCATTTGTCATTATTTCGGGGCAAAGGTAAGAAAAGAATTCAATCAGGAATTTGGCAAAACTAAAATCAAGATACTAAAAGAATCCCCAATTATAAAGGATACTTGGGACGTTAATTCCGAAGTCGATGTGCTAATGAACCATGCAGACAGTGTCGAAACTATACCGCAAGGATTTACTGCTATTGCCTCAGGTATAATAAATCAAACAATCGCAATAATTGCCAACGAACAGCGGAAGATTTACTGTACTCAGTTCCATCCTGAAGTTAAGCCTACGACAAATGGTAGTAAACTTCTCTCTAATTTCTTAGATATTGCAAATTGTGAGAGAGATTGGACAATGAAGTCATTCGTTGAAAAACAGAAGGAAAAAATTCAAAACTTAGTAGGGGAGAAAAAAGTAATTGCTGCAGTAAGTGGGGGGGTTGATTCAAGTGTTGCAGCAGTTCTTACACACAAAGCTATAGGAAAACAATTAAACTGTATTTTTATCGATACTGGGTTATTGCGTAAGAGCCAGACCACTGCTATGTTAAAAGAAATTCCAATAAATTACGTTGATAAATCAAACTTGTTTTTAAGTAGGTTAAGGGGAATAACTGATCCGGAAGAAAAGCGAAAAATTATCGGCAATACTTTTATCGAAGTATTTGAAGAAGAGGCAAAAAAAATAGGTGATGTGGATTTTTTAATGCAAGGCACCATTTACTCTGATGTAGTTGAATCAGGGCACGCTTCAGGAAACACTAGTACAATTAAATCTCATCACAATGTTGGTGGGTTGCCAGAAAAAATGAATCTGAAACTAGTAGAACCTTTACGCTATCTCTTTAAAGATGAAGTAAGGCTGCTTGGCAAAGAAATTGGGCTTTCAGATGAGATAATATTTCAACATCCATTTCCTGGGCCTGGACTTGCAGTGAGGATCATAGGTGAGGTTGATGAAGAAAAGGTACGAATATTGCAAGAAGTAGATGAAATATATATCAACACAATGAAAAATTATGATCTGTATGATAAAATATGGCAGGCTTTTGCTGTACTGTTACCAGTAAAAACTGTGGGAGTTATGGGAGATAATCGTACATACGGATATGTTTGCGCTTTAAGGGCTGTGACTTCATCTGATGGCATGACAGCTGATGCATTTCCATTTGAAAATAAAGATCAACATTCGTTAGTATTTTGGAGGTTTTTGCAAGACGTCAGTAGTATAATTGTTAACAAAGTTTCCGGAGTAAATCGAGTTGTGTATGATTTAACTTCCAAGCCACCAGCAACTATTGAGTGGGAGTAGCAATAATTTCATTCCAGTTTCAGCTACTCGAATCACACCAAAGAGGCTGCTTGCATAACTCAAATTTTAAGGAAAACTATTTAATGTCATTCCAGCGCGTGACGCTGGTTCCTGGATCCCAGTACTGGGATGACAACGAAGTTGAATGACACCACAGAGGCTACTTGAATCTAATTTACTATTCACAATCCCAGTTATTAGCTTGTTTTAATCAACTTTTTATCATAATCATGTAATAATTAAACATATCGTTTGATATTGAAGGTAAAATCATGACAAGAGAATATGAATCACTGAAAACAGTACTGAGGACGATTGAGGCTAAGAAAGATTTAAATAAAGATAATATAATTAAGAAAATACAAGAAGAACTAAAGAAACAGAATCAAGATCTATATCAAGAGTGGGAGAAAGGTAATTTTGATGTAAATCATGTATTTGATATTTACCCATACGAAAAGTGGACGTTATTAATTATAGCTGCTGAGAATGGTTACAAAAAGACAGTAGGGTTTTTAATCGGAGCAAAAGCAGATGTTAATGTGATAGATAAAAATGGGTGCACTGCTTTGTACTATCCTGCTTTGTATGGTTTCAAAGAGGTAGTAGAGGTTTTAATCGGAGCAGGAGCAGATGTTAATGTGAGAGATAAAAGTGGGTACACTGCTTTGCACTTTGCTGCTTACACAGAGATAGTAGAGGTTTTACTCAAAGAAGGAGCAAAAGTTAATGCAGTAGATAAAGATGGAAAGACTCCTTTAGATCATGCTAAGAGTCAAGACGTAGTAAAAGCTCTATTAGACGCAGGAGGAGGCTCTTTTGTAAAAGCGCGTAATAAAGCAAAGATTGCCGGTGGAGTAACTGGATTATTAGGCACTGCTATAGCAGTGGCACTTTTTACAACTGGAATAATTGCAGCTCAGTTGATACCTATCGTTATAGCAGTGGTTGCAGTTACAGCAGCAGCACTGGTAGTTGGTTGTGCTACATATGCATTGTTAAAGCCTAGTACTAAAGTTGGTGAAGCAGAAGAACCATCTGCCGTTTTAACAACAAATGAACAGCAAGGAGCTGCTTGACAGGAGCGCGTGACGCACAGCTGTATGAACATTATCTGTAGGATGCCAGTGTCTGGGCACTGGCATCCAGTTAAGTTGGTAAGCATAAAAGTAATGTAAAAATACAATGTTTTTGATGATGGAAAAATGGATCCCAGTGTCAAGCATTGGGATGACACCGAAGCTGAATGACACCTTCCTGCTAGAAAATGTTCGCACAGTTGTACGTCACGCACTGATTGGATTTTTGCTTCGTGTAAAATAGTTTCAAGGCTGTATTTTCTTTATTTTGCTTATAGCTTCCACAAGCAATGCAAACATAAATGAAGAATACAAACATGCTTTTGGTAGTTCTATGTGAAGCCCTTCAAGTGTTAGATATACACCGACGAGTAAAATAAATAGAATGGCAATTACTTTTAAGCTTGGGTTGGATTTTATTACCTGAGCGGTATAACTTGATGAAAATAGCATCGCTAGTATGGAAAATGTAAATGCTATGGCAATGATTATCATATTGTGAGTTAATGCTATGGCAGTTAATATCGAATCAACCGAAAAAACTAAATCTATTAATATAATTTGTAGCACAACTAAAAAAAATTGTGATTTAACATTTGCCTTTGTTTTATTCTCCTTATGTACAAAAATGTCGCTCCATAACTCCATAGAGCTTTTAACAATAAGGAATAACCCTCCTGCAATCATAAGTAAATCCTTTACTGAGATATCCAGAGATACAGTGTGAAATATAGGCTTTTGCATTGATAATATATATGATGTAAAAAATAGTATTACAAAACGCATCAATAGCGCCAAGCCAAAACCTATAAGGCGGGCTCTTTCTCTCAGCAGATTTGGCACCTTATCTATTGCTAGAGAAATAAAGATTAAATTGTCTATACCAAGTATAGTTTCAAGTAGCGTAAGTATCAATAAAGTCCAAGCATCAGCTAGCATTTTCATTCCAAAGTCAGATTTTGTACTTTACAATAGATGTGTAAAAATTAAGTAACTTCGCCTAGGTAATTAAAAAATCAGCCTTACCCGAAAAAGGAAGAGAAAAAAGGTCATTTTTATAATAAAAGTACTTTTATAAGAAGAATAATAAAATTAAAAATCTAACTCTCTTTACGAAAATTTTAAATAGATTATAAAATAGTTGTACCATGAAAGTATATGCCTTCTTTGTAGACTAAGATTTTTCTTTAAATTAAGATAGATACACGATAAAAGGAAATATGACAAAAGAATCATTAGCAAAAACTGATATAGTGAAAGTTGAAGATCAGAAAGCACCAAAGAGCTTTTTTAAGATACTAGGTGAAGTAGCAAACGCTGTAAGATCATGGGTTGGCAATATTAACCCTGATTTAAGTAGTAGTCGCGATGTCGATAGTTTAGTCTTGAAGATGAACGAATGCTTAAACCCAAAGGGGGGTGAAGTCTCAGCACGTAAGAACACCGTATCTCTTGGTAATTTGTACTTGAGTTTATCAGAGGCAGGTCAAATAAAATTTTTACAAACCCTGTCAGAAAAGTTCAATCCGGATAAAACGAAAATAGATGAAGAAATAAAAGTATATAAGAAAAATCAAGATTCTGAGTCGAGCTATAAGTTTGAACAAGACTTAATAAAAGTCCTTGAATCACCACGCTCTAAAATATTGAAGCAGTTTATCTCCTTACCAGAAGGTCTTAAGTTTATTGTTGATATGCGTTCTGATGTGCTTAAGCTAAAGAACCAATATGAAAATCTAAACCCACTAGAAAATGAATTAAAAAATATACTCTGTACTTTGGTTGATGTTGATCTACTTGATCTTCATCAAATCACCTGGGATTCACCTGCATCATTGTTGGAAAAACTTATAAAATATGAAGCTGTACATAAAATTTCTTCTTGGGGTGACCTAAAAAATAGGCTAGATTCTGATCGTCTCTGTTTTGCTTTCTTTCATTACAAAATACCAAACGAACCTCTAATTTTTGTAGAGGTTGCATTGATGAATGAGATTTCAGATAGTATTCAACACCTTTTGGATGAGTCAGTGCCCTCAAGTGACCCAAGCAGTGCAAGTACTGCTATATTCTATTCAATATCAAACACTCAAACTGGTTTATCTGGAATTAGCCTCGGTAACTTTTTAATAAAGAGAGTCGTAGAAAAACTATCGCAAGAATTTAAAAGCGTAAAAGTGTATGCAACTCTTTCTCCAGTTCCTGGATTTACAAAATGGCTAAAAAATCAAGACGTAGCTTTATTAGGTAAGCTTAATATAAAACAATCAGGTACAGAAATTTTAGAAAGCATAAAAACTAACATTGAATGCGAAAAACAGTCCCTACTGAAACTTTGTGCACATTATTTGCTAAAGGTTAAAAGCAGTGGTGGGGGTGCTTATGATCCAGTAGCACACTTTCATTTAAGCAATGGTGCATCAATCAAACAACTAAACTGGATGGCTGATACTTCTGAAAAAGGCATTAGTCAGTCAGCCGGAATAATGGTGAATTATCTGTATGAGCTGCCTAAAATAGATAACAATCATGAGAATTATATGATTAATAAAGTGGTTTCTCATTCAAAAAAAGTGTCAGCTATGTTAAAGGAATAATAGGAAGTGCGCAAGCATATAGAAAGTGCTAACATTCCCTAATGTTTATGTATATAATATTGAATAGTTTTATGAGGTAAAATGTATTAGTAGTGAGATATTAAAAAAAATAAAACAAAAAATACAAGATAGAGTAACACGTAAAGAACTGTACAGTGTCTTTACATATTCTGAAGAAATAAAGTCATTTAATGATTATGTTAGTAGTATTAAACGTGATGGAATAAACTCAGAGAAATCAAGTCTATTGAAAGATATTTATGAAGGCCTTAATTCTATGTTTACTAACATTGCTATCGACTGGGATAGCAATCGAGGTAGCCTAAGTAGTGAAAAAATTAATATACATTATCAAAACTTAGGGTCTATCTTAGAGATGGTAATCATAATTGAAGGATTGAAGACAGGATTGGGCCAAGCATACGTGATACTCGGCATTGATGAATCCACGTTAATTTGTGATATCGAATCACTTCAGAAAAAAATGGAAGAAAAGCTAAAAGGAATGCAACAACAAAATGAAGCAAGGCAAGAAGAATTAGAAAAGAAAATTGAAGAAAAGTTTAGAAAGTATATAGAAAACGGCACTATTGATGCAGTATCAATTGAAAAATATGATAATTGTAGTTTGTGTGATGCAGTAATCAATCTAAAAGACAACAGTAAAAGCATAAATATTGAGATAAGCGAGTTTTTAAATAATGATTTTCGTAAAAAAAACAATATTCATGAAATTCGTATTTTAAATGGCGATCAAGAAGAAGTTGTCTGTGGCTTTGTAGATAAAAATGGAGTGAGGTGTTATAATTTAGGTACTGCAGCTCAATATGGAATAAAGTTTAATTGGTATATAGATGAAAGGGAATTTATCATTATATTAAGTGCTAATAGCGATGGCACTATTAAAATAGCAAGTGATAAGCCAGATGATAAAGATTTAGAAGAAAATAAAGATGTAAGAATTAAAGTTGGTAATGATTACCTAAGCCTTGCTGATGCAGTAAAAACATGCAAGCAGGAAAAGAATGAGGCAAGTAGCAAACTGAGTCAACCATCAACTACTGAATACTTCCGACCAGTACAGACGCCAGCTTAATGTTTTCAGCAAAAAGGAAGATAAGTAATTGCTCTTGTAATACTTAAAATGTAAAATAGATCTACTTAAATAAGTAGATCTATGAACAATATAAGAAATTTTGCAATAATAGCACATATAGATCATGGGAAGTCAACTCTTGCTGATCGTTTGATAGAAGAATGTAACGGTCTTGAGACAAGGGAAATGACCAATCAGGTACTTGACTCAATGGATATAGAGCGTGAACGCGGAATCACAATCAAAGCACAAACGGTAAGACTCAATTACACTGCAAATAATGGTAATAAATATTGCCTCAACCTCATGGACACACCAGGTCATGTTGACTTTTCATATGAAGTCAGCCGAAGCTTAGCCGCATGTGAAGGCTCACTTTTGGTAGTAGATAGCAGCCAAGGAGTTGAAGCTCAGACTCTGGCAAATGTCTACAAGGCAATTGACAATAATCATGAGATAATAGTTGTGCTTAATAAAGTCGATCTTCCTGCTGCAGATCCAGAAAGGATAAAGCTTCAGATTGAAGAGGTAATCGGAATTGATGCAACTGAGTCAATTTTGATATCGGCAAAAACTGGTCTTGGGATAAAGGATGTACTTGAAGCTATAGTGACAAAACTTCCCGCTCCTCAAGGTGATACAAATGCTCCACTGCAAGCAATTTTAGTTGATAGTTGGTATGATCCTTACCTAGGAGTAGTAATTTTAGTGCGAGTTAAAAATGGAGTACTAAAAAAAGGCATGAGAATCGTTATGATGTCTAATAATGCTACATATCAGGTCGATAATATCGGTATTTTCACTCCTAAAAAAGTTATGACTGGTGAACTTTCAGCAGGTGAAGTTGGTTTTATAACTGCTTCAATGAAAGAAGTAGCAGACTGCAAAGTAGGAGACACTATTACTGAAGAGAAAAGGCCGTGCAGCAAGGCATTACCTGGCTTTAAAGAAGTACATCCTGTAGTATTTTGCAGTATTTTTCCCAATAACACAGATGATTTTAAATATTTAAGGGAAGCACTAGAAAAATTACATTTAAATGATGCTAGTTTTACATTTGATGCTGAAACGTCAAATGCCCTAGGTTATGGATTTCGTTGCGGTTTCTTAGGAATGCTACATCTTGAAGTCATTCAAGAAAGACTCGAAAGAGAATTTGATTTAGATCTAACAGCAACTGCACCGAGTGTTATATATAAAGTTGCAACACAAAATGGTAAAGTTTTAAATATCCATAACCCAAGCGATATGCCAGACCCTACAAAAATTGAAATAGTGGAAGAACCGTGGATCACTGCAACTATAATGGTACCTGATCAATATTTAGGAGAGATTCTATCTCTGTGTGAAGAGAGGAGAGGAGAACAGCAGGATTTATCTTATGTTGGTAATACGACAACAGCACTACTGAAGTATAAATTACCGCTGTCTGAGGTTGTTTTTGATTTTTACGATAGACTAAAATCAATTTCCAAGGGATATGCAAGTTTAGATTGGGAAATATCCGATTATCAGGAAAGTCAGATAGATAAATTAAGTTTTTTAGTTAATGGAGAACCTGTGGATGCGTTAGCCTGCATTGTTCATAAAAGCAGGGCAGAAAAAAGAGGCCGTGAAATATGTGCACGTTTGAAAGACTTGATACCACGCCAGCAATATAAAATCGCGATTCAAGCGGCAGTAGGCGGAAAAATTATTGCTAGAGAAACGATTAACCCGTATAGAAAAGATGTAACAGCCAAGCTCTATGGTGGAGACGTCACACGAAGGATGAAGCTGCTTGAAAAGCAGAAGAAAGGTAAGAAAAGATTGCATTCTGTAGGAAACATAAACATCCCACAAAATGCTTTTATTGAGGCTTTGAAAATAAATGATTAATATATATCCAAAAACATAAAGGGGAATGTTCAAAAAAGTGTGTCAAACCGAGAAATAAAAATAAAATAGAAACAAAAAATAGAGGTTTGATATATGAGTTACAAAATAGAAAATGGAACGACTGGCCTGGTAGATTACAAAGAGCTGGAAGCAAATATACTGTCATCAATAAGGGAAGGTAAACCATTGATGGGGAGAGATGGAGCATTAACACCATTTGTAAAAAGGCTGCTGGAAGCAAGTCTAGAAGGTGAAATAGAGCATCATTTATCCAATGAAAGAGAAGAAAAGAATCGAAGAAACGGAAAGAATGGCAAAACTTTGAAGACGAGTATTTGAACTATTGACACCAAGAGATAGAGAGGGAAGTTTCGAACCACAGATAGTGAAAAAAAGGCAAACAAGCTTACATCCAGAACTTGAAACAAAGGTCTTGAACATGTTTGCAAGCGGTGTGGGATACAGGGATATAGCATCCTATGTGGAAGAAATCTATGACCATAAAATATCTGCAGCAGAGATATCTGGAATTACAGATAAATTACTGCCTATAATCAATGAATGGAGGAGTCGTCCCCTACAATCAGTATACCCGATAGTATTTATGGATGGGATGTTTTTTAAGGTCAAAGAGAATGGACATTGCATAAGTAAATGCATGTACAATATATTAGGAATAGACCAAAATGGCAGAAAAGAAGTACTGGGTTTTTACTTAGCAGAAAGTGAGGGAGCTAACTTCTGGCTAGGCGTATTAAATGACTTAAAAGAGAGAGGAGTAGAAGACATTTTGATAGCTTGTGTTGACGGTCTGAAAAGCTTCCCTACAGCTATAAATAGCGTATTTCCCAATGCTGAGGTACAGTTATGCATTGTGCACCAAATAAGAAATTCACTAAAATACGTATCCAGCAAAGATATAAAAGTTTTTATGAATGATTTGAAAAAAATATACCGTGCTACAAGTAGAGAAATCGCCGAAAATTATTTACTTGAACTGGAGGAAAAATGGGGTGAAAAATATCCTTTAGTCATAAAATCGTGGCAAAACAATTGGGAAAATTTGTCTAGTTATTTTAAGTATTCTGGCCCTGTTAGAAGGCTAATTTATACCACCAATCCAATTGAGGGGTTGCACAGACAAATCAGAAAATTTACTAAAACCAAAGGTTCATTTACCAGTACAAATGCCTTGTACAAATTGGTATATTGTGCTATAAAAAAGATAGAGCAAAAATGGGCTATGGCTTTGCCTAATTGGGCTCTAACTATATCTCAACTTGATATCTTTTTTCCTGATAGGTTAAAAATTGAGTTGAACTAAAAATTCGCTTTGACACACTTTTTTGAACATTCCCAACATAAATTTAAAGAACTAAGTGATATTTTCTCAATAAATTTACTGACATTGATATGGGTAAATTTGAAATAGCTATGTGAATTTGTAAAACACTATATAAGATACCATACAACGAAATCATCCCAGTGTTAAACGCTGGGATGACAGAGAGCAGCTCAATTGCTCCACTCAATCAGTAAAAATCAGATATATGTAGACATTGGCTAAAACCATTCCAACAACATTTTAGTGAAACTTAACAAGCTTATCTATAGTTTTAGTGATGATTCTTGGAGTATTTGGAGAGACTTCTGAGCCCAGTCTATTTAACCGCTCTATAGCAAACCCGCTGTTCTCATTTATTATGAAATCACATAAAATATTTTCTATATCTTTAATAACACTTTCATGCTTTCTCAGAGGATGGTTATTCGGATATCTATGAATGGTTTTGATGCTAGAATACTCAACGAAAGCTTGATCTTTAAAAGCAAGTTGTCTCAATTTCTCTTTGAATTTTTCTTCTTCATCTCTTGCTAAAAGGCAAGACTTTATCAGTGATTTTATAATCGAGTTTATAGCCTGATGTATTTCAGAATGCACTATAACTTTGATGATATTTTCTTCCACTATGCAATCATAAGTGCTTTTTTCGCTCTTTAATGACTCTATAAGCATTTTGCTATTTTGCGAATTCAATTCCAGATTCTCTTCACTTATAGGAGTCATTATAAAGGTATTCTTATTTACCCTGATGTAAAATTGTGGCAACCCTTTAGAACAGGCAAATGCTACATCCTTAGACTCAAGTGCGTGATTGTATGAAGAAGAAAGGGTGCTTGCTATAACGCTACTTGGTACTTTCATTCCATGATTACTTAGGTGATTTAACACATTCTCAACATCATGATATGTAAAACCTGTATCTTTTATCAATTCAACAACTTCTATGCAATTGTGTTGTTTATACTCTATTGTCACTTCTTCTGTAAAAAGAGTTTTAGCTGCTATATGCTTATCAAGCACTGTGAAAATCTTGATGAAACTCTCTAAATCTTGTTTGTTAATTAATTCAATACTAATTAAGTTTTTGCTAACAATTATAATATTTTTTATCATTTTTTCCCACTAAAAAAACTCACTAGATGAATTGTATTTTTAATTCATTAAAAATTGTTTAAAGTGGGTATGCCAGCAACAGTAAGACAAAAAAATCACATAAAATCTTCATTATGTATTATATTACATCCCTCGTGTTCATCACTGCCGCTTGTGTAAGCTGTTGCATTAATGCTATCTTCATTGTTATTTAACATATTATCCAACTTTCCTTCTTTTTCAAGATCCATCAATTTGTCACATCCAGCAATATGATGTACATAATCACCATTTTCATCAGTAATAAAAATTTGTGGAACTGTCCTGACGTTATATTTTGATTTTATACCGTCAAACAAATCCGAGTTTCTAAGTACATCAATTTCTTCGTATTTCACACCTTTTTCATCCAATAACTCTTTTGCTTTCTTGCAGAATGGGCAGTACTTCTTCACATATATTACAACTTTTCCTTTAGTGTTTTTCACGATTTATCTCCATAGTTTATAAAATACAACTATTATATATAAAAAATATATATAAAATATCAAATTGTATGAAAATTATTTACAACTGTGAGCAAGGGATAAAAGATAATGTGGCACTAACTTTCGGAAATTTCGATGGCGTTCATTTAGGACATAAGTTTGCAATTTCCAATCTAAAGAATGTAGCACAAGAAAGAGGATTACCCTCTGCAGTTTTAACTTTTGAGCCTCACCCATCAACTGTTTTATTTAGTAGGAACAATTTTAGGTTAATAGATCAAGAACAAAAAAAGGAACTAATCAGCAGCTATGGTATAGATTACTTGTATATTATTAATTTTAGTAGAGGTTTTTCTGAGGTTAGCTGCGATGACTTTATTGGTAAGATTTTGGTAAAGAAGTATGGTGCTAAACATATAACTGTTGGAGAAAGTTGTACTTTTGGTCACAAACGATTGGGTAACATATTAACTCTAGAAAAATATTCTCAGATGTATGAATATTCTTTAACTAAATTAGAGCCATTGATAATCGATAGAAAAATTTGCTCTTCTTCCTCAATCAGGGAGTGTTTACAAAAAGGAGAAATAGAAATTGCTAATAAATTGCTTGGTAGGTCTTATCAAGTTTCTGGTATTGTAACAAAAGGTGCATGTAGAGGTAGAGAAATAGGGTTTCCAACCATAAACATTCCGATAGAAGATTACATGATAAAACCTAAGTTTGGTACATATTACGCCAAAGTTGCATTTTCTGAAAATAGTTCAAGTTGGCTATATGGAGTAGTCAACATTGGTATGAGACCTACATTTAAGGACTTAAAAAAACCTATAGTAGAAATGCATATATTTGACTTCAACGAAAATGTATACAATTTTAAGGTTGATATACAACTTTTAAAATTTATTAGGGCAGAAAAAAAATTCCATAGTATTAACGAGTTAACAAAACAGATAGATCGTGATATAATGAAGGCTTACCAGTTAAAGATAAATTTATGAAAAGGATATGTTTAGTTATTATATTGATTATAGTATCATTCGATCAAACAAGTAAATTGTATATAAACTCTTTGATTGATGAGGGGGAGTCAATCGAGATTACTAGTTTTATGAAATTAGTTGAAGTTTGGAATTCAGGAATTAGCTTTGGAATGTGTAGTACTCTGCCGCATGGCAGCTTCTTTTTTTCAGCATGTTCAATATTAATAATTGGTATACTTGCATACTTGATATATAAATCTAATGATAAGTCAATTTACCTTAGTTTTTCTCTGATGATTGGTGGAGCGATCGGAAATGTAATTGATAGAATCTATTGGGGAGCTGTATATGACTTCATATATTTTCATATCAATGATTGGTATTGGCCAGCCTTTAATTTAGCAGATCTATCTATAGTTTGTGGAATGTGTACATTGTTATATAAGTGGTATATATATGATAGGTCTATCTCTAAGCAAAATGAGGAATGAAATAATGCTTCGCAAATTCTTTAGTTTTTTTATACTATCTGTGTTTTTTTTCATTTGTCCGATTTCTTTGGAAGCTGAAATCATAAAGCATGCTAAGCTCAGTAACGGATTGGATGTTTATGTAGTACCTAATCACCGAATTCCAGCTGTTTTTCATGCAATAATATATAAAGTTGGGGGAATGGATGACCCAATTGGCAAAGCAGGCTTGGCTCACTACTTTGAACACTTAATGTTTGAAACTACAGGAAAATTTAAAGACATAGAATCCACTTTGGGCAGCATTGGGGCCCAATTTAATGCTTTTACCACTAAAGAATACACCTGCTACTACGAATTAGTTCTCAAAAAAGATTTACCACTAGCAATGGAAATTGAAGCAGATAGAATGGGCAATTTTGATGTTACTCAAGACAAAATAGATAGAGAAAAAAATATCGTATTAGAAGAAAGAAAGATGAGATTTGATAATAATCCTGAAGCTTTACTATGGGAGGAAATGAACAGTGCATTTTATCGTAATGGCTATGGTAGGTCTGTTATTGGTTGGGAGAGCGATATTAAAACTTACAATCAAGATGACATAACAAGGTTTCATGATAACTATTATCATCCAGGTAATGCTATACTGCTCGTTGTTGGTGATGTAGAATTTGAAGAAGTAGCGGGATTAGCAAAGGAAAAATATGGTGCAATTAAAGCTGAGCCTGTAGTTAAGCATTATCCGAACCAAGATTCAATACATAATGCAGATATATCGGTAATTTTAGAAAGCACTGAAGTAAAAGAGCCAGTTTTATACTTTCGCTATAGTGTTCCTTTATTTGAGCAAATAAGTGAAACTTTTCCTGTTGATTTGGCAGTTGATGTTTTGGGGAATGGCAAGTCTAGTAAGCTATATAAAGATTTAGTTCTAGATAAGAATGTAGCAGTAGAAGTGTTTGCTTATTATAATAGCTTAGCTTTTAGTAATGGTTACATTGAGATTCGGGTAACTCCAAAAAGCGGGGTGAATTTGGATGCTGTTGCAAGAGAGTTAGAAAATTCTATTAATCACTTTAACTCTGAAGGAATAACAAGTGAAGAGTTGCAAAGTACAAAGTCTAAATACAAAGCAGCACAGCTTGATAATCTATCTGATTTAACTAATATAGCAATGTTTTATATACCACGTCTAGCACTAGGTATTCCACTTGATGAAATAGACATTTCATATAGCAAAATTAATGATGTCAATCTAGAGGATGTAAATAATAAAGTTCACGCTATCTTTTCTACTAATAAATTAGTTGGTCGTTTGCTACCAAAAGGAGGTAATAATGAAGATAAGTAAATATGTATTTCTATTTTTTTTCTGTCTAGGCTTTAATTTGCAAGCAAGCAGTCACTTAAATATAGAGGAGGTTACTACTAATAAAGGATTTAAGTTTTTATTTGTTGAAAACCATGATCTACCAAAAGTTTCACTTAATATATCATTCAAAGATGCAGGTTGTGTGTATGAAAGTGCAGAAAAGCAGGGGCTTGCTTGGTTTACTTCTCTTGTAATTCAAGAAGGAGCAGGAAAAAATGATGCCAAAGATTTTGCGAAAAAGCTTGAGGATAAAGGAATTAGTTTAAATTTTACTGCTGGTTTAGAAGCATTTAGGGTTTCATTAAACACTTTATCTGAGAATCTAGAGGATGCAATTTCACTACTGAGTGATGCTATAATGCGCCCTAAAGTTGATCCTGAGGGGTTAAATAGAGTATTCGAAAAAGTCAAAGTAAACTTTAATAATTTTGAAAAAGACCCTTATTTTATTGCTGCAAAAGAGTTAGATACATTGTTGTTCAAAAAACATCCTTACTCAAGAGATCCATATGGAACTCTAGACACTATAATGAACATTACTAGAGACGATGTTTTAACATACATAAAGCGTAGTTTTACTAAGGATAATATCGTTATTAGTATTGTTGGTTGTGCAACAAAAGAAGAAGTTAGTACGCTGCTCGATAAATATTTATCTAAGTTACCATCAAAAAGATCGAAAGTTAGGAAGGTATCTGTAAAAAATGAATTTGGGCCTGCAGAAAGTAAGAGCGTTTTTATGGATATACCACAGAGTGTAATACTTTTTGCTCAAAAAGGCATAGCATATGAAGACCCTAATTACTATAATGCTAGTGTTTTGATTAATGCGCTTGGTGGTATGAGTCTAAACTCAATACTGATGAAAGAGTTGAGACAAAATCTAGGTATTACTTATGGTGTTAGTGCACGTAATGTTCCTAATAAGCATGGAAATATTATATCTGGATTTATGAGTACTGATAGTTCCACTGCTAGCAAAGCTATATCAGCAGTAAAAGATACATTTAGCAGAATAAAAGAGGAAGGAATTGACGAACAATTATTCAAGGATGCAAAAACCAGTTTAGTAAATAACCTTATCTTCTCTTTTCTATCCAATAATGCGAATACAGCAACGTTACTGGATAGTATGCAGATAGATGATCGTGATATTAACCATATAAATAATTATGCAAATATCATTAATGATGTTCAATTGGAAAAAGTAAACAAGCTGGCAAGTTCTTTACTGAATCCTGAAAATTTATTTTTTGTTGAAGTTGGAAGAAACGCTCAAGGTCAATAGTTAATACCTTCTACTATTGATCTTACTGCTTTTACATAACACTTATGCTCTTCAGCTAGAATGCGCTCTGAGAGACTGTGAACATCATCATTTGGTAACACTGGAACAGTAGCTTGAGCGATTATGGCTCCAGCATCAATTTCAGGAGTAACATAATGCACAGTACATCCTGTAATTTTTACACCCGCTTTCAGAGCTTGCTCCTGAGCATTTAGGCCCTTAAATGACGGAAGTAAAGAGGGATGAATATTTATAACTTTGTTATGCCATTTATTCAGGAAATTGGCCTTTATAATTCTCATAAACCCTGCAAGGCAAATTAAATCAACCTTATGTTGAACAAGTATTTCATGAATTTTATCAGTATCAAGTGGCTTATCTTCAACAACAAACGCTGAAACTCCTGCTTGCTTTGCTATTTTAAGGCCTCCAGCTTCACTATTATTTGTGATAACACACACAGTTTCAGCAGGGAAATTCTGATCTTGACATGCTTCTATTAAAGCCTGCATGTTTGATCCTCTACCTGAAATTAGTATTCCGAGTTTTATCTTTTTCATTTTAGTGCAGCCGTAAGAATGGATATTAATAAAATAGCTCAAAAGGAAAGTTTATTTTAGAATAAATACTATTGTGTAGCAATATTTTACACTGCTGGATAACATGGAATTAAAGAAATCATTCAGTTTGAAGTAACTTTAACATTTAATTTTAGGAATATTATACAATTTATGGTAAATAAATGCATATTTTTATGGCTGCGTTATTATTTATTTAACAAAGTATTAGTATAATTTACTACACTGAATTAAATGGAGAAAATTCAATGAATAAATTACCAAGCAATGCAAAAACAAGCAAGTCTCAGGTTACTCAGTGGGAGGTAATAAAAAATTGTGAATATTCTGATAATTGTTTATCAAAAGTAGTAACTTTATACGTCATTAAAATGGCAGAATTATCAGATATTTATACGAGTAATGAACCTGAAATTAATACTATACTTACAAGAATAAGCATAACAAGTGAAAATGCATTTTTAAATAAGGTTGTTGATATTGAAATTATGGAGGGCATTTTTCCGTACAAATTCAACAGCAAGAAGAAAAATAACATATCAAGGCTAGAAGATTTGTACAATTATTTATGTTCTACTGTTATTGATAGCCTTCCAAAAGAAATGCTTGAAAGCCTAAGAAGAGAATACAGAGACGCTGTTAACTTATTTAAAGCAATTACTTAACTAGGTGTAGCATTTTTAAGACTTTACCTTCTATTTCAGAAATGCCACTTTCAAGATCTTTATCTATCAAACATATGGTAGATAAATATGTTTTCTGCTTCTTTTCAACATTGATAGTTAAAGTTCCAGGAGTAATCGTAACCGAGTTAGCAAATAATGCAATGGTCTTATCATTATGTCCTATGCATTCTCTTACAATAACAATTGGCTCAACTGTAGATTTGAATCGTAGCACCTTTTTTGTTACATAAATACTTGAAAAAATAATTTGGTAAATTAGCCAAGGTATATAACTTATAAGCTGATAAAGTGACAGCCTACCACTATCATTTAGAATTTGACTAAGGGCACTTTCAGCATCAATTAACCTTTTAAAGATAATCAATGTGAACACAGAAGAAAATACTCCACAGAGAATAAAAAAAGGCTCAAAATAACCAGACAATGTAATCCATAGAGAAGACAAAATCACAAATGATAGAGAAAAAAACTTAATATTTTGACTGACTTTCATGATTTGGAGTATAACTTAAATGATTTTTTAGGAAAATAAAAAGTTCTTGATTTTTGTGTCAAAGAACATAATAACCAAGTTATTTTAATAAGTAGTGGAGATTATGACGCTTGATGATTTTCTAAAAATGCTTGAAGAAATAAATGATACTTCAGGTTTAAGCAAGAACAACATAGTTGAACGAATAAAAATAAAATTAGAAAGAATTGATTTACGGAGGTGGGAAGATAGTGGATTTAATATCAATCATATATTCACTACACATAGTGATCTAGATCCTGTAGAAACTACATTGTTGCATTTTGCTGCTAAGAGTGGCTATGAGAACATAGTAATAGCTCTAATTGAATATGGAGCATATGTTGATGCATGGGACAGCGATGGATGCACTCCTTTACATTTTGCTGCTGAATGGAACCACAAAGGCATATTAGATATTTTAATTGAAAGTGGAGCAAATGTTAATGCGTGGGACAATGATGTATGTACACCTTTACATCTTGCTGCCGAAGGTGGGAATGAAAGTGTAGTAAGAGCTCTAATTGCATGTGGAGCAGATGTTAACGCGCAGAACAATGATGGACACACTCCTCTACATTTTGCTACTAAGAGTGGCTATGAGAACATAGTAATAGCTCTAATTGAACACGGAGCATATGTCGATGCGTGGGATAATTATAGAAGCACTCCCTTGCATTTTGCTGCTGAAAGTGATAATGAAAACATAGTAAGAACTCTGATTGAACATGGAGCATGTGTTAATGTGTGGGATAGTTGTGGACGCACTCCTTTGCATTTTGCTAGCGATCATGAAAGTATAAGAGATATTTTAATTGAAAGTGGGGCATATGTTAGTAAACAGAACAATAATAGATATGCTCCTTTACACTTTGCTATTGAATGGGGCTGCAAAGATGTGATAAGTTCTTTGTCAGGTAATGCTAGTCCTAGGGCTGAAATGGCAGTAGGAAGAGTGGAACAAATTACACTTGCAGGAAGATTGGAGCTTTTTTAACCAAACTTGCATTTACTGAGATAATTGTTTTGTTATGAATTAAACCAAAAGTTCTGTAATATATTGAAGCTTAAAGATATCTTTAGATATGGAAGTTATTGCAGAAAATAGAAAAGCAAGGTTTGAATACTTTATCTTAGAAGAATTTGAAGCAGGTATGATCCTCTTAAGTAGTGAAATGAAATCACTAAGGGAAAGAAAAGCAAACATTTCTGATGCTTACGTTACCGAAAAAAAAGGTGAAATATGGCTAAACAATATGCATATCGCAGAGTATAAAGCTGCAAACCAAAAGAATCACAAGCCAAAAAGAGAACGAAAATTGCTTTTGCATAAAAAAGAGATAAATAAGCTAATTGGTCAAATCAAAACCTCTGGAATAACTGTTGTGCCACTTTCTATCTATTTTAATGATAAAGGGTTGGCAAAAACTAAAATTGCCATTGTGAAAGGAAAAAAACTCTATGATAAGAGAGCAACCATAAAGCAGAGAGAGTGGGAACGTGAGAAAAGTAGATTGTCTAAGAATAATTTGTAGTAAAATATGTCTTTAAGTCCAGTTATTTTTAGCATCGGTCCTGTTTCTATATATTGGTACTCTTTAGCATATGTTTTGGGTATAGTTTTTGCATATTGGTATTTACATAAGCTAGACAATCAAAAAATATTTACTAAGAATTTTTACGATTCGTTATTAACAGCCGTTATTATAGGCATTATCCTTGGAGGTAGGCTTGGGTACGTATTGATATATGATCCAGTTCTCTATATAAGCAATCCTATCGAAATACTAAAGACCTGGGAAGGAGGTATGTCATTTCATGGAGGTGCTATAGGAGTTTTGCTTGCAGTAATAATCTCCTGTAGAAGACATAACATTCCTATATTTTACACACTGGATCTAATTTCTTGTGGAGTTCCGATAGGTTTACTTCTAGGCCGCATAGGTAATTTTATAAATGGAGAGTTATTTGGCAGGGTTACAAATATGCCGTGGGGTATGGTATTTCCAGAAAATGGTGATAATTTATTGCGCCATCCAAGCCAACTTTATGAGGCATTTTTTGAAGGAGCGCTACTTTTTGTAGTTGCAAATTCACTGTTTTTCTTGACTAGAGTGAAACTGTATTACGGTGCAACAACTGGTATTGCAGTTATGTGGTATGGAATAGCACGTTTTGTGGTTGAATTTTTCCGCGAGCCAGACTATCAAATTGGCTATTTATGGTTCAATTTAACTATGGGACAATTTCTTTCTATACCTATGATTTTGCTGGGAATGCTTATATATTTAGGTGCGTTGAGCTTAAGATTTAATACGAAATCTGTTCAATAGAGAAAAGGTAAGTTTAATCGAAAAATATAGTGGAAGTTTATTTATTCCATACTATGTACAATTATGTGAATTTTTTGTCTTGCAGAGAATAAATGTAAGACCAGCAAACCTTCGTTGTATAGCTATAAGAAAAACTCAGTAGCTACTGACCAAATTCATTACTAAGTAGATATTCATTTTCCACCAGAATGTTCCTGATTGAGAAGCTACTTTATTAAAACATATTTTTAAATTTTTGCCAAAAACCTGGTTGATTATCATTAACCTTTGTAAAGGCTATGTTTAAACTGTATCTCAGATCATTTGGCATATCATATCTAATATTCAGTATTGAAACTTCGTTTTTATTATGAACAGAAACATCGTCATATGATAACTTTGTCGTGTAGCACTTTATATGCTTTTGCTTATCATATACTATATCACCTGATTCCCCTTCTAGTTCTACAAATTTAGTTTTTTTCTGACATTCTTTTATTTTTATTAGATCCTTGTCTAGTGATATTGAAACCGGTAGTGTATTCCCAGCATACTCTTTAGCTAAAAGCTCACTTTGAGGATACATTTTTATTTCCCTTCCAAAATGTGAGTCTATAAAATTATTGCTCCAAAATTTGTCTCCAGAATGTACATATTCGTCAGTAGCATACGGTACACCACCATAATTGCATTGAACTTTGTAATCTCCAACACCATTATTTTGAAAAAAATCATGAATGGCAGCGTAACTATCAGCAGCATCATTTATGTAATCCATTACCTACCCCTTAAAACCTTTTAATTTATTATATCACAAGAAATTAAATCTATCAATAAAAAGACTTTTTTTGATATCAAGTATCTAGGGAGCATATTGATAGGATTGTGACATTCGTATTTCCCAGTTCTTCACATACTGCTGGACTAATTCAGGATAATTTTCAATAATTAATAAATTTTCAGCGTTTCCCTTTTCAGCTGTCTTACTGAGGTTAAACGATCCTGTGATGACTTTTTGATTATCAACAATTATTACCTTATTATGAGCAATTTTTGGCTTATTATCGATCCAAATCGGTATTCCATTTGAAAACAATTCGCTTATGACACTATATTTTGAATGGAGTTGTGATTTATCTAAGACGACTTTAACATCAACACCACGCTCTTTGGCGTTAATCAAAGATTTTGCAACTGTTCCAAGAGTAAATGTATATTCTTGAACTAAGATAGATTCTTTAGATTGGTCTATCTCGCTGATTATCGGTACAGCACAGTCTTCTTCAGGTGAGAAGCAAACTGTTGCTTTTGGGCAAGGCGAGAATGTAGGACCCACATAGTAATACAGAGAAAAACATGCCGACAAAAATAAAAGATATAAAAGCCTCACAAACCACGCCTAAATACACGGCGGTAGTCTACATCATAGTTTAATCATCTGTCAACCCATATTCCTTCCACTTCTCTGTAACTTTCTTTATTATTTCCTCACTCATTTCAATTTTTCTTCCCCATTCTCGTTTGGTTTCAGGTGGAAGTTTGTTTGTTGCATCAAACCCTATTTTACCTCCGAGACCACTTTCAGGAGAAGCGAAGTCTAAATAATCAATTGGAGCATTCTCTATCATGATTGTATCACGTACAGGGTCCATTCTTGTTGAAACTGCCCACATTACTTCCTTCCAATCACGTATATTTATATCATAATCAACAACTATAATAAATTTCGTGTATAAGAACTGTTTGAGAAAAGATAGTGTGCCCATAATAATTCTTTTTACATGCCCTGGATAAGCCTTTTTTATCGACACTACCGCTATTCTATATGAACAACCTTCTGGAGGCAGATAAAAATCTACTATCTCCGGAAACTGATTGATGAGAATCGGCACAAAAATTTCGTTGAGTGCTTCACCAAGAATTGATGGTTCATCTGGTGGCTTGCCAGTGAAAGTGCTGAGATAAATTGGATCTTTGCGCATTGTAATTGCAGTAATGTTAAACTCAGGAAACTGTTCAACAGCATTATAGTAACCGGTATGGTCTCCGTATGGCCCTTCATCTCTATACTTATCTAAACTTACATATCCTTCCAGAACGATCTCAGCATGAGCTGGAACCTGAAGAGGAATAGTTTTACAATTTACAAGCTCAAGTGGTTTTTTTCGCAGCAGCCCGGCAAATTGGTATTCTGATAAAGTCTCCGGCACCGGAGTTACTGCAGCAATAATCGTTGCAGGATCGCTACCAATCACAGCAGCCGCAGGAAACTTCATATTTTGCCCCCTCTCCTTCCACCGTTTATGGTGACCTGCACCACCACGATGTGCAAGCCAGCGCATGAGAGTCGTTTTTTTATTCACAACCTGCATACGATATATTCCAAGATTAAAATTATCTTGCTTGTCTGCTGTTGGTCCTTTTGTTACCACAAGTGGCCAAGTGATAATCGGTGCAGGCTCGTTTGGCCAGCATGTCTGAATAGGTAGCAAACTAAGATCCACCTTATCCCCAGTTAGCACCACCTCTTGACATGGAGCTTTGCTTACAACTTTGCTCCGCATCGACAATACAACTTTTAGTAGAGGAAACATTTTCACAGCATCTTTGAAGGTTTTTGGTGGCTCAGGTGATCGCAAAAATGCTAGAAGTTTACCCAGATCCCTTAATTCATCAGAATTTATACCAAGTCCGAATGCAATTCTCTCAATAGTACCAAATAAATTCACTAAAACGGGAATTGAATTTTTGCCATTTTCTGTGACAACATTTTCAAAGATGATAGCTGGTCCCTTGTTTGACAAAACCCTACGATGAATTTCTGTCATTTCAAGAATAGTTGAAACTTCTTTTTTAATTCTAATTAGATCTTTTTTTTCTTCTAATGCTCTGATGAAGTCGCGTAAGTTATTGTACATATTTTAAAAATTTTAAGCCTTTTAAGAAGTGCTTTTCCCAGCACAACTCATTCACTTATTATTATAGAGGCTCTAGAAAAATTATTCTCCAATTCGCTTTTTAAGTTTTTATATTCAGCAGTCTTTAATTCTTCATTGGTAATAAAGCTTTTCTTTATGGTTATTAAATTGCTAAATTCGGTTCCATCATTTTTATATTTACAGAACCTATTTACATATAACCAAGGAGAATCTATTTCAAAATTCAAATTTTCACAGTTTTTAATTTTGATATCTTTTATTATCATATGGCTTTCCTTAGTTTTAGGAACACCAATAAAAAGGTCTGACACTTGGTCAGAAGCTGTATTGACAACATCATTAAGCCAATTATCTCCTAAATTCAAAGCTGGCCCTAAATTTGTCTTAAAAATCTTATTTTTTTGCTGAAACTCATATTTGATTGTAAGATCCTCTACATTACGCAAGGTAAGGTCAGGCAATTCTAAGAACTTCTTTTCTTCTTCATCAAGATATACTCCACTAATCATACGAAAAACAGAATCTCTTAACTGCTCATCTGAATAATATAATCCAACACCTGTTAAGCCTAAGGCTGCTTCCCCTTGCACGGTAAGCTGGCCATATTCATTTACAACGTTATCTTCTATAGTTAATTCACTATGGGATATCACTTTTGAATTTTCACCTTGTACAGCAGGAATCTTTATGTAATCTGCTTCCTCAGAATCGAGTACTAGAGCGTTCCTATCAGCAATGTCTGGGAAAATACCCTGTGCCATACTGACGGTATTAGTTGGATCAATCCAATATATTTTTCCATCTCTATTTATTACTCTGAGCATCACATGATTAAAATTACCCATATTAGGTAATGCTTTAGGATTAGAAGTGCTAGTAGTTCCTCTCATAACTAAAATAGGTTGAACTTTATAACCAAGTTCTTGTAAAATAGCAGCCGTGCTAGCAGAAAAGTCTTTGCAATCCCCAACTTGAGAATCAGCAATTTTCTCCAAATCTCTCGGAAAAAATTTTCCTGACACTGTACGCCAGTCTCCCATGTACTGAACTTTTTCATTCAATAAAGAAGTAACTGCATTAATTTTCTCCTCATCGGTACTCTCATTGTCAGCAAATTCTGCTATAGCTTCAAAAGTTGCAGGAAGCGGCTGATTGATAACGCTATGATATCCAGGAGCTAATTTTTTAGCTAAATCCTCCCATTCAGATAAGCTTGAAAGTGATACCCAAGTGTTGTGTTTTATGTTCAATATTCCATTATGTGGTTCATTTGTTGTGTTTTCATAAACTGCTTTCTTTAAAGCAATGCTTATAGAGTGTATATCATCATTTTTTTCCTCAGCGATTTCTAATACTTCTCTTGGATCATTAACTTTAATCTCCAGGGGTAATTCAGAATTGATTTTAGTATTTTCTGCTTGTAAATAATCCCCATGATAAGAAAAGCTCAAGCCATAAAAATTATCAACAGGAACCTTTTTGTTAACTTGTTTATACCTTAAATATACTTCTGTACCAATTTCTATTTTAGGAAACGATATAGTTACTTGCCTTAGCTGATCGAAGCCTTTACTAGGACTAGCTAGCGGTTTATCCTCTATCATGTCTTCAGTGACTATATATTCCTCTCCGTTATAAGCTGTTTTAGCTTCTAAAACAGTCAAATCTGCACTATCATCATTGTAGATTAAACTATACAGAGAAAATCTATCACGCCCAGACTCCTTGAGTATTTTTGCTTGAAGCTCTACTTCCGTTTCGTAGGTACCATCTCTATTAACATTAATGTTAACATTAGAAAACTTAACCTCGACAGAAGCATCTTCGTACTTACTCCACCTTGCTTCAGCTGTCGAAGCTACAAAAAATGCTAACATTGCTAAGTTAAAGACAGCTTTTAAAAACCTCATTTTTACTTACATTTATTGAAAAATCATTCTATTATATCCGAACAACACTATCGGAAATGTAAGACTTAGTGTGTTCATATTACTTAGCGACGCGCTTACCGATATTATATGCAGCGATTACAAGATAATCAACTTTTTTGCTTACAATTTGCTAGAAATAGCGGTAAAGACTATCTAAATCTTTATAAATGCCTTACTCTGCAAAATTTTTCATCACCAAATCTTATGATGAACTTTACAAAAATATCTTAAATTTCATTTTATAAAGTTTGCATTTCTTGATAAAAATGTTTTAACATTAAGCATTTCTTTAATATTTGTATTCTTTAAGTAAGTATATGTCTAAGATACCATTTTTATTGATTTTTATACTTGCAGTAGCAAGTTTACCAGTAATAAACAATTGGCTTTCACACCGCAGTCAGAACTTAAATGATGATTATATAGGTGAGAGATTGGATAATTACATCAGTAAAAATTTTGATAGAGTTCTAAAAACTCTCCAGGAAGAGTCAGCTAAAAATAGTTATGCTCATGCAACTAAAAATAAAATTTCTCAGCATAAAAATGAAATATTCGACTCTACTTATCCTTACTCAGGAAATGAAAATAGCAATATCATAGCTGTAGGTTTTTTTGACTATTCTTGTGGATATTGCAAAGCTATAAAGAACGATGTAAAACAATTGATCAATGATGGCAAAGTTAAGTATATCTTTAGGGATGCTCCAATACTTGGTAACAATTCTTTAAAGGCAGCAAAAGGTGCTTTAGCAACTTATTTTATCGATAAAGAAAAGTACTTAGATTTTCACTACGCTGCACTAGATCACAGAGGAGAATTTTCAGATGAAACTATATTAGGTATAGTGAAAAATATAGGGGTTAACGAGAACGATTTTAACAACTCTATGAAAAATAATGCAGACAAAATTGAGCAAATGATAAACAACAGCAAACTTTTAGTAAGGGATTTGGGAGTAGGCGGTACACCTTTTTTGATAATAGGAGATAGTCTTTTTGTAGGAAAAACTGATTTGAATATATTACGTAAAAAAGTGAATGAGTTAAAAGATTAATAAATTTCCTGCTTGACAGCACAAGAGAGTTTAAGTATAGTTAAGATATAGTAAGTAACAATATGTATAGGCTACATATTAGTTCAAGAAAAGTAGGTGATGTTTGCTTGCAACACAGCACGACCTTAAGTAATTAGCCTTCCTAGGCTGGTTAATCTATTAAAATACAATTATTATTTTGGAGTTATAACATGAGAGATTCTAACTATGTAAGAGAGCCAATTGCTCTTTTTCAAAAAATCAAAGAAAATAAAAAATCAAGTGATTTATTGCATAATCTAAAGAGCGCTTATCCTGAAAAGCTAAAAATCGGGGCTGCTATAAAGACAGGGGATTGCTTTTTTGACTCCGTTGCTCAAGGATTGAATGAGTTAAATATAAAACCAGATCATTATTTTACTGCAAAATCATTAAGAAAAGACTGCGCAGATTATGTTGAGCAACATGGTAAACAAGATAGTTGGGCCTATAAAGCAGTAATAAAAGACGCTGCTATTGGTGGCTACTTTGTTGAGCTAGAAGGTCCATATGGTCCTATACAAGATCCAAAAACTAAAATAAATATGATAGATGAGAAAAAGACTTTTCATGAGTACTTAAAAAATATTAAGAATATGGCCACAGGAGCTGGTTCTACACCTATATGGGGTCGTTCAAACATTGAAGGTAGAATGATATGCGACAAGTACAAAGTGGAGCTTTATATTTATTCAATAGAGGAAGACAGTCAAAAAGTTACGGTAACTAAAATTACAGCACATGATGATGATCCAGCAGTTTTTATACAAGATATAGATCTCAATCAACTAGAGATAGATAGTAGCAAAAAAACTGTAGGAGTAGTGAATTACATGAGGCATTTTGTGCCACTTCTTAGCAAAATCCCTTCTGATATAACAGAAAATCAATCAGTTTCTAATGAAGAAATCTTTGGTGAGGTTACAGAAGCTTCTGCTTCTGAGCAACCAGTACGACAAAAAAGCAGCACTAGTGAGCCGATTTTTTCGAATAAAAGCACTCCTATTTCTAATCAATCAGAGCAGAAACCACTAAAAGAAAGAGCTGCTGATAGAAGTATTGATGAAAGGAATTCACAAAATCATGAAGCAATGTTAGAAAAAACACACAATAAAACTTGTGAAAATACAGCAAAGATCTTGAGTGAAACTTCTAAGGATATGAAAAAAAATTCCAGTGAAGAAATTCTTGAAATAGGTAAAAGAGTTCCTGCTTCTGATCAATCAGAGCAAGAAGAACAATATAATATCAGAACTAGCAAAGCAGCAATTGCGCAAGATCATAAAGAACAAAAAACACAAAAAGAGAGAATTGATACCAGCGCTAGTGAGCCAATTCATACAGATACAGCAATTACTATTTCTCATCAACAAGGGCAAGAAACACAACAAGAGGCAATAGAAAAGAAATTAATCAATAGTTACAGAAGAGAAGCTATTTATAGCATAGCTGCTGTAATAACAGCTATAGCATTCACAGCATCTGCTATAGCTACTGTTTTTACTCAACCAATTCCTTTAGCATCTCTTGCTGGAGTTGCTTTAGTTGTTTCGTGTGTTTGTGTATATCAGTTAATGCAAAGTCATCAAGACATTAACGAACTGAAAGGTAAGGTAGGAGAAAACAACACCTTTACTTTTTTAGAAGAAACGGGATTTAAAATTTATAGCCTGATTGATAAAGCAGCTTCAAAAATTTAAGATCTTTCCTACTTCATCTATATCAACTCAATTTTATTTTTACAGGAGGGCATATGTCATTCACAGAAATTAGATTTCCAGAAAATATATCTTATGGCTCTACTGGAGGACCGGAATTTTCGACTGACGTTGTAACAACTCATAATGGTTGTGAGCAGCGCAATATCAATTGGTCTCGTGCACGTGCCAGGTATAACATAGCTTATGGAGTTAGGTCAAACGAGCAGCTAACAGAACTCATAACATTTTTTCAGGCACGAAAAGGTAAAGCAATAGGATTTCGTTTTAAGGATTGGTCAGACTTTACAGTTATCAATCAAGAAATTGGCATAGGAGACGATAAAAAAACGATCTTTCAACTGATGAAAACTTACATAAGTGGAAAAGACAAGCATACACGAACTATTAAAAAGCCAGTGCATGATACAATAAAAATTTACCTAGATGGTGAAAAGACAGAAAAATATTCAGTGAATTATTCAACTGGAGAAATAGCATTTATGAAACCACCAGCAAAAGGCACAATAATCACCGCAAGCTTCGAATTTGATGTACCAGTACGATTTGATACAGATTACCTAAACGCTTCTATTGATAACTATGGCAGAAATAGCTGGAACAATATTCCCTTGGTGGAAGTGAAATAAAGTTAAAGTATGCTCCATAAAAGTTAAGCGATACTGAGGCTCATATTTAAATGAGCCTTGCACATTTTAAAGTCTATCGCCCATTACAATGTTCCACACTCGAAATTTGAGGAAATTCTAATGTAGTGTTTTCTCTTTCTTGTAAAATAGAAAGTTTTAATAATTCTTTTAGAACTAACTTTACAAGTGTTGTACCATTTTCCTTAAAGAGGTAGTCCATCCTATTGGTTTTCTGTATGTGATTGACAAAATTTCTAGCTTCCTCATTAAAAGCCTCGATTGTGTTGATACAAGATAATACTAAATCCGAGCTATTTATTGCTAAAATTCCATTTACGAAAATATCTAATTTTGTTTTATCTTCAGTCAAATCTTCAGCTAACCTATTTCTAATATCATCATTCTCAAACAAAATGTACTCTAGGTACGAAGCAGACTCAATAAGTATAAAGTCTTCTAAAGGTACTGATTCTAAACATTCGTCAATATAAGTAAGTATTCCAAACTCAGTAATACACCCTTCTTTTCTCACAACATAGCACTTAGGAAGACCACGATACATTGATAGCAAAGAAAAAAGACGTATTATACTTGTACCTCTATCTTTCATTTCCTCGAGAAGCTTTCTATCATTTATTAGTTTGTGCAAAATGTAATCCGTAGCAGGACCTGGTTTACGAAAACGAAACATATTATTTTCTGCAAAAATAGCCTCAGCTAATTCGATAGACTTTTTATCCTCATCTATAAAAGCCTTTTTGTCTCTATTTAACCGTATGATTTTAGCCTTGCTATCGCTGCGTAGTCTAGTTTGCCCTATTAGCCTCTCAAATATTTCTGTCTTCATATATATCTCATATTAATTAATATTAATATTTAATATATTAACTACTTTGAGAAAAATAAATAAAAATCTTAATAAATATTATACTTTTATAAAAAAATAAAAGTCTTTTTATACTTGTATGAGTATATAAAAGGTTTGATTGTTGTAAGTTATCTATATGAGATATATATAGTGCCAGAGTCTAATTAATAAGTCTGCTTGAAGCCGCTCAGTGTTTGTACAGTTGTGCCTGCGCAACTTGCTTCAAAATTTCTGCTTGTTGCTGAGCATGGATATTAGCATAACCACATGCAGGAGATGCAGCAGCAGGTCTTGCAATGCACTTAGGTCTTTTTGCTTGAGCATTGAGGCCAGACAATACCTCTTCTATCAATGGGTTGACAAAGAACCATCCTCCCATATTTTTTGGTTCCTCTTGACACCATATAATTTCAGCGTTCTTATATTTTTCGAGTTCATTGTTTAGTTTATCGGCCGGGAATGGATAAAATTGTTCTAAACGCACTACTGCTATATCGTTTATTTTTTGTGCTTCAAGCATTTCAATTATGTCGTAATAAACTTTACCACTACATATTACAACTTTACGTATTTTATCACTTGCAACTAAACCTGTTCTACACTCTGGAATTACCGTAAGAAATTTTCCTTCAAAGTCAGAAAGGTTAGAAACTGCGCTTTTATGACGCAATAGTGATTTAGGTGTAAACACCACTAAAGGCTTACGAAAATCTCGATTAATTTGTCGGCGTAAAGCATGAAAATAATTCGCAGGAGTAGAGCAATTAACCACCTGCATATTATCCTCTGCACAGAGCTGCAAAAACCTCTCTATACGAGCAGAACTATGCTCAGGCCCCTGCCCTTCATAACCATGAGGCAAAAGTAGAACTAGACCACTTGACCGCAACCACTTTGTTTCTGCAGATGAGATAAATTGGTCAATCATAATTTGCGCGCCATTTGCAAAATCACCGAACTGCCCTTCCCAGAGCACAAGTGAATAAGGAGAATCAAGGCTATATCCATATTCAAAACCCATCACAGCATACTCAGATAGTGCGCTATCTATAACTTCAAAGCGAGCTTGCTTCTCACTTATGTTGTTCAGTGGAATAAACGTTTCTTCTGTTACTTGATCAACAAGTCTTGAATGACGGTGCGAGAAGGTACCGCGACCAGAATCTTGTCCTGACAAGCGCACTCCTATTCCTTCTTTAAGCAATGACGCGAATGCAAGACTTTCAGCAGTTGCCCAGTCTATGTTGCTACCGGAATTTATACTGTCTATTCTGCCATCAAGTATTCTTCTGACTTTATTATTGAGATTAAAACTACTTGGAATATTGCTATTTATGTGTACACCTAATTTTTTTAGCTCATCTGGTGAAACACCAGAGTCCGTATAATATTCACTCAAATCGTTCAACTTTGCTCTTCTCAATTTCGACCACACTCCATCAAACCAATCAGCTTTTTTTGGAGTGTAAGTCACTGACTCAGCAAGACTTTTATCCAACCTTACCCTAAATTCGCTGCGCAATTTACTTACTTCATCACTAATTAGGACTTTCTCTTCAGCCAGCTTCTCTTCGTAAATTGTTCCCGGAGTTTTATGCCTTGATATTGCTTTATACATAAGTGGCTGAGTAAAATTTGGTTCATCGCCTTCATTATGGCCATATTTGCGGTAGCATATTATGTCAATCACCACATCCTTTTTAAATTTCTGTACATACTCCATTCCCAAATTCGCGGCAAAACTCACGGCTTCTGGATTATCTCCATTAACATGAAATATTGGAGCTTCTATTGATTTTGCTACATCAGTACAATAAAAAGAAGAGCGTGCACAATTAGGATTTGCAGTAAAACCAACTTGGTTATTAATGACAATATGCACGATACCACCAACTTTATAACCTTCAATGTTGCTCAAAGTCAGGGTTTCAGCAACCACTCCCTGCCCGATAAAAGCCGCATCACCATGAATTGATATGCCAAGCACAGATCTCGTATTTTGTTTTGCTCTTACTCTTCCAGCTAGAACCGGATTTACCGCCTCAAGGTGAGATGGGTTAGGACATAAACTTAAGTGTATTTTTTTACCACCAGCAAGTGCTCGATCAGAAGAGTAACCAAGGTGATATTTGACATCACCAGACACCTCAAGACCACTTGGATATGCAAGGTTGCCTTGAAATTCAGACAGCATTGCCGCATAATCTTTTCCCATCACTTTGGTTAGAACATTGAGCCGTCCTCGGTGGGCCATACCAAGAACTATTTCTTCAATACCAAAAGCTGCAGAATCACTAATAACTCTTTCAATTGCAACAATGGCTGACTCCCCACCTTCGATAGAAAAACGCTTATATCCAGGAAATTTCATATGGAGAAATTGCTCGAACATCTCAGATTCAATCAAGTGCCTTAGTATTTCTTTTTTATCCTGAGGGCTTAGCGTATAGACCTGATTTTCAATTTTCTCCTGCAGCCAAACTCTTTCCTCATAAGAGGAAATATGCATAAATTCAAAACCGATATTCTTGCAGTAAATATCTCTGTAGATTCTAGTGTCACTTATAGGAGAAAGATTCAAGTATTTTTGATAATCTATTTCCTTATTTACATTCGGTGATAATGGATTTAAGTCTGCAAAAAAGTGACCATAAAATCTGAAAAAATTTGCTAAATCATCAACATCTACCTTAGCTTCATTCTGTGCTCTGCAGGGTTCTGCTTTATTAACTTCTAAATTGCTCGAAAAAATTCTGTACCAATCTTCTCCAATTGATTTATCGCCTTGCAAGTAACGGCTATAAATTTCTTCCACAAATTCGACATTATCGCCATAAAGGCAGCTTAAATTCGACATAATCACTATAAAAGATATCAAATACTTATAAGTATACCTTAAGTTTTTTAAAAAAGAACTCCTTTAGTTTCTAATTATTAAGTTATACAAACACTGTAATCCGAGTTTTCCAGAAAGGGTGTCATTCTAGACTGACATCTAATCTTTCCATAAATGCTGTATTTCAACATAAAACAACTATACTCATCAACTTGTGCCCAATCATAATTCCTAGGTTCCAGTGTTAGCTACTTGTTTTTTGGATTTCTATACTATTGCTGATTGAAGATTATTGAAATTTTTGTGCACATTAAGGAACGCAAGCGTTTATGAGTCAGAGGACAAGTCATATAACATTTACTCGGTCTTAATACTTTGAATTTATATTTGAGTAAACGATAAACAGTAATTGGTATGAGTGATCTATTTAAAAGTGACAATTATGATAAAAATCTCAATTCTTTGATAAGAGTCATAAAGCTGAAGGATACAAAAAAAATTAATGAACAATATGATGAAACACTGAAAGATTTATCTCAAGCTCTGAAGAATTTTACAAACAACGCAAAAGATGTAGCCAAATTTGTTATATATAGCGACTTGAATAATTATGTAGAACCTTTGAGCACAAAGCCACTCGGTTTTATTGGAACATTAAAAGGGATATTAGATAGAGTCTTGGGAAAAGATATTCCAACTAATGATAATGACATAAAAAATTTTGTTGGTGATGAATTATCAGGTTTCACTATAGAAAAAGCAGCCGAATACACAAATATTTTAAGTACAATTAATCTATTCAAGAAAGGACTTAAAGAAATTTTAGATTCGAAACAGAGTGGAAAAGGCAATAAAGCACATAAATCATACGAAGTAAGCACGGAAAATAAAACGACATCAAAGCAGAAGGAAGATACTCCTAAGCTGCAAGGAGGAAAACAGCCGGTAGGAAAATTAGTTATGAAGAGAATAAAACGGCCAACAACAGCACCTCCGCCACCTCCTACTGCCTCAAAAAAGGTACACTTTAAACCAGAAATAGAGAATGTATCTCCTGAAGATTCAGGCTATGAAAGTTCATTAAGTGAAGAGTCTGGACATGAGGAAATATCAAATTATCAAGAGAAAAGTAGTAAATCTTCAACAAAAGATTCGGAAGACTCAAAGTTAGCTAAAAAGGAGCCAACTCACAAAACGAAACCTAAGAAAAATGCAGGAACAAGAAGAGGATATAAAAAGAGACAGGCTCCAGAGCCACCAGCGCTAAACGCTACCAATCAAGAAATTAGGCAAGAAACTAAAGAAGATAAATCTGAAATACTGTCAAATCCTAAAAGGCTAGATATTGTTGATCAACAAGTGAGCACGAAACCAATAATAGTAGAAGTGACTTCGCAAAAATCAGCTGAAAGTAAACCAATCCTGAAAAAATCTGCTGATAAAGCAGCATCAGAAGTAAAAGCGGTTATTATAAAAGAAAAAGTAAATAGCAAGAAGGACGGTAGAGTAAAGTCAATAGTAGGAAAATTTGAGCAAAATCAAGTTGCTAAGAGCAAAGCCACCCCTGCAACACAAGCAGATATCGGTATGAAGAAAGATCCTGCACCATCGCAAGAGGGAATGTTCAAAAAAGTGTGTCAAAGCGAATTTTTAGTTCAACTCAATTTTTAACCTATCAGGAAAAAAGATATCAAGTTGAGATATAGTTAGAGCCCAATTAGGCAAAGCCATAGCCCATTTTTGCTCTATCTTTTTTATAGCACAATATACCAATTTGTACAAGGCATTTGTACTGGTAAATGAACCTTTGGTTTTAGTAAATTTTCTGATTTGTCTGTGCAACCCCTCAATTGGATTGGTGGTATAAATTAGCCTTCTAACAGGGCCAGAATACTTAAAATAACTAGACAAATTTTCCCAATTGTTTTGCCACGATTTTATGACTAAAGGATATTTTTCACCCCATTTTTCCTCCAGTTCAAGTAAATAATTTTCGGCGATTTCTCTACTTGTAGCACGGTATATTTTTTTCAAATCATTCATAAAAACTTTTATATCTTTGCTGGATACGTATTTTAGTGAATTTCTTATTTGGTGCACAATGCATAACTGTACCTCAGCATTGGGAAATACGCTATTTATAGCTGTAGGGAAGCTTTTCAGACCGTCAACACAAGCTATCAAAATGTCTTCTACTCCTCTCTCTTTTAAGTCATTTAATACGCCTAGCCAGAAGTTAGCTCCCTCACTTTCTGCTAAGTAAAAACCCAGTACTTCTTTTCTGCCATTTTGGTCTATTCCTAATATATTGTACATGCATTTACTTATGCAATGTCCATTCTCTTTGACCTTAAAAAACATCCCATCCATAAATACTATCGGGTATACTGATTGTAGGGGACGACTCCTCCATTCATTGATTATAGGCAGTAATTTATCTGTAATTCCAGATATCTCTGCTGCAGATATTTTATGGTCATAGATTTCTTCCACATAGGATGCTATATCCCTGTATCCCACACCGCTTGCAAACATGTTCAAGACCTTTGTTTCAAGTTCTGGATGTAAGCTTGTTTGCCTTTTTTTCACTATCTGTGGTTCGAAACTTCCCTCTCTATCTCTTGGTGTCAATAGTTCAAATACTCGTCTTCAAAGTTTTGCCATTCTTTCCGTTTCTTCGATTCTTTTCTTCTCTTTCATTGGATAAATGATGCTCTATTTCACCTTCTAGACTTGCTTCCAGCAGCCTTTTTACAAATGGTGTTAATGCTCCATCTCTCCCCATCAATGGTTTACCTTCCCTTATTGATGACAGTATATTTGCTTCCAGCTCTTTGTAATCTACCAGGCCAGTCGTTCCATTTTCTATTTTGTAACTCATATATCAAACCTCTATTTTTTGTTTCTATTTTATTTTTATTTCTCGGTTTGACACACTTTTTTGAACATTCCCTGAATTGTGTAATAGGTCTTTTATTGTTTTATAACACATACAACGGGAGTATGATCAGATGGGTTTTCTAGTTTACGCAACCTATCATCTATGTAACATATTTCCAATTTATCTGCAGCTTGTGGCGATAATAGCATATGATCTATTCGCATTCCTTGATTGTTTCTGAGTGAATTGCCTTGATAATTCCACCAAGTGAATTGTTGTAAGTTGAGGTGAGATATTCTAAATGCATCTTTAAAACCAAGATTCAAGATCGCTCTTAATTTCTCACGCTCTTTTATATGAAAGCACACTTGGCCATTTAATAAATTTGAATCAAAAACATCAATTTCATCCAGTGCAACATTATAATCGCCAGCTATAATAGTTAACTCTTCATTTTTCAACAAAGTGCCCATCCTTTTATATAGGTTATCAAAAAACTTGAGTTTATACTCAAAAGTATGAGAGTCTGGGCTTTGACCGTTTGGAACGTATACACTTCCTACCCTTACCTTATTATTGGTGTGTTTTATCACACACTCTATATAACGTGCTTCTTGATGACTCTCTACAATATCAATTTTAAACTTCTCCAGTATTGGATATTTAGATAAAACACAAACACCATTTCTTGCAACCTGTCCATAGACAGCATATTCATATCCTAATTCTTCTATCTCTGCATAAGGAAATTGCTCTTCTGTACATTTTATCTCTTGCAGCAAAACTATATCTATCTGACTATCAACTATAAAACTACAAAGTTGGTTAATTCTTTTACGTATGGAGTTTACATTCCAAGTTGCAATCTTTAGCATCAACAATCCTTATTAATTATATCAATTAAACTCTCCCCTGTAGGCAACCTCGATGTTATAATTTTTTTCCACTTGATTAACTTTAAACTATCAGCAATGTTTTTACTCATGGTATATGCAACTGTATTATTCATCACAGGAGATAGCCCACTTTTTAGAACTAATGAACAAAATACCCTTGCAGTTTGTGAGGAAAAAAAAGCAACGCTATCAATTTTACCGTCCAATAGTAAATTTTTACACCTATTAGTTAGACTCCTTTTAGTAATTGTTTTATAGAGTACAACTTCTCTTACGTTAAAACCTTCTTCAGATAATCTTTTTTTTAGGTCACATGATACTTCTTGTCCCCTTATATATAAGAACTTTATTGCATTTGAATAATGAGATTTTATGAATGATATCAGACCATCAACGTTGCTGTCTGCTGAGATTATATCGGAAAATCCCAAATTTTTTGCAGCCTGCATAGTTGAATTACCAACTGTAATAATCGAAAAGTTATCCTCTTTGCATATTTGACTGAAAGCCTTTACACTGTTTTTACTTGTAGATATCACAACATCAAATTCGTGCGCGGATATATCAGGATTTAAGTACTTTATTGTGAATACTGGCTCTATAAAAACTTTGTATCCATATTTTTTTAGCGTGCTTCTTGTGCTCAACGAATCTAATAAAGGCCTTGTCAATAAAATAGACTTCATTCTGGTTTATTTCGCTAGCAGTAAAATGATATCCCTTATACACAAATTATTGAATAAAAATTTTATTTTTCAAGTTTCTTGCATAACCTAGAAAAAAAGGCAAGAGAAACTCCATAATTGGCCCAGTGCTAGAAAACTGATCTTAAATAAGCGAATGTTTTTGATCAAATGAAAAAAAGATGTTACTCAGTGAGTAACATCTTTTTTAAGAAGATAGATAGTTTTGTTTACTCTCTATATCTTCATTTTTGGAGCTTGATGCTCTACATCGACTTCAGCAGTTACTGTTGAAGAAGGTCCCACCAATTTGTCCAAAGAACCTGTCTTTCTTAAGTCAGCTTGGGTTTTTAACTTGCCATTTTTCTCAGTGAACATACCATGTTGCGGAGAAGAACTTGGTGAATTGAACCCACTATCAGAACTACGACGGTAACTGGCAAAGCTAGAAGTTGTAGCAGTACTGTCAGTGCTTAAAGAACCCATTGAATTGCTTCTTGGCGGTTTCTCCGGAGCAACATAAAAAAGGCTATTTCCTATCTCCGCAGATTGTATCTGATCCAACTCAGAATCTTGATATCTTATATAAGTAGCTTCCTCTGGCTTTTTGCCACCTTTTAGTGATGGTAACAACTTGCTCCAAAATGAAGTAGGTTCTTTTACTTCCTTATGCTCATTAGGATTTAATAATTCTGCTTTGCTGCTAACAGTACTTATAGAACTCGTTGAACTACTACCTGATAAGCTATTTTCCAGTGAATTCATAGAACTTGCTTTATGCCTTTTTGCTGACTTATTAAGCCTTTCTAAAGTATTAAAACGAGTATGCTCTTCCTTGTATTCTTTAATAACTTCCTTAATCTCATCATGATGTTCAGAAAAAATTTCATATAGGCTGCTATTATCTTTAGCTAACAAATGTTGCAACTTCTTAGCATCTAATTTATTGATAAAATCTATTTGCTGCTTCAATCGGTTGATCAACTGGTCCTTTTTGGCACTGTGTTGACCATCAACAGAATAAGCTTTCTCTAATATTTTTTCCCCCAGCTTAGAAAATATTTTCCTAGTTAAAGCAGAGCTATTCACACCTTTGTCTTCAAAAACTTCCTTGACAAACATTTCCTTTACACTATTAAAACTTCTCGTTTTTTCTTTTGTTTTCAAAATAACAGTTTGATCTTCATTATCTATTGAATATGCGATGCCATCTAAACTAGACATGCTTGCACCACTATCACTCATCTTCCTTCCAAGGTTTTGAATGTTATCCCCCATTTTTCTTAATGTAGAGCTAGCTCTCTCTTGTGTTGCCTGTTTTACAGAACTTGCAGTTTCTTTTACCGAATTCTTGGCATATACAGCACCATCTTTGATTTTTCCGCCAATATGCTTCGCTCCTTCAACTGTTTTTTCTGCTGACCATTTGAGCCCTTTATATCCAGATTGAACTGCTTTTACAGCAACTTTCGCAGCGAAAAATAGAGTAAGACCAACTATAGCACTTGGTATAGCAAGTGTTGCACCAACTGCCAAAAATGGTAACACTGCTGCAAATAATCCACTTGCTGTACCTACTACAAGGGCCTTATCTCCTTGCTTCATCTTGGAGAATTCTGTATCTCCTTTTAACAGATCCATAATTCTGTCTTTTAGCTTCTTGGGATCGTGAATGATATCTGAATTTAATGAAGAATCTTGAATCATTTTAAGATCATCTTGCTTAGTTTCAACAAAATTTGAAGAGTTTTTTTCACTAGGTGACATTTTAAACCTCACTATTAATTAAACATACTAATATTGTATATATCTGATTCTTAAGTTAGGGTTAATTCATCTAACAATGTCCACTTACTCTCAAATGATTTTGCTTGATGTGTTTTTTTGAAAGCACAGAAAATTAGTGATTGTTGCGGTATGATGTTTCGTTTGGATTAGCTATAGTTGAAGCAAAAACTCATCATTTTGAAGGGGTGGATTTTTTAGGAATCTCAGCAGGGGTTGATTTTGGATCTGATAATTCTGTATTTACCTTAGTTAGCTCTAATGGAGTTTCCTGCTCTTCTGGTTTATCATTCGGAATTGGAATAGACCAATCCATAATGTTTTGTGGTATGTTTGTTCGAGCTTCTTCTTCCTTGGTCTTTTTTTGATCTGTTGAAGATGATGCATCAATACCTGCATTTGTACCTTGGTCTTGTGTTTTAGGAACTGTAGTTTCGTGATTACTTGCCTCGATTCCTCTACTTTCATATTCAGCTTCAGTTGAAGTAGCTACTTTCGCATTTACTTCACTGAACTCATCCGCAAGTGATCTTCCGGGTTCAAGTTGTCGAATTTTCCTCTCTAAATCTTCATTTTTTCTTTGTAGTTCATTGAATTCTTGAGACAATTGTTTCATCTTTTTAGCCAATGTATTGTTTTTCCCTTTTTCTTCCGTCAATTCTTCTACCAACTGCTTTTCGTGATTATCTTGTGAACCTTCTACCAATATTTTCTTGAGATCATTTTCAAAATTTGTATTCTTTTTTTCTAGTGTACTTAACTTAGCTTCACTTTGCTTAAATTTTTCCTGTAGTTCCTCATTTATTCTATTTGTTAACTGAATCTCACTTTCTTTATCGTTCAATTGATTAGTTAAATCTATTATTTCAACATTTTTATTTTTTTGACTTTGTTCTAGTACGGTTACTTTTTGTGCTAATTGCTCTATGTCTTTATCCTTTTCAGCTAACTCTTTTTCCTTTCTTTTCAATTCATCTTTAAGTCTTGTGACTTCTTTTTCCAGATCTTGCTTTCCCTCGATTAATTGACTTGCTTCTGCTTCACCTTCTTCTGTTATCTTCGTATTACGGCTTTTTAACTCCGCGTTTTCCTTCTTGAGATATGTGTTTTCTTCCTCTAACTCATTTCCTTCTTGTTTGTTCTCTTCTTCATCACTAAACGTATCACTCTCAAATATTTCATCTTCACCATTAAATTCACTACTAATAGACAAAGAACTTCTGCGTGAAGAAGGTGTATTAAGAGAAGAATATCCACTGCTACTTGGTGTAGCTGACTGTGGTGAATCTTTTGTAAATGTTTCCTCTGCTGGTGTTTGCTGCTCGTTCACACTTTTGACCATGTCAGTGAAAGTTTGATATAGAGTTTTGCCATTGATAAAAACTTCTTTATTCTGCTCAACTAATTTTAATACCTCTTCTGGGTCAGTTATTTCTCCAAATTTTGGTTCATCAATCACTCTTTTTATGCCCTTAGAATTTACTTCTACAGTCATGCTACAATCTATGCTATTGCCTTTAGAATCCTTAGCTTGCCAGTTAATGGTCATCTCACATGAGCTTGAACCAGTAAAATCATAGTGCCTTTCGCTGCCTTTTTTGGTTGCAGTTATTTGACTATCTTTCCCTAAAGATAGGTTATAAACCTTGCCTTCGTCACTGGCTCTTAAAAGGGTGCTAATCTCTATTGGTTTTTCTTTATTTTCAAATCTAATTTTAAATTCATTATCTTGTGTTGTATATACTAAGAAATTTTCACTTGGTAGAGATTCTGCGAATTTTTTATGTGTTGCATTTATTGATTGCTCAAACTTTTGAAACTCCTCTTTCCACTTTGAACTTACCTGTTCTTTAATGTTCTCATCTTTGTGTAAAGGACCAATAAAGTACCATATTAAATTTTCTTCTTCTAGTTTTCTGATAAAATCCTGAAAATTTTTGCAAGATTTAATGAAACTTAAAATATCATTTTTCTTTTGCTCATCTACATCTAAACCTTGATTTTCAGCTATAAATAAGTTTTCTTTTAGCATAATTTCTATTTTTAGAGAACTATATTATAATATTAGCATATTTTCTTAAAAAATCAACTAATCTTATAGTTAAATAAACTTGAGTATTTGGCGGGAATGTTATATATTAACCACTCCAAGAAGTGCAGTATGGACAATACTATTATAAGAAAATACGATATTAGAGGTGTGGTAGGCAGAGACCTGCAAATCAGTGATGGGTATGAAATAGGTAGAAAATTCGGTCAAACTGCAGCTAACGTTTGTGTAGGCTATGACAGCAGGATAGATTCACCAAGCATAGAAAAAGAATTAATCAGAGGCTTGATTTTATCCGGTGCGAATGTTATACGCGTTGGGCTCTGTTCTTCACCTATGCTCTACGCTGCAACAATGCAGGCAGATCTTGGGATTATGATCACTGCTTCTCATAATCCCAGAGAATATAACGGCTTTAAATTTTTCAGTAGTAAAAAAGTTTACTCAGATCAAGAAATGAAGGAAATTATAGGCAATACAATTAAAAACAGCACGAAAATTGGAAGCTTAATTAACACGAATATATATAGTGAGTACGTTAACATATTAAAAAATGCGCTCAAGAATAACGCTACACAAAAACTAAAAATAGCTTGGGATTTTGGCAATAGCCCAACAATTGTAAGGTATATTGAAAAGATTTTACCAGATCATATACACATCGTAACCAATAGCTTTATAGATGGAACGTTTCCACTGCATGACCCAGATCCCATAGAAGAGAAAAATCTTGCTCAGTTAATAGATATTGTCAAGAAAGATAAATGTGATCTTGGTATTGCACTTGATGGTGATGGTGATAGGGTACGCTTGATTGATAATAAAGGTAATGTTGTTTCCAATGATCACTTGTTTATGATTTTTTCACGTGAAGTATTGGCGGAACACCCAAAAAGCAAGGTTATTGCCAACGTAAAAATGAGTATGAAAGTGCATGATTTCGTTAGCAAATTAGGAGGGCAAATAATTACCTGTGCCACTGGACACTCACTAGTTAAGAAAAAGATGGTAGAAGAAGGGGCCAAGTTTGCCGGTGAACTGAGTGGACATTTTTTCTTTTCTGAGCTAGGTTTTGATGATGGACTATATTCTGCTATTAAAGCCATTGACATTTTACTTAAGAAAAACCAAAGCCTATCTGAGATGATTAAAGATTTACCAAAGTTATATATCACTCATGAAGTGAAAATTGTAGTGAAGGATGAGAAAAAATTTCAAATAATTGAATCAATAAAGGAGACACTAAAGCAGCAAAACATTGTATTTTCAGAGCTTGATGGAATTAAGGTAACTGATGATAAAGGTTGGTGGCTTCTTAGAGTATCAAATACGCAAAACTGCATAACAGCAAGATGTGAAGGAAATACATTAGAAGATTTTGAATTCACTAAAAAAGTTTTGTTGTATTACATTGATGAACTAAAATTATACATTTAAATTTTTTTGATGATTTACTTATTCGGGGAATGTTCAAAAAAGTGTGTCAAACCGAGAAATAAAAATAAAATAGAAACAAAAAATAGAGGTTTGATATATGAGTTACAAAATAGAAAATGGAACGACTGGCCTGGTAGATTACAAAGAGCTGGAAGCAAATATACTGTCATCAATAAGGGAAGGTAAACCATTGATGGGGAGAGATGGAGCATTAACACCATTTGTAAAAAGGCTGCTGGAAGCAAGTCTAGAAGGTGAAATAGAGCATCATTTATCCAATGAAAGAGAAGAAAAGAATCGAAGAAACGGAAAGAATGGCAAAACTTTGAAGACGAGTATTTGAACTATTGACACCAAGAGATAGAGAGGGAAGTTTCGAACCACAGATAGTGAAAAAAAGGCAAACAAGCTTACATCCAGAACTTGAAACAAAGGTCTTGAACATGTTTGCAAGCGGTGTGGGATACAGGGATATAGCATCCTATGTGGAAGAAATCTATGACCATAAAATATCTGCAGCAGAGATATCTGGAATTACAGATAAATTACTGCCTATAATCAATGAATGGAGGAGTCGTCCCCTACAATCAGTATACCCGATAGTATTTATGGATGGGATGTTTTTTAAGGTCAAAGAGAATGGACATTGCATAAGTAAATGCATGTACAATATATTAGGAATAGACCAAAATGGCAGAAAAGAAGTACTGGGTTTTTACTTAGCAGAAAGTGAGGGAGCTAACTTCTGGCTAGGCGTATTAAATGACTTAAAAGAGAGAGGAGTAGAAGACATTTTGATAGCTTGTGTTGACGGTCTGAAAAGCTTCCCTACAGCTATAAATAGCGTATTTCCCAATGCTGAGGTACAGTTATGCATTGTGCACCAAATAAGAAATTCACTAAAATACGTATCCAGCAAAGATATAAAAGTTTTTATGAATGATTTGAAAAAAATATACCGTGCTACAAGTAGAGAAATCGCCGAAAATTATTTACTTGAACTGGAGGAAAAATGGGGTGAAAAATATCCTTTAGTCATAAAATCGTGGCAAAACAATTGGGAAAATTTGTCTAGTTATTTTAAGTATTCTGGCCCTGTTAGAAGGCTAATTTATACCACCAATCCAATTGAGGGGTTGCACAGACAAATCAGAAAATTTACTAAAACCAAAGGTTCATTTACCAGTACAAATGCCTTGTACAAATTGGTATATTGTGCTATAAAAAAGATAGAGCAAAAATGGGCTATGGCTTTGCCTAATTGGGCTCTAACTATATCTCAACTTGATATCTTTTTTCCTGATAGGTTAAAAATTGAGTTGAACTAAAAATTCGCTTTGACACACTTTTTTGAACATTCCCATTGTATTTTAACATTACTTTTATACTTATAAGTTTCTAGGCACTGGATTTGTTGTAGACTTACTATTTACTCTATCACTTTACCCTCTTATTTTACCACTCTCCTGCCTATATATTTTTATATGAGGATTTTTGCAAAAGTTTCGCATTTTTTGTAACATGATTTTCAGTATGTGTAACCTAAATGCAAATTGATCACGAAACTAGTGTAATTATTGAGGCCATAGAGAAATTTGGTGGTGAGGCAAGACTTGTTGGTGGATGTGTTAGAGATTCAATTTTACAGCGTGACATTCACGACATCGATCTTGCTACTAATCTGCTGCCTAATCAAGCAGTTAAAGCGTTAAAACTCCGTAATATAAAAACTATTCCAACTGGCTTAAAACATGGAACTATTACTGCGATTTTAAATAAAAGATCCTTTGAGATTACAACGCTAAGGCATGATGTAAAGTGTGACGGTAGACATGCGAAGGTAGAATTTACTAATGATTGGCAAGCTGATGCTTCAAGGCGCGACTTTACGTTTAATGCTCTTTATGCAGACAAGCATGGCCATATATACGACTACTTTGGTGGCATTCAGGACTTAAAAACACGAAAGTTAAACTTTATAGGTAACGCTGAAGATAGGATTAAGGAAGACTATCTACGTATTTTAAGAGCGTTTCGTTTTCACGCTAAAATATGCATAGGAGATTTAAGTGATGAAATATTGGATGTGTGCAAAAAGCATTCGCACATGATTCAAAACCTCTCTGGAGAGAGAATAAGAGAAGAAATATTTAAACTCTTGGAATGCAATGATCCTGCTCCAACACTTAAGAGCATGCAAAAATCTGATGTTTTACAAAAAATTATTCCAAAAGAAGTAAAATGCGAAATTTTATCTTCACCACTTCTTATCAACACTAAACCTCCTACAAAACCCTCAGCGTATGTCCATACGCCTTTCCTAGATCCCACAATCGATGCACTAACAAAATTAGCGTTGCTTATTAGGACTGCTGAAGATAGAGTTAGTCTTGGAGAAGAAGTGAGCAAGTTTTTACGTCTTTCAAATAAGCAAAAGAAAAAAATATTATTTTTATTATCAAACAATATCAAAACAGAGCTTTCAGAAAAAGAGCAAAAGAAATACATATCTTTATTTGGTAAGGAATTATATTGTGACTTAATGAAGATTTGTGGTATTGAGTCTGGGGCAAATGTTGATGAGTATATTTCATTCGCTCATATATTCAATGTTCCAAAATTTCCTTTATCTGGGGATGATTTAATAATCATAGGTCACCAACCAGGAAAAAGTTTAGGTAGAAACTTAGAATTGCTACGACAACACTGGGAAGACAGCTCCTACACTTTAACAAAGGAGGAGCTGATACTTTATGCTAAGAGCCTACTCTAGTTACTCTCTGAATGTTTGATGAAGTAGTGTGACGCATGGAAGAGTTAGGTGTTAATTCGTATTCTTTTTTAGCTTTATCTGTTAATTGATACTCGTTTACTCTTCCTTGAGTCTGATTACACATTCCCTGATCTGGGGATAAAAATTTATCTCTTATACTTGATGCCAGTTGTAATCCCTGAATCTTATATGAAAAACATTTCATTTCAGCTTTTATTAACTCCTTCACAATAAATTCTTTGACTGAGTCATTATTGCTATCATTTCTGTTAGCCAAAAAATCTGTGAAAGAATTTAGTATTGATTTACTATCTTCTTCATTTAAATACAACTCTTTTGCGCACTTTTGAACAGAAGATACCTTTATGACAGAATTTTTTTTAATCTCTTGTTCAAAAACTCGTGTAACAACTTGTTTAACCCGATCTTCTATGATCTCCCTTGCCAAGTTTTTCAAATTACTTTCTAATAATTCAAGTAACTTATTGCTTTCAAATTTACCATCACTTTGATTTGATAGAGATTTTATAGTTTCACCAAGCACGTTATGGCAAAAGTGTTTTCCTTTAAATTCAGGAAAACCTTTTTTCAACTCTTTATTTTTATCAGATAAAAAGTTATCGAGGCTCTTATCTCTAAAAATCTTGTTAGGAAGATTCTGCAATTTTGAAAGAGTTGATTTGGTAGTTGATTTTGTAACAGACGCTGTATCTAGCGCTTTAGCTTTTGCTTGTTCTTTAGTTTTTTCATCAATCCCTTCTAATTTTGTATCAACATTATTTGACTTTTCTTTTAACTCTTGTGGTCCATCTTCAGCTATTGAACTTTCAATCTGTTGATTTTTTAATGTCAAATTTTCATTAAATGTTTTTGTACTATCCGTAATAGATAATACTGCAACACTTTTCGCTTTTTCTTGTTCTGCACTCAGATGTTCAACTTGTTCTTGCAACTTTTTATTCTTCCCTTGTGAAGATTTTAATTTTTCCTCCAAATCTGCCTTTTGTTTCTTTATTTCAACGTTACTTTCTTCTAATTTCTGTGATTTTTCCTGCAATTTGTCAACTTCACTTTCTAAGACTTTTTTCTCTTTTTCAATGGTATTTAGATTAGTCTTTTCTTTCTCTAATTGTTGTTTAAGATTCTCTACTTCAGCATCTTTGTCCTTAGCTTGTTCTTTCAATTCATTAATTTCACTTTCTAAATCTTGTTTCTTTTTTTCAATGGTATTTAGATTAGTCTTTTCTTGCACTAATTGTTGCTGAGCACTTTCCAATTTTTTTTCTAAATTTAGCATTTTTTCCTCAGCTTGTGTGAATTCTGCTTGTTTCTCCTCAAGTTGACTTTCTAATTGCTTTATTTGAGTATCAAATTCGTTTTTTAACTGACTAACTTTACTTTCTAAATCTGTGTTTTGCGCTCTTAGGCTTTCATTATCTTCCTTCACAGTTTCATTTATGTCTTTATTTTTATCAGTAAGTGAAGTAATTAAAGCGCCTTGTTTGTCTATTTTTTCCTCTTGATCAAGTATGATTTGCTGTTGTGCGTTATTTTTATTCTCCATTTCCTTTTTCTCTTGTTCTAATACTTCATTTAATTCCGTTAAACTAACTATTTTCCCATCTTTTTCTTCTACCCTTACTGAGAGCGTTTCTGTTTTATTTGCAAATTCTTTGCTGCACTCAATTAATTCTTTCTGCAAATGTAATATCTCCTCAGACTTTTCCTTGAACTGTGCTAAAAATTCTTCTCCTCTTTTTTGTGCAATTTCTACCAATTCACTATAGTTCTTTTTAAGTCCTGCAAGTTTAGACTTTAACTCTTCATTTTCTAATTCTAAGTCTTCAATCTGCTGTGCTTGTGCTGCAAAAAATTTAGCAAATATTTCTTTTTCCTCTCCTAATGATTTTACTTGTTCTTTAAGTTTAGTAATTTCTTTCTCTTTTTTAGTTAATTCCTGATTTAAATTTGACTGATTTTCCTCCTTCTTACTACCTTCTTTCAACTTTTCTTTTAATCTCTCATTTTCATCCTTCAATTCCTTTTCTCTGTTAGAATTTAAAAGATCATCAGTCTGAACCACATTATCTGCAATATTGTAATGTAGGATACTCTTTGCCCATTGATTCCACTTTTCTGGCAACATTCGTCCAATTGTTTTTAGATATAGCCAAGCAAGCACAGTGGATAAGCTGTATTTTTTTTCCTTTTGTTTAATACTAGGTTCGTAATTAACCTTATTGTTAGCATTTAGCATAAAATTACCTAATTTTTAAAGTATTGAAGTTATATATATTAATATAATTATTAAATAAATAATAATATAAATGTTAAATTGTGTGAAAATTTTTATAGATTTTAAGTAGAAATACACATGTTCGTAAGCACAGAATTTGCTTTTTCTATTGCTCTTGCTAACATTTCTTGTTCATTGTAATGATTCTTCACATTGATTACCTGAGCTGACAAATTTGCAGGGAAAGTGACTAAACTAACTTCCCATAGCTCCACTTGTTTTAACACTCGAGCTCCGCTTTCATGATCAACATCATACTCTATCGGTATATAGCCAATCGAAAGCCCGTTAATAGTTCCAGTTTTTAGCATTAAATATGCTTCCTCTGCTTTTTGAATACCAAAAAGCAAATGTGCAGTTATATATAGGCCAACATCATTTTCGCAAATATCCGTAATATTACCTATAGGCTCACTTGGGTTGTGCTGCCAAAGAAGTTTTATCTGACTTTTATTTAAGTTGTTCTTAAATGCTCCGGGTAATATCAGATCATTTTGCTTATCAACTATATTAAAAACGCTCGCATAGCCAGAAAATACTCCGTTTTCTTCTATGCTTTTTATTGATAATGGTGAATAGAGAAATTTCTTATTCATAAGTCCTCCTTGTAAATTATGGTATTGGGTTTGCCAGCGCTCTGAGCCAGCTTAAAATGTTGTATAGATTGTTTTCCTATATCTCAGGATGAGTATAAGGCACTGCAATATAATTCTATTGTATGCAGTGCTTTGAAAATGGGGAAGTACTTTTTTAGTTATAAAATTTGTCATTTTATATATATAAGGGTAGGGTTTGTTGCACATTGGGTTGTTCAACAGCAGCGTTTTCTAGATTTGTAGAAACAGCTTCGTTTGTAGGAGTAATTATTTTTCCTAGAAGGAAGCCAAATCCCAAAGAAACAGCTGCTATAAAACCATTCATTAATGACTCTGTCCATGTTTCTCCCTCGTATTCTTGATAGATTTTAGAATATATCATTGTGCCTAAGAATGCTCCAATCATTGATCCAACCAGTTTACTTGTTTCAGCTACTCTCTGTCTTCTCAACTCAACTTCTCTTAGACCTTTATTATTGGCTTCATTCAGGTTTAAATTTCTTTCCAACTCTTCTGATGTTTTCTCCTCAGCATCTTGGGATTTTGTTGATGAACTTTTCTGTAAGTTTTCTAATTCTTGTGTGTCCATCAACACCTCACTATTAAAGCTTAAGTACAAATCATACAGCACTATAATTGTTTAGTCAAGGTAAATACTAGTATATTAAGTAAATATTTACTATATTAATATGATTGCTTAAATTCACAACTAATTGTTTGGGGGAATAAAAAGATTGTGTTTTGTAGGTGATTTGCGTAGCGGAAGGTGTTACCCCAGTTTTACAACACTGGGATAACGGTAAAAGTAGCTATATGCTCTGTCCTTGAATATTTTGTTGTTCAGTGGTAGCATTTTCGGGAGTGTTAAATAAACTGTGTCAACTCGATTTTTAACCTACCAGGAAAAAAGATATCAAGTTGAGATATAGTTAGAGCCCAATCATGTATAGGCATAGTCCATTTCTCTCCTGCCTTCTTTATAGCACAATATACCTATTCATACAAGGCATTTGTGCTAGTAAATGAGCCCTTAGTTTTAGTAAATTTTCTGATCTGTCTATGTAACCCTTCAATAGGATTTGTGGTATAAATTAACTTTCTTACAGGGCCGGAATATTTAAAATAACTAGACAGATTTTCCCAATTATTCTCCCAAAACTAAAGTATATTTTTCTCCCCATTTTTCCTCTAGCTCAAGCAAATAATTCTCGGCTATTTCTCTACTTGATATGTTTTTTTCAAATCATTCATGAAAACTTTTGCTCGATACATATTTCAGTGAATTTCTTATCTGATGTACTATACATTTCTGCTTTAGGAAATACGCTATTTATAGCTGTAGGAAAGCTTTTTAACACAAGCTATCAGAATATCATCTACTCCTCTCTCCTTTAGGTCATTTAGTACTTCCAACCAGAACTTCACTTTCAGCCAAATAAAAACCCAAAACTTCTTTTCTGCCATTTTGCTAATATGTTATACATACATTTGCTTACACAATGCCCGTCCTCCTTGACCTTAAAAAACCATGAACACTATTGGATATACAGATTGCAGCGGACGACTGCGCCATTCGTTGATTACCGGTAACAATTTGTCAGTAATACTTGATATCTCTGCTGCAGATATTTTATATTTCTTCTACATGCGATGCTATATCCCATGCCACTGGCATATGTACTTAAAACCTTTGCTTCAAGTTCGGTTGTTTGCCTTTTTCTGACTACTTGTGGCTCGAAACTTCCTTCTCTATCTCTTGGTGTCAATAGTTCAAATACTTGTCCGTAAAGTCTTTGAATTTCTTCGGTTGTTTTCTTCGCTTTCAGCCGACAAATGGTTTTCTATCTCGCCTTCCCTCTAGCAGTTTTTTTATAAATGGTGTTAATGCTCCATCTCTTCCTGTCAATGGTCTTCCTTCTCGTATAGATGATAAGATATTTGTTTCTAATTCTTTATAGTCTACCAAACCGGTAGTTGTGTTTGCTTGACTCATTGTCAAACCTCCATTTTTTTATCAATTTATTACTTTACTTCTCGGTTTGACACAGTTTATTTAACACTCCCGAAAGGAACAATGGATCCCAGTTTCTGAGCACTGGGATGACAAGGTAGGAAGTACTGGGATGAAACCTTTTTGCTTCAATATTTTGCACAGTAGCCATGCAACTTAACAGATACTTTTCTCTTCATTTATCCTAAGGTTTTTATGGGTTAAAAAACCCATAAAAACCTTATATAAAACCCCTATTGTGATTAAAAATACACTAAATCTTGGTTTTCACATGTTTCATTTTCTGCCATAAGCGACAATAATTTTGTGCTCTCAAGGAAACTGTTTGCACTAGCTTCTAAGAGATCAGATTTTACTTTTGTAAGTTCACATTTAATCTGATCTATTTTCCCATTCAAATTTTTATGTGCATCTTCGACTAATTTATTCATTTCATCTTCTAAAAGTGTACTTACTTCTTTACTTTGTGTAGTGACAAGATCATTTATTTTGCTTGTAATTTCAGGTTTTATAAGGCTTTCAATTTTTTCTTCAGTATATTTTTTTACTTCTTCTTCTACCTGAATTTTTATTTCTGGCTTTAGCAAATCTGCAACTTCTGGTCCTACTTTTTTCACTGCTTTTTCAGCTGCATTTTTTGCTGCTTTTTCAGCGTTTGCTTCTACTGACTTTACTGTCTTATCAATTGAAGTCGATATTTTTTTTTCTATTTGATTAGCTTTTTCGCTAGCTATTTTGTTAGCTTTCTCTTCAGCTAAAGTTAGCATTTTTCCTTCTATTTTTTTTACTTCATCTTGAGCTGCTTTTCTAGCTTCTAGTTTTAAATCGTTACCCATTTTAGATATTACTTGATTCGCAGCTTCTTTTGCTGTTTTGCTTATACCAAGAATTTTATCAAACATTCCTGCACGATACACTTGAGAGCCGAAGTTTGATTCGTCAGCCAAATTTTTGTAATTGTATTCTTTCATAATGTACTCCTTAATTTAAAAACTATACTAACATTAATATACAAGTACAAAAATTATATTAATATTAGTATTGCTTTTCAGGGCAGTAGTATAAATTTATAGTACCTTTTGAAAAAATTCATGACTTGACGGCAAAGAGCATTATATTGGTATCATGACTGACTTGGAAAAGATGAGAGAAAAACTGCAAAATCAAATTAATTATCATAATATCTTATATTATCAAAAAAGTAAGCCAGAGATAAGTGATGCTGAATATGATGAACTGAAAAAAAAGTTAGCTGCAATAGAGCCAGAAGCTTATGCAACACAAGATAGTGTTGGTGCTCCGCCTGATGAGAGATTTTCTAAGGTGGAACATCAAGAACCTATGCTTTCTCTTGAGAATGCTTATGATGAACAAGGTGTAGAAAAATTTTTGTCTAAAATAAAGAGATTTTTAATTGCAGATGAAATAGAGATATTATGTGAGCCAAAAATTGATGGATTGTCATTTTCTGCAATTTATGAAGATGGGAAATTTGTTAAAGCTGCAACTCGAGGTGACGGTTTTGTAGGAGAGGATGTAACTCACAATGTTGCAACAATAAAAGGCTTTCCTAAGTTTTTACAAGATGTGCAAGGAAGACTAGAAGTAAGGGGTGAAATATATATCAGTAACAGCGACTTTTTAAAGTTAAATGAAAATAATGAATTCGCTAATCCTCGAAATGCAGCTGCTGGTTCTTTAAAGCAATTGAATGCGAACATTACAGCAAAAAGGCCTCTTAGATATTTTGCTTATTCTTTAATTGGTGGAATAGAGAAAAGTCAAAGTGAAGTACTAGAAAAACTTGAGAAACTTGGTTTTTGCGTAAATGAGCATCGTTCCTTAACAAGTAGTTTGAATGGAATGCTAAAGTTCTATAACGAGATCTATGATTATCGTTATAACTTGGATTATGATATCGATGGGATAGTCTATAAAGTGAATGATTTGGTGCTACAAAGTCGTCTGGGAAGTACACACAAAGCGCCACGCTCAGCGCTTGCATATAAATTTTCTGCGATTTATGCAAAGACAAAGTTAAATAAAATATTTATACAGGTGGGTAGAACGGGGGTTTTAACTCCAGTTGCAGATTTGGTACCAGTCAATATTGGCGGAGTGCTAGTTAGCAGAGCAAGTCTACATAACCAAGATGAGATAAAACGTAAAGACATAAGAGAAGGAGATGTTGTAACAATTAAAAGAGCTGGAGATGTAATTCCTCAAATTGTCAAAGTAGATGAAGGTTCTCGTCATGCAAATATGCCTGAATTTGTGTTTCCTGACATATGTCCTGAATGTGGTAGTAAAGTGCAGATTGAAGGAGTTGCAGTAAGATGTCCTGAAGAATTTAATTGCAAGGCTCAAATAGTAGAAAAACTAAAACATTTTGTGTCAAAAGATGCATTTGACATTGTTGGCCTTGGTGAAAAACAAATAAAGTTTTTTTATGATCTGGAACTAATAAGACAAATTCCAGACATTTTTATTTTAGAGGAAAGATTAAAAGAGTTTTCCTTAAAAGAGCATCATGGTTGGGGCGAGAAGTCAATAGCTAATCTATTAAGTGCTATACAAAGCAGAAGAGTAATCTCTCTAGATAGGTTCATATTTTCTTTGGGTATCAGATTTATCGGCCAAGTTGCAGCAGAATTGCTCGCAAATTATTATGTATCTTATGATAACTGGTATAATTCGATGTCATCAAATGATGTTGAGTTGGTAGGTATAGATGGTATAGGAGAAAAAGTAGCTGAATCTTTAAAATCGTTTTTTTCTCAGGAACGTAACATTAAAATGTTAAATGATCTTACTGCATATCTGCAAATTCTTCCCGTGAGCTCCAACTCTAGCGATTCTTTTTTGAATAACAAAATTATAGTGTTTACTGGTAAGCTACGTGCTATGAGCAGAGGGGAGGCAAAAGTAAGAGCTAAAGTTTTAGGGGCAAAGATCAGTTCAAGCCTTTCTACTAAAACTGACTATTTAATTGCAGGAGAAGATCCAGGTTCAAAATATAAAAAAGCAATGGAATTGGGTGTGGAAATTTTAGATGAAGAACAGTGGAACAAATTGTGCTAAACACAACTTAATCTGACGGGAATGAATTAACTGATAGAAGAATGGGAGTGTTAAATAAACTGTTTCAAATCGCATTTTTAGCTCAACTCAATTTTCAATCTACCAGGAAAGAAAATGTCGAGCTGGGATATGGTTAATGCCCAATCATGTACAGGCATAGTCCATTTCTCTCCTGCCTTCTTTATAGCACAATATACCTGTTTATACAAGGCATTTGTGCTAGTAAATGAGCCCTTAGTTTTAGTAAATTTTCTGATCTGTCTATGTAACCCTTCAATAGGATTTGTGGTATAAATTAATTTTCTTACAGGGCCGGAATATTTAAAATAACTAGACAGATTTTCCCAATTATTCTCCCAAAACTAAAGTATATTTTTCTCCCCATTTTTCCTCTAGCTCAAGCAAATAATTTTCGGCTATTTCTCTACTTGATATGTTTTTTTCAAATCATTCATGAAAACTTTTGCTCGATACATATTTCAGTGAATTTCTTATCTGATGTACTATACATTTCTGCTTTAGGAAATACGCTATTTATAGCTGTAGGAAAGCTTTTTAACACAAGCTATCAGAATATCATCTACTCCTCTCTCCTTTAGGTCATTTAGTACTCCCAACCAGAACTTCACTTTCAGCCAAATAAAAACCCAAAACTTCTTTTCTGCCATTTTGCTAATATGTTATACATACATTTTGATCAACGTGCTAACATAGAAGCTAAAGACGATGATGGATGGACACTTTTACACTATGCTGCATGGAAAGGCCGTAAAGAAATTGTTGAATTTCTTGTGAATGAAAAAGAAGCTAATATTAATGCTAAAGCTAATGGTGATAATAAAAAGCCTATACATGCTGCTGCTAAAGCAGGTTATAAAGATATAGTGGAATTTTTTCTTAGTAAAGGAATAGGAGTTGATGATGCTGATGATGATAAATGGATACCTTTACACTATGCTGCTCGTTATAATCACTTAGAGCTTTCTAAATTTCTCCTGGGTCAACATGCTAACATAGAAGCTAAAGACAATAATGGATGGACGCCATTGCACCGTGCTGCTGAGAGAGGCCATAAAGAGATTGTTAAATTTCTTGTGAATGAAAAAAAAGCTAATATTAATGCTAAAGATAATTGTAATAGTAAAAAACCTATACATGCTGCTGCTAAAGAAGGTTATAAAGATATAGTGGAATTTTTTCTTACTAAGGGGATGGGGATTGATGATACTGATGGTAATAAATGGACGCCTTTACACTATGCTGCATGGAAAGGCCATAAAGAGATTGTTGAATTTCTTGTGAATGAAAAAAAAGCTGATATTAATGCTAAAGTTATTTATGAAGGTAAAAAGTCTATACATATAGCTGCTCAAGAAGGTTATAAAGATATAGTGGAATTTTTTCTTAGTAAAGGAATAGGGGTTGATGATGCTGATAATGATAAATGGACACCGTTACACTATGCTGTTGCTTATAGCCATTTCGAGCTTTCTAGATTTCTCCTTGCTCAAGGAGCTACCATAGAAGCTAAAAATAAGGATGATAAAACATCTTTAGACTTAGCTCGCGAAAGAAATAACACGGGAATGGTACATCTTCTAGCGCAAGCAAAATTAGATAAAGACTTGAGAGTTGCAGTTATAAGAGGAAATCTCCAAACAGTTAAAAATCTTATTGAGCAAGGTGCTAACATAGAAACTAAAGACAAGGAAGAATGGAAACTTTTACACTATGCTGCTGTGAGAAACCATATAATGGTTGTTAAATTTCTTGTTGAGCAAGGAGCTAACATAGAAACTAAAGACGAGAAAGGACGGACGCCATTGCACCGTGCTGCTGAGAGAGGCCATAAAGAGATTGTTGAATTTCTTGTTGATCAAGGGGCTAGCATAGAAACTAAAAGTAAGGATAATAAAACACCTTTAGACTTAGCTCGCGAAAGAAATCACACAGAGATAGTAAATTTAATGCAAGCAAAATTAGACCAAAAACTGACAGCAGTTCCGAAAGAAAATCTCCAAACAGTTGAAAATCTTGCTAAGCAAAGTGCTAACGTAGAAGTTAAAGATATGGATATTTCCAATGACAATTTAAAAAGTGACAGAAGTGCTTCTTCTAATGATAGCTTAGAAAGTGACGGAGATACTGCTCCAGGTACGACTGTAAAAGAGGCAAAAGTAGAATCTTATGCTAAATCAAGAAAAGCACAAAGACAATAAGTTGAAAATGTGATGTAAAGGAGATAAGTGGGCATGTACAACCGAGACGGGGGTACATTAGCCCATCTCTTGATGTATTTGTGTAATCTTTTTCTCTTTTAGCAAATTTTGTAACTCACCTTTTTCATACATCTCGCGGGTTATGTCACAGCCACCAACAAACTCTCCCTTTATATATAATTGTGGAATTGTTGGCCAATCAGAGAAACTTTTTATGGACTGACGTATTTCATCATTCTCAAGTACGTTGATGCATTTAAACTTTACATTTAAGTTTTTGAGAATTGACACGACAAGTCCAGAGAATCCGCATTGAGGAAAATCAAAGGTGCCTTTCATATACAGCACTACGTCATTTTCTGCTATGTCTTTTTTTATTTCTTCAAAGTTATTCATAAATATCACCTTAATTTTAAGCTCCAGTTTCTAGTTGCAATGCATGTATAGACTGACCTTCAAGAGCTTTATATATCATTCTATGTTGTTCTATTTTTGTCTTTCCGGAAAAACACTTGGAAGTTATTTTTAAATGGTAATGATCATCATCTCCAGCAAGGTCCTTAATCTTTATATCAGCGTCAGGGAATGACTGTTTGATAATTTTCTCTAATTCATGAATTGTAATAGTCATTGGTTTATTTTAATTATAAGTCTAAAATATGCAATTGATTATTGTGAAGACAATAGATTCAGCGTGCTGAGAGCACTAGCAAGACGAGATTTTAATTGACTTGCATACTCATTCCAGTCCTCTATTTCCTTTCTTGCCACACCTGAGGTAACGGCAGCTTTTGCAACAGCAGGAGATACCATAGAAATTAATCTTGGATCAAATGGAGTAGGTATTATATATTCACGTCCATAGCTCATTTTACGACCGCCATAGGCTGCAGATATCTCATTTGGCACTGGCTCACGGGCAAGCTTCGCTATTGCAGCTGCAGCTGCAATTTTCATTTCTTCATTTATTGTCGTTGCATGTACATCAAGTGCTCCTCTGAATATATAAGGAAACCCCATTACGTTATTGACTTGGTTGTTATAGTCTGACCTACCAGTTGCAATTATTGCATCTGGCCTTACAGACTTTGCAAATTCAGGCCTTACTTCTGGATCAGGATTAGCAAGAGCAAAAATGATCGGGTCTTTACCCATGCTTTTTAACATCTCTTCGCTGAGCACATCCTTTGCAGAGAGTCCGATGAATACATCAGCGCCTTTTATGGCATCAAGTAGAGAACGTTCTTTAGTGTCAATTGCATATTTTCCCTTCCACTCATTCATGTCCTCTTTTCTGTCTTTGTGTATTACTCCTTGTTTGTCACATAGTACTATGTTCTTAGCGCCCATGGACTTTAGTATTTCCAAACACGCAATACCAGCTGCTCCAGCTCCATTCATGATGATCTTGACATTCTCTAATTTCTTTTCAGCAATATCGAGGGCATTTTCTATACCAGCTGCAACAATTACTGCAGTTCCATGTTGATCATCGTGAAAAACCGGAATATCCATCAATTCATTTAGACGTTTTTCTATTATGAAACAATCAGGAGATTTTATATCTTCTAAATTTATTCCCCCCCAACTTGGCCCAAGATACCTTACTGCATTGATGAAATTTTCTATATCTTCTGTGTCAACTTCTATATCGACTGCATCAATGTCAGCAAAACGCTTAAATAAAACAGCTTTGCCTTCCATGACGGGTTTTGAAGCAAGAGGACCGATATTGCCAAGTCCCAGCACTGCGGTGCCATTTGAAATGACAGCCACATAATTGCTTTTTGCCGTGTAATCATAAATAGCCTCAGGATTTTTAGCTATTTCAAGGCATGGAGCTGCAACGCCAGGGGAATAAGCAAGTGATAGGTCATGCTGTGTGGATAAGGGTTTTGTTGGTATAACCGATACCTTACCAGGTTTACCACCCCTATTATGATACTTCAGTGCTTCTTGTTTTGTGGTGTTATCTAAATCATTATTCATGCTTTGAGCTTATTGTTAGTAATTTCCTAAGTATATGGGGTTTTTATGAATGTTCAACTATTAGCTTGTGAACTCTATTGTACTTCTGTATAAATTTATCTACTACGTAGGGTGATGTGACATGCTTAAGAAAAACGTGCCTAATTTGCTAACAATTTCTCGTGCGCTCGCAATACCGGCAATAATATCAAGCTTTTATATAGAGAGTAAGTATGCAAGTCTAATAACAATATTGATCTTTATGTTTGCGTGCATTACAGATTTTTTTGATGGTTATTTAGCACGTGCATGGAAAGTCCAATCGAATTTTGGCAAGTTATTTGATCCAATTGCCGACAAGTTAGTAGTAGCTTCAACAATAATCATGCTAGTTTATAAGCACAAGATAGATGATATTACAATTATACCGTCAGTTATAATTGTTTGTAGGGAGATATTAGTTTCAGGTATGCGGGAGTTCTTGATAGCTACAAACGTTAGTTTACCTGTGAGTAAGGCTGGGAAAATTAAAACATTTTTGCAGATGGTTGCTATAGTAGCGTTAATAATGAGTGATTATGAAGCAACTAAATATATAGGTGTGGTTTGCTTATGGGCTGCGGCTGTTATGACTATGTGGTCAGGCTATAATTACGTTCTAGCTGGCATCAAACAGATTGACTAAATTGCTTAAGAGTATACAAAGAAAGTTAATAATTTCATAACATTGACTTAGTAATTAAAATCCTATATAATGTATTAGTTCATAAGTTGGTCTGTTCATATGACTAGTATTACAGGCACTAAGTTTTTTTTAAAAAGATCCAAAGGTAAAAAAGGTGCTAAAATGGAAGATTTTTTCTGGGATTTTTGGCCAACAGTTGATGAAGAAGTCAGAAAAGAAAGAGAGGAAGAAAAAAGCAAAAAGCTCGAACAAGAACTATTAACACTAAAAAAAAGAGAGCTACATAGGAAATGTGTATCATTGGTAACAATGGTTCCATTTGCATTATTGATGGCAATTGAGCTCGAAAAAACATGTAGCGATCAGGTATTACTTGGCCTTATAAGCAGCTCATTAGGCCATACTATATTACCTTTCACAGTCTTATCCCTTATTTGCACGCTATATTTAATTTATAATAATAGAAAAATAGCACAAAAAGAACGAGAATTGGAGAATATTGAAAGTGGGAAAACAGTAGAAAAAGAAAAGAGAGACCTTCCTTGTACCGTTGATGATTACTTTAACTATGCTGATGCTGCTTTAGTTACATTAGTTATTGTGGCTAGCATAGTAGGTGAAGCATTGGAGCAAGGAATAATAGGAGACGTAGCTTTTTCAATTTCTAGTCTATTTTACTTTGTAGCGAGTGCTACTTTCTGCTATCGCGAGTACAAGAAAAGTAAAAAATATGAAGTAGAAAAAGAGCAAGATTTTGATGAGAAATCTGAAAAAAAGACAAGCAATATGTCTGCAGCTAAGTTAATGCTCGCTGGTTCTTCTTTATTACTAATCAGGAGAATAATATTGATTTCTGGAGTAGCATTAGCATCATCTGCTGTTGGGCCTGCTTTAGGTCTGGTAGGTATTGCTCTTTTGATGGTAGGAAGTGGATTGATCACACATTCTTATAGTAGAAAGCTAGAGAACGTAGAAGTGAGTGGAAAGGGTGTTGCAATAGGTGGTGGTGCGAGCAATATAGGTAATGGTGGCCAAGAGCCGCTTTTCGTTCGATGATAATGCCAAAAATTTGTTTATTTAGGTAATATTTAGTCTATACTTTATTTTGATCAAAAAAAATCTTATGTATAAGACTTTAATCATATGCTTTTTTCTTCTGACTTGCCCCTTCACGCAGTCGTATGCGAATGATCTTGAACACACTGAAACTGAACTATATGAGGAGGCAGTTAAGCTTTATGATCAGAAAAAATATAAGCAAGCTATTAGAGCATTTCAAAAGATAGAGGATTTGTATCCTTTATCTTATTGGGCAATGAAAGCCAAATTATTGTCTGGGGTTTCTCACTATAATATGGGTAAATACAGCGGTGCTGCAAGTGATATGGATGATTATATATACGTTTATCCAAATGGTGAAGATTTGCCATATGTATATTACTTAAGAGTATTATCTTATTACATGCAAATTAACAAAGTGCAGCTTGGGCAACAAATTGCATATAAAACTTTAGAGCTAGCTACTGAATATATTAATCTTTTTCCGAATAGCGAATATATAGAAGAGATCAAAGAAAAAGAAAAATTAATCACAGAACATATATCAAAAAAAGAGTATTCTATTGGTGAATTTTACCTAAAGCGTGGTGAATATTTAGCAGCAATTAAGCGTTTTCAAGATATGATAAGCAATAAAGATTCTAAATATTCTTCTAGAGTTATTAGTTATTTAATAACAGCTCACTTAGCTCTTGGCCTTGACTTAGAAGCTGAGCAGTATGAAAATATGTTAGTAGAAGGGGTGAATTAGTTTTCTTATGGCTGGTCATTCACAGTTTTCAAATATAAAACATCGAAAAGGTGCTCAGGATGCAAAGCGCTCGCAAAAATTTACGAAGCTCATTAGGGAAATAACAGTTGCTGCAAAACAAGGGCTACCTGATCCCGAGCTTAATCCACGTCTTCGCTCTGCTATCTTTTCTGCACGAAAGGAAAATCTACCAAAAGATAAAATAGAAACAGCAATAAAAAATGCAGCTGGTAACGTTGCTGGAGAAAGTTATGAAGAAATACAATATGAAGGCTGCGGACCTTCTGGTGCTGCACTTATTGTCCATGCTCTGACAAATAATCGCAACCGAACTGCTTCTGAGATACGTTATATCTTTTCTCGCAAAGGCGGTAATTTGGGAGAAACAGGATGTGTGAGTTACCTTTTCGATCATGTAGGCTTAATTGTCTATAAAGCAGAGGGTATAAATTTTGAAGATTTATTTAACTATGGAATTGAATTAGAAGTATTGAATGTTGAGGAAAATAACAAGGAAGAATTATATGTTATAACTTGTGAAGTGAAAGATTTTGGTAGAGTGCGTGATGCTTTCTATACAAAATTTGGAGAACCAGAACTTGCTCGTCTTTCATGGCAACCAAAGGACCTGATTGAAGTGAGCGACAAAGAATTAATTGATAAATTATCTACATTAGTTGAAGAGCTAGAAGATAATGATGATGTGCAGTATGTTGAAGGTAATTTTATTTTTGCTGATAAACTATGAGGCTGGTAATACTTCCACTGCTTTGTATTTTACCAGCATATGCAACTGAAACATTTGCGCAGAAATACTATTGTCATTCCAGTGCCCAGACACTGGAAATTGATTGTAAACAGCACGCTATACAACATTTTCGATTAAAAAACTGTTCAAGCACTGGAATAACAGAAAGCAACCTAAACCACTTTCCAGCGTTACTTCAGCACGGGATCAGGAAAAAAAAAGCTGCTTTGGTGACAGAAAGTGATAGAAAGTTGTTATTCATATCCAGTGACATAAAATCCTCTTTTTTTGACGCAGAAGGTTTGGCGCCAAATACAGTAATGAGATTAATCGACATATATAAAGGTTATGGTGTAGATTTTAAAAAAGACATTGTGCCCAAAAGCAAATTGGAGGTGCTGTGTGAAAAATCACTCAGTAATCAGAAGGCTGAAGAAAAAATTTTATATACTTCACTGACAACAGATAAAAAGGTCATTAGCTTGTATCATTATGAGTCACAAGAAGCAAAAGAAGTGTATTTTAATAAAGAGGGGGTAAGCTTGAAGAGTAGCGAAATTTTTATAAATCCTTTAAACGGAGATTTTCGTATATCCTCGAATTTTGGTAATAGAAAGCATCCCATTCATGGTAAAATTGCTTTTCATAAAGGAGTAGATTATGCAGCTAAACTTGGCACTCCTATACACGCCACTGCAGAAGGTGTAATAGAATATATAGGAAAGAATGGTGGCTATGGGAATTACATCAAAATAAAGCACAACAATAAATATTCAACTTGTTACGCACATATAAGCAAATTTAGTAGCGATGTAAAGTTAGGCTCTAAAGTAAAGCAGGGACAAATCATTGCTTATGTTGGCAGCACTGGTGTTGCAACAGGACCTCATTTACATTATGAAGTTATATATAATGGTAAACATATTGATCCGCTTACGATAGCTCATGGCAATGAGATAAAGTTGCCTGATCGTGAATTAAGAGAGTTTAAATTATTTGTAAGTAAGGTAGATGAAATAATCAGCAGAGAGGGTGCAAGTGAAAAAGCAATCTGATGAAGACAGTACAGATAAAAATACAATAAATGATAGAAATCTAAGTAAAATTCGGGCTTTTCCTGTACTAATAGCGCTAGGGTTAATTTTATTGGTACTTTTTGTGTATGACAGCACAATTGCACTTGGAGTTGCTGCTGTTTCAATATTGACTTTTTCTCAAGGATTTTTCGTTAATGATCCTAATGAAGCAAGAGTGATAGAGTTTTTTGGTCATTATATTGGAACTTATTTTAAGTCTGGAATATGCGTAACGCTTCCATTTTCGAGTAAATATAGAGTTTCTTTGAAATTTCAGAATATCAATACAGAAAAAATTAAAGTTAATGATGCTAATGGAAGTCCGATAGAGATTTCAGTAGTAATTGTTTGGAGAGTGAGCAGTCCTGCGAAGGCATATTATAATGTTAATAATTATCATGATTTTGTTTTTGTGCAAAGTGACTCGGTAATTAGAGAACTGGCAAGTAATTATCCGTATGATAGCGAAAACGATGAGGAATCTTTGCGTAAAAATTCTGATAAAATTTCAAATGAATTGAGATCAATGCTACAACAAAGATTGAATATTGCTGGAATTGAAATTACAGAAGCGAGAATATCGCATTTGGCGTATTCATCTGAGATTGCACAAGCAATGCTGAGACGTCAACAAGCACATGCCATCACCTCTGCAAGAAGGCATATAGTGCAAAATGCAATAGGAATTATCGAAGAAGTAATAGCCCATTTTGAAAAAAATAAAAGCTTACAATTGGATGGAAAACAAAAGGTTCAATTGATAAACAATTTGCTAGTTGCTCTGATCTCTGAGCAGGATGCACAGCCGACTATTAGTTTGGATAATAATTAGCATAGAAGCCGATTGGGTTTCATGAATGCAAGTCACTGTTAATTTCTTGATTAATAGACTAAATGATGTTATAAATTACACGCATTAGGGGTGCTCTAAAAAAGCTGAGAGTACATAAAGTACAACCCTTTGAACCTGATCTTGTTAAAACAAACGTAGGAAAATGTATGTATATAAATATTGAAGAATGCTTTGGCTTCATCGCGTTCATTACATCTCTCATTGGGTTATTGCCTCAAGTATATAGAGCATATATCACAAAACTTACTCGTGACGTATCGATGCTAATGTTGGTGAATTATCTTATTTGTTCATCATCTTGGCTTATTTACGGTATTTGTCAGGGTTTAACTTTTGTGATACTCAGTAATATTGCTGGATTAGTGATCAGTATAATATCAATTGTTCAAAAATGTTACTACGATGCAAAAACTGCACGAAGCGTTTTATAACCATATGCTACATTGTAGCGTGGAGCAAGAATATCGTTCTATTGTAGTACTAAATGGAGAAATACCTGATTCATCGTTTTTTAAACAAGATATACCTGTTATTGCTGTAGATGGAGGAGCAAATAAGCTTCTATCAATTGGCGTAAAACCTGATCTTGTAATAGGAGATTTGGATAGTATAAATCCGAATTTACGTGCTAATTTAAATACAGTATATCTACCTGATCAAGATTATTGCGACTTTTCTAAAGCAATGGCTCACTTAAAAACAGTAAAGTTATTGCCATCAATAGTAACGGGTATTACTGGAGGAGCAATTGATCATATACTACAAAATATTAACTTTTTTTTAAGTACAGATAGTATCTTTTATATGCCTTCGCCTCCCATGGTGGGGTACGCCTTACAAAAAGGTATTAGCTATTTTTCCTCTTTGCTAAAAAATACTAAAATATCCTTACTTGGTATACCGAAAGCTCAAATATCAACTAAAGGATTACAATGGGAACTGTACCTTAGTAACCTTGCTTTTCCAGGAAAGAATTCTTGCTTTAATCGAAGTTTAGGCAATGAGTTATCTATAGAAATACACAGCGGCGTGTGTTTAGCAATGATATATTTAGAAGCAGTAAATGATGATGGTGTGTATTGAGTTAAAACATTAAGAAAAAAAAAGTAGAAAAACCGTGTTAACACTAATTCTAAAAACTACAGGCGCCTGTTGTTAGCTAAAGTAAAGGTCAAATATCTGGAATTCTGGACATAAAATCCTCCTGTATAAAAAAGATTCAGAATGTACACACAACAGATGTGGCTGAATTTTTATTGAAAAATTGGTTAAAAGGTGGGAATGTTCAAAAAAGTGTGTCAAACCGAGAAATAAAAATAAAATAGAAACAAAAAATAGAGGTTTGATATATGAGTTACAAAATAGAAAATGGAACGACTGGCCTGGTAGATTACAAAGAGCTGGAAGCAAATATACTGTCATCAATAAGGGAAGGTAAACCATTGATGGGGAGAGATGGAGCATTAACACCATTTGTAAAAAGGCTGCTGGAAGCAAGTCTAGAAGGTGAAATAGAGCATCATTTATCCAATGAAAGAGAAGAAAAGAATCGAAGAAACGGAAAGAATGGCAAAACTTTGAAGACGAGTATTTGAACTATTGACACCAAGAGATAGAGAGGGAAGTTTCGAACCACAGATAGTGAAAAAAAGGCAAACAAGCTTACATCCAGAACTTGAAACAAAGGTCTTGAACATGTTTGCAAGCGGTGTGGGATACAGGGATATAGCATCCTATGTGGAAGAAATCTATGACCATAAAATATCTGCAGCAGAGATATCTGGAATTACAGATAAATTACTGCCTATAATCAATGAATGGAGGAGTCGTCCCCTACAATCAGTATACCCGATAGTATTTATGGATGGGATGTTTTTTAAGGTCAAAGAGAATGGACATTGCATAAGTAAATGCATGTACAATATATTAGGAATAGACCAAAATGGCAGAAAAGAAGTACTGGGTTTTTACTTAGCAGAAAGTGAGGGAGCTAACTTCTGGCTAGGCGTATTAAATGACTTAAAAGAGAGAGGAGTAGAAGACATTTTGATAGCTTGTGTTGACGGTCTGAAAAGCTTCCCTACAGCTATAAATAGCGTATTTCCCAATGCTGAGGTACAGTTATGCATTGTGCACCAAATAAGAAATTCACTAAAATACGTATCCAGCAAAGATATAAAAGTTTTTATGAATGATTTGAAAAAAATATACCGTGCTACAAGTAGAGAAATCGCCGAAAATTATTTACTTGAACTGGAGGAAAAATGGGGTGAAAAATATCCTTTAGTCATAAAATCGTGGCAAAACAATTGGGAAAATTTGTCTAGTTATTTTAAGTATTCTGGCCCTGTTAGAAGGCTAATTTATACCACCAATCCAATTGAGGGGTTGCACAGACAAATCAGAAAATTTACTAAAACCAAAGGTTCATTTACCAGTACAAATGCCTTGTACAAATTGGTATATTGTGCTATAAAAAAGATAGAGCAAAAATGGGCTATGGCTTTGCCTAATTGGGCTCTAACTATATCTCAACTTGATATCTTTTTTCCTGATAGGTTAAAAATTGAGTTGAACTAAAAATTCGCTTTGACACACTTTTTTGAACATTCCCGATATTCTAGTAGATGTTCTACTCCTGTCTGATGCCACCTTGCATTTTGAGTTTAGTTAGAATATCAACTAAAGTTTATCACTGGTAAAATTGTGATAAGTGTTCTCCTCTACAGGTAAGACAATTTTAATCAATATATACAAGACTGCTGAAGTTTTGTATATGGGTGATGAGCAATTTACTTAATAAATATAATACATTTTATTTTATAGCTAGTTCTCTGGCTACTCTCACGTTACTTACATCTTTAGCGCTTATTAATGTACCTAGTTCTTTAATTCTCGCTTTAGCTGTATTATCTGTTTTGGCTTTTATGATTTTGTATAAAATAATTATTGACACTAGTAAAGTGGAGAAGAAATTTGCTCACAAAGAGCGTGAGTTGACTCAAGAAAAGCACAATTTATACGAGGAAGAAAGAAAATTTGGTCAAAAAATAGAAGCTGAGAGGAAATCTTTTCTTAAAGAAAAAAAATCTTTGGAGGAGAAATTAGAAGCAAAAATGATCCATATAATTGGAATAACAGACGAATTAGAAAAAGTAACGAAGGAGAAAGATGAGCTTGCTGCACAAGAAAAAGAACTACTCCATAAAATCTCATATTTGTGTAAACAGTTACAGGAAAAAGAAGCTAATCTAACTGAGAGGAAAAAACTTATAATCGAATTGAAAAGAAAAATAGACAATGATAAATATGAGGAATTATATAAGGAAGTAGAGAAATTATCTAAAGAAAAAGAGGAGTTATCTAAGGAAATAGACAAATTACGTAAAGAGAAACATATACTATATATGAAAAAAGAAGAATTACATAAAAGAAGAACTTTGTGTGAAATTAGATGAATTACAATGTAAATTTAAAGAAATTGATCAGAAAAATAAAAACTTATCTCAAGAGTTAAAAAGGAAATTTGAAGAGCTAGATAAAGCAGACGGTTTAATTAAAAATCAATCTTTTGAGTTAGACAGAATAAGACAAGATTGTAATAACGAAGTGAAAAATTTAAGAAATTCACTTTTAGAGCGAGACAGTCAAATAAAACAACTTCAATATGTGATAGATAAGATAGAAGAATCGATAAGAGAAAATGAAACAATTAAAGATTATAGCAAAAAAATAATATTAGGGGAGACTCAGAAAATAAAATTTATATTAGGGCAGCTTGTGCAATTCAAGCCAATGAAAGGTTCCAAAACATCGGAGGAAACGTCTGATTCTTTACAGGAAGATCTTGGATATGCCAGTCGTTCACCCACTCCGACCAGATTATCGTGTTCAGTGTCTGTACAAAGCATTGCAAGTGGACCAATCCCTGAATATGGATTGTAAAATGCAACAATTACTCTTATTATAAAAAAAATTATACAAGATAATGAACCCAATAATATGCGCACTGGATACACAAGATTTGAATGAAGCCATATCTTGGGCTAATGGTCTGCGTGATAAGGTTGGCATGGTAAAACTTGGGTTAGAATTTTTTGCTGCACATGGTCCTTCTGGAGTGAGAGAAGTTGCAAAATGCAATGTACCAATTTTTTTAGATCTAAAATTGTATGATATTCCAAACACTGTAGCTAGAACAGTTGAAGCAATAAAAGCTCTAGATGTTGAAATGCTAACATTGCATATCAGTGGTGGAACAAAAATGCTTAAAGAAGCACTAAGTATAGTGCAAGGAAAGAAAATAAAGCTAATTGGAGTAACAGTACTAACTAGTATGGGCAATGAAGATCTGAGTGAACTCGTAGTAGCAAGGGAAGCAAAATCACAGGTAATTTTGCTAGCAAAGCTTGCAAAAAAGATTGGACTACATGGAGTAGTTTGCTCTGCACTAGAAGCTCAAGAAGTGCGCCAAGAATGTGGTAAAGACTTTAAAATTATTACTCCAGGAATCCGTATGAATCGAGGTCATGATGATCAAAAAAGGACAGCAACACCAAAAGAAGCAATAAATTCAGGAGCTGATTATATCGTAATTGGCAGACCAATTACAAAAAGCGGCAATCCCGCAAGTAGTGCAGAATTAATATTGAAATCCCTTACTGATTGAAGCAGGAGAGCGGCAAGGTAGATAAGGTACCATAGAATAAAAGCAACAAACGGTATGTATCCGTTCAGCAGGGTGGCAAAACAAGGTAGACGAGAAAAGATAACTAAATGGGTGTCATCCTAGTGCTTGACACTGGGATCCAGATATAAAAAGTATTTGCAAATTATGCAGTAAACAATAGTCCTTAAGGACATATGTCAAAAACAATGTCCAAAAACTAGATCCCAGTGTCAAGCACTGGGATGACATCATAGACACGCAAAGCTACTTGTTTCGAAAACAGTATGTTAAACTAATTTTGCCTCGAACACAAAGGCAGTGCTTGACACTGTTTACTATGCAAATTGCCACAATGTTCGTACAGCTGTGACTGAAATGATAAAAAGAGGATAATTAAAGGATACCATTTATTGTTTTGGCAAATTTGTACAGCTACGTACTTTATTTGCACATTCTTCTGAACAGATACGCAGCGAAAAAAAAATGCTTGACACAAAAAAATGGATGCTGTATAGTGCTAACAATTAAGTATAATACTTAGCGTGGTGTAATACTACACTGCTTTTTTTACTTCAACAAGTAATCAGTATCATTTTTCTCTCGTTACCAAGCGCCTTACGTTTATTTGTATCTACCATGAAGCCAATGCTGGAATCCAGAAAAAAGACCGGTGAATGGCAGGCACGAGCATTATACGTATACAGTTGTATGAACGTTGTTTACCATGAGGGCGCCTCCCAGCACTGGGATCCATATTGTAAACAAGCGTTTGAGTTATACTAAGCTGCCATTCACCGGTCTTTTTTCTGAATGCAGTTTGCATAACAACGAAAAGGTACTGAGATTAAAGATTACCTTCAAATTACAATACTATTCTAATTTTATTTTTAAAGGAGGCTATTATGTCACTTACTGATATCGCTCACCGTGTTAATGAACTCGCTTCATCATGGGAGCAATTTAAATTAATAAATGATCGCAAACTAAAAGAAATCGAAAGCAAAGGACCTGAGCAGCTATGCAAGATAAATAGTAATATTGATAATTGCAAAGAGCGCTTAGATTTTATTGAAACTTCAGCTCAACGTCCAGAAATTAGCACAGATTTTAACATGGGTGATAAATATTTTTCTGATTATATCCGCAAAGGAATGGAAAGTAGGTTATCACATAAAACCCTAAGTGGAGATGACAATGATATTGGAGGGTATTTAGTTACTCCTCACATTGTAAAACGGATAAACAAGCGTATAGCTGATTCATCTCCAATGCGGCAAATATGTTCTAGTCAAAGAATCTCTACTGAAACATTGGATTATATTATAGAAGATTGTGACCGTGCTGGTGCAGGTTGGAGTGGTGAAGTCGTAGAGGACGAAGATGGTGGCTATAAATCCAAGTATGATTTTGCACAAGACACAAGTACACCTAAAATTCAAAAGATTTCCATCACAACTTATGAGCTCTATGCTCAGCCGCAAATATCACAAAAATTGCTCGATGATGCATTTGTCAATGTTGAAAATTGGCTTGTAGAAAAGGTTGCCGAAACTTTCAGTAAGAAGGAGAATGAAGCCTTTATTAAAGGTGATGGCACTTTTCAACCTAAAGGAATTTTAACTTACGAAAATGGAAATGGTCATAATAAGATAGAGCAAATTAAAGCTGATAAGCTAGACAGCGACGCCATAATGATATTGTACTACTCTCTAAATGAACATTACTCTAAAAATGCATCATTTTTGATGAACAGGAGTACATTAAAGGACGTGAGGCTACTAAAATCTGAAACAGGTCAGTATCTTTGGCAGCCGAGTTTATCGCTTGAAACACCAGATACTTTGATGGGAATACCAGTATATCAATCTGCTGATATGCCACCTACAGTCATTGCAGTAGCAGATTTTAAACAAGCTTATAAGATCGTGGATAACAGAGGAATGAGAATATTGAGAGACCCTTATACAAACAAACCTTATGTTAGATTTTTTGTCACTAAGCGTGTTGGCGGGGAAGTTGTCAACACCAGCGCTATTAAATTGTTGAAAATTGCAAGCAAGTACTAAAATTTTTATGAAATAATTGACATATTATACTTTTTATGTAATAATTAAATTATTATTAACTTAAGGAGTAAAATATGTTAAAAAAAATAAAAAACTTTTTTCAGTCGATTGCAGGAAAAATTGCATCAGGCTGGAACAGCATTAAAAACTTGTGGTCTAGTAAACCGCAAAAAAATAGTGTAATTGAACTAGTGAAGGGTGAATCCAATCATTGGGGTGTTATTAAAGAAAATGGTAATAAGCAGTTAGTACTGCATACAAACAAAAAGAATGTACCAGAAATTATAGATGGGAGCGGTATTAATTCTAAAGATCCATCAAGATATCATATAAATGTCAAATCTGACGAAGCTATATTCGAAATTGTTTATAGCAAACTTGTTGTCATGAACGATAGTTCGGTATCCTTTATAGTGAACTCGGTATATGATAATAAAACTTTGTCTTGTGAGTTAGAAGGAATGAAAAAGATGTTGGGTTTAAATAGTAAGCGTACAGTTGTTACTATAGATAAAATATCTCAGAAACCTGAAGTTGTAAGTTCTACATCTAAAGTGCCTGCAAGTGATAGCAAGGTACTAAGCTCAGAAGCTGGTAAACCTAGTAAGGTGCTAGATAAGCCAGCTATAAATTCATCAACACCTATTATGCCACCTTTCTAAAGAGTATCTTTTCTTCACAAAAGAGCATCTTCTTTGGTGCTCTTTTTTCTTTATAAGTTTTCTCCATAGGAGAAAATTGACAAATTAAACTTTATATATAATAATTAAATTATTAATTTAAGGAGTAAAGTATGTGGGAAAGTATAAAAAAATTTTTTAAGTGGATTGCTGATCGTAGAGGAATTTCATGGATTGCAAGAAAAATTTCATCAGGTTGGAATTGGTTATTTAGCAGTAAAGCAAATACTGCTCAAGAAAATATATCACCAAAGAGACCTTCAGATGAGAATGTAAATAAAAGTCCAACTGTTAGCACCCCTATGCAAAATGAGACTGAAGAACCTGTATCTAAAACAGGTACAAACGTCGAGCCAGCAGAAAATTTTCCAGAAAAATCAGAACAACCAAGAAGGCACGTAAATCCTAATAAACCTAATGTTATTCAACAAAGCACAAAGCCAGAGAGTTATTTTGAATTTATCGATAACAAATTACTATTTGTTATAACAAACGAGAATTATAAACGTCTTGAAGAAAAATGTAAAAATGAAGACAAAAATGGTAAAGTTATACCTGGAGAATTTCGTATATTTGTAGAGTGTGAAAGTAACAAGTTTTGTATTACTGGCCCTTATAGTTCATGTCAAGATGTAGATGATGGAAAGAAATCTGTATCCATAACTTCAGTGAAGAAACAGCATGACAAGGGAACTATTTCAAAAGACCCATTAGAAATGATGTATAAAGTAGGCTTGGATGAGAACAAAAAGCTTGTTAAAATAACTAGAATGTCCAAAAAGCCATTTGAAATTACAACACCTAATCTTCCAGAACTTGTTGCTAATGAGCCTAAAGGAGTAGGTTATATTGAACTTGAAGATAATTGCTTATGGTTAAATTTAGAAAAGGGTACAAAAGTTAAGGATTATAAATATAGTTTAACCGAGGACGGACTTTCTCCTCAGCTTCTTGTATATCTAAGGTGTGATAAAGGAGAATATCGCATTACTGGTAGTGGTAATAATTACAATGGCGTTTCTGAATATGTACTTGTACAATCAGTACTAAAGAAGAAAGAAGATGGTAATTATATAGATGGTGATAGAATATTAGTTCAAGACAATAATATTGAGCATGTGAAAAAAATGTTAGGATTGGAAAATGGTGTAACAAAGGTTAAAGTAGATAGTATATCTAATCAGCCGTTTGAAGGTACAGCGTTGGAGCAGCATAATCTTAATCCTACTACGGCACAACAAATGGTTAACAATAAGGAAGTGACTACTGAATCAGAGGAGTTTTATGATGAAGAAGTTACACAACCAAGTCCAACAATTGGAGTATCATCAACAGAGAGACATTATGTCACTAATCCCAGTGTAAATGGAAACGGTTCTTGTTAAAACAAACCCTTCAAAAGGAGCACCTCCTTTGGTGCTCTTTTTTTCTTTATATGTTCTCTATAAGAAAAGTTGACAGATTATGCTTTGTATATAATAATATAAATTATTAATTTAAGGAGTAAAATATGTTTAAAAAAATAAAAAACTTTTTTAAGTGGATTGCTGATCACATAGGAATTTCATGGATTGCAAGAAAAATTTCATCAGGCTGTAAGCGGCTGTTTGGTGGTAAAAAAAGTGAAACAAGTGTTGCGAAACAAAGCATATCACAGCAAGGACAATCTTCAGGTAAAACTACTATTGAAGAAAAAAACAAGAGTTAATAAATGCTTTTACTGCATCTCTTTCTAAGTTTAGAGAAGATTTATCTGATCTTACTCTGAGGAAGTGACTACTGAATCAGAGGAGTTTTATGATGCAGAAGTTACATAACCAAGTTCAACAACTCGAGCACTAGCAACAGAAAGACATTGTGTCTCTAATCCGAGTATAGTAGGAAACGGTTATTATTAAAACAAATCCTTCACAAAAGAGCACCAAAGTTGGTGCTCTTTTTTTCTTTATAAGTTTTCTCCATAGGAGAAAATTGACTAATTACAATTTGTATCTTCCTCGTATCAATTTTCAATAGATTCATCGATGTATAGCTATAGTTTTATCAGTGTAAGGCTAAATATGCTAAGCTTATAAAGATGACAAAGCTTCAAAAAAAGCCTAACATAGTGGAAAAAGCTTTATGAAAATCAAAGTTGGAGTAATAGGCTGCTTAGGCAGAATGGGTAAGAAAATACTCAATGAATTAATTACGAATACCAAAGTGGAAATAGCAGGTGCTGTTGCTCGCTTGGGCAGTGAGTATATAGGCTTAGATATTGGGCCTATTGTAGGCAATAATTGCAATTTAGGAATCAAAATTACAAGTTCTATTAGTGAGGTATTTGAATCGTCCGATGTTGTAATAGATTTTACAACTAAAGAATGTATGCTAGAATGCCTTAAGGCGGCCGTGAAATTTAAAAAACCGCTAGTTAGTGGCACAACTGGAATAGAAGGTCTAAATTTAAAAGAATATGCTGCTAAAGTTCCAATATTATGGTCAGCAAATATGAGTGTTGGAGTTAATGTGTTGCTGAAATTGGTAAAAGAAGCTGCCAAGCTTTTAGGTAATGAGTATGACGTTGAAATTTGGGAAATGCATCACAATTTAAAAAAGGATTCACCATCTGGAACAGCTATAGAGTTTGGTAAAGCAGTTGCTAACGCTGCAAAAGTGGATTTTGAGCTCAATCAATATTCACATAATAATTCAAATATAAGAGGGAAAGGAGGAATAGGCTTTGCAGTATCTCGTGGAGGTGGAGTAATAGGAGATCACAGTGTCATGTTTGTCAATTCCGATGAACGAGTAGAATTAAATCACAAGGCAATTGATCGTACAACGTTTGCTAGAGGGGCGGTTCAAGCAGCAATATGGTTGTGCGAGAATAAACAGGAAATACCAGGACTTTATTCAATGCAGGATTTAGTATGAGCGATAAATACGCTTTCGTTAAAAATTTAAATCTTTGGTATGGCTCTAAACAAGTTTTATTCGATATAAATTTGAATATTTGCAAAAAGAAAGTCACAACTTTTATCGGACCTTCTGGGTGCGGTAAATCGACATTTTTGCGTTGTTTCAATCGTATGAATGATTACGTACCTGGATGTAGAGCGACTGGTGAACTGGTAATCGATGGGCTGGGTAATATATATTCACGTGATATGGATGTTGTATTGCTCAGAGCAAAAGTTGGTATGGTATTTCAAAAACCCAATCCTTTTCCAAAGTCAATATATGATAATGTTGCTTATGGGCCTAAATTGCATGGCATGGTGAAAAATAAGCAAAAATTAGATGAAATAGTAGAAAGTAGTTTAACTAAGGTTGGTTTATGGGAAGAGTTGAAAGATAGATTGCAAGATAGTGCACTAAATTTATCTGGTGGCCAGCAACAAAGATTATGCATTGCTCGTGCAATTGCAGTAAAGCCAACTATTTTATTAATGGATGAACCATGCTCTGCTCTTGATCCAATGGCAACCAATGCAATCGAAAATCTTATACAAGAATTGAAATTGAGGTTCACCATAATTATGGTAACTCATTCGATGAAGCAAGCTAAAAAATTATCTGACAGCATAGTTTTCTTTTGCAATGGCAAGATTGTTGAATTCGGAAGTACTCAAGAAATCTTTGAAAATGCTCAGTCTCCTTTAACGAAGGAGTATATTCTGGATCATTAGCTTAATAGTTGATATTTTAATTTTTTCTATGTATAATTTTATCAAGTTTGTTGTGATAGGTGGTTAAAATGTTTAGTACAAGTGAAGCAACAAAAAAGTTGTTTAAAGCTATTGAATTTCAAAATGCTAGTGGTGAAAGAATAACACCTGAGGAAGCTTGGAATCATTTTCAACAAGCATTGAAAGAAGGAGCGAATGTTAACGCTTTTGAGGATGGGATGACACCTTTGATGTGCATTATTTCAGCTTTTGTTACTAGTAATAACGATGAACATCAATATTTAGAGCTTATGGCTAAGTTGCTTGTAGAACATAAAAAAATCGATTTAAATATTAAAAGCAAGCAAGCTGTTATTGAGAGAAAACCAAAGAAACATGATGGTTATCCAGTGTACGAATTTGAGGGGAGAGAAGTAGTAGATCAGGGTAGAGGGGGTTGTGTATACCTTGACAATTTACAACCTGTTAATGAAGGATTTATACCTCAAAATTATGCTCGTGCAGAGGAGGAAATTAAGACCGGCAAGAAGGAAAAAAATACAGCTCTACACATTGCTTGCAAGTTGGGAAATGTAAACATGATAGAAATATTACTTACACATCCAAATATCAAACCTAATATTAAAAACTATGAAAACAAAAGTCCAAGAAATTGTATTGCAGGACATGTCAAGAAAGCAATAGAACCAGAATTCCTAAAGATAGAAGCAGTCGCTCAAAAAAGGAAACAAACTAATTATGCTTGTACTTTTTTGTTATCTGGAATACTTGCTGTTGGTCTATGTTTCGTAGTTGACAACCCAGTTCCGTTTGCTGCAGCTGCATTGCTGTTCTTTGCAATAGGGTGTGGTTGTCTGTATAGAGCAAATACAGTTCTTAATGATGTAAATTTCTCTCAGGTTGATTTCGAACATGCTAAGTGATTTATCTGTTCAGGTAAGGTGTCATTCCAGCACTTGATGCTGGAATCCAGCTAATTTGGTAAATACCTTACAATGTTTGATGACTAAAAGACTGGATGCCAGACTGGCATGACACCCATTTCTTTCTAGTCTTGTCATTCGAGTAGCTGAAACTAGCTGCTTTTCTGTATTCCAGTGTCAGCTACTGGAATGACATTATGGAATACAGCTTTTTGATCGAAAATGTTGTCTTATCTGCAATGAATTTTGCTGGATAGCTACACCCATTTAGTTGTCTTTTCTCGTCTACCTTATTTTATCACTCTGCTGAACAGATACCTTTACTTTTTATGATTTCATTGGCAAGAATACGGCTTTCAAAATCGATACTTGTTATGTCGGATAGTGAGTTAATATCAGAGTACTTGTCAAAGTTTTCTATTGTTGATTTTACTACCTCTACTACTTCTAAAAAGCCGATTCGTGACTTCAAAAATTCGTTAACAGCTATCTCATTTGCAGCGTTCAAAACAATACTATTTGTATGTGGAGAAGAAGAATTTAACACTTCCATGCTTAGCTTTAGTGCAGGAAAACGTTTATGACCTGGTTCTTGAAAGGTCAATTTTCCTTGCTTTGTTAAATCTAATTTATGATTTAAAGTTGATCTTTCTGGCCAAGACAAAGCATATGCAATGGGAATTTCCATATCAGTTTCTGCAAGCACAGCAAAGCTGAATCCATCGTGATAAACGACAATTCCATGTACTATCGATTCAGGGTGCACTACTGCTTCAATTCTATTTGGACTAATATTAAACAAATGATGTGCTTCTATTATTTCTAGTGCTTTATTCATCATTGTTGCACTATCAACTGAGATTTTCTTTCCCATTTTCCAAGTAGGGTGACTTAGTGCCTGATTTACTGTGATATTTCTTAATTGTTCAAGGCTATAATTTAAAAATGGTCCACCAGAGGCAGTGAGTATAATCTTTTCTACACATTTATCATCATTTTGCAAAACTTGAAAAATTGCGTTGTGTTCAGAGTCGATGGGAATTATTTGTACGCTCCTTTCTTTAGCTTTTTCAAGCAGTAACTTGCCACCACAAACAATGCTTTCTTTATTTGCTAGGGCAATAACTTTAGTACCACTTTCTATAACCTTTATAACTGGATCAAGGCCTGCGATGCCAACTATTGCAATAACTGAGAGATCAACAGGTAGAGAAGCAACATTTGCTAGACCTGGAGCACCAACTTCTACTTTGACGTTTGTACCAAGTAGATCTTCTTTTAAATCTTTGTAGAACCTTTCATAAGAAATGGCAGCATATTTTGCATTAAGTAGATTTGCCTGTTGTGCTAGCAGAGCAAAGTTAGAATTGGCACTTAGTGCTTCCACCTGATATTCTTCCTTTCTCTTTAAGAGCAAATCTACAGTCTTTTTTCCAATGCTTCCTGTTGATCCTAAAACTGAAACTTTTTTCACTAATTACAATAAAATCTTCTTAGTTATTTAGTAACCAAGCTCATGATCATCACCAACAGATGGTGAAGGACCAGGTGAAAAAGATTGGCCATGATGATCACCTGCATCATGCATATCATGCAAACCATCGGCACTTTGAGCTATTTCATTGTTAGAGTGGGGATAATCATCCGGATGATGCCCCTCATCACCGTAGTCCATACCCATTCCTTCTGATGGCATATCTTCTCCACCACCACCTGAAAAATATTCAGCAAGACTTTCAAGAAATTTTATGCCAAACATATTACCTGATTTCCCAAATAACGTTACTAGACTGCTACCACTGACCAAACCTTCAAACACATTATTATAAGCAGCAATTGCTCCTTCATGAAAGTTGAACATCCACTTCATTCCATCCACAATTGTTGCAACAGAGTCACTATGACCAAGACCGAAACCACTTTTCTCACTAGCGGCTTCCTGGTGTTGCTGCTGTGCCTGCCATTCTGCAATATTTGGACCTTGTGCTTCACTCATAAACTTTTATTCTAAGCCTTAAGCTATTATTTTACCAAAAACACTGTAAAATATCAATTGTTTAAGAGAGGTTATCATAAAAATAGCTAACACTAAGCTATTTTTATGATTCTGATTACTCTATACCAAAACATCGATGATGTGCTGTGGTAACAAAGTGATGACTTGAGGTTTAAGATAGCTTCTATTTCTTCTTAGAAGACTGCTCCTCTCTCTTTCCTTTTTATTTTATTATCTTAATACTAACTTACTCATAAATTATTGACAAGTACTAATAATTTAATTATCATTAATATAATATTAATAATGAGGAAGAAAAATGCTTACTAATAATAATAACACACCATCATCAGCTCCGCCACCACCCCCACCTCCACTACCTGCAGATTGGGGAAAAAATTGGAAGCCAGCGAAAAATAACGATAAAAATGAAAACACTCTTGGTAGTACTCCATCAGAAACCAGCAATAGCACTCAATTAAAAAAAGTTCAATCTAAGAGTCCTGTTCAACAATCACCTTTCAATTTTGAAGAGAGTTTAGTATTTAAGAAAATACAAGAAAAAAATAATGTGGATAGCGAAACTGCAGATGAAGGAAGCAAGAATAGTATTCATGTTAAGAATCCAGAAACCAGAAATAGCGCTCAGTCAAAAGAAGAAGATAATGCGAGTGACAAAACTAAAAATGACAGAAGCAATACTAAACAGGTTGTGCCGAAAAAACCTATGACTGGACAACATAATGGTGTGACCTTACCCAGAAAAAGTAGACAGAAAGTTAAGACGTTTTTGAAGTAAAATAAAACGTTTTTTCAAAGAGGTGTGGTATGACAAAAAGAAAAGAATATACAGCAGAATTCAAAATTGAAGCTATAAGACTAGTAAAAGAAACAGGTCAATCATCAGCAAAAATAGCAAGAGATTTGGGTATTAGCGGTGATTCATTAAGCAGATGGGTAAAAACATACAATGATAGAATGTCTGGAGTAGATGCGTTTCCAGGAAAAGGGAAAGTAGCTCATTGTGACAAAGAAAAGTTTGATTTAAAGAAAGAGCTGGCAAGAGTAACGAGGGAAAGAGACATTTTAAAAAAAGCCCTGGGATATTTTGCAAACCAAAAAGAGTAAAATATTCTTTTATAAAAGAACATGAAAACTGCTATAAAATACGGGAATTATGCAGATTTTTGAACGTATCTGCTTGTGGTTATTATAAATGGATTACTAAGGAAAAAAACAACAAAAAATCAATAAGAGAAGAGCTCATACAAGATATTCAGAAGGTATATCGAGCATCACAATGCAGATACGGAGCTCCTAAAATTCACGCTGAATTAAAGGCTTTAGGTAAAAATTATAACATCAAAACAGTGCAAAATGTTATGCAGAAAAATGGCATTCAAGCTAAGCTTAGACGAAAGTTTAAAAGTAAAAAACCACAAATAGACAATAGAGTTATAACTCCTAACATATTAAATCAGAATTTCATCGCTGATCAACCTAACAAGATATGGGTAACTGATATTACGTACATAAAAACTAATGAAGGATGGTTATATTTGGCAGCAATAATAGATTTATATTCACGCATGGTGATTGGCTGGTCAATGAGTAATGCAGTAAATAGGCAATTAGTTATAGATGCGTTATTCATGGCTATTGGTAGGCGCAAATCTGCTAAAAATCTACTATTTCATAGCGATCAAGGATCGCAATACACCTCTAAAAATTATCAATTTTTACTAAGTACAAAAAATATTACTTCTAGTATGAGTCACAAAGGTTGTTGTTATGATAATGCTGTTTCAGAGAGCTTTTTTAGTTCACTTAAGAGAGAGTTACTCATTGATACTTCACAACACTCTGCACAACAAGCTAAAACCGCAATATTTGAATATATAGAAATTTTTTATAATAAACAGCGTAGACATTCTACTATTAACTATTGCATTCCTGAGCTTTTTGATTCATCATTCTCATAGCAAAAACGTCTTAACTTTCTGTCTACTTTTTCTGGGTAAGGTCAATTGATGGAGAGGACGACGTACAACAGCAAAACAACGAAGTATGTCAAAATCAATCACAAGATAGTAGTTTACAGAAAGCAAAAGGACTTGAACATAGCAATACTCCTACACCATCATTTCCAGTAATGTCTGGAATACCCATTGTACCACTACTACCTCCGCCACCTCCTCCATTGCCACAAGGTGCTGTTTCACCACCATCTCCTCCTTCAGCTCCAGATGGAATTAATTCATTGAAAAAGACCAATGGTTCTGATAAGCCTGGTGCTGAAGTTAGTAATAACGCTAATCAATCGGATGCTAAAAATGCTATGCTTGCACAGATAAAGCAGGGTGTTAAGTTGAAAAAAGTTGTCGATCAGCCTGAAGCTGCTAAAAAGCCAAGTAATAACGGAGGTGGAGATCTTATGAAGAATGCATGGGCCACAATGAAGAATTCTCCTCTTCTAGGAGAAGGAACTAAATCCTCAGATAGCAAAAGTGATGACGAAGATGATGATCAAAATCGTACACCCGATAGTGAGTGGGAAGATGAGTCTCCAACCCCGCAATCAGACAGTAACAAAAGAAGCAAGAGTCCTGACAGTGGTCATGAATCTGATGATAATGAAAAATCTAAACCTACATCTCCGTTACATTCTGTACCAAAAGCAGGTAAGCCACTGGTACCGCCTAAGACTGCTGGTTTACAAACGAAATCTGAAGCTTCTCCTGCAGCACAAGCAAATAATGTTGACTCAGTGAATAGTGAGGTGCAACAATCATCTGATTCTGTTGATTCAATGTGTACATTGTTTGGTGGAAAAGCAAAACCATTTCAAGTTCAAAGTGTCGTAGATCGAGGTAAGAGAAGTAGTGCACCCTTCTTAAAATAAGTTTACCTACAGGTCTGATTGTATTAAGATTACTTAGTACAATCAGATTTATCAAATGCGCTTATCTCAATATTACCTGCCAACTTTAAAAGAAACCCCTGCTGGTGCTGAAATTATTTCTCATCAATATTTATTACGTGCAGGCTTAATCAAGCAGACAGCATCTGGAATTTATTCTTGGCTGCCGCTTGGCCTTTTGGTACTTAAAAATATTGAAAATATTATCAGAGATGAAATTGGTGCAATTGAAGTGTTGATGCCTTGTGTGCAGCCAGCAAGTCTTTGGCGAGAGTCAGGACGTTACGATGATTACGGCAAAGAAATGCTACGTATTAAAGATAGGCATGAAAGCGATATGCTTTTTGGTCCAACACATGAGGAGGTGGTAACTGATTTGATTAGAAATACAGTAAAAAGTTACAAAGATTTACCACTTTGTTTATATCAAATTCAGTGGAAGTTTCGTGACGAAGTAAGACCTCGTTATGGCGTTATGAGAGGCAGGGAATTTCTGATGAAGGATGCATACAGTTTTGATGTAGATTACGAAGGTGCACTGAATTCATATAATTTGATGTATAAAACTTACATAAAAATCTTCAAACGAATGGGGCTTACTCCAATTGGAGTGAGGGCAGATACAGGACCAATTGGAGGAAATTTAAGTCATGAATTTCATATATTGGCAAACACCGGTGAGAGCACTCTATATTATGACAATAAACTTTTTGAATTACTAGAAAGCGAAGATATTGAAAGCCTGAAGAGCATATATGCAGTTGCAGACGATATGCATGATCCTGAAAGTTGTCCTATACCGCAAGAACAGTTAAATGTTAGCAAGGGTATTGAAATAGGGCATATTTTTTATTTTGGTGATAAATATTCGAAACCTATGAAGGCAAGTGTTACTTCCCAAGATGGAAAAAATGTTAACATGCATATGGGTTCGTATGGTATTGGAGTTTCAAGGCTTGTTGGCGCAATAATAGAAGCTTTCCATGATGATAAAGGAATTATCTGGCCAGAGGCAGTAGCTCCTTTTAAAGTTGGTTTGATCAATTTACAAACAAAAGTAACGGAGGCTGCAGATAAAATATACAAAGCTTTGAAAAGCGATGAAGTGCTTTATGATGATACGGACGAAAGTGTAGGAGTGAAATTTGCCAGAATGGATCTGATAGGCTTGCCATGGCAAATAATTATTGGAAAGAAAGCAGTAACTTCAAATATAGTTGAAGTAAAAAATAGAGCAACTGGCAAGGTAGAGGAAATACAAGTTGAAGAAGCAATAAATCGCTTTAGCACAAAATGATATACGGTATTGGCACTGACATAGTATATATACCCAGAATATTGAGAATATCACAAAAATACGGGGAAAAATTTCTCAATAAAGTCTATACTAAGAAGGAGATAGAGATAAGCAAAAAATATAATAGCCAAGAAGTAAGAGCAAAATATTTTGCTAAACGCTTTGCTGCAAAGGAAGCTTTTGTTAAAGCGCTAGGCACTGGATTCAGCCAAGGAATTATAATGAAAGATATAGAAATATACAGTAATATCAGGGGAAAACCACATCTTGCTATCACAAAGGATTTCATCTCGAAAGACTACAAGATACACCTTTCTCTAAGTGATGATCAAGATTATGCTACTGCGTTTGTTGTAATTTGCGTTGAGTAGATATTGTTTAGTACATACGATTTCAAAAATTTTGGGAATGTTCAAAAAAGTGTGTCAAACCGAGAAATAAAAATAAAATAGAAACAAAAAATAGAGGTTTGATATATGAGTTACAAAATAGAAAATGGAACGACTGGCCTGGTAGATTACAAAGAGCTGGAAGCAAATATACTGTCATCAATAAGGGAAGGTAAACCATTGATGGGGAGAGATGGAGCATTAACACCATTTGTAAAAAGGCTGCTGGAAGCAAGTCTAGAAGGTGAAATAGAGCATCATTTATCCAATGAAAGAGAAGAAAAGAATCGAAGAAACGGAAAGAATGGCAAAACTTTGAAGACGAGTATTTGAACTATTGACACCAAGAGATAGAGAGGGAAGTTTCGAACCACAGATAGTGAAAAAAAGGCAAACAAGCTTACATCCAGAACTTGAAACAAAGGTCTTGAACATGTTTGCAAGCGGTGTGGGATACAGGGATATAGCATCCTATGTGGAAGAAATCTATGACCATAAAATATCTGCAGCAGAGATATCTGGAATTACAGATAAATTACTGCCTATAATCAATGAATGGAGGAGTCGTCCCCTACAATCAGTATACCCGATAGTATTTATGGATGGGATGTTTTTTAAGGTCAAAGAGAATGGACATTGCATAAGTAAATGCATGTACAATATATTAGGAATAGACCAAAATGGCAGAAAAGAAGTACTGGGTTTTTACTTAGCAGAAAGTGAGGGAGCTAACTTCTGGCTAGGCGTATTAAATGACTTAAAAGAGAGAGGAGTAGAAGACATTTTGATAGCTTGTGTTGACGGTCTGAAAAGCTTCCCTACAGCTATAAATAGCGTATTTCCCAATGCTGAGGTACAGTTATGCATTGTGCACCAAATAAGAAATTCACTAAAATACGTATCCAGCAAAGATATAAAAGTTTTTATGAATGATTTGAAAAAAATATACCGTGCTACAAGTAGAGAAATCGCCGAAAATTATTTACTTGAACTGGAGGAAAAATGGGGTGAAAAATATCCTTTAGTCATAAAATCGTGGCAAAACAATTGGGAAAATTTGTCTAGTTATTTTAAGTATTCTGGCCCTGTTAGAAGGCTAATTTATACCACCAATCCAATTGAGGGGTTGCACAGACAAATCAGAAAATTTACTAAAACCAAAGGTTCATTTACCAGTACAAATGCCTTGTACAAATTGGTATATTGTGCTATAAAAAAGATAGAGCAAAAATGGGCTATGGCTTTGCCTAATTGGGCTCTAACTATATCTCAACTTGATATCTTTTTTCCTGATAGGTTAAAAATTGAGTTGAACTAAAAATTCGCTTTGACACACTTTTTTGAACATTCCCTGATAGGTTAAAAATTGAGTTGAACTAAAAATTCGCTTTGACACACTTTTTTGAACATTCCCGAGTAATTTGTTCCTCTAGCCTGAGGTCAAAATAAATTTGAATGGGTTTCCCAGTACGTCAACAAGTGCATGAACTTTAGTCACAAATCCCCGTCCTCAATTAATTTGACCTGCTAACATTTTGTACACAGAGCCTAGCTCTTTTGCTATTTGCTTGACTTGTTTCTTTACATAGCTTCTAATTTAAATTCTGCTGTCTATTCTCTTTCATTCATAACCTTTTGCAAAACGTTTTTGCTTTCTTCTCTGCTGGTCACTATTGCTTATATAAAGCAAGTATAGTACTGAATGATGTTGCAAGCACTCAGTTCGGCAATATTATCGATTTAAGACGAAGTTAAGATTTCGATTTTTTATTCAAACTCTTCTGAAAGTTTTTATACATATTGAAGACATCTTGATAATTTAGGTGAGTGTAAACTTGAGTAGTTTCAAGGCTTGAGTGGCCAAGCAGCTGTTGTATTGATCTTATGTCAATATCTTCCTGAAGCAAATGAGTAGCAAAACTATGGCGAAATGCATGTGGAGATAAAATTTCTGGTAAGTTTAAAAATCTTCTTATTTTTTGCAAACGATTAGCAACATAAGTTCTTCCCAATTTTTTTCCTCTTACCCCGACAAAAAGATGTCCCGCTTCGTCAAAGTGGGGACAAGCTTTTATATATTTTTGTATACACTTTTTTACTACTGGAAGAATAAATACCTGCCTTTGTTTATCTCCCTTACCTGTTACTATTAAACTTTCATTGCTAATATCACTAACCTTAAGATTCAGTGCTTCAGTGATTCTTAAGCCCGTACCATATAGCAGAACGACAATTGCAATTTCTCTTTTTACCACCCAAGGCTCGCCTAGATCAGGCAATTTCATTTCTTTCAATAGAGTTTCTATGTTAGATATTGAAAGTGCTTTAGGTAGAGTTCTTCTCTGAATTGGCCTTGATAAAGAAAATACCGCTTCATTATTTATTTCATAATTGTTTTTTATATATTTGAAAAAATTTCTGATTACTGACAATGCGCGAGTGTTAGATCTCGCATTTACACCTCTTGCATAACGAGAGGTAAACCAACTTCTCAGTTCAGGTATGCTTAATTTTTCTAAAGAGCCAACATTTACTTCTTCACCAATGTGAGTATTTAGGAAACTTATAAGATCCTTGAGGTCCCTCATGTATGACTCCAAAGTGTTTGGTGAGTAAGACCTGTTGTACTTTAGCCAATCATACCATTTTTCAATGATTGAACCGAGGTCCACAGTTACTTTTTAAAGAAAGCATCGATGCACGCATCCCTAAAGGCTTCATTTATATCAGGATGAGAGTGACAAATTCTGTATATATCCTCTGCTGCTGCACCATATGCCATTGCAACCGCTGCTTCATTGATTAGCGTATCAGCGTATGCTCCTATGATATGTACACCGAGTATTGTATCTGCTTTGCTACAAGTCAGAACTTTCACGAATCCCTCAGCATCGTCAGTGACTTTTGCTCTACCGTTTGCAGCAAATTGACATTTACCAACTTTATACTTTCGACCAGCACTTTTTAGTTCTTCTTCAGTTTTACCGATTGAAGAAACTGCAGGGTGGGTGTAAATGACTGACGGTATGATTTCATAATCAACGTGAGGCAATTGCCTTGCTAGTATCTCTGCAACTGCCACCCCTTCTTCCTCAGCTTTGTGAGCAAGCATTGCTCCACCAATCACATCACCAATAGCAAATATTCCTTTTACGTTGGTTTCATAACTATTGTTGACTTTAATAAAGCCACGACTGTCTTTTTCTATTTTTTCAAGACCCTCAGAGCATGGTTTGCGTCCTGCTGCCACCAATACCTTATCCGCCTCTATAGTATTTGTTTGATTATCTTTTACAGAGCAAACTTTCACACTCAAAGAGTTACTACTTTGTTTTATTCCCTCAACTTTAGTGCTAAGTAAAAATTTTATTCCTTGTTTTTGTAGACTAGAAAGTAGAGACTTACTTAATTCTCCATCCATTGCTGCAGCGATTCTGTCAAAAAATTCTACTACAGTGACTTCAGACCCTAGCCTCCTCCATACAGAAGACATTTCAAGCCCTATTGCCCCGGCTCCGATTACGACAAGTTTTTTTGGTACTTCAGTTAAAGACAATGCACCAGTTGATGAAATAATACTTTTCTCATCGATATTAATTCCTGGCAAAGAAATAACGTCAGAACCGGTTGCAATTACTATATTTTTTGTCTTCAGCACCTTACCTTCAACTGAAACTTCAAGGTTGCCTTGATCAAAAGAAGTAATTTTTCCAAGTCCATTGATCTTAGTAATTTTGTAAAGGTTAAACAGATATTCTATGCCTTTTCCAAGTTCCTGAACTCTAGCGTCTTTATAGCCTATCATTTCTCTCAAATCGAGACTTACATCCTTAACTTTTATGCCAAGTTTTGATAGATTATTTTTCGCGCTAGCATACTGATAAGAGGAATGGAGTAATGCTTTTGATGGTATACACCCAACTCGCAAACACGTGCCACCAAAAATGCTATTTTTGTCTATACAAGCAACTTTGAGTCCAAGTTTTGCAGCAGCAATAGCGCATTTGTAACCACCTGGACCACCACCTATAATAATCAAATCATAATCAGTCATAAAAAACAAACCTATTTTCTAAAGAATAAACACCATTTCCTTCAGTCGTTATATACATCTTACCATGGGTAAATACTGGAGCATGAAACACATTACCGGGTATTTTAATTACCCTTCCTGTACTTTCAGATCCAGGAAAAGCAAATATTGAACCTTTATTACTTGTTACCCAAAGCGTATGGGCATACATAATTGGAACAAACAATTGCACATTCTCTATAAAATCAGATGTCCAAACTGTTTTTCCACTTTGTATGTCGATGCCAATTACCTTATTATCTTTAGTCACCATGAAAATTCTTCCGCCTTCTTTTTGTTTCTCTGCAGGAATAAGAGGGCTATAATATGACTCAATGTTTGATATACTTTTTACTTGTAGTGGCCTTGACCATAAAATATTTCCTGAGTTTACGTCAATGCTATAAATATAAGAGTTGCTCGTAGCTATTAAGATATTATCGTGTACTCTAGGTGTAGTAGTTACATCTGTAAGCTGTGTGTCTAAAAGATTTGTAGCTAATTTTTGGCTCCATAGTTTTTTACCTTCTTCATTAAAAGCTATTAACTCGCCATTTGAAAATGGTGCCATTATTTTATCATTAGAGACTGCTGGTGAGATGGAATATAAACCTCGAACCTCATTTATACCATTTTGATAAGCCCAAATGGGGCTGCCATCTTTTACATCAAATACATGTAGATAGTTATCAATAGTCAATACTACCAACTTATTGTTTATTACTATTGCTTTCCCTATTGCCGGAGCTCTTAATTCTTTTTCCCATTGAATCTCCCCTGTTTTCGCATCTATTGTGTGTAGAATGTTATCCACTACAAAGAAAACATTTTCTTTGTAGCTCGATAAACTCATATTACCAATTTTTTTCCTACTTGAGAGGTATAATTTCCAATTTATAACTCTTGGGTTATCGATATCAAAGGAATATAAGGTACCGTGCTTGTCTGGTAAAATAACGCTATTTTCTGTAAGTATTGGAGCTACATATCCTTGAGATAATTTTTTATCTACTAAACTTATTCGTTCGCTTGCCATTGTATAGTTACTATACAATAACATTATCATGACAATTATTATTTTCATTATTTAGTGAAAACAAGATTCATTAATATACATACTAGAAACGTAAATCACAACGAAAATGTTCTTAATTGTGGATCAAAAGCATTAACGTAATGTCATGCCATTATGTAAAGATTCTCTTACTGTAATAATTTTTATCAAGTATTGATTAAAACACATTTCGATAGCCCAGACTAACGCTGTCAGTAATATTACCATAATATGAAATGGAAATGGACGCAGCATTTTCACGATGAAAGATATTGTTGTAATGTCATTCATTTAAACTATGCATATCAATTTGAAAAATGTACATTGTCTTATGCTATAGTACCTAAAAGTAAATGCTCAACATACAAAATAACGCTTCACTTTGCAGGCAATGGATATTCTTGGCAGTACTTGCTCTTGCTTGTTCTGGACTGCTGTCAATAATTGTTATTTTTCTACGATTGCCTTTTATTTCTTCTCTCATTCCTTCTGCACAATATATCTTTGATAATGCACTTGTGATACACGTAAATTTGTCAATTTTGGTATGGATGTGCTCTATAATATCTCTGCTCTTCATCATAAACTTAAAAAACACCAATCATTGGTTTAACTTCTCATGGATTCTCTCAATCCTTTCCATGCTGCTAATGTTTATATCTGCATTTGTTCCAAATACTGAAGTTATCAAAAGTAACTATATACCTGTATTACAAAACAAATTATTTTTACTTGGACTCAGTCTTTTCATTACCATCATATTGATAAATACAGCTCTAGCCTACATATCAAATAAACAAGACTCATATCTTTCAATCGGACAAATTGGCCTGGTCATTATACTTGTGTCATCATTTCTTTGTGTTGTTTTAGCACATAAAAATATGCCTCCAGGTCTATATCACTCAGACAAGAATTTATTTTATGAATATCTCTTTTGGGGAGGCGGACATTTACTGCAGTTTGCCTTTGCTCAAGCAATGTTTTTAGTTTATTTGATCATACTGAATGCTCGCTATATTAGTCTAAATAAAATTACCATTTTACCACTATTTATAAACACAGTTTTGACCGTAGGTGCGCCGTTTATATACTTTACTTATTCGGCGGATAGTGCTGAATTAATACAGTTTTTTACCTGGCATATGAGAATTGCTGGAGCAGTTCTGCCGTGCTTTTTAACAATATTAGTGTCTTGCAACATAAAAACTCTGCTCAATGATAAGGGCAATTATCTTCTCCACTCGTTTGTATTGTTCATTTATGGAGGTGTGCTTGGAGTGCTAACTATTGAAGGAAATGTCACTATCCCTGCGCATTATCACGGTTCTGTGGTTGGTATTACTATAGCTTTTATGAATTTTGTCTACTGGCTGTTACCAAAATTGGGCTGTAAAGAAATAAAAAGCTCCATAGTAAGATTACAGATTTATGCATATAGCTTGGGACATTTTCTCCACATTACTGGACTTGTTTGGCTTGGTGGATATGGTGCATTAAGAAAAGTTGCAGATCTGCCAAGTATTTCATCAATGTTGGCACGTGCTTGTTTTATTACGGGTGGAGCTATATCAGTTATTGGTGGAATGTTATTCGTAATAATTGTGATTTTACATCTTCTTAAAGGCAAGGCTCGTACCAACTAACCCACAGAAACAAAACTAAAAATTTTAGTGTAAAATTACTATATTTACTTTGTACTATGGCTCAAACAACCTGCTTCAAATTTGGAAAGGCAATGAAATGAAAAAAACTATATCAAGCTAGACTGAATTCTTATTTGCTACTCCTTGTGGTTCTTGTGTTCCATTTACTTGAGAGCTAGGTTTCATTATTAAACCACCAGCTAAGAATGCAGATAATGTTGCTATAACAACGATTAACCACATGTCCAATTTAGTTGTATGTTCAAGTGTAATATACACTACTAACCCAACAGCAAGACCAGTACTAGCAGTAGCGATATATGTTGCTTTTTCTTTTAGTTGTTTATTTGCTTCATTTTTGGTTTCTAATATTTTCTTTTCTTGCTGTAACTGCTGGATTTGAGTATTTATTTTTTGTTTCAGTTCATTCGATACTTCACTTTTTAGTTCATTTTTTATTTTATTTTTTAATTTAGATATTGCCTTTTCTGGGCTTTTTTTAACTTCTAGTTCCAACACGTCCTCAAGCAATTCTGCTAGTTTTATTTTTTCGTTGGAGGGCAGATAGTATGGATCATATAGAGCATTAACAAGATCTTGTAAATCAGAAAATTTAAAATCAGGCATAATAAACCTCAATACTAAAAATTTATCGTGTAATACATAAAAAACTAAAATCAAGAAATTTTGTATTATAAACTCAACAACCATCACCTACAAGGTGAAGGGTTAAATTTTAATCAATTTGAAATTGATCATTGTCATGAAGTGGCTCGCCTTCCTGGATAGATATGTACTCTTGTATAACCTCGTCTGTCAGAACTTACGGCTCAATATCCACGTGCCCAAAGGTGCCTGCCCCAAAATTGCTTCCTTAGACTTGCAAAATCTTGCATCAGCAACCTTGAACTTGTTCCTTTCAAAAGTTGTACAATTTTACTAACACTTTGCTGTGGTTTATATGATATAAACATATGAATATGATCTACTGCAACTTTGCCTGAGATAATTTGGATCTCATTTTCCATAGTAATAATCTGCCTTAGCAGCTCCCTAACTCTAACAGCAATTTGGCCTATTAGCACCCTTTTGCGATATCATACCAAGTGTACTTTCATATCGTACTTAGAGTGTGCATTATACCCATAACGTCGCATACGCGACTATTGTAACTTGCCCTTCGCCTCAAGGCGGGACAATCCCCGAAGGGGGACACTAAAATGTCAGACATTAAAATTGCTGTATTTGCTCAATTGTGCTAACTTAAAGCTTAAAACTGAAAAATATTTATGTTAGAAGAAAAGTACAGCTTTAGAGAAATTGAAAATAAATACAACATATTATGGGAAGGGAGTAAAGTTTATAGGTGGAATGGTGAAGAGGATAACAATTTCACTATAGATACTCCTCCACCAACTATATCAGGAAAGTTGCACATCGGTCACATATTTAGCTATTGCCATACGGATTTTATTGCAAGGTTCCAACGTATGCTGGGGAAAGATGTGTTTTATCCAATTGGTTTTGATGATAATGGCCTTCCGACTGAAAGGTTAGTTGAGCAAACCTATAAAGTTAGTGCAAAAGAAGTTGGCAGAGAAAAATTTATAGAGATGTGCCATGAAGTTATTGAGAAGTCAAAGCAAGAATTCAAGGAGTTATTTAAATCGGTCGGCATTAGTTATGATTGGAGTTTGGAATATCACACGATCAGCAAGGAAGCTGTGGCACTTTCTCAAACGTCGTTTGTTGATCTATATAACAAAGGGTATATATATAGGAAAATGCAACCTATTCTTTGGGACCCAGTTGATAAAACCGCAATTGCGCAAGCGGAAATAGAGGATAAAGTCTTTGAGTCATCTTTGAACACGATAGTTTTTTCCACTGAAAAAAATGAGCAGATTCATATTGCAACTACGCGACCTGAGTTACTTCCTGCATGTGTTGCAGTTTTTTGTCATCCAGAAGATGCACGATATGCCCATCTGATTGGAAAAATAGCCGTAGTGCCAATTACAGAGGCAAAAGTTCCAATAATAGCTGATGATAAGGTCAAAATAGATAAAGGCACTGGGCTTGTTATGTGCTGTACATTCGGTGATGAGCTCGACATATATTGGCAGCAAAAGCATAATCTGCCGGTGACAATTATAATTGATCAGGATGGAAGGATGAATCTGCATGCAGTGTGTGATCAAAAATGGATCCCAGTGTCACGCACTGGGATGACAGGGGAGAAAGATGCCCAGTATCAAGCTACTCAGGTGACAGAGGAGACACATGCCGGTGTCATCCGAGTAGCTGACACTGGGATCCATGGACTAAAAGTTAAAGAAGCAAGAAAGAGGATCATTGAAATCCTCAGTGGAAAAGGACTTTTAATAGAAAGCACTAGCATTTCTCATTCTGTTAAATGTGCTGAAAGATCTGGTGCGCCGCTTGAAATATTACCTACTTATCAATGGTTTGTCAAGACTTTAGAGCAAAAAACTCAAGTATTAGATAAAGTGAGTAAATGTAATTGGCATCCAGAATCTATGCGTAAACGTATGGAGGTGTGGATAGAAGGGCTAAGTTGGGATTGGTGCATCTCAAGACAGCGTTATTTTGGTGTACCATTTCCAGTTTGGTATTCAAAACGTAAGGGAGAAGAAGGCAAAATCATTCTAGCTGAAGTAAAGGATTTACCTGTAGATCCACTCAAAGATTTGCCGAAAGGGTATATTAAAGAAGAAGTTACTCCAGATCAAGATGTGATGGATACTTGGGCAACAAGTGCGATCACTCCTCAATTAAGTGCACTGGCAGTAAACAGTGAGCTCGGTTTACCAAGCCATCGGTATGATAAGATATTTCCTGCAGATCTGCGCAGCCAAAGCCATGAGATAATAAGAACTTGGGCTTTTTATACGATTTTGAAGGCACATTATCATGCAGATTCACTGCCGTGGACAAATATCATGATTAGTGGTTGGTGTTTGGCTGATGATAAAAAAAAGATGAGTAAATCAAAAGGTAATATCATCACTCCTCATGTAATGCTTGAAACCTATGGAGCTGACGTAGTACGCTATTGGGCAGCAAACTCAAGACTTGGAGTTGACACAGTCTACTCTGAAAATATCTTCAAAATTGGCAAACGACTTGTTACGAAACTTTGGAATGCTAGCAAATTTGTTTCCATGTTTATGGAAAAACATCAAGCATTGAGCATAAATTCCATCAGTGAGACGATGGATAAGTGGATATTGTCCAAATTATATAAAGTGATAGAAAAAACGACGAACAACCTATTACAGTTTGAATACTGCGAAGCTTTGAGCGCAATAGAAGAATTTTTTTGGAAAGATTTTTGTGATAATTACTTAGAGTTAGTTAAAAAACGTGCATATGGAGATGCATTGGACAGCGAGGCAAACATGAGTGCGAAACAGAGTTTGGCATATGTACTCAATATTATTTTGCGGTTATTTGCACCATTTTTGCCATACATTACAGAGGAAATATATCATCAGTTGTATAGTTATAACTCCGTTCACAATAAAAGTAATTGGCCTAACAAGGAAGAACTTACCTATGATAAGTATTCTGAGGAAATGGGAGATAATTTCGTGCAGATATTAAACCTTGTGAGAAAAATAAAAGCAGATAATAACGTATCAGTTAAGCATCTTATACAAAAGTTGATGATAAAAGCGAGTGTAAAAGAGGATGAGTTAAATTATTCTGCTCAGCATGATTTGCAGTCAGTTTGCAATGCTGAAGTGATAGAATGGGTTGAGAGTACAGAAGCAGAGCTTATAACTGAGAATGGAAAATTTACTGTAAGTTTATTGATTGATGTAACTTAGCATTCGTATTACTATACTAATTATTTAGTTGTGAGGTAATAATGATTGGTAATTCATATAATAATAAAATTGAAGAGCAAAAAGATGATTATCATGACTTCATTCAAAGGTTTTTGTTTTTGCTCGGTAAGATAAAAGAAAAGAATAAATCAATTCACACTGCTGTAGCTAGTTTTTACATATTATCTTTTTTAATAAAATACAATGCCAATTTTAATGAAGATGAAGTGTATAAAGCCGTTATCCAAGATTTCAATAATGTAAAGGAGGCGAGACTAGAGCTTCAAGATAAGGCTAAAAAAGTATTGAATGGGTATATTGAAAGTGGTGTTGAAACAGTGTCAATATATGGTAGTTGTGCAGAAGTTAAATTGGGAGCTAATAAAAACAAATTCAAAGTCAGTGAGTTTTTGAATAGTAATTTCTGTCAAGATAATGGAATTTCAGGATTTTCAACTCTGCATAGCAATGGAAAAAATGGAATGCACGGTTTTGTTTCTGAAGAAGGAATAAGGCACTATGTTGTAACTGATGGTGCATACGAAATGACTCTGAATTGGTGTGATGAGGACGGAAAAAAGTGCACTATTATAATTAATATTGATGCTAATGGTATAGAACTTATCGAGCGTAATCGTGTTACTGATGATCAATTGAAAGCAAATAAAGATGTAAAAATAGGTAACTTATTCTTGTATCAAATAAAATTTAGAAATAAGGAGAAAGGCAATCATAAATCATCTGAGATTGTGATAGAAAATAGTAATAGAAATATTAACATTCAAACAACTCAAGAAATTGAGCTTGGCAGCAAAGAAGCTCAAATAGGCAGTACTAAAATGCAAGACAAAATTGCACAAGTTGTAGATGACAGCTTAAACGAAAGAATTAATAAATTGGAAAAAGAAAATACAAGATTAACTGGAAATAATCAAACTATATTAGAACAATTACAGCAAAAAATGAGAGAGGTGGAGGAATTAAATGGAAAGGTAAGGGAAAAAGATGAAGTTTTGGCTGAAGTAACACAAAAACTCAAGCAGCCAAGTGATTCGGTAGAGAGTGAATTTGAAAGGAGAAAAGTAGAGAAGGAAAAGTTAGAGGAGAAGTTAAGGAAAGCGCAAAAAGAGATACAAAAGTTAAGTAAAGAAAAAGCTGAATTAGTGCAAGAAAAGCAAGGCTTGGAAGAATATGCTAAAATTCTAGTTGTCAAAATACAAAAACTAGTTAATCAAATAGGGCGATCAGAGCTTAAACTGGATGAATCAATAAATGAAAATAAAAGGTTAGAACAAGAATTGAATGATACTAAAAAAGATTTAGGTGATAAATATAGTGAAATCCAGAGATTAGAAAGTCAATCACATGAATTAGAATCTAAAAAAGTAACAGAATTGATGACATGTTTAGAAAAGAAAGAGAAAAAAATAGCAGAGTTAGAAGCGCAGTTGCAAAAAGAAAGTTCTGAAACTTATGATTTAATACTTAAATCATCGGATTTAGAAGAAGAAAAAAGACGATTACAAGAAAAGTTAAATGAAAAAACTCAAGAAGTGATTAAACTAACTGTAGATTTAGAAGAACTAAGTAAGCAATCGGAAGAGAAAGAAACTAAATATTTCAGTAGGATTAAAGAGTTAGAAAAAATTCTTAATAAAGAAAGAAAAAACAGTGAAGAGTTGGAAAATTATAGCATCAATCTGGAGGAAGAAAGTCAAATTCAACATGAAAAGTACAAAGAGTTACTATTTGAGAAGCATTCTATAAAAGAAGAAATTTCAGATTTGAATGATCAATCTTCATTAGTTCATCAGAATCGTGTGAGCTTAGCACAAGATTTGGCAAAAAACATGATATATTTGTTCAAAGAGAATGTAAGAGAAGGAGATAAAGTGATTATATCGCAGGAAACTGTATTAGAGATTTTGAATAGATTGGAGGAATTAATCAAGAATGTTGGAGTCAGTGATCAAGAAATAAAAGGAGTAATTGAAGAAATATCTGTACAAACTAATGATAGCCTTCCTCCTTCAGATATAAGTAATGGAGATTTATCAGCACTACCAAATAAAGAGCTTGATGAAGCTTCATATTCAGAAGATTTTGGATATTCTGGGAATGTTCAAAAAAGTGTGTCAAACCGAGAAATAAAAATAAAATAGAAACAAAAAATAGAGGTTTGATATATGAGTTACAAAATAGAAAATGGAACGACTGGCCTGGTAGATTACAAAGAGCTGGAAGCAAATATACTGTCATCAATAAGGGAAGGTAAACCATTGATGGGGAGAGATGGAGCATTAACACCATTTGTAAAAAGGCTGCTGGAAGCAAGTCTAGAAGGTGAAATAGAGCATCATTTATCCAATGAAAGAGAAGAAAAGAATCGAAGAAACGGAAAGAATGGCAAAACTTTGAAGACGAGTATTTGAACTATTGACACCAAGAGATAGAGAGGGAAGTTTCGAACCACAGATAGTGAAAAAAAGGCAAACAAGCTTACATCCAGAACTTGAAACAAAGGTCTTGAACATGTTTGCAAGCGGTGTGGGATACAGGGATATAGCATCCTATGTGGAAGAAATCTATGACCATAAAATATCTGCAGCAGAGATATCTGGAATTACAGATAAATTACTGCCTATAATCAATGAATGGAGGAGTCGTCCCCTACAATCAGTATACCCGATAGTATTTATGGATGGGATGTTTTTTAAGGTCAAAGAGAATGGACATTGCATAAGTAAATGCATGTACAATATATTAGGAATAGACCAAAATGGCAGAAAAGAAGTACTGGGTTTTTACTTAGCAGAAAGTGAGGGAGCTAACTTCTGGCTAGGCGTATTAAATGACTTAAAAGAGAGAGGAGTAGAAGACATTTTGATAGCTTGTGTTGACGGTCTGAAAAGCTTCCCTACAGCTATAAATAGCGTATTTCCCAATGCTGAGGTACAGTTATGCATTGTGCACCAAATAAGAAATTCACTAAAATACGTATCCAGCAAAGATATAAAAGTTTTTATGAATGATTTGAAAAAAATATACCGTGCTACAAGTAGAGAAATCGCCGAAAATTATTTACTTGAACTGGAGGAAAAATGGGGTGAAAAATATCCTTTAGTCATAAAATCGTGGCAAAACAATTGGGAAAATTTGTCTAGTTATTTTAAGTATTCTGGCCCTGTTAGAAGGCTAATTTATACCACCAATCCAATTGAGGGGTTGCACAGACAAATCAGAAAATTTACTAAAACCAAAGGTTCATTTACCAGTACAAATGCCTTGTACAAATTGGTATATTGTGCTATAAAAAAGATAGAGCAAAAATGGGCTATGGCTTTGCCTAATTGGGCTCTAACTATATCTCAACTTGATATCTTTTTTCCTGATAGGTTAAAAATTGAGTTGAACTAAAAATTCGCTTTGACACACTTTTTTGAACATTCCCGATATTTTGATTATTATGTATTATATTGCTATGCCTATGCAAACTTTTCTTGATAGTATTAAACTTTTTTCTTAAAGAACTTTCATCATTGCCTAAATTGTGATTATTAAATTCTTTGTAAAAATATTCTTACTTATGAAGCGCTACTATACCTGTAAGAGCCTTTATCACTAAATGAACTATATCACGCAATATTTCATCCTCAATTTTTCTATATTCTCTCACTAATCTTGTAACCACAATCTCCACTTTCATATCCTTGTATAGCTCTTCTCATAATAGTAGGAACAAGATAAGATAGTGATTTAGTATAACAAGAAGGTAAAAATGCCAGCAGCGTACAGTTATGACTTAAGGAAAAAAGCCATTCAGGCGTTGGATGAAGGAGAGAGCAAAACAGCAGTAGCAAATTTTTGGCCCTCTCTAATAACTTCAACATCACTAAATTCAAGGGATTGGCCTTCTATTATTTGGAATCTTTCATGTCCTTTTCCTGCAACTAGCAGAATCATATTTTCATCATGTGCTATATTTATACCTTTCTCTATAGCTTTTTTTCTATCTCCTATCTCCAGTGCATCAGGGCAATGTAACAAAATATCGTGACGAATTTTCCCCGGATCTTCATCACGCGGATTGTCATCTGTGACTATAACTTTACCTGCAAGCATTTGTGCTATTTTACCCATCTCTGCACGTTTTGTTTGATCACGATTCCCACCACAACCGAACACTAGAACTATCTTTTTATTGAAGTGCCATTTTAAAGACAACAGAGCTTGTTTGAGTGCACTTGGAGTATGAGCGTAATCGACAAATGCAAAAGTGTTCACTTTTTCCATTCTTCCAGGTGGAGAAGCGAGTTTATCTATACACATTCTTTGATAGTCCATACCAGATGAAATAACTATACCGATTGCACACAACAAATTATATGCTTGAAATTGCCCAAAAATTGGAAAAAATGCGTTATAAATTTCATCACCGATTTGAATTGTTAGGTATTGACCATTGGCAGTGGGTATCTGCTTTAATAAAGTAATGTCAGAGTTTTTTTTTCCATAGGTTATAACTTTGTTGCCACGCTTTTCAGCTATGTTGAGCAACTCTCCATATTCGTCTATATCTGCATTTAAAATCGCTGTTTTTTCTTTTGGCAATACCTCATCAAACAACCTTTTCTTGGCCTCAAAATACTCATCGATACTTTTGTGATAGTCCAAATGATCTTGAGAAAAATTAGTAAAAGCTGCAGCATTGAGCCTGAGTCCATGGATTCTGTATTGATCGATTCCATGGCTTGAAGCTTCTAATGCTAAGTGTTCTACGTTCTTATTATTTATGTCACGCAATGTGGAATAAAGATCATCTGCACTTGGCGTTGTAAGGCTATTATCTTTTCTATTATTATTGACACATGTTCCCAGTGTTCCTATAGACGCTGCATTATCTTGCCAAATCTGGCGACAAAACTCCACTACTGAAGTTTTACCATTCGTACCAGTTACAGCAGCAATATATTTAGGTTGTTTGAATTGATAAAACCTGCTGACTATTTCACTGTATATTTCTTGAGGGTCCGAGTGGTAAAGCACTGCAAAACTTGGAGTACTTGTCATTCGAGTAGCGGACACTGGAATCCAGTTTTCATTATACAATTGTCTAGTATGCTTGTTTACAATTAAATTTTCTGGATCCCAGTGTCTGAGCACTGGGATGACATCTTTCTTGGCCCCTTGTATTACAACGTCTACACAGTTGTGTACACATCCATTAGGAAGACATGTTACGTGTTCTTTACTCCTTTCTGACACACAAACAAAAAGGTAACCTTCTTTAACTCTCTTAGGATTACATGTGACGCCTTTGATTTCAATATCAAAGTCAGCATTTACAATGTTATGCAGTAGCTCTTTCAGTCTCACAATCATCTTTAACACTTGAACATGGCAGTCTTATTAATGCAGTATTCAAGTCAAAAATCAAATCTTCAGGATCTTCTAGTCCGCAAAATATTCGCACAAAACTTCCACCATAATCTGAATTCATTACAGATCTTGACATAGATCTATGGTCTATTGGTAATATCAAACTGTCACATCCTCCCCAAGAAGCACCGATGCCGAAAACTTTCATGTGATCAACCATGCAGCTTAGTTCCTCACATGAATATTCTCTATCTAGTACTATACTAAATACACTACTTGCCCCTTTGAAATAACTTTTCCATAATTCATGTTGAGGATGGGAGGGAAGTGCTGGATACAAAACTCTTTTGATTTTTGGATGTTTTTCCAGCCACTTTGCCACTTGCATTGCTGTACTTTGATGCTTCCTCATGCGTGTTTGCAGTGTTCTAAGTCCCCTGTGTGCAAGGTAACAGTCATGCGATTGAATGGTGACTCCATAATTTTTATAGCTCTCATAAAGCAATTTAAAAGTTTCATCTTCAGCAACCATAGCTCCCATCACTAGATCTGAGTGACCGGCTAGATACTTTGTCACCGCGTATAGTGCAACATCAATTCCATAATCAAGCGGCTTAAACAACAAAGGAGTGGCCCATGAATTGTCACAAACGGTTACGATTCCACGTGCTTTAGCAACTTTTACTATATGCTCTATATTTGAAATCTCAAACGTTATAGAACCAGGAGTCTCAATCATGATGAGTGAAGTATTACTCTGAACTAAATCAGTTATATCCTGTGTCGGATTATAAAAAGTTACTTCTACTCCTCTTTTTGGTAGTTCATTTTCGGCAAATCTCTTTAGCCTATAATAACTATTATCTTGTATCAGGACATGTGAACCTGCTTTAGTGAAAGTCAAAATAGCAAAAGTAAGTGCAAATAATCCAGAAGGGTAGATGAGTGCTTGTCCCCTACCCTCAATTTCAGCCAGTGCATTTGAAAAATAATGAACAGTAGGCGTACCAACATTACTGTAACTGTAATCCCTTGCAACACCATCATTGATTACATCGTATATACTTTCTCCATTTGCTGCATTTAAGTAGTCCTTGTAAGTAGGAAATAATATAGTAGAAGAATGATAAACTGGTGGGTTCATCGACCCTTTATAATCATTAAATTTTCTTCCTGCTTTAACTAATAAAGACTCTTCGTTCACATTTTTATTATTTATTTTTTAGATTGTATTCGCTTTGCGTATATAAGTGAAGAGAAATCGCATGTAATCGCTCTATTTCACTCTTTAATAATTCATAGATCAATTTATGCCTCTTTAAAGAGCTCATTCCAGAAAAGTCGTTAGATATTAATACTAATTTGATATGTGAAGGTAGTGTCAAAGAAGAAGCAAAATAATGATCTACATGCTTTGCTGATTCATCGATAATATTAATATCAATTACACCTATTGAATCGCGTAATTTTTCTTCTATTGTCTTAATAATATCCACAATAGTTCCTTTAAGCAACAATACGCTCCTCTTGTCATCCCACAGTATCTGGGCACTGGGATGACAATCGAATTACTTATTCTCTTCTTTATTATCCATGTCTTGATAATCAGAATCTACTACTTTTTCTTCCTCATTATTTGTTGTGGATGAGCTTTCTCCACCTTGTTGTTGAGATTCCTTATACATAGCTTCTCCAAGTTTCATAGATAACTGAGAGAGGTTAGTAACTTTCTGTTGTATTGAATCAGCATCATCAATGTTGTCAGATTTACTCACTTCCTTTAACTCATTAACTGCATTTTCAATAGCAGATTTATCTTCTGGAGAAATTTTATCACCATATTCTGTCAGAGATTTTTCTGTAGAATGAACTAAACTATCCGCTTGATTCTTCACTTCAATAAATTTCTTACGCTTTTCATCTTCTTGTGCTTTTTCCTCAGCTTCTCTCACCATCCGATTTATTTCATCCTCCGATAAACCACCTGAAGACTGAATACGTATTTTTTGCTCTTTTCCAGTAGCTTTATCCTTTGCAGAAACATGCGCTATTCCATTTGCATCTATATCAAATGTCACCTCAATTTGAGGAACCCCGCGAGGAGCAGGTGGTATTCCTTCTAAACTAAACTGACCAAGCAGTTTATTATCAATCGCCAATTTTCTTTCACCTTGATGTACCTTAATTGTAACGGCTGTTTGGTTATCTTCTGCAGTTGAAAATACCTGAGATTTTTTTGTGGGAATAGTAGTATTACGTTCAATAAGTGGAGTGAACACTCCCCCTAGAGTTTCAATACCAAGAGAAAGTGGAGTTACGTCAAGTAGTAACACATCTCTTACATCACCTTGAATAATTCCTGCTTGTATTGCAGCCCCAATTGCTACAACTTCATCAGGGTTAACTCCTCTATGTGGATCTTTGCCAAAGAATTCTTTAACTTTCTCTATGACTTTTGGCATACGAGTCATGCCACCAACAAGAACTACTTCACCAATTTGACTAGCAGACAAACCAGCATCTTCAAGAGCTTTTTTGCAAGGAATTATAGTCCTTTCAATTAAATCATTCACTAAACTTTCAAGCTTTGCTCTTGTTAGCTTCATATTTAAGTGTTTTGGGCCACTTGCATCAGCTGTAACAAACGGTAGATTTATTTCTGTTTCCATTGCACTTGACAATTCTACCTTTGCTTTTTCTGCAGCTTCTTTGATTCTTTGCATAGCCATTGGATCGTTTTTCAAATCAATGCCATTACTTTTCTTGAATTCACCCAGTAAATAATTTACTACTGCATTATCGAAGTCTTCCCCTCCAAGGTGAGTATCACCATTTGTAGCTTTTACTTCAAAAACTCCGTCACCTATTTCAAGAACTGAAACATCAAATGTACCACCACCAAGATCATACACTACTATTGTGTGTCCGTGCTTTTTATCAAGACCATAAGCAAGTGCTGCAGCAGTTGGTTCGTTAATTATTCTGAGGACATTTAATCCAGCAATTTTTCCTGCATCTTTTGTTGCTTGACGTTGAGAATCATTGAAGTACGCCGGCACTGTTATCACAGCATCCTTTACTTCTTCCCCAAGATAAGCCTCAGCTGCTTCTTTCAGGTTTTGTAGTATAAATGCACCAATTTGACTAGGAGAGTATTCTTTACTATCAGTTGTTTTAACCCATGCATCACCATTTTTTGCTGCAAATACCTTATACGGTACACCTAGATTCTTCATTTCAGGATCGCTATATTGGCGACCTATCAATCTCTTAGTTGCAAAAAAAGTATTACTTGCATTGGTAGTTGCTTGCCTTTTTGCTGGAGCACCAATCAACCTTTCTCCAGATGAAGTAAATGCAACTATAGATGGAGTAGTTCTTGCTCCTTCTTTATTCTCAATTACTTTTGTATCCTTGCCTTGCATTATTGCAACACAAGAATTTGTTGTCCCAAGATCTATACCTATTGCTCTTCCCATAATGAATACTCCCTTTTAAATATTATCTGATGTAAAATATATAAGTATAAAACTCGTTAATTACAAGTCCCGTTTAGTTGTTAGAGCCCAAAAGGCGCGAAAGCCATTTAGTTAACCAAAAGTTGCCCGGTAGTTTATCTGAACTACCAGCCTCTTTATCCCTGCTATTCACAATTTGACATCCAGAATTCTGCAATGGCTTATAATCATTAAAATTAATATGGTCTCCTTGCTTTAAAATAAATGTATCTGCATCTAAACTATTATCAATACTAACATTTAATGTAATATTGAACTCTTTTTCGATTGTAGAAACCATATCACGCTTATTATTAAAAATGTGCGCTATAACTGCACTGCGTGCTATTAAATCAAAGGACTTATTTTGATTTTTATTAGCAATATGTTGCAAATCCCTTAGTATCGATGCAACAACCACTTCGTTTGATTTCACTCTTCCAATACCTTTACAGCGTAAGCACTCTGTAGTATTAATTTCCTGTATATTTGGTTTAATTCTTTGTCTTGAAAAGACCATTAAACCAAAGTCATTGATAAAGCTAAATTGAACTTTAGCTCTATCATCTTTAAACGCCTGCTTGATAGCAAATTCAACATTTTTGCAATACTCAAGTTTCAACATGTCAATAAAATCAACAACTATTAACCCTGATAAGCCCCTGAGATTCGCTTGCCTTGATATTTCAGATAATGCCTCCATATTAGTTCTATAAGCTGTTTCTTCTATGTTATCTTCTCCTGTCATTTTCCCTGAATTTACGTCTATTGAAACAAATGCCTCAGTTAAGGTTATCACCAAAGACCCACCAGATGGTAATTCTACTCTATTGCTATATAATTCAGAAATTTGATCTTCGACTCGATAGTAAGTAAAGATTGGAACAGAGCCTCTATATAACCTAGGACGTAATTTTCCTTGTAACACATTTTTAGTGTATTTTCTTACCGCTTCACAAACTTCTCTATCAGATACTATAATTTCTGTATCATTACTACAAAAGTCACGTACAGATCTCATAACTACATCTGCTTCGTTGTAAATTAATGATGGAACATTTAAAGAAGAGAAGTTTTGCTGGATATTTTGCCATAATAAGGTCAAATTATCGTAATCTTGCTCAATTTCTTTCTTACTTTTTCCTGCACCAACAGTTCTTACTATTAAACCTGAGCCTTTTGGTAAATTTATTGAATTTAATATATCCTTTAACTGTTTTCTAACGTTGGTATCTTCAATTCTGCGAGATACTCCACCCCTACTTATGGAATTGGGCATGAAAACACAGTATCTACCGACCAAAGTTACGTATGTTGTAAATGAAGCTCCTTTATTTCCTCGTTCTTCTTTAGTTAATTGAACCAATAACTTTTGATTTACTGAAATCACATCTTGTAACTTATATTTTCTATGTAAAGGTACCTCCCTCACAAAACCACTGCTGGATTCATTACTAGCTGTAGAATCCAGGCCTTCTTCTGTGCAATTATCATTTGAACAGTCCACACCGCTCGAATAGCCTTCGTCAGGGAAAATTTCCTTCTCTTTTTCTGGAATATTAAAGTAATTTAGAGATATCTCAGAAAAAGACAAAAAACCTTGCTTGTTTTTTCCATACTCAATGAACACGGCTTGCAAAGCAGGCTCTATACGCTTTACATAAGCAACGTATATATTACCTCTTAATTGTCTTTTTTCCTTGAATTCTTGTTCAAACTCTACAACCCTACCATTAACTAGTAGGGCAACCCTTACCTCGTTAGAACAGGTAGTACTTTCTATCAATAATAACCTTTTGCCATCACTCGCCACTTATTTACCGTCTGCTTTTCATTCTGAAATCTTTTTATACTACTTAATATATTATTGATTGTCAAGAATTTTGCGACCTGCATTATTGGGTTGACTTTCAGTGTTTTGCGTTCTAAACTTGCATAGAGTTTATTATATCACTAACAATTATGGCGAAAAAAAATGCTTCTTTGCTTGTCAAGCTAGTTAGCACTGCAACTAAAACAACAAAAACTGGAGAAGAGAAACTAACAGGCTATTTTTGTGTAAAAAAACGTAATCCTAAGAACCTTCCCAAAAAGCTCGAGTTTAGGAAGTATGACCCAGTGGTCAGAAGACACGTATTATTTAAAGAAGAAAAATTAAAGTAAGTTTATTGTTATATATAGTTTATAATCAAGTTATACTCTAATAATGGAGCTCAGAGATATAATGGAAGGGAAGGTGAAACTCATAGTGTTGATCATTACACAATTAATAAACATAAAGTATAAAACACAGAAAACGCTCTAAAACCTAAAGTGTCACACGTTAGTAGGTCAAAAATCTAAGGGTTTTCCTTAGAGGGTTTATTGGACTAGATCGGATCAATATATAAACGTAAAAATAACCTGAGCTTGCCTCATATAAAAAGGTTCATGTAATTTGAATACAGAGTAAGCAGTAAAATGGCAAAATAAAATAGATAAAAAAATAGAAGTAAATGCAGACACTGATTTTTCATAAATCAAAAGGTGTGCTAAGAATTCCAGCATCACGTGTATAGCCGTGCGGACATTGTGGTAATTTGCGTAGTAGAAGGTGTCATCCCAGTACTTGATACTGGGATGGTATACTTCTGGTAGATAATGTCGGTATAGTTGTGATTGGAATAGAAAGCACTAAGTTTGCAATGCTATCTGAATAGATAAAAGAACTCATTACTCAGTGAAACAAGACTTGAAATTTTGTGCAATGCTGCTGATTATATCTAGATATGCATCCTTTCCAGGCTCTACATCTGATCCAATAGGATCAAGAATCACCATTTTTACGTCACTAGAAAAGACATTAGGCTTTATGCTATCCTCTCGTGAATGAGAAACAATACATTTAACGTTTTCCTCTTTCATTACCTTTTTTAATTTCATTAAACTCTTCATACCTATGTAAGAATCCTCTTCTATAGAAAGAATGGCGCTTGGGTAACTTAAATCAAAATATTTTTCGAAATATTGATAAGCATCGTGAGTAACTATGTATTTTTGATTTTTTAACTCATCCAATTCTTTCGTAATTTTTTCTACTTCTTGGTCTATCTTTCTTATAGCCTCCTCTGCGTTAGTATTGTATCGATAGGCATTTTCTTTATCTATATTAGATAATGTTGCACTGATAGAAATTATCATACTTTTTGCATTTTCAGGACTCAGCCAAATATGCAAATCTTTTTCATCTTGAATGTGACTAGAAAATGAATGTGGTCGAGCAGGAAGTAGATCGATTGCACTTGATAGCGGTATTAACTTCTTATTTTCTTTAGCGAAAGTTTTAACAAATGTTTCCAAAGAATCATCGATATAAAATATAATATTACTAGATTCTAATTTACTTGCATCTGAAGGCCTGAGCATGTAGTTATGTTCAGACACTATTTCGTACATTAGTAATTCTGGCTTTGAAATCCCATCTGTAACAGAAGCTACAAGTGAGTGTATAGGTTTGATTGTAGCTACAATTTTTAAATTGGATGAAAAGGCACTATTGTAGTATAGTGTAAGTGAAAGTAATAGAAAAAAAATCAGTAAATGTCTCATATAAATATTGAGAAGAAGTCAATTTTTGACAAAAAATTAAGTAATGTCAATAACTGCATTCTAAAAATAGAAAACCTTACTCTTGCACATGGTAGTAAAAAAGTTCTTGATAATATCAATATATCAGTAGAAAGAGGAGATATAGTTACAATACTTGGTCCAAATGGCGGAGGTAAAACCTCTTTAGTGAAAGCAGTTGCTGGTATAAATAAAGGCTATATTGGCAGTATTTTATTTGCCGATAATGTAAAAATTAGCTATATGCCACAAAATTTTAGTATTGGTAATTTGATGCCAATAACAGTTGAGTCTTTCCTTTTCAATAGCTCCTCGAAGAGATTCAAAAAAAATCAATCTATCGTTACAGAAGCGATAGAATTGGTTGGCATCGGTAACATTTTAAAGAATCAAGTATTAGAAATTTCTGCAGGACAAACACAACTACTGCTACTTGCACGTTGTTTAATTTCAGAATCTGATTTGATCATTTTAGATGAACCAGTCAGTGCAATGGATATTAACGCACGAGCTAAATTTTACGATATTATAAATAAAATCGCAAAAGAACGATCAGTGTCGATTCTCATGACTTCTCATGACCTTAACTCTGCTCTACCATCCTCAGATTACATAATTTGCATAAATAATACTATCTATTATCAAGGTAAACCTGATGAAATTATGGAGATAAATGAAATATTTGGCAGTTACGCAGCGAAATGATTCAAAATATTCTACGTCTTCTGCAAATAACTACAGTGCTAACACGCTACAATGTGTTACCTTATTTACTTCCACCATCAAAAAAATCAATAAATAAAATACAAGGTCATAAACTAAAGCGTGCTCTTGAAAGATTAGGTCCGGTGTTCATTAAATTTGGGCAATCCATTTCATCACGCACTGATATTTTAAATGAGGACATAACAAATAACTTGCTATTGATATGTGATAGATTGCCATCATTTTCGTATAAAATAGCAGTTAAAACTATAGAAAGTGAGTTTAATTGTAAATTAAGCGACATTTTTTCAAGTTTTTCTGAAAAGCCAATTGCAGCAGCATCAATTTCTCAGGTGCATAGAGCAGTTACAATTGAGGGTAAGGAAGTTGCTGTAAAGGTTTTGAGGCCAAATATTGAGAAAACATTCTCAAGGGATATAAAAATGCTTTCTTGGCTTGCAGAAATTGCAGAAAAATTTAGTGAACAATCAAAAAGGCTGAAGCCAGTTGAATTAGTCAAAACTTTTGCTGAAATTTGCCGATTAGAGTTAGATCTACGCTTTGAGGCTGCCCACTCTTCGGAACTGAAGGAAAATACTAAACATGACAGAGGTTTCTACGTACCTGAAATAGATTGGAGTAGAACTTCAAAAAAGGTTTTAACATTAGAATGGATGGAAGCTATACCAATATACGAAGTTGAAAAGCTGAATAACCGAAAGCAAATAGCTATCAATCTTATAGAATCTTTTTGTAATCAGGTATATAGGGATTGTTTTTTTCATGCTGATATGCATCCTGGAAATTTAATGATCGATAGTAATAACAATATTATTGCCCTGGATTGTGGAATCATGGGTAGAATAGATCGTGAGACATGCTACTACGTTATAGAGATACTCAAGGGATTTTTAAATCGGGATTACGATCACGTTGCAAAAATGCACTTTAAAGCTGGTTATGTTCCATCACAGCATAGAAATTTTGTTACAGCTTGCAGAGCAATAGGTGAGCCCATTGTTGGACAGCCTATACAGAAGATTTCATTTGCTCGATTACTTACTCAGCTACTAAAAATAACTGGTGATTTTGATATGAAAGTTCAAACACAATTGTTATTGCTGCAGAAAACTATGATTTTATTAGAAGGAACATGTAGGAAAGTCTATCCAGAAATCAATATGTGGAAAGTAGTTGAAACATGGATAAACAGTCAACATGAAAGTAAAATAGGGTATAGGGAAAAAATTAAAAGCTCTTATCCCATCAAAACAATCCAAGGAATATTTAGCCTTATAGAAAAATTAAACCTAGTAGCTGACAAAAAATTACAAGTGAAAAATAGATCAAATGGAAAAGCCTACTTTTTACTTTGGTCTGTAATTATAATTCTCATCGTTAAACTTTTAATTTCTTGAACTAAAAGATAATAAAAGCAAGTTTACAACAACTATTTAAGTCTTGAAACCACTCAGGTTCACATTCACTCGAATTATCAAGGTATTTTCAGGATGTATAAAACTTTCAGCAGAGTTTAGAGAAGAAGTAAAAACCTTAACTCTGTCTTAAACTGATAACATTATCAAATTCAGTGCTTGTCACATCACTCAGTACTGTACTTGCTTTATATGAACAGTAGCACCCAATTGCAATGAAAACAAGTGCAGCTACAGCAAGTGAAATACATATTTCTAAATTCGATATTGTTAAACATGCACCAATAGCAAACGCTCCAGATAACACAAAAGAGGCAGAGGCATAGTTACTTTGCCTTCTATTATAAATGCTTGCTTCTGAAAGTTTTCTGTTTTTGTTCTTTGAGTCTTGATTTTGAGTTTGAAGTTCTAATCTCCCCTGCCCCAAATTCCTTTCTAACTTTAAAATTTTGTTAGTGTCTCTAGTTCTTTCACTTACGGCCCTATTCAGCTCTTGCTCTTTTTCTGTAAGTTGAGCCTTTGTTCTTTCAAGCTCATTTCTAAGGTTTTCGAGCTGCTGCAATTCTTGAGCAATCAAATCGTCGTTTATTTCCGGGGCAACATTATGTACATTTGCTGAAGACTGTTCCACAGTTGCAGGGAATTTTCCATTTAGATATTCTCTGACAGGATTAAAACTTTTAAGCAACTCAATAACAATTTGATCATTCATAAAGCAATTATCTTCTACTAATTTTTTTACATCACCCAAATCTTTTCTATTAATAGCATCAGTTAATCGCTCTTTCATAGCTTGTTCAATGATTTGCTTCACCCATGGATTTTGCTCTATAGCTGGTATCGGTTTTATTTGATTAAAATCTAGGTCTTTATGTTCTAAAAGTTTAGTCAATACTTCCTCGTTATCTTGTGTTATTCCTTGTAAACATGATTTGATAATCAGGCTAAGCAGCGTTTCTATTTCTCCATTGAAATTTCTTTTCCAGCAATTAGGGTTGAATTCTTCATTTAATAGTCTTTTTGCTTCATGGAAATTTCCATGAGAAAGAGCATTCAATAATTGTTTTCCTGTTTGTGCTTTTTGTATTTCTATGATCAAATGCTCAGCACGATGTTTTTTAGCAAATTCCCCAGGATTTTGAAATCTTTTATTTTGTAGATACATACTTATTCTCGGATGACTTAGTAAGAGTTGTAACACTTTCCTTTGTTGAAAGGACATTGCTAGATGCAAAGCTGTATTGCCATCACCTTTTTTTTGAATATTAACATCTATGCTTCGGTGAAGTAGAAGTAACCTAATCATACTCTGATATTCTTTTTCTTCTTCTGTTTCAGAGCCTGCAGATAAATCACCAATTATAGATATCAAAGGTGTCATGCCTTCTTCATTAAACGCATTAACATCCGCACCTTCTTCCAGAGCTCGCTCAAAATCTCCTAGCTTTTTTTCATCAATAGCTTCAAATAATTTTGTTGTTGATTGTCCTGAAGTTGTTTGATTTTGAGCTCGTAATCCTGTATCATCAACAACACTTCTTCTAAAACCTACATTACTTCTCGAAAGCATACTAAATTCTCCTCAATCTATAATTTATTAACATAATTATAAAAAAAACAAAGAAAATTGCAAGTAATTTAGTTAAAAATTTTAGAACTAATTATGATTCCAAAAACTTTTCTGCATCAAGTGCAGCCATGCACCCTGTACCTGCTGCAACTACTGCCTGGCGATATACCTTATCTTGAACATCGCCAGCGGCAAACACCCCTGCCCTACTTGTTAGAGTTGTTCCAGGTTTCGTAATTATATAACCTTGCTGATCCATTTCAACAAAGCCCTTAAAAATAAATGTATTTGGCGCATGCCCAATTGCAATAAACACTCCATCCACTTTCAATTCCTGGATTTTTTTGGTTTCTGTCGATTTAATTGTAACGCCAGTAACTTTTTTTGGATTTTCTTCTCCAAGAACCTGTTCTACGGTATGATTCCATATCACCTTTATCTTATCATTTTTAAAGAGCCTGTCTTGCATTACTTTCTCTGCTCTTAATTTATCACGCCTGTGTATCAGTATAACTTCTTTAGCAAATCGAGTTAAAAATATTGCCTCTTCAACGGCAGTATTTCCACCACCAATCACAGCTACAACTTTATTCTTAAAAAATGCGCCATCACAAGTTGCACATGCTGAAACTCCGTAACCTTGAAATTTCTTTTCACTCTCCAGGCCAAGCCATTTTGCTTGTGCACCAGATGCAATTATAATTGAATCTGAATAGTAGTCATTACTATTACCAAAGGACTTGAATCCATATTCACCAGAACCTTCAAGTTGTTCTACACTTTTTATCTCATCGTCTATTATTCTTGCTCCCGCCTTCTCTGCATGCAACCTCTTTTGTTCCATGAGTTCTGGACCTTGTATAGAAATAAAACCTGGATAGTTTTCAACATCCGTAGTAATTGTAAGCTGACCACCAGGTTGCATTCCTGTTACTACAATTGGCTCTAAATTTGCACGTGCTGCATATATAGCAGCAGCATAACCCGCTGCTCCAGATCCAATAATAAGAACTTTTGTACTCAATTTATAATTCTGCACTGTGTGAGTTTAGATAATCAGCCACTCCTTCATCGCTTGCCTGCATTGCTGGCTTACCTTTTTTCCACCCTGCTGGACATACTTCACCATGCTCTTCATTATGTTTTATTGCATCAATAATTCTAATAAACTCATCGATATTACGCCCTAAAGGAAAATCATTTATCGATTGGTGACGTACAACAAACTTATCATCAATAACAAAAGTTGCTCTTAGTGCAATTGAGTCATCATATAAGACCCCATAGTCTCTTGATATAGACTTTTTGATATCAGACACTAAATTGTAGCTAACCTCTCCAATACCACCATCATTAACTGGAGTGTTTCGCCATTTATAGTGTGAAAATTTTGAATCTATACTTATTCCTATCACTTCAACATTACGTTTTGAAAAATCTTCTATTTTGTTGCTAAATGATATCAACTCAGTTGGACAGACAAAAGTAAAATCAAGTGGATAGAAAAAAAGGACAGCATACTTATCCTTTATATGTTTACTTAAACAGAAATCATCAACTATTTTTCCACTAGCAAGAACAGCCGAAGCAGTAAAATCGATAGCGGATTTTGTTACAAGATTCATAACTAACCTATTCATTCTTAATATTTATAATTTTATACCTTGATACATTTACATGCAAGTTTTCTTTAGCCCCAATCCTATAAAAACGGTTCTGTTGCATCTATAAACCATAGGAAAGAAGATCATTAAAGGTGGGATTATAGGAGTTATGAAGCCATTAACATAGCAAAATTCTCAAAAGTAGAAACATTATTTAATAATTTGTCTTTTTTGAATCATACGAATATTTTCTATGCCTGTGATGGTAATCTTTGCGGAATGGAAGCTTTTAAACCCAAGCATTGGCTTTATTAGTTTTTTGATAAATCTATCAACAATATTATTTAGATATTTTATTTGAAGAACTGTAATCTTCAGAAATTTCTGCATTCAAATCATCAAGAGCAGCAGTATTACTGCCGCTTTTATCAATTACAATTTTCTCAGGAAGATAGTTACTCCTGAAGGCTTTACGAAAGAATGCAAGTGCTGCAGACTTGTCTCTACTAACACACAAGAGGAAGTCTACAGTATATAAATAAACCCATTTACCGTTTAATTTAATGTAAGTCTCTCCAACTACTACCAACCTGCTTCTTTCTTTTCCTTACTGCCTCATCTATCAGTGGTGATAACCCACCTTTGTAACGTAGCATTTTGCTTCCCTTATACTCATCATTTCTTCCAAATCTCGATAGCTCAAAGAGAATCGACATTTCATGTATACAGATAACATCCGCTGAAAAGCTAAATCCTTTGAAATATGGCAACAATTTTTGATTGATACGAAACATCTTTGCTTTTTTTTTAGACAATTATATCATTCTTCTTTCTACTTCCCTACAAATGCGACAGAACCTTTTCATGATACTGTTTATAATCCTCAAGACTCTTTGATATTTTGCCTTTTAACTCTTCTTGCGAATCTTTGCTTTTTAACGTTTCTTGCAAATTTTTGTCTTCTAACAACTCGTTAGCTTTAGATTTTTCAATTTTTTGCTTCCATTCATCATACGTATATTTACCACGTTGTGTATCTTGACACTCGCCTCCTACATTAAATAGTTCTTCATTACAGATTGTATCACCCTGATAAAAGTAATCGCTTATATTAATTTTATCGCTAGTTAAAGTTTGTCTAATTGCTGCTTTATTTTCTGCAAGTTCTTCTTTATATTTAGAGATACAGTTTCTCATTTCTTCTTTACAATCTGTAGTCATAAGCTGTTTCCTTTAATAAAATAATTAATACTTTATTACTAATCTGAGGTATACTAAGGTAGTGATAAGAAGTCCAGCATCTACAAAGTTTGTTTAAACTATTTTCAAAACGAATAAAATGTAATTTTAGGTAAATAAAATGAATTACGATGTAATCATTTCAGGTGGTGGGCTAATTGGTCTTATTACTGCTATTGGCCTGAGTAATGACTCTGTATCTGTAGCCGTAATTGAGAAAAATAGTTTACCACGTGCAGTTGATGATAATCGAGCATTTGCTATTTCTCAAGGGTCAAAAAAAATACTAGAAAAATTAGGAATTTGGCAGTTCTTAGAAGATGAAGCTGAACCAATACTTGATATATGCATATTAGATGGAGATAGCCCATTTACTGTTCATTATGACCATAAAATGGTTGGTGAAGAGCCAATGGGTTATGTAATCAAGAGCGCTATTATATGGAATGCAATTAATAATAATTTTTTGCATAAACTCAATATATATTCTCCACGTTTCTATAAAACAATCGCTTGTGACGAAGGATACGTGGAAGTTACTCTTGATAATGATCAAAAATTGATATCATCGCTATTTATCTGCGCTGAAGGTAAAAACTCTAAGCTGCCAGAGTTGTTTTCTATAACAATAATAAAATTTGATTATAAACAAAATAGCATGGTATTTAATGTAAAACATGAACTACATCACCAAAACTTAGCTGTAGAGCGGTTTTTTCCTGGTGGTCCATTTGCAATTTTGCTAATGAAAGGTGGCTATACTTCTTCAATAGTTTGGACAGAAAAATGCGAAATTTCAAAAATGCTGATGAGCTTATCTGAAGAGGAGTTTATCATAGAACTCAAAAAAAGATTTGGTTCTTATTTGGGAGAAATTGAATTAGAGGGTGAAAGAAAATCTTACCCTTTGAGTTTTACTTTTGCGAGAAAGCTTCATAAAAGCAGAATTTTGCTTATTGGCGATGCAGCACATTCAATCCATCCAGTTGCAGGTCAAGGACTTAACCTTGGAATGAGAGATGTAGAGAGTGTTATTAGACAAATAACTGCTGCAAAATCCTCTGGCATTGATGTTGGCAGTAATTATCTATTGAAGAAAATTTCACGTGATAGATACTTTGATAATTTTACTATGGCACTTGCAACTGATGGACTAAATAGAATATTTTCCAACAGAATACTTTGCGTTAAAGTTCTGAGCAATCTTGGTTTAATGGTAGTTGAAAATTCAGATTTTCTTAAAAAAAGCTTCGTTCGACATGCTATGGGGTTTATATAAATCATTAGATTTCTTTCATCATAATCAGGTGTCATTAGAGTAGTTGACACTGGAGCCCAAATTCCATAATGTCATGCCAGTGCCCAGACACTGGCATCCAGAAAAATTTATAAGCAAACTTGAGCTTACGCTAAATTTGATGAAATGAAAAACTGAATTCCAGCGGGCTTTGTTTCATCACTCTTCGGATAATAGGTAACGTGGAATAAATTCATGAAGCTATCTCAAATTTAGCCATGCCTATATCAGTAAATTTGTTAAGCAAATAACACTTGAGTAGCAGTTCTCTCTCACGATTAACCTCAGATTTGTTTCTAAAACTAAACCCAAATGTTTGCTTCAGTCGCGAGAAAAAACTTTCTATATAAGATCTCTTCCCATAATTTATCTCTTTTTTCCACCTCTTCATACCATCTTCATCATATGACTTTATGAGCTTGATTGTAGAATTTCTCTCATCCATATAATCCAACTTTGGATGCTCTACTGCATTATTTTGCGGAGGAATCCTTGTCTTTATGTCAAGCTCATCGCACAGTTTGTATAACTTCTTTCGATTATATGCCCTGTCTGCATATAGTGTGCTTATATTATATTTAACATCAATCCTTGCAATAAGATCACATGCTCCATAGTGGTCAGAATAAACTCCGCCACTGTATTTTGCTGCTATAACTTTTTTGCTACCTATCTCTAGCATTACATGCAGTTTTCTTGTTTGCTCATAGCGGCGATACTTTCTATCTGTACCATTTGCCTTGCTATGACCTGGAATATTATTGTAGATCAGTACTATCTATGGCAATCTCAATATCTTCTGTATTATTTTTATCATGTCTTCGATCATTAATTTTGATGTTAAGTTTTTTAAGCCTTCTTGAGGCCTGGGAATAGCTAATAACTTGCAAGTTTTTCCTTACTTGCTCAAGGTACCCTTCTATAAATCCCGCTGTTTGTCTCAGACCTATTCTAAATAAATAAGTTATTATGTGAACCAGAATCACGACCTTATCGCTATAAATATAGTTGCCACCAGCCATTTTTGGACCTTTTTCGTACCAATTTTCTATGGCATCATTGACGTAATAAAAAATATTTCCCCTCTCTTGGAGAAATTTGTTATATTCATGGCAGTTACTGACTCTCATTTTTTGTGGCATATTTTTCTTTAGTAGTTTAAATGCTTGTCTTATAGTGAATTTTGTCAGTAACTGCCAGTTCTTTTTATTTGACCTATGCAACAAAGCCATTCCAGCGTCACGCACTGGAATGACAAGAAAAAGGGTACTGGCATGACATTAAATGATTTTCCTTATTTTAGCATTAAACGCGATGAAGAAAATCATTTATAATCGCTATAGCAACTAGTGTTGAAACCTGACGTACCTTTTGGCTTGACAAACGAGAGTTTTTATCTGATTTGACAACAAGGGCTTCTAGATGACTTTGAAAGTAAATATTACCATGCTTATCTTCGATAGCTTCTATTACCCCGTCATTGGCAAATGCTGCAATTTTATATCCAAGTAGCTCTAGCCTTCTTCTATTCTCTGTAGTATTACTTACTGTACCTGAATGAGCATTCGGAAAATAAGTTGAAAACCAGCCATTTTGATTAGGTAGTAAAAATCTAGCTACCACTTTTTCCAAACGACTACCTGGAACAATTTTTATCTGCTGAAGAGATATATTCTCTTTTTGTGGATAGGATGATGATTTTAAATGATTCTTCTCATCATTAACAACATTTGTTATTTCAATTTCTTTTGCATGCATAATGTCTTGTAAACCACCGCATATGGCAAGCAAATGAATTGTAGGATTGTCATCTACTGTTTTTACAATTGCTTCATTCACAAGCTGGCGGTAAGGGTTAAGAGCTGAATGAAAGTTATCTGAAATAAATATTCTGTTTATCTTTTGCTCTTTGATAAATTTTGCAACTTCAACTTTTATTCGATCTAGTATCAGCTTTTTTGCCAATATTTCATCTTGTTTTGCGAACTCTTCTTGGATTTCTTTTAGATTAATTATTTTGTCGTAGTCAATGAATATAGTTTTAACCCCAAAATTATTGAATATCTCATAGATATTTTGAGATTCATCTGTTTGCAATAAACCAACAATTATATTATAATTTACTGCATTTTCCACTGTCAAAGCAGATAATTCTTTGTTTACTTTTTCACTATAAGCGATATTACTTAATAGTAGAAATGTAATTAATAGTATATTAAATATTCTATTGTAACATTTATACATTATTTCCTAAATAATTATATTAATATTATAATATATTATAGAACATTAAGAAAAAGAATGTGGCCTGAGCAGGAATCGAACCAGCGACACAAGGATTTTCAGTCCTTTGCTCTACCAACTGAGCTATCAGGCCAACTACGTACTTTCATTTTTAGATAAAAAACGTTATCATGTCCATCAAAAGTTTTTGAAGTATAGAAACAAAGAATGAACATTAGTAACAAAATAGGAATTTATCCTGGTACATTTGACCCCATAACTTTTGGGCACCTTGACATAATAAAAAGAGCATGTAAGCTAGTCGATAAGTTGATAATTGGTGTTGCAGAGAATGTTAATAAACATACTAATTTTGACATAAGACTGCGCACAAGCATGGCTAAAAATGAAGTGAAAGGAGCAGGAATTGATGCAGATATTATATCCTTTAATGGGTTGCTAGTGAAGTTTGCCAAAGAGCAAAATGCTTCTGTTATTATTAGAGGACTGAGAGCAGTATCGGATTTTGATTACGAGTTTCAAATGAGTTGGGTAAATTATAAGCTCTTTCCTGAAATCGAAACTATATTTCTTCCTGCATCTGAGGATACTCAATTTATCTCATCAAGTTTTGTAAAGGAAATAGCGAGATTAGGAGGAGATGTTAGCAACTTTGTGTCAAAAAGTGTCCAAAGTGAATTGATTAATCTAAATAGGGTAGAAAATGGAGAATAAGTATTTGTTGTCTTTTTTATTTCCAAACGAGTATGTTAGATGTGTAAAATATTGTAAGCTAAAGGAGAGACATGTTAAAAGTGAGGGATAATAATGTAATAGTTTGCTGCCGTGGTGATGAGAATGATGATGGTTCTGGTCATCCAATAGTATACTTACACAAAGAAGGAGAAATGTATTGTCCTTATTGTAATAAGTCAATGGATGAAATAGTGAGTGCCGAAGAATTTCAATCTGTTGAGGTGAAAGTAATAAGCAAGAAGGAAAGAACCAAAGGTTAATAGTACTTCATTTTTTTAGCTTATGTAAATAGCAATGAGAGGGGCAGTAAAAATGAAACTATCCATACGGTCGAGTACTCCTCCATGGCCTGGTATAATACCTCCACTATCTTTAACATTGTAAACTCTTTTGATGAGTGACTCAGTGAAATCTCCAAGTTGGGCTAGAATAGCAACTATCAAACCAATTATTGGAGAATAAAAAATTGGAAATAAACTCAAAAATATTGAGCCAAAAATTGCACACACTATTCCAGCTAAGACTGCACCAAAAAGTCCTAACCAAGTTTTCCCAGGGCTAATGATTGGACAAATTCTAGTTTTACCAAAATTTTTGCCGAAAAAATAGGCAGCAATATCGATGCTCCAAATAGTTAAGATAAGCCATACTAATGCATATTTTCCCTGTGGTAGATTATATAGGCATATTAGCGAGGCATTTGGTAGTGCAATGAGTAGTAATGCAAAAATGTATAAGATTCTATTGCCCTGAGTTAGATTATACCATTCAAAAGAAGATAAAACTGCAATTGAAAAAATTAGTAGATAAAATGATAAATCACTGAAATATGTAGCAAAAGAAAATATGAGTAATATTACTATTGAGGACAATATTCTAACCATAAAGTTATTATCTACCATATTTTTTTTCTCTTTTTGTATAATCTTCTAGTGCTTTGGTCAAATCTTGACAAGAAAAATCGGGCCACAAAGTATCACAAAAATACAATTCAGCATAAGCTGCTTGCCATAATAAAAAATTGCTTAACCTTTTTTCGCCACCAGTGCGAATTAATAAATCCAATTTTGGCAAATCTTTAGTATACAGAAATTTTTCAAATTCCTCTTCCAATACGCAATCAATATTTCCTTTTATGACGTTGTTGATAGCATGTATAATTTCCTGCTTTGCTCCATAACTAACTGCAACAGTGAGTAATAGACCATCGTTCTTATGTGTCACTTCTTCTGCTTTTTTGATTTGATCGAATATTTTACTGGGCAATAGACTTAAATTGCCAATAAAATTTAACTTAATGTTACAATTGTAAATGAATTTCATTTTATCTTCATTAGTTAAAGTGGAGTAAAATAAATTAAATAGGTAGTCTGTTTCGTTTTCAGATCTGAGCCAATTTTCCATGGAAAATGCATACAAAGTTAAGTAAGGTATGGCCAGGACTGTGCAATGCTTAGCAATATCAAATGCAACCTCACTGCCTTTTCTATAGCCATCAATTTTTACCCTTCCTTGATTGTTTGCCCACCTACCATTACCATCCATAATAATTGCTAGATGTTTTGGCAGAGATTCTAGATTCAACATTTGAATTCAACCTGTTCTAATTAGCTTAATGTCTATATCTCTGTATGAAACGTTCACTATATCCACCTAAAACTATATTATTACTGAAAAATCATTGATAGTCTATATTACAAAAATTTTCTCAACCTCGGTGTCAGCTGCCAGTGATTTTACCAAGAAAATATAGTAAAAATAGTCTGATATAGATGGTTTTACGATATAGTGAAATTATTATAAACAAATGAATTTAGTGGTGTTAGGAATACCTGGCTCTTTTATGTGGATTTATATTCTCAATAACCTGCTCTAAAGATAAATTATATAATTTTGACACAGGTTCTTCGCATTCAGTATATCTTTTAAATGTAGGGAGTGGTATAAGTGACTCTATATTTATGTCCAGCTCTTGGGGAACATATTTAATTATATCTTCGTAAATACGTTCCTTGTTGTTCAAGTAATCGATATTAATATCTGTAATTTTACCAGCTTTACGCAGGAGTATAGCAAGCCTCAAAGTCGACTTTACGCTAGGTTTAAAATTTTTAAATATATTGACAAATACCTTACCAGTAACATTATCTGTTATTGCTTTTAGCTCTTTAGTGGTAACAGAATTGATGCCCTTAACAACATCTTGATCTTCTAGTACTTTTATAATATCTTGAGAACTAAACTTATTAAATATGAGTTCTAATTTCTCAGGAGCAATTGAATTGATGCAATCAACAATTTTTTGATCTTTTAGTGTTTTTATAATATTTTCAAAACTAAAATTCCCATTATTAAATATGAATTCTAATTTCTTAAGAGCAATCGAATCGATGCAATCAACAATTTTCTGATTTTCTAGTAATTCTATTGTATCTACACAGTTAAGCTTATCACTATAAAATATGAGTCGAAATTTTTCAATGTTAAAAGAAATGATATTCTCAACAACCTCCTGATTTTTTAGTAGTATTATAATATCGCTAAGAAGAAACTTATCATTACAAAGTATGAATTGAAGTTTTTCATAATCAATAAAATTGATGTGCTTAACAAGCTCTTGATTTTCTAGCAACCTTATAACCTTGTGACTGCTACTAGCATACTTGCTACTATTAAACTTATCACTATTATGAATGAGTTCAAATTTTTCATAATCAATAAAATAGAGGTATTCAACAACTCTTTGATTTCCTAATAACTCTATAATATTTTCACCACTAAACTTATCACTCTTGAGTATAAGTTGAAGCTTTTTATCATCAAGAGAGTTAATTCGATCAATAGAACTCGAATCTTTTAGTAATTCTGTAACATTTTGCTCACTAAGCTTACCATCACTCTCAACTATCATCCATTGAATAAAACGGATATTCCTAATAGCATTTTGATTTTCTAGTGGTATTCCCACATCTGCATCGTTGCAAAACTGAACATCATCAACATGTTTTTCATTAATTCCTTTATTTCCTAGTGCTTCTTTAGCGAAGTTATTCGGATCATTTTTTTCATCTTCCTCGTAATCATAATATCCATAATCTTCTTCATTCTCCTCACTATCACTACTTTCGAATTCATTGTTGATATTGCAAACCTTCCCACCTTTTAGTATTTCTAGAATATTGTGCTCCGCAGGTGCATCATTTAGCATGGACCTAAACATTTCATCATCATAATCGTTGATGTGATTAACAATGCTCTCATCTAATAGTAATTCTTCAATACCTTTGTGACTAAACTTATTATGATACTTGCATAAGATTTTAAGCTTACTGTAATCCATTGAATTGATGCCATCAACAACTCTTTGATTTGATAGTAATTCTCTGTTATAAGTCTTACATATCAGTTGAAGTTTTTCGTTATATAAGTCTTCTGCATTGCCTGCCTTATCAAAATCCATAATCTTATTTCAATTTACTTAGTATTTTAATTTTGCATGTATTAGGAGGAAATAATCAAGCATTATGATAAAAGGCCTAATGAATTTATTAGTTTATTTATGTTTCTTTTCATGTATAAATTTATAGAAAGTTTTATGTAGAAGTTATTTTATGAGCAAAATTATAGAAATCAGAGCGCCAAAAACTCTTGGTGGTGAATCAGTTACGGAAGGTATAGTAAAAATAAAGAAAAATATCGGCGAAGCAGTAAAAGTAGATGACTTGATCTTTGAAATTGAAACTGATAAAACGGCGCTAGAACTAACTGCAGAAGCTTCAGGACAAATAACTGAATTTTTTGTGAAAGAAGATGATGTAATTAGCCCTGATCAATTACTGGCAAAACTTGCTGTAGGAGAAGTAAAAGAAGAAGTGAAAAAAGAAGATAAAGGCGAAAGCCCTGATAAAAAAGATGCCCCTTCAGCTCGTAAAATTATGGAAGAAAATGCAATTAGTGCAGAAAATGTAAAAGGAACTGGCATGGGAGGCAGAATAACTAAAGCGGATGTGATAGACCATATGAGTAAAGCTGAACAACCTCCGGTAAAACAATATGAATCGCCAAAAAGTGTAGTAAGTGGAGAGAGAAGAGAAGAGCGAGTGAAAATGAGCAAAATAAGGCAAGTAATAGCTGCTCGTTTGAAAGCATCGCAAAATACTGCTGCAATACTGACCACGTTCAATGAAATTGACATGAAAAACGTCATGGATCTGAGGGCAAAGTATAAAGAAACTTTTGAAAAGAAATATGGAATAAAACTGGGTTTCATGTCGTTTTTTATAAAGGCAGCAGTGCAAGCACTAAAAGAAATTCGTGAGATTAACGCTGAGATTTCAGGTGATGAAATTGTATATAAAAATTACTATGACATAGGTGTTGCTGTTGGCACTGACAAAGGTCTTGTTGTACCAGTTATTCGTGATGCTGATCAAATGTCATTTGCTGAAATTGAACTAACTTTAGTTGCTCTTGGCAAAAAAGCACGAGAAGGTAAGCTGCAAGTATCGGAAATGGAAGGTGCAACATTTACTATCTCAAACGGTGGTGTGTATGGTTCACTTCTTTCTACTCCGATAATAAACCCTCCGCAATCTGGAATACTTGGCATGCACTCAATACAAAATAGACCAGTTGCTGTGAGTAGCTCAATTGAAATCAGACCTATGATGTACATTGCCCTCTCTTACGATCACAGAATAGTTGATGGCAAAGGAGCAGTTACTTTCCTTGTGAAAATCAAAAATTACATAGAAGATCCAAATAGATTGGTTTTGGAAATTTAAGCAGGTTAAAAGCGACAAGTAAGTTTTTCTGAAGTTTTCAAGATGGGTGGCTTTGTTGAATGGCAAGGAATGAGGAGGAGTAATGAAAGGAATTTACGAGGCAAATTTGAAAATAGGCATACCTATATCAGTAAAGTTATTAATCAAATAGCATTTTAAAAGCACCTCTTGAGAGCGATTTACCTCAGATTTATTCTTAAAACTAAATCCAAATGTTTTTTTGAGCCTCAGGAAAAAACTCTCGATACGTGAACGTATTTCATACCTTGTCTTCTTTTTCCAGTGGGTTAAATTGTAAGTTTTCCTTATACTAATGTTGTTGTTTCTTTCTGATAGATAATCTATATTGCTGCAGATTTTTTCTTGGCTTTATGATGGGTTTCAAATTGTATTGATTGCACAACTTATATAAATTATCTGTATCATAAGCTCCATCTGCACGCAGAGACTTAATCTTATAGATATCACCCATTTCCTTTAGTATTTTAGATTCTATCATGTGAAAGAAAATTAGTATATCGAATTGCTATTGCCTTTTTGCTGTTTTCGTCCAAAGCAACATGTAGCTTTCTTATTTGATCTGTACCATTATACTTCCTTATCTTGGCGTTATCTTTGTTATGTTGAGTACTGTTACTATAAATATGGATTACAGTACTATCTATAGCAATTTCAATATTCTCTATGTCATTTTTATCTGTTCTGTGGTCACATAATTTCAAATTAAGTTTGACGAGAAGCTTGTGAATACTTGGAGATTCTTCACTATACTTTGTAAATATCCTTTTATAAATCCAACTGCTTGCCTTAAGCCTATTCTAAATAGATTAACAACTATATGTACTGCAATAACAACCTTATCGCTATAAATCTCCAGGAATTTTTTCTGAACTTTCGTACCAGTTTTCTATAGCTTCATCGATAAAATGAAAGACATTTCCTCTTTTTTCTAAAAATTGATTATACTCTTTATGACTACTGACTTTCATCTTCTGTGGCATATACTCTACAAAATGTTCATTTCTTAATAGAGTAACCACTTTCTTTAGATTTTCTCCCTTTTTTTCTCCCATCTCTACTCGCTATGCAACAAAGCCAGCTCTGCTCTATTATAACTACTACCAATGCTGAATATTGCTTCTTGAAGAACTTTAATTCCAATAAGAGAAAAGGCCTTTATTTTTATGTCTTCTGTTCCTTCTGTTCCACTTTTTCCTATATCCATTATTTTATTAGCAAACTCAGCCCATTTACCTGGCTTTCCTATTTGATTTTCTAGTCTCTCATAGTACTCTGATAAAGAGCGTTCATAAATAAAAACAAAATCTTCAACAAACTTTCTGAGCTTTTCATGCACTTCCTTTTCTTGCGCAGAAAGTCTTTCTGCTTGATTAGAAGATTCTGTTAAATGTTCTTCTAAAGTTTCAATAATCTTTTCCTTATTGGATTGCTTAGCAATATCGAGTGGAGTTTTACCTTGATTATTTTTAATGTTTTGGTCTATACCAGACACATTCAAAAGAAGTTCGACAATGTCTTGATGTTCTTTGCTTACAGCAACATGTAGTGGTGTATTACCACCATCATTGAGATCTATATCATTAATATTTTCTACTTGAGTAAGTAATTCTTTAATTGCATTAGTCTTGTCTAGCTCAGGATTGCCCGTTTTGTGTTCACGTATCATAAGAAACAACTTGGCAATATTAGTATCATCAGGGTTATATTGACGTCTTATTCTATTTTTAAACTGAAAAGATTTTTCTTCCCTATCTGAACTAGTTGCTTGTGGGTTAGTCTTTATATCTTGCATAAAATCCCTCTCTATTTTACATAAAAACCTAAATTTTGTTATATGCTAATCAATACAATTGGCAATGCAAGTAGTTTTTATGTGTCTTTTAATATTTTATCTTCAGGCTATTTTATTTAAGTTTTTGACTAAAGAGTTATATATCTCTTTGGCCTAGCAATACATTCTACTAAAAATTTAGATAAAATAACCATTTCCAGAACTCAAAACCAGCTAGTGAGTTATCTAAGTGGAGAAAGTCACCTCTCCCCACTCGACTTCAAAACCGGACTTCCCATCATCCGGCTTCTCTCTAATTTGGTATACATACTTCCATGTAATTGATCGTGGCAGTGCTTATGAAGCAAGGATAGATTTTTCATGTTATTATTGCAATCTTGATGATGTACATGTGTTAAACCTAAACCAAAGATAACAATAATTACATTTACCTTGCTGTAACTTCAGTAATTTTATTACTCGTGATCTGGTAATTTACTTAAACGATTTCCCCAATATGGCCAATCTCCATCATACGGAGATCTATTTCCATTTACTTTGATATGTCGTTTAATAGCATGATCCCTATGTCTAATAAGATATAACTTGTTATTTACCATATATCTCCAATTGTCGTTACCATACTTTTTAAAGTATTTTCTTTTAACCCAACACCTTCTTTTGTCATGGTGTCTATAGACAGCCCATTTCCAAAGTTTGTTATGCATAGAGTAGTCTAATAAATTAAAGACTTTGCTTGAGACTACCGAGATGTAATATTGGCTCCAACCCCTTATTATTGGATTAAGTTCTTTTATTACAGTTTCTTGTGGCGCTGCTCGCAACTCTTTAAGCTTATGTTTTATAGATAACAAGTGTTGACTTATAGATTTACGACTTGGTTTAATCAATAACTTGTAACCTCTCTTATTTTGACGTGTTTGATAATGCCTTATTGAAAATCCAAGAAAATCAAATCCTGGCTTTTCCCCATTTAGGGATTTCAGTGTATGTGCAATTCTTGTCTTTGATGACTTTAATTCTAGTCCAACGGGTTTTAGCCATTTTTCAGTTAGAACCTTTGCCTTCATCACAAGTTCCTCGCTCTCGTGTAATACCACAAAATCATCAGCGTACGTAATTACACTAACTGAATTTTGCGCCTGCTTGCGAGACACCCTGCTATATTTCTTTTTCGCATATTGGAAAAGTTCTTCCTTAAGTTCTTCTTTGATATTCTGTTCTAGTCCATATAGTGCTACACATGCAAGTAATGGAGAAATTGCTCCACCTTGAATTGTGCCACGTTTGGTAGGACTGAACTTTCTATCTTCCATAATGCCTGCTTTCAACCATCCTTTTATAATTCTCTTTAAAGGTGGTGTGGTATTAAGTTTTTCAAGCAGTGCAGAATGTTTCAAAGCATCCGGAAATATCAGCATCTAGTATAAATGCTGTTTTCTGACCAAGTGCGATAAATATAGCTGCTATTGAATCATGACACGATCTACCAGATCTAAAACCGTAAGTGTTAGGCTCAAACTTTGCTTCCCATTCCGGTTCTAGTGCCATTTTAACAAGTGTTTGCTTTGCTCTATCTGCTATTGTAGGAATACCGAGCGGGCGATACTCCGATGGCCTATCAGATTTTGGGATCCATACCCGTCTTGATGGCTTTGCCTTCTCTCTTATATTTAAGGAATTTGCTAATAGCAATCTTTCCTTTTTATTAAGATTAGACTTTCCATCAATGCCTGAAGTCTTTTTCCCTTTGTTATCCTGAGTTACCCTTCTAACAGCGAGCATTCTTGCACTTGTTGACTTTAGTAATAACCTCTGAAGATTATGCATCTTCTTGATATCATTACATTGTGAAGCTCGGTAAATTCGTTTTTGTAGCTTAAATGAAGATTTCTCAAGCTTGCGCCAAATTCCATTCATACTTAACATTTTGTTGGCTCATAACATATTCACTACTATTCACAACTTTACCTTCCAAATTAAAGTGTTTACGTCTGCATATCCCAAATATTACTTTAGGCATTAGCTTCTTAAACAATCCCTCCACATAGAAACCTCAGTTGCGGATTAGCCAACGAAGTAAAGCTTAGAAATGCAGGGCTTTTTCGGCTGCATGGAATATGAAACAAGCGTAGAAAAAATGTGTACCAAAAAATTTATCGGTGATCTATGTCTTGTATGCTCAATCTCAAAGTTGTTTTTCAGAGAGCCAAAAACTGTCTCAATAATCGATCTTTTTCTTAACAAAATCTTCTCATTTAGCGCCATTAATGAGTTTTTCATACCCTTTTTTATACTGGTTACAAGCTTTAACCCTCTATCGAATAATTCGTGAAAAAGATCTTTTTTGATATATCCTTTATCTCCAAACAATAATCCAGTCAATTTCTGAGTTAAATTTGGCACAGGTTTTCTATCATCAATGTTGCCTTTTGTCACCGTAACCCCTTGAATTTCGCCAGCTTCGTTGATTACTAGATGTAGTTTAAAACCGAAAAACCACCCATAGGTAGTCTTTCCAATCTTTGCCAACCCTTTGAAAACTTTATTTCTCGAGGTCCTTTTTGGATGGCAAACAGCGATAGATGTTGCATCTATGTACGAAATCCCTGTCACTTTTGACTGTTCGCAAAACCATTGCATTAAGAGCACTAAATACCATAAAACCCTAGATTTTAGCCTAATAAACCTACTATAGGATGGCAATTTTGGAAACGCTGATTCGTATAATAATTTCAAATAATGCACATAGAAAATTTTAAAATTGTCGCACTTGGATTGGTGATATAGCAATATTATGGTAAGAATCTCTGAATGCGTAATCTCTGGCGTCCTGGTTGGTTTTTTGCTACTTGGTAGAAGTTTTTCTGCAAAATTCTTGTCAACTGAATTGCAAAAATCGTCGATCAGGCAAAATAATTCTGTTATATTTTCATTCATTGGTAACCTCTCTATTTTGTAAATAATTTTCCGAGGTTACCCTATTTTCCTGGCTTTTTCACTGATTTCTAATCCGCAACTGGGGTATAGAAGCATTTAGTGGGCCACCTTCTTAGTTATAGCTCTTTTCATAATAGTCCAAACGAGGTAAAATAAGGTTTTATAGTAGTGAAGGTAAGGATGCCAGCAGCATATAGTTATAAAAAAAGCAATGGAAGCACTAGAAGAAGGAGAAAGCAGGGAAACGGTGGCAGCAAGATTTAAAATTGGAAGAACTACGTTATGGGAGTGGCAGCAAAGAAGAAAAGAAACAGGAGATTTTCAGTCAAAAAAACTTGGAAATGGAGGTTATAATCACAAAATTACTGACTGGAATAAATTTACTGAATTTGCTAAAAAATATGGTGGTATCGGAAATGGCTAAGCTTTGGAGCAATGTTAGTATCCCAACGATCCATCGAGCTCTTAAAAAAATTGGACTCACACGCAAAAAAAGACATATGGATACAAAGAAAGAAACGAAGAAAAACGCGCTGAATTTTTGAACATTCCCTTTTCTCTGCTTTTTTAACTTTTTCCTTGCCACTTTTCATATCTTCAGATAGAGATTTGACTAATGCATCTAATGATTCTTGTTCTCTGTACTGATCCATTAAACTCAATAGCTTTTTGCTTTCTCTTGTTTTAGGTAGCAGAACTTTAATATTCACTGATAATCCTTCTGCTATTTGATATAATTTATCAAATGATATGGCAGTGTATCCTATTTCATACTCGTGTATTTCCTTGAGTGTTAAACCAACTTTGTTTGCTAAATCTTTTTGAGTATACCTTTTTATCAATCTCCATTCTCTTATTCTTTGCCCTACTCTATAGTATATAACCCCAGTTGCGGATTAGAAATCAGTGAAAAAGCCAGGAAAATAGGGTAACCTCGGAAAATTATTTACAAAATAGAGAGGTTACCAATGAATGAAAATATAACAGAATTATTTTGCCTGATCGACGATTTTTGCAATTCAGTTGACAAGAATTTTGCAGAAAAACTTCTACCAAGTAGCAAAAAACCAACCAGGACGCCAGAGATTACGCATTCAGAGATTCTTACCATAATATTGCTATATCACCAATCCAAGTGCGACAATTTTAAAATTTTCTATGTGCATTATTTGAAATTATTATACGAATCAGCGTTTCCAAAATTGCCATCCTATAGTAGGTTTATTAGGCTAAAATCTAGGGTTTTATGGTATTTAGTGCTCTTAATGCACCCCAGTTGCGGATTAGAAATCAGTGAAAAAGCCAGGAAAATAGGGTAACCTCGGAAAATTATTTACAAAATAGAGAGGTTACCAATGAATGAAAATATAACAGAATTATTTTGCCTGATCGACGATTTTTGCAATTCAGTTGACAAGAATTTTGCAGAAAAACTTCTACCAAGTAGCAAAAAACCAACCAGGACGCCAGAGATTACGCATTCAGAGATTCTTACCATAATATTGCTATATCACCAATCCAAGTGCGACAATTTTAAAATTTTCTATGTGCATTATTTGAAATTATTATACGAATCAGCGTTTCCAAAATTGCCATCCTATAGTAGGTTTATTAGGCTAAAATCTAGGGTTTTATGGTATTTAGTGCTCTTAATGCAATGGTTTTGCGAACAGTCAAAAGTGACAGGGATTTCGTACATAGATGCAACATCTATCGCTGTTTGCCATCCAAAAAGGACCTCGAGAAATAAAGTTTTCAAAGGGTTGGCAAAGATTGGAAAGACTACCTATGGGTGGTTTTTCGGTTTTAAACTACATCTAGTAATCAACGAAGCTGGCGAAATTCAAGGGGTTACGGTGACAAAAGGCAACATTGATGATAGAAAACCTGTGCCAAATTTAACTCAGAAATTGACTGGATTATTGTTTGGAGATAAAGGATATATCAAAAAAGATCTTTTTCACGAATTATTCGATAGAGGGTTAAAGCTTGTAACCAGTATAAAAAAGGGTATGAAAAACTCATTAATGGCGCTAAATGAGAAGATTTTGTTAAGAAAAAGATCGATTATTGAGACAGTTTTTGGCTCTCTGAAAAACAACTTTGAGATTGAGCATACAAGACATAGATCACCGATAAATTTTTTGGTACACATTTTTTCTACGCTTGTTTCATATTCCATGCAGCCGAAAAAGCCCTGCATTTCTAAGCTTTACTTCGTTGGCTAATCCGCAACTGAGGTTTAATGCAATGGTTTTGCGAACAGTCAAAAGTGACAGGGATTTCGTACATAGATGCAACATCTATCGCTGTTTGCCATCCAAAAAGGACCTCGAGAAATAAAGTTTTCAAAGGGTTGGCAAAGATTGGAAAGACTACCTATGGGTGGTTTTTCGGTTTTAAACTACATCTAGTAATCAACGAAGCTGGCGAAATTCAAGGGGTTACGGTGACAAAAGGCAACATTGATGATAGAAAACCTGTGCCAAATTTAACTCAGAAATTGACTGGATTATTGTTTGGAGATAAAGGATATATCAAAAAAGATCTTTTTCACGAATTATTCGATAGAGGGTTAAAGCTTGTAACCAGTATAAAAAAGGGTATGAAAAACTCATTAATGGCGCTAAATGAGAAGATTTTGTTAAGAAAAAGATCGATTATTGAGACAGTTTTTGGCTCTCTGAAAAACAACTTTGAGATTGAGCATACAAGACATAGATCACCGATAAATTTTTTGGTACACATTTTTTCTACGCTTGTTTCATATTCCATGCAGCCGAAAAAGCCCTGCATTTCTAAGCTTTACTTCGTTGGCTAATCCGCAACTGAGGTTATATAGAATCAGTGCAGACTTCTTTCTCTGTATTATCATACTCGTAAATAGATAAGCCGGTTGCTTGGGAAATTATGTCAACTGAAACTCCTTCTTTAACTAGATTTTTTGCTACTTCTAATCTTGCCTCCTCTTGATTGATTTTCTCGCTAATATGAACAAACCTGACTAATGAAGGTACTATTTTGCCTAACTTTTGATTCTCATATATTTTTGTTAGATAGAGTATTTCTTCGTCTTCATCTTCATACTCTCTTACTGTTATTGGTTTAGGTAATAGATCTACAACATTAACTGACAGTACTCTTGCTATTACATATAGTACTTCAATCGTAATAGGAATATACCCATTTTCATAATTGGTTACTTCTTTATATGCTAATCCGATTTCACTTGCTAACTCTGCTTGAGTACACCTTTGCATTAATCTACAATCTTCTATTTTTTGCCCTATTTTATAACTTATAGAACTAATATCTCTTACAGAAACAAACATATATACCTTACTTAGAAATAAATTTTCATGCAATTTGATCAGCGGATAAACCAACTATTTGCAAAATAATATCAATAGAAATTCCCCCTTTTACTAAATCCTTTGCAACTTTGATCCTTTCCGCTTTCCTCACTTTTTCTTCGCAAATATGCATCCCTTCAAATAAAGATTTTATTAATGCATTACGTAGTTCTTGGCTCTCAATTTCTTTGTATTCTTTAATCAAATCAGGTAGCTCATTTTCTACTGTACTACCTTCATCTATTAGTAGATCTGTAATATTAATCGATAACGCTTCTGCCATTTCATATAATTTATCAAGTGGAACAGCAGTCCTTCCTTGTTCATAGTTGCTTACTTCGTGACGGGTTGTACTCATTTTCTCTCCTAAATCTTTTTGAGTATACTCTCTCACTAGCCTCCATTCTTTTATCTTCTTTCCTATTTTGTAGTAGATAGAACCCGTTTTTTCTTCAATACATTCATCAGCAGAGAGGCCAATTGCTTGTGAAACAATATCAACAGAAACTCCTGCTTTAACCAGACCTTTTGCAATTTTTATTTTTTCCGATTTTCTACTACTTTTTTCACTGACTTGGACAAATTTGGTTAGCAAACAAAACATCTTACGTAACTCCTGATCGTTAATCTTCTTATATTTTCTTATTAGGTTTAATATTTCTTCTCCCTCATCTTCAAGACAGCTTTTTGATGCAGGAATAAGATCCGTAATACTGATTGATAGTGCTTCAGCTATAGCATATAACCTTTCGATTGAAATTCTACGGTTCCCTTTCTCATATTGCAGTATTACCCTGTACTTTACACCAATTTTCTCTGCTAAATCCTTCTGAGTATAACCTCTCTCTAACCTCCAATTTTTCACTTTTTCCCCTACTTCACAGTCTAGACTTTTTTCCACGAAAACAACCATGCATATAATATTTTCTATTATAGCTCAAAGGCTCCAGATATAATAGCTAGACTCTGGAACCTTTAAATTGGTTGTAGATGAATTAAAGTGCCCTACAAGTTTCTTTACTATTTTCACGTACTTTGTCCACCCATAAAAACAATTTTTCACTTACTTCCTTCTGCTTTTCACTCCATATGCCACATCTAGTGAAACTACCTTTCTCTACTGCTTCTTTAAGTTTTACTCCCCCGAAAAGGCAATTTTTTCCAATTTCTTCCCCTATTTGTTGTAATTCAGCCCACATTTCCTTGTTTTCTACTCTGACTTGTACTTGATCATATTTTTTTACATCATGGCACAATATGATATTAAGCTTACCAGTGCTCGTAGGAAATTCTAATACAATAGAGCCTCCACCTGATACATCAACGTAATTTCTTGTACCTCCCTTCTCGCTTTTAACCTCAACTGCATCATTACCAATTTTTAAAATATTACTTCCTAACTTTCTGTTTGCTTCTAGTATTTTGGCTACTTCTATCTTACTATTTTCAGAGAACTCTATATACGATGTTGTATTGTCTATCTCGATATCTATTAATTCTCCTTCTTGAACAGCACTTTCGCCAGCTTTCTCTAGTTCTTCTAGTCTCTCATCTATCTGTGGCTGAACTTCTGGTTGTAGCTCATTATAGATTTCACCTATCAATTTATTCTCCAATAAAGTATCATGAAACTCTGCACCACTTAGCATTAGTTTACGTATTAGCTTTTTACGATCACTTTTTTCTAATCTGTGAAAGTGTGTACCCAATACTACATACTCTGCAATACTCCATTCGCCATCATTACATGCATTTAGCCTTGCTCCAGATGCTAATACTTGGTCTATATTTTTGTGTAATTCATTTACGCTTTTTGCCTCTACTATCGCACTCTTAAACCAGCTCAACTTTTCACTTTCGCTTGCACTTGGTTTTATTTTTTGCAAATTTGAAGCAAATGGATTTAAATCTTCTGCTTGATCATTTAAAGGTTTTATGCCATAAACATAGTCAAGGCTTTTCCCGTAGTTGATTTGAATGTTTCTGCTAGGGGAAGCCTCCCGATTTATCTCCTTCTGATTATTAATTTTGCTCACAAATTTAGACTGCTTTATATCAACGCCTTCAAGAGCACCAAATATTTTCTTGTGATTAACATTAGTCTTTTTATTCTGATCTTTACTAGTCATATAAACCTCATATTAAAAATACTTTTTAAGTGTACAATAAACTTTGTTATTATACATTTTATTACTCATTATAAATTATAGCGAGCAGATTTGCAAATACTTTCTGCTATAACAATCCGTTTTCTCTAAAGCTAAAATAGCCCGCACTTGTAACGATAATATGATCAAATAATCTAACGCTTACAGTACTACATGCTGCTGCTAAGCTCTTTGTTACTGCTTGATCTTCTTCTGAAGGCTCTAAGCTTCCTCCAGGATGGTTATGTGACATTATTACTAATGTTGCATTCTTTATTAATGCTTTTTTTATAATCTCCTTTATGTATACTGGTGCTTTTTCCATTTCACCAATATAGGATTCTTCTCCAATTAATTGGCGCCTTTTATTCAAGTACAGTATTTTTACACATTCCCTTTCTGAGTGGCCTATACTTACGTTTAAGTACTCTACTAGCCCTTGTAAGTCCATTATTGGCTCACTCTTAAGCTTTTCTCTCAGTACCCTTTCTAGTGTTTCCTTAACACACATAATCATTGCTACTGCAGAATCAGTTACTCCTTCTATAACTTTCAGGTCATCCATTTCTCGGCCTAAAATCCTTCCTACTCCCGTATAGGTATTCACCAGATTTTTAGCAATTTCTTGAGCTTGTGGCCTTTCATGTACTGCACTTAGAAACGTTTCCATTATTTCACGATCAAGTAGTGCTTTACCTTTGCTTTCTAATATTCTGAATTCTATTTCTTCTTTACTTTTATTCATATAATTTACCTTTCACTAACAACAAATTGTTTTTAATTATTTACTGCTGTTTTTTTATCAGCATTGGCATAAAGCCATAGCTTCCGAGTGAAGTCAAATCAATTTTTCAATCTTTTTTACTTATTTTTTCATGAATAGGTGAAGATATTAATATATGGTGATTTTTTTATTTTAAACTTGTTGAATTTTGTCTAAAGAGATGCCTACTGTTTTTAAAATAATATTGATAGAAATTTCTTCCTTAACTAAATTCTTTGCAATTTTCATCTTTTCTGCTCTCTCCACTTTCTCTTTGCAAACTTGTATGCTTTCAAACAGAGATTTTATTAGTACATGACGTAGTTCTTGACTTTCAATCTTTTTGTATTCTTCAATTAAATTCGGTAGTTCATTTTCTACTTTACTACCTTCCTCTATTAGCAGATCTGTAATATTAATCGATAATGTTTCTGCTATTGCATATAATTTTTCCAGTGGAATAGCTACACGCCCTTGCTCATAGTTGCTTATTTCATCACGTGTTGTATCCATTTTCTCAGCCAAATCCTTTTGAGTATACTCTCTCACTAGCCTCCATTCTTTTATCTTTTTCCCTATTTGGTAGTAAATAGAACCTCCTTTTTCTTCAACACATTCATCAGCAGACAGACCAATTGTTTTTGAAACAGTATCAACAGAAACTCCTGCTTTAACCAGACCTTTTGCAATTTTTATTCTCTCTGTTTTTTTACTACTTTTCTCACTAACTTGAACAAATTTGGTTAATAAACAAAACATCCTACGTAACTCATGATCGTTAATCTTTTTATATTCTCTTATTAGATTTAGTTCCTCATTTTTAAAGCAGGCTTTCTCATTTGATACAGGAATTAGGTCTATAATATCAACCGATAACACCTTTGCTATAGCATATAACTTTTCAATCGAAATTTTTCGTGTTCCTTTTTCATATTGCAGTATTACCTGATATGTTGTTCCGATTTTTTTTGCTAAATCTTTTTGAGTATATCCCTTTGCTAATCTATGATTTCTTACTTCCTGTCCTATTACTTTGTAATCTAAAAAATTAGAGCATTTATTCTCTTTTTTCACATTTTATACTCCATAACCAGAAGAGCTGTTACGTATACTTAATTGGGAACCTTTTTGACAAACTGAACTCATCTCCTTTCAAACAATTTTTCTATATCACTTAGTTTCATTTCTATGTAAGACGGTTTGTTGTTTTTGTATCTAAAAGAATTATTGCCATATTTTCAACTCTCAGTCTGATGAAGATATAGCTTTAATGTCAATAAAAATCAATCTCTATTAGGTATCTTCACTAATTTCAAAACAGAAATAATTTTAAAAAACCCAGCCCAAAATTTTATGGTAAGCTCTCCTTTGGTTTAATTTTAGTTGAATATTTCTTCACAATTGTGTATAATTATTAATGCTTTCTAGGTTAATTTATCATGGCTCTTTCTAAGTTTCTCGATCCCAAGAATGATATATCGTTTAAGCGTATCTTTGGTACTGAAAAAAATAAAGATATCCTTATTCACTTTCTTAATGATATTCTTGGCTTCACTGGCAAAAGTACAATAAAGGATATAGAGTTTTTAAGTACTATTCAAGACCCTGATATTGCTTCTAAAAAACAAAGCATTGTTGATGTTCTCTGTAGAGATGAAAATGGGCTGCAAGTGATAGTCGAAATGCAGGTCGCTAAAACCAAAGGCTTTGAAAAACGTGCCCAATATTACGCAGCTAAAGCTTATTCAAGACAAGCTAGTAAGGGTGATCAATACCATGACCTTAAGGAAATTATCTTTATTGCTATAGCAGATTGTATTTTATTTCCTGATAAGTCCGAGTATAAGTCAAAGCATACTATTCGCGATGAAAATACTAATGAACATGATTTAAAAGATTTTTACTTTATATTTATTGAGTTGCCTAAATTTCCAAAAACTAAAGAAGATCAGCTTTCAAGTATAGTTGAAAAATGGGTCTACTTCTTTAGATATGCAGACGAAACTAGTGAAGAAGAGCTAGAGAGAATAATAGGAAGTGATTTAATAATTAAAAGAGCATATGAAGAACTAAATAGGTTTAACTGGTCAGAAAAAGAATTTATTGCCTATGAACAAGAGATCAAGCGTATTCGTGATGAACAGGCTGTCCTTGCTCAAAAACTCGATGATGCTAAACATGAAGGTAGACAAGAAGGTAGACAAGAAGGTATTCAAATCGGCGAGGAAAGAGGTAGAGAAGAAGGTGAAATGAAAGCTAAAATAGTAGTGGCAAAGAACCTACTTAAAGTTGGAGTTTCAGTTGATATTATCTCACAGTCTACTGGCTTATCTATAGATGAAATAAAAAAACTTCAAAAGTAATATTTTCACCTTTATAGTTGCTATCTTATTAATTATACTTCTTACAGAATATAAAGCACTTGAATAGTCTACAAATAGGTGCCTTACTGTGAGTAGTGTAAGATAAATGAGGTAAATAAAAAAATGGATGTTGCTGTTACTGAATGTCTTGTTTCTTTAGAAAATAGTTATAATTCAATTTGATCCATACAACATCAAGACAGAATTAATGAAAATTATTTTGCAAGAAAAGTCTTGTACACAAACAGAAATAGCAAAAATCTTAGGTGTAGATCAACCAAAAATTTCACATATAAAAAACTGACGTACCTTTGGCTTTTCTTTTTCTCAGCTTTTTACTAAAACTTGGATATGATATAGATTTAAAAATTAACAACCTTGCAATAATAAAAATAGATTCCAAAGCGCTTATGCATCTTATGAAAAACATTATAGCTAAGCATAATTTATCTCAGAACAAGGCTGCCACACTTATGCAAATTGATCAACCTAAAGTATCGTGTATCAATAGACTCAGAACTGACCTTATTTCTTTAGAACTTCTTTTAACCCTGTTAGTCAGGTAATACCAACCATCACAAATAAAATTGCAAATAATTCACAGAGCAAATGGTTCTAATTGAACTTTCGGTAATATTGCAAATAAACTCAGATACAGAATCTTCTAATGATGTAATATAGTCATATATCTTGTTCTTTATGAGATTGTCCTTTAAATATTGCCACAACCTCTCTACAGGATTCAGTTCTCACTTTTACCCACAAGTATAAAAAGCAAGTAAGATAGAGAAAAATATACTGAGTAAGATGAGGTAAAAATGTGTGAAGTAAATAGAAATGTACAATGTGCTGATGGCTTAGGAGATAAATGGCTAGAAAAAGAGTTGAGACATGTTAATCTGGGAGATGTAAGGCTTAATAAAAGACTTATTAAAACAAGCTATTTAATAGAGAATAAGGCGTCTGGGTCAATTAATCAAAGCTGTGTAGGATGGAAAGAAGCTAAAGGTGCATACAGATTATTTAGCAATGAAAAGCTTGAAGCTAAGGAAATTTATTCTTCCCATTATAAAGAAACTATAGAAAGGATAAAAGGAGATGAGATTGTATTTTCAGTTCAAGATACAAGTTATTTGGATTTTGACTCTCATATAAAGACTAAGGGTCTAGGTAGTATTTCTAAAGCCTATACAAAACATAAAAAGGGTTTGTTATTGCACAGTGCCTTAATAGTTAACAAAGACGGATTACCTTTAGGGCTATCTTCTCAACAGTGTTGGGCACGTTCTATCAGGGAAGAAACAGCGCAAGAAAAAGCAAACAGGAAATACCGTACTGCTATAAAGGAGAAAGAAAGCTATAAATGGATAGCGGCACTAAAAGAAACCCTAAATAACCTCGCAGAAGGTGCACAGCTTGTTACTATTGGTGATAGGGAAGCAGATATTTTTAAGTTTTTATGGACTATTGAATCATTGGATAGTTTTTATGTAATCCGCAACCGAACTAATAGGAAATTCATCTGTATTGAAGGGGGAAAAACGGATTTGCAAACACGTATAACTCAACTGCCTGTAAAAAGGGAAATTGTTTTGAATGTTGCTGAAAATAAATACCAAATCTCAAGAAAAGCTAACATTGAAGTCAGGTATATGAAAGGCTATATACCTATCAGATCTTCTTACATTTATGGATCGAAAGATACAGAGCATAAAATAAGTGATAAAATCGCTATATATGTAGTAAGTGCCAAAGAAACAAATCCTCCTGAAAGAGTAGAAGCTATTGATTGGACTTTGCTGACTAATGTACCAGTTAATAGCACTTTAGATGCTATAGAAAGGATCAATTGGTATAAGCTAAGATGGAAAATCGAGGAGTATTTTAGGATTTTAAAATCAGGATGTAAGGTAGAAAGCTCTCGTTTAGCTACAAAAGAAAGATTAGAGAAATTAATCGCTATAAAGAGCATTATTGCATTTAAAATTTTATATTTAACAAAAGTCGCTTTATCGAATCCCATGGAGGTTTGTACCAAGGTTTTAAGTAATGAAGAGTGGAAAACCCTTTACATACGTGAGCATAAAGTAGCCAAATTGCCAGAAGAACCTCCAAACATAAAACAAGCTATTATTTGGTTAGGAAAATTAGGTGGATTTATGAATAGAAAAAGTGATAATTTACCAGGAACTATGACTCTATGGCGTGGTTATGAAAACCTCAGGGAAAGCATGGTTATGCTTCGCATAATGACCTCTCAAAGTTGTGGGTAAAAGTGAGTGTTAAAACCTATCGCTTCTTTAACTTTCAGTGTAGTTGTATTAACTCTAAATAATCTACTTAATATAGACATAATTATATTTAAAATTTTAACAAAACGCTATTATGATTATTTCTATATGTAACGTCAATAAAATTTTAACTAAAATTAAGAAATTACTTTTTAAGTACTCTAAGATAATACGCTAATAAACCCAGATTTCCCATAGACAATATGTTTCCTTTGAAACCATATAATAAATTTAGCAGCTTGTTGACAACAGAAATTCCTTTACAAATCCCCCAAATACCCTTACCATGACATCAAGGGTATTTATGACTCAAAACTTGTTTTGATCTGCAGGCTCAATGACAAAATTCAGTAAAAAACTCAGAGTATTTATTGGCGAATTACATAAAATTATAGCGGCTTTTTTTATTTTTTCTACATTCAGCCAAATCGCGCTTATTTTAAGCGTTAGCACATTATTACGGCGCCAATTTACATTATAAAACTCACTACTAGGGGATTCTTTTGCCTTTTTTCCATCTAGTTAATTTCTTAATGTTTATAATCCCGCTACGTGTTAGTGATATAACTATACAAGAAGTAGTAGAAAGCTAGCTTGCATTAGCTTTATTTGTTATAATTACATTCGGTTTTATAAAGTGAGGAGTAAATATGCCAGAAGTTACTGGGGAAGATTCTAATAAGGAAAGTAGAATAGAAAACGAGCTACAACAGGATTATGAATATGAATTGATTAAAAGTTTATTCATGTTTCCTGATAGGCGTCATTTGGTAGATATTGCTGAAGCTACAAAAGGCTCGTTTGATAATTTAATGTGTGCGTGGCTTGTTACAACTGAGTTGACAGACAGTCAAGAAGAGTTAGATGAGGAATTGCTATCTATTTTTAGTGCAATGAGATCTTTGAGTGCAGGAGATAGTTACCGACAACTTCAAAAGTTTTTATTAAATAATAAAGATAATCAAAATCTAAAAACCGTTCTTAATTGTGAAAGGGGAGAGTCTAGTTTGACGATATTGCACATAATATCAAGTATGGCTTGGGCAAGAAAACAATATGATTGTGCCGTAAGTTTGCTTTTAGAAGCAGGAGCTGACCCTAATATCAAGAATGATAAAGGAAGGACACCATTACACTATGCTACTGGACCTTATAGTATAGCTGCTCTCTTAGAAAAGGGAGCTGACCTTAATGCAGAAGATAATGAAAAAAAAAACGCCTTTGCATCATGTTGCTAGTGTTGGTTGTTCTGAAGGCGTAGTTTTACTCTTAGAGAAAGGAGCTATTTCTGATCAAGGTGATAAACAAGGAAAAACTCCTCTGCAAGTTGCACGTGATAATCATCATGAACATATTGAAAAGTACTTTGTGACTTATAAGCGAGAGAAGTTGAGTGATAAGTTACGCTCTATAATGGAAACAAAAGACTGGTTCGAAGATGGTTCAGGTTACGTTTTAACTAAGAGACAGGGGGGCTTGAGAAGAAAGTTGTTGGATATAGTAAATAACTCAGAAGGTGATTCAGTTGTTGAAGATCTACAAGAATTCTTAGATGATTTTGGGAATGATCAAGATCTAAGAATGGTTTTGAATCTTCGAAGTAATGAAGGAGAGTTGCAGGTGCATCAACATGCTAAAAATCTTGATTCTTTTGCTCGTTCAGGTACTGATGAAAGAGCAAATAAATTTGAAGTAAAAAGATTACTTTTGAAAGCAGATGCAATCAATTTACAATGGTCAAGTTATGATGAGAAGGAGTATTATTCTAGGGATTTATGGAGTAATTTACCGCCGAATCGACAGATAAAGCTAAAAGAATTTTTAGATAAAGTTTCTAAAGCTCAAAATATGGATGAACTAGAAGGAGTTGTAAATGAGGCTATTCTCTCAGGAGGAAGGATTAATAGACGATTTTCTCAAGATAAGAAGCGTAATTTTACAGATTGTGTTATGGAAAGGATTGGTGAGTTAGGAAAGAATCCTGAAGTTGCAAGCAAGATAGTATGCAAGTTGGTATCAATAGGGGCAGTGTTATATAATAAAGATAATATGAAAGTAATTGATACACTAGAATCTGAATTTAAAGAGCACAAAGAAAATATGATAGAAGCTTATCTAGATTATCTAGAGAGTACCCTAGATTTTATGGAAGTTATAAAAGGAGCAGTTATTAATGGTATGGTAAAGAATGCAAAAATAGATAACACTACTTTATACTCGGAATATTCCGAAGATAGTATAATAAATGTTGCAAGGCTCACAGAAAAAGCTAGTAAGTTAAGGCGAGCTCAGGGAAACATAGACTATGAAAGAGATATAATAAAGATTGGTAAAAGTGAGGTAGCAATTATAACAAAGAATGGTATAAGGAATTACACCAATCTTGCGGACGATAGTGATATAGTGTTGACTTTCCCTACCACTAAGGGAGAGTTAGACGTTAGGTTATATCCTGATAAGCAAAATAAAGACTGGATAAAGGTAGAAGTAAGAGATCAAGAGAGGTTGAAAGAATTAAAAGATTGTGGAGAAGAAATAGGAAAAAATTGCTTATTTGGTGGTTACTCAGTTTACAATGCTATTGAACGTGGGTACTTTGAAAGGCCTGCAGGAATTTTCCAGGGAGAAAGATTACAAAGTGGTGAAAAAGTTTCTCATGTAGATCAATTACAAAGTAAAAAAAATAATAAGGTACGTCAAATTGGATTATACTAAGCTTGGTTTACAGTAGGTCTTAGATTATGCAAGAAGTCTAATTGCAATTGTTAACTCTTCAAGTATAATTTGTTGAGATTTACATGAACCTTATTAGATGAAAGAGAAAGAAGAGCAGTTTAGTTTTACACCAGACAATCTTAGCAAAGCAAAAAAGTCTATAGAGATGTATCCTAAAGGTAGAGAAGGAAGCGCTGTTATGCCTTTACTGTATCTAGTACAAGAACAATGCGGATGGGTTTCTGAATCTGCCATGCGCTACGTTGCTGACATGCTTCATATTCCACATATTCGCGTGTATGAAGTGGCAAATTTTTATACCATGTATAATTTAAAGCCAGTAGGTAAATATCTAATACAAGTTTGTAGAACAACTCCTTGCTGGTTATGCAATAGCGAGGAAGTTTTAAGTACCTTTAAAAAGAAGCTTGGAATCAATATCGGTGAAACCACTAAAGATAATCTATTTACTTTAAAGGAAGTTGAATGTCTTGGTGCATGTGTTAATGCCCCTGTTGTACAGATCAATAACGATTTTTATGAAAACCTCACTCCTGAAAAAGTGGAAAATATCATAGCAGAACTTTCAAGTAAATAGATGGAAAAGTTCTCGTTTAGGATAACCAAGCAATCAGGTTCTGCAAGAGTTGGAACGATCAAAACTCCAAATGGAAGTATAGAAACACCAGCATTTATATTTTGTGCAACCAAAGCTGCTATTAAAGCTGCAGATATCGAGAGAATCAGAGAAGCAGGTACTCAGATAATACTTTCCAACACCTATCACCTAATGCTCCAACCGGGAGAGGATACTGTGGCAAAGCTTGGTGGCTTGCACAAGATGATGGGATGGAGTGGGCCAATGCTCACTGATTCTGGTGGATACCAGATATTTAGTTTAGGACACGGATCAGTTTCAGAAGAGATAAAGGGAGTAAGACAGAAACAAAAAACTCTGATCAAAATTAACGAGGATGGGGCAATTTTTCGTTCTTACATAAATAGTAAAACTTATTGTCTAACTCCTGAAAAGTCGATACAAATTCAACAAAAATTAGGTGCAGATTTAATCTTAGTTTTAGATGAATGTACTCCATTTCACGTCAGCAAGGAGTACACAAGGAAATCGATGCTCATGAGCCATAGATGGGCTGAACGTTCTTTAAATGAATTTGAAAAAAATAATAATGGCAAACAGGTGCTTTATGGAATTAGTCAAGGCGGAGTGTATCAAGATTTGCGTAGAGAAAGTTGTGATTTTATCAACGATTTGCCATTTTTTGGTCAAGCAATAGGTGGATCACTTGGTCAAAGTAAAGAGCAGATGTATGATGTAGTTTCCTTTACTATGGAACATTTAAAAAAAGATAGGCCTACTCATTTGCTTGGTATTGGTGGAATTGTAGACATTTTTCGTGGAGTAGAGCTTGGAGTTGATACATTTGATTGCGTGCATCCAACTCGCCTCGCAAGACATGGTGGCGCGCTTGTTAAAGTAAAAAATAGAGATTCTATTTCTTCAAAGTGCAAAGAGCATATTAATTTGCGAAATCAACGATTCGAACTAGATGATAACCCAATTGAGAGTGATTGTTTGTGCTTTACCTGCAGAAAACATTCAAGAGCTTATATACACCATCTACTGAAAGCTAAAGAGTTGCTGGCTTATACACTCGTTACCATTCACAATGTTTTCTTCATGAATAAGTTGATGGAATCAATAAGACAAGCAATATTGAATGATAGGCTAGATCAGGAAAAAAATAATTGGATTAGTGAAATACCGCTGCATTGTGAATTATATACCTAGTTCATATTTTGCACATGTGCGTTGCATTTTTTAATCTTCTTTAAAAACTTGACAGTACATTATATATACGGATATACTAGAAATATAATTTTTGTGAGGCATTTATGGTTAAAAATAAAGAAAAACATCAAATAGCGTTTTGCGTTTCAGCCTTTACACTCTTAGCTGGTTTATCATTAATCGCAACTGGAATTGCAGTGGGTACCGTACCTGCTATAGCTTCTTGTTTAGTGATAGGAGGAATTTTAACTGCCTTGTCTATTGTGCAATCAGTAGAAAGCTATTTATTTTTACAAAACAGCGAAAAAACTTTCAATAAAATGATTAGTGGTATATGCGATGAACCAGAAAGCAAACTTTTTATAGAAAGGATTTTGCAACCATTCATTGAACTTTTTAGTGAGCATAAGCAACATAATTAAAGTACACTAAGCATAGAAACCACTTTATCGTAACTTGGCAATGAATTAATTTCTCCAATCGCAGCTAAAGTAATTCTTTCATGCTGAGATAGCAATTCTTCTGCTGCTTTTTTTATATCGTAAATAGTAACAGCACTAATTTTTTCTATTAATTCGTTTTTACTGATGTATTTATTATAGTTACCGTAGTAGTGTCCTAATGTTTCAGCACGCGAGCTAACACTTTCGCGTGACATTAAAATTTGAGATTTTACTCGTTCTTTTACTCTATTTACTTCTTCTTCCTTTAAATCATCTGTAGACAATTTCTTTAGCTCTGTCGTTATAGCTTTCAAAAGCTTATCTAGATTACTGCTATCTGTACCAGCAAAAATCGAAAGCATTCCTGTATCAGCATAGCTAGAGTTGAATGAGTAAATGGAATAAGCAAGCCCCTGCTTTTCTCTTACTTCCTGAAACAGGCGTGATGACATGCCACTTCCCAGTATGGCATCAAGAACTTTGAATGTGTGATATCTATTATCATCACGAGAAACACTAGGTAGACCAATTAATAAATGTACTTGATCTAATTTACGATGTTCTAAATACTCACCACCGGTATAACTTGCATTCTCGCTTTTTTTCAGCTCTTTTGAATGAATCTTTGAGAGAAAGTCTTTGATTAATTGAACAACCTCCTCATGTTCAACATTTCCTGCAACAGCAAATATAATGTTCTCGCCAAAGTAATGCTCATTTATGTAGTTATCTAGATTAGCTCGAGTAAAAGATTTGACAGTATCTTGCGTACCCAAGATTGACCTACCAAATGGTTGATCTTTATAAGCTGCTTCAAAATACTTATCAAAAATGATATCGCTCGGTGAATCATTAGTTTGAAAAATCTCTTGTATTACAACACCCTTTTCGCGTTCCAATTCATCCTCTGGAAATGTAGAATTCATTAATATATCTATTAATATATCAATGCCAGTTTTTATATCTTTTTTAAGAACCTTTGCATAATAACTGGTGCTTTCTCTACCGGTGCAGGCATTGAAGGCTCCACCTATGTCGTCAAAAGCTTTTGCAATTTCAAAAGCAGTTCTTGTCTTTGTTCCTTTGAAAGCCATGTGCTCTAGGAAATGAGATATTCCATTTTGACTTGCACTTTCAGCTCTACTGCCAACACCAACTCGTATATTTAAAGCTACGGAATCAACTTCATGCACTCGCTCAGTTATTATGCGCAGACCATTATCTAGTTTTGTTACTTGTGGTATATTCATCTTATATATTCTTCTTTAAATTCTCTTCTACAAAATCCCAATTGATCAAATGATCAAGAAAAACTTTTATGTAGTCAATTCTGCGATTTTGGCAATCCAAATAGTATGCATGCTCCCATACATCCATAGTAAGTAGTGGCACCTGGCCATAAATTAGCGGTAGATCCGCATTTGGAGTTTTAGTGATTTTGAGTTTTCCTTTTTCAAGCACTAACCACACCCATCCACTGCCAAATTGGCTTACTCCATAATTTGAAAATTCTTCACAAAATTTGTCAAAGCCACCAATATCATCTTGAATTTTTTTTGCTAGAAGACCATCATCTTTAGGCTCACCACCACCATTTTTTTTCATTGAATTCCAATAAAAAGTGTGATTCCAAACTTGTGCTGCATTGTTAAAAATAGGAACTGTATTATTATTTCCATGAACTTTCGTTACTAATTCCTCAATTTCCATATGTTGATAATCTGTGTTTTCAACCAGTTCGTTGAGTTTATTTAAATATCCCTTATGGTGCTTATCATAATGAAAATTCAATGTATTTGCAGATATGTAAGGTTCTAAAGCTGCTTTATCATATGGCAGCTCAGGTAAAGTAAAACTCATGCTGACCTCTTTATTTTCGATGGTATGGTAATATGTGCTTTTGCGCAACAGATAATTTAGTGATGTTTGTTGCAGTTATTCTAAAATAATCTATACTGATAAGGTAACTATTTTTTTATTTTTAGAGGGTTAATATGCCAAGTTCATATAGTAATTTTAAGAAATATGTTAAATTCGGAGATGTTCCTACCAAAAGTGTTGGATGTAACAAAATTCCACAAAATAGTTTCTATAAATCCGTTTACCTTATCAACAGTGTTGTTGGGCCAGTGAAAAATGTAGCTCTTGGTAGTTACCAAAATCCTTCTATGATTCAGACTACTACTTTTGCGTTAGCTAGTGTAATTCTGCAACCTTTATATCTAGCATTGGCGTATTTGTCATACTGGCCGGCAAAAGGATTAGCGAAAGTAGTAGATAGTTTTGATCTTAAGCGTAACACAAAATCGTTCATAGATTATTCATCCATGTTGTCACGTAAGACATGGGACCATAGTAGTGCATTATCTAAATTTGTTAACACAGTTTTGAGTTATGTTGTTAGTGCTGTTATTTGGGCTGCTGCGCTCGTTGTTACGCCACTCGTTTGGACTATTGATAAAGTAGCAAGTAAGTTTAGTGATGCAAACGCTGAAGGTGTTGGTAGTCCTTCTTTGTCAAAATAGATAGCCTACCAAGTGCATGTGAAACCATTGTATCTGTGTGGCAAAATAAAGTAGACGAGATAAAGACACCTATAGAAGCAAGAGGATGTCATGCAAGTAGCTGACACTGGCATCCCGATAGAATGTTGGGGAGTGTTAAATAAACTGTGTCAAACCTCCATTTTATCAATTATTAGGGAATGTTCAAAAAAGTGTGTCAAAGCGAATTTTTAGTTCAACTCAATTTTTAACCTATCAGGAAAAAAGATATCAAGTTGAGATATAGTTAGAGCCCAATTAGGCAAAGCCATAGCCCATTTTTGCTCTATCTTTTTTATAGCACAATATACCAATTTGTACAAGGCATTTGTACTGGTAAATGAACCTTTGGTTTTAGTAAATTTTCTGATTTGTCTGTGCAACCCCTCAATTGGATTGGTGGTATAAATTAGCCTTCTAACAGGGCCAGAATACTTAAAATAACTAGACAAATTTTCCCAATTGTTTTGCCACGATTTTATGACTAAAGGATATTTTTCACCCCATTTTTCCTCCAGTTCAAGTAAATAATTTTCGGCGATTTCTCTACTTGTAGCACGGTATATTTTTTTCAAATCATTCATAAAAACTTTTATATCTTTGCTGGATACGTATTTTAGTGAATTTCTTATTTGGTGCACAATGCATAACTGTACCTCAGCATTGGGAAATACGCTATTTATAGCTGTAGGGAAGCTTTTCAGACCGTCAACACAAGCTATCAAAATGTCTTCTACTCCTCTCTCTTTTAAGTCATTTAATACGCCTAGCCAGAAGTTAGCTCCCTCACTTTCTGCTAAGTAAAAACCCAGTACTTCTTTTCTGCCATTTTGGTCTATTCCTAATATATTGTACATGCATTTACTTATGCAATGTCCATTCTCTTTGACCTTAAAAAACATCCCATCCATAAATACTATCGGGTATACTGATTGTAGGGGACGACTCCTCCATTCATTGATTATAGGCAGTAATTTATCTGTAATTCCAGATATCTCTGCTGCAGATATTTTATGGTCATAGATTTCTTCCACATAGGATGCTATATCCCTGTATCCCACACCGCTTGCAAACATGTTCAAGACCTTTGTTTCAAGTTCTGGATGTAAGCTTGTTTGCCTTTTTTTCACTATCTGTGGTTCGAAACTTCCCTCTCTATCTCTTGGTGTCAATAGTTCAAATACTCGTCTTCAAAGTTTTGCCATTCTTTCCGTTTCTTCGATTCTTTTCTTCTCTTTCATTGGATAAATGATGCTCTATTTCACCTTCTAGACTTGCTTCCAGCAGCCTTTTTACAAATGGTGTTAATGCTCCATCTCTCCCCATCAATGGTTTACCTTCCCTTATTGATGACAGTATATTTGCTTCCAGCTCTTTGTAATCTACCAGGCCAGTCGTTCCATTTTCTATTTTGTAACTCATATATCAAACCTCTATTTTTTGTTTCTATTTTATTTTTATTTCTCGGTTTGACACACTTTTTTGAACATTCCCTCACTGAGAGTATCTGTTCAGGTGCATGTCAAACCAGTGTTTCTTTTCTTGTATCTCAGTTCCCATAATGTCATCCCAGTGCGTGACACCCATTTCTTTCTAGTGCTTCCTTCCTTGTCATCACAGCTTCCATAATGTCATTCCAGTGCTTGACACTGAAATCCATGTAAATTTAACTGGACGCCAATGTCACAAACTAGTTTTCTCATCTATCTTATTTTGCTACTCTGCTGAACAGATACGTCAATTTTATCTACTGATGAGCTAGGTTTGTTGTTCTTCACATGTTGTGACAAAAGCTCCATAATTTTTTTTTGCTCATAAAATTGCTGAAATGAATATATTCCATTCGAGCCAACTAACACGAAGAATCCTCCTTGTACATTTGGAGGATTATCATGCCAGCTAATTTTTCTTATGTATTCAGCAGCTTGTAAGGAAGTATCTCCTGAAAGGTTTTTAATATTAGGATCAGCACCTTTTTCTAGCAGTAATCTTGCCATTTTTTCATTACCTTTCATAGCTGCTATATGTAGAGGTGTATTGCCAAGCTGATTGCCAATATTAACATCCACCCCTTCTACACTAAGTAATAATTGAGCTACCTCGTCATGGCCATTATCAATAGCTACACACAAAGGATTCATACTGGTATCACAGCCATTGACTTTAGCACCATTATCAAGAAGCAACTTAACTACTGCTGCATGCCCATTCTGAGCAGCTAGATACAAGGGTGTGACATTATTTTTTTTATCTACTATGTTAACATCAGCATTTTTTGTGCTAATTAATAGTTCAACTATTTCAGTATGTCCGTTCTGAGAGGCTAAGTACAGAGCTGTTATACCAAATTCATTGTCTTTAGCATCAATCTCAATTTCTTGAGTATTAAGTAACACCTTTACAACTTCTACAAGTCCATTTTGAGCAGCAATATGTAAAGGTGTCTTACCATCAGTACAGTCTTTTATATTGGGATCAGCTCCCGCTTTAATTAACTCCTCTACTATAGCTTTGCTTTTAGCTACAACAGCAAAGTTTAAAACTGTACTGCCTTTAGTAGTTCTTGCATGAATATTAGCTTCTTTACTGATTAGTAACTTTACTACGTCTAAATGTCCTGAATAAACAGCAAAATGCAAGGCTGTAAATCCTTTTTTATCCTTGATATTGATATCAGTTTTTACATTAAGTAATAACCTAACTTCATTTATGTTACCATTATAAGCGGCTTGATGTAATAGAATATTTTCAACCGGGAGCGATTGAGTGCTGAACATATTTACCTCTATATAATAGTATGCCTAGTGGTATTACATCAAAACAAGGAACATTCAAGAAAAATTTTTGCATCTGGCAATCTATTTTCTCTATTCTAATATATACAAACTCTTTAAACCCACCTTGTAATCAGGATAAACTAGAGAGACACCAAGATCTTTTTTAATTTTAGTATTGCTTACTTTTTTTGACCCTAAATAAAAACCCCGTGCGTAATTTGGTACGGAAGAAATCTCAACTGGCTCTGGAGGGCTAATATTGAGAAGCTCGGCTGCATACGTGACCACTTCAGATTGCGTAGCAGGTAAATCATCTGCACAATTGTATATCTCATAAGGCTTTATATTTTGCATGGAAGAAAATAAAATATTCGATATATCTTCAACATGAACACGAGAAAAAATTTTTTTCACATTTCTTGCTTTGCCAAGCTGCAGGTCAATTAGCGCATTTCTACCAGGACCATATATCCCAGCCAAACGAAAAATATGTACAGGCAATTTGCTACTTAGCCACTTCTTTTCAGACTCAAGGCGCTTTTCTCCTCTAATTTCTATAGGCTTTGTTTCAGATTCCTCATTCACCCAATTACCACAGTGGTCACCATAAACATTAGTTGCAGACAGATAACCAAGCCATTTAATATTCTCCAGACAATGACCGTATCTCTCCATAACATCATCGCCGTCTGGAGGAATAGAAACTAAAACATGCGTTACGCTTTTAAGCAGATCTTGATCAACCTTTTCATAATCAAAAAGTTGTATATCTTTATTTCTTGATGTACCGTTAACTTTCCAGCCTAAATTTAGCAATTTTTTCGATAGAAATTTAGCTACATATCCGTAACCAAAGCAAAACAAGTGCATGGAAATTAATTTCCAAAATTTTTCTTGATAAACTCAACCCCTAACCTTATTCCTTCTTCATTAATAATATGGCCTAATCCATGAATTGGGTATCCTTGAGCGTTTACTCCATTTTCTTTCAGAGCTTTAACCGCTAAATCAAGGGAAGAAAAAGGTACCACATCATCAGCGTCACCATGAATAACACATATGCTGGGTTTTGATTTGATCTCCGGTGCAATTTTTGAAGGTGAAAGAAACCTACCAGAATATGCAACAACCGATGCACAAGACTGAAGCCGGGTAAGAGCCACATGTATTGCAAGCATTGCCCCTTGAGAAAATCCAACTAAAGAAAGCTGAGTATCTTTTAAATTAAGCTCCTTTAATTTTGTATCAATAAAATGATTTACAATTGATGCAGCATTTTTCACCCCATTATATAGTGCTTCTTCACTACGATCCTCTAAACTAAACCACTGATAACCATCACCTATTTCCCTCTCAAACGGAGCATTCGGTACCACAAAACATGAATCAGGCAAAAACTTGCTCATAACTTTAGCAAGATGCACGAAATTATCGCCACTTGAGCCCCAACCATGAAAAAAAATAATCAAATTTTTCTTATTTCCATTTGGGCAAATTTCTTGGCTTTTAAGTTCAATCATCTCTTTTGTGTTTATGTTTTTTTGTAAAACTGACTCATGCATCAATATTAAACAAAATTCTATAAAATTCAAGAATTTCCACATCACCCAAAAAGGTAAAATACTATTTTAAAGATAAAAATCCTATTTAAAAACAAAGCAGTATCTCAAAAGAGCTATATCTTTTCAAATACTTTTTTATTGTTATTTAAATCCGAGCTTCTCGTCCTTAGCATACTGTCGGCCAGGTACTCCATTGAATAGTAAGGATATTTTTAAGTGCAGTAACTACAGCTATATCTGGATCTTCACGTTTTTCTCTTTTTACTTTTATAGCTAAATAACCAACTACTGCACCCAATAATAAACCAGTAACAGCTGATGTTGCACACGTTGCAATAGCTGCTTGTGTATTATATGCTACCGCAAAACCTGTAATAAAACCTACTGCACCACAAACGCTAATGCAGACACGCTCCTTCCGAAGTTCTATTTCATTAATTTTTCGTACATGATTTTTCAAGTACTTTCTTACATCTTGAGTAGTACGTGTTAGAGCAGTTGCTCCATAGTAGTTTTTTGTGTTAGCATCTGCTTTTGCTTCTACCAGGCACTTTACTATACCTAAATCACCTCTCTGAGCAGCTAGCATTAGAGGAGTGTTTCCTTTTCTATCTTGCGTATTAACATCTGTATTTCCTTCTTTTACTAGATACTTTACTACATCCAAATGAACCTTATATATAGCTGATATTAGAGCAGTTGTTTCTTCAAAGCGTCTACCATTACTTCTTGCATTAACATCTGCTTTTGCCTCTACCAGGCACTTTACTATACCTAAATGACCCTTTTCAGCAGCAAATATTAGAGGAGTATCTTCACAGTCATTTCTTGCATTAACATCTGCTTTTGCCTCTACCAGGCACTTTACTATACCTAAATGACCATTTTTAGCAGCAAACATTAGAGCAGTTTCCCCAAATTCATTTTTTGCATTAACATTTGCTTTCGCTTCTTTTACTAGATACTTTACTACATCCAAATGACCATCTTCAGCAGCAAATATTAGAGGAGTGTTTCCAAATTCATTTCCTACATTAACATCTACTTTTGCTTCTTTTACTAGATACTTTACTACATCCAAATGACCACTTGCAGCAGCAAACATTAGAGAAGTGAATTCAAACATATCTTGTGCATTAACATCTACTTCTGCTCTTTCTACCAGGTATTTCACTGCCTCTAAATCACCATTTTTGGCAGATGAAAATAATTTAAAAAGTAGCTCAGTACGACTTCTAACTATTCGTGCAATTGATAATGCTTGTAACGTAGAAGGTTGTCTCAATTCTTGAGTATCACCTTCTAATTTTGGTACAAGATTTTTTAGCCAAGGAGCTACATGTGTGAAATAATTAAGATTCTCTTTTGTGAAACGATTCAATAAATTTTTTACAGTATTAGATTTGTCACTTTCTTCAATTTCTCTATTTATACCATAATATTCTAACAAAGCATCAAGTATTGCTTTATTGTTAAAATTATACACCATTTACTAGCCCCCTGAATAAACTTCGAAACCATCTTAATCCCTATTAAGGAATGAAAGCATTTTGTAGACTTTTTCTTTTAATACTTATGCCTTTTATTTAAAATTGGAATGAGAGCAACCTCACTACTGCTATAGCTCTTTGATATGAATAAATACTACTTAGCTTCAACTTTCTCTATCAATTTCTTGACCAAGCCTCTCAATCTTCTGCTGGAATCATCAAGCTCTTGAATTTGTGAAGCATCTTTTCTCATGAGCTCTTTGTGATTACTCTTTATGTAATCATACATTTCCTTCATCTGAGCAATCATCTTGTTGATATCCATACCACCCATATCAGGTATCATGCTAGGCATATTTCCTTCTAGCATACCGCCAGCCATAAGTTGCTGAGACATTTGCATGAATGGCTTTAAGGTCTGTTGAAGCAAATTAGGGTCGCTTGCCAATTTTTCTATTTGCTCTTTGCAAGTATCCATGTACTGCTTCATAAATTCATCATCTTGCATTTTATCTGTCATAATTACACCTATTTGAAACTAATATTATATATTGTTTTTAATTAAAAACAATACAAGAACAACTATATTAATACTTTATTAAATGACAAATTAACTATTTTAAAGATTCACATACTCTCTTTAACCATTCCTTATCTTTTATGCCATTTTCTATATTTTTATAAACAAATTGGTGATAGCTATTTATCCATTTAACTTCATCTTCAGTAAGCATTTGTATATCTATTAGCTTTTTATCATAAGGAACAGAGGTCAATTGTTTAAAGCTTAAAAAGACGTTTTCTCGCCTTTCAATATACATCAGATTCTCAATTCTTATTCCATACTTTCCTGGAATATAATAACCAGGCTCGTTAGAAAGTATCATGCCTGGAATGAGTTCCACTTTATTTCCTCTTGATATTGCTTGCGGTCCTTCGTGTACCGAAAGGTAACTTCCTACTCCATGTCCTGTACCGTGCATGTAATCCATTCCAAATTTCCATAAATGTATACGCGCTAATATGTCCAATTCTCCACCAGTAGTGCCAGAAGGAAAGACCGCACTTGCTATCGCAATGTGAGCTTTTAATACTATTGTGTAGTGAGCTCGTTGCTCATTGGTTGGACTACCAATTGCTATAGTTCTTGTAACATCGGTTGTGCCATCAAGGTACTGACCACCAGAGTCAATTAAATACAGCCCATCTTCTTGAATGACTTTATTTGTCTTATTGCTTGCACGGTAATGAATGATTGCTCCATTCTCGTTGAATGCTGAAATTATTGGAAAACTCGGTTGCTTAAACAAATTCTGCTCTTTTCTGTATTCTAAAACTTTTTCTTCAGCTTCAAGCTCAGTAATTTCACTGTCAATATTGTTTTCAAGCCAATATAGAAAATTTATAACTGCTACTCCATCTTTGATGTGCGCACTTATAGCTCCAGTTATTTCAGTTTGATTTTTTACTGCTTTGTGAATCAAACAAGGATCCTCCTTCTCAATTATCTGCTTATTTTCTATTAGACCTCTTTCATTACTTATTGTCATCCCAGTGCTTGACACTGGGATCCATGCTTTTTTATTTCTGGTCAAGCACTGGGATGACACCGAAGCTGATTTTTCATTTAAATAATGGTTATACAAGGGATCTATTGCATTCATAATGCTCATTGGAGTCGTGCTTGGATCTATCACCACCAAATTTAACTTATGTAGTGAATTTTCTAGCTCACTAATATCAAAAACATTTATATGGTTATCAAAATTTGCTTCTATAGTTGAATGTTCTTTATCTTGAATAAATAAATCAACATTGGCATTTTTATACAATATAGCACGACCCAATATACAAGGAGTATATTCAGCACTTTCATTTCTTAAATTTAATAACCACGAAATTGAATTTGGATCAGTCAGAAGCACTGCTTCAGCCTCTATGTTTTTAGCTACTCTTTCACATTTATCCTTACCACTCTCACCAGATACATGTGAGACTATTGTTTGTGCTTTATGACTACTATCTTTTTTAATTAAGTATGGTACTAGTTTACAAATGCCTTCATATTTTCTTATGTCCTTCATAGTAAAATATTGCGGATAGTAACCCAGTGAGGTAGTCAATGTTAAGTTTGCTTTTACCCATTTGTGTGGATCCTCTTCTTGTATATTATATACTCGAAAACTGCCCTGATCGAGCTGACTGCGAGCTTGTGTGATATAGCGTCCATCTGTAAAAAATGGGCACTTATTACTCTTTGTAACGATAAGTAGCCCATTTGTTCCCGTGAAGCCACATAACTCTGCTAACTCTTTTGAATATTCATTTAAATACTCGTCTTTAGTATGCAACATAAATGCATCAACATTTATTTCGTGCATAAAAGAGCGAAATTCTTCGATTTTTGACATGGAATACCTTACGCAGAATTAGCAGCTATTTTCGTTTTCTTATTCCTAAGGTACACTAATATGCTAACTATCGCTGCTGGAGTGATACCTTGTATTTGCTTCGCAATACCAATTGTTGCTGGCTTTATTGACTGCAACTTTTCTATCACTTCAGTTGACAAGCCTTTAATCTGTGAGTAGTTGAAATTAGTTGGAATTTGAGTATTAACTTCCTCTTGTAGAAACTTCATATCGGCTTCTTGTCTTACTAAATAAGGCTTGTATTTTGCTTCAATTGCAACTGCTTCATATATTTCATTCTTGGCTATGCTATCAGTTATAGTGTTATTCCAGCACATGACGCTGGAATCTACATTTTTTTCAGTGTCAACTGCATCCATTCTATCATCATTCAAGTACTGGATCCCAGTGTCAGCTACTTGGATGACAGGAAGAGGTGCTTTGGTGTTATGCAAGTAGCTGACACTGGAATCCATGTTTAACTCTGGCCATATTTCTCGTAATTTATTCCAGTCAATATTTGGATAACCGAGCAAATTTAATGCTGTTTTTCTTATTCCATCATAAGATATTTTAATGCCATAGGACCTGAGCTGCTCAGGAGTAATTGTTAGGCTCTCTAATTTCTCCTCAAGTTGCTTAATGGATTTAAGTTTACCCTGCAAAACAGAGTATCTCTCATGCGACACAAGAGAGATGTCATAACCTTTTTGTGTCAATCTTCTATCTGCATTATCTGACCTGATTGCCAGTCTATATTCTGCACGCGAGGTGAATAATCTGTAAGGCTCAGCAATTCCCTTAGTGACCAAGTCGTCTATCATTACACCGATATATGAGTCTGTACGATGAAGAACAAAACTTTTTTGAGATAAAGAGAGTGCTGCATTGATTCCGGCAATAATTCCCTGCCCGGCTGCTTCTTCATATCCAGTGGTACCATTAATTTGACCAGCAAAATATAGTCCTTTAACTTTCTTAGTTTCGAGAGTATGAAATAGCTCTCGTGGATCGATATAATCGTATTCAACTGCATATCCAGGTCTTAATATTTCTGCATTTTCAAGCCCTTTTATACTCTTTATCATTTCATACTGCACTTCGATGGGCAATGAATTTGAAATTCCATTTGGATATATAGTGTTATCATCAATCCCTTCTGGTTCTAGAAATATTTGGTGATTATTTTTTTCTGCAAATTTTTTAACTTTAGTTTCAATTGATGGGCAGTATCTTGGTGCAATAACGTTATCTAAATATGAAGAAGCTGATCTGTGAAGATTCTCTCGAATTACTTTGTGTGTATGTTCATTAGTATGAGTAATAAAACATGAAACCTGAGGCTGGTTAATTTTCTCTGTAAGATAAGAAAATGGTGTAGGTGGATTGTCACCCACTTGTTCTTGTAATACCGACCAGTTTATAGTGCCACGATCAAGCCTCGGTGGAGTTCCGGTACGTAATCTGCCCAGTTTAAAATCATACTTCTTTAGCGTATTTGCAAGCTCTATTGCAGGTTTATCTCCCATTCTTCCAGAAGGAGTTGTTTGCTCTCCTATATGAATCACACCACGTAAAAAAGTCCCTGTAGTCAAAACAACTCTGCTTGTCAGTATACGTTCACCTGAGTCTGTTGTTACAGCTTTTATATAAGATTCTCCATTGCTATCACTTTCGATAAGAAAATCGTCAACTGACTCTTCTTTTACTGTCAAGTTGTTATAATTTAGAATAATTTCCTGTATTGCTTTTTTGTATAATTTTCGGTCTGCCTGTGCACGTGGGCCCCATACCGCTGCGCCTCTGCTGCCATTTAAAACGACCGAGTGTATGCTTGCTCGGTCGATAGCTCTCCCCATTATTCCATCAAGGGCGTCTACTTCTCTAACTACAACACCCTTTGCAACTCCTCCAATTGCTGGATTACAAGACATCTCTCCTATAGTTGAAATTTTATGAGTTATAAGTAGTGTGTTTGCACCAAGGCGAGCTGCAGCTGTAGCTGCTTCACACCCGGCATGACCGCCACCTACTACCACTACATCGTACTTATGCATCTTCTTGAGTAATTCCTACTCTATAATATTCCAACTATCAGTGATTGATGTCAAATTTTACAGATTACAACATTGCACACTAACTTAGCTCAAACTGCCGTCTCTCTCGCAGAAAAAACTTTTTCAACTTTGGGAAAAATGATACTTTTATTAACTTCTTCTTCCGGAAAGGTAATACATTCATCTACTTCTTCTTCCTGAGATATTTTGACATACCCCAGTTGCGGATTAGAAATCAGTGAAAAAGCCAGGAAAATAGGGTAACCTCGGAAAATTATTTACAAAATAGAGAGGTTACCAATGAATGAAAATATAACAGAATTATTTTGCCTGATCGACGATTTTTGCAATTCAGTTGACAAGAATTTTGCAGAAAAACTTCTACCAAGTAGCAAAAAACCAACCAGGACGCCAGAGATTACGCATTCAGAGATTCTTACCATAATATTGCTATATCACCAATCCAAGTGCGACAATTTTAAAATTTTCTATGTGCATTATTTGAAATTATTATACGAATCAGCGTTTCCAAAATTGCCATCCTATAGTAGGTTTATTAGGCTAAAATCTAGGGTTTTATGGTATTTAGTGCTCTTAATGCAATGGTTTTGCGAACAGTCAAAAGTGACAGGGATTTCGTACATAGATGCAACATCTATCGCTGTTTGCCATCCAAAAAGGACCTCGAGAAATAAAGTTTTCAAAGGGTTGGCAAAGATTGGAAAGACTACCTATGGGTGGTTTTTCGGTTTTAAACTACATCTAGTAATCAACGAAGCTGGCGAAATTCAAGGGGTTACGGTGACAAAAGGCAACATTGATGATAGAAAACCTGTGCCAAATTTAACTCAGAAATTGACTGGATTATTGTTTGGAGATAAAGGATATATCAAAAAAGATCTTTTTCACGAATTATTCGATAGAGGGTTAAAGCTTGTAACCAGTATAAAAAAGGGTATGAAAAACTCATTAATGGCGCTAAATGAGAAGATTTTGTTAAGAAAAAGATCGATTATTGAGACAGTTTTTGGCTCTCTGAAAAACAACTTTGAGATTGAGCATACAAGACATAGATCACCGATAAATTTTTTGGTACACATTTTTTCTACGCTTGTTTCATATTCCATGCAGCCGAAAAAGCCCTGCATTTCTAAGCTTTACTTCGTTGGCTAATCCGCAACTGAGGTTTGACATATGTAGAATCTGTAATCGAAATTGCACTTACTGCAGATTTAATTGCTGTTTCATCTACACAATGCACTATAGCTACAGTTGCAAAAAGCCCTAAAATCGGTGCTATCAGCCCTATCATTCCACTTATTAATGTAAATCCTATTTTTGGATTAGGAAAAATAGCAGCTATGCTTCCAGCAAGTGTAACTCCAATTGCAGCGCTTGTAGATATCATCAAACTCAAAAAATTTGCTACTTTTCCATGATCCTCCTCAATAGGATCTCTTTTGCAAAACTTATATAGCAAACATCCTACGTGAAAAATCGCAATCAATGCTGGAGCTATACAACCAGCAATTCCACCTATGGCTAAAGGTGATGAAGTGTCAAAACTTAACCACCAAGCTAATACTCCTAGTGCTGACACTATACTATAAGCTAACAAACAAATATACATACAATCCCTCTCACTAATTAATAGGCATCATTTTTACTCTAAATCGCAAACTTCCCCTCCGCCATCTAAATACTAGAGCAACAAGGAATGCTAACGGACGTGCAAAAATATCTAATGTTTATATTTATGTAAAGTGGAAATTTTTAGTGGGGCGAGCGACCAGGATTGAACTGGCGACATTCAGTACCACAAACTGACGCTCTACCAACTGAGCTACGCCCGCCAAGGTATAAAATTTCTAACACACAAGCATAAATAGTCAATTAATTATTTAAGCTACCTACTTTTGCATAGAGTTTTAAGTTTAGCGAATAAACATTTTCATTTATGCTTTTAGCATTATAGTTAATCGTATTGAAATCGTGATATGTTTAAAAGTATTTTCACATTTAGTTTTTTTACAGCTATTTCAAGAATTTTAGGGCTAATAAGAGATGTATTGATTGCTACAGTTATTGGTGCAACTTCTCTTGCAGATATATTCTTTTCCTCGTTTCGCTTTGCTAATTTATTTCGATCGTTTTTTGCAGAGGGAGCATTTACTACCTCATTCATACCATTATACTCTGCAGAGTCATATGATAATAAAAAGGCATTTAATTTCGCAAGTAGTGTAATATCCATTACGTTTATTATTCTAGTAATTTTTTGCCTTATCACACAAACCTTCTTCCCTTACATGATCAAAATCTTCACTCCTGGATTTGACCAAAATAAATTTACCTTTACTGTAACTTTGTCGAAAATTATGATGCCCTACATAATCTTCGTGTCAATCGCATCACTTATTGGTGGAATGTTGCAAGTAAAACAGCATTTTGCTTCAACAGCTATTTCACCAATCATTTTGAACCTCTGTTTAATCATCAGTTTGTTTTTACCTTACATTGAAACACCGGCTCATAATCTTTCTATAGCTGTCCTGATTGGAGGGATTTTGCAGCTACTTTTAATAATATTTAGTGCATACAAATTAAAGGCTTTCTTTTCTTTTAATTTAGAATTAAGTAACGAAGTAAAATTATTTTTTAAACGTGTGATACCTGCAATTATCAACAATTGTGTAATACAAATAAGTGTATGGATTGACACAATCATGGCGAGTTTTATACCAAATGCAGTTTCTTATATATATTATGCCGATAGACTAAATCAACTACCGCAAGGAGTAATTGGCACTGCAATTGGTACAGTACTTCTTCCTCTGATTTCAAAACGAATAAATGATACTGAGAATATAGTCAAAATACAGAACAAGGCCCTTAATATAGGGTTAATATTAATTATGCCAATAACTGCTGCTTTTATCATTATTCCTGACATAATTTTACTTACGCTTTTTTCTTACGGCCGATTTGATTATTATGCAGTGCAGCAAACTGTTCCTACATTAGTAGCATTTTCTCTTTCTTTACCCGCATTTATTATAAATAAAGTATTGCTACCCACATTCTTTGCTAGGGGAAAGCTAAAAATACCAACTATGTTCTCATTAACGTGCCTTGGAATTAATGTAATACTAAATCTCATATTAATGAACAAATACCAACATATAGGAATTGCTATTGCTACTTCCATTTCCACTTGGATAAATTCTATTTTATTGATTAATTATTTAACAATAAATAAGATGTATAAGATTAGCCAAGCATTATTACTAAATATTGTAAAAATTCTCACTGCAACATTGGTTATGTCAATAGTTCTTTATCTCTCTAATTACTTATCAGCAGGGTTGTTTTTCGATAGAGGGCTAGCTCGTATTGTTTATTTAGTAACTTTAATAGCTTTGAGTGTTATTATTTATTCTAGCACTCTTTACCTAATTTTTAGAGGAAATTTGAATAATTTGAAATATGTATAAATTACACCCTTTGTATTGCTATATGTCATTTCAGCTACTATTCCAATATCCACTCCTTTCATCCCATAACCTATTCCTGTCATTCCAGCACCTATTCCTGTCATCCCAGTGCTTGACACTGGGATCCAGAAATTTTGTTGATTATATAATCTGGAAAACCTTATTTAAGTCACACTGGATCACAGTGTCACACACACAACTGTATGAGTGTTGTGGTTTGAGAGCAATTTCCACTGGGAACCCAGTGCTCATCAGACCAGCTTCTCATGTAAAAATGCTGTGTTTTAACATAAGAATAGCTACTTTTTTGCTAATTAACTTAATGTCTAATCAAATTTCCTGGATCCCAGACTGGGATGACAAGAAGAGAAGGGATGCTGGAATGAGAGGTCTATTATGAAACTTTCTTTATACGCCATATCATCAATCTTGTTTCTATTAATTCTCATGCACGTTGCTGCAACTTTTAAGGATTGGAGTGGCTACAGAGAATATATCGTAAAAGAGTTAGAGAAGACGTATGATGCTAAAGTACATGTTGGAGGAAAAATTGAAGTTTCGCTCATTACTCCAAAACTTACTATTTACAATGTATATGTACAATATAACAAAAATAAGGAACAAAAATTATCAGATTTAATTAGTGCAAAAAAAATTGAAATAAGGCCATCGTTGTTTTCATTTTCATTGCAACCAAAGTCAATCTCATTTTTGGGCATGAAAAGCAACAAAGAAAATTTACTTAATATTATAAATACGAAAGCCAATGATAATATAGTTGATATATTAATAAAGGACAGCCAAATAAGTTTTAACGCCGATACTATTAACATCAAGGAAGTTGCTATAAAAAAAAATAAGCAGTTTTTTGGTGAAGTACAGATTGGTGACAACAATTACGATTTTTCTGGAAAGGTTAATGTCACAAAAAATAATGTACACATTAGTGTTGATTCAAATTTTGCAAATTTGCTATTTAAAGGTAATAGAAATCAACAGGGTAATTTAACACTGACAATCAATAACAATTCCGGTTCTGTGAGCAATTTAGCAAAAATCATTAATCTTAGCTTCCTTTCTTATGTGATTCCCAGCGAAAATATTGAGATATCATCCAATATCAATCTCAATGAAAGCGAGTTTACGGCAACTGATTTAAAAATTGAGTCCAAAAGCATGCAAGGCACTGGTATAATACAAAATGATAGAAAAAGTGATCATACTAATATCAATATTAGTTTTAGTAAAGTCGACCTAAAAAACGGCTCACACAAAACAACAGATATGAAGGGTCTTTTAGAATCTTTTAGAGAGGTTGTGCCAAAGAACCTGAGCTTGGATTTTAATATGGAAGCTTCAAATATTCAATATCAAAACAGGATATTGGACAAATTTCATGCTACGCTAAAATTTGCTAATGGCGAAATAAACGTTGATACTCTTCTTCAATTTCCTGGAACCAATAATATATCTCGCTTATCAGGAAGAGTTTCAAACAATGGCAACTTGTCTGAATTTAATGGTGATATATTGATAAAGGGTGAGTCGTTCATTTCACATATTTTACCTTCTATCAAGATGCAAGAAAGAGAGAAAAGTCAATTTACAGCAAGTTCTAAACTATATTTAGCACCTAGAATATTATCTCTTTCAGATATCAGATTGCTAAATAACAAAGAATCTTGGCAAGGATCAATTAAGGTAAATCACACAAAAAAACACAATATGATCGATAGCAAATTTAGCATACATAACATTAATATAGATAAATATGATTATTCATTATTCAGCAAAGTGCAATGGCTGAAAAATCTTAAATATGATGTAAATATAAGAACTAGTGTTAAAGATTCTATATTCAATGGCACAAAAATTGAAGATTTGGATTTTTCATTAAAAATACAAGAGAACAAGCTAGTTGCAGATAAAATAAAGTTATTCGGAGAAGATTTCGACATTACCGGTAGTGTAAAAATATTAGTGGATCAAAAATACACTAAGCCTTTATTAGACGTAAACCTTACAGGTAATAAATTTAATGGAAATATCTTTAAATTACCAAAACTATTAGAGGTAAAAAGAAACTCAAGAAATGAAATAAATCAAATTCAATGGTCAACAAAGCAGCTTAATTTTTTAGATGAGAAAGGAGATTTTGATGCAAACGTGCAAATCAAAACTACAGAATTTAAAATTGGGCAAAACGTCTTAAAAGATTTTAACTTGGATACAGTGATAAGAAACAACACTATCACTATCAAACAGATAAGTTACATACTAGAACATGGACAAATGTTTTTTCAGGGTTATCTAAAAGCAGGCTCAATTCACACAAAATTTTCTATTGCAAATTTGGACACCAAGGAAGTTATAGGAGTTAATAACATAAATGGCAAGATAAGCTTAAGTGGTGAAATCAAAACTCAAGGGACAAGCTTTGATGATTGGGCTAGTAACTTATCAGGAAATGTAAACTTTCAAGCACAGAAAATAGAGTTTACAAATGTGGATTTTAATTCATTCATCACTAAGTTGTTAAGCAGTAAGAATAAACCTGAAATTTCCAAGCTTGCTTACGTTGATATATATAATGGCAGTACGCTTTTTGAAAATATTAATGGAAAAGTAAGTATTAACAGTGGTGTATGTTCAACTAGTTCACAGTTTAGTATCGATCAAGCATCAGGTTCTATCTCTTCTAATTTAATCTTATCTAATTTCTCCTTAATTTCTATATTCAGACTCTTTTTCATACTACCAAATCATAATAGTCCTCTTTATATCGAGGCACACTTAGATGGCCCTATTTGGTGCCCTAAGATGAGTTTTGATGTAGACCAAATTTACAACACCTTAGTTAGCAAGAAAAATAGTTAACTCATTTAGATGTAGGATTTAAGGGACCATCTATCTTTAAGTTAGACCTTAGTAAAAGATGTTCTACTCTCACCAATGATAAGACTGATTGATTGTTTGTACATTCTCAATGCTTGCGTCGCTGCAGCTTGTGCTTGGACTCTCTGTCTCTCCAAGCAATAAACGTGTTATCTCCCTATAGTCTTCGCGAACAGATAAATGTAAAACAGTAACACAAGAATTACTTGATGTATTAATATCTGCTCCTTTTTCAAGCAATAATTTTACCATACTTGTGTGGCCTGAACGAACAGCATAGTATAAAGGAGTATAACCGAAACGATTTTTTATATCAATAACTGCTCCTTTTTTAAGCAATAATTTCACTTGCTCTAAGCGATTTCTTTTAGCAGCGTAATGTAAAGGAGTTTCACCATTACGATCTGCTGCATTAATATTTGCTTTGCGTCTCGATGACAATTCTATATGAGGAAGAGTAAATCGAGAATTACTTACTGAATTTCCTTGTTCTTGATACATAAAATACCCCCAGTTTATTACAGCTTAGTATAAATATCTACACTATATAAATATCAATTCAACTTATCACCACCGGGTAACGGTGGCAAGCCAAAAGCTTCTCTTTTTTCATTGAGCGTCATGAAGCTTGCGTTTTGCACGTATTTCCACATCTTTTGTCTTTTCTCCATTAGAATTTCTATCGCGTCTTTATCATATGACAAACATAAATCTTTACCAAACTTGGGCACTAGCCAAGAATTTAAGTGACAAATAATATTTTCTAGCGTTGGTAAAATCGTCTGTTCCCAAAGGGAAAGACGTGCTTCGATCAAATTGCTATAAGTATTATCACCTGGTATGCCAAGCAACTGCGGCGGAACGCCAAAAGCTAGAGCAATATCACGAGCTGAGCTATGTTTTGACTCAATAAAATCCATATCCCTCGGTGATAAGCTCATTTCCTTCCACTCTAGGCCCCCTTCAAGCAATATAGGTCTTCCAGCATTGACAGGACCTGAATAATGATCATTTATCTGTGCTTTTAAGCGTTGATATTGCTCTTGACTTAAGTTTCCACCACTTCCATCCTTTTCTGATTTCACAACTATTGCACCACTTGGTCTTGCTCCATTTTGCAGCATTGCCTGATTCCAAGCACCAGCCTGATTATGCTGATCTATACTATATGCAGCTGCCTCAATTGGTGAAAGTCCATACCAATCATTCAAAGGGTTAAAGGTTTTAAGATGCAGTACTGTTGAACGCCCGGTTAATTTATCAACTCTAAAGTCATAACTGTTGTTATTTACGGTATAACGATAGGCATAAGGAACGTTACTTCTCCCTGGAATAATTTCAACCCTATCAGGGCGCAGAAGATAAAGCTCTGTTGGTTTGTTCTGCGTCTCAATCATCAATACATAAGAATTGCCATTAACTAATCGATAAGTCACAATCCCTTCAATAAATTCCGATTTTGATGTCATTGGATTAGGAGAATAAAGTAACTTCAGTAATGGATGCGCTTTTAGTTGTGATTTTCCCTGGTCAGTAAGCTGGCAGAGAGTAAAAGGTACCGAAGATGCAGCACTTGCGATCATATTAATTGCTCGAAAGGCAATGACATTTTTTATGTAGCCTTCCTCAGCAAAACTTACATAATCACGCCTACTCCAACTTGGTTCCATCATTAGTTGCAAAGCAGAGTATTCACTGCTTTTCTTTCTTTGAAAAATGTTAAAATTCATATGTGCCTCCTGAAAAATTAAATTTGTTAAAAGATTAAAATTATAGTTGAATTATATCAATTGGTGTTACAAGAATGATATCATCTGAGTAGCTGACACTAGTTCGTTTGCGATAGTGCCATTCAAGTAGCCCATATTTGTCATCCAAGTAGCTTGACACTAGGATCCATCTTTTTATACAATTTAGTCAAATACGTTCCTTTTAGCGTAAAACAGCTATGCTTACCAGTTCAGTGTGCTATCTACAATCAAATTTCTGGATTCCAGACTGGAATGACATTGATAGACCTAAAGAAATAGAATATGACAGAATGGCTAATATCTAACCAACTTATTGATTATAACAATGCTGTAGAATTCATGGAAGCAAAAATTCAACAAATTTACAATAATTTATCTGACGAGCTAGTATGGCTGCTCCAGCACCCTCCACTTTATACTGCAGGAATCGGCGCAACAGATGATGACATTATTGAAAAATTGTTTCCTGTCTATAAAACAGGCAGGGGCGGTAAATATACATATCACGGACCAGGGCAGCGCATTATATATTTAATGCTAAATCTTAAAAAAAGAAACAAATGTGACATAAAACTATATATCAGAGACCTAAGTAATTGGATCATAAATGTTTTAAAACACTTTAATATACTTGGGGAATTTAAGGAAGATAGAATAGGCATTTGGGTGAACAACAACGGAGTAGAAGAAAAAATAGCAGCTTTTGGCATTCGCTTGAGAAAATGGGTAACTTATCATGGCATAGCACTTAATGTCTCTCCAAACCTTTCCCACTATAAGGGTATTATTCCTTGTGGACTAAAAGATTACGGCGTTACATCAATGGAAAAACTAGGAGTAAAAGTTTCTCTTTGCGAATTAGATGATATATTAAAGCAAGAGTTTCATAAGATATTTTAATGTATTCCTTTATTCTTTATTTTCTATGCCTTTTACTCACTAATCCTGCACACACAATCAATCAAGTTGATATTATTGCTCCTTCTTCGAAAGGAAAAGAATCAGATCTGTCTACTATAAGAGAATACGTAAAAACTTTGGGTTTTAATCCTCATATTTCGGAGAAAATATACAGTAATGACAACCCATTTTATTCTAACTCTGATGAGTTTAGAGCGAATGATTTGGTTAATGCGCTCACTGATGATAGCAAAATAATTTGGTGTATCAGAGGAGGAGAAGGGGCTTCTCGGCTAATTCCTTACCTAGAAAAGCTGCCCAATGATAAAAAAGAAAGAATTGCTCAAAATAAAAAAATTCTTATAGGCTATAGTGATATCACTGCTTTACATATTTATCTGCAAGTTAAATACGACTGGCAAACTCTTCACGGCACCATGTTGGAAATGATAGTAAATAACTCTGTTGCTGAAAGCTCTGTTGAAAAATTAAAAGAATTAATTCTTAACCAACGCAACTCTATCAGATTTGACAACTTAAAGATGATAAATAATGGAGTTAGACTAAAAAATGGCAGATTAGAGTCTAAAATCATCGGTGGTAATATGACTTTGGTTGAAAACAGTATAGGAACTGCTTGGCAAATAAACGCAAAAAACAAAATTCTATTTTTAGAAGACATAAGAGTTTATCCATATTCAATTGAGCGCAGTCTAGATCACCTAAAACAAGCTCATATTTTTGATGGAGTACATGCAGTAATATTCGGTGACTTTGTTAACTGTTATAATGATAATCTTGTTGAAATTGTAAAAGAAAGGTTTGCAAAAAGTGTTAACTTTCCAGTATTTACAATGAAAGGAGTAGGCCATGGACATATAAATGACCCTTTACCTCTCAACACTCACACTATCATCAGCATTCAAAACGAGAAGGAGTTTATGGATGTGCAACAGTTATACAAGTAGCTTTATCTCACACTCCTTTCATTCCAGCACTTTCCCTTCAACCATTCAAGTAGCCCTCCTTCTTGTCATCCCAGTGCCTAGACACTGGAATCCAGATCAAGTACGGCTATTATCCAAATAACCCTTCGTTGTTATTCAAGCAGCCCCTTCATTGTCATCCCAGTGCCCAGACACTGGGATCCAGGAACCTGCGTCACGCGCTCTACTATACCCCAGTTGCGGATTAGAAATCAGTGAAAAAGCCAGGAAAATAGGGTAACCTCGGAAAATTATTTACAAAATAGAGAGGTTACCAATGAATGAAAATATAACAGAATTATTTTGCCTGATCGACGATTTTTGCAATTCAGTTGACAAGAATTTTGCAGAAAAACTTCTACCAAGTAGCAAAAAACCAACCAGGACGCCAGAGATTACGCATTCAGAGATTCTTACCATAATATTGCTATATCACCAATCCAAGTGCGACAATTTTAAAATTTTCTATGTGCATTATTTGAAATTATTATACGAATCAGCGTTTCCAAAATTGCCATCCTATAGTAGGTTTATTAGGCTAAAATCTAGGGTTTTATGGTATTTAGTGCTCTTAATGCAATGGTTTTGCGAACAGTCAAAAGTGACAGGGATTTCGTACATAGATGCAACATCTATCGCTGTTTGCCATCCAAAAAGGACCTCGAGAAATAAAGTTTTCAAAGGGTTGGCAAAGATTGGAAAGACTACCTATGGGTGGTTTTTCGGTTTTAAACTACATCTAGTAATCAACGAAGCTGGCGAAATTCAAGGGGTTACGGTGACAAAAGGCAACATTGATGATAGAAAACCTGTGCCAAATTTAACTCAGAAATTGACTGGATTATTGTTTGGAGATAAAGGATATATCAAAAAAGATCTTTTTCACGAATTATTCGATAGAGGGTTAAAGCTTGTAACCAGTATAAAAAAGGGTATGAAAAACTCATTAATGGCGCTAAATGAGAAGATTTTGTTAAGAAAAAGATCGATTATTGAGACAGTTTTTGGCTCTCTGAAAAACAACTTTGAGATTGAGCATACAAGACATAGATCACCGATAAATTTTTTGGTACACATTTTTTCTACGCTTGTTTCATATTCCATGCAGCCGAAAAAGCCCTGCATTTCTAAGCTTTACTTCGTTGGCTAATCCGCAACTGAGGTTACTAAAGCCTAGTACTAAAGTTGATGGAGCAGAAAAACCAATTGTCAACTCAATAAATGAACAGCAGGGAGTTACTGGCATTCCTTCATAGTAACCTCAGTTGCGGATTAGCCAACGAAGTAAAGCTTAGAAATGCAGGGCTTTTTCGGCTGCATGGAATATGAAACAAGCGTAGAAAAAATGTGTACCAAAAAATTTATCGGTGATCTATGTCTTGTATGCTCAATCTCAAAGTTGTTTTTCAGAGAGCCAAAAACTGTCTCAATAATCGATCTTTTTCTTAACAAAATCTTCTCATTTAGCGCCATTAATGAGTTTTTCATACCCTTTTTTATACTGGTTACAAGCTTTAACCCTCTATCGAATAATTCGTGAAAAAGATCTTTTTTGATATATCCTTTATCTCCAAACAATAATCCAGTCAATTTCTGAGTTAAATTTGGCACAGGTTTTCTATCATCAATGTTGCCTTTTGTCACCGTAACCCCTTGAATTTCGCCAGCTTCGTTGATTACTAGATGTAGTTTAAAACCGAAAAACCACCCATAGGTAGTCTTTCCAATCTTTGCCAACCCTTTGAAAACTTTATTTCTCGAGGTCCTTTTTGGATGGCAAACAGCGATAGATGTTGCATCTATGTACGAAATCCCTGTCACTTTTGACTGTTCGCAAAACCATTGCATTAAGAGCACTAAATACCATAAAACCCTAGATTTTAGCCTAATAAACCTACTATAGGATGGCAATTTTGGAAACGCTGATTCGTATAATAATTTCAAATAATGCACATAGAAAATTTTAAAATTGTCGCACTTGGATTGGTGATATAGCAATATTATGGTAAGAATCTCTGAATGCGTAATCTCTGGCGTCCTGGTTGGTTTTTTGCTACTTGGTAGAAGTTTTTCTGCAAAATTCTTGTCAACTGAATTGCAAAAATCGTCGATCAGGCAAAATAATTCTGTTATATTTTCATTCATTGGTAACCTCTCTATTTTGTAAATAATTTTCCGAGGTTACCCTATTTTCCTGGCTTTTTCACTGATTTCTAATCCGCAACTGGGGTTTTAGTAATTCATATGTAGCACAACCAACTACCAGTGCTGCTGCTGTAACTGCAACCACTGCTATAACTATAGGTATCAACTGAGCTGTAATTGTTCCAGTTGTAAAAAGTGCCACTGCTATGGCAGTGCCTAATAATGTAGTTACTCCACCGGCAATCATTGATTTATTACGTGCTTTCACAATCATTGCCTTATTATTATGTTCTTCCACAAAAGAACGTCCTCCTGCGTCTAATAGAGCTTTTACTAAGTCTTGATTCTTAGCATAATCTAAAGGAGTCTTTCCATATAAATCTACTGCATTAACATTTGTTCCTTCTTGTAATAAAATCCCTACTATACCTACGCGACCATTCTTAGCATCATTATGTAAAAAAAGAGGTTCTTTTAAACCAAAATCTACTCCTCTTCCGAAAAAAAACTCTGTTATCTTTTTGTGACCATACAAAGCAGCATAGTGCAAAGCAGTGCGATTCGAACTATCTTTCACATTAACATCTGCTCCTTTTGAGATTAAAAACTCTACTACCTCTTTGCGACCATACAAAGCAGCATGGTGCAAAGCAGTGCGATTCAACATATCTTTCGCATTAACATCTGCTTCTTTTGAGATTAAAAACTCTACTATCTCTTTGCGACCACACAAAGCAGCATAGTGCAAAACAGTGCGATTCAACATATCTTTCGCATTAACATCTGCTCCTGCTTCGAGTAAAACCCCTACTGTCTTTGTGTAACCATTCTGAGCAGCTATAATTAATAACTTCTGATTTCTGCGTAGGAGAATATCAAATGCATCATTTACATCAAATTCATCTTTCTCCCACTCTTGATATAGACCTTGATCCTGTTTCTTTAGTTCTTCTTGTATTTCCTCAATTATATTATCTTTTATATTATCTTTATTTAAGCCTTCCTTAACCTCAATCGTCCTCAGTACTTTTTTCAGTAATTCATATTCTCCTGTCATGATTTTACCTTCAATATTAAACGATATGTTTAATTATTACATGATTATGATAAAAAGTCAATTAAAACAAGCTAATAACCGGGATTGTGAATAGTAAATTAGATTCAAATAGCCTCTTTGGTGTTATTTCAGTGTTAGACCTTTTCATATCCCTACGAGCAAATTAATGTTATCCTTTTATTGCTAATCTAAAGTTTTTTATGTTCATACACTTGCGTGTTCATAGCGTTTATTCTCTGCTTGAGAGTTCGGTTAAAATTGAGGAGCTGATTGGTCTTTGTTTGCAGAACAAAATGCCGGCAGTTGCAGTTACTGACTCAGGTAACTTATTTGGCTCACTTGAATTTGCAGAATATGCAGCAAGTAGGGGAATACAGCTAATAATAGGATGCAATATTATCGTTCGACACTTAGAACAAAATTTATCAATACTGCTACTTGCAAAAAATGAACAAGGGTACACTAATTTAGTCACCTTGGTGAGTGAGTCTTTTAAAAAGTGCAAGAATAACAGCGATATTCCTTACGTTGATTTTGATGAGCTATTAAATTTAAGTTCAGGCCTAATCGCCTTAACTGGTGGATATGACGGCATATTGGCTCAACTGTTATTGAAGCAAGATAAAGAAACGATAAAAAGACTGCTCTCAGCATTCGATGGTCATTTATATGTTGAATTGCAGCGTCATGGGCTGAATAAAGAGCTAGAGCTTGAAGAAGCTTTAATAGATTTTGCTTATCAGCGCAATATACCACTAGTTGCAACGAATGATGTGTTTTTTCCAAATAAGTCTGACTATGAGGCTTATGACATATTAACGTGCATATCAGAGGGCAGTTATGCCCTGGAGAATAACAGAAAGAAGTTAACTACCGAGCATTACTTCAAATCTGTGGCAGAAATGGAGGAACTGTTCAGCGACATTCCCGAAGCAATTCATAACACTTCAGTGATAGCTAAGCGGTGCTCTTACATGCCAAGAAGCAGGCAGCCTATCTTGCCTAAATTTCCTTGTCGAGAAAATAAAACTGAGAATGAAGAACTGAGGGAGCAGGCAGTTGCAGGATTAGAATTCCGCATTGCAAATGAAACGGACATAGACCTTAAACAATACTACGATCGGCTGAATTACGAACTAAGCGTAATAACTTCGATGAACTACGCTGGCTACTTTTTGATAGTTTCTGATTTCATTCGTTGGAGCAAAGCAAATGGCATTCCAGTTGGACCGGGAAGAGGTTCTGGTGCTGGATCGATTGTTGCTTGGAGCTTACAAATTACAGATCTTGATCCAATAAAGTTTGGTCTGATCTTTGAAAGATTTTTAAATCCTGATCGTGTATCGATGCCTGACTTTGATATCGATTTCTGCCAAGAGAAAAGGGACCTGGTTATTGATTATGTTCAGAAAAAGTACGGTTATGTTGCTCAAATAATCACTTTTGGAAAATTGCAAGCAAGGGCAGTATTGCGTGATGTTGGTAGAGTATTGCAAATGCCTTACTCTCAAGTGGATAAAATATCTAAAATGGTTCCATTTAATCCAGTAAATCCTGTAACTTTATCGCAAGCGATAGAGCTTGATCAAAACCTACAGAAAGAACAAGATAGTGATGAGGTAATTGCAAAGCTTCTTGATATATCACTAAAGCTCGAAGGAATATATCGTCACGTTTCAACTCATGCTGCTGGAATTGTAATATGCGATCAAAAATTAGAAAATTTTGTTCCCGTCTATTATGATCCAAATTCGGCTCTGCCAATCACTCAATACAGCATGAAATATGTAGAGAAAGCTGGGTTAATAAAATTTGATTTTCTTGGACTTGGTACGCTAACACTAATAGATCATGTATGTCGTTTAATTAATCGTGATGAAAAAAAATTTGATATTTCCTCGGTTTCTTTGATTGATCAAAGAACCTATGAAATGCTCTCAAGAGGTGATTCAATCGGAGTGTTTCAGCTTGAAAGTTCGGGAATGAGAGAAGCTTTAATCAAACTAAAGCCAGACTGCATTGAAGATATCATCGCTTTAATTTCTCTTTATCGCCCAGGGCCTATGGATAACATTCCAACTTATGTTGCAAGAAAGCATGGACTTGAAAAGCCAGATTACATTCATCCATTGCTTGAGGAGGTGTTAAAAGAAACATTCGGAGTAATAATCTACCAAGAACAGGTAATGGAAATAGCGCGTATTCTCTCTGGATATAGCTTAGCAGAGGCGGATTTACTCAGACGTGCCATGGGTAAGAAAATTAAGGCAGAGATGGATAAACAACGTGAACTTTTTGTTCAAGGAGCAACAAAAAACGGTGTTGATTACGACAGGGCAAGTTATATTTTTGATCTTGTTGCAAAATTTGCTGGTTATGGATTTAATAAATCCCACGCTGCAGCATATGCGATTATATCTTACCAAACAGCTTACCTTAAGGCTAACTACCCGCTAGAATTTTTTACGGCCTTGATGAATCTCAACATTGATGATAGAGACAAACTGAATTTGTTTTATCATGCTGCAAAATTCAGTGGAGTTGCTGTTCTTTCGCCTGATATCAGCAAATCTAAGGCTGAATTTTCAATAGAGGGTGAGCACATACGCTACGGAATTGCTGCTTTGCGTAATGTTGGTTTTGCTACAGCAGAAGGAATAGTAAATGCACCTTATAAGGACATATGGGAATTTATTCAAAATTCTGGTCATATGATAAATAAGAGGGCGCTAGAAAGCTTAATTAAATCTGGAGCTTTCGATAGTGTGCACAAAAATAGAAAGCAGTTATACGAGTCAATAGACACATTGATTTACTTTGCAAATAAAAATAGGCAGTCAAATCAAGCTGCTTTATTTGGTAATCTTGATATTCTGAAGCCAAAACTTGAGAACGTGGAAGATTTTAATGAAGAGGAAAAATTAGAGCATGAGTTATTTTCATTGGGATTTTACTTAACTAATCATCCACTTGAAAAGTTTAGAACTCTCTTGAAAAAATTAAATATTGGGTTTATCGGAGAGAGTAAGACGATAAAAACTGCTGGTGTAATATTAAATGTGCGTATGAGAACCTCAGAACGTGGAAGATTTGTTATCCTAACACTTTCTGATCCCCACAATGTTTCTGAAATAGCATTCTACAATAATGAAATAATAGAAGAAAAAAGGAATCTATTTTCACCTGGAGCATTTGTGATAATTGATCTTGAAATTTCAGAAAACACAACGAGACTATCAGGAAAGGACATATCTGAATTTACAGAAAAGGTTACTTCTCTAATGAAAGGATTAGTTTTAACTGCTGTATGTGCAGACTCGCAAAAAGTTGCTGAGGAGTTGAATTCAGTGTTGAAAAATGGAGGCAAAACCAAAATAATGCTAAAGTTTCTTCTCAAAAAACATAAAGTCAGCATCTTGTTGCCAGGTACATATTCAATCACCCCCCAAGCTATTTATGAAATATCTCACTTAAGTTGGATTGAAGGCGTAGAAATTAATACAAATAACTTGCTTATATAAAAAAGTTTTATATAATAAAGTGTTTAATTGATATTAAAGGAAGATATAGTGAATCTCTATGAATTTACTTTTATAGCACAACCGAACTTATTGCAGCAAGAAGTAGAAGAAATGGTCCAAGAATTGGCTATTTTGTTGAAAAATATTAAAGCAGATGTTATTTCTCAGGAGGTTAAAGGTCTCATAGAAAGAGAACATAGCACAGTTACAAAACAAGAGCTAGAGGCAAGTACTGAAAGCATTAAAAAAAGTCTGATTGTTTACTCTGATTTTTTTGAAACTCTGACAAAAATTTTATGGGTTGAATTGGAAGAAGATTTTTCAAATTTAAAAGAAATAAAGTCAAGAATCGATAAAGAATTGAAAAATGAACTAAGTGATACGGGAATAAAACAAAATTTTATGGACCTTCCAGGAGCTAACACTAAAAGTGCATTTATCTATAATGTAGTAAATGCTTTTAAGGAAAATATTTCACAACATCTAATAAAGCCCCTTCAAGAGGTTTTAAAAAGTTTTAAAATAGTAGATTCAAATCAATTGAGTAAAACGCTGGAAGTGCTTTTGAAAAATATTGAAGCTTCAGGATTGATAAAATATGAATATTGGGGTCTATTGGATTTTGCATACCCAATAAATAAGATGAAAAGTGGTCATTACTGTATGATGTGTATAAGTTTTACTTCAAGCATTATGGATGAATTTGAGCGTAGAGTAAAACTGAATGAGAATATTATTCGCCACTTGTCTGTACGGGTTAATGAGTTTTTTAAAGGTAAATCTTACATGCTGGATAAACAAATTGAGGAGAAAAGTGCATAATGATGAAAAGACGAAATAGTTTTAATAATTCTTACGTGTCTGTAAATAACAGAACTGGCTTTAGGCGTCCTAAGGTCTGTCCTCTTACTGCATCTAAAGATGAGGACATAGACTATAAGAATATAGATTTATTGTCTAAATTCACCTCTGACTATGGTAGAATATTACCTAGAAGGTTAACAGGTGTGTGCGCAAGAAAACAAAGAAAGTTGCGCTTAGCAATTATAAGAGCACGCTTTTTAGCTCTTGCTCCTTACTGTACTAAAAAAGTTAGGTAATTTATGTTAATAATTTTAAAGGAAAATATAACAACTTTAGGTAAGCTTGGTGAAGTTGTCAAAGTTAAGCCAGGTTATGCACGTAATTTTCTTTTTCCACAAAAAAAGGCGATGAAAGCCACTAAGGAAAATTTAATAAAGTTAGAGGAACAGCGTTTATTATTGGAAGAAGAAAATATCAAAAAATTAAATGCAGCAAAAGTGCTTGCATCATCACTGCATGATAAATTTATTATATTAATAAAGCAAGCTTCAGAGAATGGAAAGATTTTTGGCTCTGTAACCACACGTGAAATTGCAAAAACTTTATTACAAGAAGGATATGATATAAGTCATCATAGTTTATCTTTTGGTGGAATAAGTATCAAAAATTTGGGCGAGTATCAAGTAAATATAGAATTACATAGTAAAGTGATAGTTCAAATTACTATATACGTTGTAAGATCTGAAAAAGATGCACATGAATTGAGGCAAGTAAAGTTGCAAAATCAGAAATCTGAGCAACAAGAGGCAGAGCAAGATGCGAGTAAAGAAGCTACTGATGGTGATGATAGCTGATCAAAGATGATCCCTTGTTATAGTCGTAAAGAAATGTCTTCCATTGCTAAGCTGGTATCATCCCAGTGCTCCCCTCATGTCATCCCAGTGCGTGACACTGGGATCCAGTTTATTTCATCATGGACATTATTTTATGCTTCTAGAATCCGTTGTCCATTGAATAATTTGCAAATACTTTTATATCTGGATTCCAGTGTCATGCACTGGAATGACACCATTATTGGAATAAATCAAAAATGATCCCACGCTATAGCCGCAAAGAAATGTCTTCCATTTGGGAAGAAAAAAATAAGTTTAATATATGGCTCAAAATAGAAAAATTAGCGTGTGAAGCTCAAGCAGAGTTAGGAGTGATTCCAAATAGTGTTGCTCAGAAGCTCTCTGATGTTATTGAATTTGATATTGAACGTATTAACGAAATTGAATCCATTGTAAAACATGATGTTATAGCTTTTTTAACATATGTTGCTGAAGAAGCGGGAGTTGATGTTCGTTATCTTCATTATGGAATGACAAGTTCTGACGTTTTAGATACATGCCTTGCGGTTCAGTTAAAGGAATCATGTGATATTTTGCTCGAAAATTTAAAAAATATACTTGCAGCACTGAAAAAAAAGGCTGAGGACTATAAAAATATTGTTTGTGTTGGGCGCAGTCATGGAATGCATGCAGAATCAACAACTCTTGGATTAAAATTTGCTAGATTTTATGCTGAATTTAAACGCAATTATCAGAGATTAATTAGCGCGAAAACAGAGATCTCGATTTGTAAAATATCAGGTGCAGTAGGTAATTTTTCAAATGTTGATCCGTTTGTTGAAGAGTATGTAGCGAAAGAAATGGGACTTATACCTGAAACCATATCGTCTCAAGTCATTCCTCGTGATAGACACGCAATATTCTTTTCAGTTTTAGGAGTGATTGCAAGTTCAATAGAGAATATTGCCGTTGAAATACGTCACTTGCAAAGAACTGAAGTTGGAGAAATTTCTGAGTATTTTTCCACTGGTCAGAAGGGAAGTTCTGCTATGCCGCATAAGTGTAATCCTATTTTAAGTGAGAATTTGACTGGGCTCTCACGCTTAATACGCAGCTATGTTTTTCCTGCATTAGAAAATGTTGCATTATGGCACGAACGAGATATATCGCACTCGTCTGTGGAAAGATGCATTGCTCCTGATGCTTGTATAGCAATGGATTTTGCTTTAGTAAGATTAACAGATTTGATAGATAAATTGGTGATCAATAAGGAAAACATTGAAAAGAACTTAAATTCTTCAAAAGGCTTGGTTTTTTCACAACGAGTATTACTCGAGTTGGTAAATAGTGGTTTGGCGAGGGAAGAGGCATATAAAATTGTTCAGAATAATGCAATGAAAGTAAAGCAAGATAACAGTGATTTTCTGTTCGAATTGAAACAAGATAAATCCTTGCATGGAATTATTGACTCTGAAAAACTTGAGTCTTTGTTTGATTTGAAGTATTATATGAAGCATATAGATTACATATATAGCAAGGTTTTTAATTAGGCTGAGTAGCTCAGTGGTAGAGCAGGAGGATCATAATCTCTTGGTCGGGGGTTCAAATCCCTCCTCAGCCACTCAAGCTAAGCTATGGTTTGGCGATAGCAGCGCACTTGACAAAATAACGTGATTCATTGTCAATTAACTGAAGTTTTTTTTCAGTTGTTCATATAGTATATGGAATAATGTATGTGAAGTGATAAAGATACAACATTTGTTGTATCTATTCAGGGGAATGGCTAATGGTATCCGTTCAAGAAAGTGGTAAGGTAGATGAGAAAAGACAACTAAATGAATTTCATCCGAGTAGCTGACACTGGCATCTATATAAAGACAATCTAATGCACTCATTTAAAGTGAAGTTTTCTGGATCCCAGTGTCTAGGCACTGGGATAACAAGAAAAGAGTTGACTTGAATGACACCGAATAGGTACTGGGACAGAGGCTACTTGAATAATATTTTACCATGTCATTCCAGCACTTGATGCTGGAATCCAGAAGTTTTTTGAGCACAAAAGTCATGCTAAGTTTTTGTTGTTAAGAAAGGCTGGATAGCTACTTGCATGACACCATTTGTTACTGTGTTTTTGTCTATCTTATTTTGCTACCCTACTGAACGAATACACAAAATCTAACTTTTTTCTATACAACCAGCCAGGTCAAGAAAGGTGAATCTATCTCTTGTTGCAAATGTAAGATTGACTACCTTGCAATATTGCTCTTTGTTCCAATTAAGATGCTCCGGTAAGTACGGAATTGATAGATCTTCAAATACTTTCTGCAGGTGTTTTGCAGATAGTAAATTTTGCTTAATTAAACTAGAAATATTACTCCATTCTTTGCAAATAATCTCTTGAATTTTTTGCTGCATCATTTGCTTCTGCTTTAGAATTTTTATAAATTCGGTATTACCAAAGCACTGAGTTATATGTTTTACATCTAAAGTGATCGGTTTGGTAATCGGGTTTCGTATCGACAATATCTCCTCTTGCAAGTTAGCCATGGTAATCGTTGTCACAGCAATTTTTTCCCCATGTAACGAGGAGGAATAATCCTGTGTTACCATCTCAATTGCATGAGCTATCATATGTTCTCCTTGACTTGCAGAGTAACTGCCTTTTGACATCACCATTCCGAGTCCTGAAATCAATAAGGCTTCCATAAGTAATAAAACTACTCTTTTATCTTTTTTAGCAAGTGCCAAGTGTTCTCTGAGCAAAATTTCCTCCAGATTGCGAACAAGTTTAAAGGGGAGTTCATTATATTCTGTGCCAAGTAATAGATGAGATAATAGCCAATCGGCTTGTACTGTTGAACGGCAGATGAAATCTGCAAATCCACTTAATGTGAGGCGTGGTGGTGCGTTGGCAATTATATCGGTATCAATGTATATTGCCTTTGGAAGATGTGCTCCGAACGATTTTTTATATCCATCAACTAATATTGAAGCGTTTGCAGAGCTATATCCATTCATGGAAGCAGCTGTTGGAAAGGATATGTAGTCTTTGCCTTCTAAATAGCTTGCGTACTTACAGATATCATTAACAGTGCCACTGCCAAATGCAACCATTAAGTCACTATCTTTTGCTTTATTTCTAACTAGGTTTACAGCTTGGAGAGAAGCAGCTCTGTTCAGTCTATTTGGTGTCATCCAAGTAGCGTGACACTGCGATCCATCATAGTCACGCGCTGGAATGACAGGTGTGGCTGGAATAATTAAATGAGAAACTTTATTAAGTATGTTTTTGTTTAAAAGTTTTGCTGTATTTTCATCTGCAATCAGAAAAATGTCATTTCCATATTGTCTACATATTTCATAGATATTATCAGCAAGTACTGTTACTTCCCTAATAAGAACTTGTTCTGTGTGCTGTAATATTTGTTTTAAATATCGCATAGAATGTTTACAATACGGTAATGTTAGTATTTCAAGATTGATATGAAGATTGACCCTGTAGAACTAACTAAGAAATTAATTTCTTTTAAAAGTATAACACCAAAAGACGATGGGGCAATAGAGCATATAGCAGCCATTCTCAAGAAAAGTGGTTTTGAATGTGAGATTTTAGAGTTTGGTGATAAAGTTAAAAATCTTTATGCGAAATATATAAATGGAGTACCAAACTTGTGTTTTGCTGGACATGTTGATGTTGTACCACCAGGTGAGTTAAAAGATTGGATATCTGATCCATTTAAGCCAGAAATTAGAGATGGAATGCTATATGGAAGAGGAGCAGCTGATATGAAAAGTGGAATAGCCGCATTTATTGCTGCTATGGTAGATTCAGTTGCAGGTAAGTTTCGATTCAGTGGTTCAATCAGTGCATTGATTACCAGTGCTGAAGAAAGCGCGGAAGAACATGGAACAAAGGAAGTTTTGGAATGGATGAAAAGTAAGCAAAAAAAGATAGATTTTTGTATAGTTGGAGAACCAACGAGTAGTGAGAAATTAGGTGATACCATAAAAATAGGTAGAAGAGGTTCTGCAACATTTAAATTGATTTGCCATGGTAAACAAGGGCACGTTGCCTACCCAGATCTAGCAGATAATCCAATATATAAAATGGTATCGATACTAAGTAAGATAAAAGATACCACTTTTGATACTGGTAATAAATACTTTCAGCCTTCACATTGCGAAATTACTACTATCGACGTTGGAAATAATACTAATAATCTAATACCTAGTTCAATAGCAGCAGGTTTTAATGTTCGATATAACAATACACAAACACCAGACGTTTTATATAAGATGATTGATGCAATATGCACCAATGTGACTAACGATTATAAACTTTCTATGCAGAACAGCAGGGACGTTTTTCTCTCTAATCCTGACAGAAATACTGATATTATGCTTGATGCGATAAATAAAATTACCGGTATTGATGCTGTGCTGAGCACAAGTGGTGGCACATCTGATGCTGCGTTTATTAAGGATATTTGTCCAGTAATTGAATTTGGTATGATCAACAAAACCGCACATCAGGTAAATGAATGCGTATCAATAGACGATATACATAAATTAACAGCTATATATAAGGAGTTTATAAAAAATTATTTTTACCCCACTAATAAAATATTAAACCAGATCAATGTAATTGGTAATACGCCTGATGGTCCATTATTAGCTTGAGGTGCAGTTGCATAGAGAAGAAAACTTACTAGACACATTTTACCAGCCCCTTATTATAATATTAAGGGTATTTTTGACTCAAAACTTGTCTTTGATCTGTGCAAGCTCAATAACAAAAACTCAGTAAAAAGCTTATTGGCGAAAATTATCTGTTCAGCAGAGTGACAAAATAAGATAGACAAAAAGGGTATAAGAACAAATAGTGTCATGCAACACTGGTGTTTTGTACACAAAACGTTGTAAAGCGCTTTTGTCAACCTGGATCCCAGCTCGGATAACAAGAAAAGAAGCACTGGTTTCACATAGATCTGAATAGATATAATTTCTTAAACATTTATAGCTCACATAAAACCCGGTCTGACTGTCATAAAGGCTACTCATTGCAGCAGACAACTTTCGCACTACTTCAAATTCTAATTTTCAACTTAAAGAGGTACATAATGTCAAATAACTTCAATTTCAAAGAATTTTTTCACCATCACGAAGCAAATAGCACTTTAGATGATATACAAAGGTACTGCATACTGTGGCAATCAGTGATATCACAGGCAATGATTGATGCAGCAAGTAACTGTAAAAAAACAGAAAGCTTGGTAGAGAAACGTAAAGCAATTTCCTGGCTATCAGACTTCAGTCAAGATTTTGTTGAAACATGTATACTGGCTGATTGCGATCCGTTATACGTAAAAAACAAAATACAGCCAATTCTAAAAAAGATAAAGCCCTTTTAATGAGGTTTACCCCTCTCACCAAGAAAAATATCATTTAATCTTTTTTCTATAGCTTCATCTATATCTTGGATTAATAGCTGCTTTATCATATTCACTTTCCGTTCTGCCTCTTGAAGATTATTGTTACCGTAACTGTTCTTATTACTATAACCATAACTACTGCCATTTGGTTTATTACTCATTTTTCTTCTTGTGCTGAGTATCTGAACTATCTTCTCCTTGAAAAAAGACTTCCAGCCTGTGCCAGAAAATAATTTGTAGAGAAAATGCGGAGTAAGAAACGCTACTAATATTCTAATAGAAACTCCATAACCCAAATCATCTCTATTTTCATAATACCATTTTAAATATTGATACAAATGGTAAAATGCATTTTTGAAAGAGCTAAACTCTACAGTATACCAAAAACCATTGGTGAGAAACATAAGCATAATGCTCGATGTATAAAGATACAGAGTGAAAAGAAATAGCTTGACAACTATATCTTTCAAGCTGCCCAGTATATAATTAAATAACCTTAATTTATAAAAAAGTGATATCATTTCACGCACACTTTAATAAAGCTGGGGTGGAAGGATTCGAACCTTCGCGTGACGGTATCAAAAACCGCTGCCTTACCACTTGGCTACACCCCAATATTGTTTATATCAATAACATTATTAACCCAATTAGTAAAAGATTTATTCGCTTTTCCTATGGGTATTATCACAACGGCTGGTTGATCATAAGAATGCATTGCCTCGATTTTTTCTACAATCTTATCAGCCTGATCATTCCTACTCTTCATAATTGTCACCACTTCACAATTACTATTAATTTTACCTTCCCATAAATACAGAGAATTTACTTCAGGAAATATATTTACACACACAATTAACTTCTCGTTTAACAATTCTTCAGAAATAGCCTTAGCCTCTTTCAAGTTTGAAAAAGTTATATAGACTAAAACTAAATTGCTCATTAACCGCTACATAAATGCATTTTTACTATACTCTACTTAGATTTATTCATCAAGAGAAAATAGGAGAGACCTCTTCAGTGCTTGACACACAGAAATTGAAGATGTCATTTAGTAGCTCTCCCCTTGTCATCCCAGTAGTTCTCCTCTTGTCATCCCAGTGCGTGACACTGGGATGGCTTTGTTGCATCGCTCAAGTGAAAAGAACTGGCAGTTACTGACAAAATTCATTATAAATAGCCATTTAACTGTTGAAGAAAAAATATGCCACAAAAAATGAGAGTCAGTAACTGCCATGAATATAACAAATTTCTCCAAGAAAGAGGAAGCATTTTTTGTTATATCAATGACGCCATAGAAAATTGGTACGAGAATTGTCCAAAAATGCAGGGTGGCAACTATATTTATAGTGATAAAGTTGTGATTTTAGTGCATATAATCGTCAGTTTCTTTAGAATTGGTTTAAGACAAACAGTCGGGTTTATAAAAGGGTATTTGCAACAAAAATGAATTTTGTCAGTATAGCCCTTCTCATAATAGTCCAAAAAGAGTAAGATATGGATTGATAGTAGTGGAAGGTAAGGATGCCAGTAGCAAATAGTTATGACTTAAGAAAAAAGGTAATGGAAGCATTGGATGAAGGAGAGAGTGGAGAAACTGTTGCCAAGAGATTTAAGATCGGAAAAACAACTTTATATGAGTGGAAGAAAAGACGTGAGAAAACGGGAGATTTTCAGTCAAAAAAGCCTGGAAGCGTGGCATAAAATTACCGACTGGAATGCATTTGCCGAATTTGCAAATGAGCAAGGTGGCAAAACTCAGTCAGAGATGCTGGGGCAATATTAGTAGACAAACAATTCATCGAGCACTTAAAAATATAGGATTCACAAGAAAAAAAAGACCTACGGATATAAAGAAAGAAATGAAGAAAAGCGAGCTCAATTTTCAAAGGTTATAGCAACAAAAGAACCTAAAGAATTAGTGTATATAGATGAGTCTGGCATTGATAACACTGAACCTATGGTTATTGCCAGAAAGGACAGCGGTTTTATGCCCTAAAATCTGGGAAGAAAACTCAACGAATTAGCATGGTTGCAGCCTTAAGTGGAAGAAAAATAATTGCTCCGTTAACCTTTGAAGGCCACTGCAATATGGATATCTTTAATAAATGGTTTGAGCAGTTTCTGACACCGATTTTGGAACCTGGACAAACTGTTATCCTTGATAATGCTACTTTTCATAAGTCTAATAAGATTTGCTAAAGGAGTTGGTGCAGAAATTTTATATCTTCCTCCATATTCTCCAGATTTTAACAAAATTGAACATTATTGGTTTGCTATAAAAAACAGAGCTAGGAAAAACATCCCTCTATTCACATCTTTTCGTCATGCTGTTGATTCTTCTTTCTTATGACCTTTTTGGACTATTATGGGAAGGGCTATAGTAATAACCTCTGAAGATTATGCATCTTCTTGATATCATTACATTGTGAAGCTCGGTAAATTCGTTTTTGTAGCTTAAATGAAGATTTCTCAAGCTTGCGCCAAATTCCATTCATACTTAACATTTTGTTGGCTCATAACATATTCACTACTATTCACAACTTTACCTTCCAAATTAAAGTGTTTACGTCTGCATATCCCAAATATTACTTTAGGCATTAGCTTCTTAAACAATCCCTCCACATAGAAGCATTTAGTGGGCCACCTTCTTAGTTATAGCTCTTTTCATAATAGTCCAAACGAGGTAAAATAAGGTTTTATAGTAGTGAAGGTAAGGATGCCAGCAGCATATAGTTATAAAAAAAGCAATGGAAGCACTAGAAGAAGGAGAAAGCAGGGAAACGGTGGCAGCAAGATTTAAAATTGGAAGAACTACGTTATGGGAGTGGCAGCAAAGAAGAAAAGAAACAGGAGATTTTCAGTCAAAAAAACTTGGAAATGGAGGTTATAATCACAAAATTACTGACTGGAATAAATTTACTGAATTTGCTAAAAAATATGGTGGTATCGGAAATGGCTAAGCTTTGGAGCAATGTTAGTATCCCAACGATCCATCGAGCTCTTAAAAAAATTGGACTCACACGCAAAAAAAGACATATGGATACAAAGAAAGAAACGAAGAAAAACGCGCTGAATTTTTGAAAATTATAGCAACAAAAGAACCTCAAAACTTAGTTTATATAGATGAGTCTGGCATTGATAACACCGAGTTATGGATATTGCCAGAAGGGACAGAGGTTTTATGCTCTAAAATCTGGTAAAAAAATTCAACAAATCAGTATGATTGCAGCCTTAAACGGCAGAAAAATAGTTGTTCCGTTAACATTTGAAGGCCACTGTAATATGGATATCTTTAATAAATGGTTTGAGCAGTTTCTGACACCGATTTTGAAACCTGGACAAACTGTTATCCTTGATAATGCTACTTTTCATAAGTCTAATAAGATTTGCTAAAGGAGTTGGCGCAGAAATTTTATATCTACCGCCTTATTCTCCCGATTTTAACAAAATTGAGCATCATTGGTTTGCTATAAAAAACAGAGCTAGGAAAAACATCCCTCTATTCACATCTTTTCGTCATGCTGTTGATTCCGCTTTTCTATAAGCTTTTCGGACTATTATGAAAAGAGCTATATTAAGCTATATAACTCAAAATCTTGATAAAATGCAGAAAAGTTTTTTTAATTTCAGCTCCATCCTCGAAGAGTTAGAAAATAACTTTAAGCAAGTTAGTCAGAATTTTTCTGACGCAAAGGAACAAGTTTTAAATTTAGCTGTCAACTCTGAAAATTTGGCAGGCAAGTTTCTTAATTATCATCCGAATATGTGCATAGTATAAAATTAGCTTGATAGACTTCAAGAGCTTTGCCTATGAAGTCAGTGTGCTTCTTGAAATGCAATATACTTTTATTACTTTAATTATGAAAATCCGTTAAGCCTTCTTGCCAATTACTACAATATTTTCACTTGGAAAAAAGTAGTCAGGTATAGCCATGTTCTTTGGTGCAGGACCGCCAATTACTCGGCCTGATGTGTCATAATATGAACCGTGACAAGGGCAGAACCAACCGTTGCCGTCTTTTGTAGCGTGATCAACTGGTACACATCCAAGATGGGTGCATATTCCAATCATAATTAACCATTCATCTTTTCCTTTGTATACTCTTTTTTCATCTGATTCAGGATCTCTCAAATTTTCTGCATTTATGGCTCTTGCAGCCTCAATCTCTTGTTTTGTGCGCTTGCGGATAAATACTGGCTTACCTTGCCATTTTACCTTTTTTCCTTGTCCTTCTTGAATATCAGATAGATTAACCTCAACCGTAGACATCGCTAAAACCTCAGCAGAAGGATTCATAGACTTAACCAATGGCCAAAGACCGCTTGCAGCTCCTATACCTGCCATGGCACACGTAGTTAATGTGATAAAATCTCTTCTACTCTTATTTTTGGCAAAATCTTTAACAAGAGATGTTTTTTTATTCTTCTCATTCGTCAATGATTTTTTATTTTTAGTTAACTTCTTATCCATCAATCTCTACTTGAACATAGACATATATTTTAATTTAAATATTATAGATTAATCAATAGAAATTTGCACTATTTGTTTAACCTTTGCTATACAGTTAAGAAGAAGCAGAGTTGTCAATTTCGGAAATACTATCTTCAGTGGAATCGGGATCCTCAATTTTCGCTACTGACACCACCTTTTCTCTACACTCTGTTTTAAACAGAGTGACTCCTTGAGTGCTACGTCCTGCAATTCTGATATCATTTACTGAAATACGAATTAACTTTCCTTTATCTGTAATAAGCATGATATTATCACCCTGTTCAACTGGAAAGCTAGCAACAACATTACCGTTTCTGTCGGTAGTAAGGATATTTGTAATACCAACACCACCTCTATTTGTTACCCTATACTCGTACGCAGAAGTTCTTTTACCAAAGCCATTTTCAGTAATAGTTAATATGAACTCCTCATTCATTGCAAGTTTTAAGAACAGTTTGTTATCTATTCCTAAATCATTCAAAGTCTTTTCCAATTTAGAATCAATGGAGTTATTAATTGCAGCCCCCAGTCTTTTTGCAAGTGGAACTTTTAAGTAAAGTTCTTTTGTTTCTGTTGCTACACCTATCCCATTTAATATGGTCATAGATATCACGCTGTCATTCTTTGCAAGTTTGATACCTCTTACGCCATCTGAATTGCGACTTTTAAATTGACGCACATCACTTACAACAAATCTGATACTTTTGCCGAATCTTGTTGAAAGAAAAACATGATCAATTTCATTGCATACTTTAACTGATATTAACTTATCTCCTTCATCGAGCTTGATTGCTATTTTTCCATTGCTTGGAATATAGTGAAAATCTGCTAAAGAGTTGCGCCTTATGTTCCCATGAGCAGTAGCAAAAACTATGTTTTGATTTTCGTCATTTTCACTTGGTAATGGCATTATATTAGTTATAGTTTCACCATCGCTAAGCGGGAATATATTAACAAGTGCTCTTCCACGTGCAGTTGGCTCTGCAATAGGTAACTTATAAACTTTTAATCTATAAACTCGGCCAATATTAGAAAAGAATAAAAGGCTAGTGTGGGTATTCCCAACAAATAATTTTGTGGTTACATCCTCTTCTTTTAATCCTTGTCCTAGCTTTCCTTTTCCACCACGACGCTGAGTTCTATAATGAGAAAGCTTCACACGCTTGATATAACCATTCATAGTTACGGTTATCACCATATCCTCTTGTGGAATTAGATCTTCAGCTTCAATGTCCGTATCTGATTCCTCTATTGAAGTTTTTCGCGGCACAGTAAATCTGTTCTTTATTTCTTGTAGATTGTTTTTTATTTCTTTCATCAACTTCTCTCCTGAGCCAAGAAAAGCGATATATTCTTTTATCAGGTTGATCATTGAACTTAGCTCAGCTTCTAATTTGTCTTTTTCAAGGCCTGTTAAACGTTGCAATTTCATGTCAAGAATAGCTTTCGTTTGCAGCTCAGTTAATCTATACACTCCGTCTTTCAAAAAGCTTGTGCTGTCTGAGATTAATCCAATAATTGTGTTTATCTCAGCTGAAGTTTTCCATTCTTTATTTAAAAGTTCTCTACTTGCTTCCGCAGGATCTTTTGCACCACGGATGATTTTTATCACTTCATCTATGCTCAAGACCGCAATGTAGAGCCCTATATATATATGAGCTTTTTCCCTCGTTTTTCTTAGACGAAACTCTGTTCTCCTGATTAATACTTCTTTTCTAAAATCAATAAAAGCAGCTATAATTTCTTTCAACGACATCAAAGCAGGCCTGTTGTTGTTGAGGACTAAAGTGTTAACACTAAAACTACTTCTTAGTGGAGTTAGTCCCAATATTTGATTAAGTATAAAACTTGCTTCAGCATTTCTTCTGAGGTCAATTACTACCCTAATACCAGACTTATCAGATTCATCCCTAATTTCTGTTATGCCATCAATTCTTTTTTCTTTTACAAGCTCACCTATCTTCTCAATTAATTTTACTTTATTTACCTGGTAAGGTATTTCATCAATCACTATTGCTTGCCTATCTTGTGACAGTTCTTCCATGTGAGTCTTGCCTTGCACAACAATTGATCCACGACCCGTTGCAAATGCTGATCTTATTCCAGACCTTCCAAGAATCGTTCCCCCAGTTGGGAAATCCGGTCCTGGCATCACTTCAAGTAACTCATCCAAAGTAACTTCAGGATTATCTATATATAACATACAAGCATCTATTATTTCTCCAAGGTTGTGAGAAGGAATATTGGTTGCCATACCAACCGCAACACCGCTTGCACCATTTACCAATAGATTCGGAAATTCTGCAGGCAGTACAACAGGCTCTGTTTCATTTCCATCATAGTTTGGCCTAAAATCAACTGTATCTTCGTCAATATCATTTAGTAAAAAATGCGACACTCTGTGGAGCCTTGCTTCTGTATATCGCATTGAAGCTGGCGGATCTCCATCTATCGAACCAAAGTTACCTTGCCCATCAATAAGTGGTAAAAGAAGAGAAAAATCTTGAGCCATCCTGACCAAGGAGTCATAGATAGCCATGTCACCATGTGGGTGATATTTTCCCATTACATCCCCGACTATACGAGCTGCTTTTTTATACGGTTTACCGGCATCGAACCCAGCCCTCGACATTGCGTATAATATGCGCCTATGAACAGGTTTAAATCCATCTCGCACATCAGGTATAGCTCGACTTATGATCACACTCATTGCGTAGGAGAGATAAGAATCCTCTAGCTCTTTCACTATTGAAACTGGTACTATGTTGTCTTGCATTTTCTATACTTTGATTGAAATAATTGTAATATTAATATTCAACTAGGCTAATGGGCAATGACAGACTTGAACTGCCGACCTCCTCGGTGTAAACGAGATGCTCTACCAGCTGAGCTAATTGCCCCTCTAGATATAATTCTATAGTTCAATGTTGTTGTTGTAAACAAAAATAGCGATACAAGCAACTCTTATGGAATCGCTGGGTGCGCACTATGGAGTTGTATAAATTTTAGCCTTGCTGCTACCTTGTATAAAGGTATTCTTTCACTTGCATTTTTTGACATGTTCAACAACTTTGAATAACATGCTGTGGCATTTTTAAAATCTGAGAGCTTATCTAGAATAACAGCTAAATTATAGGTATAAAAAATATTGTTTTGATCTAAAGAAATTGCTGCTTTCATATATTCTTTAGCTTTTACGTAATCCCCTTTTTTCATATAGATCAAACCTAAATTTGCTGATAAAGGGGCGCTATTTCTGAGTGTATCATACAATTTCAACATTTCACTCAATGCTAAATTAGGATCATATTGTGAGATTATCGTCAGAAAATTCTTTAATACATAAGGGTTGCTAGGATATTCTTTTAACAGTCTTGTGTAAATCTCTACAGCTTTTTTAAATTCTTTGTTAGCGTAATAGATATTCCCTAGTCCAATTAAAGCACTTTCATGATAAGGAAATCTTGCGATAATCTGATTGAGGAGAGAAGTAGCTGTTTCACTATCTCCTAACTCAAAGGAATCTTTTGCTTTTTTTAAAATAGAGTATATGTCAAAATTCTTGCCAGAATTCTGCGAAATTTTGATATTAAATTTGTCACTTTTTCTCTCGAGAACATCAAGATCTTTATATTTTTTATCAGCTTTTATATGCTTGACAACACTATCAAAGACCTTCTGTATCTCCAAATTTTCACTAGCATAGGTAACAGAAGACCTCCATAAAATCACAACGCAAATTAACATGCAGACAAACATAGATCCTAGTGTTGTGGCATTGGCTGCAGCGCGTAACCAGTAAATCTTATTTCTTTGAACTATACGCAACACATTACAAATTCATAAATGCTAAATTACTTATCTAATATAATAATAAAGATATTATTAATTGGCAGATACTATTTAGAATGAGTTAAAAAAGCACTTCTACACATTCCATATGGTTGCCAATTACACTCCTCACATGCGTAGTCAAATTTCTCTAAAGACATTTTCTTTCTAATTCTTTTTACTGCTTTACTCCAGGTCAAAATCTCGCCAATTTTTATTCCTAAAATTTCCATATGCCTTCTATCTAGCTCTAAAACTTTAGCTTGTGTGGTACATTTACCTTGTTTAGTCTGGTTTGGGCAAACACTACAAATAGTGTCAAGATTATCAACTACTTCGATTTTAGTATTAGGATCACTAATTACTTTACTTGCTATCTTTTTGTAATTTTCTACAAAGCTCTGAGAATATCCATACCCTTGAAATGCAAGAGTGCACATAAAATGATGAGGACGAAACCTTATCACTTTTTCAAATACTGCAAAGCTGCTACAAGTAGAAAAATTTTTACCAAACCAGGAAGGATGAATGGTAAAACACCTACCATTATTGCTTGTTTCAGACCCACGTAAATAGTAAGCCAACTAATACCACAAATAAAGATTACGACTGTACCCGCCAGACAACTTAAAGAATTACACATAAATGATTTATATTTAGAGTTCAGTAATTCATTTACTCTGCTCATTACTACAACAGCAACTAAACAGCCAATCAAATATCCACCTGTTGGCCCGAAAAAAATGTGATAACCACCAGAAAAATTCGCAAAAACAGGCAATCCTGCTGCACCAAGTGATAGATATGTAAGCACAGAATAGAATGCTGTTCTGCGGTTAAATTTAAGCCCAATAAGCATTACTCCTAAAGTTTGCAATGTGATAGGCACAGGCTGCAATGGTATGCTTATTTGAGCCATCAAGAATAAAAGTAAAACGCAAGACAATATTTCAGCCAGTGTTGATCTGCTGCTAGATTGTGTTATAAACATACTTTCCCAATAAAAATAACTTATTAAATGTCATATATGTGTATGAGAGGTTTTGCAATTTAAATTTTGCTCATATTGTGCTACAATGAATTATTTATGCACTATTAAATTAAAAATGATGAGTAAACAAGATCTATTATCGTTGATGAAAGCAAGACACAGCGGACGTTCATACGATCCTACAAGAGCAATATCTCAGGAAGACATGGATATTTTAATGGAAGCTGTAAGGCTGACTCCCTCATGTTTTGGTGATGAACCCTGGAGATACGTAATATGCAACAAACAGAACAATCAAAGCGCATGGGAAAAGCTGCTAAATTGCCTTGATGAATCTAATCAAAAGTGGGCAAAAGATGCACAAATACTAATTATATCTCTAAGCGCTAAGAATTTCCGTAAATCTGACAAAGGTGAAAATTTTTGGGCTAATCACGATACTGGTGCAGCAAATTATGCACTTATGCTACAGGCTGCAGCTATGAACTTAATGGCTCATCAAATGGGTGGATTTGATAGAGATAAAATAGTAGAAAAATTCAACATATCCGATGATTTTAATGTAATGTCAGTGATAGCGGTTGGTTACGAAGAAGATGGCGCTGAAACAAGTAAGAAGAAAAGAAGACCAATAGAAGAAATATTTTTTTATGATGAGTGGCCAAAAACTAGTTAACTTACTTTGACCACCCCTCTCTCAATACCTTAAAAATAGGATTATCTGGTAAGTATAGCTCTTTTCATAATAGTCCAAACGAGGTAAAATAAGGTTTTATAGTAGTGAAGGTAAGGATGCCAGCAGCATATAGTTATAAAAAAAGCAATGGAAGCACTAGAAGAAGGAGAAAGCAGGGAAACGGTGGCAGCAAGATTTAAAATTGGAAGAACTACGTTATGGGAGTGGCAGCAAAGAAGAAAAGAAACAGGAGATTTTCAGTCAAAAAAACTTGGAAATGGAGGTTATAATCACAAAATTACTGACTGGAATAAATTTACTGAATTTGCTAAAAAATATGGTGGTATCGGAAATGGCTAAGCTTTGGAGCAATGTTAGTATCCCAACGATCCATCGAGCTCTTAAAAAAATTGGACTCACACGCAAAAAAAGACATATGGATACAAAGAAAGAAACGAAGAAAAACGCGCTGAATTTTTGAAAATTATAGCAACAAAAGAACCTCAAAACTTAGTTTATATAGATGAGTCTGGCATTGATAACACCGAGTTATGGATATTGCCAGAAGGGACAGAGGTTTTATGCTCTAAAATCTGGTAAAAAAATTCAACAAATCAGTATGATTGCAGCCTTAAACGGCAGAAAAATAGTTGTTCCGTTAACATTTGAAGGCCACTGTAATATGGATATCTTTAATAAATGGTTTGAGCAGTTTCTGACACCGATTTTGAAACCTGGACAAACTGTTATCCTTGATAATGCTACTTTTCATAAGTCTAATAAGATTTGCTAAAGGAGTTGGCGCAGAAATTTTATATCTACCGCCTTATTCTCCCGATTTTAACAAAATTGAGCATCATTGGTTTGCTATAAAAAACAGAGCTAGGAAAAACATCCCTCTATTCACATCTTTTCGTCATGCTGTTGATTCCGCTTTTCTATAAGCTTTTCGGACTATTATGAAAAGAGCTATAGTATATCCAATCCAGGAATTTTGGTAAAATCTATACCAGTTACTCGATATAATTCTTCATGCAAAGCAAAGTTTGGTTTACTTTTTCTGTGCTTATTTTTCTCTTCACCTAACTTTTTACTCTCATCAGACTTTATCTCAAATGTTTTATAATATTCTTAAATGCTCCTGTCACATTCTGCTACTTTTTCCTGATAAATATTATATAGCTCAAATTCTTGCTTTAATGTAAATAGGTGTTCTTTTCTATAGTTTCCTGCTAATGCTTTTGCAATAACAGATTTATCACTTTTTATTCGTCCATCTCTTAGTTCAGCCAATTTTTCAGGATTATTCTCACCATCTATTATTGCTTTAATAATTTGCATTCCAGTTACACCAGTTGTATCGCTTATAACTTTATGTAGTTGAATATTCATTTGTGTTAGCGTGACCTTACCCAGAAAAAGTAGACAGAAAGTTAAGACGTTTTTGAAGTAAAATAAAACGTTTTTTCAAAGAGGTGTGGTATGACAAAAAGAAAAGAATATACAGCAGAATTCAAAATTGAAGCTATAAGACTAGTAAAAGAAACAGGTCAATCATCAGCAAAAATAGCAAGAGATTTGGGTATTAGCGGTGATTCATTAAGCAGATGGGTAAAAACATACAATGATAGAATGTCTGGAGTAGATGCGTTTCCAGGAAAAGGGAAAGTAGCTCATTGTGACAAAGAAAAGTTTGATTTAAAGAAAGAGCTGGCAAGAGTAACGAGGGAAAGAGACATTTTAAAAAAAGCCCTGGGATATTTTGCAAACCAAAAAGAGTAAAATATTCTTTTATAAAAGAACATGAAAACTGCTATAAAATACGGGAATTATGCAGATTTTTGAACGTATCTGCTTGTGGTTATTATAAATGGATTACTAAGGAAAAAAACAACAAAAAATCAATAAGAGAAGAGCTCATACAAGATATTCAGAAGGTATATCGAGCATCACAATGCAGATACGGAGCTCCTAAAATTCACGCTGAATTAAAGGCTTTAGGTAAAAATTATAACATCAAAACAGTGCAAAATGTTATGCAGAAAAATGGCATTCAAGCTAAGCTTAGACGAAAGTTTAAAAGTAAAAAACCACAAATAGACAATAGAGTTATAACTCCTAACATATTAAATCAGAATTTCATCGCTGATCAACCTAACAAGATATGGGTAACTGATATTACGTACATAAAAACTAATGAAGGATGGTTATATTTGGCAGCAATAATAGATTTATATTCACGCATGGTGATTGGCTGGTCAATGAGTAATGCAGTAAATAGGCAATTAGTTATAGATGCGTTATTCATGGCTATTGGTAGGCGCAAATCTGCTAAAAATCTACTATTTCATAGCGATCAAGGATCGCAATACACCTCTAAAAATTATCAATTTTTACTAAGTACAAAAAATATTACTTCTAGTATGAGTCACAAAGGTTGTTGTTATGATAATGCTGTTTCAGAGAGCTTTTTTAGTTCACTTAAGAGAGAGTTACTCATTGATACTTCACAACACTCTGCACAACAAGCTAAAACCGCAATATTTGAATATATAGAAATTTTTTATAATAAACAGCGTAGACATTCTACTATTAACTATTGCATTCCTGAGCTTTTTGATTCATCATTCTCATAGCAAAAACGTCTTAACTTTCTGTCTACTTTTTCTGGGTAAGGTCACTGTGTAGTTGTTGAATCCATTTGCACATCTGATTTTCTCCCAGGTACATTTTTAACATGTTTTGCGTTTACCAGTTTTACTTCAAATCCGTGTGATTCAAGTACTTGAAACAAAGGAATCCAGTACACTCCTGTTGACTCCATGGCTACTGTATTAACTTTACATTTTTTCAACCATTTTGCTATGTTGTAGAGATCTTACGTAAAGCAGCTAAATTTTTGTATACGTTGTTCATCGCTTCCTTCGGGTACACATACATAATGTACAGCCGAGCCAACATCGATTCCTGCTGCATTAGATCTCTAATTTACTTTTGAACTTTGCCATTTTTAATCTCCATTATATAATAATCCATAATTGAGAAGTGCTTAAGCTTGGGACGGTTGAGTTATACATTCTTCTAATCGAGGTAGCCCAAAAGGCTCAATCAGTGGTTCGACCGTTCCTCCAAAGCCACGCTGTCCTACGGGCACTTAAGGCACCATTGCACAGTTCGGCTATAACTGCAAAAAGCTCTTCTCTACAAAATTATACATAAAATTTGCCATACACTCAGCTAGGAAGTTTCTTTTTGGTTTGACAGGTTTTATCTGTCCGGCGCTGTCCAGTATGATAGGGGTTTTTAGGTCAATTCGGCGGATGCTATATACCATGCTGCTATAAAACCTAAATAAATCTTTCTGAATTCGACTTTGTTCTACATTATGAATGGCAGAATTGTTAGTATTATAAAGCCTTTCTGGATGTGGTTCATTTAAGATATTATATCCAACAATGGCAGGATGGTCCTTAAGTTCTCTTGCAAGATCTTGCCAAAATTTTGCTGCTTGTTTTTGAAAAGCTTGATCTGACCATAAACGTAAATCATCTTTATCGTTATTATTTTGCTTCCATCTAGATCCAGGTAAGCTAAGCATCGTTAACACTACTGGTATTTTTTGTTGATGAAAAGCATCTAAAACATCTTTCAGAACTTTCAGGTCTTTGGAAATCAGGCCCGGATAATTGTCTGCATTGCCTAAGAGGAAGTCACGTTGCGTAGTTTCAAATTTGTCAGGAGCAAGACGAATAAAACCAATTTTGTATTCCTTTGCTGCTTTGATTAAGTCACTATCAACTTTTCTATTGAAAACATTTGCTCCCTTTCTAACTCCAGTTTGCCAAAAGAGCATTTTGCTGTTCTCCGGTATTGACTTAGCACTCACATTACAGAAAACTATAGAATACAAAACAGCTGTAATTAGAAGAAAAATTTTCACTTATATAATTTTGCTATAATGGTAAGTAACCTAACAGACAAGATCCCGTTTGTAAAGATGCATGGTACTGGCAATAGTTTTGTTATCATAGACTCACGTTCAGCAAATAATTTAGACTGGAATTATAGACAAATTGCTGATCAAGGCAGTTGTGATCAAGTGATAATTATAACAATGTCTAATGCTGCAAACTGCTTTATGCATATCTACAATGCTGACGGTAGTCGAGCTGAAATGTGTGGAAACGCAGCACGCTGTGTTGGATATTTGATAATGTTAGAAAAAGGTACTGAATATATCACTATTGAGCTGATAAATAATCGTATCTTAGAATGTTTTAAAGTAGGTGATAAATCAATAAAGGTCAATATGGGTAAACCACTGCTTAAATGGAATGAAATTCCTCTTTCTTGTGAATGCGATCCCCTTTATCTACCTATAGAGCTTGAAATGCTGAAAGAGCCAGTTGCAGTAAATATTGGTAACCCTCATATAGTTTTTTTTGTTGATAACATAAGCGAAATACCATTGCAGAATTTAGGACCAAAGCTAGAAAATCACGAATTATTTCCTCAGAAAACAAATGTTAGTATTGCACAAATAGAAAAATCTGGAGAAATAAACTTAAGAGTTTGGGAAAGAGGAACAGGTATTACTGCTTCATGTGGTAGTGCGGCTTGTGCAGCATTTGTTGCATCTATACTTCGTAAGTGTTTGGCTACTAAACAAACTTCAGTGCATTTACCAGGAGGTCAGTTACTGATTGAGTGGTCAAAAAATATACTGATGACTGGGGATATAGGGTTTTTATGACCTAGGCTAGGCACTGACACTCATTACTTCTAACACCTTTTTACCAATCACAGCAGGGGTTTCTGCAATCGCAATCCCAGCACTGCGCATAACCTCTAACTTTGCACCAGCACTTCCGCCACTAGAGGAGATAATAGCCCCAGCGTGCCCCATACGTCTTCCTGGAGGTGCTGTTTGACCTGCTACAAAACCAACGATTGGCTTTTTAGTTTTTTCTGTTTTCACAAAATGTGATACATCCTCTTCTTCGTTTCCACCTATTTCACCAATAACTACAATACCATGAGTATCGTCATCTTTTAAAAAGAGCTCCATACAGTCAACAAACGTCATACCATGAACAGGATCCCCTCCAATTCCTATACATGTTGACTGACCAAGACCAACAGCGGTTGTTTGTGCTACCGCTTCATAAGTTAAAGTTCCAGAACGAGACATAATTCCTATATGTCCACGTCTGTGAATATGTCCTGGCATAATTCCTATTTTGCATTCTTCGGGTGTAATAACCCCTGGACAGTTTGGGCCAATCAATCGACTGTTTGAACCAGCGAGAGCGTGCTTTACCTTTACCATGTCAAGTATAGGAATGCCCTCTGTGATGCAAACTATTAATTCTATCTCTGCATCTATTGCCTCAAGTATTGCATCAGCTGCAAATTTAGCAGGTACATATATCACAGTAGCATTCACATCAGTTTTTTCTTTAGCTTCTGCTACGGTATTAAAAACTGGTAAATTAAGGTGAGTGCTTCCACCCTTGCTAGGAGTTACACCGCCAACCATTTTGGTTCCATAGCTAATTGCTTGTTCTGAATGAAATGTACCTTGTGCACCAGTAAAGCCCTGGCATATTAATCTTGTATCTTTATTTACTAAAACAGACATACTCTACTTCACCTCTTGTACTATTTTCTGTGCAGCCTCGTCAAGTTCGTCTGCAGCAATAATATTTAGCCCTGACTCTTCTAAAATTCTTTTTCCTTCTTTAAAGTTAGTGCCTGATAATCTAACCACTAAAGGGACCTTAATATCTATTTCTTTTGCAGCTTCAACTATTCCATTTGCAATGATATCACAACGCATTATACCGCCAAATATATTAACCAAAATTCCTTGTACATTACTATCAGATAATATAATTTTAAATGCTTCAGTGACAGTTTCCTTACTTGCTCCACCACCAACATCTAGAAAGTTAGCAGGCTCTGCTCCATAGTACTTTATTATATCCATTGTTGCCATAGCAAGACCTGCACCGTTCACCATGCAACCAATATTGCCATCCATTTTGATGTAACTAAGTCCATGTTTTGAAGCTTCTATCTCTTCTTTAACTTCTTCATCATAATCACGAAGCTGCACGATTTCTGGATGACGATATAAAGCGTTGTCATCAAAATTAATTTTAGCATCAAGTGCAACAAAATCCCCGGAATTTGTTTCAACTAGTGGGTTAATTTCTATTTGGCTTGCATCAGTTGTAATAAACGCATCATATATATTTTTTGCAATATTTGTTATTCTTTCTATTTGTTCTGAATTCAAATTAAAATTATTGGCAAGTTTACTGTTATCAAGATTTGTAAAACCAGTAGCAGGGTCAATATCAAATTTCACAATTTTTGTAGGAGAATTTTTTGCCACTTCTTCAATACCCATTCCACCTTCTGAGGAAAATATAAATACTAACCTACTGAGCTTTGGATCAACTACTAGACTCAAATAGTACTCTTTTTTAATGCTTGAACCTTCCTCAATGTATACTCTTCTTACCTGCTGTCCACTAGGCCCTGTTTGATGAGTAACTAAAGTTATGCCAAGCATGTCCTTTACAAGTTGTTGAGCTTCTTTAGTTGACTTTGCTAGCTTTACGCCACCAGCCTTACCCCTACCACCTGCATGAATCTGAGCTTTAACCACAAACACGTCAGATTTTAGTTGATTTATTTGAGTTTCTACTCCTTCTGCAGATGTAGCAACAAAACCCTTTGGTACCGGGACATTAAACTTGTGTAAAATTTCCTTTGCTTGATATTCATGAATATTCATAAGATAACTAATTATTAACCTTAGTAAAAACTACCAACCATAACGCTGTCTTCTGCATTCTTGCTGATACCTCTTTTTCCTTGCTTCAGCTTTTTTTTTAGCTGTTTTCTCTGATTTCTTTTCGTGATATTTTTTTTTCATTTTGAGCCCTCTTCCTTCCTTTTGAATTATTTTTCTCAACACTGGAAGAGCTCTATCTACATCACCATAATGGACTGATACTTCAATCAAACTCTATACCTCCTTCGGTAATCACTTCAAAATCCATTTATAAATTAGAAAATTAACATTGTCAATTATTTTATAAACTTGAGCGATAGAATATGATATGCAGTGATTTATATGAAAAAAGCTTCATTCTGCTGTCAATCATTTACTTGCTGATAAAAATTGCTCTTAGGTTACAGTGCTCTTGTAATTTTTCTAATCTCGGGGCGGAGAGATTTGAACTCCCGACCCTTTGGTCCCAAACCAAATGCGCTACCAGGCTGCGCTACGCCCCGACTTCTTTACTAAGAGTATCGATAGTTCGGAAAAATGCAAGTTTCATTTATTTCTTTTAGGAAAAATATAATGCAGATTTCTTTATATAGAGTGTCAAGTTGCACTAGCCATATTAAAAAATCTAGCTATACCAATTGGTGAAGGTTAATGCAGCAACTACAGCAGTATCAACTCTCAAAATTCTTTTTCCTAGACTCAGTTTCTGACAAAATTTATTGGCAGAATCAAGTTCGTAAGATGAAAAACCACCTTCGGGGCCAACAATAATAGCAACGTTTTTCTTGCCTTTTAGAACTTTATTAGGAGGTTGTCCTTCACCTGTTTCATCACACAAAACAAAATTTTTATTCTGGGAATCGGATAATTCACAAAAATTAATAGGAAGAAAAATCTGTGGTATACTTGTCCTACCGGATTGTTCCGCAGCTTCAATTGCCTGTAATTTCGCTCTACTTAGGTTAATGTTTTTTACTACTGTACGTTCTGTTGAAATAAATTGAATGCAGGTTACTCCCATTTCAGTTGCTTGTCTTACTATGTTGCTTAAGGCGCCGCTTTTTACCAGAGCACAATACAAATATAGATTTTTTTCATGTTGTTGTTGTTTAGTGCGTTCTTTCATTATAATTTTTGTCGATTTACTTGATATATTCACTACTTCTCCTAACCATTCTCCATCCTTTCCATTAAAAAGATAGATGTTATCATGCTTCTTAAGCCGCATTACATTGTAAATATAGTGACTTTGTCGTGGATGAAGAGCCAAACTTACATTTTGTGATAAAGCTTCTTCAACATAAAGCCTAATTTTTTTCATTCAAAACTTTAGTTATTTGCATTCTGTTTGAGTGACTCTTACGGGATTTGAACCCGTGTTACCACCGTGAAAGGGTGGTGTCCTAACCACTAGACGAAAGAGTCGACTTGAATCTAACTGAGTTATATCGATTATACATATAAAGTCAATTCAATTATTTTGAATCACACAGTTAGAGTGATATATCAGTGATTTTATATCGACAGCCTCCTATTACCCCATGTTCAATGCTTACTGAACCTATCTCAGATTTAGGAGCTTTAGATCCTAAATCTAATTTTTGTTCAACTTTTGTATCTGAATCATAGCCAGAATCGTATCCAGAATCTCTACGCTCAAAATTTTGCCTTATTTCTTTTACGTTAAAGCCAGCCTTGGTCTTGATTTGCTGACTCGCTGGCTTATTAGCACTTTGCTCATTTAGTTTTACTTGCAAATTATTCACTTTATCCTGCACTAATCCATGATAAGTCCCAGAATTATCTTTTATATGTTTTGCTTGTCTTTCTGATCTCTTTTTCGATAAATCTACTTTAGCATAAATAGGCTCTGGTTGCTCTTTATGATTTAAGCTAGTGGGCTTTTTTTGCTCTGAGAAATCATCTACATCTTCATAAATAGGTTCTCCTGATATACTAGAATAACCACTATCTTTCAATGATAAATTTTCAGTAGATCTTTTATGCAAATCATATACTTCAGCATAAATGGATTCTTCCGATACGCTCAACTCTTCTAATGAGTTACTAACCTTAGCGTCATATACCTCATCATAAATGGGCTCTTTTAAAAGTAAAATATCATCATGCTCAAAAATTCTAGGAGGTTTTTTAGGTGAGTTGGCCTTAAATTTTAGCTCTACTTCCTCTTTAAGCTTGTCACAACTTTCCGTTTGTTTCAAAATCTCCAATATTTCTTTTCTTTCTTTTTTTATTAGCTCACCAAGCACTAAACAACATTTTTCTTTACGATCTTTGAGACTGTCCTTATCTCCGTACTGCATAGCTTCTGATGCTATTTTGTATTGAAGGATTACATTTCCTATACTATTATTTATTTCATTAATATTTGCTCCAGCACTAATAAGTAACGTCATTACATTATGATCAAGATTTGTTACTGCATACTCTAAAGCTCGATTTAAAGTTTGATCATTATTCAAGTCAAATGACCCCTTGTTCCTAAAAGGATTAATTCTAGAAAAGAGTTTTTCAAAGCTGTTTACTATATTATGAAGACTTAAAGCTAGCCTCACGCCTCTTATATTGCTATTTCTAGCGGATTTAATTAAAAAACTATCTACTATACCCATGATTGTACCCCTCTATATAAAAGCTCACCATTGTGGTACAATTTTAAACTATAACGATTTATTTTATATTAATAACCGCTTTTCACACCCACTTGACAAGAGGCGGCATCGACATCATAATTGCATCGGGGTTACCATTAGTCATTAAACCAAACCTTGTACCACGATCATAAAGAAGATTGAACTCCACATATCTGCCACGTTTTATCAATTGTTCTTCTCGTTGTTCTTTTGTCCAAGATTTTTGCATATGTTTGTGTATGATGTGTAAGTAAATTTCTAAAAAGGCTTCACCTACTGCTTTTGTGAACTCAAAATCATTTTTCCAGTTGCCAGAAGTTAGATTGTCATAAAAAATTCCACCAATACCACGTGGCTCTTTTCTATGTTGTAAAAAAAAGTAATCATCACATTGCTTTTTAAATTTCGGATAATATTCGATGTTGAACTCATCGCAAGTTGCTTTAATTGATTCGTGAATATACTTGCAATCTCCCTCATCTTTATAAATTGGAGTAAAGTCCATTCCTCCACCAAACCATTGTTTTGAGGTATATATCAGCCTTGTGTTCATATGTGCTGCAGGGATAAGGGGAGATTGCATGTGAGACACTAAAGATATACCGCTTGCCCAAAACTCTCCATTGCTTTCACTTGCACCAGGAATTTCATTAATGGCTGAGTCTGCGAGCTTTCCGTATACTCTTGAAACGTTTACTCCAACTTTTTCAAAAATATTACCAAAGATAATTGTAGATTCACCACTTCCTCCACCTGGTCGGTTCCAATTTCTTTTTTCGATTTTTGGTTCTGTGAATGACTGTAACTCAATTGATAAGAAAGATTCGGTGATCTTGTTTCTCAGTGCGCAGAACCATTCAAATGCTTGTGTCTTTTGTTTTTCCATAATGCCTTCTGTTGGCTTATTAATATTATTGTACTCTATATTTACAGGAATTAATTAGATTGGGATAGTAACTACCCATCAAGGATGTTAATAAATCTATAATAATTCAATCAATATAGTAGAATATTTTTATATGTGCAAGGATGCCAAGCAATAATAATGAGTAAAAGATACATAGATAACAAAAAAGAGAACAGAGTTGACTTCATACTAAGAAATTATGGGATGTCAATTATTGTGATGGCAGTCATTATGTTCTTACCTCCAATAGCAATATCAGTACTCTATTTTTCTAATGTATATAGTCAGCATGTTAATATAGAGATTAATTTATTAATTAGCATTCTAATGACTCTCTTTGTGGCATATAATATAAAACGTTACAAGTATCTACTTAATATCATAGAGTTTCAAAATGCAATATTTGCAAATGCGCTGAATCATAATACAGAGTTTTGTCTCATTTTACATAAAGATGAGGGTATTATTTATGCTGATGCGAGGTTCTACGAAAGGTTTAAAGATCACATAAACGATGATGTTACGCTAGATAAAATTCTTGAAGCAGGAGATGTGTCAGAAAAAGACAGAAAATCACTCTATCATGCGTTAAGAAATAACACTTCTGTAAAAGTATGCATTTCATTAAGCAAGAAGAGTAGAATATCTAACTTTCTTTTGCTCTCTGAACCAATACCGGATAATCCACAAATTGCTATAAATAGTAATAAGACTTTAAATTTATCATTAGCCCCAATAGCAAGACCGAATGGGTATTTTGTACTGAAGGCAACACAGGTAAACAAAGAGCAGGTATATGAAGAGTTGATAGAGAAACACAATATAGCAACTTACGTTGCAAATACAAAAGGAGGTATCTTATCTGTAAATAAAAGATTTTTAGACATGTTTGAACTAAAAAAATTGGAAAAAGGTAGCTCAATCAATGATTTTATATCTCAATCTAAGTATGACGATACAATAACCAAAAATGAAATTATGTTTTTTACTATAAGCGGTGCTCCATTTAAGGCTTATATGAGTACTGCTATATTTTGTGATAAATACAATCATAGCTATATACACGGCTTTATAACACCAACTGAATCAAATATTGTTGATTATCAACTACACCCTTGTTTTACAAATTCGTCAATTGCTATTGCACAATGCGACATAAATGGCAATTTTATAAAGAAAAATATAGCATTAGTAAAACTTGCGGGGTCAAATAATGGTTCTATCTTTGCATTGATATCAGATGGTTATCATATGAAAGTGCGTGAATATTTTTCAAGTAATAGGATAAATAATGCGTCCTTTGATGTGCAGCTCAATTGCGGTAATAACATGAAAATATATTTTAATAAGTTTCTTCATAATAAAGTGATGTTCATACTTTGTTATTTTATTGATAATACTGAACGTAAAAAACTAGAGATAAAACTTGAGCATTATCAAAAGGTGCAAGCTATAGGGCAATTAGCAGGTGGTATTGCACATGATTTCAATAATATATTAACCGGAATAATAGGATTTTGTGATTTGCTTTTACTCCAGCACTCAGCTAGCGATCCATCTTTTGGAGATATAATACAGATACAGCAAAATGCAAAACGTGGGTCAAATTTAGTAAGACAACTGCTTGCTTTTTCAAGAAGACAGACTTTGCAGCCAAAGATTATTAATGTAAATGGTACGATAGCTAATCTTTATGAAATGATCAAAAGATTAATAGGTGAAAATATAAAATTTAATATTTATTATGGTAGCGATTTGGGTGCTGTTAGGGCTGACCAAGGACAATTAGAGCAAGTTATGCTTAACTTAGCAGTTAATGCTGGTGCTGCTATGGAAAAGGGGGGAGAGTTAACTATACGAACCTTTAATCAAAAGGTTGATTCATTAAATTCTACACCTCAGGATATGTTTTCTCCAGATAAGGAAACGATTGAACATGGGAATTATGTTGTGATTGAAGTGATTGATACTGGATGTGGAATGACGAGTGATATAATTGAAAAGGCATTTGATCCATTTTTTTCTACCAAAGATATTACTTCTGGTACAGGTCTTGGCCTCTCTACTGTATATGGCATTATTAAACAAACCGAAGGATACATCTATGTTGCTAGCAAAGTGAATCATGGAACTAAATTTAGCATATTTTTGCCCATAGTTTACATATCGGATGAAAATGATAAAGAGGAAGATAGTAAAGAAATAGAGAAACCGGTAGAGATTAAAGGTAATGGTATAATTTTATTAATTGAAGATGAAGATTCAGTAAGGGAATTTACTGCTAAGGCTCTTACAAGAAAAGGATTTAATGTAATAGAAGCGAGTATAGGCAGCGAGGCACTAGAGATCATTAGAAAAAAAAATCAACACATAGATCTAATAATCACTGATGTAATCATGCCAGAGGTGAGTGGTCCAGAAATAGTTAAAGAAACATTGATACATAGGCCAAACATCAAAGTTATTTTTATTTCTGGGTATACAGAGGATGCTTTTTTAAAGAGCGATGAAATCAATATAGAAGACTTCCATTTTTTACCCAAACCATTTACTCTGAATGAGTTAGGAAATAAGGTTCAAAGTGTGTTACACAAGACAAAAAAAGGCAGTTTACTTTGAGCATGATTGGCAACAAAAAAATTTTTCTAATGCAAAAATTTCTTGCATATATACAATAGAGTTATTTTATACATAAGATAAAAGGCGTGAGCAAGATCATTGCAATAGTAAATCAAAAGGGTGGAGTTGGTAAAACTACAACTAGTATAAATTTATCAACAGCCTTTGCTGCTGTGGGAAAAAGTACTTTACTGGTAGATCTTGACCCTCAAGGAAATGCTAGTACAGGACTTGGGATTTCTTATCGTAGCAGGGAAGAAAAAAATATATATAAAATACTGCTGAGCAGCGAAAGTGAATTGGTGGAATCGGCAATTTTCAATATAAAGGAAATTCCAAATCTATCGCTGATTTCATCAGTGGTTGACTTATCAGCTGCAGAAATTGAGCTATCACAACTTGAGCAGGGAAAATTCGTACTAAAAGATACGCTAGAGAAAGTACGTAATAATTATGAGTACATAATTATCGATTGTCCTCCATCACTTGGTCTGCTTACTATCAATGCTCTGACCGCTGCTGACTCGATTATTGTTCCTCTTCAGTGTGAATTTTTCGCTCTGGAAGGATTGAGCCATTTAGTTAAGACTGTAGAGCTGATAAAAAGAAATAACCTAAACCCTTTCCTGTTAATAGAAGGAATATTGCTCACAATGTATGACAGACGCAACAAACTTAGTGAGCAGATTAAAAATGATATTTGCCAATATTTAAATGATAAAGTATATAAAACTATTATCCCCTTGTATGTGACCATTATTCCACGTAATGTACGGTTATCAGAAGCGCCTTCTCATGGAAAACCTGCTATTGTATATGATCTTAAGTGTCCTGGTGCACAAGCATATATAAGTTTGGCAAAAGAAATTTTAAAGAAACACATGAGCATCTGTAAAGAGAAAAAGCTGATAAGTGAGGGTGCAGCGTGAAGGACAATAGGCGCTTAGGTAGAGGTCTTGCTGGCCTCATAGGCGATAATTATGGTAATAAAGAAGATCGGTTACCTATTTCATTACTACACCCGAGCAAATTTCAGCCGAGAAAATATTTTGATGAGGAGTCATTAAAAGAACTTGCAGGTTCGATAGAGAAAAATGGTATAATACAACCTGTTGTGGTGCGCAAAGATCCAAATAATGAAGGTTATGAAATAGTAGCAGGGGAACGTCGTTGGCGAGCAAGTAAGGTCATAAATCTTGATAGTGTGCCGGTTATCATAAAAGATTTAAATGACAAGGAATGCTTAGAAGTATCGATAATTGAAAACATACAGAGGCAAGATATTAATCCAATAGAAGAAGGTGAGGCGTACAGAAAACTAATAGATGAATTCTCCTATACACACGAAGAATTAGCCTTAACTTTAGGTAAAAGCCGCAGTCACATAACCAATATGATACGAATGCTGTCACTCCCTAATGGAGTAAAAACAATGATCAACGAGAAAAAATTGTCTATGGGTCATGCAAGAGCATTGATTAATGTTGAAAATGCGGAAAGTATTGCAGAAAGAATAGTTTCTCAGGGCCTGAGCGTTAGACAAACTGAAAAATTGATAAAAGACTTACAACAAAATAACGACCGAAAAGAGCATAATTGTACTAAAAATCAAGATATGGCAGCATTAGAAGGAGCTATATCTTCTCAGCTTGGTTTAAAGATCAAAATTAATGACAGTAATTCTAAGGGTAAAGTCATGATACGTTATAACAACTCAAATGAATTGGATTTTATATTGAAAATTTTGAATAGAAGACTTGAATCAGCTATTAATGTCGAAAGTAGCTCATAGAAATTTCTTGACAAACCTTCCCACTTTCCTTGCAATGGAAGTGAAATGGTGGAGTTTGTCAAGTAAGTTATTTCGTTTCTACCTTCAATAAAAATTTGCACGCAATAGCACAGAAGCATACGTTGCTATTCCCTCATTTCTTCCAATAGAACCTAATTTTTCCGCTGTGGTTGCTTTGATATTTACGAATTCACCATTAATTTCTAATATTTTTGATATGAATTCCTTCATTCCTGCTTTGTAAGGCGATATTTTAGGCTCTTCACAAACTATAGTAATATCTAAATTAGACACGCTATATCCTTTTTCCTGTGCTTTTTTAGCAGCAAAGTCAAGAAAATGAGATGAATTGCAATCCTTCCATTTAGAGGAATTAGGAGGAAAATGTTCTCCTATATCGCCACATCCTAGTGCTCCGAGTATTGCATCAACGATTGCATGTATTGCAACATCACCATCGGAATGTGCCTCTATTGCCATATTATGCTCAATTTCCACACCACAAATTTTTATAAAGCTCTTAGCATCATTTTGAATTTTAACAAATTTATGTATATCATAACCGGTTCCGACACGGAATTTTGGCTCTCCAAAGAGAAGTTTTGCCATATTGATATCCTCTTTTGTAGTTAACTTAAAATTCTTTTTCTCACCTTCAATAATCGCAACATGTTTTTTATGCTCCACCATTAGTGATGAATCATCAGTAAATTCTTTGACTGACTGATGGCACGATAATAATTCTCTGAAATTAAAAATTTGAGGGGTTTGTATGGCTCTAAGTTTTTCTCTTGAAATCGCAGATTCAACGAAATTATTACTCACCAACGATATAGTATCCTCGACTTCTATTGCTGGAACTACTCCTGTATATTGACCATTAATCATAGATTCAATCAAGTTATTTATTAGAATATTTGATACAAAAGGCCTACAAGCATCATGTATAATAACAAAATCTGGATTGATCTTTTGCAAACTCTCCAGTCCAAGTTTAACTGAACTCTGCCTGCTTTTTTCTCCACATACTGGACTCAGCAATTTAGTATCTATAGTTGATGACGTAACTTCTTTATAGAAATCTTTTTGACTTTCATTTACTACCACTCTTATGTAACTTATGTACTGATTAGCTAAGAATTTTCTAATTGTGTGAAATAAAACAGACTTACCTGCCAGTTTTATATACTGTTTAGGGATTTTGGCATTGCATCTACTGCCTACTCCTGCTGCAACTATTAATGCTGCTATCTTGTATTCCTCAAGTCTGTTAGTGTACATGCTTATCATTTTCGTTGTTAATACAAGTTATCTAGCATTTTAAAAAAGTTTGATCCAATTCTCAAAAAAGAATATTCTTTTACTAGGTGTAATATATGTTAGAGGGAAATAATGCACGTTGCTAAGTATAATAAAGAAAATGAGATACATCTTATATTTTTTCATGGAATAGGTGATAATTATAAAAATGCGTCCAGGTATATACAAGATAGATCTACATATCTCCATAGGTCTAATTTCTACACTCATGCACATAAATACCCAATTGCATTTCAAAACTATATAACTTACGCAATAGCTAGTTTCTTATTTTTAGGAATATCCATATTATCACCCGCTCTGATATTATTTACCAACCCAATGACGTCTAGGACAGCGAATTCAGCAATATTAGCAGCTTTGATTTGCACTTTTTTGTCTATATCAATACTCATGATTCCATTTATAAATAAGAATAAAAGCTTATCTCAGTCTTCGATAAAAAAAATCAATGAATTAATGGACAAGGGTGTAAAACCTGAAAACATCATACTTTTCGGCCATTCCTTTGGAGGAGCAGTTGCATCAGAAGTATTAAAATATTTTACAGACAAAAATATTAAACTTGGAGGCGTTATTTTTACTAGCACTTTCAGCTCTTTTCATAATGCAATAAAGCATTTTCCAATTCCTCAAGCAAAAATTTTAAGTGTACTGCCCTCATGCTTATTGAAAAAGATGCTTAAGGTCCTAAATTTAGATTTTGATATAGTAAGCAATATACAAAAGCTACAAAATGATAATATACCAATAGTAGTCATTAATCATGAAAGAGACACCTTAATACCATATCCTGCACAATTGGCAAAGGCAGTAGATGATCTATTGTTAAATAGAAATTCGATTAAGATCGTTAATCTGAGAGGCTTTACAGATAACCCGCATAACGGAGTTTTATCTAGTTGGCAATTGAGTGAAAATTTGGCTGATCTCATGCCTAATAAAATAATGAATAGATAGTACTTACAAAAAACTGTATATTTTTCGGTAAATTAACTATTCTAAACACATGCAAAAACGTCATATAACTATTTGTTGTGTACTGCTTTTCATAATAGGGGCATTATTTTTGATGCGTCCTATGATTGTTCCGTGTCTAATATCTGTTTTTGTTGCACATCTATTTAACCCGCTAGTAACCAAGTTTGAAAAATATAGAATACCACGTTCATGTTCTGTAGTTTTTATAATACTTACCTTATTGATAGCTTTTATATTAGTTATCACATTTGTTTTACCTATTATATATTTTCAAATTACTTTAATATTAAATTTCTTAGTGAATAAGATACCTTCATTAAAGCTTAAAGTGATTCCTTCTGTGCTAGAATTTCTTAATATAAAAACTGAAGATAGTTTATTTGATCACTTGTCTAAAAATCTAGTAGAAAATTACAGTGATTATATATCTTATTTTATAAATGCTCTTAGCATGGGCAGTAATCTTATAATTCAAGTGCTAAATTCAAGCTTTAATTTGATTTACATGGTATCATTAATAGCTATTACGCTTGTGGTGTTTTTTTATGTATTACGTGATTGGCCTGCAATTGTAGAAAAGGCTAATAAACTAATTCCCATTCTTTACAGAGAAAAAGCTGCAGGTTATTTTTCCAAAGTAGATTTCATTATATCTAATTACCTAAAGGGACAGTTAAACGTATGTATAGTCATGATGATCTTTTACTCCGTGGGCCTTAGCATAATTGGGCTGAAGCATTCTGTAGCTATTGGAATTTTATCAGGAACATTAACATTTATACCCTATATAGGGCCATTATTATACACTATTATCGGATTTTTGAGCGCCATTACTCAATTTAGTGGATGGTTTGAAAGTACTGCTGTCTTGCTATTATTTAGTGTTGGTCAATTAATAGACTCAAGCATATTAGTGCCTTTATTAATAGGAAAAAAAGTTCATATACATCCAACTATCATTATTTTAGGAGTTGTCATATGCACCTCATATTTTGGGTTTATAGGTATATTATTTTTTATTCCAATAATAGGAATGTTCATTGTATTAGTAGAATATGCAATCAATAAATATTTTGAAAGTGAGCTTTATAAAAATGGCTAATTAGTTCACGATAAAAAGAAAAAGGACCTCTGATACATTATAGAGATGGTGCGACCTGAAAGTCTTCGGTCATATTGTTTAAAAGGAGAGGAATTCATTCAGAAAGAAACTGAAAGGATTCTAAAACTTATTAAACCAGATGTTTTGCCGTCTGAGTCTACGCATCAGTGCGAATCGGGCAACCGGTTGGTGCCAAGCGATGCGGACAATGAACCTCCTCTTGAAAAAGAAGATGCTCAATCGTGAGAGGGGCATAAACTGCAAGCATCATGTGGTTGGAGGGCTAGGCTAGTGGTATGGTGAACGTAAGTGAAGCTTTATAAGTACCGATACGATGAAAGAGCTAAAGATGCTGATAAGCTCTGACCAAAAGGTAATGTGGATAAGTTACATTTTTCATTTCTAGATGTACGCAAATAATAACTCCACCGGTATAGAGAAGCCACCTAACCCACTATTGTATGACTGGAGAAACAGGGTAAGCCTGTATTTTCGCCTACATGGCAAGCAAACCGCAAGGAATGCTGATGGAAGTGCAGGTAAAGGAGAATGGAGAAAGCGAATGCCATTTTGTAACGAAATGGATAGAATTTGTAACATTAATTCGCGTGAAAACGAGCAGACTTCCGTTTGGTCCCTCGTGACAAGAAACTTTGTTAACCACTTAAGGTAGGAAAGCAGATGATTACAAGTAAACCTGTAAGTGCATCTACCAAAAGCTTTGAAGCATGGAAGCAGTTGCCATGGAAGAACTGCCAGAAAGTTATTGTGAGGCTACAAAGACGTATTGTTAAGGCTGTCCAAGAAGGAAGATGGGGTAAGGTAAAAACTTTACAACATCTTCTCACACGCTCTTTTAGCGGAAAAGCTTTGGCTGTTAAGAGAGTAACTGAAAACCAAGGAAAAAAACACAGCGGGTGTAGATCGTCAACTATGGTCAACTTGCAATGCTAAATTTCAAGGAATAAAGCAGTTAAAGCAAAGAGGATATAAACCTTCTCCGCTAAAACGGATTTATATCAGTAAATCTAATGGCAAAAGAAGACCTCTTGGAATACCCACGATAAAAGATAGAGCCATGCAAGCATTATATCTGTTTGCTCTGGAACCGATAGCTGAAACGATCAGTGATCGTCACTCCTATGGCTTTAGACCTAAAAGATCCTGTGCAGATGCTACAGTAGCTTGTCATTTGTTACTGGCAAGTCGTAATCAACTACAATGGATACTTGAAGGTGATATCAAAGGATGCTTTGACAACATTAATCATGAATGGCTTATGAAGCATATTCCTATGGAGAAAAAAATTCTGCATAGTTGGTTAAAAGCTGGCTTCCTAGAATCAAAAACTCTGTATCCCACAACTGCAGGTACCCCGCAAGGTGGTATAATTTCTCCAATACTAGCCAATTTAGCCTTAAACGGACTTGAAAAGTTATTGGAAAGTCGATTTGGTAAACTCGGCAGTAGAAAAAGAAACAAAATCAGAAGTGGAGTGAATGTAATCAGATACGCAGACGACTTTATTATTTCAGGTTTCACACATGAAGTACTGGAAAAGGAAGTTAAGCCTTTAGTATCATCTTTTCTTCATGAGCGAGGTTTAATTCTGTCAGAAGAGAAGACAAAGATTACATCTATCACAACAGGGTTTGACTTTCTTGGTTGTAATGTACGTAGATATAATAAGAAGTTAATTATTAAACCTTCGAAAGAAAGTATTAAAAGACTTCTTAATAAAGCACGTACATTGATAAAAGCAAATATAGCGAACACTCAGGCTATAGTAATTAAGTCACTCAACTCTCTACTGAGAGGATGGGGAAATTACTATCACCATGTGTGTGCTAAAAAAGCGTTTAGAAAGATCGACAATGAAATTTGGCATAGTTTATGGAAATGGGCAAAGAAAAGACATCCTCGTAAAGGATTACGTTGGATAAAGAATCGTTACTTCAAAGTAATGGGTCAACGCCAATGGGTTTTTGCTGCACCCCTATGCAAGAACAAACCAAAAGAGATACGGTATTTAAGACTGCTTAAGCTGATTGATATACCTATCAGACGACATGTTAAAATCAGAGCGGATGCAAATCCCCTTGACTTAAAATGGAAAAAGTATTTTGATGAGAGAGTGAAACGAACAAGAATGTTAGCAAGCTCTTTCTCAAGAGAAGGTTCTCTACTGTTGGTGTCACCATTAAGAATGATGTTTCCTGAGGAATCATGAAGGACAAGCCGGTTCTAGAAAAGAAGAACTTAGATAAGGGGCTCAAGCGTAGTGTTGGGAAACCTGCATGCTGCGTTTCTAAGGGAGGGGGTAGTAGTAATACTGCTTCCTTACCTGACCAGTTTACTAAGACCAAAGGCTTCGAAAAGCGTGCTCAATATTATGCTGCTAAAGCCTATTCAAGTCAAGCAGATCAAGGGAATGATTATCATAACCTCAAGGAAATAATCTTTATAGCTGTTGCTGATTGCATTATTTTTCCAGATAAGGCTGAGTACAAATCAAATCATGTCATCTTGGATAAGAATAGCTTTGAGCACGACTTAAAGGACTTCTACTTTGTATTCATTGAACTACCAAAATTTACAAAGACGAAAGAAGATCAACTAGAAAATATAGTAGAAAAATGGTGTTATTTTTTTCGATATGCAGCAGAAACAAGGGAAGAGGACCTAGATAAAATAGTTGGTAGTGACGTAATAATAAAACGAGCTTATGAAGAGATGAATAAGTTTAATTGGTCAGAAGAAGAGTTACTAGCATATGAACAAATGAAAAAACGCATAATGGATGAGATAGCTGCTTTTGCTCAAAAGTTTGATGAGGGTCTTAGAGTTGGAGAAGAAAGAGGCATCCAAATTGGCCATGAAAAAGGTAAAATTGAAGGTAAAATTGAAGTTGCAAAAAACTTACTGAAAGCTAGCGTATCTGTTAACTTAATAGCTGAGTCTACCGGCCTTTCGATAGATGAAATTGAACAACTCAAGAAAAAAGCCTAAGTATTGCAACTCCCTTAAAGCTCTATCCATTTTTAACTTATTATATTTCTTTATCCACTAGTCTAGAGCCTATATCTAACTCTTCCGCTATTCTCGCTATGGCCTGTTTGATTTTCTCACCAATTCTACGTATCAGTTAAATGCATAATATCGAAATATAGAAAATGTTTTTCATAAAATTTTTCTTGTTCTTGATAAGTTTAGTGTTGATATTTGATTCTAATTTTTGCATAATGCAGTAAGTATTTTTATATGGAGAGTGCAATGCCAAGAAAAACAGATCGTCATGCTACAGTGCTTAAAAAATTACAGGGTGTTATAAAATATGCAGATTCTAAAATTGCTGCTGGAAAGCGTTTAGCTATTGAAAGATGGGTAAAAACCTATACTAGGCAAGTGAAACATCTCGAAGACAGCAAATTAGAATTCTTATGCAACATATTTCGCGATGAAAATTGTTGGTCAGGTACTAGATTGAACAACACAATTTTAGGACAGAGGTTTACTGAAGAAAAATCAGGTGAAATAGAGAACCCGCTTTCGAGATATGATATGGCATGTAGGTATTGTCTGGTAGATAAGATTCATCCTCTCTTTCAAGAGCAATTTGCATCTTACAAGGATAGTTTTCCTTCTGATGCAGTTGATGGTGACAGCAATCCAATAACTGACAGATACATGAGAGACTCATTACTAGAATATATGAAGAGTCAGGATCCTGTATTCAGTTTTTGGATCAATAAAGAGTCTGGAGAATTAGAGCAACATGATAATGTGGTAGATGGTTTTGAGAGAGCTGTAAAATTTAAGTGGAGCGAAGGAGTAGAATATTTTTGTAACCGTTTGAAAAGAGAAGATAAAGATAAGAAGATTACTGAAACAATTATTGCTTTATCCTCTGCTCAATGTAACCAAAATAGTGCTGCCATTCTAGATTTTTGTGTGCGTAACATAGGTGATAAAAATGCCCTGCTAGATAAATTATCACAGGAAGATGAGGGAATATACTCACTTCTTAACCCATTGATACGTTGGGGGTTTGTTGATACAGTTGAGGATGTTGTTGAAAATTTGACTCTTGAACAAACTGTAATACCAGCAAATAAAATACTTTCAAGCCAAAATTACTCACTTCTTCTTTTTTCTATTTCAAAGGTCATGTTACAAAATCCTGGTCTGGAAATTAGAAAGATGATAATAAATCTCTGGAAGTGTGATCGCTTTGATCAGCATAAAAGAGCTGCTGTTGTTTCTGATATATCAATACAAGATACTCTTGCAGCGTTAGTTGTTGATTGGAAACACGATGATGATAAAGGTGATTCTGAAAAGAGAGAAGAAATATTAGAAATTTTATTGTTTGCTAAAAAGTGTTGCTCACCTAAAGATTTTTCATCTTTTAAGGACTGTATAGTTGAAAATTTAAAAATGGTTGGTAGAAAAGGTATGAAAGAGGGTATTGACTACAGTGAATTAGCAAGAAGATTATTTTCTCAGTTAGAGGGGAAGAAGATGCCCTTATCTCCTGAGGTTGTTGCCTATGGTGATCATCCACAGTCCATGTTAGGAACTCCTGGTGTTAGCGGTTTGTCTGGTCACAGTAAATAGAGGTGTTTTGTGGATAACAATGACGAAAATATCGGATTAATTAGAAGTCTGTTAAGTGGAGAATGTAGTGATGAAAATTGTGATGATTGTATGGATTGCCATGATTTTATTAAAAGATTTGAATCTTTTTTAGATCAATGCCCATCTTTCTTACATTCCGTAGGTAAAGATCGTTTCTTCCCTGCATTCTTTTTCGGCATGTTTGCCACTGCATTTGATGCTGGTATTTTAAACAATGAAATGGTTTATTTTCGTTTTGATAATTATGATGGGAACAAAAAAGGAAACCTAAAGGTTGCTGTTCTTACTAATGAAGCTGGTGAGCAAGGCAGAAGAATAGTTAAATGTTTCACCATTGCTGATAGGCGGAATAGTGCTGGTTCGAGGTTTAGTGAATGGGAAAGGCTAGAAGTGGAGAGGGAATTTATTGGACAAAACCAACAGTTACAAGGAAATTTGGTTTTTATAGAGTACAAGGTGTATGTATGGAGGCAGAATGATGAAGAACCTACAAAATGTGAAGAGTTAGGGAATAGATTTAATGGAAATGATACAGGAAACAGAAATAATAGATTCCAAATCATTACTCCTCATATTGAGCAAAACAACTTACCAAATTTAGCGGGACTTGTGAGTAACAATACAGACAATGTAGAGTATTTAACGGGACAGGTTCTTCGGTATACTTTGAATATCCATAATAGATATAAAAATGCATTGAGTTTTTATGGTAAAGAGTCAGATTATCATGGGTTTTTAGCAGGCTTTTTTATGAATTTTAGGTATCAGCATACAGCTAATATTTACCTTGAGCTATTTGTAGGAGGTGGGTATGCAGATATCACTTTTCTTGTACGTGGTCAAGAAAGATTGACAGATTCTGTTCCCATTATTATTGAACTTAAGGCAGGAGCTACTAGAGATAAATATGCTGATAGAGCATTGGAACAAGCTGAAAATTATGTTAGAAAATGTCCTATTTCATCTATATCTATCTATACTTCATCAGAAAATGCCGTCTGTGTTGGATTGAATTTTGATCTACAACAGCAGCATTTTATGACTAGTGTGGAAAATTTTTTAGAGGGAGGCTTTCCTTTGGTAGAAAGATTATTTGAAGCTGTAGTAGAAGGAGAGGTTGAAGTTGAAGAAAACGTTAGAGATTATCTACTTTATCCATCTTTTGGTGTACCTGCAGTACCAGGTGCTAGAAGTGGCAGTGATAGGATATTTTCTTATATGAATGGTTTTACTTTTGGAAGTGCTGCATTTGCAAGAGACACTGTATCAATCGGCAGAAGTAGAATAAATGTGACTAAGTATTTGTTTCACTATCATGATGATGATAGGATGCTGGGTCCACGAGGAAGAATTGCACAAGTAAATGTTGGAGATCGTGCTTTAACTATGGTTTTACATGCATCTTTTACGAAACAGGAGAGAGTTATTGTATTTCATCTCCACCATATGTTGCGTCATCAATTTCCAGATATGGAGTTAGATTTATCACGATGGCCAAATGCTAGAGTTTATGAAGTAATATGTGAGCTAAATCCTGATAGAAGAGCTGAGGATGATCTAGGTATAACTGTTGGTGTAAGACTATTTCAATCACCTCATAATTATCTGAGAAATAGAGGTACTTTTATTGGTCAACTTGTACCAGTATTAAGTGCTAGAAATGTATATGATATTTCTAATATGGTTATGGAAGATGATTGGCAAAATATAGATAGGCATAATCAACTATTTGAAGCCATTTCTAGAGTGCTAATTCCATTAAAGAATGCAATAAATGTGAATAGTGAGGCCAGATTTCATTCTATATTGCATGGGATATTTTATGCTTGTGATAATCCTGCTAGAGTGCTTATTGAATACCAAGTGGGAAGAGGAAAAAAGTTAGATCTTTTGTTATTAAGACCTATAGAGCACGGTCGAAATACTCATCCAATTGGAGAAGAATTGAAATTTGCTCCTAATGAAGGAGAGGTACAGCAGAAAATGAATGAAGGAGAAGAACAGTCAGCAGGATATATGAGTCAGAGAGGGTATAAGCGTGTTACTGATGGGAATGAGATAGTTTTTTATCTTGTGCTGTATTCAATAATGATGCAGAACTGCCAAATACTCTTATATCTCTTCCAGAAACTCTTCAGGTATATAATCAACTGGATCATAGTTCTATACGAAGATAATTAGTATCTACTCAGTGTCTCGTAGAAAATGGCTATACATCAAAGTTGTTAGGATAAAAATAGGTTAAATATAGTGCGATTTGGCTGTTTTTTTGATCTCCTATACAGTGCAAAGCAAAAAATGGATTACTTAAGATTTTTAAGTTGTATTTTGGCTGTATTACTAACAGATACACTTTCTCTACCATGCCCCTATTAGATACCAAAAAAGATCTATTTTTACTATAAATTTATTCTGATTTTTTATCATTTCTAAATGAATTATTATTAATTTATCAAAATATTATGTTAGTAATTTAAATAGAACAACCATTGCCAGAACTCAAAACCGGCTAGTGAGAGAATAGTTTGTTTTGGGATGGGTTGGTCTACCGCTAGATCCGTGCGAACTTTTCTTTATATCAATTTATTATATAGTAAAAGCAGCTATATTAGCCTACTTCAGCCATATTTACATGCGAACCAATTTACTTGGCTTTGTTGCAAAAATTTCAAGCTTCTATTTTCATAACGCAGCTTTTGCTTAAATTGTTCTCACAAATATACGATCTTTTTATGTTTTTTGGAGAAAGTAAATAATTCAATTCCTTATAACACTAATTAGTATGGTCTTTTCATTAAATTTATCCTTTCAAAAAGACTATGCTTTATTCACCTGCTTTAATGGTATTATAATATTTTACACCTAAATCTATTCTATAAAAATTCACAATACGAATTAGTAAATAGATTATATTCAAACCGATTGTATTTATGATATATAGCGCATACAATATATTACTTGTTTATTTTAGTAGGGGGTATAGGTATGTTTAGTTCAAAGCAGGTAGTACAATATAATTTATTTGGTAGTAACGGCCTTGAAGGCATTTCATCTTGTAAATTTGCACATTTTCCTGAAGAGGTATTTGAGATTAGCAATGAAGAAAATCAAGCAATAGATAGTTTGAAAAGTAAAATAGAAAATCTACAACAAGAAAATTTTGATCTAAAAAAAAATGTAGAGTTACAAAAACACTATAGGAAAAGAGTAGAAGAGTATTACGAAGAAGTAAGTGAACTTACCAGAGAAATGCAAACCCTAGAAGGGAAAATTAAAAAGCTTGAAGTTAAATTACAAAAAAGTACAAGAAGTTTAACTGAAAATGATCAAGACATCGAACAGCTAAAACAGAAAGTAGAAATATTATTATTAGAAACTCAGAACAAAAGTGATGTAATTAAGAACTTAAATAACCAATTAAAAGAGGCAAAGAATGAAATTCAGTTAACAGACAAAATAAATGAAGAGTTACAGCAAAAACTGGATTTGACTGAAGCTGAGTTAAACAGAGTAAGAAAAGAAAGTACAGTGCTGATAAACAGTATAGAGGATTTGAAAGGTGACTATGAAAATCAGATATTAGAAAAAGAGAAGGAACTTAATGATGTAAGAGATCAATTTTGTATTTATTTATTAGAATATAAAGAACTATTTGCAGAATTCAATAGACTGCAGAAGGAAAACGAAAGTTTAAAACAGAAAAATTTCTATATTAGTAATGAAGTGTCTCTTACAGATGAAATAAACAAAGAAAACGTAAGAGAAGAAATAGCAAAGCTTCAGTTTGTACCTGAAGTGAAAATTAAACATATTATTGATAATAATGATTTCCCAATTGAAGTATGGAACGAAACGGATAGTGAAAGTGACAATGTTAGCCCTTGCCCTGATTATGATGAAAGTTTTGGTAGGCGTTACAGTCAACTATTCTATGATGAAGCCATAATTCATAAAGAAAAAGATACTTTTGTTTTAATTCGTCAAAAAGATTCTTTTTCTTTAGCGAAAGTAAAACCGAATACAAGAGAAGAAGAAAAGTATGAAAGTATTTGGCAAAAAATAAATAAGATCCATGATTATCTGGACATTTTAGGTTACTCTGGTAGCGAAGAAGATTATGAGGAGTGCGAAAAAGAACTTGATAAAGTTATAAACGAAGCACTGAAACAAGGAATAATGTTCACTTTTCCATATAAATCTGATATGTCCTTGATAGATCGTATAGCTGACACATTCCCAAAGCTATATTTATCTGCTGACACTACTCGAATTTATGAGTTTTTATACAAGAAAAAAATATTTCAGATAATATCAGAAGGTGCATCTTTAAACAGATTTAGCGATGAAGAGCATGGAGATGTAGTAAACGTAATTTGTTCAGATAAAGATACCTTAGGTCAGCGAAAAGCAAACCTTTCAAAGCTGAAGGAGTTAGCACTTGAAAGTATTATAAGTAAAAGTGAGCAAATTGATAAACATGACTTTGAACTAGAAATAGATAATGGATATTTTTGTATAGATTACCCACAAAATAGTACTATTGAAGTTGCAAAGATATTCAATAATCAAAAAGCTAAAGATTTAAATCTAAATATTGGTATAGTTCAAGTTGGAAAAAGTATAATTAGAGTTGAAAACATAGAAGGAAGGAGAAATTATACAGACATCTCAGGAGATATCATTGAAATGTCTTTTACCACTGAAGTAGGAGAGATCAGTATTCATCTATGTCCTAATGAGAAAGATAGTAATAAAATAGAGGTGAGGCTTATCGATAAAGTAAGGTTTAATAAGTTAGAGAATAAATCAAATTTAGGACAAAATTGTCTTTTAGGGGGAGAAAGTGTTTTGACAGCCATAGAAAATGGGTATTTCGAAAGAAATAGTAGTGTTTTTAAAGAGTTAGGTAAGACTATTAGACAGTCAGATTGTACAATGGAAAATCCATCTAGCTTTTTAGAAGAAGTTAATAGAAATCAGCTACTAAAAGTAAATGCAAGAGCTTATGGTAGGGGATTATGATAGTTAATATATATTAAGATCAGGAGGGTTAAGATGCGTTTTAATTTAGAGCCGGGAGGTGCTTTTTGTGATGGTAAAAATAAGCTTGTAACTGTCAAAATAAATGATGAAGAAAAGATTAATTTACCTTATACGTCATATATCTTTGATAAACATCACCATTTTATCATCTCTAATTTCAAGATGAACCCTACGAACAGTATACTAACTAATTTTTATCAACAAGAGCTATACTTAAAGCTAGAAAAAGTAGAAAGTGATTATAAGTTGGTTCTAGTTAATAATGAAGATCAATATTATTATTATGTTTACTATAATGATACAAATATTGTCAAAATAGCTACTTTTAATTCTATACCTAGCAATTTCATAAAATATCAAGGTCAGGATTATATTCTCTCTTATGATGGAGAGTGTTCAGTCAATCATACGCGTCAAGTTAAGAGATTGTGAGCAAATTTAGAGAAGTTAAGGTGGATACCCTAGTTTTTCTGTACTTGTCTTTTAATGAAAACTGCGACCAAGTTATGGTAAGCTTTTTGAGAAAAATATTTAAGCCTTTAATTTTATTATTTAGTGCTAAAAATAAGGGAATGTTCAAAAAAGTGTGTCAAAGCGAATTTTTAGTTCAACTCAATTTTTAACCTATCAGGAAAAAAGATATCAAGTTGAGATATAGTTAGAGCCCAATTAGGCAAAGCCATAGCCCATTTTTGCTCTATCTTTTTTATAGCACAATATACCAATTTGTACAAGGCATTTGTACTGGTAAATGAACCTTTGGTTTTAGTAAATTTTCTGATTTGTCTGTGCAACCCCTCAATTGGATTGGTGGTATAAATTAGCCTTCTAACAGGGCCAGAATACTTAAAATAACTAGACAAATTTTCCCAATTGTTTTGCCACGATTTTATGACTAAAGGATATTTTTCACCCCATTTTTCCTCCAGTTCAAGTAAATAATTTTCGGCGATTTCTCTACTTGTAGCACGGTATATTTTTTTCAAATCATTCATAAAAACTTTTATATCTTTGCTGGATACGTATTTTAGTGAATTTCTTATTTGGTGCACAATGCATAACTGTACCTCAGCATTGGGAAATACGCTATTTATAGCTGTAGGGAAGCTTTTCAGACCGTCAACACAAGCTATCAAAATGTCTTCTACTCCTCTCTCTTTTAAGTCATTTAATACGCCTAGCCAGAAGTTAGCTCCCTCACTTTCTGCTAAGTAAAAACCCAGTACTTCTTTTCTGCCATTTTGGTCTATTCCTAATATATTGTACATGCATTTACTTATGCAATGTCCATTCTCTTTGACCTTAAAAAACATCCCATCCATAAATACTATCGGGTATACTGATTGTAGGGGACGACTCCTCCATTCATTGATTATAGGCAGTAATTTATCTGTAATTCCAGATATCTCTGCTGCAGATATTTTATGGTCATAGATTTCTTCCACATAGGATGCTATATCCCTGTATCCCACACCGCTTGCAAACATGTTCAAGACCTTTGTTTCAAGTTCTGGATGTAAGCTTGTTTGCCTTTTTTTCACTATCTGTGGTTCGAAACTTCCCTCTCTATCTCTTGGTGTCAATAGTTCAAATACTCGTCTTCAAAGTTTTGCCATTCTTTCCGTTTCTTCGATTCTTTTCTTCTCTTTCATTGGATAAATGATGCTCTATTTCACCTTCTAGACTTGCTTCCAGCAGCCTTTTTACAAATGGTGTTAATGCTCCATCTCTCCCCATCAATGGTTTACCTTCCCTTATTGATGACAGTATATTTGCTTCCAGCTCTTTGTAATCTACCAGGCCAGTCGTTCCATTTTCTATTTTGTAACTCATATATCAAACCTCTATTTTTTGTTTCTATTTTATTTTTATTTCTCGGTTTGACACACTTTTTTGAACATTCCCTTTATCGGTGATCTATGTCTTGTATGCTCAATCTCAAAGTTGTTTTTCAGAGAGCCAAAAACTGTCTCAATAATCGATCTTTTTCTTAACAAAATCTTCTCATTTAGCGCCATTAATGAGTTTTTCATACCCTTTTTTACCTCAGTTGCGGATTAGCCAACGAAGTAAAGCTTAGAAATGCAGGGCTTTTTCGGCTGCATGGAATATGAAACAAGCGTAGAAAAAATGTGTACCAAAAAATTTATCGGTGATCTATGTCTTGTATGCTCAATCTCAAAGTTGTTTTTCAGAGAGCCAAAAACTGTCTCAATAATCGATCTTTTTCTTAACAAAATCTTCTCATTTAGCGCCATTAATGAGTTTTTCATACCCTTTTTTATACTGGTTACAAGCTTTAACCCTCTATCGAATAATTCGTGAAAAAGATCTTTTTTGATATATCCTTTATCTCCAAACAATAATCCAGTCAATTTCTGAGTTAAATTTGGCACAGGTTTTCTATCATCAATGTTGCCTTTTGTCACCGTAACCCCTTGAATTTCGCCAGCTTCGTTGATTACTAGATGTAGTTTAAAACCGAAAAACCACCCATAGGTAGTCTTTCCAATCTTTGCCAACCCTTTGAAAACTTTATTTCTCGAGGTCCTTTTTGGATGGCAAACAGCGATAGATGTTGCATCTATGTACGAAATCCCTGTCACTTTTGACTGTTCGCAAAACCATTGCATTAAGAGCACTAAATACCATAAAACCCTAGATTTTAGCCTAATAAACCTACTATAGGATGGCAATTTTGGAAACGCTGATTCGTATAATAATTTCAAATAATGCACATAGAAAATTTTAAAATTGTCGCACTTGGATTGGTGATATAGCAATATTATGGTAAGAATCTCTGAATGCGTAATCTCTGGCGTCCTGGTTGGTTTTTTGCTACTTGGTAGAAGTTTTTCTGCAAAATTCTTGTCAACTGAATTGCAAAAATCGTCGATCAGGCAAAATAATTCTGTTATATTTTCATTCATTGGTAACCTCTCTATTTTGTAAATAATTTTCCGAGGTTACCCTATTTTCCTGGCTTTTTCACTGATTTCTAATCCGCAACTGGGGTTATATGAGTGGCAGAAAAGACGTAAGGAAACGGGAGATTTTCAGTCAAAAAAGCCTGGAAGCGTAGGATATAACCATAAAATTACTGACTGGAATGTTTTTACCAAATTTGCAAAAAACCATGGTGGCAAAACTCAGTCAGAGATGGCTAAACTCTGGGGCAATATCAGTAGACAAACGATTCACCGTGCACTTAAAAATATTGGATTTACAAGAAAAAAAGACCTACGGATATAAAGAAAGAAATGAAGAGAAGCGAGCTCACTTTTCAAAGGTTATAGCAACAAAACGTCATGAAAATCTTGTATATATTGACGAATCTGGAATAGATAATACAGAAGACTACCCATACGGATACTGCAGAAAAGGAGAGAGGTTTCATTCACTAAAATCAGGTAAAAAAGCTCAGCGGGTCAGTATGATTGCAGCTCTAAATAAAGAGAAAATCATTGCTCCATTGACCTTTGAAGGATATTGCAATAAGGATGTTTTCGAGGCTTGGTTTGAGCAGTTTTTAACTCCAATTTTAAGGTCTGGCCAAACTGTAATTCTTGATAACGCTACTTTTCATAAATCTAAAAAAATAGATGATCTTGCTAAAGGAGTTGGTGCTGAAATTCTTTATCTTCCTCCATATTCTCCAGACTTTAATAAAATTGAGCATCAGTGGTTTGCTATAAAGAACAGAGCTAGAAAAAATATCCCTATTTTTAAGTCTTTCCGTCATGCTGTTGATTCTGCTTTTTTGTTCTGACTATTATGAGAAGAGCTATATTTAGTAATGACATATATCGATTAGATGTAGCAGTACTTGGAGAAACAGAGCCTCACACAAAGGATTACAAAGGCATCTATGAAAGAAGTCATCAGTGGTACAACTTAAAAGCACTATATCCACTACCACAGAGTTTATTACCAGAAATAAAGTTTGCGAAAGCGCAAGTTATATTATCGGACAGTTGGAATTTGGGAGAAATAAATGGGTGCTTTCCAGTAAGTAGCGTAGAAGAAAAAGGAAATAAATTTTTACTAGGGGATAGCAAATTATCTGAAGAACTGTGGAACTTAAAGTATAAGCCAATTTTAGAAAGGTTTAGCGTTACTCACCACTACAAGGTAGAAGATTTTACCAACCAGAAAGTTATAAGATTTGGTTTAGCAGAACATAATGTTCATTATGAAAGCGAATTAAATTCAGAGCAAAAAGATTCGATACACGAATTAGAAAATTACATTTTAGTATTTTACCCAGGAGTACTGAAGTGGCACGAACATCGACATTTGCACAGAAGTTGGAAAAATAGTCAAGTAATATCTATAATAAGTTAAATACTTATATTTAGATTCTCATATATTATATTAATAATAGGTTAAAGTGTATGAAATAAAAAGAAAAGGACTTGCTTTCTCATGCTAAAAAGGACATGACTTGAATAGCAGCAGGTAAACATAAGAAATTTATCTGACGCTAGAAAAGCTAATTTTGTGAGGTATGAAATGAGTTTTAGCAAGAGTAAGTTTTTTAAAGAAGTATCAAGTAACGATATTAATAAAAGAAATGAAGAAGGAGAAACGATCTTGCACCAAGCAGTAGAAATCTCCGATTACACAACAGTGAGGTTATTAATAAAAAAAGGGGCAGAGGTAAATGCAAGAGATAAAAATGGTTATACACCACTACACTGTGCAGTATTCGCAAAGAGTTTAGAAAATGTAAAAGTGCTGCTAAGGTCGGGAGCAGAAGTAAATGCCACTCAATATGTCACTGGATGTACGCCACTGCACTCTGCGTGCAAAATAGGAGGAGCAAAAGTTGAAATAATAAAAGAGCTAGTAAAAGCGGGAGCTGAAGTTAATCAACTGAATAAGTACGGTGCAACACCAATGTATTACATCTGGGAAAGTGAAAAGTATCGTCTATGTGATAGCAAAGAGAGTGAAGAGGCGAGTAAATTTCTGAGAGAACAAGGAGGAATAACAAAAAGTAGAGAACTGACCTGCTATGGAATAGAGAGGCTAGTGGGAGAAATAGCAGACATGTTGAATGGGAGCTATATGCCGGAGTTAAAAATAATAGAGATAGAAGAAATAAGGAAGAGAGACAAATCACTGATAAAGGAAGAATGTAAAAATTTAGCAAGCAAAATAATGAGCCAAGTGAACGAAATGATAGATGAGGTAGCGAAAAGGAAGGTTTAAAAGAGGGATTTAAATTTAAAGAAAAGGTGAGGTGGATTATGTTAAAGCTTGGCAAATTTAATAAGTCAGCAAAAGAATTATTAGAGAACTCATATGAAAATATTTATGAAAGAGACGAGAAGGAAAGAACAGCTCTGCATTATGCAGTAGACGCAAAAACAGTGAAGTTATTAGTTGAAAAAGGAGTGAATGTGAATGCAGCAGATGTAGAAGGATACACAGCACTGCACCTAGCGGTAACGGAAAAACGTCTAGAAATCGTGAGGGAATTGATAAAATCAGGAGCAGACGTAAATGCTGAAGAGTATGGCAATAAATGCACTCCATTGCACCTTGCATGTATGGTGGGGAAAGTGGAAATAGTGGAGGAACTAGTGAAAGCTGGAGGAGAAATAGAGCAAGCAGATAAATTTGGAATGACAGCAATGGATTATAGTAAAGAAGTAACCGAGGTATTAAAGAAAGAAACAGACAGAATTGAAAAGCTATTTATGAAGGGCTAAAAATATGGAGGAAGAAATAGAAAAGAAAGTAATGAATTTAGAGAGAAAACCTTTGGATGAGCTGAGAAAAATGTGGAAGAAGGCATATGGAGAAGAAGCGCCTAAACATTCAAAGAAATATCTGATACCAAGATTAGCTTATAGAATGCAGGAAAAAGTATATGGAGAAATGTCAAGAAAAGGATTAAAAAGACTAGAGTATCTGGCAGATCGGCTAGAGAAGGGAAAAAGAATAAGTAGCGATAAATTACCAGTAGAAGGGACAGAATTAATACTAGAGAGAGGTGAAGAGACACATGCGGTAATGGTAACAGACAAGGGTTTAATCTACAGAGAAGAATTTTTTACGTCATTGTCAGCAGTAGCCGGAAAAATAATGGGAATGAGCTATAATGGACCTTTATTATTCGGGATGCGTGATAAAAATGGGAGCTGAAGAGGAGAAAATGCTAAAAGAGGTAAGGTGCGCGATATATACAAGAAAATCAAATGAGGATGGGCTAGAACAAAAGTTTAACAGTCTTGATGCGCAGCGAGTAGCATGTGAAAAGTACATAAAGAGCAGAGAAGGCTGGGTAGCATTGGCAAAAAGGTACGATGATGGAGGATATTCAGGGAAAAACTTAGAAAGACCAGCAATAAAGGAATTATTTGAAGATGTAAAAAAAGGAGAAGTAGATTGTGTAGTAGTATATACTCTGGATAGGCTATCAAGGGAAACAAAAGACAGCATCGAAGTAACATCATTTTTTAGAAGGCACCGAGTAAATTTTGTAGCAGTAACGCAGATATTTGATAATAATACGCCAATGGGAAAGTTTGTACAAACAGTGTTATCAGGAGCAGCACAGCTAGAAAGAGAGATGATTGTAGAAAGGGTAAAAAATAAAATAGCAACATCAAAAGAGCAGGGATTATGGATGGGGTGTGCCGTAGAGACACAAAGGATGATCAGAAATGAGCAAACTAAGTGCTTAAGCTGCACAATAGATGAGGGAAGGTCCCTCAAAGTCGGCTTGCAAGAGCAGGCTTTAAACAACCATAAGCTGCTTTGATAAAGAGTCAAGGTAGTGAGCGTTATGGAAAAGGCACAAATACGTGTCATGTACGAAATAGAGAGGCGAATGAAAATGAACCACTGATGAAGTGTCGAAAGGGCTGAGACGATGTCAAAACCAGGAGCTCCCATCTCTCCTGGGATAGATCTACAAGGAACTTGCTTACTGGGTAGGTGGCGTCCGGCATAAAGGTGGCGTGAAACTATTATAGGCTATTGTGTAGAACTGCGGGAACCTGTCGTTTCGATGACAAGGGAGAAATCCAAGAAGCTAAACTTCAAGGATGAGAGTACCGATGCGAAGAACAGGGGCGGATCAGCTTGTAGTAGTGAAGAAGTTTCTGTAATGGAAATGGAGCGAAGGAGCTGAGTTATTCAGTTTTAATTATTTGTCAACCGAAAGGGAGGAGTAAGTGAATAAAACAAAGTCTTTTGATATACCAAAGCAACTTATTTGGAGAGCTTATAAACAAGTATCGAAAAATAAAGGTGCGGCTGGTGTGGATGAGGTATCGATAACAAAGTTTGAAGAGAACCTGAAGGATAATCTGTACAAACTATGGAATCGGATGTCATCAGGAAGTTATTTTCCAGAGCCTGTAAAAGCTGTAGCAATACCGAAAGATACGGGAGGGGGACAAAGAATTTTAGGTGTTCCTTCAGTATTCGACAGGATAGGGCAAACGGCTGCGTCTATGTATCTTGAGCCGCTAGTAGAGCCGAAATTCCATGAAGATTCATATGGTTATAGACCAAATAAATCAGCACTGGATGCGGTAGATACGGCAAGGAAAAGATGCTGGAGGTATGATTGGACGATAGATCTAGATATATCCGGGTTTTTCGACAATTTGGATCACGAGTTGGCATTGCAAGCTATCAAGAAGCATACAAATTGCAAATGGATCATACTGTATGTTGAAAGGTGGATGAAAGCCGCTATTCAGCTAGAAGATGGCAGTAAGGTAGTTAGGGAAAAGGGAGTTCCGCAAGGAGGTTCAGTTAGCCCAATCATTTCGAATATATTCATGCATTACGTATTTGATATATGGATGAAACAGAACTACCCTACAGTACCATTTGAGAGGTATGTAGATGATGCGATAGTGCACTGCAAGACGCAAAAACAGGCAGAATTTATGAGAGTAATGATCGAAGAAAGATTAGCCAAATATAAGCTAAAGTTACATCCTGATAAAACACAAATTGTGTATTGTAAGGATGGCAACAGGAAGAATATGTTTCCTACACAAAGCTTTGATTACCTAGGATATACTTTTAGACCTAGAAAAGCAAAGAGCAAGATAGGGAAATATTTCGTTGCATTTCTTCCAGCAATTAGCAATAAGGTTAAGAAAAAGATTACTACAACCGTAAGGTCATGGCAAATACTACGAAAAACACACATAACATTAGAGGAGGTATCAAAGAAAGTAAATCCAATAGTCAGAGGCTGGTATCAGTACTATGGCAGGTTTTACCAATCGGAGGTGTATAAACCTCTTAACAATGTAGAGCAACATCTAGAAAAGTGGACGAGAAAGAAATATCCGAAACTTGGAAAAAGACTAGCAAGGCAACTTCTAGGAAAAATAAAAGAAGAGAATCCAAAGACTTTCTACCACTGGACATTAGGGTTAGGTCAAAAGGCTGAATAATGGAAGCTGTATAAATCGAGAGATTTACGTACAGTTTTGCGAGAGACTGGCTGGGGAAGTTCCGCCGGTCTACTCTCCTGGAACTTTACCGCTTGGGTATGATGTAAAAGATAAAGAATTAATAATAAATGAAAAAGAAGCAAAAATAGTAGGGCACATATTTGAAAGATATTTGGAGCTAAAATCAATGGCAGAATTGGCAAGGGAGTTAAATAGTCAAGGATACCGGACAAAATCAGATATCTTTAAAAAAGCGACGGTAAGGAGAATAATAACAAATCCAATATATATGGGAAAGATAAGACATTATGAGAAAGAGTATGAGGGAAAGCATGAAGCAATAATAGAAGAAGAAAAGTGGCAAAAAGCGCAGGAATTGATAAGGAATCAACCATATAGAAAAGCAAAATATGAGGAAGCACTGCTAAAGGGAATAATCAAGTGCAAGAGCTGTGATGTAAATATGACGCTGACATACTCAAAAAAAGAGAACAAAAGGTATAGATATTACGTATGCAACAATCACTTAAGGGGAAAGAATTGTGAATCAGTAAATCGAACAATAGTTGCTGGAGAAGTGGAAAAAGAAGTGATGAAGAAAGCGGAAGATTTATATGAAAATTGGAGAGAAAAGACCGAAGAAAAATGGGAAAATTTAAATTTTGGAAAGCAAAAAGAAGTAGTGAAAAAGTTAATAAAGGGAGTAATGATAAGAGAAGATGGAATAGAGGTACATTCTGAGTCAGAGGAAACATTTATACCAATAAAAAAGAAAGGAAATAAATGCACAGTAGTAGAGCCAGAAGGTAAAAAACAAACAATGCGTTACTCAAAGCAGTGGTGAGAGCTCACCTATGGAAACGTCAGCTAGAAGAGGGAAAGTATAGAAGTGTTAAAGAGATGAGTGCCAAAATTAATATAGGTACAAGACGTATACAGCAAATTTTGAGATTAAATTATTTAGCTCCAAAAATAAAGGAAGACATAGTATGACCTTACCCAGAAAAAGTAGACAGAAAGTTAAGACGTTTTTGCTATGAGAATGATGAATCAAAAAGCTCAGGAATGCAATAGTTAATAGTAGAATGTCTACGCTGTTTATTATAAAAAATTTCTATATATTCAAATATTGCGGTTTTAGCTTGTTGTGCAGAGTGTTGTGAAGTATCAATGAGTAACTCTCTCTTAAGTGAACTAAAAAAGCTCTCTGAAACAGCATTATCATAACAACAACCTTTGTGACTCATACTAGAAGTAATATTTTTTGTACTTAGTAAAAATTGATAATTTTTAGAGGTGTATTGCGATCCTTGATCGCTATGAAATAGTAGATTTTTAGCAGATTTGCGCCTACCAATAGCCATGAATAACGCATCTATAACTAATTGCCTATTTACTGCATTACTCATTGACCAGCCAATCACCATGCGTGAATATAAATCTATTATTGCTGCCAAATATAACCATCCTTCATTAGTTTTTATGTACGTAATATCAGTTACCCATATCTTGTTAGGTTGATCAGCGATGAAATTCTGATTTAATATGTTAGGAGTTATAACTCTATTGTCTATTTGTGGTTTTTTACTTTTAAACTTTCGTCTAAGCTTAGCTTGAATGCCATTTTTCTGCATAACATTTTGCACTGTTTTGATGTTATAATTTTTACCTAAAGCCTTTAATTCAGCGTGAATTTTAGGAGCTCCGTATCTGCATTGTGATGCTCGATATACCTTCTGAATATCTTGTATGAGCTCTTCTCTTATTGATTTTTTGTTGTTTTTTTCCTTAGTAATCCATTTATAATAACCACAAGCAGATACGTTCAAAAATCTGCATAATTCCCGTATTTTATAGCAGTTTTCATGTTCTTTTATAAAAGAATATTTTACTCTTTTTGGTTTGCAAAATATCCCAGGGCTTTTTTTAAAATGTCTCTTTCCCTCGTTACTCTTGCCAGCTCTTTCTTTAAATCAAACTTTTCTTTGTCACAATGAGCTACTTTCCCTTTTCCTGGAAACGCATCTACTCCAGACATTCTATCATTGTATGTTTTTACCCATCTGCTTAATGAATCACCGCTAATACCCAAATCTCTTGCTATTTTTGCTGATGATTGACCTGTTTCTTTTACTAGTCTTATAGCTTCAATTTTGAATTCTGCTGTATATTCTTTTCTTTTTGTCATACCACACCTCTTTGAAAAAACGTTTTATTTTACTTCAAAAACGTCTTAACTTTCTGTCTACTTTTTCTGGGTAAGGTCAAGTATCATAATTTCTTCCTTAGCTAAAACTTCTTCTAAGTTACTCTTTAAATGATCTAGAAACTTATCAGTTTGTTTAAATTCTGGACATGCTTCTTTTCCAAATGAATATAGGGTTTCTGCTATTTCAGAAAATCTTCTATTTGTTATTTTTCCATTTATTATTTTTTCAATTATAGCTGATTGCACTGCCATGGGATCAAAGTTTAGATTTGTCACTGATATTCCTGACTTAATAGCAGTTTTATTTAACACTTTCTCAAATCTATGTGTAATATTTAGTGCATAACCTCTTGCTTCTAATAAAGGTATAGATTGATCTACTGCAGGTATATATTGTTTACCCGTAAACTTTCTTACAAGCACATCAAGTAACATTATCGTACCATTTACATCCATTTTTGCATCTACTTGTGAGATTGGACTTTTAGTTGTAGTACTTGATTTGGAATCTAATAACCCACCTATAGAGCTTTTTACCCAACCAAATAAATCATTTATCCATGAAGATGGTCTCTTGTACCACTACTCATTGTGTACTCACTTCTACGGTTTCTAATGTGCTGCCTATGTCTATGAGGTTGATCAGATAACATGACTTCTGTAAACACATCATCGTACACTTGATCCTTATACTCTCTTTTTAACCTCAGTTGCGGATTAGCCAACGAAGTAAAGCTTAGAAATGCAGGGCTTTTTCGGCTGCATGGAATATGAAACAAGCGTAGAAAAAATGTGTACCAAAAAATTTATCGGTGATCTATGTCTTGTATGCTCAATCTCAAAGTTGTTTTTCAGAGAGCCAAAAACTGTCTCAATAATCGATCTTTTTCTTAACAAAATCTTCTCATTTAGCGCCATTAATGAGTTTTTCATACCCTTTTTTATACTGGTTACAAGCTTTAACCCTCTATCGAATAATTCGTGAAAAAGATCTTTTTTGATATATCCTTTATCTCCAAACAATAATCCAGTCAATTTCTGAGTTAAATTTGGCACAGGTTTTCTATCATCAATGTTGCCTTTTGTCACCGTAACCCCTTGAATTTCGCCAGCTTCGTTGATTACTAGATGTAGTTTAAAACCGAAAAACCACCCATAGGTAGTCTTTCCAATCTTTGCCAACCCTTTGAAAACTTTATTTCTCGAGGTCCTTTTTGGATGGCAAACAGCGATAGATGTTGCATCTATGTACGAAATCCCTGTCACTTTTGACTGTTCGCAAAACCATTGCATTAAGAGCACTAAATACCATAAAACCCTAGATTTTAGCCTAATAAACCTACTATAGGATGGCAATTTTGGAAACGCTGATTCGTATAATAATTTCAAATAATGCACATAGAAAATTTTAAAATTGTCGCACTTGGATTGGTGATATAGCAATATTATGGTAAGAATCTCTGAATGCGTAATCTCTGGCGTCCTGGTTGGTTTTTTGCTACTTGGTAGAAGTTTTTCTGCAAAATTCTTGTCAACTGAATTGCAAAAATCGTCGATCAGGCAAAATAATTCTGTTATATTTTCATTCATTGGTAACCTCTCTATTTTGTAAATAATTTTCCGAGGTTACCCTATTTTCCTGGCTTTTTCACTGATTTCTAATCCGCAACTGGGGTTTTTACAATATCCAAGTATCTTGCAGCACTTATTTCCTTCTCATGATCTTTTAATACTATCTCTTTATCAGTAAATTTTATTGATAACGTTTTCATCTTAGGTGTTTTATAGAATTTACTAAGTGTAATACTGCAAAAATCATCTTTAGTAATAGTCGAATCAAAAGCATTAGTTATTATTAGATCATGACCATTACTACGAACAAACGTATTGTTTCCTCCTTTTCTAGGCGTGATAAGCTCAGCATCTTTCTCCACATCTTGACCCGTTACCACAATAATTTCTTTATCTTTGTCAAAGATCAAAGGTAGTGGTTTTAATTCTAATTCAGAACTTATTTTCATAGGCGCACTATCTGAGATAATATGAAGATTTTCATACCAATCCAAACCGTCTTTTAATCTTACTGTTAGCACTTCTAATAAAAAACTTTGTCCCATTTCTGCTTCTAACCTAACTAGCAAATCATTTCCATCTTGAAAAATTCTTGGCAGATTAATATGTATTTTCAAATCATCTTGTATTATTTTTATCACGTTACGTAAATCTAACGTATCTATAGAACTTGCTTGATCAGGATTGTAGATGTTTATTTGTGGCATAGAAAAAATATTATGTTCATATCTTTGCTCACCTGAGGCTATAGTAATTACGTATATGTTTTTACCACCATTTCCAATTAAGTGACTGTTATAGATTGGATTATTGTAAATTACCTCACACTTCCCATAGCCAACAAGTATAGATTCATCACCATCTTGAACAGCGATAGTCATATTAAGTTTATTTGCTATAGCTGGGTAACTTTCTATAATTTCATCAATAGTTTTATTAGTATTCTGTATTGCATACAAGTTTCTTTCCTTACCTACTTTTATTTCAGCACTGTCTTTTAATTGATAGATTATATTGTTCATTATGTTATATGAGATAGATATACTAAAGTTACTATTTGCAACTTTTGAGGAAAAATCGAACTTTATAACCCCAGTTGCGGATTAGAAATCAGTGAAAAAGCCAGGAAAATAGGGTAACCTCGGAAAATTATTTACAAAATAGAGAGGTTACCAATGAATGAAAATATAACAGAATTATTTTGCCTGATCGACGATTTTTGCAATTCAGTTGACAAGAATTTTGCAGAAAAACTTCTACCAAGTAGCAAAAAACCAACCAGGACGCCAGAGATTACGCATTCAGAGATTCTTACCATAATATTGCTATATCACCAATCCAAGTGCGACAATTTTAAAATTTTCTATGTGCATTATTTGAAATTATTATACGAATCAGCGTTTCCAAAATTGCCATCCTATAGTAGGTTTATTAGGCTAAAATCTAGGGTTTTATGGTATTTAGTGCTCTTAATGCAATGGTTTTGCGAACAGTCAAAAGTGACAGGGATTTCGTACATAGATGCAACATCTATCGCTGTTTGCCATCCAAAAAGGACCTCGAGAAATAAAGTTTTCAAAGGGTTGGCAAAGATTGGAAAGACTACCTATGGGTGGTTTTTCGGTTTTAAACTACATCTAGTAATCAACGAAGCTGGCGAAATTCAAGGGGTTACGGTGACAAAAGGCAACATTGATGATAGAAAACCTGTGCCAAATTTAACTCAGAAATTGACTGGATTATTGTTTGGAGATAAAGGATATATCAAAAAAGATCTTTTTCACGAATTATTCGATAGAGGGTTAAAGCTTGTAACCAGTATAAAAAAGGGTATGAAAAACTCATTAATGGCGCTAAATGAGAAGATTTTGTTAAGAAAAAGATCGATTATTGAGACAGTTTTTGGCTCTCTGAAAAACAACTTTGAGATTGAGCATACAAGACATAGATCACCGATAAATTTTTTGGTACACATTTTTTCTACGCTTGTTTCATATTCCATGCAGCCGAAAAAGCCCTGCATTTCTAAGCTTTACTTCGTTGGCTAATCCGCAACTGAGGTTTATACTATTGTGATCTTTAATATCAATACTCTGAATATCAGCAAGCAAGTAGTCGAATATAAACCTATGGTTATTTTCGAAATTAGCAAGTAATTTAACAGATGCACTACCTTTTTGAAATGGTACAATATAGTTAAAGTTACCTTTGAGTGCTAGATTATTTACTTCAGTGTAATTTCTAACTATTACTTGTATATCATAGACACAGTTATTATCTTTTATTTCCAAATAATCAAGTTGATCTTCCTTACCACCATTACCATCCAAGAATTTAGTTTCACATGCACTAAATATATGATCTGCCTTAGCTTTTCTACCAAGCACTCCTTCTACTGAATTAATTTGAAATCCAGAATAACCATATCTGTTGTACATAATAGTGCCAATATTTGTATTTAAATACACATTCACACTTACAGCTTCTTGAGCAAATTCAGTCAGATCTAAGGTATCAATTCCATCTTCTCCGTAAAAGGACCCTTCTATAAAATCTCCCTGTAAAACAAAGATATCATTCTTATTTCCTCCATAATATTCTTTAGACCCATCATTCACTACAAATATGTTCGAACTATCCTTAAATCCTTTTGCATAATCTTCACCTTCTCCTAAATTAATCAGAGTATATCCTTCTGTCTTGTTATTAGATAAACCAATCGCATTTTCACATAAATATGAGCCATAACTTGGAGCAGGCTCATCATCTCCTTTTGGTAAACAAAACAATTTTCCACCACTTGGATTATTCGGCCTTGCTCTGCTCCATTTCATATCGGTTCTTTTTTTATCAAGTAGTACTTTACTGTCTAAGTCTATCTTAAATTTAACTTTGCATTCTTCAGTATAAAGTGTAACGTTAATCCTTCTCATGCATAGCTCTCCAAATCCGGCACCACCACACTGCCTTACTTGGTGTGGCACTGTACGACAAGAATTCACAACTGATTTACCAGTAGGGAATACATAGCTTTGAATATCACTATACTCCTTTAAATACTCAAATCCTTGCTTAACTAATTGGTTATAAAGTTGTTTTTCTTCCATTAACTTTTCTACATATTGTTCAGGTCGCATACCTATAAATGCACGCAATCCTTCAATAAATTTTTCTCCTCTAGTTAAGTGAATAATTTCATCAATTTTATCAACTCTCTTTACTGCCATATAAATATCAGTGTAAATAAATACTGCAGTGCCAACTCCTGCTCCAATAGGTCCAGTAATAGATGAAACTCCTTCTAATACTTCAAAACCTTCAGCAACTTCAATACCAATCTCTGCAGCGTCAACTCCCAGGTAAATGCTATCTCCTACTACGCCAACCAATGCTCCTTCTGTACCATTTTTAAATGCTTTTACCTGATTTACTAAATCATAAATAATAAAGGCAGAAGTACCTCGAGCAAGAAAAGGTGATGCAACTCTTAAAGACCTACCAAGTAGTACCTTTTCTTCTGAGAGCAAATTTAATCCTTTACGAGATGCAACTTCAGCAACTTTAGCAAATCCTTGACCACCGGCAATAAAGCCAACATTAATTGCTACACCCTGATAATCTCCGGTTAAAAAGTCAGCTAAAATATTTTTAGCTATCATTCCATGCATAGTTATGCTAGAGATTTTCTTTACTCTATTTAAATGATTCATGACCTTCTGATTACTGGTAAGCTTATTGACCAAATTGCTAAACCTACCCTTAACTTGCACTTTATCTGCTAGCTCAATTAGCTGAGAACGTTTTTCTTCTGGTATATCTTTTATATAGTCAATAAACTTTTTACTATCTATTTTAATTTTACTAAAATCTCTTTTCTCATCTTTTTCTGTATTGAATTCATCTACGTCTTCCCAAGACAGTTTACACTCCCCAATCTTCGCTTCTCTTCTGTTCCTTACTGAACTCGTACTCGGCAAACATTCTTCAACTTTACTCCTTTGATATATTGCAGAAGCCCTTTCTAGTAAATCTTTTGCTCTCTGAACATTACCTAAAGCTCCATCGGCAATAGCTAAATCTTCTAAGGCTATAGCTACTTCAAAATGATTTTCTCCATAATGCTTCTCTAAAATAGGTAAAGCCCTTTCTAGCAACTTTTTTACTCCCTGAGTATCACCTAAACCTCTATAGGCGATACTCAAATTTACTAATATTTTACTTACTTCAACATGATCTCTTTCATGATATTTCTCTAAAATAGATAAAGCTCTTTCTAGCACCTCTTTTGCTTCCTGATTATCACCTAAGGCTATATAATCAGTGCCTAAACTTTCCAGAATCATACCTATTTCAAAATGCTCTTCCCCATAGTGCTTCTCTAAAATAGGTAAAGCGCTCTCTAGCAACTCTTTTGCTCCTTGATAATCATCAAAGTATCTATAGATGGTACTTAAATTTACTAATATTTTAGCTACTTCAACATGATTTTCTCCATAATGATTCTCTAAAATAGGCAAAGCTCTTTCTAGCAACTCTTCTGCTCTTCCATAATCATCTAAAGCTATATAAGTGATACCTTGATTTGTTTTAGCTATAGCTACCTGAAAATGATCTTCTCCATAATAATTTTCTAAAATAGGTAGTGCCCTTTCTAGTAACTCTTTTGCTGTCTGATAATCACCAAAACCTCTACAAGCAATACTAAGATTTACTAACATTTTAGCTGACTCAAAGTGCTCTTCTTCATAATTGTCACCTAAAATAGAGAATACTCTTTCTATTGACTTTTTCGCTCTTTCATAATCACCTAAAGATCCATAAGCAATACTCAGGTTTATTAGTACTTGAGCTAATGAAGAACGATCCTCCCGATAATGATTCTCTAAAATGGGAAAGGCCCTTTCTAGTAACTCTTTCGCTGTCTGATAATCATCTAAAGCTCGATAGCTGATACTCAGATTTACCAGTGTTCTAACTAATTGAAAACGCTCTTCTTCATAATCTTGCTTTTCAATTTTTAAAGCTCTTTCTAGCAAATCTTTTGCTCTTTGGTAATCACCTAAAACTAGATAACTGTTGCTTAGATTTACTAGTCTTTTAAATACTTCAAAATGATCTTCTCCGTAATGCTTTTCTAAAATAGGCAAAACCCTTTCTAGCAACTCCTTTTCTCTTTTGGGATTACCCAAATTAAAATACCCATCACTCATCCATGTCAACAAATTTTCAAGATAATCCTTTTCTATTTTTTCTTTATCTTGAGGGTTCTTTTTTAACCAACTATCTATACGTGATAAAAATGCCTCTAAGTGCGGTAATAATTCTCGTTTTTTTAAATAGTCTTCTAATTTATCACTACCATAAGGAAAACTTGCTCTGAGTAGCTCGAAAGTCTCTTTCATAACTTCTTCGCTTTTACCCTCTTCTTCTAACGCTATTTTTGTCACTTCTTGAACTAATTTATGAATACTCAACACACCTTGCTCTTGTTCACCATTAACCATAGAATATTTTATAAGTAAACGAACAGCAGACCTTAATTCCTCTTCATTATTTCCTGTCAAATCTAAAAAGAATTCTCTACTAATATTGTCAGGTGCAAGATAAGAGATAACATCAAGAATCCTTAAAGCTAAATTTCCATGCTTTTCATTGCTTGCTATCTTATCGGTTGTAATCTTCCAAGTTGTGAAAGTTGTTTTTGCATAGTTATTATCAATTCCTCTAAATCCTTCATAATTAAGCAAATCTTTCGCTTTTTTCTCATATTCCTTTAGGTAATCATCTATATCAAATTTTCTAGTAACTCTTTGATCTTCAATATATGATATTGCTTGCTGTGTAGCTAAAGGAAAGTGTTGTAATTTCTCTACCAAAGCTTTTATCTTTTCATTTTGAGATTCATCTTCTATACTAAAGCCCTTTTTTACAAATTCTATCGCTTCTTCTGACTTTAATTCGTTTAGATTAATAACTTCTATCCCCCTTTCCCACTCTCGATTACGAGAAGTAATTAAAATATAAGGTCCATTACCACCCGGTAATGAATCATGAATTGGTAAAAACTTATTCAAATAATTACTTTTCTCGGCATCATCAAAAATAAACAAGCTTTTACTATTACTGAAAAATTCATAAACCTCTTCTATGAGAGCTTTTATATCCTTTTCTTTTCCATTCTCATCTTTTATATCAATTCTTAGTTTATTCTTCGCTAATCGAGTAAATGATTCAACAAGAGCTATCTCACTTTCAGCATTGATCCATATAACGTTGTCATAACAATCTTTACTATATTCTTGAACATATTGTCTAGCTAACTCAGTTTTTCCTATTCCTCCTAAACCGCTAATTGAGGTTATTTGTGATATTACTGTTACTTTTTCTGAACTACGTTGTATCTTATTATGCAGGTCAATTGACTCTTCCCTTCTTCCAGCAAACAAAATTACTGGCTTTTTCACATTAAACCAAATAGGCTCTCTTACTTGTTGTCCTGCTACAACTGCATCATATATCTTATCAAGCTTTTTATCTATTTTCTCGAAACTTTTTTCACTTTCTTTCCTTCCTTCTACAATAGAATCTGCTATCTTGTGACGTTGCCTACTGGCTTCCTGATATTGACTCATTAATTCATCAAAGACTCCCTTAATCTCATTTTGATTACTTTCTATGTAACCTGATAACTCATTAAAATTCTTACCTATATAATCCTCTAATTCATTGAAGTTTTTTTCAGCTTCCTGTTCCATTTCTCCTTTGAATTTGCTTAGTAACCTCTCTTCGACTAACTTCGGATCTTGCTTATTAATCTCATTCAATAATTCATCTTCCCATTCTTCATTTGTTTTCCCATCTGACTTTAAAACATACCTATACTCTTCTCTGGGAGGATTTTCTTCACTGTATTCTTTCATGAATTTTTTTATTTTATTTTCCAACTCCCACTTCAAAAGAAGACGATAGCCATATTTGCTAGTATCACTCTTTCCATCTATTCTCCTATAGTATTTATCAGCACGACCATCGCTCTTTATCGTTACTAATCCCGCTTTATCAAATATTTCTGCAGTATTCCATGAATTATTTACTTTCTAAAGTATGTCCTAGCTTAATATGAGGAACACCAGTGTAGGTTTGTTTATATCTTTTTGATTCTCCAAAAATAATACCCTCAGTAATTGAGGAAGCACAAAGCTCTTTTTCAGTATTTTTTCTATAGTAATCAACCACTCTACTCACAGCATCTTCTGCTAATTTTGTCATTGCTCTCCGCCAACTTCCTTCTGCTGTTACTTGTATAAATTGGCTCTCAAAACTTTGAAAGATTTCAATACCAGATTTTACTAACTCTTCCCTGACTTTGATTGGATCCTTTTTAAATATATACAATTGATCTATCAGCTTTTTAAGCTCTGCTCTATTATAACTACTACCAATGCTGGATATTGTTGCTCGAAGAATGTTAATTCCAATAAGAGGAATTACTTTTGATTCCGCTTCTCCTTGTTCTGTTCCACCTTTTCCTATATATATTATCATATTAACAAAATCAGCCCATTTACCTTGCTTTCCTCTTTGATTTTCTAGTCTCTCATAGTACTCTGATAAAGAGCGTTCATAAATAAAAACAAAATCTTCAACAAACTTTCTGAGCTTTTCATGCACTTCCTTCTCCTGTGCAGAAAGTCTTTCTACTTGATCAGAAGATTTTTTTAAATGTTCTTCTAAAGTCTTAATAATCTTTTCCTTATTTGATTGTTTAGCATTATCTAGTGGAGTTTTATCATCCTTATTTTTAATATTAATCTTTGCTCCTTTACTTAGGAGTAATCGTACTAATTCTTCATTACCTTTAGAAATAGCAATATGTAAAGGAGTATTACCTTGATTATTTTGAATGTTTACATCTATACCAGACGCATTCAAAAGAAGTTCGACAATGTCTTGATGTTCTTTACTTACAGCAACATGTAATGGTGTATTACCATCATCATTGAGATCAGTATCATTAATATTTTCTACCTTAGTAACTAATTCTTTAATTGCATTAGTCTTATCTAGCTCAGGATTACCCGTTCTATGCTCACGTATCGCCAGAAACAATTTAGCAATGTTAGTATCATCAGGATTATATTGACGTCTTATTCTATTTTTAAATTGAAAAGATTTACTGTTTTGTTGCTTATTCAGCTGCTCTTTCAACCGATCAATGATTTCTGAATTAATCTCTTTTTTTAGATTACTTACTCGATGTTGTGTCCTCAGCATACACACCCCCTATCTTACCTAAAGCTTTTATATAGTAATTAGATACATCAGAAAAACAAAGGATTTTTGAATATTATGGTATTTTGTTGAAGTTTTTGAGCTTCCTTGTAGAAGGGCTTTGTTCTAATTTCGTTTTTGCTGTAAATCATCTCAATTTTTCTTTATTCTCCCAAATTTGGGAGAAAAACCCTGGACCATCCTTTCAAGAATATAATTTTAAGGTGAAAAATTTGAAAGAATGTGGAATATTATAGAAAAAGCAGTCACTCTGTATATATATCACATAGTGTGGATAACAAAATATCGATATCCAGTATGAGTTGGAGATATTGGTCAGAAAACTAAAGAAGTTGTACAAGAAGTATGTGGAAGTAGAAATTATCAGAGGTAGAGTTACGTCAACATGTATACGTTTCTGTACCCCCATACTTAAGTATTAGTAAGTTAGTGCAGTTAATAAAAGGAAAAAGTTCCAGCAAAACTTTCCAGAGCTGAGAAAAAGATACTGAGTTATGGTTAGTAGGCTACTTTGTAATGATAAAAAATCATATTGAAAATCACTCTAAAAAAGAAGATAAATTTGGTAAGTCGAAAGTTAGCATTCTACGCTCTCTTTCAATCTTTGGATTTTAATCCATAGTGGTTGAATTGAGATGTCATTAAGTACAAATTAAATTCTTTTATTTACTCACTTTACTCATTTTGTATAATATTCGAGAGAGTGAGTTCGAAAAGTACGCTTGCCTCCACCAATATAGGTTTCAACATACCATAAAGCCAGCCTATTTATTCTATCGGGGTTTTATACTAATTCTCTAGTGATATTTGTTATTATGACCCCAATACATGCTAATTTAATTATAAATTAATCAGTAAATGCTAGAATAGCTATAATTAAATTTATTAGATAATACTTATGAGTGGAAAAAAACATGTCTTTAAGATGGTACCTGGACAGCAATTTTCATGCGGATCTAGTGGATATGAAACGTATTCTAACATTGAAGATCCTCAATCTATGAAAAAAGTCAAGCTTATATCGCTAAGCGAAGAAGACGATACGCTAGAATTATCTATAAAATTCTGTAGCGATTTTCTTGATAGATTAGGAATGTATTGCGTAGAAGAAAAACAAAACAGATATATTCGAGATGATCAACCTGGTTATTATAAGAACAGTAATTCATTTGCATATGACAATGATAGATTAGTTAAACTATCATTAAATTGGGGCATAGGAGATAAAACTGGTTATCATAATTTTGTAGGTGAAGAATTGAAGTACAAATATTTAACATGGGAGGAATCAGGTCTTGGTGACGATAAATATTATTTTTCAGATAAGGAAGGAAACATAATCGATTCGCCTGACAACAAGATATTACAATACAGTATGCCACACCATGATACAGCAAAGGTGATAGAAGATATAACATCGTCTAAGATACCAAAGAGTGTACTAATATCGAATGAGTTCGCCAAAACTTTTTTTAAGAACTTAACAGGAAATCAGTTAGAGACTCTTGCCGATATTCTTAATAATGAGAAATTACAGATTTTAGCAAAGAGCTTAACAAATAAACAACTACAGGTTTTAGCAGAGAACTTAACAGATGGACAATTTCTAGCTTTAGTGGATCATTTAACCAATCATCAATTACAAGCCCTTACTCACACATTGGATTCAAAAAAGTTAGGAATAATAGTCCCCTTATTAAATAAGGATCAGGTTACGAACTTAGTAAAAGACTTTAACCCAGATCAAGTAAAACAAATTTTCCCTCACCTTAAAATGGATCAGTTCCAGATGGCGATCAAGACAATGAGTAATGACCAGTTTGTAGAACTAATAAAAGATGCACCTGAGCAAATTTTAAGCACTCTTTTTAATGAAGCGTTAAAAGATCGACTTCCAATCTTAGTAAAAACTTTAGAAGAAGATACATTACATAATTTAGTTAAGAAGCTAGACCACGAGAAACTTGAAATAGTAGCTCGAGATTTAACTGATCCTAATAAGATTCAGATGGTTATTAAGTCTTTAGTTGACAAACCAGAAAAACTTCAAGCTTTTGCTCATAGTATGTCTAATGAGCAGTTTAAAGAACTTTTGGATAACGTAGATGCAGAAGAGCTTAAAGATATTATTCACAAGTTGCCTCATGAGAAAGTCCTATCCGTGATTGGTGATCTTGGCAGTAAAGATCAATCTAATGCTACCATTGAAATGTTGAAAAAGGTGTTGGACGAGAAGTTGGAAGAGAAGTCCAAGGAGTGCAATGAAAAGCAAAAAGAGATGATGGAGATGCTTAAAAAACTTGAAGTAGTAGACGAGAGTAAGGTTAAATGGGATAGTAGTCCGAATTTCCAAGATACTAAATTTGAACTAACGGAAATGGAGGAAAACGTTCAGATTGAATGTGTAATCTAAGAAGTTTGAGCTATGTAACTTAGTTAATTTTGAAATTGTAACTTTTTATAGGAGTTAGTATGAGTAATGACAGTGAACAGAAGATTAAAGACAATCTTAAAGTAATAAACGAAATAAAAATTGATAGCAGACCTAAAGACTATGATGAAAAAGTATCGGGAAAAAAGATAGCACAGGTTAATTATATCCACAAAACCTTAGACGGATTAACTAAAAAGCTGAACAAGGAGTTTGTTTCTCAATTAGATGGCGTGTTAAATAATAATAACGAATCTATTACTAAATTAGAAAATACTCTTGGTAACAGTGATAAAGGCTTAGTAAAAGCACTTGATGATTTAAAAACTAGGATACAAAGCTTAGAAGACGATGGAGATGATGGTAGTGGATCGGAATGGGAAGCTACACAGCTTCAATATACTGATACTGAACTAATATAAGAATCATATGCTCAGTAAGATAGAAAAAAACTACACGATATAGTTTTAATTTTTTTATAGGAATTAATATGAATAATTACAGTAAACAAGAAAGTGAAAAAGCAATGAGCGAAATGAGGGATTTTGACTATAAAGCAATAAATAACTTAGTAGCCAAAATTAGACCTAAAAACTTTGAGGATATTAAAGACAACCCTGTATCAGCTAGCTACGTTAACGTAATCATAGAAAAATTTATCAACGATTTTAATGAGATATTTGTTCCTGAATTAAATAATGAATTTCACCTATTTATCGAAAACTTGAAGAGAATTCAAGGCGAAATTATAGAATTAGAAACAATTAACCATAATAACATAGATGGCTGGGAGTAATAGCTATATTGCAGCAGTTATAAAAGCAATAGCGTGCTAGCAGGCTGTTACTTTTTCCACATGCTGTTTAGATACAGCTAAATTAGGGAATCTATTTTAAAACTTTCGGCTTGTAATTCTCATCATGTTTTGCAAACACCGTATCTGCAAGAAAAGTACTATTATCAAACATTTTACCTTGCAAAACAACACCACTTTTTTCTGAAAACATTGGTGGAAGTATTCCCTGATATTTCACCATAACGCTCTTATTAAAATCTGTCATTTGAAAAATCACTTCGCTTTCGCTCCGTATCACGCTATTTTCAACAACCATTCCACCAACACGGATTGGCTTTTGATTATTTGGTAAAACTATTGCCTCACTTACTGTATAGAAAAACGAGATATTTTCTTTGAGCGTTGTTAAAATAAAAAAAACTGCACAACTTAAAAAGCAGAAAATTCCTGAAGTTATAAGTAATCGCTTATGTTTCTTCTTCATTATTATCTTTCAGGCTTTCTAGAATTTTTTTACTTTTAGTATAGCAAGAAACGGTAAAAATCAAATTTCCACCAATCAGTATGAAACTAATAAGGTAAGCAAAAATTACATATGTATTCATAATGCACTGCCAATAAATAACTCACCTGCATCAAAATAAATTAAGCTTCCATCCTTTTGCTGCAACACCAATTTACCACTTTTATCTATATCAGCAAAAATTCCTTCATACAATTTGTCAGCTAACTTTACACTGATTTGCTCATTCATTTTGAATGCTTTTTTTAACCACATTTCTCTTATAGCATAAAACCCATCAAATAGCCATTGCTTTCTTAGCTTATTAAAATTTATTATTAATTCCTTTAACAGATCCATGTTAGACACAGATTCACCGTAATTGCTAATGCACGTTGTGCCTGGAAGTGGCGCATGATTGACATTAATTCCAATTCCTATAATGAGCCAATTTGAATTGGATTTTTTTTCAAGCAATATTCCGCTTATTTTCTTGCCATCGATTAGAATGTCATTTGGCCATTTATGTTGAAGATTGAGATCGTTTATGAATTGATCTCTTGTCATCCCAGTGCTTTGACACTGGGATCCAGAAGAAAAAGTATGGATCCCAGTGTCACGCATTGGAATGACACCGCAGTGGGTTTGATTATTCAAGAAATTTAACGATAATAAAGTATTTCCAACAGCAAGAGCAGTCACAAAAGTCAATTCTGTCAATTTGCTGACATCCTTTTCTTGGTTAATTATCAAACTCGCATAGAGATTACCCTCTGGAGAAATCCAGCTTTTTCCAGTGCGTCCCCTACCTTCTGTTTGTTTATCAGCAATAATGACAGTTTCATTTGATATCCCTTTCTCAATTAAACCCAATGCTTCTTTATTAGTACTTGGAACTTCTTTGTAATGATAAATACGAAAACCTTCAAGGATCACCTTGTCAGCCCTTTAGTTTAATGAGTGAGTCAAGATCTTCTACATACAAGAAAAGAACGAGATTGATCAGTGAAGCCACTGAAGTGATAATGAATAGACCCTTAGAATAAGCAACCTTATTACCACTAGCTTTATCAAAATACATAACTTTCATGATATTTAAATAATAGTAGCATGATATCACACTCGCTGTTACAAGAATCAAAGACAGGCTGATAAAGCCAGAATTTATTAAACTTTTGAATATAAAAAATTTAGCGATAAAACCTGCAAGTGGAGGTATTCCCGACATCGAGAGTAATAGTATAGAAAGATGGAATGCTAAAATTGGTTGCTTTTTTCCTATACCAGATAAATTTGCAATATCACAATCATCATCGTCAATTTGTACGAGATATGAGAATAGCCCTATGCTTGTGATGATATATATCACCAAATACATTAAGGCACTATCTGTTCCTGCTTGTGTAAAAATAGAAAGTGAAGCAAATATAAAACCAATGTGACCAATTGAACTGTAAGCAAACAGCCTTTTTAAGTTTTGCTGACGCAAGGCCCCAAAAGCTGAGATAAGCACAGACAATGCTGAAACGTATAAGAAAATAGGCTGAACATAACTTTTTACATTTACTAACTCTTCATTCATCAATCGAATTAAAAATGTTACAAGTGCAGCTTTTGGGGCCGTAGAAAAAAACGCAGTTACTATGGTAGGTGCACCTTGATAGACATCTGGAGCCCACATATGAAAAGGAGCAATAGCAAGCTTGAAACACAAACCAATAAGGATAAAAACTAACCCAAAAACTATTCCATAAGTTATCTGATGGTTTTGCAAGAATGAACCGAGCTCAGAGAAATTGACTTGTCCTGTATATCCATAAATCAGCGACATTCCATATAGCATAATGCAGGAAGATAGTGCACTAAGTGTAAAATATTTCACTCCTGCTTCACATGAATAAGCTGAATCTTTATTAAAGCTCGCAAGAACATACAAAGATATACTCATCAACTCAAAAGCTAAATAAAAAGAAATCAGACTATTTGCTGAAACCAAAGTTATCATGCCAAATAGCGCAAAAAGAATCAGTATTGAAAATTCATATTTATAGTCATATTTTGATAAATTCAGCATCAAAAGTATTAAAATTCCTGTGCTGAGAATTAACCCTTGGGCTGACCTGATGTATAAATTGAGTTTTAACAACGAATTAAAGAGAAAAATTTCATTGTTTTCTGCCGAAATTATTAAAATAATCAAAGTTACCACTGTGCAGCCAAGTGCTAATAAGTTGATAGTTCGGCGGTTAAATATAATTCCAAGCAGTAGCAACACTAACGAGGAGATAATAGAGAACGTTTCCGGCAATATCTGTATATAATTCATAGCGCATTATATTTGACTAACAAATTTGCCATACATGGCTTCAAATAATTCAGTGCAAGGGTTGGGTAGAATCCAAGCAAAATAACAAACACTGCAAGCAGAATTAAGACAGAAAATTCTATGCTATCCAAGCGATTATTTAATAATTTAGAATAGCTAACCCCCCATATTATTTGCTTACATAAATTCAGCATATAAACTGCGCTTAAAATAGTGCCAAGTGCGATAAATCCTGTAAAAAACCCTATGCTCTTAAACATTCCAACCATAGCCAAAAACTCACCTGCGAACCCAGATGTTCCAGGTAGCCCTATTGAAGCCATTGAAAATAAAATGAACATAAAACCAAATTTTGGCATTGTGTTTACTATGCCAAAATATTTTGCAATCTCCAAAGTCCCAGTTCGAGTATATAGCATTCCAACACACAAAAATAAAGCAGCAGAAATAAGGCCATGACTAATCATTTGAAATATGCTACCCAGTACTCCTTCCTCACAAAATGAAAAGAGGCCAGCGGTAACGATCCCCATATGTGCTATTGAAGAATAAGCTATTAACTTCTTTATATCATCTTGAGCAAACGCAACTAGAGAAGCATATATCACCGCAATAATGCTCAGCACAACAACGAAATTTGAAAAATACAAACTTGCCTGAGGAAGCATTGGAATAGAAAATCTTAAAAATCCATATCCCCCCATTTTAATAAGCAAGCCAGCTAAAATCACAGATCCAGAAGTTGGTGATTGCACATGTGCATCAGGAAGCCAAGTGTGAAATGGAAACATCGGTACTTTTATTGCAAAAGAAATAAAAAATGCAATCCACAGCAATGACTGCACTTCAAGATCAAGGCTTGGCACTAATGTAGCTAATTTTTGTATACTAAACGTTCCAAAAACACTATAGATGTATACTAACCCCAGTAGAAATAATAATGAGCCAGTTAATGTATAAAGAAATAACTTAAACGTCGCATATATCCTTTGCTTCCCTCCCCAAATGCCAATAATAAAGAACATTGGTATTAAGACAGCTTCAAAAAACACATAAAAGCTTATAGCATTCAGTGAAACGAAAAAACCGACTACAAAACTCTCAAGCAGTAGAAATAATGCCATATAGGCTTTTAGGGTCGTATAACTCATTTTGCAATTATAGAGCATACAAATAACAAACAAGAAAGTTGTAAGCAGAAGGAAAAGCAACGATATTCCATCCACCCCTATTCCAATATCTCTTACTGGATAGCTGACAAACTGAAAGTCCGCATCGTTATAATCAAATTCTATACAAGCTACAATGCTAAGCAAAAATGGAAGTACAGCAAAAAATAGGGCAAGGAATCTTAAGTGTATAGATTGATGATTAATCCTGATCGAGGATAAAATCAACGCTCCTATCAGTGGAAGCAAGAATATACTAAGTAACAACACCTTCTATTTAATTCCAATAATATATAAAGCACCGATTATTAAAGTAACAAACATAATAAATGCATAATCAAATATATAACCAGTTTGTAACTTTATAGAACTTTTTGAACATTCATTAACCAACCTTACAACACCATTTGGTCCAAATGAATCAATAGCCTTAACATCAAACTTCCATAGAAGCCTAGATATAAACCTTATCGGTGCAATTATAACAAACTCATACACCTCATCAAAGTACCATTTATTCTGCAAAAACTTAAGTAAAAATTTACTCTTAATTTGCCTAATTACTTGATATTGGTAAATTAGGTACGCAAGTGCTATTCCACTTAGGCTTGCTAAGGTTGGCAGTAGTTTTATAAAGAAATTATGAACTCCATGCTCATCAATCATCACTAAACTTGATTTCCAAAACGCATTACTAGTTATGTTCAAAATATTTGCTCCCCATATTCCAGAAAATACTGATCCAAAAGCGAGTATCAGTAATGGTATAAGCATAATCTTTGGTGCCTCATGTATATTAATTTTACTTTGTTTTTGGCTGTGGAACACAAGAAGCAATAACCTCCAAGAGTAAAACGCTGTGAAGAATGCAACAACTAAGCTTATTACAAAAGCAAAGCTATCCGTGCTATAAGCATGTTCAATTATCAAATCCTTTGAGTAAAAACCTGCAAATGGAAATATTCCAGAAAGCGCAAGAGATCCAATCCACATGAGAGTATAAGTGCAAGGGATTTTCTTCCAGCAATTTCCCATTTTCTGAATGTTTTGCTCATGATGCATTGCATGAATCACATTGCCAGCACCAAGAAATAGTAGAGCTTTAAAAAAAGCGTGTGTCATTAAATGAAAAATAGCAACATTGTAAGCAGAAAGCCCACATGCCATGAACATATAACCAAGTTGACTGCAGGTTGAATAAGCAATTATTTTTTTTATATCGTTCTGAGTAATCGCAACCGTAGCTGCAAAGAAAGCAGTAAGTGCCCCAACAATAACTATTAATTCTCGTGCCACATTTGATAGCTCAAATAATGGAGAACATTTTGCTACTAAAAATATACCTGCTGTTACCATCGTTGCTGCGTGAATGAGTGCAGAAACAGGGGTTGGCCCTTCCATTGCATCTGGCAACCAAACATGTAAACCAAGCTGTGCAGATTTACCCATACAGCCAATAAAAAGTAATATGCATATTATATGAGTTACTTTGAATTCACAGCAGAATGCTCTAATGTTCTGTGTGCCAAGAAGATCAGTTGTATCAAAAACTTCAGTAAAATTCAAAGAGTGAAATGTATAATAAATAAGAAAGATTCCAATCAATAGTGCAAAGTCTCCTACCCTATTCACAACAAATGCTTTAATTGCTGCATTATTTGCAGAATATTTTTGGAACCAAAATCCTATGAGTAAATAAGAACACAGGCCAACCCCTTCCCAGCCAAAAAAAAGCTGCACGAAATTATCGCTTACAACCAGCACAATCATGCAAAACGTAAATAGCGATAGGTAAGAAAAAAACCTCGACTTCCCTTTGTCATGCTCCATATAACCGATAGAATAGAGGTGGACTACTAGTGAAACGGTGGTAATGACAATAAGCATTAAGGATGAGAGAGCATCCACACTAATTGCCCAATTTACTTTTAATACACTTAATGAAAATAGAGGAAATAAACTCAAGTGATAATTTTCAGAGAAGGTGAGAAAAACATACCAAGATAAAACTGCAGATATTCCAATCCCTGCCGTTGTAACTAACTGACTTTTTCTAAAAAATGCTCCAAACAATGAAGCAAAAAGTGGCAGAAATACTATTAATTTCAGTATATCCATCATACTTTCATTCTTTCATTAAATTTGCTTGTTCAACGTCTATATTGCCACGGCTTCTATAATATACAACCAATATTGCAAGCCCAACTCCTGACTCTGCTGCCGCAACAGTCAACACAAACATCACAAAAATTTGCCCAACTATATCATTCATAAAGGCAGAAAAAGCAACTAGATTGATATTAATTGCCAGCAATAATATTTCTATTGATAACAGTATATTGATTATGCTCTTACGGTTAATGAAAATACCACACACGCCAATAGTGAACAAAACAGCAGCAATTATCAAAAAATGATTTAATCCTATTTCCATTCTACTCCTTTTCCAAATTTAGCCTTAATCAATTTTACAGATGAAGATTGTGTCAATTGCTTTAATACATTCTGTTTTTTAACTCCTTTTTTCTTGTCCTGCAAAGTAAGAGCAATTGCACCGACAATTGCAACAAGCAGCAGAATACCAGAAAGATGAAAAGCGTACATGTAGTCAGTGTAGAGCAAATTACCGATAGCTTTCACGTTATTGGTATTATAGTTTATAACATTGCTTATATTTGGTGCTGAGCTGCGGATTACAAAGCTGATGATTAGAAAAAACACAACACATAATATAGCACCAAGAGTGAAATGCTTTGCAAAACCCTGATGCAATCTTATGTAGTCGATATCGAGCATCATGACTACAAAGAGGAATAACACTGCAACTGCACCGATGTATACTATCAGCACCATCATAGCAATGAATTCAGCTCCAAGGAGAATAAAAAGCACTGCAGAGTTAACGAAGGTGAAAATTAAAAATAATACTGCATGCACAGGATTCCTTACGCTAATTACACAAACAGCAGATAAAATGCTAAGAATTGCGAAAAAACAAAAGAAAAAAGGCATCGATACTTTAACTGCAACAATAGTTACTAACTTAAAATAATTATTGCCGTAAAGTCAATATTATATTAAACGTTTAAAAACATTGTACTACAAGCTTCAGCTCCATTTTAAATTATTATATAGAGCATTTCCTCAGTCACACAAACACTCTTGACAATTTTAATTTATTAATGTACAATATATGCATGTTAATAGTCAGTAATAGCTCAAAATGTATAACATATTTGGTTACTTCGAAACTTGTGATAAGCAAAGTGGCAAGTTAGATGGCAAAAGTTATCAATACACCACAAGAGATCATGTGACAATTTACTTCAATAACACACTAGCCAGTTTAGGTGGATCATGGAGAGAATTTAAAGAAGAAGCATATGGGTTTATATATGATATCGGAGCTTGGTTGAAAGAAACATATGAAAATCTCACTGAACGACCTGAAATGGTCAGGTAAGGAAGCAGTATTACTACTACCCCCTCCCTTAGAAACGCAGCATGCAGGTTTCCCAACACTACGCTTGAGCCCCTTATCTAAGTTCTTCTTTTCTAGAACCGGCTTGTCCTTCATGATTCCTCAGGAAACATCATTCTTAATGGTGACACCAACAGTAGAGAACCTTCTCTTGAGAAAGAGCTTGCTAACATTCTTGTTCGTTTCACTCTCTCATCAAAATACTTTTTCCATTTTAAGTCAAGGGGATTTGCATCCGCTCTGATTTTAACATGTCGTCTGATAGGTATATCAATCAGCTTAAGCAGTCTTAAATACCGTATCTCTTTTGGTTTGTTCTTGCATAGGGGTGCAGCAAAAACCCATTGGCGTTGACCCATTACTTTGAAGTAACGATTCTTTATCCAACGTAATCCTTTACGAGGATGTCTTTTCTTTGCCCATTTCCATAAACTATGCCAAATTTCATTGTCGATCTTTCTAAACGCTTTTTTAGCACACTGACCTTACCCAGAAAAAGTAGACAGAAAGTTAAGACGTTTTTGAAGTAAAATAAAACGTTTTTTCAAAGAGGTGTGGTATGACAAAAAGAAAAGAATATACAGCAGAATTCAAAATTGAAGCTATAAGACTAGTAAAAGAAACAGGTCAATCATCAGCAAAAATAGCAAGAGATTTGGGTATTAGCGGTGATTCATTAAGCAGATGGGTAAAAACATACAATGATAGAATGTCTGGAGTAGATGCGTTTCCAGGAAAAGGGAAAGTAGCTCATTGTGACAAAGAAAAGTTTGATTTAAAGAAAGAGCTGGCAAGAGTAACGAGGGAAAGAGACATTTTAAAAAAAGCCCTGGGATATTTTGCAAACCAAAAAGAGTAAAATATTCTTTTATAAAAGAACATGAAAACTGCTATAAAATACGGGAATTATGCAGATTTTTGAACGTATCTGCTTGTGGTTATTATAAATGGATTACTAAGGAAAAAAACAACAAAAAATCAATAAGAGAAGAGCTCATACAAGATATTCAGAAGGTATATCGAGCATCACAATGCAGATACGGAGCTCCTAAAATTCACGCTGAATTAAAGGCTTTAGGTAAAAATTATAACATCAAAACAGTGCAAAATGTTATGCAGAAAAATGGCATTCAAGCTAAGCTTAGACGAAAGTTTAAAAGTAAAAAACCACAAATAGACAATAGAGTTATAACTCCTAACATATTAAATCAGAATTTCATCGCTGATCAACCTAACAAGATATGGGTAACTGATATTACGTACATAAAAACTAATGAAGGATGGTTATATTTGGCAGCAATAATAGATTTATATTCACGCATGGTGATTGGCTGGTCAATGAGTAATGCAGTAAATAGGCAATTAGTTATAGATGCGTTATTCATGGCTATTGGTAGGCGCAAATCTGCTAAAAATCTACTATTTCATAGCGATCAAGGATCGCAATACACCTCTAAAAATTATCAATTTTTACTAAGTACAAAAAATATTACTTCTAGTATGAGTCACAAAGGTTGTTGTTATGATAATGCTGTTTCAGAGAGCTTTTTTAGTTCACTTAAGAGAGAGTTACTCATTGATACTTCACAACACTCTGCACAACAAGCTAAAACCGCAATATTTGAATATATAGAAATTTTTTATAATAAACAGCGTAGACATTCTACTATTAACTATTGCATTCCTGAGCTTTTTGATTCATCATTCTCATAGCAAAAACGTCTTAACTTTCTGTCTACTTTTTCTGGGTAAGGTCATCTCATAGTTGGCACATTAGGCCAATATCTTGATGATTGCAATCGCTCAACCTGGCTTCCTCAATGTGAAGGAGCAAAAACTGCTAGTGAAATTCCAGGTATTGTTGATGAAGTAATTAGTATGGTTGGAATCAAGAAAGATGATGGTACAGAGAAACGTTCTTTTGTCTGTCAGACTATTAATACTTGGGGATACCCTGCTAAAGATCGAAGTGGCTGCCTTGATATGGTTGAAGAACCGCATCTGGGTAAATTACTTGCGAAAATTAAAGCCAAAACTTTTGCGCCTATTGCTTAATTAAAAATTGGAGAATAGTTATTATGGAACAAAGCTTTTTCAATATCGGTCAAAAAATTCCCTTTTTCAGCGTAAAAGAGTATTTAAACGACAAAGCACCGATACCAGAAGATATAATCTCACCAAGGATTTTAACAAAAAGAGGTCTATTGGTACTAGGTGGCCCACCTAAAATTGGCAAAAGCGATTTTCTAATTTCATGGCTTGTCCACATGGCTGCTGGAGTTTCATTTTTGGGTATGACTCCAAGCAAACCTATGAAAATTTTCTATCTGCAAACTGAAATTGAATATGAATATATGAAAGAACGTTTGCAACAACTTCAACTGGATAACGAACTTTTGAATATAGCTGCCAATAACTTAATCATTACACCAAGAGTACAATTATCTTTCAGCAGTGAAGAAATAGATGAAATTAAAAATGTTATTAAAGAGCGTTTTAAACCTGATATTATTGCAATCGATCCTCTTCGTAACATTTTTAACTCAAGTGAATATGGCAATGAAAATGACAATAGCGCTATGCTATTCTTTTTGCAAAAAACGCTTGAAAGACTGAGAAATGTTATCAATCCAGATTCGGGCATAATACTCACTCACCATACAAAAAAACTATCCAAAAAAATGTTAGAAGAAGATCCATTTCAAGGCCTAAGTGGTGCTGGATCTTTACGTGGATTTTATAGCACTGGCATGGTGATGTTTGCTCATGATGAGGAAAGCACTGTCCGTCAAATAGTATTTGAGCTTCGTAATGGTGAACGTGTAGCAAATAAGCTTGTTGATAAGATAGATGGTCGTTGGAAGCTTGCAGACCAATGGAGTAACTGATTTTTACTTAATTTATAGGAGACAATATGTTATCAGATTTTTTAACTGATTTTAATAACGCAAAACTGCAGAGCAATTTAATACCAAAAGGTACAATAGTCAAGGTAAAAATGACAATTAAACCAGGAGGTTATGAAAATTGGTTCACTAAAAGCTACACTACTGGCAGCATCTATTTAAACGTTGAATTTACTGTCACTGAAGGTCCATATGCAAAACGCAAGATTTTTCAAGTAATTGGTATTAAAAGTGGCAAAGCAAGAGTTGAAGGAGAAGATACTTGGGGAGAATCTGGTCGTTCTATGCTTAGAAGTATTTTAGAGTCAGCACGGAACATTCATGCAAATGACACTTCAGAAAAAGCAGTGATTGATAGAAAAATCAACTCTATAGCTGATTTTAACGGGTTAGAGTTTACTGCAAAAGTTGGTATTGAAGCCGACAGTAGATACGGAGATAGAAACAGAATTGCTACAGTTGTTACTCCAGAACAAAACAATGGTATTGAATCTGACTGGTTACCATTTTGAAGTACGACGAACTGGGCTGCTGTTATTACTAGAGCTCTTCAGGATGCAGCAGGAAGGAACCTAAAACTTAAAAAAGAGGCTTGTAAATGGATTCGATCACGATCCTTTGAAACTGTTTGTGAACTCGCCAATCTGGACTCTAAACGTTTAAAGAATATGTTGATTAAAAAGGAGGGAAATTTTATGGGTTTTTCATCTCAAAAAGAGATTAAATCATTGTTAATTGATAACATAAAAGAATGTGTATCTTACTTACTTCCGGGTGGAGAATTTTATCAAGATAGGTTCTATCTGGCAAATTTAGGTAAAGATAAGATAATAGTTGAAATAAAAGGAGAGAAAGCAGGAATTTGGAATGACATTTATAAAGAAAAGAAGGGAGACATACTCAGTCTTTGGACTTTAGTTGAAGGTAACATAGATTCTGCTAAAAAGTGGTTGAACGCTAAAAAAAATTCCACGTTGCAAAACAATGGAGAAAAAGCATTTTCTGTAAGACACTACTTAAATGATAAATCACCAATGCCAAAAGATATAATAGGGCCAAGAATATTAACTCCAGGCGGTCTTTTGGTTATAGGTGGAACTCCAAAAATCGGAAAAAGTAATTTTCTTCTTTCCATGTTAGTACATTTAGCTGCTGGAGTATCATTTCTTGGTATGAAGCCTGCAAAGCCACTTAAGATATTCTATCTACAGAATGAAATGGAATATGATTACATAAGAGAGCGCTTACAGAAGTTAAGAGTCAGCAAGAAAGCCCTTGATGCAGGAACAGAAAACTTAGTTATTACTAAAAAAGTACAGTTAACTTTGAATGTGGAAAAAATAAAAGAAATTATGTCGGAAAATCTCGATGTAAAAACAGTTGATCTTATAGTGATAGACTCTCTTTTTGATTATAGGAGTATGATCTCTTTTCTGCAAAATAGTATTGATGAACTACGCTCTATAACTAATCCTACGGCTGGAGTAATAGTTACACATTACACCAAAAAAGTGTCAACAACCACGTTAAAAAAGAATCCATTTCAAGCATTGAGTGGTGCTAATGTTTTAAGAAGTTTATATACATCTGGAGTAGTAATATTTAAACCTAGTCAGCATAGAAATGTTCTGCAAGTAATGTATGAACTCAAAAATGGAAGACCCATACCAACAAAATTCATCAGTGAAGTTAACGGACACTGGAAAACAGCTTAGTTGAATTTCATAAGTTAAATTTTAATATATTGGGGAATTTTATGGACATCTATTGTGATTTTAATACAGCAGCACCACATGGACATTACAAACCGTTATTAGAAAAAGAACAGCTAAAAGATCAGCTTTTGTTAAATATCAGATCATGCCTTTCATATCTATTACCAAGAGGAACTGTTCGTGGTGATAAGTTTTATGTAGGCAATGTACAAGGTGATAAAGGAAAGAGTCTAGTAGTAGAATTAAGTGGTAGTGAAGCTGGCCTATGGCATGATTTTGCAACAGGAGAAGGTGGTGACATTATCGACCTTTGGGCGGGAGTAAATAGAAAAAGTACAAGAATAGAGTTTCCTGAAGTAATGGCTTCTATAGCTGAGTGGCTTGGTCATTTCAAAACTTCAAGTAATCCAACTGCATATTGGGATTATTACGATGAAAACGGCCAAGCTATTGTTAGAGTCTATCGTTATGATGATAATAATGGAAAGCGATATCTTCCTTTTGATATAAAAAAGTCCGACTTTGGTGCACCGAAGATAAGGCCACTCTATAATATTCCAGGTATTTTGAAGTCCGATAAAGTTATTCTTGTTGAAGGAGAAAAATGTGCAGAAGCGCTGATAGAGAAAGGAATAACTGCAACAACAGCAATGTCAGGAGCAAATGCACCTATTGAGAAGACAGATTGGACTCCACTTAAAGGTAAACACATTATTATATGGCCAGATAATGATGAAGCAGGCAAACGATATGCTGAAAATGCTGCAAAAAAGCTGTTAGATCTTGGAGTTGCATCACTTGCTGTGCTTGAAATTCCTCAAGATAAGCCTGAGAAATGGGATGCCGCTGATTGTGTAAAGGAGGGTATAAGCATTGAAGAATTTTTAGCTTCAACTCCTTTACTTACTATTGATACCACATCTACTGACATTCCAAATACTTCAAATATGAAAAGTTTAGAAAGATCTACAAAACAGCCGCTTAACATTTTAGACTGGAGTGTGAGTCGTTATTTAGGTTCAGTACCAATACAAAGGTTTCTTGTTGAAGGTTTATTTCCTTTAGGTGTTACCTCAATAGTAGCTGCTATGGGAGATACAGGTAAAGGTATGCTACTCCTTGACTTGGCACTTAAGGTTGCAAGTGATGCAGATCAGATATGTGGTTTTGGTTCCCTTGTTACAGAGCATGGATCAGTGGTGATTTTTTCAGCAGAAGATGATGCAGGTGAGATACACCGTCGTCTTGATCGTCTTGATCCTGGTAGCAAGAGAGCAGAATATCAAAATCGATTATTTATTATACCTATTCCAAATACGGGAGAGCCCTTTTCTATAGTGAAAAGCAACATGCGTGGTAAATGTCCTGAAACTTCAGATAAATTCGAAGACATCTGTGGACAATTAGATAAAATTAAAGATCTAAAACTAATAGTATTTGATCCACTAGTATCATTTGTCCATGCTAATATAAACTCAGATCCAGAAATGGGATATTACGCAATTGGGCTACTTGCAAGCTTAGCAAATAAAACAGGAGCAGCTGTAATTGTAGCACATCATATGAGAAAACCTAAGTGCAGTGAACCGATTACGACTGTGGAACAGGCAAGAGATGCGATAAGAGGTACAACTGCACTTGTTGATGGTGTGAGGTGTTCTTTTGCATTATGGCCTGCTTCAACAGAGCATCAGAATACTGTGTTTAATACATTAAAGGTTAATAAAGTTAATAATGCAGTATACCAAGGAGCTATAGTTAAGTCTAATGGAGCAACAGATAGGAATATAAGAACTTACTTACGCTCCTCAACTGGCTTGCTTGAGGATATATCTGAGGAATTTAAGCTTGGAAAATTATCTGATGAATACTTAAAAAAGATACTGATGCAAGCTATTGCAGTGTCAGCAGAAGAAGGTCATCCGTTTACTCATACAGGTGGACCAGGAGTGTTTCAACAACGGCATAGATTACCAGCTGCATTTCATGGTGTTAGTAGGCATAGACTTGAACGTTTAGCACAGGAACTATTAAACGAAAGAAAAATAGTAAAAGGTATGGCTACAAACTCAAAAGAGGATAAATGGCTTGATATCAAAACTGGTTCTTTTGCCAGAGGAGAAGGTAAGTTTAAGCTAGGTGCAGGAAGGTTTGAAATAGGTAACTTCTAAAAAATACTTAAAGCTCACTTATGAAAGTTTTGTGGGTTCATTTTGTCTCTCTGAAAGTAAGGTTTTAAGAACAAAAAATGAATTCCACACGACCAAATTTCCATGATTTCCGGAAAATTTATCAAGATTTGGAAATTAGAGTATATTCACACTTAAACTATTGAAATTCGTTGATTTTTAGCCATCTAATATAAGAAATATTACGTTTCCATTTCCAAAAAATTTAGCTAATTTGGTAACACTCAAACCCGCTACAGTGGCTAATTTCCACTTTCCGAGAATCTTATATATTATATATATAAATAATAATAAATGATATAATAATAAACTAATATAAAATACAATAACTATAGTAATGGTTCATAATAGCTTTTAACTAGTAAGCGAAAAGAAAGAAGTTTGGAAAGGTTGCCACAAAACATTATTAAGATATTTACATTTAATGAAAGATACAATTAGCGCGGTTTTAAAACGATTCTACGACTTCAGGGTAGAATTATTACCACCAAAATCTAAGTTACTCATGTAGGGTAGCTTAAAACTCGATTACGAGGCATTTCTAAATTATTTTTTATCTAAAACTTTTATTTATTACAAAAAACCCTACAGTTAGTTTATCGTGTTTTTTGTTAGTTGCAAAGAAAATTTTTCAAACCTAAAGAACAAATGGTTAGTAGACTTTTTGAAACGTTATTTTTGCAACAGCCAACTTATGTCACTTCTATCATAGAGAGGGTAACAAAACGCTCCTACCCTTTAAAACGCTTTAGGAGGTCCTTACAACACTATTTGTAATTTAGATTGTGGATAGTTCGTCTTTTTTAAATTAACGCGCGTAGCCTCCCTAAAAACTCGAATAAAAGGCATCTTTAGTAACCCAACTGTTGCAAAGTAAACTTACTAGTAAGTTTAACACATTTTTTACACTTTACAAAGAAAATTCTTCAAAAAAGATTGAACGACTTGTGGTGAGTATAAGGGGTTAATGGAGACTTTATGAAAATACAACAACTTTTATTGCAAATCTCTGAGCAATTGATTACAAAACTCTCAGTAATGAAATCAGCAAATTGTAGAGGAAGCTAAAGGAAAAAAGTTTGGAGTTGCTGCTATGGAAGAAGAAACAGAAGCTACAAAACCCTCTCAATAGTTCAAGATGGAGACAAATATCTAAATTTATTTATTTACGTCTCCAATTTTATCGCGTATAACGGAGACAAAGATTTATATTTCGTATTTTATGTCTCCATCATTTATTGGTAGGCAAACTGAGTTAAAACAACTACTGGAGCTTACAGAAAAAAATACTGCATCTTTTGTAGTAGTCAAAGGAAGACGTCGTATAGGAAAAAGTCGTTTAATTCAAGAGTTTGGTAAGTATTTTGAACAATATTACTCCTTTATAGGTTTGCCACCAGAAAGGCATACTACAACGTCCTACCAACTTAATGAATTTTCTAGACAAGTTGCTAGACAATTTAATACATCTTTTGCTAGGTATGATGACTGGAGCGATTTACTATGGGCAGTTGGTGAACGTCTACTATCAGGAAAAACATTATTGCTGTTTGATGAAATTTCTTGGATGGGCTCAAAAGATCCAACCTTTTTAGGCAAAATAAAAAACTTTTGGGATACACAGCTAAAAAATAATAACAAACTAATTTTCGTTATTTGTGGATCAGCTTCATCATGGATCGAGAAAAATATACTTAGTAGTACTGGCTTCGTAGGAAGAATATCGTTAACTTTAACACTCGGAGAATTATCACTTTCTGATTGCAACGAATTTTGGCCAAAAAATATTTCAGCATATGAAAAGTTTAAGGTGCTTGCAGTAACTGGCGGAATTCCAAAGTATTTAGAGGAGGTAAATTTTAAACATAGCGCTGAAGAAAATATTAAAAGGCTTTGTTTTACAAAAGGTGGGTTTTTAGTTGAAGAATTTAATCAAATATTCTCAGATTTATTCATGCGAAAAACGGCTTTTTATAAGCAAATAGTCAGAGCTCTTTCTACTGGAGCTAAAGAACAAGAAGAAATTTGTGCTACTTTAAATATCGTAAGACATGGACGCATTTCTGAGTATCTATATGAACTTGAGCTTGCTGGTTTTATAGCAAAGGATCATACTTGGAGTATAAAAACGGGTACTGATTCACGACTCAGGAGGTACAGACTTCAAGATAATTATTTAAGGTTTTATCTAAAATATATCGAAAAAGATCTAGGAAAAATTGGTCGTGACACCTATTCTATAGGGTTCTTACCAGAGTGGTATACAATTATTGGGCTTCAATTTGAAAATTTGGTGCTGAACAATAGAAAGAATATACATAATATCTTGGGAGTTGATGGAATAATAAGCGAGAATCCATTTTTTCAGAAGAGAACGCGTAGTAGTGCAGGTTGTCAAATTGATTATATGATTCAAACGAAGTTTAACACTCTCTACATTTGCGAAATCAAATTTTCAAAAGATAAAATTGGTCATTCAATAATACAAGAGGTACAAAAGAAAATAGATGCACTAAATCGTCCAAAAGGATTTTCATGTCGTCCAGTCCTTATCCACGTCAATGATGTAAGTGATGATGTTATAGATAGTGGTTACTTTTCACACATCATTGATTTTGGAAAATTATTGAATTGTAAGTAATGTTTTTTCTGACTTAAAAATAATGTCTTTTTAGTTTTTACGTTTATTCTTAACTTATAGAGGTTGCTTATGACTGATACTTTAACTTTAAAAGAAGGAGATATTGAAACTACTGCTTTTGATAATAGCAGTTTTACTAGAGTACTACATGATGGAGAGTGGTGGTATGTAATAACAGAAGTAATAGCTTTTCTGACAGGTAGTAAGAACCCATCTGACTATCTAAAAAAGATAAAAAGCAGAGATATAGGGCTTTCTGAAGGATGGGGACAATTTGTCACCCCCCTTGAAATTAAAACAAAAGGTGGTAAACAGAATGTTAATTGTACAAATGTTGAGGGGTTGTTTCGTATTTTGCAGTCTATTCCTTCCAAAAGAGTTGAGCAATTTAAACGTTGGCTTGCAAAAGTTGGGTATGAAAGACTACAAGAATATGAAAACCCTGAACTTGCACTCAAACGAATCTATGCCGATTATGCTGCAAAAGGGTACCCTCAAGAATGGATACAAAAGAGAATAGAATCAATAGCTGTCAGAAATCAACTAACAAAAGAATGGGGTAATAGAAATATATCTGACCACAATAACAAGTATATTGAAGGTAGGGAATACGCAATATTGACAGACGTAATTTCTGAGGGAACATTTGGAGTAAAAACAAAGCATCATAAGGAAATAAAAGGCTTGAAGAAACAGCCTTTAAGAGATCATATGACGCCGATTGAGCTAATTTTCAATATGCTAGGAGAACAGGCTACAATTGATGAGATAAAGGATAAAGATGCGCAGGGTTATAATAAAAATTTAGAGGCGGCAAAGGAAGGAGGTAAGAACGCAGGCACAGCAAGAGAGGCATTTGAAAGAGCTAGAGGTGTGAAAGTCGTTTCTTCAGATAACTTTTTAAAGAGGATTAAAGATTAAAGTTCTCACTATGAGAAATCTCTGAATTTTATGATTTAAAACGGGAATGTTCAAAAAAGTGTGTCAAAGCGAATTTTTAGTTCAACTCAATTTTTAACCTATCAGGAAAAAAGATATCAAGTTGAGATATAGTTAGAGCCCAATTAGGCAAAGCCATAGCCCATTTTTGCTCTATCTTTTTTATAGCACAATATACCAATTTGTACAAGGCATTTGTACTGGTAAATGAACCTTTGGTTTTAGTAAATTTTCTGATTTGTCTGTGCAACCCCTCAATTGGATTGGTGGTATAAATTAGCCTTCTAACAGGGCCAGAATACTTAAAATAACTAGACAAATTTTCCCAATTGTTTTGCCACGATTTTATGACTAAAGGATATTTTTCACCCCATTTTTCCTCCAGTTCAAGTAAATAATTTTCGGCGATTTCTCTACTTGTAGCACGGTATATTTTTTTCAAATCATTCATAAAAACTTTTATATCTTTGCTGGATACGTATTTTAGTGAATTTCTTATTTGGTGCACAATGCATAACTGTACCTCAGCATTGGGAAATACGCTATTTATAGCTGTAGGGAAGCTTTTCAGACCGTCAACACAAGCTATCAAAATGTCTTCTACTCCTCTCTCTTTTAAGTCATTTAATACGCCTAGCCAGAAGTTAGCTCCCTCACTTTCTGCTAAGTAAAAACCCAGTACTTCTTTTCTGCCATTTTGGTCTATTCCTAATATATTGTACATGCATTTACTTATGCAATGTCCATTCTCTTTGACCTTAAAAAACATCCCATCCATAAATACTATCGGGTATACTGATTGTAGGGGACGACTCCTCCATTCATTGATTATAGGCAGTAATTTATCTGTAATTCCAGATATCTCTGCTGCAGATATTTTATGGTCATAGATTTCTTCCACATAGGATGCTATATCCCTGTATCCCACACCGCTTGCAAACATGTTCAAGACCTTTGTTTCAAGTTCTGGATGTAAGCTTGTTTGCCTTTTTTTCACTATCTGTGGTTCGAAACTTCCCTCTCTATCTCTTGGTGTCAATAGTTCAAATACTCGTCTTCAAAGTTTTGCCATTCTTTCCGTTTCTTCGATTCTTTTCTTCTCTTTCATTGGATAAATGATGCTCTATTTCACCTTCTAGACTTGCTTCCAGCAGCCTTTTTACAAATGGTGTTAATGCTCCATCTCTCCCCATCAATGGTTTACCTTCCCTTATTGATGACAGTATATTTGCTTCCAGCTCTTTGTAATCTACCAGGCCAGTCGTTCCATTTTCTATTTTGTAACTCATATATCAAACCTCTATTTTTTGTTTCTATTTTATTTTTATTTCTCGGTTTGACACACTTTTTTGAACATTCCCTAGTACTATAAGAGAAAGAGAAGTGTGACAGCTTCTCTCTTTCTTAACCACTTGCTGAAGAACGTTTATCTTCTGTGGCATCTGGTGATGGAGCAACTAATCTGCTCAAAATCTCATCTTTTGGTCCCATATCATAAATAACACCATCTGACATGATAATCACTTTATCAACTACGGATAGTAACGGTAGCTTATGAGTGATGATAACAGTGGTAGTATTTTGCTCTCTTGCAACATTGATTGCATTAATCAAGCGCGCCTCTCCATTACTGTCTAAGTTAGCATTCGGTTCATCAAGAACTAAAAGCTTAGTATTACCATAGAAAGCCCTTGCAAGTCCAAGAAGCTGTTTTTGGCCACCAGAGAGTATTACTCCTCCAGGTCCTCCTATTGTTGTATCATACCCATTTGGTAAGCTCAGTATTAATTCATGTATTCCTGCAGTTTTTGCTGCTTTGATTATTTCTTCAGGATTTGGGTCTGGTCTCATTCGAGCAATATTAGCTTTAACACTAGTGTTGAACAACTCAATATCTTGAGGTAAGTAGCCAACATAATTACCAAAATTTTCTCGATTCCAAGTGTATACATCAGCACCATCTAGTCTGACTACACCAGATATGGGTTTCCATACACCAACAATTAGCTTGGCAATGGTGGACTTACCAGAAGCGCTTGCACCAATAACACCAACTACATCCCCTGGTTCTATTAAAAATGATATTCCTTTTACTGTTGGCTTATTACTCCCATAAGGAGTAAAGAATACTCTATCAAATTCCAACTTCCCTTCAGGCTCTGGTAGAGCCATAGTTTGCTCTCTTTTTGGTGATGTTAGGATAAGTCTTTGCAGCCTGCCATATGACATTTTGGCTTGATTTAAAAATTTCCAAGTATGAACTGCTGCATCAAATGGAGCCAATACTCTACCCATCAAAATTGAGGCAGCAATGATACTACCAGCAGTTTTGTGAGCTGTGATTGCGAGTAATGCACCTGTTCCAATTACTGAAATTTGGAGAGTCGAACGTAAAAACTTAGTAATCCCAGTAATCACATTAGAACGATTCTGCGCTGTAACTTGCATTGCACGATTTTGATCATTCCGTTTACACCAATCAGAAACTATAAATTCTGACATACCCATAGCTTCAACCACCTCTGCATTTCGTGTTGCAACATCTATAGCATTAATATTACGTATAGTTTCTTCATTGGTTTCTCTCAATATACGCTTAGTAGCAAGTTCATTCCATACTGCCATTGAAACTAATATAATAATTCCGGCAATAGCTATAAACCCTGTAGAGGTATGTATCATAAAGATGAAAACAAGGTAAATTAACGACCATGGAGTATCAAATAGTGAAAATATACCATTTCCTGTAATGAAATTTTTTATTACCCCAAGATCTCGTATTGCTTCACCGCTGGAAGTTGAGCTCTGCACTGATGTTAGCCTAATTGACCTTACTATTAGGTCTGGTGTTGCAGTTTTATCAATCCAGTCGCCAATTTTTGCCATGGCTAAATATCGACAAGTTTCAAGCATTGCAGAACATGCAAACGCAGATAAAGTAATAATCGTCAGCATAACTAATGTTGATACACTCTCGCTCGATATCACTCGATCAAGTACCTGAGAAGTATAGAGTGGCAAAAATAACATCAACGCATTAATCCCTGAACTAAACCAGAAAATGAACCAAAACGCACTCTTGCATTTCTCTAGACAAGTGTATAGTATACTTTGCTTTAATTCTTTTTTTATTGATGGAGTAATTTCCACAATCTTCCTTTTAACTTAACTATATGCACCATATATAACTTTTATTTCAAAAGTATTAACAGCTATTGCCTTACCCTATCGTTAATATAATAAAATGTTAACATATGCGAATAGGAAAACATAAACTTTTTTATAGCAAGACTATCTAATTCCTTCTCTACTATAATCTTATACGATAGCCTTGCCAATTGTTCTATGTTTTCCTTATCTACTACTCAATGACAGTTTACTATAATGCTTACTATCACTCCTCTGAAAGTTGATGCTATCAGAGTCAGTGATTACAATCTGCATCTATTTTCCTCTTTCTATATGATCAGGAAGTATTACATATTCCAATGATCTAGCTGTAATTGCTCTTTTTCTCACACAAGATGGACTTGAATATAACCTTGGTCTATATCTTTCGAATTTAAAACAGTCAACAGTAATCCACTCCTCAAAGTTAGAAAGTATTAGAGATGGAGATTTACTAACTTCCTTATCACTCACAGAATTATTTGCACTACCATAACTCACATGACTCGCTGCACTATGATTGTTACCACACTCTTCTCTTGAGGTTGAACCGCTTGGATTAAAAGGAGTCGAAAATGTTGAATACCCATTGGTATCACCAAATCGTTTTATCAACCCACAGTTTTCTTCATTCATTTTTGTAATATTCTCTTGATTAGCACCTTCTGATAAGCTTGATGAAGCAATAAGATCTTCTTTTTTCTTACTAAAGATATTGCCTATTTTTAGCTTGGTTGCAACATTCTTGAATTTGTTTTTCGGAGCTTTTGGTTTAATTTCTGGATGCTCATTTATAGTAATTACACATGATGGATTATCTAACTTGTCCATTGTATTTTGTACTCTACTGTTGCGTCTTGAAAACAGACTAAGTTTTGCTGTTAAATCATTCAAAACAGGTGAACTTTTTCTACCTTCTAAAGACTTATTCGAACATGGTACTGCACTACCACCCCTACTCATTTTCTGAGGAGAAATATTGAGTTTGTCTTTACTCTCTAATCTAGTTTCATGCGTAAACTTGTAAAGTTCATTTTCCAATCGTGAAATATCTTCTGCATTCTTTATTAATAGTTCCAATATTGAGTTGTATTCCTCCAAATCATGATCCCCTACTTTTGTCTTAGCTAACTTTCCTGTAGCCTCTTCAATTCTGTTCATTTTTTCAGTATAGTTTTCTATCTTACGTTTAACAGGTTCTTTTTGAAGGCCAATCACTAAGTTGTATAAGATAAGTAAAAATGATATCGAAGAAAATGCAATGGAAATCCAGGTAAGAATTTCTTCCTTTTCAGGTTCTGCATTATTATACTTAACGCAAACAGAAATAATCACACTTGATATTGACATGGCCAGATTATAGTAGTCTAGAAGCTTTTTGCTTCTTTCTTGATCTTCCATATTAAGTCTATCATATTTCCTTTTTTTGTTTTCCCTTATTTCATAAAAGAAATCTAAAAATAACCTCAAGATATTTGTGTCGCCATGTTTAAAAGCATAATCTAAAGCTGTTTTTTTTGCATTATCCTTTATATCAAAATTTATCTTCTTATTTACAGTTTTCTCTCCGGTGCTGATTGTTAGGTAGAATAAGGCTTTAATAGCTTTTTCCCTTAAGCGCTCATTTTGTTTACGCTTTTCTAAAACCAACTTTTTCAAAAATTGACCTTGCTTAAAATCCTCATTTATAGTTTTTTCAAAATCATTATCACTCATTACAAGATAGTGTAATGCTGTTCTTCCAGATTTAGATACAACATTTAACATTTTCTTATTATAGGGGTAATGATTATCTGTCATAAAATATTCTATTAACTCAGCATTAAGGCTCATGGCAGCTAAATGTAGAGGTATAAGCCCTTGACTGTTTGTGTTAAAAAGTGGTACTGTGTTCCTAATAATTGACTTAGCAATACTTTCAATAACATACTGAGAGAATCCTATGTCGTCGGCAAGAGCAGCCATGTGTAACGGTGTATTGTCATTTTCATCATATAACACTTTGATGTTAGCAGCCACCTTTTTACCTACAAGTTCTTTTGACACAAATTCAAGACATTCCTTATTGCCGCTCAAAATAGCTGCAAATAACAACTTTTTTTGTGTATTTTGTTCTAAAAAAATACCCTTTGGGCTTTTTTTTACCAAATACTTAACGCATTCTACTCTTCCACTGAGGATAGATAAGTGTAGTAAAGTTTGTCCATCCTTATTTTTCTTACTTAATATTTCTCCCACTCTCTCTTTTTTAAAAAGGTGCTCAAGGCATGATTTATTACCAACACGTGCTGCCATATGAAAGACGGTGTCACCGTTGCTATTCTCACGCAAAACCTCTTGATAAACGTCAAATTTCTTCTCTTCCAACTTTTTTTCTATCATGCTTAAAAACGATAAATCAAGTTGGGCAGCAAAATGTAAAGGGGTGTTTCCTTCATTATTACTCTTATTTATTTGCATGCTTCTGTCTATTAATAGACTCACACATTTTTTTCTTAGTTCTGTTTCTGTATTACTCGATAGAGCTAAGTGTAGGGCCATATTTCCTTTGCGTGTTTCTGTACTTAAATCGTAATCAGGAAATTTATTGAGTAAAAATGTTAGACAATCATACTTCCCGTACATTGCAGCTAAATGTACAAGATCTCTTCCATACTCACCTTTGGATTGAAGTATGCTATTTCCTATATTTTCATAAAATAGCTCTATACAATATGTATTACCATGTATAATAGCAATATGTAAGGGGGTGTTACCTTGTTTATTCTGAACAATTTTTGCACCTGATTTAATAAACAATTCTATTAGCTGTTTATTTCCATGTTTTGCAGCTATATGCAATGGGGTGTTACCATCTACATTTTCTTGATCAATTTTACTGTTTGGTCTACCTAAAAATTTTAGATGCTTTATAAGAAAATTTATGGCATTTTCTTGAGTTTCTGAGTTACCTGCAATCTTATGAAAAGGATTCTCATTATATTTATTTTTTAAAAATTGTACTTGATTATCAATGAAGAATTTTATGCACTCAGCATTTCCAGATTGCACAGCATAGTGTAATGCGTTATTTCCATATTTATCTGTTTTAATTTTCTCCTTATCAAAAATTCCTTTTGCTGTCAATATTTCTTTTAAATATTCTAGGAGGTTAGGACTTCCGCTTCTGGCAGCATAGTGTAACTCAGTTTTATTATTGGTAGTGCAACTAAAATCTGCTTCATTTTCTATGAGAATTTTCAAGCATTCTTTATTACCAGATTTAGCCGCATAGTGTAGTGGTGTTTTGCCATCTCTATCTTTATTCCTTAATGCTTCTTCAATGTCAAAATTAGAATTTTCTATCACAAAACGTAAAATATCTTCTTTACCCAACTCAGCTAAATAATGTAGAAGTGTTTTATCATTACTATCTGCAAAATTCTCCAGTTTTGTAATCAATTCTTTCTTCATACCAAGAATTAGAGATACAGCCATTTTAATATCACAATCCCTATTTTTCTTTTGTTGTCTTTCCCTAATTCTTTCAATAGCCACTGTTAATAGCGAAGAACCATCATTACTTATTATATTCCATCCATCTTGACAAAATTTTTCAGCTAATGAATCACTTATATTTTCTTCTAAAATCCTGCTTTTTATATAATCAAGATTATTAGTACATATATTATAGTTTTCTTCTTGAGTTACTTTGTTAATATAATCATATATGATTATTAGGTCTTGCTTATTGACTTTATCTTCTGAATTGCCTTGTAATGAAGAGAGGTCTATATTACTAATTGCTTTGGCCATACCAACGTTTACCGCAACAAATAAACCCGACCTGATTGTCTTTGCGCTTGTACTAGATTTAGCTTTGAAAACATTAGTAACTGTGTCAAATTTATTTTTGAACATACTGTACCTCATAAATAATAATGCCGGTAGTGAATAAGGCTTTAGTAGATACCACTGTAATTTTTAAGCCTACAAAAATTCACCAGCGGCCGCATTATATAGTAGATAATTTTTTGTGCTAGTAATATTTTTCTAATTCCCACTTTTGCCTTGGTGCAAAGTCAAGAGAATCTACATAGTTTCTCTGTAACCTTTCAATTCCTGTCCATCCAACCATCACTGCATTGTCTGTACATAAATTGCTTGGAGGAGAAAGCACGTTCAAATCTATGTATTTTTTCAATCTCTCCTTCAGAAAATTATTTGCTGCAACTCCACCGGTAATTACAAAATCATTGATTTTAATATTTAAGGATGCAGTGATATCAATAGCATTTCTGACTCTATCGAGTAATATGTCGCTAATACACTCTTGAAACGAAGCACACATATCGCAAACATCTTGCTTGCTCATTGCAAGCTCTTTAACTAAGTTTTTTACTGCTGTTTTAATTCCAGAAAATGAGAAGTCACATCCAGAACGTTTTATCATTGCTCTTGGCAGCTTAAATCTCATACCATCACCTTTTTTAGCTAACTCTTCAATCAATGGACCTCCAGGATAGCTTAGATCCAGCATCTTAGCAATTTTATCAAACGCTTCACCCAGCGAGTCATCAAGTGTTTTTCCAAGTTTAATATACTTACCTACATCCTGTGCAATTAAAAATTGACAATGGCCACCCGATATAAGTAGGACTAGAAATGGAAATTTAACCTCATATAGCAGCCTAATAACTAATGTGTGTGCCTCTAAGTGATTAACTGCAATAAACGGTTTTTGTGCTACATGCGAAATTGCTTTAGCCATCATTGTACCAACTATTAGTCCACCTATGAGTCCTGGTCCTGATGTTGCTGCAATTGCATCTAGATCACAAAAGTTAAGGTTAGATTTTTCTATAGCGCTTTTTACTAGACCACTTAAATGCTTCATATGAGCACGTGACGCTATTTCAGGTATTACCCCACCGCGTTTTTTGTGCTCTTCCTGAGAAAGAATTTCGTGAGCAAGGACTTGCTTATTACTATTTACAATTGCTGCTGCAGTTTCATCACAGCTTGTTTCAACAGCTAATATAGTTTTCATATATATTTGAACTCTTTAATTGTGAGAACTATAACTTGAAATGTTGAAGAAGTGAACTTTGTTCTGTTAAGCTAATTATCATCTCCAAATATAGAACCAATTTTTTTACTCCCAGAGGAAAATTTATTAGTCCAACTGCTTTGTACTTTGTTTATATCTTTAAAGGCAGTTTTATTGCTATACTCCTTTACTTCTTTATCTATTATCTTCATTATTTGTGGATCCAGGCATCTCTTTTTCCATTGGTTAGTAGCAAGAAATACTTTATTTAAATCTTGAGTGCGAATTAGATATTCTTTATCTTTAGGATAAACTTCCTGAGCCCAAGCAAACAGCTCAAAATAGCGTGCGAATAACTCAGACGCACGTGATTTTGGAGTTTGGTAAACTTGTATCTCCTTAAATATAATTTGACCAATAATTTTTTGTACCAGAATATTTGACTGCTTTAAGTTCTGCTCAATATCCTGATAAACTTTATAGAGAAATTCTTGCTCTAAGCTTAAGTTCAGTTCATTTTCAACCATATGTGAAAGTTCATGTACTATGATGTAAGGATTTGACCTTCTTAGCACAATAACATACTTATTTAAACCAGAAGAACGAATTGTCTTACACACTCCCTCTTCCATATCCACTAATCCTTCTTGATATATTTCAAACGAGAGTCTAGTTTGCTTTATTAGTGACAAAGTGAGGTTTAATGTATTTCTAAACTTCTCAAATTGATAGAGATATTTGACATATTGTATTACGTTTTCACTATTTCCTACTTGAGTTGCTTGTTTTATTAAGTTCCTGATTAGCATGCTTCATTATTAAAGGAATTTTCTTTATGCTCAAGAATTATAAAGTGTTTTCAGGAAGTATAGCTAAAAAAGTTTAATTTACTTACATTCCGCTACTTATTATTAGCCAAGAGGTATCACGTCAGTATGACTTAGGAATGTACTAGATATAAAAGTGCAATATCAAATATATTTTACTAAAAATCAATCAACTTTTCACATGTTTGCTCTTCATAAAAGAAGCTCAATGTTATCGTAGTACCAAGTTTTGCTTCACTTTGAATGTTGAAAGTCCCACCCATTAACTCTACTAATTTCTTGCTTAGAGGTAATCCGATACCTGTGCCTTCGTTTCTATATCCCGAATCTGCTTGGCCAAAAACGGACATAACTTTATATATGTCCTGCTGCATTATCCCTATTCCATTATCATGAAACTCAATAGTTAATAAATTTTTTTCTATATTCTCTTTAATAATCATTCTTATTAAACCACCTTGAGGAGTGAACTTGATTGCATTTGATAACAAATTTATTATAACTTGCTTCATTCTTTTGGGATCGGCGATAACTAATAATTGTTTATCAGATATCTCTTTCTTTAAACTAATACCTGTTTCTTTTAGTTTAGGTGATAACATTTTTAAGCACGAATCTATTATCTTATTCAGATTAAACTTCACTTTCTCTACTGTTAAACTACTTGATTCAGCTTTAGAAAAATCGAGCACATCATTAATCAAAGCAAGTAAATGTGTACCAGCATTATATATATCGTCTACGTATTCCTTGTATTTAGAGTGATCTACCGAACCTAAAGTTTCATTTTTGATCAACTTTGCAAATCCAATAATAGCATTAAGAGGTGTACGCAACTCATGTGTAACACTTGCAAAAAATTTTATCTTATTTGCATTTTCTTGCTCTAATGCCTCTTTAACCCTTTGTAATTCAATATTAGTTTTATGCTGCTTGGCTAGCATTTGGGTATTGGAAAAGTGCAAATAAAGCATTATTAGTATTAAGATAACCAGTAATAAGCCCATTAATATTGAAAATAGACTATATACCATAATATAAGAGTCATTATAGCTTTGAATGATCTTCAAAAAAAATGAAGGCTTAATGTCATCTTCATGAAATATAGGGAAAGTAGAAGTTAATGTATTTCCTGTAGCGTAAAATATTTCTTGATTGCTTAGCAATTTATCAATTTCATCATTTGTAAGCAACTGCTCATAGTCATGACCTTGAGTATTAAAATTACTGAAAATTACTCTGGCATTTTGATCATACAGTATTAAGCTAAAATTTCTTACTTTGCTTACTGATTGTAACAATTCAGCACGCAATTTTACCAACTGGTTTATGTAATCAAAACTGTTATATTTAATATGATGTTTTTCTATTAGTAAATAATGATATTTTTTTATTATACTATTTTCCAATAGATCTTTTAAGTTTGCATTTGAATTACGGTAAAAAGAAAGAAAATTATTCTTTAATGAATAACTGCGGTATATTGTGCCCAATAAAACCACAAAAATTAATAAGAATAGCGAGATAATTTTTGTATATCTATTTGTTTTTAGTGTAGTAAAAATTAATTTACTTAATTTATACATATTCTTCTCATTGTGAAATAACGTCTTTTATGGTATTAATAAAAAATTAGCATATCATACTTTTATGACAATTTCTCCTATCTTGCCAGTTTATTCTCCTGTTAACATAAATTTTTCTTATGGCAAAGGTATTTACTTGTATGATATCGATAATAAGCGCTATATAGATTTTCACTCTGGAATAGCTGTTAGCAGTTTAGGTCATGCCAACCCACGATTAACTGATGTCCTAAAATTACAAGGAGAAAAACTATGGCATATATCAAATACCTATAATATATCTACTGCCAACAAATTTGCAGAAAATTTAATAAACAACAGCTTTGCTAATACTGTATTTTTTGCAAATTCTGGATCAGAAGCAGTGGAATGTGGACTTAAAATCGCTAGGGCCTATCAAAATGGAAAAGGTAATAAAAATCGCTATAGAATTCTAACATTTCATGGTGCATTTCATGGAAGGACATTTTTAACTTGTGCAACAAACGATAGACAGAAATTTTCTGAATTACTGAATCCTTATATTGACTGGTGTGATAACATAGAGCCCAATATTGAGAGTGTAAAGAAAGCAATTTCTAATGGCATAGGTGTTATATTAATAGAACCAATACAGGGACAAGGTGGTATTAAAATAATGAGTGAAGTCTTCATGAAAGAGCTAAGAGAACTATGTAACGAAAACGACATACTGCTATTTTTTGATTGCGTTCAGTGCGGTGCTGGCAGGACAGGAAAGTTATTTGCATATGAACACATAGGAATTAAGCCTGACATATGTGCTCTTGCAAAAGGAATAGGAGGAGGTTTCCCTCTGGGGACTTGTCTTGCAACTGAAAAGGTTGCTAAGTACATGGCGGTCGGTATGCATGGTTCTACTTTTGGTGGTAATCCACTTGCAACTTCAGTAGGTAATGCTGTATTGGATGAATTGCTCAGCCCTGGCTTCTTAGAAAATGTTGAAGTTAGAGGTAAGTACTTAAAAAACAAACTAGAAAATTTAGCAAGCAAGTTTCCAATGATAGAAGAAGTGAGAGGAAAAGGGTTGATGCTAGGAATAAAAGTAAAAATGAATAACCAAAAATTTGCAGAAGAGCTAAGTCACCGTGGTTTACTTACTGTTGGAGTAACATCAGATAACGTTCTAAGAATCTTGCCTCCACTCATTATCACTGAAAAAGAGATTGATGAAGGCATTGAAATCCTCACTCAGTATTTATCTGAAAAGTTCTAGTTAAAAACTAAACCTTCCTGCTCACTAGTTGTTGGCTGTATCAAAATTGCAGATAAAGCAGTAGCTACAACTTTATCAGCTACTTCATTTGTACACTTTGCCTTTTCCTGTTCTCTTATCAGTGTAAGCTCATTTATATCACTTAGTGAGTCAAATTTTGTTGCATCTTCAAATATAAAAGATTGCACGGCACTCTTCTCAACACCTAAGAAAGCACCATTACCAAACGATAATGCCACATCTAATAACTTCTGCATTAAACTGTTTTTAACAATGAATTTAAATAGCTCCTCTAACACAACTGGCACTCCAAAAGTAAAAAATGCTCCTCTCACTAAATAGGTTGTTATTTCATATAACAATGCACCACACAAGAGTGCCAATGGTCCAAATACTATAAAACCGCAAAGTAAAGGCAATGGCATGGTCTGAACTGATGATATTCTACCTATAAGCTCCATTGAAATTATGGACCCAATAAGTAACATAGCTCTACCTAGATATGTCCTTTCTTTAGAGCGTTTGTTAAAGTTTTTCTCACGTAACTTAGAAAAATCATTGTTAACTCTGACTTCAAAAATATTATGGTTGATTTTTAATTTTAGCTCTAAGTCCTCTATTCCATGATGCCACTTATGACACCTTACAATTTCATCAATTATCGTACTAACTTGATTATTGATTTTGTATAATTTGCTTTCTTGATATAAGTTGCCTTGATAATATTTTTCTCTCAAGTCTACACAATTTAAATTCTTTAAATCACATAAAAAATCTTTGATTTCTTGTGCCATTTTATTAGCATCATCTTCGTAGCCTACAGCTTTCAAAATTGTTACCAAGTGTTTATTTTCAATTTGAGCAATTGTTCTATCTAATGCACGTATATATTGCTTGGATTGAAAATATGAGATGATTTTTTCTTTACATCTATCCTCATTGCCTTCGTACAAACTATTTCTTTTGAAACTGCTGTCATGTTCTTTGGCAATTTCTAATGCATGAACCAATACATTTTGCGCCTTCACACTACTTTCACAGTGACAGTTTCTGATTATGTGTACATACGCTCTTGCACTGGTATCTCCAGATTTATCTATATTGTACGCTTTAGCCAAAAAGACTAAATAGTCAAACCCTGCCCAAAGATAATACATTACCTTTGTTATAGCACTCCCCACAGAAAATAAAGCTGAGCGTGTGCAAGATAATTTACCGTTGTTTTTAATTCTGTTCTCATATGAACGAAGGTATGCCTCTGTACTTTTTAAAATCCTATGTAAATCTTGTTCTGTCTTTTTGACATCAAAATCATTTATATCATGAACTTTTTCATACGTTTCTTTTATCAAATCACTAGAAAACTTCTTCAGAGCTGAATCATCAATATTTCCTAATGCATCAATATTTTTACTAATATAGATTTCTATTTTTCTTCCAAGTTCTTCTCCCATTCTATTTTTTAGCAACTTATTGTATTTATTAGTAGCTGGAAACAAAACTTTCTGACAAAATTTCTGTGGTTCGTTTTTAAAATTTGCTAAGATCTTATTCACAAATAGCTCAACTTCTTCACCTGCAGCAGCGAAAAACCATGATTGTCTGCTCTCATTACGCTCTCTATTTCTTCCAAGATTCTGTAGGGCTTCAGATGGATTATTGAACTGACTAACCGAATCTGCAAATATTGATGCAACATGATTATATTCACTATCAAATCCACGACCTTTCGATCCATCTATAACCGTTGTCAACGCATATTTAGCCAATGAATCAAAATCTCTTTTTTCATAATCACAATAAAGAGTTCGATATCCACCTATCTGATTACGTATTATCGCTGAAAAGAGTCTGTTTTCTCCAATACCAAGATCATTTTTCCCAATTCCTGCAAAGATACATTTATTTTGTTTGCAGAAATCAATGAGACTATGTAGTATACCTTCCTCTCTTTCCATGAGGTCATGGAGCTCTTTGCTTAAGCGCCAATTATCAACTATTAAGCTGCATTGCTCATTATCACTTTTACTCAGTGCTTCAATTACTGTCTTTATTTGCAGTAAGAGCTCATCTCTAGCAAATTGCTCACTAAAGCCTTTTCTCTCTAGGTAGCTTATAATATTGTTATCATTAGTGGTGCTAACATTCTTTTTAACATCTTCTATCAATTCACTCAAACCTTCTCTTCTTTTTTTATCTAAAGTAATATTATCACACTTCATTAAATATGAGAGAGTAAGATCGATCATTGAATGCATTACTCTATATTTTAGATATTCAGCAGTACTACTGAAATCCACCTTTTCTTTTAATTCAGATATCTGCTCTTCTGTCAGACTAGGATGTTGCTTTTTAACGCAGCTTATAAAGTTCGCTTCGCGTAACTTGAGCCTATATAGTCTTGATAAGACATCCCTTCAGGCTGAAATTTATTATACACTTCATAACGTGTACTACCTTCATATACTAAATTATCTCTACCCTGCAACGCAAAGTTAAGATTAACTATACTATTTACATCATCAGCTAAAAGCAGAGCACTTTCTCCAATTGGGCTTTGCACATTCCATCTTATAGAAGTTAATAAATCATCGGTATCAACAAGCTTATTGTAATTAAAAACTTCTTCGCTCTCTTCAACATATTCATGAGCTGGGCTCGATTTTTCTCTAGTAAATAAGCTACGCACGTTAGCAAGAAATCTAGAAAGCAGTTCTTTTGACTCTACACCAGTTGCTTTAGTTAGTACCCACCAAATTGGCAACATTACTATACCAAATATAAACATAGAAATTGTATAATATAAGTTTCCAATCAAAGCAGAATACAGCCAATAATCTGAAGTTAGACCAATTACAGCAGCAACATTACTATTTATAACAGGAAATAATGTAATCATAGGTATTATAGTAACAGCAATATTCACTACAAATGCTAGAGTGAAATTTGTTCTCCTATTGGTTTTTGCAATAACACTTGCTGTTTCGATGGCGTTTGCAATACAACGTCTACTCAATCTTGTCGGGCTGATAACTTTTCCGCATCTATTTAAAATCCTTCTCTTTGGTGTTGCAGTGAGGTAAGTCGTAGGATATTTCTCATCAAGCTTGCACATGTTCTCAAAATCCTGCTGCTTGTTAATACTGTCTGCTTCATCAACACTAATCCACAACTTGGTATTTTGGTCTTTAAATTTACGATCATTTTCTTGCTGTAATAACAGGTCATGTGTCACTATAATTGTTGTAGGTTTAGTTGCCTTCAGTGCATTTTTAATTTCCTCAGCAGTTTTAGGTGTCCTAATGTTTACAGTAAATGCACTGCTCATCATTTTTTTAGCTTGGTTTACTAGATCACTGTTTGGTACTGCAACCAGATGATGAAACCCTGCTTGGGCTAGTACATGGCTCCACATTCCAATATCGTAAGTCTTGCCAAACCCAGTTTCTGCATCGATCAGAACATTACAGTTAGTAGTAGAAGGGTTGCGTAAATGTTCTAATGCCTCTTCAACAACAGGTTTACGACGTGCTACTATTATAGATTCCTTTGTATCATCAAGTTTTATAGATTCACCTTTTAGCTTGCAGTTGATTTCTTCTAAGCCACTTATAATACTTTGCTTTTCTTGATTGCTGATAGAACTCACACATTATCCACTATAATTATCACAATATTAATTGTATGTTAATTCAGTAAATTGTCAATTCTATAGACAAAAAGCTGATTTCAACTATCATATTAATATGAATATATGCCTCGGAATAATTACTTCTCCCCATGGAATCAAAGGAGCTGTTAAGATAAAAACCTTTACTGAAAAGCCCGAAAATATTTTCCTATATGGTGAACTAATAAGCGGAAGTGAAAATTATAAAATAAGCTTGGTGTCTGTTGTCAGTAATAATTTAGTAATAGCAACAATTAGCGGTGTGAACTCCCGTAATGAAGCAGAACTTTTAAGAAATAAAAAGTTATATATAGAGAGAAATAAGCTACCACAATTAAATGATGAGGATGAATTTTACCAAAATGATCTTGTGAATATGGAAGTAAGATTAGAAAGTAATGAATTATATGGCTATGTGAAGTCTGTACATAATTTTGGCTCAGGGGATATATTAGAAATTTTGGTTATCAGCACAAAAAAAAACATTATGCTATCTTTCACTAAAGAAATATTTCCATACATCAACATGAAGGAAAGATATATAGTAATCAACATGCCAGAATTCATTGGCCAATAAAAATTTTGATATTTGTATAAAGTTATTTATAATCATCAGACTAAATTAAAAGTGTAATTATGGCAGAAAGGGCTAATGATATCAGGCCAGGTCAGGTACTAGAACATAACGGTGGTTTATTTTCGGTTATAAGTATTATGCATACTCAACCTGGTAAGGGTGGTGCATATATACAAGCTGAAATGAAAAATATCCAAACAGGAGCAAAGTACTATGAGAGGTTTCGCTCTGATGCAACAATCAGAAGGGCAATTTTAGATGAAGAGGAATATGTTTATCTCTTTACTGAAGGGAATATCGTAAATCTTATGCATCCAAGTAGTTACGAGCAGATTGTTATAAATTTAGACTTATTAGGGGAAAAGAAGGCTTATTTGCAAGATAATATGAAAATTAAAGTAGTAACTTATCAAGATAAAATAATTTCTGCACATGTGCCTGATCACGTTACACTAACTGTAAAAGGAACAGAGTCTGTTATCAAAGGGCAGACTGTTACTGCTTCTTATAAGCCTGCAATTTTGGAAAACGGAATACGTGTTAACGTGCCTCAATTTATAAAAGAAGGGGATAAAATTGTAGTACATACTCCTGATAACAGCTATTACGAAAGAGTAAAAGAGTAAATGGCCATTTCATCACCACGAATCAATGTGATGCTTGATTCTGTACGCAGTGCCTCCAAGCAGCTTATACGTGATTTTAATGAATTGCAAATTTCAAGCGTTAAGTCAGCAGACTTTATCAATAAAACTTATTCAAAATCCAAGCAACTTATATACGATTGCTTGAAAAACTACAACCAGAACTATGACTTTATTTTTGAAGACGATGTGGGCCAAGATCTAAAAGACGGCGGTTATACTTGGTTTATTATGCCTATAGAAGGCAAGGAAAACCTTTTTAGTTGTATGGTTTATTTTGCAGTATCAGTTTGTCTCATTCATAAAAACAGAGTTGTAGCAGCTGTGATTGATGCTCCAGCGCTTAGAGAAACTTTCTGGGCAGAGGAAAAGAAAGGAGCTTTTCTTGAAGATTTCAAATCTCGCCATGTAAAAATGCGGATGAAAGCTCGTGAAGGGGGAATAATAGACATAAGTGGTAATTTGTTAAATAAATTACCACTTGACAATAATAATCTACGCTCCCTTGGCTCAACGGTACTAGGTTTTGCATATCTTGCTGCCGGAAGATACAATGGAATAATTTACTCTGGAATTAATAAATATAAAACTTCACTCGGTAGGCTTTTTCTGCAAGAAAGCGGTGGGAGATTAAGGGAAGATAACGCGCTTGTCATTGCTGGAGATATAAACTAAAGTTCATTCAAAAGAGCAAAAGTCACGTAGTGAAAATAATAAATGGTCTTACCTACCCCTCATTGCAGCAGGGTGGCAAAATAAGATAGACGAGAAAAGACAACTATAGGAACAAATAGGTGTCATTCCAGCACGTGACACTAGAATCCAGATTGTTTAGACTGGATCCTATGGTCAAGCCATAGGATGACAAAAGAGTAAACTTTACCTGTGTGAGCTATAGATCCCAGTGTTATCTACTTTCATGACAAGAAATAAAGCACTGATTTTGTACATTAACCATGCTTTTAAATAGATACCTTATTCTTGGCAACTTTAAACTCAACAACAGACACAAACAGACAATTTCTCAAAAACTTTTACAAGAGATTTTGTTAAATGCTCTATCATTTCATTTGTATGGTAAGGCGTAGGAGTAATACGGAAGCGCTCAGTCCCCTTTGAAACTGTTGGGTAATTTATATGTTGTACATATATTCCATACTCATCAAATAACAATTTTGATGCTTTTTTGGACAACTCAGGATCGCCAATTATGATTGGAATTATATGAGTTTCTGTTTGCATAAAATTCACTCCTGCGTTTCTCAGTGAGTCTTTTACCTTTTCAACAGACTGCTTTTGCTTCTCTCTTTCAACATTGCTCGATTTTAAATGCTCAACGCTTGCCTTTGCTGCTGCTGCTAAAACGGGTGACATAGCAGTAGTAAAAATAAATCCTGGGGCTGAACTTCTTATTACATCCACCAAGCTCTTTGAAGACGCTATATATCCACCCATCACTCCAAAAGCCTTTGATAATGTACCCTGAATAACAGTTATTCTATCCATCAAACCTTCTCTTTCTGCAATTCCGCCACCGCGCGGTCCATACATGCCAACTGCGTGTACCTCATCCAAATAGGTGATTGCATTATACTGATCTGCTAGATCACATATCGCTTCAAGCGGTGCTACATCACCATCCATTGAGTATACAGATTCAAGTGCTATTATTTTCGGCGTTTTTATATCTATAGACTTTAGCAACTGCTCTAAGTGATCAACATCATTATGCCTAAATATGTGCTTCGGTCTTTTTCCTGATTTTATACCTTCTATCATTGAAGAATGGTTTTTCTCATCTGAAAAAATTACCACGCCCGGAATAACAGACGATAAAGTACTAAGTGTAGTTTGGTTGGCAAGATAGCCACAAGCAAAAGTTAAAGCAGCTTCTTTTTGATGCAAGTCAGCCAAAGACTTCTCGAGCTCAACAACTTCCTTTGTTGTACCTGATATATTTCTTGTTCCTCCAGCACCAACAGATGAATTTTGAATAGCAGCAATGACACTATCGTTTTGTGACATTCCCAGATAATTATTACTGCACCAGACAATAACCTCTCTATTTCTTTCATAATCCATAATATAGGGAAGTTTGCCAGGTAATGACGCAAAATGCGTAAATTCACGATAGCGCCCTTCTTCTTTTATATCTTTGATTTTATTTAAGAATATTTTTTCGTAGTCTACCAAGTTTTTATCTATTAACAATCAATATAATTATAATAAATTATTAAATGATAGACTACTATATTTATTACTTAGACTGACATTCTTCTGTCTGCATAACCTTTTTGACCTGATTATCCTCAACTAAGCTTTTAGGCCTATAGCAGTACGTAATTGTAGCTGCAATAAGACAACAAACTGCAACTGCTATTCCTATTGCTAACATTTCCAAGTAAACTGCAACAGCTGCTCCTAAGGCAATAACAGTTATTGCAAGCGCAGAAGCAGCTACGACATACTTTTTTGTGTTTTGTGGATCATTCTTTGAATTGCTTGGTACGGTTGCTGAATAGCCTAAAGATGACATAAATTCCAAAAATCCCTTATTTCCTCGTTTTTTTGCCATATCTAAAGAGCTTCCTTTCAAAAGAGTATCTAATGGTGTATTAATGATTGGATCATTTTCTAAATACGGGCCTGCACCATTGTCTAGTAGCAATTTTGCAGATTTTTTATGCTCTTCATTTATTTCTCGATTATAAGCTATAACATGCAACGCAGTACCAATACTGTTGCTTTGCATATTAACATACCTTTCTTTATCTTCTGCTGCACTTATTAAAATAGCAACTACATCAGAATGGCCATTATCAGCAGCTAAGTGCAGTGCAGTTTCATCATTATTATTCTGTAAATAAAGATCTGCATTGTTTTGTAAAAGTAATCTCACCATCTCCAAATTACCTCTTGCAGAAGCATACATCAAAGGAGTAAAGTTATGCCGATCTTTAGCATCAACTGTTGCACCACGCTCTATTAGCAATTCCGCAACATCTAAATGTCCACTATATGCTGCTTCATGTAAAGGAGTTACTCTGCTGCCTGTACTGCTTACTGAATTAACATTTGCGTCATTATCAAGTAAAAGCTTCACAAAATCTTTATGACCACTCTTGGCAGCTAAATGAAGTGCAGTGTCACCACCTACTTTTGTTTTTGATTTAATCTCAATATTTGCACCACATTCTAGTAAACGCCTGCCAAGCTCAACATCACCTTTTTGTGCTGCAACGTGTAAACGAATAAATCCATCATTATCATAATCTGTGAAACGTTCATTAATATCGTCTAGTAAACTTTCCCTACCAGCTTTTAATTCCTCAGGAATGATAAGTGTTACTTTACCATTTTCATACTCTACTTCACCGTTATGAAATTTAAGTGTGAACTCTAAAATAGCATCAACCCTGCATATTTCCCTATTTGTATCAAGTTCCCTGACAGGCATACTTGGACAATACTGAACATTGAGAGAACCTTGGCTATTATATACAATACTTATCTTTCTATCATTGGCATGAGGCAAGGTTAGTTTATGCTTAGAGAATATAGGAGAGAGCTGCATTAACAAAGAGCCATCATACCCAGCCTGATTGCAACTAGTAATTAACTCTTCCAGTATATAGTCATTTGGAACTTCTGCTTTAGCATGTTTAAAAATTTCCGTAAAAACATACTTTGCAAACAGACGTTTATCATCTCCCTCATTATATTTATCATATAACCCTTTAATGAAACTATTATCTATAGTGCGATCATTGATTACAAAAAAATCCGTTCTATATAGGTCTTGATAAGCTGTGTTACCAGACTTTACATCTTCATTATTCTCATTTGCCTTTACTTGACCCAGCAGAGATTGTGTTAGCTGAAATTCTAACGTAGTTACTGCACTAGATTTAGTATCAGAATTATTAACGCCAGATTCCTCTTGACTTTCATTACCTGAATCCTCAGAACGACGGCGCTCTTTTTCCTCTCGTTCTAAAATTTCAAACCCTTCTTCAGTTCCCGAATCCCTAGAATCTGATTTCTTTAAAATTTTGTTTGATTCCTGTGATACAAAATCTGAACCTAACATGTTTTTCCTCACTAATTAGTAGCTAAGCTAAGTGTAGCATTAAATGGCAATTTTGTCAACTTAGCAAGCATCTCTTCGTAGTCTACCAAGTTTTTATCTATTAACAATCAATATAATTATAATAAATTATTAAATGATAGACTACTATTTCTTAACTTGCTTCTACAGCAGAATTACGAACAACCTCCTCAACATCTGGTCCTTTAAGTGGACCTGAAGGTGCCTTATTATAATAATGTACAGCTATAGCAGCAACTATACAGAAAGCTCCAATGCCTGCCGCTACTCCTGCTACCAGCAAACTAGTACCGAGAACAAAATATGCAACTGGTGCAGCAGCTAATGAAAGTACTCCAGTTACTGCAAACATCCATGTAGCCACAGTAGGCCATTTAACGCTATTCTCTTTTGTGTAAATTTTGTTGCTATTACTAGCTTGCTTATTAGCTACTGATTTTGGTTGTATATTTTCGTTAGCAACTTGTTCTACATGCTTGGCGGGTTTATTAGAAGTTTGCTCTTTTCTGTTATTATCAATTGATATTACGGTATTAACACTTTCATTTGCAAAACCTAATGATGATGATTGAGGTAGAACAGTAAAATCTTCTTCATTGTGTGCAGTACCAAATTGACTTTCGGGAATAGGCGATGTACCCTGATCTACAGCTGTAGGTATTGTAAGATTTTGCTGATCATCTTTTTCGTCATTTAGATCATCAGACTTTCCCTCAGTGACCATTGAAGGCATTTCTGCTGCAGTTTCAGGTACTTCTGTTTCATAAATAATATCAAACGAAGGAGAATCTGAAGAAATTCTAGGAGAATCGTCACTTTCAAGTTTAGAAAAATCATCATCTTCAGAACTCGACGATGCTAAATTTGATTCACTTCCTTCAGACTCCACCACAGGAGCTTTTTTACTACTTGCGGTAGTTTTCACATCATCGCTCACTGGTGATGCAGCAGCGATGTTCTCAAGCTCTTTTTCAAGAAATATTTTAATTTTTGCGAGCTTGCTTTTAGATTCTTTATCTTTCTTACCAACTTCCGTCTTATTAGCGTCTTCTAAGGCTTTATTCAAGATTTGCTTTATGTCTACACTATTGTCCTCTTTCCTTACCTTTTCCACTAAAGACATTACTTCTTCATAATTAAGAGCGAAGATAGCATTAGACAATTTCTCTTCTATATTTTTAGGCATTTTACCCCTCCTATAATTATTATTATCTATAGTTTCTTCTATTGAAACCTTTTTATTATTCATAATATTTTCTTCTTTATCAACAATACTCCTTTGTGGCCGTTGATTATCAATATTTTTGGATTCTGGATCTTTTTTAATATTTAAATGCAAAGGTGTTTTATCATCTAAACCTTCAAGAAATTTTGTGATTTTTGATTCACTAGAAGATTTTTCCCTGTTTTCTTCCCTTACCAAATATAAACTTTTCGTTCCTACCAGATCTAAAGCTGTTTTGCCATCTCTATCTTTAATGTTCCAATCAGCTCCCTTGTTTACAAGTAATTTTACTATTTCAAATTTATCATGGTAAGCAGCCCAATGTAAAGCTGTTCTGCCATGCCTCTCATCTTGAACATCAACATTAGCACCATTTTCAATAAGTAAGCTTATTAGTTTAAAATTATCACGTGCTACAGCATAATGCAAAGGTGCAATTCCAGAATTATCTATACTATTAATATCAACAACTTTACGATTAACAATTACCTCTGCCGCTTTACTTTCAGGAGCTAAGTGTATAGCATAGTGCAAAAGTTTAGATGAAAAAATAATTCTACCTTCAGCCTCAGTATTCTTAAACCTATTTAGTATCACTTCTACGCATTTTTGATTACCAACAAAAGATGCCCTTTCAAGTTTTTTACATATACCATCCAAAAACATAGTATGATTCGGCTTATCCAAATGCTCTAATAAAAACTTAATATAGCATTGTCCACCAACACCAATAAGTAGCCTATCGAGCCCTTCATCTTGCGTAAATAATATACTTTTATGCGTTTCTGCATATCTTTCCACAAGCGTATCATTAGCTGCAATGGCTAGTAGTGAAAGCTCTTTTACTGAATGATTATAATAACCATTTGTTTCATCATAACTATTATTCAACAGCACATTGTGCGTATGATCAGTCAAATTAAGCTGTTGAGAGCAAAAATCCTTCAAATTACCACAATTCAAATCAGTAATAAATCTATCGCTTTCCTCTATATTATTTATAGTTTTATCTAAACTTGCGTAATCACCATAATTTTTTGCTTTATTTATAACGTCTATTAATCCATCAAAGGTTAAATTTTTAGGGATAATGGTAAATTCTTCTTCATTATGCCTTGGTTCTATATTAACCTGATCTTGAGGCCAAAATAACTCTGTTGCTACAACTGCTGTAACTTCTGCAACACCTACCAATACATTCGCAACATTACCTAAAATGCCTGGATCAGTAACTACTTTGTTTGCTACTTCACTACTATCAGATGAACTCTCAGTAATAGACAAGTCTTCAGCAGCAAATGACTTAGGTCCTTCATTCATATTTTTCTCAAGAGTCTCTGTAATTCTATTATCCTCATCTTCGAAATGCCTATTTATTTCATCTAACAAACTTTTGCCATCAGCTTTGTAATTCTCTAATTGTTCAGGAATGGCAAATGTTACTTTGCCGTTTTCATACTCTACCTTACTATCTCGAAACTTAAGGGTGAACTCTAAAATAGCATCAACCCTGCATATTTCCTTATTCGTATCAAGTTCTCTAACAGGCATACTTGGACAATACTGAATATTGAGAGAACCTTGGCTATTATATACAATACTTATCTTTCTATCGTTGGCATGAGGCAAGCTTAGTTTATGCTTAGAGAATATAGGAGAGAGCTGCATTAACAAAGAGCCATCATACCCAGCCTGATTGCAATTAGTAATTAACTCTTCTAATATATTGTCATTTGGAGTTTCTGCCTTAGCATATTTAAACATTTCTGTGAAAACTTGCTTAGCAAACAGGCGGTAATTTGCATTTTCACTCGAAATTAAGTGATTGTGCTGGCAATATGACTCGTGAACATACGCTTTGCTTATTGTTTGCCCATTAATTACAAAATCCATTCTTTCCAAATCAAGTTGTGCTTGCTTGCCAGAATTTGCATTCCTATTATTCTCACCTGCCTTTACTTGACTTAGCAAAGATTGTGTTAGCTGAAATTCCAATTCAATTGCTCTGTTAGTATTTTGTCCTTCCTCAACCTCTGAACAATTGCCTGAATCTCCAGAATGACGATGCTCCTTAATTTCTTCTTGTTCTAAAACTTCAAATTCTTCTTCAGCACCTGAATCTCTGGAATGGCGACGCTCCCTTTCTTCTGCAGTATCTACTGCTGGCGGCATGAGCCCACCAAGTAAATTCCACCCCATGTTTTACCCCCTAATTATTAGCTAAACTAAGTATAGCATTAAATAGAAATTTTGCCAAGCAAGTTATTGAGCCTTTTAGCAAATAGACTTACGTCTTCCATCTCTTCACCTTCCACTATACAAGCTTGATAGAACAATAAGTAAATCATATCTCCAAGTGTTGGATTTTCACCATTTTCAGCGTGAGATTCCATTATGTTTCTTATCAAAGGATGCTTAATGTTAATTTCAAGTACTTTTGGCGTGCGGTAATTTAGCTGCTTCTGTTCACGTAAAAAACGCTCCATACGGAGATCCATAGTTCCTTCATCAACTGCTAGACACACAGGACTATCGGTTAATTTCTTAGAGATCTTTACACTTTTTACTAAGCTTCCAAGAACCTTGGTGAAGTATTCAAGTATAGAATCCGCGTTTTCTTCGCTTTTGTTTTCATCTGATTTATTTTCTTCATCTTTCTTACCTTCTTCTGAAGAGAATTTTTCTAAATCAACATCTGCACGAGTTACAGACTTAAATTTTTGATCTTTATATTCATGAATTACGCTAGTCCAGAAATCATCAACTGGATCAACAAATAGAAGCACCTCCAATCCCTTACTGACAAATCCTTCAAGTTGTGGACTGTTTTTCACTGAATCGAGACTATTACCTGTGAGATAGTAGATATGTTCCTGTTCAGGCTTCATTCTGCTTATATAATCATCAATGCTAACTAGCTTACCATCACTGGTGCTATGAAATCTGCAAATGGAAAGCAATGCTTCTCTTTCATCAGTTGGCATAGCTTCGCAAAGACCTTCTTTTAACACCGCACCAAAATTGCCCCAGAATTTTGTATATTCCTCTAAATTCTCTTTTGCTTTTTTGCCGAGCTCTGATATTATGCGCTTAGTTAAAGATTTCCTAATCTGCTCAACTACACGATTATTTTGCAGTGTTTCTCTGCTGATATTGAGAGGCAAATCCGGTGAATCAACCACACCTTTCAAAAAACGCAAGTACTGCGGTATAATCTGCACATTATCTTCAGTGATAAACACTTTATTTACATACAATTTTACAGAGCAGCGTCTATCTGGATGAAATAAATCAAAAGGCTTGATAGAAGGAACATAAAGCAAGTTCGTATACTCTATTGCACCTTCATTTTTATTATGAAATATCATCCAAGGCTCACCGCCCACATGTGCAACACCACGGAAGAAGTCGTTGTGCTCTTCTGGAGTAACGTCATTTTTTGGCTTAGTCCAAATTGCAGCTTTGCTATTTAATTTTTCACTTTTTCCTTCTTCATTTACAAACTCAACGGGAAAATTTATGTGGTCAGAGTAAGTAGTAACGATGTTTTCAATACGGAATTTGTCTAAAAATTCGCTTTCTTCAGGACGCATGATAAGCGTAATTTTTGTGCCACGAGAGATTTGACCATCTAATTTGCTGATTGAATACTCTCCATCTCCTTTAGATTTCCACACCCAAGACTCTTCTTCTCCGGCTTTCCTTGATTCTACTATAACTTCTGAAGCAACCATGAAGCTTGAATAAAAACCAACACCAAACTTTCCAATCAGCTCTACAGCTTGGCTCGAATCTTTATTATTCTTAATTGCATCCAAGAATTTTTGCGTACCAGAACTTGCAATCGTGCCAAGATTATCTATTAAATCTTGCCTGTTCATGCCAATTCCATTGTCGGTTATATACAGCTCATTCTTATCTTTACTGGAGCTAATAGTAATCTTCAACTCATCACTTGAATCTAATAAATCAGCATTTAATTGTGATTCATAGCGCAATTTATCACATGCATCTGATGCATTTGATATTAACTCACGCAAGAAAATATCCTTATTAGTATAAAGTGAATGAATTACTATATTTAGTACTTTGCCTACTTCAGCGTCAAATTTTAAACTTTCAGTTTCTTGTATGTTGTGCATTTTGAGCTCCATTATTAGCCTACTACTCTAATAATTTAAGTATTGCACTGCGATCTTTCAAGGTCACACATGCTAAAATTTATGTGGGCCAACTTATGGTTCCAATGCTAAACTGGAATAAGTACAACCATTGTGTCATGCAAATTAAGAAGAAAGTGCTAGAATATAATATCTCTTATTTGCTTCAAAGATTTGTTAGTCTTTGATTCTTTTTTTTTTAAAGTAGTCTCAAGAGAGATTTTAAGCTTTTTCCATTCTTCTTGACCATTTGGCATTAAATCACTCTCAATCTTCTCCAGTACTTTCTGAGGTGATGAATATAATTCCTCGTACAAATCAGTGTTTACTGACTGTAGTATTACTAAAAATGTAAATAAATTCGGATCAAGTAATTCTTCTTTTGCATGGTTCAAAAAACATAGCTTTATTCTCCTTATACAGTATTGTATTGCCTGCAGTGATAATGAGAAGCTTTCTGCATAAAATATAAAGCTATCTATAATTAAGCTCTTTGATTTTTTCGGTAATTCAGAACTTTCAAACAGTTTTCTTATAAACTGCTCTGTTGGCTGTTTTGGCAAATGCAAAGAGAGATCAGTAAAAGATTTTAGGCTAAAATTTGGTCCAAGTATTGTGCTAATTGCTCTTTGCACATTACTCTTATCTTGACTAACAGAGATAATGAAAACCAGTCCCTCGACATCAAGCATGTACTTTATGGATTCTAAAAAATCGACAATGAATTTAGGGCGACATATATCAAGATCATCGACCATTATATAAATGTTTTTGTCTTTCCTGATTTTATTAACCACATCTGCTAGTTGTATCTTAAAGTCTCTAATGTTCTCTTTTCTCCTTTGGAGAAGATTTAATTCACCCAAGACAAAACCAATGTCTTTCTTATCAGCCTCTTTTGCAGCATCGAGAAATACTGAAAGCATAGCAAGTGGAGATTTACTGATCAGCTTTCCTAATGTATTGAGAGAAAATAGTTCTTGGTTTATGTTTTTGAACTGCTGTATAACACTCCTTTTTACTTTGTATGATGCGAATAGATCCTCAAACAAGAAATGCAAAAAAGAAGGCAATGGTTGATCTAGCGCACTAATATCCCATGCGCTGTAATAAGCTGCAATTTCATTTTGCTGCTCTAGATCCTTTACCCATTCTTTCAAAAAAAATGTCTTACCCCACTTATCATATCCTTCTAAGGATACGATTGAAAAAGACTTATCGATTGTCTTGATTATAGAACTAAATTTACTTGCAATTTGCTTATAACCCAAGCAATCACCTTCCCAATTTATTACCTTAGGCAATTGTTTCTCTTCTTTTTTTCTGAAGGTTATTAGCGATGTAAGTTTTTTTAAGCACATACCTTACTTTATATTTAACTCATACTCTTGTCTTGACGTAAGCGCTATCTTCAGAGTCCCTTCATCTAGGTAGTCAATTTCTCCACCTATCGGTATACCACAAGCAAGGCGCGATATTTTTACATTCGAATTCTTTAGCAATTCAATTATATATTGCGCAGTAACTTGGCCTTCTAATGTCGGATTGATTGCAATAATGACCTCTTCAATTTTAAATTCTGTAACTTTTTTGGGAATGTTATCAAGATTCAGTTCTTTTGGACCTATGCCATTTATTGCTGATAGCCTTCCACCCAAAACATGATACATACCTGAATATATATTCCCTTTTTCAAATGCCCATAGATCACCCAATTCTTCTACTACACACATTAACTTGGTGTCACGCTTTGGGTTAGTACAAATAGAACACGGCGATTTAGTATCTAGGTTTCCACAAATTTTGCACTCTATTATAAGATCCGCTAGCTCTCTAATCAAAGATGCAAGCGGTAGCATGACTTTCTCTTTATTTTGGAGCAAATGTATAACTAACCTTCGTGATGATGATGGACCTAAACTTGGCAATTTAGAAAAAGCATGAACTAAATTCTTTATATTAATGTTCATTTAACAAATTCAGGATATAGTTTATAAAATGATAACATCAAACCTTTCGTAAAGAAAGCTTAGTTTGATTGGCTATGAAAAAGATTTCCCACTTTTTTTTAGAACTGTCTTGAAAAAATTAATGTAATCACAATCTACTGTAACCTAACTCTGATTCAGGTATAACTGAAATTATCTCACACATTTGCGTAGTTACTACGGTACTTCTTTTTTGAAAATGACGTAATTTATTTTTCAACATATTTCTTTCTTCCACATAACTGTCCGATTCTTTATTCAAACTAGAATTTTTTTCTTCATACTTGGAAAGTATTGTATCGATCAAATAATTAAAAAATAATATTAGACCTGTAGTGTTGGAGAGCAATTCAAGAGAATAATATAACATATCTTCACTCACTTCTTCATTTATTATGTCATGAGAATTTTTATACATTCTAAAACAAGAGCCGAAGGCTGCTAAGCATACGCAAGTAAGTTTTGTTTTGTTTAGGACGCACTTAATTCGCGCTAGTTTTTTATTATTATCTTCTAATTTTATACGCAACTCACTAATTTTACTACTATAGTGCTTAATAAACAATTCTATTGCCTCTTTGTTATTAGCATAATTATATGCTTTGTAAGATTCCTTATCCATAAATTCAGTATCTATATCTCTTGATTTTAGAAGCTCTTTGATTACTTCATTCTTGCCAAGAAGCACAGCTTCGTGTAGAGGTGTGTACTCACTTTCAACATCTTTCCTTCTGTTAATATGTTCACGAGTTAAGTAGTCGAAAAGAACTGAAACGCATTTTGAATTATTACCTTCAATAGCCAGAGTAATTACATCTTTTTCGTCTTTGTTCTTAGTATTAATAACTTTAGAAAGCGGCTTTTCATTCTCTTGCTTACGTTCAAAATATTTGTGCTTGTAAAACTCATTCGAACAGTATGGTTCCTTAAGAATAGACAAAAGCTTTTTTACAAAATCAGCACGATTTTTTTTTATGGCCAAATGTAAAGGTGTGTCCTGATTTTTCTTATCTTGCAACAACAATAAGGCATCATACAAACAGCCCTCTTTATATAGAGAATCAATCTCTTGGTCAAAATAGATATCTTCTTCTTCTCCTTCACAGATATTTAATAGCCGTGACCCTATACTTTCTGTAGTACTGTAATCAATTGCAGAGCTACGTTTCACTTTAGATTGATAAAGGTTTATGTTCATACTACCCCTGCCTTTAAACAACCCAGCTATACCTCTAAACAGTTCAGCTATACCTGATTCACTCCGAGTGGCACAAGGTGTTTCATCTGGAATGTTAATCTCAACATTTTCACTAGAAAAAAGTTCTAAAACATGCGAGCTGCTTCTTCTACTGGAAAAAGGCACATCGTTCTTTTTATCTTTAATCTCAGCACTCTTTGCATTCAAAGAATTTAGAGAGTTAGCTAAACAATCAAGATCTGTAGCATTTTTAGACTCAAGGTCTTCTGCTTGAAAATTTGCTGCAGTGTTTATTTCACCTTTCATATTTCTTTATTTTACAGGGATTGCATTTCAGGTAGGGTATCTCATCTTTAAAATTTTTCAACTCTATTTAAATTTTTTTAAAATAGTTTTTGATAAAAATATTTATGACACTAACTTTTTGGTTCTCTTGTTAAACTTTTACAAGACAGAATTATTTTATAGCTAAAAAAATTACTTCCGCGTATTTTGAATCCAATTATAATTACAATTAGAGATATTTATTGAGCTCAAAAATCTATCTCCGTCTGCAGACCTTTTTTATTAAACTCATAAAAAATGTAGCGTATCCTCTTCAGTGTATACTTAATTTCTGTCATATGTGCGCTGCATTTTTTTCTAATCTTTTTTACAGGGGGATTTTATGTCCAGAATTCCAGATATTTGACCTTTACTTTAGCTAATAAAAACCAACTGGTACCTGCGGTTTTTATAGCTACGTTTCTCAAACAAGTTTCAAATGAATAGATTTCTTGCATAACTGGAATTCAAAAGTTGATGTCATTCTAGCGCGTGACGCTAGAATCCAGTCCTTTTGTGCAAAAAACGTTGTAAAGTGTTTACCAACTTAGTTGGATCCCAGTGGGCTTTGTTGCATCGCTCAAGTGAAAAGAACTGGCAGTTACTGACAAAATTCATTATAAAACAGCCATTTAACTGTTGAAGAAAAAATATGCCACAGAAAATGAAAGTCAGTAACCAAAACGAATATAACAAATTCCTTGAAAAAAGGGGGAATATTTTTTGTTACATCGATGAAGCTATCGAAAATTGGTATGAAAATAGTCCAAAAATGCAGGGCGGCAACTATATTTATAGTGATAAAGTTGTGATTTTAGTGCATATAATCGTCAGTTTCTTTAGAATTGGTTTAAGACAAACAGTCGGGTTTATAAAAGGGTATTTGCAACAAATAGGAAGAGATTTGCAGCTATTCACAAGCATCAAAAAAAACTTAATATTAAGATAAATGATTGCAGGATTGATAAAAGCAACATGGAAAATATTGAAATTATCATAGATAGCACAAATTTACAGTAACACTCCTGGCCACAGTAAGGAAAACAGTGCAGATAGAAAGTACCGAAGCTACGAGCAAGTAAGAAAGTTACATGTTATGTTAAGTGTGAATAGTAAAAAAGCTATAGCTGCAAGATACAGTAATGGCGTCTACTCTGACCACTTGCGATTTGCTTGAAGAAGTTAATTTTCAGCACAAAATAAAAGCATTATATGCAGATAGGGCATACGATAGGCAAAAACTTTATAAATTGTGTAAGAAATACGATATAAAGACAAAAGTTCTACCAAAAAAGGATGCAGCAGAACATTCAAAAATAGATTATATGTCTGACAGAAATGCTGCTATTAGGTTAATAAAATTATACGGTGAAGATGGCATGAAAGAATGGAAAAAGAAGTAAATTATGGGAAAAGATCTTATATTAAAGGGTTTTTCTCAAGATTAAAGCAAATATTCGGATTTAGTTTTAGGAATAAATCTGAGATAAATCGAGAAAAAGAACTAAATGCTATTTGCTTAATAAATTCACTGATATTGGTATGGCTAAATTTGAAATCATTACATAAATTTGTCGTAAACCATCACTGCTTAAGGTGCTATGCAACAAAGCCATCCCAGACTGGGATGACAGAAGAAGAGTATTTTAGGTAACAGCTGTTTACTCCAAAGTAATGTTGCAAAAGGTCTAACATATAAATTATAAGACTAATATAGAATATACCTTGCTAAAAAAAAAAAAAAGTATAACCTTTTATAAGGTATGCAGGCAAAAATTCTGTAACTTGGTCAGGTCAGAAATGAAGCAACCATATCAGAATCTTTTTGGGTTGCATACCTATTTGTACTATTTGTTTTATTCTAGGCTATGAACATAGCATTAAAATATCGTCCTAGTAGCTTTAAAGATTTAGTAGGTCAAGATATATTGGTGCGTATACTAGAAAATGCTTTTATTCTCAACAAAATTCCACAATCTATACTGCTTTCTGGTAGCAGTGGAATTGGTAAAACCACCACTGCAAGAATAATAGCTTTATGTTTGAACTGCTCATTGGGGCCAACTTTTGAACCTTGTGGATCATGTACAAGTTGTCTGGCAATAAAAAATTCAAGCCATCCAGATGTAGTTGAAATCGATGCGGCAAGTCACACTAGTGTTGAGGATGTTAGAGCGATCTTGGGAGATATTTGCTATTTACCAATAAGTTCTAAATTTAAAGTTTACATTATAGATGAAGTACACATGTTATCCAGTAATGCATTTAATGCATTACTTAAAACTCTAGAAGAACCACCATCTAGCGTAAAGTTTATTCTAGCAACTACAGAAATAAAAAAGATACCAATAACTGTTATTGCACGTTGTCAAAGGTTTGACTTACATAACATTCCTTCAGCTAAGATAATGGAGCGTTTAAATGATATTGCACAAAAAGAAAATTATTTTATTGAAAAAGAAGCATCGGAATTAATTGCGCACCACTGTAGCAATTCAATGCGTAATGCTTTATTTTTGATGAATCAAGCAGTGCTATATAGCAAAGATGGTACAATATCCACTCAAAGTGTTACAGACATACTTGGTCTAGTAGATAGAAACGTTATATTTGATCTACTGGAAGCAGTATTAGACAGTGATTTACAGAAGGCTTTGTTAGTATTCGACAATGTGGTAAAAACAGCAAATCCGCTCAATATTTTTGAAGATCTACTGCAAACAATCCAGTTAACATGCCGTTTTTTAATTACAAAAGAGATTGATACAGAATATGAGAAGAGCAGAGTAAAAGATTTGAGTGCAAAAAAGTCTTTAATATTTTTTTCGAGATTGTGGAAGGTGCTGCTTAAGGGTATTCAAGATATAAAGGTTTCAACATGCAATGAAATTGCCGCTGAAATGATATTAATTAGCCTTTGTTATCTTTCTGATTTGCCTTCTCCGGAACAGGTGATCAAAAAAATTCTTTCACAGAATGTAGAGCAAGGAAATAGACAGGGCAGACCTGTTGCACCTTCCCCCCCTGTCATCCAAGTAGCTGACTACTCGGATCCAAAAAAATATGTGGAAAAACCCCACTCTGTCATCCCAGTGCGTGACACTGGGATCCATGTGAAAAATAAACAACAAAATTACGATTTTGATAAGATTTTGCAACTATTAAGGCGGAGTAACCAAATTTATCTTTACAAACAACTGTGTAGTAATCTAAAATTAATAGATTGTAAATTTGGGTATTTAAAATTAAAAGCTGTATCTAACTTGAACAGTAATTTTTGTAATGACTTGAAAAGTTACTTAAATCAAGCTACTAATCAGGAGTGGGTTATTATAGTTGATACGAGTTATATGAATAGGGAAGTGAGTAATTTAAATTATGCACCTGTAGTTAAGGATATATTAAATACGTTTAAAGGTGCAAAGGTAGTTAATATAGAAAATAAGGAGTAGGTTGTGGATTTCAGTCAAATAATGAAGCAAGCGCAAGAAATGCAAAAAAAGCTTGCGGAAGCCCAAGAAAAATATATTGGAAAAGAGTTTCAAGGTATTTCTGGTGGTGGCAAAGTTTCTGTATTAGTGGAAGTTATAAAAATAGGTGGCTATAAAGCTAAAAAGGTAAACATAGACTTAGAGCTTATGAGAAATGAAGAAAAAGACATAGTAGAAGATTTAGTGACAGCAGCGTTTAATGATGCCATTAAAAAAGCAGAAGAAGATATGGCAAATGCAACCTCTGATCTTGCAGGTATGATGGGGTTACCACCTGGATTTAAACTTCCTTTTTAAATTTACTACTGAAGTTTACCTTAATGCAGTAACTAAGTGTTTTCCTTTTATACTAGTACTCCCATGAAGTACATTCATATTACTGCATGAATATGCAGCAATTCACAATGATGAATGCAGATCAGAAGATAAAAAGACATTAGTGAAATAGGTGTCAGAAGATCAAGAGTAAAAAAAGTAGAGTAACTCTATTTATTAATTAATAAAATCTTTGTATTTTCCTAAAAGTTAGTTAAGATACAGAAGGTTTTGTGTTATTAAGTTAGCACTTGACTTAACTTTAGTTATTATTTAGACTGCTAAAGTGGAATTTTAATTTTTTTAACGAGGGCAATTATGCATTATAAAAAGTTTTTTTCGGCAGCTGCTTTAGTGACGTTGCTAAGCCTATCAAACTCTGCTTTTTCATCAGACCCTATTGGTCCAATAAGTGATGAAGAAACTAGCTACTACGTTCGTTTACAATACAACGGTGAAATTTTACCTTTTTATACAAAAGTTGATGGTATTACAAATGCAACAGGTAAAGAAAAGGATAGTCCCTTAACAAGATCTTTTATAGCTGGTGGTGGTGCATTTGGTTATAAAATGGATGACATTAGAGTTGATGTTGAAGGGCTTTACTCACAATTGGCTAAAGATACAGCTGTAGTAAATACTTCTGAAACAAATGTTGCAGACAGTTTAACAGCATTTTCAGGATTGGTTAACGTTTATTACGATATAGCGATTGAAGATATGCCTATCACTCCATACGTTGGTGTTGGTGTTGGTGCAGCATATATCAGCAATCCTTCAAAAGCTGATGCAGTTAAAGATCAAAAAGGATTTGGTTTTGCTTATCAAGCAAAAGCTGGTGTTAGCTATGATGTAACTCCAGAAATCAAACTCTTTGCTGGAGCTCGTTACTTCGGTTCTTATGGTGCTAGTTTTGATAAGGCAGCTAAGGATGATACTGGTATCAAAAATGTTGTTTACAGCACTGTTGGTGCAGAAGCTGGAGTAGCGTTTAATTTCTAGTCTATCTTTGTCTTATTATCCCAGTGGGTTTTTCTTGTCATTCAAGTAGCATGACACTGGGATCTAGAAAAAAGAAATGTGAATTCCAGTGTTTGAGCACTGGAATAACACATTATTTATTTAATGTAGTTTTTATCGTTACACGCTGGCAATTTTAATTCTACATTTAGGTAGCTGTTGTTAAGATCTCAACTAGATATAAAGTTATGCTTTTTTAATTAAAGCTTGAATTTTTCACTGAAAATCAATATATTATATGTACAGAGTTTTAATTTAAGTTATTATGTTGACCCCAGTAGCAAATTTATGTGTTAATAGTAGCACTAATCTCATGCAATATATTGCTGAAGTGCGAAAATTTCCTATGCTTTCCCAAGAAGAGGAAGTGCGATTAGCAAAAAATTGGCAAGAATACCAGGATATTTCTTCTGCTCACAGGTTGATTACTAGCCATTTGAATTTGGTAGTAAAAATTGCAATGAAATTTAAGAATTACGGTCTATTGTTGATGGACCTGGTCATGGAAGGAAATATGGGTTTAATGCATGCAGTGAAAAAGTTCAATCCTGACTTGGGATTTCGTTTTTCAACTTATGCAGTATGGTGGATTGAAGCTTCAATGAAAGACTTTATATTAAAATCTTGGTCACTTGTAAAAATAGGTACAACGCAAGCACAAAGGAGATTGTTTTTTAGTTTACGTAAAATAAAAAAAAGAATTTTACAATACACAAACAGAGAAACTTTGAGTAAAGAAGAAATAAAAGCAATATCAAATGAGCTTTCTGTATCTGAAGAAGATGTTGTACAGATGAGCTATCGTCTGGCTTGTAAGGATCAGTCGTTAAATAATTGTATAAAAATAGGTGATGACTCTAAAAAGGAGTTACAAGATATGATTCCGTGTAATTTAGTTAGTCAAGAAGTAGCTTACCAGAATCATGAAGAAAAGGCATTAAAAGAAACAATTTTAAGCAATGCGCTGGCAAGTCTTAATGAAAGATCAAGAGACATTTTCATTAGCAGATATTTATCTGAAAGTACTCAGACTTTGGATGAGCTTAGCAAAAAATATTGTGTTTCAAGAGAAAGAATAAGACAATTGGCTAAGCAAGCAATGAGTAAGGTAAAACAACATGTAAAATCAGAGAGTTTGAAACTTGGTTTACATGCGTAGTCTTTTTGTATTTCTAATACTTTTTTCAATAGGTACTCTTGCATCGGTTAGTAACGTACAACTGAAGGAAAAATATAAAGATTGGCTTGTGTACACTGCATTGGAAGATGGTGAAAAAGTGTGTTACATTGTATCTCATCCTAAGAAAAAAAGTGAACATTATACAGCTGACCGCAAGCCGTATGTAATGGTCAGTTACGTTGATAAAAAAGCAGATGAGGTGAGCGTCACTTCTGGCTTTCAGTATAATAATGAGCCTGTAGTTCTCAATATCGATAAAAAAATTAAATATCAATTGCCAATAATACAGGGAAGTCTTGCGTGGACAGATGATACAAAAATGGACCAAGATTTGATTCTCAAAATGAAGCAGGGATTATCAATGGTAGTTAATGGAAAAGTAAAAACAGCAAATGTTGATGATACTTATTCCTTGCTTGGCTTTCAAAAAGCGTACCAAAAAATGCATGACTTATGCCATACAAAGCAAATTATTGATCACTAAAGTATAAGATAGGCTGTTTTGTCTCTCAGACAAAAATATGGATATCACTTTACATAGAATATGAATATCATTTAAAATATATTTTTGAGAATTAATATGTCAAAAATTGTAGATATAGGAATCAAAGAACAAAGTTCTGTGTGTGAACAAATGCGTTTTAGTGTAAGTCGTGCAAGCCTTTTAAATACGCTATCCAGGGTAAGTGGAGTGGTTGAAAGGCGCAACGCGATAGATGTTTTAGCGTGTATAAATATCAAAGCACAACATGGCAGCATAAAATTGAAGGCTACTGATCTTGACATTTCAATATTTGCCTCACTTACTGCAAATGTATCAGCAGAAGGAGAAGTGAAAATCTCAGCACATACTTTACATGACATAGTGAAAAAATTGCCAACTAATTTGGATGTCAATTTCGAAATGAATAATCAAGGAAAATTATTGATATCCTGTGGAAATGCAAATTTTTCTTTACCGAACGTAGTTTCAAATAACTTCCCTGTTCTTGAAGAAGGTGATCATCAATACGATTTCACTCTACTAAGTGCAGATTTGGTAGACTTGTTGACTAAAACGAAGTTTGCTGTGTCGCTGGATGATACAAGGTATAATTTAAACGGGATATATCTGCATACAGATGAGCAATTTCTGTACTGCGTTGCAACTGATGGCCACCGTTTATCATGTATAAAAAGGCCTAAACCTGAAGATATCAACGGAGAATTTGGGGTGATCATTCCACGTAAAACTATCATGGAACTGTTGAAAGTATTGGGTGATTGTAATGAGATAAATATAAAACTTTCAGATAGAAAAATCAAATTTACATGTGGTGAGTATATTCTAATATCAAAATTGATAGATGGGACTTTTCCAGATTACAAAGCTGTCATTCCAACGTCTCAAGATAAACAAATGATTGTTGAGAGTAGCAAACTTGCTAGTGTTATAGACCGAGTTTCCGTTGTTGTGTCCGATAAAATAAAATCAATTAAATTTTCATTGCAAGAGAATTTATTAACTCTACATTCAAATTCCCAAGAGTGCAGTGATGCGACTGAGTCTATAGAGGTGGATTACGATGGAGCTCTTATGGAAGTAGGATTTAATTCTCGTTATTTGCTTGATGCTTTATCTTGTATAAAAAACAAATGTAAGGTCAGCCTATCAGATGGTAATAGCGCTACAATTATCACTGATGAAGATGATCCAAGTGCACTATACATAGTGATGCCAATGAGGACTTAAGCTAGTAATCTATCTTTACTAAGTATAAGCCGTGAGACGGCGCAGTGACCCCAGCGGCGTTTCTTTTACATTGACTTAATATGTTTAGCATTTCTTGTGGATTAGTTCTATTTTTTCCAAATTCAACTAAAGTACCAACAATAATCCTCACCTGGTTATGTAAAAAGGAAATCGCAGATATTTTGATGTATATGTGACTTCCATTTTGTACTATATCAATATCATCGATTGTTCTGACCGGATTTGTAGCTTGACAATCTTTTGAGCGGAAGCTTGAAAGATTATGTTTTCCAAGCAGGTGTCTAGCAGCTTCACGCATGATGTTTACGTCAAGTGGGTTAAATACTTGCCACACATAACCGATTTCCAGAGCTGCAGGAGCGTAGCGATTAATTATTCTATATTCATAATATCTTTTTTTTGCTGAAAATCGCGCATGAAATGCATCATCTACGGCTTCTGCACTAAGCACAGCTATAGGAATCGCTTTTAAGTGATAGTTTATTCCATTTCTTATTCTGTAAAGCTCAAATTGCCTTTCCATATTGAAATGAGCAACTTGCCCTAAAGCATGAACCCCTGTGTCAGTTCTGCCACCACAATGCAAAGAGACTCTCTCGCCACTGAAATTAAATATAGCGTTTTCTATGGTTTCCTGAATTGAGTTAGCAGAGTGTTGTTGCTTTTGCCAGCCAGAGAAACCACTACCATTGTATTCTATCGTTATTTTGTATCGCACTACAAAGTCTATCTATCTAATTTTAGGTAACTAACGTTCTTCGTTATTAAAAAACCCTTGGCAGATTGGTTGCGTTCAATTACCATGGAGACTATACAAGTTAATAAATGATCCATGGCACATAATCCAGAAGAAAGAAATAATGATAAGCAAAAAGCACTAGATAATGCAATAAGTCAAATTGAAAAAGCATTCGGTAAAGGTGCAATAATGAAGCTAAAGCAAAACCCTGTAGAAAAAATAGACACGATATCTACAGGGTCGATTGCACTTGATTCAGCTCTGGGTGTTGGGGGATTGCCAAAAGGACGTATAATTGAGATATTTGGCCCTGAGAGTTCTGGTAAAACTACTCTTGCTTTGCATGTAATTGCTGAAGCACAGAAAAAAGGAGGTTTATGTGCATTTATCGATGCGGAACACGCACTGGATGTTATATATGCTCGTAAACTTGGAGTGAAAACTGATGATTTGGTAATTTCACAACCAGACACTGGAGAGCAGGCGTTGCATATTGTTGAGTATTTAGTGTGTTCTAGTGCAGTTGATGTAATAGTTATTGATTCTGTTGCAGCACTAACTCCAAGAGCTGAAATTGAAGGGGATATGGGCGATCAGCACATGGGATTGCAAGCAAGGCTTCTAAGCCATGGACTCAGGAAACTAACTTCTGTAGTTTCAAAAGCAAACTGTATATTGATATTTATCAACCAAATTCGTATGAAAATAGGAGTAGTATATGGAAATCCTGAAACTACCACTGGTGGAAATGCGTTAAAATTCTATACTTCTATAAGACTTGATATAAGAAAAGTTGGTGCGATAAAGGATAAAGAGAATATTACGGGTAATGAAACGAGAGTTAAAGTTGTAAAAAATAAAGTCGCTCCTCCATTTAGAGAGGCAAAATTTGATATAATGTATAATGAAGGCATATCAAAACTTGGGGAAATAATAGATATAGGAGCAAAACTTGGTGTCCTTGAAAAGGCAGGCGCTTATTATTCATATAACAATACGCGTCTTGGGCAAGGAAGAGAAAATGTAAAAAGCTACCTCAAGGCGAATAAAGAAATTGCAAATGAAATAGAAACAAAAATCAGAGATTTATTTAAAAATCACGATAACTCTATTGCAATAGAAGAGGAGCGTGAACAACTTCTAGAAGAATCAGTATTCTAATCTAGATTAGGGTGAAGTTTTAGTATCCATTCAGATGCATGGCTAATGTGCAAATGTTGAAATCAGTGCTTCTTTTCTTGTCGCCTAAGTAGCCCTTTTGGTGTCATCCCAGTGCTTGACACTGGGATCTAAGAAAATTCACAGGCAAACTAATTCGGTAAGCTTATGCTAAATTAATGAGCTTAAATGAAAAATTGGATCCCAGTGTCAAGCACTGGGATGACACCATTTGTTACGCAAATTGTCACAATGTTCGTATAGCTGTGTGTTTGCACACTGACTATTTGTTCCTATATTTTTGTCTATCTTATTTTGCTACCCTGCTGAACGGATACAAGTTTTATATTGAATAGGATGTCCTGTTCAATTGCTATATTTCACACTCTCCCAACTGAGTTGATAAAAGCTGCGATATCTCCTTGCAGCATTAGGTGTATATTCTTTGCTATTTTTTCCACTAAGAGGATAGCGTTATCAAAATTTTCAAATTTTGATAATACATAATCTGCTAAGCTTTTCCGATTTTCAGGCCTACCTACTCCAAATCTCAAACGCCAATAATCGTTACCAATAAAGCTATCTATAGACTTAAGTCCATTGTGTCCAGCAGAACTACCACCTTTTTTTACTTTTATTCTTCCAAATTTCAAGTCAGCATCATCATGTATGACAACAATATTGTCTAGCGATAATTTGTAAAAATTTTTTATTTTTGCAACAGGAATACCTGAATTATTCATAAATGAAGAAGGCTTTATTAGCATAACTTTATTATTGTTAATTATGCCAGAGGTTATCAAGTAATCGGCTTTCTTAGAAAATGACTGAAAATTCCAATATTTGTAGATTGCGTCAATAACGATAAAACCAATATTATGATGAGTTAACTCATATTGACTACCAGGATTACCAAGCCCAGCTATTAAATGCACTACTCCTCTGTTTTTGTTTGAGTCTCTTCAACATCACTATCGGCAGCAGAGATTGTTACAATGGTGAAATTTTCTTCCTCATGAGCTACAAATTTAACACCTTCTGGCAATTTTACATCATTGATATGTATAGACTGACCAATCATTTTGCCAGACAAATCAATTTCTATGACTTGAGGTATTTTCTCAGGAGAGCATTTGACAGTAATAGAACGACACAGAACATTAAGCACTCCACCTAATTTGATTCCTGGTGATTTACTTTCATTGATGAATGATAAAGGTATATCTATTTTAATTTCACTACCTTTATCAACAAACTGAAAATCAACATGTTGCACAGTATCCTTTACTACATGCCATTGAATATCACGAACAAGAGCATATTCTTTTTTCCCTGAAATATCTAGTTCTATTAAATGTGCAGAAAGAGCACCTGATTTATATTGTTTAGTAAATTCCTTTGCAGACAATGTCAAATTTACGTTATCATGCCCTTTACCATATATAACTGCAGGTATACTTCCCTTCTCCCTCAGAGCCTGAATCGCTTTCTTTTTTTTTACATCACGTAACTCTGCATTAATTGTTACCATTTCTTGCTGTGCCATCGATTACTCCTATTCAGCTAATCCTTTTTATATAATTTAATAATATAACATAAAAATATTTATTTCAAACTTCATTCTTTCACACTAATTCTTTGTGGAAAAATTTATTTAGATATATACTTAAGATTACGTAGTAAGAGCTATGGGTATTAACGATCAAGTAGTTTTTAAGATTTATAAGCCAACAAAAACTGCAACACAATCTGGCTTAGGTAATACAAAATTCTGGTACCTAAAAATTGAGCCTTGTTCTTACTATATTGAACCTTTGATGGGATGGGTTGGCTCAAAAGATCCCCAAAAACAGATTGTATTAAAGTTTGATTCTCTTGAAAAAGCAATATCTTACGCAAAGAAACACAACACAAAGTACACAATTGAAATGCCAAAAGATGTTAAAAGACTGCCAAAATCTTATGCAAATAATTTCGTATCAAAGTAAGTTTTATCGTAGTGTGTTTATCTAAAAACCTAAACCTAATCGTTACTATGATTTTGCTAACACACTAAGGTCATTTAGATAGTCGAACCTGGCTAGCTAGTATCAAAGAGTTATTTTTTAGGTATTTCTCCGTAAGACTGCAAGTTTTTTTGGATTACTCAAATAACTTCATTCTGCTTGAAGAACTTTTATGTTGCTTTGCACTAAATTAATTTCACGTTTTATTTGTGTTAGCTATTTATTTAGTGAGTGGACATGTAATTTTACCTTAAATAACCCTATAATAAAAACATAGTTATTGAAATAATACAGAAGGTTCTCATGACAACCTCTGTATAACTCTTAATTTTGCTGAACGCGCACGCGGATTTGCATTTATTTCTTCCGCACTTGCTTTAATCACTTTTTTGTTTAAAAGGGAGAATGTCTTTGTAGGTCCTGGTTCACACAAATCTTTAAAAAGGGTTTTAACTATACGATCTTCTAGAGAATGAAAGGTAACTACAATTAATTTGCCGTTTTCACTTAAAATCTCAGATGCAGCTTTAATACCCTTTTCAAGCTCTCCTAGCTCATCATTTACCCATATTCTGATTGCCTGAAATGTTCTAGTTGCAGGGTCAATCTTGCTTTTTCCACGAAACACTACAGAACGTACAATATCCGCAAGTTCAAATGTAGTTTTGATAATTTTCTTCTTCCGCGCATTTACTATCGCTCTTGCGATTTTACGAGAATGACGCTCACCCCCATAATTATATATAGTGTTCGCAATCTCTTCTTCACGTAAAGCGTTAACAAACGTCGAAGCATTCATATGAGAATAGTTATCCATGCTCATGTTAAGTGGGCCATCACGTAGAAATGAGAATCCTCTATCTCCATTATCAAGCTGCATAGATGAAACTCCAACGTCGAAAACTATTCCATTGATACCTTTAATATTATTACTATCTAATAAATTTTTAATATTACTAAATTTCTCAATAAATAGATTTATTCTATCAGGGTATTTAACGTTCAGATCATCATAAAATTTGGTAACTGTTTCATCCCTATCAATTGCATACACTTTGCAATCAGCGGATTCCAATATTGCTTTGCTATATCCTCCAGCCCCAAATGTAGCATCTACATATATGCCACCACTTTGTGGTGCTAATTGAAATAGCATCTCTTTTAACAAAACTGGAGTATGTGTCATATCAAGAGACTTTGTGCACTTAAATTAAAATAACTTTCTCGCCAAAAAATATATGGAAATATATAGGTATAGTATAAGAATATTTAAATATAATCAACGATATAAAAATTTAATAAGATAATATTATTAATATAACATTTACATAATTCACGTTTGAAAAAGTAAGTAATATTACTATAATATCAAACAAATTACGGAAGATTTCGTGCAACAAATAACAAAAGTAATACTATCAAGTTTAATTTGTAACACTTTGTTGTGGTATGATCACATGCTTTTCAGCCATCTAATAAGCATAATCGGAGATGTGTTTTTTCCATCAGACGACAAATTAGTCAGCATACTTAAAGCTTTTGGAGTGTTTGCAGTGGGTTTCTTAATAAGACCAATTGGTGCTGCTATATTTGGCCACATTGGCGATAAATATGGAAGAAGGATTGCTCTATTTCTCTCTATCATATTGATGACTCTATCAACCGTACTTATTGCATTTGTTCCAGGGTGACCTTACCCAGAAAAAGTAGACAGAAAGTTAAGACGTTTTTGCTATGAGAATGATGAATCAAAAAGCTCAGGAATGCAATAGTTAATAGTAGAATGTCTACGCTGTTTATTATAAAAAATTTCTATATATTCAAATATTGCGGTTTTAGCTTGTTGTGCAGAGTGTTGTGAAGTATCAATGAGTAACTCTCTCTTAAGTGAACTAAAAAAGCTCTCTGAAACAGCATTATCATAACAACAACCTTTGTGACTCATACTAGAAGTAATATTTTTTGTACTTAGTAAAAATTGATAATTTTTAGAGGTGTATTGCGATCCTTGATCGCTATGAAATAGTAGATTTTTAGCAGATTTGCGCCTACCAATAGCCATGAATAACGCATCTATAACTAATTGCCTATTTACTGCATTACTCATTGACCAGCCAATTGACCTTACCCAGAAAAAGTAGACAGAAAGTTAAGACGTTTTTGAAGTAAAATAAAACGTTTTTTCAAAGAGGTGTGGTATGACAAAAAGAAAAGAATATACAGCAGAATTCAAAATTGAAGCTATAAGACTAGTAAAAGAAACAGGTCAATCATCAGCAAAAATAGCAAGAGATTTGGGTATTAGCGGTGATTCATTAAGCAGATGGGTAAAAACATACAATGATAGAATGTCTGGAGTAGATGCGTTTCCAGGAAAAGGGAAAGTAGCTCATTGTGACAAAGAAAAGTTTGATTTAAAGAAAGAGCTGGCAAGAGTAACGAGGGAAAGAGACATTTTAAAAAAAGCCCTGGGATATTTTGCAAACCAAAAAGAGTAAAATATTCTTTTATAAAAGAACATGAAAACTGCTATAAAATACGGGAATTATGCAGATTTTTGAACGTATCTGCTTGTGGTTATTATAAATGGATTACTAAGGAAAAAAACAACAAAAAATCAATAAGAGAAGAGCTCATACAAGATATTCAGAAGGTATATCGAGCATCACAATGCAGATACGGAGCTCCTAAAATTCACGCTGAATTAAAGGCTTTAGGTAAAAATTATAACATCAAAACAGTGCAAAATGTTATGCAGAAAAATGGCATTCAAGCTAAGCTTAGACGAAAGTTTAAAAGTAAAAAACCACAAATAGACAATAGAGTTATAACTCCTAACATATTAAATCAGAATTTCATCGCTGATCAACCTAACAAGATATGGGTAACTGATATTACGTACATAAAAACTAATGAAGGATGGTTATATTTGGCAGCAATAATAGATTTATATTCACGCATGGTGATTGGCTGGTCAATGAGTAATGCAGTAAATAGGCAATTAGTTATAGATGCGTTATTCATGGCTATTGGTAGGCGCAAATCTGCTAAAAATCTACTATTTCATAGCGATCAAGGATCGCAATACACCTCTAAAAATTATCAATTTTTACTAAGTACAAAAAATATTACTTCTAGTATGAGTCACAAAGGTTGTTGTTATGATAATGCTGTTTCAGAGAGCTTTTTTAGTTCACTTAAGAGAGAGTTACTCATTGATACTTCACAACACTCTGCACAACAAGCTAAAACCGCAATATTTGAATATATAGAAATTTTTTATAATAAACAGCGTAGACATTCTACTATTAACTATTGCATTCCTGAGCTTTTTGATTCATCATTCTCATAGCAAAAACGTCTTAACTTTCTGTCTACTTTTTCTGGGTAAGGTCAGTATTGAGCGCAATTCTTGGCTCAATATTAAGTCTTATAGTGGTGCTTATATGCAAAAAAGTATCCGATTTTGAATCTTGGGGATGGAGATTGCCTTTTATTTTCAGTTTTGTAATAGGATTAATCAGTATATATATGAGATATATACTCGATGAAAGCCCAGAATATAAAAAGCAGGAAAAGCCACATGAATTACCGTTAAAAGAACTGTTAAATGGCTATAAAAAACCTTTTCTAATATCAATTGGAGTTGACATAGTTGAGAATGCATCTCTTTACATATATTTAGTGTTTTTTAATCTACTTGCATCAACAATAAACACTCACTTTAATCACGCAGTAGAAATATTGAATCAGGTTGCACTTGGAGGATTGACTATACTATTTGCAATACTTTCTGATAAGGTAGGGAGAGAAAGAGTCATGAAATTTGCATTTGTGACTTTTATAGTAGTAAGTTATCCAGTTTTTTCAATGATACTAAGTGGTAATAATTTGCTCACCATAATGGCGCACGTTCTTTTTATAATCCCAATAGCTGCTTCTCTTGGTCCTGTTAGCGCGTTTATGTGCGAATTATTCCCAATAAAGGTACGATACAGTGGATTTGGTTTATCAAGAAATATAGCTTCGGGATTTTTTGGTGGTCTTGCACCATTTATATGCACAACTATTATCAAAGTTACAGGACAAGGAACTTTAGCAAGTTTTTACATGATTTTCTGTGCACTAATTGGGTTAGTTGCTATATCACAAGTTAAGAGTTAGGTTTTTTCAAAAACCAAGTGTTTAAAAAATCTAATCATAAGGTGGAAAATGCCAATTTTTAGGTGATAGTGTAAATATTTCAACTCCATCTTTTGTGACTCCAAGCGTATGCTCAAACTGTGCAGAAAGTGAAAGATCACGTGTTGTCACTGTCCAGCCATCTAGCTTGCTGAGAAGAGTTTCATGTTTTCCAGCATTGATCATTGGTTCTACCGTAAAAAACATGCCTTCTTTTAAGATAAGATCCTCACCTTCATCATAAAAATGTACAACATTTGGTGGAGCATGAAAAACCTTTCCTATGCCATGTCCACAATAATTGCGTACGATAGAATATCCAAAATCTTCAATATATTTTTCTATAGCAAATCCTATTTCATTTAACTTATTGCCGGGCTTAACTTGTTTTATCGCTTCCATTAGCGCATTGTAGGCAGCATTACACAAACGCTTTGCTTTTATTGAGGGTTTACCGGTCCAAAACATGCGACTTGTATCACCATACCAGCCATTTAAAATCACTGTAACGTCAATATTTAAAATATCTCCATCTTTAAGAGGTTTATCATCAGGAATACCATGACATACAACAGCATTTTTCGAAGTACAAATTGATTTCGGATATCCCTTATAATTCAGTGGTGCTGGAATTGCACCTGCATTGATTATAAAATCATGACATAGATCATTTAATTCATTAGTTGTTACGCCTACTTTGACGTATGGTGCAATAAAATCAAGGGTTTCAGCTGCAAGCCTGCCAGCTTTACGCATAAAGTCAAAGTCTTCTTGTGAATGTATAGTTATGTTCATATCTTCCATTTCTTATTATAATTCACATCTTGCATAGTAGATAATGTCATTCCACTGCTTGACACATAATTGTACGAATATTGAATGCAAAAGTACAAAAAATAGTGTCATCAGAATGCCTTTTTTTCCTGTCATCCCAAGTTGACCTTACCCAGAAAAAGTAGACAGAAAGTTAAGACGTTTTTGCTATGAGAATGATGAATCAAAAAGCTCAGGAATGCAATAGTTAATAGTAGAATGTCTACGCTGTTTATTATAAAAAATTTCTATATATTCAAATATTGCGGTTTTAGCTTGTTGTGCAGAGTGTTGTGAAGTATCAATGAGTAACTCTCTCTTAAGTGAACTAAAAAAGCTCTCTGAAACAGCATTATCATAACAACAACCTTTGTGACTCATACTAGAAGTAATATTTTTTGTACTTAGTAAAAATTGATAATTTTTAGAGGTGTATTGCGATCCTTGATCGCTATGAAATAGTAGATTTTTAGCAGATTTGCGCCTACCAATAGCCATGAATAACGCATCTATAACTAATTGCCTATTTACTGCATTACTCATTGACCAGCCAATCACCATGCGTGAATATAAATCTATTATTGCTGCCAAATATAACCATCCTTCATTAGTTTTTATGTACGTAATATCAGTTACCCATATCTTGTTAGGTTGATCAGCGATGAAATTCTGATTTAATATGTTAGGAGTTATAACTCTATTGTCTATTTGTGGTTTTTTACTTTTAAACTTTCGTCTAAGCTTAGCTTGAATGCCATTTTTCTGCATAACATTTTGCACTGTTTTGATGTTATAATTTTTACCTAAAGCCTTTAATTCAGCGTGAATTTTAGGAGCTCCGTATCTGCATTGTGATGCTCGATATACCTTCTGAATATCTTGTATGAGCTCTTCTCTTATTGATTTTTTGTTGTTTTTTTCCTTAGTAATCCATTTATAATAACCACAAGCAGATACGTTCAAAAATCTGCATAATTCCCGTATTTTATAGCAGTTTTCATGTTCTTTTATAAAAGAATATTTTACTCTTTTTGGTTTGCAAAATATCCCAGGGCTTTTTTTAAAATGTCTCTTTCCCTCGTTACTCTTGCCAGCTCTTTCTTTAAATCAAACTTTTCTTTGTCACAATGAGCTACTTTCCCTTTTCCTGGAAACGCATCTACTCCAGACATTCTATCATTGTATGTTTTTACCCATCTGCTTAATGAATCACCGCTAATACCCAAATCTCTTGCTATTTTTGCTGATGATTGACCTGTTTCTTTTACTAGTCTTATAGCTTCAATTTTGAATTCTGCTGTATATTCTTTTCTTTTTGTCATACCACACCTCTTTGAAAAAACGTTTTATTTTACTTCAAAAACGTCTTAACTTTCTGTCTACTTTTTCTGGGTAAGGTCACAGTGTCAGCTACTCGGATGACACCAAAGGGGCACTTGGATAGAGGCTACTTGAATAACACCATCATAAGGTGAACCAGTGTCAAGCACTGGAATGACAAGGAAAGGGCTACTTGGATGACAAGAAAAAGGACGCTGATATGACACCAAAGAGGCTGACACCACCATAAAGTAAATTCCACTAACACTATAGGAGACTAACATGAACTTTTTAAAATTTATCGAACTATGCTTTCAAACGGTGATGCCGGGATGTGAGTATAACAATTATCAGTATATAAAAATTATAGCAGACAGGCTTGAAGCAGCAGGCACTGGTGAAGTGAAGCGAATAATATTCAATATGCCTCCGCGCTCGATGAAGTCTATGTGCGTGAGTGTTGCATGGCCCGCATGGATACTAGGGAATCAGCCAACTGCAAGAATAATAGTTGCAAGCTATTCTCAGCGGCTTAGCGAAAAGCATTCGCTCGACACCAGGTGCGTAATGCAGTCTAGTTGGTATAAAGCGCTATTTCCAGAGGTAGAACTATGCAAAGACCAAAACACTAAATACAAATTTCAAACAGTACAGAGAGGATGCAGGATTGCAACATCTGTTGGTGGAACACTGACTGGTGAAGGTGGTGATTTTATCGTCGTGGATGATCCACTGAGTTCCTCTCAAGCTTTGAGTGAAACGTTTAGAAAACGTGCCACAAACTGGTTCGATCAGACTCTAATAACCAGGCTCAATGACAGGAAAAAAGGAGTTATCGTTGTTGTAATGCACAGACTACATCAGGAGGATTTAACCGGGCATCTTCTCTCCAAACCGAAAAATATATGGCATCATGTTTGTTTGCCAATGATTTCTGAAAACAAGGAAATTATCTATTCAATCAAAAGATCAATTCTCCCTTCTCCTGTTCCTATTATTCAAGTAACTACAAATGAGTGCAAAAGCTCAACAGGCGCTACATCTTCAAGGATTTTATACTTAAAAAAGGAAGGTCAGCTGCTATATCCCCTAGATGGAGGAGAAATTGAAATGATAAAGGCTGAACTTGGGAGTTACGCTTTTGCTGCTCAATATCAACAAAATCCTCTGCCGCTTTCAAGTGGTATAATTAAGCAAGAATGGTTGAAACGCTATAGAAATTTTCCTGACAATCTCTTACATATAACTCAGAGCTGGGATACTGCAGTTTCAACAAACGATTCTAGCGGCTTTAGTGTCTGCACCACCTGGACAAAGGTGAATAATAAGTTTTATTTACTCGATGTATACCGTGCGAAGCTTGAGTATCCAAAACTTAAAGAACAAGTTCTATCACTAGCTGCAAGGTGGAAGCCACACGCAATTTTAATCGAAGCAAAAACAAGCGGTCAACAATTGATTCAAGAGCTAAAGACAATACCTGTTATTGAGATAGTGCCGCATAACAGTAAAATCGCTCGATTCCACCAGATTGTTCCGATAATAGAATCCGGCAAGGTTTTTCTGCCACACCAAGCAGTATGGCTCAGCGATTTTGAGTATGAAATTTTAATGTTTCCAGAAACCCGCCACGACGATCAAGTCGACAGCACCGTGCAATATCTGCAGTGGATGAAAGACAGTAGCTCGCGAGTTGCAGCTATACGGACATTGTAATTTAAGAGACAATAAGAGCGTATCCAAGCTTAATTATTATCTTATTTAAAATAAATATTGATTTCTTATTATAATTTTACAAAAATTAAATATATATTTAAGATTAGAGGTAAAAGTTATGACAATAAATTATCAGCAGTGGTTGGAAATATTAAGTACGGTTAATAGTGATAATAAATTAGATAAAAGGAACGTAATTGAAAAAGTAAAAGAAGAGCTAAAGGCAAGCAATGAAGAGGTATTTAAACAGTGGGAAAAGAGTAATTTTTATGTAAATTATAAATTTGAAGTTGGAGATAATGAATTCACATTATTACATTTAACTGCTAAGTTAGGCTATACGAGCTTGACAAAGGCTTTAATAGTAACAAAAGGGATAGATGTTAATATAAAAGATAAGAATAAAAAGACACCTTTACATTTAGCTGCTGAAAATGGTTATGAAGGGGTGGTAGATGCTCTGTTGGAAAAAGATAAAATCAGGATTAATGAACAAGAAGATAAGGAGGGATGGACACCTTTACATTTAGCTCTTATGAATGGCCATGCAGACGTGGTAGAATCTCTCGTAAGAAACGGTGCGAATGTTAATATAAAAGATGACTATAGAGTGACACCTTCATCTTTGGCTATTCAAAGAGATTATGTATTTACTCCGCCAAAAAAACGTGAAGGCTCCTATGTTAATGTGAAAAATCATGCTAGAACTGCTTCTAGGAATTTAACTAAAGAGGAAAAACAACGCACATCAGCAATTGCGAAAGGTTTTTTTGCCGGTAGTGCAAATGCATTATCAGGTGTTTTAATAGCGAAAGCACTTTCTGCAACTGGAATAGTTACAGTTGAGTCAAAACCCTCTACACCAATAGCAGTGGCTAAAACTGCAGCTATAGCGTTAGTAGTTGGCAGTGCTATATATGCATTGTCAAAACCTGATACTCAAATTGATAAACCAGTCTTAACAAATGGACAGCAAGAAGCTGCTAGCGCTGGTAGGTTTGCCTAGCGCGTATTCGACCTACCAGTGTCAAACACTGATCATAGGGAATGACATTACAGGGACACTGGAATAACTTAGGAGAGAGCGCTGACAACTTTCGTTTAGGCAAGATTATACCTTGAAAAAATTAAGCTTTAGTGCTATTAAATAGTTGTAAATTTTGTCTCTGTGGTAGCTTTATGAATGTTGAAAGTAAGAAAATACATGATACTAAAATAAAATTACCAATATTTCTCGATTATCAATCTACTACTAAAGTAGATCCTCGTGTTTTGGAGGTGATGATACCTTATTTTGGTGAGTTTAGTAATGCACACTCTCGTAGTCATTCATTTGGTTGGACAGCTGAGGAAGCAGTAGAAAAAGCAAGGAAGCACATTGCTGATTTAGTGAATGCAGACAGCAAAGAAATCGTCTTTACCTCGGGTGCAACCGAATCAAATAACATGGCTATCAAAGGTGTTGCTCATTTTTATAAGAATAAGGGAAATCATATAATAACTGTCTGCACGGAGCATAAGTGCGTTTTAGATTCTTGTCGACATCTGGAAAATGAAGGCTTTAAAGTTACATATTTGTCCGTTAAGCAAAACGGAATTATAGATTTGTTGAAACTTGAGAAGGCAATTACTGATAAAACAATTCTGATTTCAGTGATGATGGCAAATAATGAAATCGGAGTAATGCAACCTGTCAAAGAAATTGGTGCAATGTGTAGAAAGCATAATATATTTTTTCATACAGACGCTGCTCAAAGCTTTGGAAAAGTTCCAATAGACGTAAATGAAATGAACATTGATCTTATGAGCCTTTCTAGCCATAAAATTTATGGACCTATGGGAATAGGCGCATTATATGTCCGTAGAAAAAATCCTCGTGTTAGGTTGACGCCACTAATTAGTGGTGGTGGACAGGAGAGAGGCATGCGCTCTGGAACAGTTCCTACTCCCCTTGCAGTTGGTTTTGGTGAAGCAGCACGTATCGCTAAAGAAGAAATGGAAATAGAAGCAAGCAAATTAGAAGAGTTGAGAGATATTTTGTACAACAAAATAAAAGAGGCATTTCCTGATGTTGTTTTAAATGGTGATTACGAAAATAGGATTCCAGGTAACCTTAACTTAAGTTTTCCTTATGTTGAGGGTGAGTCTCTTATCATGGCAATCAAGGATTTAGCAGTAAGCTCTGGTTCTGCATGCACATCCGCATCTCTTGAACCTTCTTATGTCATAAGATCACTAAACAATGGCCACGATCTTGAGCATTCATCAATTAGATTTGGCCTTGGCCGATTTACAACTAAAGATGAAGTTCTATACGCGGCAGATCTTGTTACTAAAAATGTTGGACGGCTAAGAGAGATGAGCCCACTTTTGGAAATGGTACAAGAGGGAATAGATTTAAGCACCGTAAAATGGGACTCTCATTGAAGAATAAGACGTTAACCATTAGCAGAGTGATGGTTGTCTAAGCTCTTTCTATGGGTGAAATCGGAAACTTAGCTTTAAGTCCTTTGTAGATGTCACGGAACTAAGTAGCAATCCTATACATATTAAGCTCGCAGCAGTTGTGCTTCCGCCATAGGATAGAAATGGAAGTGGGTCACCTATTATAGGTAATAGGCCTATTGTCATTCCAATGTTTATAAAGAAATGAGCACCAAAAAAGGCGAAAACCCCGATAGATATTAACTTAGAAAAGTAATTTTTTGACCTGTAAGCAATGGAGAATATTATAGCAAGCAATGTGGTATAGAGTAAAATCAAAGCCATGCTGCCTAAGAACCCCCATTCCTCACTAAGTACCGCAAAAGCAAAATCTGTGCGTTTCTCTGGCAAAAATCCAAGTTGAGTTTGACTCCCATTAACAAACCCCTTACCAAACAAACCTCCTGAACCAATAGCTATTTGAGATTGCTGTGCATTATAACCTATTCCAAGTGGATCTACTGATGAATCCAAAAATGATAATATCCTTTGCTTGTGATAAGGGCGCAAAAAAGGCCAAATAGCTGGTATTGCGAAAATGCCAAGCGTTCCAAAAATTATTAAATGAGGTCTTTCCATTATTGCTGTGAATATAATTGATGCTCCTATAAACAATATTATTACAGCTGTTCCTAAATTAGGTTGCTTCAATACAAGGAATACAGGTAAGAAAATAATTATAAGTGGCTTAAATAAACTTTGAAATTTCATCATTTTATACACACTTTGTTTATTAAAATAACGAGCAAGTGCAAGTATTAAGCCCACTTTTACAAATTCTGATGGTTGTAAACTAATTGACCCAATTCTTATCCATCTCGTTGCACCCATTATATGCGAGCCAAAAAAATTTACTGCTAACAGCGCAATTACTGCTGCTATGTAAAAAAAATAAGCGTGCTTCAAATAAAAATCTAGCTCTATAAATGACATAGCTATAGCAAGCAAAAGGAAGAAAGAGAATATGACCAATTGGTGAATTGCAAATGGAGCCCACTTTCCTCCAGCAGAAGAATATTGAACAACAATGCCAACGCAAAACAGAGCTATTACGTTCATGACTAATAATAAGTGAATCTTCTTCAGCTTATCCACAGCGAAAACTTTACAGACTTTTAGATACAATAAAACATAAGAAAATCAAAAAGCAAATTTATTAATTACCAAACGAATTGGACTACTATATATCCCAGTTATTATCGTTAAAATTGCCATAAATAATAGACAAAAGAGCATAAGTAATGGTACCTCATTAAGTGTCATTTCAGTGTTTGATGCTGCGCTATTTTCAAAATACATTTTCTCTACCACCCTCCACATATATATTAGTGCAAGAAAAGAGCCAGCAGCAAAAACTGCAAGGGAAATCCATGCATGAGATTCAAGAATTGCTTGCATCATATACCACTTACTTACAAAGCCATTTGTCAAGGGTACACCGATTAATGCTAAACTAAGTAGAGTAAATGCGAGTGTTGTATAGGGCATTGACTTTTTTAGTCCTGACAAATTTTCTATCTTTGTCATACCAAATTTATAAGAAATACACCCTGCAACCATGAATAAAGACGTTTTTATCATGCTATGATTTACTATGTGAAGAACTGCTGAAAACAAACCTGATTTTGAATTTAAACCCAGCATTAAAAGTATATAGCCAATCTGACTGATACTGGAGTGAGCAAACAGTCTTTTTATATCTTTTTCGATTATTGCAGATATTGATCCAAATACAATAGCGCAAAGTGCGAGGATAATTATCACATTATGCAGTGGTAAGAAAAAATTTTGCTGAAAAACATTGTAAAAGATTCTGATAAAAACATATATCATCACTTTGGTTACTGTACCTGAAAAGAATACGCTAATGAAGCTTGGTGCTTCACTATACGCATTAACTAGCCATTTACTGAGTGGAAACAGTGCAATTTTGATTGAGAGACCAACAAAAATGAATAATGTACCAAGTCTTATGATGTTATTATCGTATAATGGTACTATTCTTTCAGCCATGTCAGACATGTTGAGCGTTCCGGTCATAGAATATAAAAGGCCGATGCCAAACAAGTAAAATGTTGCTCCTACAGTACCACTAATGAGGTATTCAAATGCTGCAACTAAAGCTTTCTTATCCCTTCCCATTGAAACTAAAACATAAGAAGAAAGAGATGAAATTTCTAAAAAGACATAAAGGTTGAATATATCGTTTGTTACTAAAATTCCGAGTAATCCACTCAAGCACAGTAAAAATAGAGAATAAAAACCAATGATTTTGTTTTTGCTAATCTCTTTTTCATTAATATGAAAGCTATAAAGCACACTAATCAGCGCTATAAAATTCACCAAAGTTAGAATCAAGGAGTTCAATATGTCGATTCTCAACTCTATTCCGTATGGAGGAGCCCAATCTCCAAGATAATAAGTTATAATTTCACCATTGTATGTTTTCACTAGCAACATTAATGAAATAAAGAAAGTAGCTGCCGTTGTAAAAAAAGAGATAAACCAGGACACCCTATGTTTCCTGGTAAGAAAGCAGAACATCGATGCAATTATTGGTATAATAACTTGTAGAATTGGTAATTGCATTAAACTGTTGTTAATACATCGTTAAAGTATTAGTATATATAATACTTTTTGTTTTAACACCTTTATGTTGTCTAAAATTTATAATGCAGTAACGAGCCTATTGCGGAGAGAAGGTGAACTTATAGGAAGGGACGAAAACGGAAATTCTTACTATGAATCAAGTAAAGGAAAAAGATGGGTAATATATGACAATGTTTCTGAGCCTACAACAATTCCTCCAGCATGGCATATATGGCTGCATTATACTGATAATGCAGTACCAGTGAATAATAACAAAAGAAAAATTCCTAATTTAACAGGTACAAAAGATGCATACTACCCAAACCAAAAGGTGAAAAATTACTATGAAAGCTGGAATCCTAATAACTAAAGATGCGAAGGTCAAATATACTTGAAATAACTGCTGGTTCATTTGTATTAATTTTTACTGTTTTTCTTATCTTCTTCGCTATTGATAAATTATCTTACATAAAGAAAAACTATAAGGATTGTTATAAAATACATGGCCTTTTTACTGATGCTAACGGTGTAGGAGTTGGTGATAGTGTCAAGATCTCTGGTGTGGAAGTCGGAAGCATAACTGGTGTATCACTCGACAAAGCTACCTACATAGCACGAATCGACATGTGTATAAGTAGGGATATAAAACTCCCAGTTGATAGCTCAGCCCTAATCACTAGCAGTGGAGTTGTTGGTAGTAAATTTGTTAATATATCACCTGGCGCAGATCCCAAATTAATTTCACACGGTGGTAAGATAGCACACACTCAAGCTGAAGCAAATATGGGCGGAATAATGGATAAAATTATTGGCATGTTTACAAAGTGAGAATAAGAACACATAAGCCAACTTGGCCTATGTAAAATTAAGGGATTTTTCTATCAATAGCTTGAAGTTGTTCAGCGTTTGAATTATCAAGATTTCTGCTAGGTTTTACATTCCTAATAATCTCAACAAATGCTTGTACTTTCAGTATAGGAGTGTTTTTTCTTACGTACTTAGGGAAGTGTTAAATAAACTGTGTCAAACCGAGAAGTAAAAATAAAATAGAAACAAAAAATGGAGGTTTGACAATCAGTCAAGCAAACAGAACTACCGGTTTGGTAGACTATAAAGAATTAGAAACAAATATCTTATCGTCTATACGAGAAGGAAGACCATTGACGGAAAGAGATGGTGCATTAACACCGTTTGTAAAAAGGCTACTGGAAGCGATTCTGGAAGGTGAAATAAAAAATCACTTGTCGGCTAAAAGCGAAGAAAATAATCGAAGAAATTGAAGAAATTCAAAGACTTTACGGACAAGTGCAGGTTCATTTGAGTTATTGACACCAAGAGATAGGGAAGGAAGCTTTGAGCCACAAGTAGTCAGAAAAAGGCAAACAACCGAACTTGAAGCAAAGGTTTTAAGTACATATGCCAGTGGCATGGTATATAGAGATATAGAGTCGCATGTAGAAGAGATATAAAATATCTGTAGCGGAGATATCAAGTATTACTGATAAATTATTGCCTGTAATAAATGAGTGGCGTAGTCGTCCACTGCAATCAGTGTATCCAATAGTGTTTATGGTTTTTTAAGGTCAAAGAAGACGGGCATTGCGTAAGTAAATATATGTAGAATATATTAGCAGAATGAAAGGAAAGAAGTTTTAGGCTTTTATATAGCAGAAAGTGAGGGAGCTAACTTTTGGCTAGGGATGTTAAATGACTTAAAAGAGAAAGGAGTAGATACCGTCTTGCAAGTCAACAAAAAAATTACAAAAATTGTTCAAGCTGTATCATAAAATTAAAAAATACTTCCAATTCACATTTTGTGTAACGGTACACAGATTATAGTTAGTGAATATGTTGATAAGTAAATTTCCGCTTTTTTGTACGTATAAAATTAATTTACTTATCAACATATTCACTAACCAGTTACAAAATTTGTGTAAGATACTATTTTACATAATTGGAGCGTTTTTTGATTTTAAAGCACTAAACTTTCAGCCAAACTCCTAGCTCTGTAGTTTTTGATATGATCTGGATCAAAAGCCTTCTTTGACCTTAAAACACCAAAAACAATATGGAGTAACTTACGCATTGCAGCTCCCACAATGGCCATGTTATGCTTGCCTTTCTCTTTTAACCTTTTGCAAAAAGTCATAATAGTAGGATTATGATTCTTAGCTACTATGGCAGGAAAGTACATTGCCTTACATAATGTTCGTGAACCGGATTTACTTAATCTGGGCTTGGCATGTACAGACGTACCTGACGTTATATTTCGTGGTATAGCTCCAGCATATGCTGCCAATTGCCTGGCATCCTTGAAAGCTTTTATGTTAGGAACTTCAGCCAAAATAGCTACTGCTGATTCTTCTCCTATTCCTGGAATGGTCAATAGAAGTTGAAAATTTTCCAACAATTCTTTGTGTTTATTTAATAGTTCACGTAAGGAGTTTTTTATTCTTTCTATTTTTTGTTTTATGTTCATTGCAAGGTCTTCCCAAGCATTTGCAACTTCTTTAGGCAGTCTCTCTTTTTTTTCTAAGTGGTTATTTACTAATGTCAATTCATTGACCTTACCCAGAAAAAGTAGACAGAAAGTTAAGACGTTTTTGCTATGAGAATGATGAATCAAAAAGCTCAGGAATGCAATAGTTAATAGTAGAATGTCTACGCTGTTTATTATAAAAAATTTCTATATATTCAAATATTGCGGTTTTAGCTTGTTGTGCAGAGTGTTGTGAAGTATCAATGAGTAACTCTCTCTTAAGTGAACTAAAAAAGCTCTCTGAAACAGCATTATCATAACAACAACCTTTGTGACTCATACTAGAAGTAATATTTTTTGTACTTAGTAAAAATTGATAATTTTTAGAGGTGTATTGCGATCCTTGATCGCTATGAAATAGTAGATTTTTAGCAGATTTGCGCCTACCAATAGCCATGAATAACGCATCTATAACTAATTGCCTATTTACTGCATTACTCATTGACCAGCCAATCACCATGCGTGAATATAAATCTATTATTGCTGCCAAATATAACCATCCTTCATTAGTTTTTATGTACGTAATATCAGTTACCCATATCTTGTTAGGTTGATCAGCGATGAAATTCTGATTTAATATGTTAGGAGTTATAACTCTATTGTCTATTTGTGGTTTTTTACTTTTAAACTTTCGTCTAAGCTTAGCTTGAATGCCATTTTTCTGCATAACATTTTGCACTGTTTTGATGTTATAATTTTTACCTAAAGCCTTTAATTCAGCGTGAATTTTAGGAGCTCCGTATCTGCATTGTGATGCTCGATATACCTTCTGAATATCTTGTATGAGCTCTTCTCTTATTGATTTTTTGTTGTTTTTTTCCTTAGTAATCCATTTATAATAACCACAAGCAGATACGTTCAAAAATCTGCATAATTCCCGTATTTTATAGCAGTTTTCATGTTCTTTTATAAAAGAATATTTTACTCTTTTTGGTTTGCAAAATATCCCAGGGCTTTTTTTAAAATGTCTCTTTCCCTCGTTACTCTTGCCAGCTCTTTCTTTAAATCAAACTTTTCTTTGTCACAATGAGCTACTTTCCCTTTTCCTGGAAACGCATCTACTCCAGACATTCTATCATTGTATGTTTTTACCCATCTGCTTAATGAATCACCGCTAATACCCAAATCTCTTGCTATTTTTGCTGATGATTGACCTGTTTCTTTTACTAGTCTTATAGCTTCAATTTTGAATTCTGCTGTATATTCTTTTCTTTTTGTCATACCACACCTCTTTGAAAAAACGTTTTATTTTACTTCAAAAACGTCTTAACTTTCTGTCTACTTTTTCTGGGTAAGGTCAATGCTAAATTTCAAGGAATAAAGCAGTTAAAGCAAAGAGGATATAAACCTTCTCCGCTAAAACGGATTTATATCAGTAAATCTAATGGCAAAAGAAGACCTCTTGGAATACCCACGATAAAAGATAGAGCCATGCAAGCATTATATCTGTTTGCTCTGGAACCGATAGCTGAAACGATCAGTGATCGTCACTCCTATGGCTTTAGACCTAAAAGATCCTGTGCAGATGCTACAGTAGCTTGTCATTTGTTACTGGCAAGTCGTAATCAACTACAATGGATACTTGAAGGTGATATCAAAGGATGCTTTGACAACATTAATCATGAATGGCTTATGAAGCATATTCCTATGGAGAAAAAAATTCTGCATAGTTGGTTAAAAGCTGGCTTCCTAGAATCAAAAACTCTGTATCCCACAACTGCAGGTACCCCGCAAGGTGGTATAATTTCTCCAATACTAGCCAATTTAGCCTTAAACGGACTTGAAAAGTTATTGGAAAGTCGATTTGGTAAACTCGGCAGTAGAAAAAGAAACAAAATCAGAAGTGGAGTGAATGTAATCAGATACGCAGACGACTTTATTATTTCAGGTTTCACACATGAAGTACTGGAAAAGGAAGTTAAGCCTTTAGTATCATCTTTTCTTCATGAGCGAGGTTTAATTCTGTCAGAAGAGAAGACAAAGATTACATCTATCACAACAGGGTTTGACTTTCTTGGTTGTAATGTACGTAGATATAATAAGAAGTTAATTATTAAACCTTCGAAAGAAAGTATTAAAAGACTTCTTAATAAAGCACGTACATTGATAAAAGCAAATATAGCGAACACTCAGGCTATAGTAATTAAGTCACTCAACTCTCTACTGAGAGGATGGGGAAATTACTATCACCATGTGTGTGCTAAAAAAGCGTTTAGAAAGATCGACAATGAAATTTGGCATAGTTTATGGAAATGGGCAAAGAAAAGACATCCTCGTAAAGGATTACGTTGGATAAAGAATCGTTACTTCAAAGTAATGGGTCAACGCCAATGGGTTTTTGCTGCACCCATATGCAAGAACAAACCAAAAGAGATACGGTATTTAAGACTGCTTAAGCTGATTGATATACCTATCAGACGACATGTTAAAATCAGAGCGGATGCAAATCCCCTTGACTTAAAATGGAAAAAGTATTTTGATGAGAGAGTGAAACGAACAAGAATGTTAGCAAGCTCTTTCTCAAGAGAAGGTTCTCTACTGTTGGTGTCACCATTAAGAATGATGTTTCCTGAGGAATCATGAAGGACAAGCCGGTTCTAGAAAAGAAGAACTTAGATAAGGGGCTCAAGCGTAGTGTGGGGAAACCTGCATGCTGCGTTTCTAAGGGAGGGGGTAGTAGTAATACTGCTTCCTTACCTGACCTGTGCGGACGGAATGGGATTCGAACCCATGGTACGTTTCCGTACGTCAGTTTTCAAGACTGGTGCCTTAAACCGCTCGGCCATCCGTCCACCTCTTTTTTACCACAATATTTAATTTCAAGCAATCTATAAAAATCTTACTTGCCTACACAAAAGCTACTAAACACACTATCCAATATTTCCTCAACATTAATAATTCCAATTACTGCACCAAGTTCAAATGCAGCAAGCCTCAAATCTTCAGATATTAACTCAATTGGATTATAGATATTAAAACGCTGTAAATGTTCCAGTGCTTTCTGTATGTGATTCCTATGTCTTTGCCGAGTAATCACAGGAGTGTCTCTATCATGCCCAAATTTTTCCTTTGCCTTCTCTTTTATGAGAGAGATCAATTTGTTTGTACCTATTCCCTTTAGAATAGAAATGGGTAAAAGATCTATGCCATTAATTTTTATATTGTGATTATTGATAACATCGTCAGCTTTGCTCAATACATAAATAGTATCGCTATTTACAACGTTGCAATTGATATTATGACGCTGTTCAAAAGGAAATAGTTCTATTCTTAAATCAGCTTCAAAAGACCTTTTTTTCGCTCGACTTATACCTTCTGATTCTATTGGATCTGAACTCTCACGAATTCCAGCAGTATCAGAGAGAATGATTGGGTATCCACCAATGTCAATATGAGCTTCAAGTATATCTCTTGTTGTGCCTGCATATTCAGAAACAATAGCAATATCACGCTTGGCTAAGAAATTAAACAGCGTTGATTTACCGACATTTGGTTCACCAGTTATTACAATATGTAAACCCTCACGCAACCTTTCGCCCCGTCTATTATCATTTAAATGCTCTTGTATCAACTGCACGAGAGATTGCACTTCATTATTAATTTTTTCCAATTCACTTTTTTCTGCCCAAATGTTCTCTGGAAAGTCTATATATGCTTCGATTTTGGATTGTATCGTTATTAATCTTTGCCTCCAATTGCTGTATAGTCTCTCCAATTCTCCTGATATCTGCTTAATCGCTTGTTTAGCTTGCATTTTCGTCTCAGCATCAATTAAGTCTGCAATCCCTTCTATTTGCGTTAAGTCAAATTTACCATTTAGAAAAGCCCTAAGTGAGAATTCTCCAGGCCTGGCCATAACGAAAATTTTTGATAATTCCTCCAAGATGATTTTTATGACGGCCTTGCTTCCATGCACTTGTAACTCTATAACATCCTCGCCAGTGAAACTGTTTGGAGCAGGGAAATAGATGATTATTCCATTATCTATCAATTGACTGGAATCATCATATAGATCAACTAAAGTAGCAAATCTTGGTTTAATTTCTTTCTTAATATGAAAATGATTTAAAGCTTTAAGCGCGTAGTTGCCTGAAATTCTGACTACTGCAACTCCTGACTTACCAAATACGGTCGATAAAGCGAAAATAGTTTCATTTGTGTTTGTCATTATTGATATAAACTACTTAGCAATATTACACTTAAGAAACCAAAATACCTAAAAAGTCACCCAGGTGAAAATATTTATTTTGAAAACTGATAATATGATTTATAATGGCTGACACAAGTTTTAAATATTTTATGCTCAAGAAATTAGCTTGGTACTGGTCTTTTGTAGAGTTAATTAAAGGGTTTGTTATTACATTAAAATATATGTTTAAGCCAAAGGTTACTTTGAGGTATCCTATAGAGAAGGGCCCTTTAAGTCCAAGGTTTCGTGGTGAGCATGCGTTGCGTAGGTATCCAAATGGTGAAGAACGATGCATAGCTTGTAAGTTATGCGAAGTTATCTGCCCTGCTCAATCAATAGTTATTGAAGCAGAGGAAAGAGAAGACGGTAGTCGCCGCACCACACGCTATGATATTGACATGACAAAATGCATATATTGCGGACTTTGCCAAGAAGCATGTCCAGTTGACGCAATTGTGGAGGGTCCTAACTTTGAATTTGCTACTGAAACAAGAGAGGAGCTAATGTACAATAAAGAAAAGCTATTGCGTAATGGTGAAGTTTGGGAAGAAGCAATTGCACTCAGGTTAAAAAAGAACAGGCCGTATTATTAACTAGGTATGTCAACAATTAAAATTTCTTACAGCAAGTATGTAATAGATCTCTTGTACAACTGTTATTTAACTGAAAGATCAGTAGCTCACCTTTTGGTGTCATTCCAGCGCGTGACGCTGGAATCTAGAAAAGAAAGAAACATGGATCCCAGTGTCAAGCACTGGGATGACAAAAGGTCTAATGAATGATAAAAGTTACCTTTTTATCCGAACAAAAAGTAAAAGAATACAGTGGTAGAGTCACTGGCTTTGATATATTACAACCGGATGCTTTGAGAGAAGCAATTGCCTTTAAGGTAAATGGTGAGTTGTATGATCTCTCACGTGAAATTGAATCTGATACAGAGATAGAGGTAATACAACTGAGTGACGAAGCGGGTTTAGATATAATAAGGCATGATGCTGCTCATATAATGGCGCAGGCAGTAAAAGAGCTCTTTCCTAATACTCAGATTACTATCGGGCCAACAATTCAAGATGGTTTCTACTATGATTTTGCTACAGATCGTGCCTTTACCACGGACGATCTTACTGCAATAGAAAAAAAAATGAAGGAAATTATAAAAAGTAACCACAGATTCGTCCGAGAAGTTTGGACTCGTAAGCAGGCAATTGATTTCTTTAGTGATATAGGTGAAAGATACAAGGTTGATATTGTCTCATCAATACCAGAAAACGAAAACCTAACTGTTTATAAACAAGGCAACTTTGTAGACCTATGTCGTGGTCCGCACTCACCATCAACTGGCAGAGTTAAAGCGTTTAAACTTATGAAAGTAGCAGGTGCATACTGGCGTGGCGATTCTAAGGGCCCAATGTTGCAAAGAATATATGGCACCGCGTGGAGAAATAAGGATGAATTAAATACTTATCTTAAACGTCTGGAGGAAGCAGAAAAACGCGACCACCGCAAAATTGCTAAGGATATGGACTTATTTCACATTCAAGAGGAAGCTGTTGGGCAGATTTTTTGGCATGAACAGGGATATACTTTATATAATGTTCTTGAGTCTTACATCAGAAAAAAGTTAATGAACAATGGCTACTTTGAGGTAAAAACACCTATTTTAGTAAGCAAAGAGCTGTGGGAAAAATCGGGACATTGGGATAAGTTTCGTGAAAATATGTTCATTATTGATGAATCTGAAAGTAAAAAGCTAGCAATAAAACCCATGAATTGCCCTTGTCATGTGCAGATTTTTAATTCTCACACCAGAAGCTATCGTGATTTACCGATACGTATGGCAGAGTTTGGCACATGCCATAGAAATGAAAGCTCAGGCTCATTGCATGGAATGATGCGAGTGCGTGGTTTTACGCAAGACGATGCACATATTTTTTGTATGGAAAAACAAGTGAATTCTGAAACTGTAAAGTTTTGTGACCTTTTAAAAGAAGTATATTCAGAACTTGGGTTCAATGAAATTTCTGTGAAATTTTCAGACCGTCCAGATACTAGATCAGGTAATGATGAAGTGTGGGATAGAGCTGAAAGAGCACTGCTTGAAGCAGTTAAAGAAGCAGGGCTTAGTTATGAACTTAATCCTGGTGAAGGTGCATTTTATGGTCCAAAGTTAGAGTTTGTTTTGAAAGATGCAATAGGTAGAAATTGGCAATGTGGAACGTTGCAAGTTGATTTTATTTTACCGGAGCGGCTTGGAGCTTTTTATATAGGAGCAGACGGACAAAAGCACCACCCTGTTATGCTACATAGAGCAATTCTTGGAACTTTTGAACGTTTTATTGGGATTTTGATAGAAAATTATGCAGGAAAATTTCCAATTTGGCTTGTTCCAACGCAACTTGCTATTCTGACCATTATAAATGAAGCTGATGGTTATGCTACTGAAATCAGCAATATTTTAAAAGAACAAGGTGTTAGAATTAAGACCGATTTGACCAATGAAAAAATTAGTTATAAGATACGCTTGCATAGTTCAAATAAGGTACCTATATTATGGGTTATAGGTAAAAATGAGATCATCAATAGAACTGTGTCAGTGAGAAATTTAGGGTCAGAAGAACAAGAGTCTTTTCCTTTGGAAAAGGCTACTGAATTGCTTTTAAAAAGTATTAATTTGAGTTAAGGGAGAAAAACTTGCAAGTTCAAAAGAATAATAAAAACAAAATTAATGAATTCATTACAGCTAAGGAAGTACGCTTAGTTGATCATAATGGTGAAATGGTTGGAATTGTGCCATTAAGACAAGCTTTGGAAGTTGCACAAGGTGTCAATTTAGACTTGGTAGAAATTGCACCTGATTCAACTCCTCCAGTATGTAAAATACTCGACTACAGTAAACAAAAATATGATGCAAAAAAGAAGGCAAGCGAGGCAAAAAAGAAACAAAGAGCATTAACTATAAAGGAAATTAAGCTGGGCCCCAATATTGATAATCATGACTATGAAACAAAATTGCGTCAAACAAGAGATTTTCTTATATCTGGGCATAAAATCAAGTGCACAATGAAATTTAGAGGTAGAGAGCTTATAAATACTGAGGTTGGAGTGGAAAAATTAGAACGGCTAATTCGAGATACTGAAGATATTGCAAAGGTAGAGCTAGCGCCTAAAAGGGAAGGAAATCAATATTTTCTAACTCTGGTTGCTAAGTAGTAAAACGACTTAAAAGTGTAAGTTAAGTTACTGCCCTATCTTCAATTACATGACGAAAATGTCTGATTAGCCCTTGCACTGGCCAAGCTGCAGCATCGCCAAGCGCACAAATTGTATGTCCTTCTATTTGAGTTGTAAGGTCAAGTAGCTTATCTACTTCACCAGGTTTAATATTTCCTGCTACCATTCTTCTCATAATTCTCCACATCCATCCAGTACCTTCACGACATGGTGTACATTGCCCACAGGACTCATGCATATAGAAATGTGATAATCTTTCTATTGCAGCTATTATGTCAGTTGATTTATCCATCACTATCACAGCAGCAGTACCAAGCCCTGATTGTACAGCTCTCAATGAATCAAAATCCATTTCAATAGTATCGCATATAGATTTTGGAATTAATGGTACTGAAGACCCACCAGGTATTACAGCAAGTAAGTTATCCCAACCTCCTCGCACTCCACCTGCATATTTTTCAATTAATTCACGTAGTGAAATTCCTAGCTCTTCTTCAACATTACATGGATTATTTACATGCCCTGAAATACAAAAGACCTTAGTGCCAGTATTATTTGGTTTACCAAGAGATGCAAACCACTCTCCTCCGCGATTTAGGATATCTGGAACCATAGATATAGTTTCAACGTTGTTTATTGTAGTGGGGCAGCCAAAAAGTCCAACACCTGCGGGAAATGGAGGTTTCATGCGAGGAAAGCCCTTTTTTCCTTCAATGGATTCGAGTTGAGCTGTTTCTTCCCCACATATGTAAGCTCCTGCACCCCTATGGATAAACACATCAAGATCATAACCTGACTTGCAGGCATTTTTTCCAATTAAGTTTTCTTTATAGGCTTCCTCAAGTGCTTTTTTTAGAACTAAATGTTCATTATAAAATTCACCCCTGATATAAATATACGCAGCTGATGCGCTGATCGCTCTGCCAGCCAGAAGAATTCCCTCAAGTAGCTTGTGTGGCTCATATCGTAATATGTTTCTGTCTTTACATGTACCAGGTTCTGACTCATCTGCATTGACTACTAAATATGCTTTTGGAGGATTTTTAGGCATAAAGCTCCACTTAAGGCCAGTAGAAAATCCTGCACCCCCTCGACCTCTCAAGCCAGATTTCTTTACTTCATCAATGATTTTTTCTGATCCTAAATCCAGTAATTCCTTTGTTTTTTGCCAACTACCACGTTTTTTTGCACCCTCAAGTAGTGGTGTTTCTTTACCATTTAAGTTTGTGAATATTTTGTCCTGTTCTTTTAGCATGCTTTTAAGATTCTAAGTGATCCCGACGCGATTCGAACGCGTGACCCACTGATTAAAAGTCAGTTGCTCTACCGGCTGAGCTACGGGATCATTTTATTTTTCAGCTATACTAAACAGTAATATAGTTTTTATCCATTTTAATCAAACTAAAATTTTCATGTGTGGTTAAATAAATTATATAATGTACTGTATTAGTGATAATTTAATTAAAAATTTTTGAAGGAAAACTTCTTGTTAATTCAAAGATTCATTTGGTAAAGCTGACGTACAACTCTAAAAAGATAGAGAATTATACATAAATGCAGAATTTGTGCACTATTTAGCAATAGCCTCACAAATAAATATTTCTTGCATTTCAGCCTGAGTGATTTATGCTTTAAGCAAAAGTTGGGGGCATAGCTCAGCTGGTAGAGCATCTGTTTTGCACGCAGAAGGTCAGCGGTTCGATCCCGCTTGCCTCCACCAATCCACAAACAAGAAAAGGGCGGTTAGCTCAGTTGGTAGAGCATCTCGTTTACACCGAGGGGGTCGGCAGTTCGAACCTGTCATCGCCCATTAAATGGAGAGTTTTTAGCCAAAATTTAAAATACAAAAATACACTAAAAACTAATCAAATAAACACGGTATCTCACTGTCAATATTTACCCATAAAAACTCTATATTTTACATAATCTATTAAGAATACTCTCTATTTCTCTACAATATAGGGTATTTTTCAACAATTTAGATAGAGTAAACAAGTCAATAAAAGAATTTAATTTGACAGTAGAGAGAGGTTTGTTTTGAAAAATATTTTAGATTGAGAAAAATTAGTGCTAAGTTGCAAAAATCTTTTTTTAACAGTATACTGTAATAACACTAAGGTACTAGTAGTGACAGGGATTACACAAGAAAAATACTCATCAAAAACTCTAGCATCAGAACTGCAAAATCTTCCAGAACCTAGAGCAAGTCTTAATTCAGCTTATGAAAGCAGTGATATTGATGAGAATATTATTTTAGAACTTCCACTCAATAATTTGCTTTGTCTATTAGAAGCTCCTAAAGATGGCGACGAAGGAAGAAATGCTCGGTCAGGGTATCAAACATGCATAGATTTTATAAGAACTCATTATATTGTAAACGAGCAAGAAATAAACTCTAAAAGTATAGCTCTTTTCATAATAGTCCAAACGAGGTAAAATAAGGTTTTATAGTAGTGAAGGTAAGGATGCCAGCAGCATATAGTTATAAAAAAAGCAATGGAAGCACTAGAAGAAGGAGAAAGCAGGGAAACGGTGGCAGCAAGATTTAAAATTGGAAGAACTACGTTATGGGAGTGGCAGCAAAGAAGAAAAGAAACAGGAGATTTTCAGTCAAAAAAACTTGGAAATGGAGGTTATAATCACAAAATTACTGACTGGAATAAATTTACTGAATTTGCTAAAAAATATGGTGGTATCGGAAATGGCTAAGCTTTGGAGCAATGTTAGTATCCCAACGATCCATCGAGCTCTTAAAAAAATTGGACTCACACGCAAAAAAAGACATATGGATACAAAGAAAGAAACGAAGAAAAACGCGCTGAATTTTTGAAAATTATAGCAACAAAAGAACCTCAAAACTTAGTTTATATAGATGAGTCTGGCATTGATAACACCGAGTTATGGATATTGCCAGAAGGGACAGAGGTTTTATGCTCTAAAATCTGGTAAAAAAATTCAACAAATCAGTATGATTGCAGCCTTAAACGGCAGAAAAATAGTTGTTCCGTTAACATTTGAAGGCCACTGTAATATGGATATCTTTAATAAATGGTTTGAGCAGTTTCTGACACCGATTTTGAAACCTGGACAAACTGTTATCCTTGATAATGCTACTTTTCATAAGTCTAATAAGATTTGCTAAAGGAGTTGGCGCAGAAATTTTATATCTACCGCCTTATTCTCCCGATTTTAACAAAATTGAGCATCATTGGTTTGCTATAAAAAACAGAGCTAGGAAAAACATCCCTCTATTCACATCTTTTCGTCATGCTGTTGATTCCGCTTTTCTATAAGCTTTTCGGACTATTATGAAAAGAGCTATAAATGGCTATTTATAATGAATTTTGTCAGTAACTGCCAGTTCTTTTCACTTGAGCGATGCAACAAAGCCCACTGGGATCCAGCCTGTTTTATCTTTTATCATAGAATGAGACGTTCAGCATATTCATCTTTTTCCATTACCATATCATAAACAATCATTCCATGGGAGCGCATAATTTCAGGTGTATGATCACGAATCAATTTATCAATCTTGAAATAATTTTCTTTATACTTCCTTTGACGGATATCAAAACTTTATTTGGTAAAATCAAACCGTGACTTTCGATTTAACCCAATTATACAATTTACTCATTTTACCATCTTGACCGAGCATTCCAGAGTTATTTTTATAAAAAGTGTCAACTATTAGCTTGATAGAGCCTATGGCAGCAGAAAATACGGGATTTTTATCATACTCGCCATCAAGGCCACTGAGAGACTCAGGGCATCCAATGCGGACTTGTTTGTTGAATATATAGCTTGCAATCTCTTTCATGCTTGTGAGTTGACTGGTTCCACCTGTGAGCACTACTTTATTGATTGGATCTTTTTGTTCTTGAAATTGTTCTCTTACCAGTTCAAATATCTCCTCAACTCTAGGTCTTATGATGTCAATAAGTTCGGACTTGGGTACTCGAGTCGGTTCATCATTTTCACTGTTTTGCAGTGTAATATATTCGTTCTCATCTATTGAAGTTACGACAGTGCTACCGTATAGTATTTTTATGCGTTCAGCATGCTCTATACTTGTGCATAGTCCATAAGCTATATCTCGAGTGATGTGAATGCCGCCAATTGGAATGCTGCTTGTGTATATAAGCTTTCCTCTCTTAAAAATTCCAATTGCAGTACACCCACCCCCTATGTCAACAATGGCAGTTCCTAGCTCTTTTTCATCTTCACTTAGACAGGCAAGGCCTGCAGAATATGCGGAAGCAATACAACCAGCCATACTTATCCCGCTATTATTAGTTATACAATTTTCAATGTTGGTAAGCGCTGGACGCGAAGCAGTGACGACATTAACATCAGCAGATAGTCTTTTTCCGTACAATCCACCAACCTCTTTTATATCAGTCATGTCATCCAAGTGATATTTCAGTGGTATATTGTGAATGATAACATTTTCTTCGATATATTTCTCAAACGTCTGAAAGACTACACGTTTTATATCTCGGTCTGAAATTTCGTGATTAGCTGCAATAATTTCGTTATATACGTTAAAAGATGAGACTCCACATCCGGCTACATTCACATATATCTGGTCTATAGTCTCTTCTGATACTTGCTCAGCTAAACCTATAGTTGATGAAATAGAGTAACTTGCATGCTTTGCATCAGTTATTGATCCACCGCTTATACCTTCTGCACTTTTATAACCCGTTCCTATTATTTTATAGCTGAAGTTGCTATTGATCTTAACAATGAGACAGATAATTTTTGTTGTACCTACGTCTAAAACGGCAAAAACATTTCGCTTTGGTTTTATTATTACTGCAGAGTACATTAGTTGACCTTATGACACAATTCCATTCAAATTGTAGCTTCCTTTAATAATTTATATTTCTATTAAAAATACAGCAACATTTTAATATACCCAAAATACTGTACAAAGGAAAAAATAAAACATAAAATTTTAATTTTATGTCTAAATTGCCAATTGTAATTGCCCCTGATGAAAGGTTAACTACACGTGCCAGTGAAGTAACAGATATAAACGATAAAATTAAAGAATTAGTAAACGACATGTTCGAAACTATGTACCATGAAGATGGTCTTGGCCTTGCTGCAGTGCAAATTGGAGTGATGAAGAGAGTTTTTGTCATGGACGTTCAGCCAGAGAAGGCTGAAGATGGGCCAGCAGGATATGAATCAACTGGCAAATTTTGCATGATTAATCCTGAAATTACAGAATTATCGGGTGAACAAGTAATTCTCAAAGAAGGGTGCCTTTCAATTCCAGAGCAAAGCCATGAAATTAAGCGTCCAAAATATTTAACTGTGAAATATAAAAATTTAAATCACGAAGAACAGACGCTAAAAGCTAGTGGTTGGCTTGCAAGGTGTATTCAGCATGAGTTAGATCATTTAAATGGTATATTATACGTTAGACATTTGTCTAAATTGAAGTACGATATGGCTATGAAAAAAGCTCAAAAGGTTAAGAGGCACTATGAACAATGAAGATCTAGAATTGTTGAAGTTCTATCATGAAGTGGGTGTTGACTGCACGCTAACTGAAGGTGAAGAGGAAAAAAAAGTGGAAAATGAGAGAGCTGCACAGTCTTCTGTCATCGAGCAGAAAAAAGCCATGTTCCCAAGTGACTGGATCATTGAAGCAAGGAAGCTTGCAAGTGAATGTGGTAGTGTAGATGAACTAAGAAGTGCAGTTAAGTCATTTGAGGGTTGTGAAATAAAAAAAACTGCAACTAATACTGTTTTTTCTGATGGTAATCCGAATGCAAAAATCATGCTTATTGGTGAAGCACCAGGAGCAAATGAAGACCTGAAAGGCATACCATTTTGTGGTGCAAGCGGAATGCTGCTCGATAAGATGCTCGGTGCAATTAATCTGGACCGCACTAAGGTATATATAAGCAACACCGTGTTTTGGCGTCCACCAGGTAATAGAAAACCAACTGATCTAGAGCTTGATATGTGCAGACCATTTGTTGAGAAGCATATTGCTCTTGTTTTACCGCAGATTCTAATTTTAGTTGGAGGAATTGCATGTTATAGCCTTCTTGATAACACAAAGACTATATCGAACTTGCGTGGCAAATTTCATACTTATACTAACCAATATTTATCTCATGCAATTACCACAGCCGCTATATTTCATCCAGCCTATCTACTTCGTCAACCAGCACAAAAACGCTTAGCTTGGGAAGATTTAAAGAAGATTAGAGAATATCTTGATAATACCAATAACCACACGGACGTTTAGCTCACTACTCGTTGTCATCCCAGTGCCGGCTAATTGCATTAAATATTGAAAAATTTACTAAACAGAGAAAAAGGCACAAGAAAATCTATCAGCTACTACCTATTTTTTTTAATTGGCGTTTTTCATTGTATTAAATGCTTTGATAAGCGCATTTTAGCTTATGTGGGTAAAAGTTTTATAAAGACATAGAGTGACCTTACCCAGAAAAAGTAGACAGAAAGTTAAGACGTTTTTGCTATGAGAATGATGAATCAAAAAGCTCAGGAATGCAATAGTTAATAGTAGAATGTCTACGCTGTTTATTATAAAAAATTTCTATATATTCAAATATTGCGGTTTTAGCTTGTTGTGCAGAGTGTTGTGAAGTATCAATGAGTAACTCTCTCTTAAGTGAACTAAAAAAGCTCTCTGAAACAGCATTATCATAACAACAACCTTTGTGACTCATACTAGAAGTAATATTTTTTGTACTTAGTAAAAATTGATAATTTTTAGAGGTGTATTGCGATCCTTGATCGCTATGAAATAGTAGATTTTTAGCAGATTTGCGCCTACCAATAGCCATGAATAACGCATCTATAACTAATTGCCTATTTACTGCATTACTCATTGACCAGCCAATCACCATGCGTGAATATAAATCTATTATTGCTGCCAAATATAACCATCCTTCATTAGTTTTTATGTACGTAATATCAGTTACCCATATCTTGTTAGGTTGATCAGCGATGAAATTCTGATTTAATATGTTAGGAGTTATAACTCTATTGTCTATTTGTGGTTTTTTACTTTTAAACTTTCGTCTAAGCTTAGCTTGAATGCCATTTTTCTGCATAACATTTTGCACTGTTTTGATGTTATAATTTTTACCTAAAGCCTTTAATTCAGCGTGAATTTTAGGAGCTCCGTATCTGCATTGTGATGCTCGATATACCTTCTGAATATCTTGTATGAGCTCTTCTCTTATTGATTTTTTGTTGTTTTTTTCCTTAGTAATCCATTTATAATAACCACAAGCAGATACGTTCAAAAATCTGCATAATTCCCGTATTTTATAGCAGTTTTCATGTTCTTTTATAAAAGAATATTTTACTCTTTTTGGTTTGCAAAATATCCCAGGGCTTTTTTTAAAATGTCTCTTTCCCTCGTTACTCTTGCCAGCTCTTTCTTTAAATCAAACTTTTCTTTGTCACAATGAGCTACTTTCCCTTTTCCTGGAAACGCATCTACTCCAGACATTCTATCATTGTATGTTTTTACCCATCTGCTTAATGAATCACCGCTAATACCCAAATCTCTTGCTATTTTTGCTGATGATTGACCTGTTTCTTTTACTAGTCTTATAGCTTCAATTTTGAATTCTGCTGTATATTCTTTTCTTTTTGTCATACCACACCTCTTTGAAAAAACGTTTTATTTTACTTCAAAAACGTCTTAACTTTCTGTCTACTTTTTCTGGGTAAGGTCACTATAGCTGCTTGAGTTCCTGTAATCACAATGTTGGTGCAATGCACGCATGGAATTTTATTTACTCTATAATATGTTGGTTTATAGTAGTACTAATGCAGAAATAAAGGGAGGAGACATTGGAAAGCAATATAAAAAAATTGAAAGGAAATTTTTTAGAACAAGCAATTAGAGTAAATCATGCTGGCGAATATGGAGCCATTTGCATTTATTCCGGTCAAAAATTTATTCTTAAAAAATCTTCCATAATTGACAAAATAATTGAAATGGAGGAGCAGGAAAAAAAACATTTCCACTATTTTAATGAGAAAATCAAGGAGCAAAGAGTTCGTCCTACTGTTTTGTTGCCAGTTTGGGGTGCTTTAGGGGTATCACTTGGTGTTGTAACTGCCATGATGGGTAAAAAAGCCGCTATGGCTTGCACTGCTGCAGTTGAAGAAGTGATCGGAGAGCACTACAAGGAGCAAGTCTTACATTTAGAAGATGGGGAATTAAGAGAAACTATAAGTAAATTTCGCGATGAGGAATTAGAGCACAGAGATATTGCAATTCAGCACAATGCCGAAAGCGCACTTGGCTACAACGTTTTATCTTTGTTCATAAAAACAAGCTGCAAAGCTGCTATTTACCTCTCTAAATTGATTTAATCAATCACTATTTGACAACCAACCACATTTGCCTTTAGTTCTTGTGCTAATTGCTGCCCCATATCCTCTACTACAATCGAATGCGTATGAATGTTTATAATTAATTTCTTAATTATTATCCTAAAAATACATTAATTTAATTCCCTATTAGAGTTTTCTTGTTGTTGTAAACATGTTTGCATAAGACTAGTAGATGGAACGTTTTTAATAGTCTGAGTTAACTCCTCAGGAATATTTTCAAAACTCTTGCCCATAACTTCTAAAACACTTTTCCCCTGTATAAGACAATTCCCTCCAAAGCTTGATTTGTTTTCTAACTTGCTAAACCTTATTTTGCTTTTCTCATCAATTTCTACTACCATTTTGTTACCATCTTTCCGTAGATAAATACTAATCTCTCCTATTTTAGTAGTAAAAAATATTTCAATACCACCTTTTAAGATATCTGTGTAATTTCTTTTTCCATCTTCTGTAATTTCAACTTTTACTATACTTTCCTCAATCTGAAATATGCCAACTTCTAAATCCTTAGCTTTTTCATTATTTAAAGTTCTCGCAGTTTCAACAATACTACCTTGTGGATACTTAATATAAAAATATTTATTATCTACTTCTACTTCAAGATCATATTTATCAATTTGCTTGTTATTTTCTTTCACAATACCTTCATATGCTAGACCCTCTAGCATTTCTTTCTTACTCTTACATTGTTCGTTAAGATCATTTAAATAATTAGAGCCGTAATATCCGCCTTCAATATCGCTATAAAAAGATAATCCTTTTTCTACCCCACCTTTTAACACTAAATTACGAGTGATCTTTTGTATGATATTTTTTGTAGTTGAATTGTGTGGATTTGCATGAAAGCGATTAATTAATTCTTCCATTTTTTCAAATATAAAATTTGTTACAGTCTTATTATCCTTACCGTAATATGAGTTTAATCTTATTCCTTGATTTAAATAACCCTCTATTATGCGTTCCATGTACTTTAAAACGCTTTCTTGCTCATCGTGTTCTGTTATACCTTTTATCATCTCATCACAAAATTTTTTAACTAGAATTTGTTCATCTGTAGTCAATGGTATTTGCAATTTCGTAGAAGATGAGTCTCGCTCAAAAAGATAAATTATTGACAATTCTTCTGCTCTTTTAATAAAGTCATAACTTCTTAGATATTCTGCAACATCTTTGTTTTTTGCGTACCTTTTCTTGATTAAATCCATATGCCTATCTTTACGACTTATAGTCGGTAATTTTGGATTTGATGAACTACTCTGTTGACTATTGAAGAAGCTGTTAGAGAACTGTTCAGGCTCTAAAATAAGATTACTTTCACCTTGTTTACCTACTTGCTTAGACATATTATATACCATAACCACTAAAACTTTTTAGTGATTACTTCAATACATAGATAAGTCAATAAAAATATCTTTTTCTCTTCAGTGCTAAAAAATTGTCAAAAATCTCAAAATTGGTTAATTGCATATAACCTACTTTCTGGTATACATCAAAACTACCGTAGAAAGCTTCAACTTTGAAAGGGATTAACAAATAAAATTCTTGTACTTTGCCTCTACTAAAGTACAATCAGGCTTTATTTAATATTTTTCATGCTTGATGAAGTACATGAGGAGTGCGGGGTATTTGGCATAAGTTACAACCAAAGTGCTGCTTTTAACTCTATACTTGCTCTCCACGCTTTGCAGCATAGAGGTCAAGAGTCTTTTGGCGTAGTAACCAGTAACAACGATAAGCTGCTCTCTTATCACTTTCAAGGCCAAGTGAGCAGTGTATTTGATGATATAGATGAAATAAAGAAATCCTTACCTGGAGATTGTGCAATAGGTCATGTTCGATACTCAACAAGTGGTAGTAAATTTGGAGTGCAGCCCATGTTTGGCAAAAGTGGCAAATTTGGGGATTTTGCCATAGCACATAATGGTAATTTAATTAATATTTCTCCGATACGCGAACAATTAATTAAACAAGAGTGCGTTTTTCAGTCAGATATTGATACAGAAGTAGTAGTGCATCTGACAGCAAGCGGTGAAAAAGATAGCTTTTTAGAGAGTTTTATATATGCATTAAAGCAAATACAAGGTGCTTATTCTTTTGTGGCAATCAATCAAGAAGTAGTTATTGGAGTACGTGATCCATCTGGAATCAGGCCTCTTGTTTTAGGAAAGTTAAACGGTTCTTACGTTCTTGCATCTGAAACTTGTGCTCTTGATATAATAAATGCAGAGTTTATTAGAGAAATAGAACCAGGCGAATTAGTTACCATCAGTTCGGATAGTAAGCTAGCCTCAATGTTTCCTTTCCCACAGCAAAAATCAAGTTTTTGTATTTTTGAATACGTTTACTTCTCGAGACCAGACAGCATAATGGAGAAGAGGTCCATATATGATATAAGAAAAGAAATAGGAAGAATACTTGCAGAAGAGAGCCCACCAAAAAACAATGTAGATATGGTTGTACCAATACCTGATTCTGGAATACCTGCAGCTATTGGATATGCAAAGCATTCAGGATTACCTATGGAACTGGGGATAATTCGTAATCATTACATAGGAAGAACTTTTATACAACCCACCGCTGAAGTACGTAAAGTTAGAATAAAATTAAAATTCAATGCTAATAAGCACACTTTGAAAGGCAAAAACATAATTTTAATAGATGATAGTATAGTGCGTGGTAGTACGCTCAGAAATATAATAGTTATGCTAAAGGATGCAGAAGTAAAAGAGATTCACCTCAAAATTTCAAGTCCACCAATTAAGCACTCTTGTTTTTATGGAATAGATACACCAGATTGCAAAGATTTAATTGCTGCGACTCAATCTATAGAAGAGATAAAGGAAAGTATAGGAGTAGATAGCTTAGCCTTTTTGAGTATTGATGGGCTATACAGAGCTGTTAAAGCAGAAAAACGTAACAATGCTACACCGCAATATTGTGATGCTTGTTTCACTGGTGACTACCCAATTGGTAAGTAATCTATTATTAATGAAGGTGAGGTTTTTTCTATGTTATATTAACAGTTTTAAAAATAGATTTTTTGCATAACCATATAGTTTTTGCCTGGGCGTCATTTGAGTGAAAACTACTTTACAAATTTCGTCATTCCCTTTACTATGATACTAAGAGTATTTATCCTTATTTTTGACCTGCAGGCTCAATCACAAAATCAGTAAAAAACTCAAATATTTATTGGCAAATTACACAAAAATTATAGCGGCTTTTTTTATTTTTTCTACATTCAGCCAAAACGCGCTTGTTAGAACATTATTATAGCGCCAATTTACATTATAAAACTCGTCACACGGGGATTCTTCTGCCTTTTTTCTTCGTTTGGTAAATTTCTTAATATTTATAGCTAAAGCTTCAGGCTAGCACTTGATGCTGGAATCCAGAAATCTTTTGAGCACAAAAGTTATGCTAGGTTTTTGTTGGTAAGAAAGGCTGGATCCCAGTGGGCTTTGTTGCATCGCTCAAGTGAAAAGAACTGGCAGTTACTGACAAAATTCATTATAAAACAGCCATTTAACTGTTGAAGAAAAAATATGCCACAAAAAATGAGAGTCAGTAACTGCCATAAATATAACAAATTTCTCCAAGAAAGAGGAAGCATTTTTTGTTATATCAATGACGCCATAGAAAATTGGTACGAGAATTGTCCAAAAATGCAGGGTGGCAACTATATTTATAGTGATAAAGTTGTGATTTTAGTGCATATAATCGTCAGTTTCTTTAGAATTGGTTTAAGACAAACAGTCGGGTTTATAAAAGGGTATTTGCAACAAAGCCCACTGGGATCCAGCTTTCATTAGAAACGTTGATTACTTTTATGCTAATAATTTTACTACTCTGCTGAACGGATACAATTGAATATAGTATAGTCTTCTGTTCTGACGAGAATAGTTTTATTCCATCCATCAAAAAATGCTAAATTGAGGTATGTATCACCCTTATAGGGCTTGTGAATTTCAGTTATAATAAATTCTGAGATTAGGTTATGCTCTAAAAAAAGGTGTGCTATTTGTGCCCCACCAATCACAAAGACTTGAGAACTACTTTGAATTGACAGAAATTCTTGCATGGAAGAGACAACAGTACATTTTGGACCTCTATTAAAACACTTGTTACGGGAGAAAACAATAGGTGTACGATTCTTTAGTATGCTTTGAGGCACGGTTTCAAATGTCTTTCTTCCCATCACAATAATTTGTTTGTCGGTCACTTGACAAAAATGTTTAAACTCACTTGGATAACGCCAGGGCAAATCATTATTTATTCCAATTACCCCATTAGGGTCAACAGCCATAATTCCAATAATCTTCATCCTTTTAAGACAGCTTGGGCTACAAAAAATCTCATGTGGTCGCGTACATTATGCACTCTAAGGAAATCAACCTTATTTTGCAGTATAGCAGATGTAGCAATTGTTTCTAAATCTCTATTAGAGGGAGATTCTATGGAAAAAGAGGAAATAAATGACTTTCTGGAATGGCCAACTAAAACCTTGCAGCCAAAATTTTGTAAAGTTTCTATACTGCGTAAAATCTGAATATTCTGATACATAGATTTGCCAAAACCAATACCAGGGTCAATAATTATTGAATTTTCATCAAAACCCAGGCCTAGTAGTTTGTTAATGCTCTTCTCTGCCCAATTATTTATGATATCAATTGGGTCAGTGTCATGTGGAATAATATTGTCCTTATGTGGTGGTATCGAAAGTGAATGCATAATAACGACACTACACCCACTGCTAGCAACTTCTTTTAAGGTATTACTACTCAGATCTCCCTTCTGATCATTTACCCAGGCAATATTGTAGTGCTTCAAAACGTTTAAAATAACGTCTGGCCAAAAACTATCAATGCTGACTTCAATATCACCATTTTTCATATAGTCGCTAAGATTATCAAGTACTGGTTTTAGACGTTCATACTCTTCCTCTGGCGTCTTTATTGAAGCTCCAGGCCTTGTTGATTGAGCTCCAAGATCAACTATGCTTGCACCATCTGATACCAGCTGCAATGCCTGCTTGGTTGCTCGATTCGCATCATAATAAAGACCACCATCTGAAAATGAATCAGGGGTAATATTGACGATACCCATAAGCTTTGGTGAAAGCGTAAAACTCTTTGAAAAACAGTCTTGAACATTGAAAGCAAAGGTTTTGTTAACCATTGCCATCAAGTGGAGCAAAAATGGTCTATTTACTAATTCTGGGTGAGGAATTTTAAGGTCAGGTATATCAAGCGTTAGATCATCCCATAACAAAATATCTAAATCAATAACACGAGGTGCCCATTTTTCGTAGACTTGTGGACGACCAATATCACATTCGATTTGTTTTAAGCCTTTTAGTAGATCCTCAGGAGAAGAAGAACAACTTCCATAGACAATCATGTTGAGAAATGGCTTGTTCCAATCAGGTGGAGCACCATTTGGTAAAATAGCCTTAGTTTCTAGAATGATCGAAGACTTTAAGTCTTTTAAATAGCGCTTCTTTAGTAACTCAGTAGCTCTTTGTAAATGGGAAAGGCGATTCCCTATATTTGATCCAATAGAAATATAGATCATTCTTGCAATTCATTACAGTAAGTAAAAAAAACGCCCCCATGCACACCAGGAACTGGTGGTGCGATTTTGTGAGTAGTCACCCTGACAGAAGAAATAATATGCTTCTTTCGCAGCAAAAGGTTATTAATGGCTCTGTATATCTCATGAGTTAAATGCTCGATTAAATTAAATTGCTTGCCCTGAACAAGAGATTGAATATTTTGCACTACTTCCAAATAGCAGATAGTATCTTTAAGTTGATCAGTTGTAAGCCCTGAAGGAGGAGATTTAAAAGTGAAATCAACGTCAATACTCACCAATTGGGGAGAAAACTTCTCTTCTGCACTACATCCCAAATGAACCCAAAGCCGTAAATCAGATATAAGAAGATTACATGCTACCACTGAATTTAGTATCTACTTATAATTAATGACAAACATCAACATTCATCATGCCATCAAGAAAACCCCATAAGAGTTTTGCTCCTTTTTCAGCGCCTTGCATAACTTTCTCTTGTTCTTCTTCGTTTAAATCTGCAATAAGGTTTGCACATTCTTCAGAATGCCACTCATCAGCTTCCATATGAACGGTAAAAAATTTGAGAGAACGCTCATCATTTATTGAATAGTGTTTTTTCAGACCTTCAATTTTAGACTTAGAAACCTCTGGAGTTTGACGTTCATAAGCGTACAGAGCTCCAAGACCTGCTGCAAAATCTGATTTTACAATGTCAAAATAACCATCAACTAATTCTCGTGTCTCCTTAATTTGTGCATTTTCACAAAGTTCTGAACGTGCTACTCCCAGTCCTTCAGCAAAACGCTGCCATAATTCTGGGTGATTCTCGTCGCCTTGTTCTTCCTCTATTAAATTACCAAGTAAAACTTGCCGCATTTTCAAATTCGGACACAAGGAATGTATACCGCTGATATAACGAGGAAAAGCAGCAACATGGTGATAATATTCCTTAGCATAGGTTTGCAGAGCCTGCAGGCTTAAGCCACCTTCATTCCATGACTCGTAAAATGGGTGTTTTAATAAGTGTAAACTATCTAATTGATTATTAAGTAATTGAACAAATGTCATAAATAAACAGTAAATTGTTTTAGGCTACGTTTAGGTTTATCAAATGTCAAGAGGCATTTCTCACTACTACTTTAATTCCAATAAATATAAAGATAGATACGCTATAAGTTAATTTTTTAGTAAAATTGATTTTTTCTAAAATTTCATGTATTATTAAATCAATATAGTGAAAAACGCAAAATGAAAGTAACAGAAGAAAATACAATAAAAATTAGGGAAGAGTTCGTAGAAGTTCAAAATGGAATGCGAATTCAAAAGATCGTGATGTCAAACTCGAAGAGCAGTGCAGATAGCAGAAAGAAAAAGCATATAGTTTACTTTCCAGGGCTTACATATACTTTTGAAAAAGAGCCAGATGAAGACAAAAGTGAATGGAATTGGGCAGCTGAAGCAGGTATGGATGTTCACCTTATTAATTTTCCTGGTTCTGGAAAAAGCAAAGGCCATTCTTTAAACGGTCAAAATCGAGTAAATGCAGGAATTGGAGTCATTTCAGATCTTCTAAAGCAAGGCATTCACCCAGACAATATAGTACTGTATGGAAGCTGTGCTGGAGGACCAATAGCTGCGGAGGTTTATAAAAAGTTTAAAAAAGATGACAATATTCATTTAAGATGCATTATCAATAAATCCTTTAGCTCATTCAAAAAACTTGTAGTGAAATTACTACACATATCAAAACCTAAATGGCTATTTCCTCCTATAATAAAATTCATACTCAAATGCTTTGGTTGGCACTTTAAGCCACACACAATAGTAAACGACATTACTCCATACACAATTTGTTTTAACTTAGAGAACGATGGCTTTATTAGTAAGCAGGCAAATATAGGTACTAAAATTGCTGACATAGAAAAAAGTCATAGGAAAAAAAACTACCAAAAAAAAGAAACTTTTGAAGGTTTTGAGCAATATAAAGAGTTTTTTATGGAGCATGCCAACTTAGCTAAAATAAAAAACCTTGAACCTGAAGTTGGAATAATGAAAAAATGCTGGAATAAGTTTCTATCGTTACTACCTATTAACCCCAGTTGCGGATTAGAAATCAGTGAAAAAGCCAGGAAAATAGGGTAACCTCGGAAAATTATTTACAAAATAGAGAGGTTACCAATGAATGAAAATATAACAGAATTATTTTGCCTGATCGACGATTTTTGCAATTCAGTTGACAAGAATTTTGCAGAAAAACTTCTACCAAGTAGCAAAAAACCAACCAGGACGCCAGAGATTACGCATTCAGAGATTCTTACCATAATATTGCTATATCACCAATCCAAGTGCGACAATTTTAAAATTTTCTATGTGCATTATTTGAAATTATTATACGAATCAGCGTTTCCAAAATTGCCATCCTATAGTAGGTTTATTAGGCTAAAATCTAGGGTTTTATGGTATTTAGTGCTCTTAATGCAATGGTTTTGCGAACAGTCAAAAGTGACAGGGATTTCGTACATAGATGCAACATCTATCGCTGTTTGCCATCCAAAAAGGACCTCGAGAAATAAAGTTTTCAAAGGGTTGGCAAAGATTGGAAAGACTACCTATGGGTGGTTTTTCGGTTTTAAACTACATCTAGTAATCAACGAAGCTGGCGAAATTCAAGGGGTTACGGTGACAAAAGGCAACATTGATGATAGAAAACCTGTGCCAAATTTAACTCAGAAATTGACTGGATTATTGTTTGGAGATAAAGGATATATCAAAAAAGATCTTTTTCACGAATTATTCGATAGAGGGTTAAAGCTTGTAACCAGTATAAAAAAGGGTATGAAAAACTCATTAATGGCGCTAAATGAGAAGATTTTGTTAAGAAAAAGATCGATTATTGAGACAGTTTTTGGCTCTCTGAAAAACAACTTTGAGATTGAGCATACAAGACATAGATCACCGATAAATTTTTTGGTACACATTTTTTCTACGCTTGTTTCATATTCCATGCAGCCGAAAAAGCCCTGCATTTCTAAGCTTTACTTCGTTGGCTAATCCGCAACTGAGGTTATTAAGGCAGATGATATTCACTTTTCTTCGATTACAGAATTGTGCTCATCAAGTGAACACAAATACAATCTTCCTGAGCTGATTTCACTCTTTTTAGAATTCACAGATAATTATTTTGAAAAGAAGGGCTCTCTCAATCAAGAGAAACAACCAGAGATAAAAACAGAAGCGATATGTGGAAAGAATAGTGAAAAAGAAATAGAGGAAAAGAAACAGTATTTTACCAATTTAAAGAATTATTCAATAAGTCAGAATATATCTAAAAAGCTAACATCTCTGCAAATATTGAAATAAGTGTTTCTTTTGTGATTAAAAAAACATTGCATCTAGAGTATCTGCCATAAGTGATAATTCTGTGCTTTCATCATAGAGATTGTTTTCACTAGCTAATAATTTCTCACTAATTTGTGGATAAAGTTTAGAAACGTACTTCTCATAGCATTTATCTAGGCATTCTTGGTCTGTCCGTTTTGTTTTGTAGTAATGGCATTTCTGCTTACATTGATTATATCTAAATTCAATCCCTTTCTCTTTGTTTGATGCTTGTTGTTCCATAATATTCTTCAATTTAAATAATATTAATATTAGCATACAAATATGAACATTATGCTAATATCATTACTTTTTAGGTATGCATGGCAAATTTATGGCTGGAAACAGTTTTTCCTACACTTTCTTTATAAAAATCACAGGCGCCTGTGATTAGCTAAAGTAAAGGTCAAGTATCTGGAATTCTGGACATAAAATCCTCCTGTATAAAAAGATTAGAAAAAAATGCAGCGCACACACGACAGATATAAGCTGAAGAGCACGCTTTTTATTGAAAGATTAATTGAAAGTCTGCAGACAAAGATAAATTTTTGAGCTCTTAAAATATCTCTAATTGTCATTATAATCAGATTCAAAATACGCGGAAGTAATTTTTTTTGACAATAGATTTCTTTCATAACCAGGCGTCATCCCAGCTGAGATCCAATAAGAAAACCGCGCTGGAACTTTTGAATTCCAGTTATGCAAGGAATCTAATATCATGGAGTTTTCAAACACTAACAACCAAGTACTTTAATAAGGCAAAAAGCTTATCTAAGAGAGTAGGCCTTGCAATTGTATCAATAGTGGTGGGATTGGTAGGACTCGAACCTACGACCAATTCGTTATGAGCGAACTGCTCTAACCGACTGAGCTACAATCCCTTTTATCAACACCTATAATACACGCAAAAGGAAATTTGTCTACTCGCTTATTTCACTATCAACCCAACTGTGTAAATCATTTATTGCGCCAATTTTGCGTGCAATTTCCTTACCATCTTGAAATATGATTAAAGTAGGTATAGATTGAACTCCATACTTACTTGGCACCTCAGTTTCTCCATCTATGTCAAACTTACAGATTTTGATCTTGTCTTTTCTATCCTTGGCTAACTGCTCGATACGTGGCATCAGACTTTTGCATGGTCCACACCATTCTGCCCAAAAATCTACCAGCACAAATCCTTTGTGGTTAGCAACTTCAGATTCGAAATTTTGATCATTTACCGCTTTAATATCATCACTCATAAAATACCTAAATTTTTATAAATATAGCGTATCAATTAACAGCTGATCAACTAAATTTTTCTGGATTCAAGTGAAGTGATTACATATGATGATTAAAGATATCTACACTCCCCCAACCCATTGAATCTAGCTCAATACGAGTAGGAAGAAATTCAAAGCACTTTTCGGCTAATTCTTTTCTATTTTCACGTTCTAGCATTAAATCTAGCTTTTCCTTTATTCTATGAAGATATAAAACATCAGATGCAGCATAACTTTTTTGCTTGTCTGTTAAATTTTCATTTCCCCAATCAGAAGATTGTTGTTGCTTATTTAATTTTATATCAAGTAGTTCTAAGCACAACTCTTTTAAGCTATGACTATCTGTATAAGTGCGAACTAAACGTGAGGCTATTTTCGTGCAATAGCAAGGCAGTGCCCAAGTTTTTAAATAATAATGTATTATGCTTACATCAAACCGCGCAAAGTGAAATATTTTGGTTATATTTTTATCCTCTAATATTTTTCTCAAATTTGGAGCTGTATAATCGTTTTTGAATTGAACTAAGTGAGCGTTGCCATCATTGAAAGAGAGCTGAACAAGGCATAATCTATCTCTGCTATGCAGTAGCCCCATTGCCTCTGTATCAACAGCTATAGATTTTATATCATTCGGTATTGCACTGGCTGGCAGGTCGTCTTTATATACAAATATTCTCATAAATTTAATATGTTTTATGACACATACAATAATCAAAAATGAGTTTTAAGTATACGAAAAGATCATAGAAAACGTGCTCTCATGATTTTCATGCATGTAGGGTTTACAAATTGTAATATGTACCTATAATTAGAAATAGAACCTAAGCAGAATTTAACTGCGGGAGTAGCTCAGTTGGTAGAGCGCAACCTTGCCAAGGTTGAGGTCGAGGGTTCGAACCCCTTCTCCCGCTCTTTAATTTTAACATAAAAAATTTCCTTCCCCTATTCAACTAGTTCAGCTATACTAAAAGTAGTTAAAAGTTTTTTAGAAAATAAGGGGATTATATGAAAAAAGATGTTGTTGTAGCCAGTTTAATAGTTTTAGGCATAGGAGCAGCAATAGGAGCACTTACAGGCTTAGAGCTCAGTTTTACAGCTTTATCACCATTGGTGATGGGTGGGATTGTTGGTTCTATAGCTCCAGCATTGATTGCAGCTCTGTGTGCGCGGAAGCTACTATACAAATTTTGCAAAAAAGATTATATTAAAAAGAATGAAAAATATGTGCCTATCTATTTTGGTATTTCCGCACTTGCAAGTGCTGCAATTGGAGTTGGTCTTGCTGCAGCTACAATGCCTGGTGCAACGCTTGGAATGGGATCTGCAGCTTTAGCAGGTGCAGTAATAGGAGTAATAGCACCAGTCGCAGCTATATTTGCAACAAAGCATATTATACAACCAATAGCTCAGAAAGTGAATGAGTATATTATATCACCTATAGTTAAAAAAGTTGGAAAATGTTTTTCTTCAAAAGAGGAAGAGTGCGATCTACCTGCAAAATAATCAATTGACGTTAGCATTTAGTTTTCTTTATAATTTCCTTTGTGAAAGAAGAAAAATGCTTATTTGTAACGATAGCTGGTTTGCCAAATGCTGGAAAGTCAACGCTGATTAACAGCATCGTAGGCAAGAAAATTGCTATTGTCACCCCTAAAGTGCAGACAACAAGGACGCAGGTAAGGGGTGTTGCTATATGCAACAATGCGCAAATTGTTTTTACTGACTCTCCGGGAGTGTTTTCAGCAGAAACAAACCTTGAAAAAGCTTTAGTCAAATCTGCATGGGGAGCAGTTAAGGATAGTGACATTACTTTATTGCTTGTTGATGTAAACAATTACCTAAAAAATATAGAAAGAATAAAAACGATATTTGCACGACTAGAGCGCACAAAAGGCAGATGCATTTTGATTATCAATAAAACTGATTTAGTAAAGAAATCAGAGCTCAAGATGGCACATGAGCACCTAAATTTGCTTTATAAGTTTGAAAAAATTTTTACGATCTCGGCACTGAAGAATGATGGACTTTCTGATCTGACTAGTTACTTGTCTAAAATTGCACCGATAGGCCCTTGGTTTTATGAAAAAGATCAAATAACTGATTCCTCAGCTGATTTTTTATCAGCGGAAATTACGAGAGAAAAGTTATTCTTGAACCTACGTGAAGAATTGCCATACTCTACAGCTGTTATAACTGAACAATTTGAGGAAAAAAAAGATAAGAGTTTAGTCATAAAACAGATCATATTTGTATTGAAAGATAATCATAAGAAAATAGTGCTAGGAAAAGACGGCAGTAGCATAAAAAAAATTAATATCGAGGCACGTACAGAATTGGAAAAGTTATTTGAGTGTAAAGTTCATCTCTTTTTGTTCGTAAAAGTGCGACCTTGGACTGATCGCCCTGAGGAATATATAAGTAATGCTTAATTCTTTGTTAGTATTTGATATTGAAACTATACCAGATGTAAATTCCTGCAAGAATTTACTAAATATTAGTGATGATAGCAGTGTAGAAGAAAAGAGGAACGCATTAACAAAATATCATCTTGAAATAACAAACGGGCAAAACTCTTTTCTGCGTCAGCCCTTCCACCTTGTTGTAGTCATTAGTTTTTTACTTTGTAATATAACACGCCAGAGCGGTTATGAAATGTTCACACTACAAGAAATAAGATCTGGAGGCACAGTAAACTCCAATGAAAAAGAGCTAGTAAAGGGATTTTTTAACTACATATCAGAGAAAAAGCCAAGACTAGTTTCGTTCAATGGACGCACTTTTGATATACCGGTACTGAAGTACCGTGCTATGGTTCATGGCATTCAAGCAGAATATTTTCACAAAGCTGGCGATAAGTGGAATAGTTACAATCAGAGGTACAGTAGTGATTGGCATTGTGATTTGCTTGAATCTCTCTCTGATTTTGGAGCTTCTGCAAGAATGAAGATGAACGAAGTTTGCGCAGCATTTAATCTTCCCGGTAAGATTGGAGTTGATGGTTCACAAGTTATGGACTTATATGATAGTGGCAAAATACAAGAGATTCGCGATTATTGTGAAACAGATGTGATTAACACTTATTTGATTTATTTGAGGTTTATGCATCATCAAGGAAGAATTACTACAGAAAGCTATAATAAGAGCATAGAAGAACTGCTTTTAGAATGCGAAAAAAAAGCACACCTAAAGAAATTTAAAGAAGAATGGAAAATAACTTCTGGTGAAAATTTTTATATTGAATTTAAATGAATAGATGCTACAGAGCAATCTAATGATTGCTCTGTATAGTAGTTATAAACTCCTTGTAGTAGAAAAGACATTTTGATGTGCCCTTTGCTTAACTTCTGCTTGTTCAAGCTTAGAAAAATTTTCTAAGTTTTTATCTTGGTATTCCTTTTTTACTTTCTCGAAAAAATTTTGTCCACCAAGAATATAATTACCTAAATTAGCAGCATAATATTGAGCATTACCTAAAACTGCACAGTTAATTCGACTTAATATTCTCGAAGGGTAATAAAAGAGAGAAACGTTATTGTTCGATCGGAAATCTTTTTCATCCATTATTTTAATGGCTTCATGATAACCATCTATTTGATGAACAAAATATCCTTCAGGTACTGATATTCTCAATTGTGCACCTACATGAGCATAACCACAAATACCAGGTGATACCGCTGGTACTGGGTCTTGTCTATGTTGAGTTACTCTAATGGTTTTTTCTTGAAGAACATCATTATAAAATTCACTAGCAGTAAGATCAAAAACTCATGGATCACCAAAAGTTGCAACATGAACATCTTCAGCTCCTTCTGTTTTATTGAGGCATAAAGCAGCTATCTTAGCAATAGCTCCTCCCATACTGTGACCTGTGAGATTAATTTTAAAATCCTTGATTTCTGATCCCTGTTTTTCAGCATGAGATTTCAAAATGCCATACAGATTAGGCCATGAATCCATAAATGAATTATAGAAACCACAATGAATTCTTCCACCTTCAGGTAAAAATTCCGAAGTAGCAAAAAGTACATTTATATCAGTAATTCCATCATTAAAACTCTGGCTCAGACGAGTACCATGGTAAGCTATTGTTATTTCTTTACCTTTTATAAAAACGTGACCAGCATCTTTTTCAAAGCTATTACCAAATGGAATAATTTCATAACCTTCGCTGATGAGTTCAGCTCTAGTTTTATACATTTTTTCAGTAGATGGAACAATTTCAAAATCTTCTACAATTTCAAATTCAGTTTTGTATACTCTTTGAGCTAGGTTGTTACATCTTTTTTTACTTAATTTACCATCATCATCGCCATAGCTTATCTTGCAGAAATTACCCATTTCTAATAATTTCTCTCGATCAAATCCTGCAATTTTTACAATACTTTCATCTATTTTATAGTCAGAAGGTAAAGAACATGGCTCATTTGGATCAGCACGATTTATAAATTCATAATCTTCAATGATCTCAAATTCATCGTCATATTCTTTCATCTCGTATTTGCCATCATCTACTGAAATAGAGTCTGGCTGTTCAGTATTACCTGGCTCTGACCCTGTAGCAGCACCTGTAGTGCTAAACCAATTTCGTAAAAAATTAAAATCCATAAATACCTTGATTATTAAAAATAAAATAATAATTCACTAATTATAATATAAACTAATATTATTGTCAATAGTTATATTAATATTTTAATCTTTATGTACTTTCACTTGAGTAAATTTTACTTCCATAGAATAAGTATAGAGTTATAATACACTAACAAGCAAACCTCTGTACTAAATTTTGGTTAATATACACGTTGAGCGTATTAAGAAAGTTGCTTTTAAAGTATTGCATTTTACTTTTATTTTCGCTATAAGGTTGCTTTAAGTTGGATTTTCAACACCTTTATACTATTTATGTTATGATTTTAAAATTTTTTGGGGGCACTTCATGAAAAAATCTATTTATACTAGAACTGCTCTAGCTTCTCTATTGACTTTATGTTCTTTCAGTGGCTTTGCTGCTGACTTTTCTGACGAGAGTATGAAGGAAGTAAAAAAGCAAGAGAGTAACGAGTCAATCAAAACTTCTGGAAAGATGGAAGTGATGAAGACGTCAAATAAGAAACTAAAAGAAAAAATGGACAGGATATGTAATGCTGATCCAAGAAAAAAAGCTGAGGAGCTTAAGAAAAAAGAAGAATTAAGATTAGCATCTGAGCAGAAGAAAAAAGAGGAGTTAAAATTAGCAGCTGAACAAAAGAAGAAAAAAGAAGAGTTAAAATTAGTAGCAAAACAAAAGAAAAAAGATGAAATTAGGCTAGCAAAAGAGAAAAAAGCAAAGCTTATAGAGGATTCAAAGGCGAAAGCTCTAAGCACTAAAAATTCTAATGTAGAAAAGTCAAAAATTAAGGGTTCTAAAACTAAGAATGCTAAAATTGAAGCTAAAGATATAAAAAAGGATGTAAAAGTTGTTAACAGCAATACAGAGGAAAAAGGTAAGGCAAGTCCTGTTGTTTCAGTTGGTGGTATTGATATTATCAATACCAATCAAGGGGATGGTTTAAGAATAACTTTCGGTGGCGTTGTTGATTCTCAAGGTTATGGTAACCATGGGCTAAGTGGCTATAACCATTATAATGTTATGCCAGGTAAATCTACAGATTATTTTAACAATACTCCAGATAGTATAAAAGGAGCAAATCCAATATTTCCTAAAGGGATAGGGAATATTGGTGATTACAGTGAAAACATGGGCATGATTTCAGATGCAATATTGCACTTAAGAGCTGAAAATAAAAATGAGGATATTGGTCTTCGTTATGGTGCCGATGTACAATTCCATGTTCCAGTTACTGAAGGTAAAGGAGCTTCACAAGGCGTGAATGCTGCAAGAGGTAGAAGTGCACATGTGTTTTTGAATTCAAAATATGGTGATCTGAAACTTGGCTATCAGTTTGGTCCTGAGTCTCTGATGAGACTTGATGCAACAAGAATTGCAACTGTTGATGGAGCTGCAGATAGTGACTGGTTCAGAAAAGTAAACTTAGAAGGAAGTGCTGCAAACTTCCCATTTTACGTAACACCACGTCTTTACACTGAAAGCTTCTCGAGCGAGAGCGAAAAACTCTCCTTCCGTATGGCAGGAAAATACAACAAAGAGGTTATGACCACATTGCCATTTAGAGCTGCTTACTACTCGCCGAATTATATGGGTGCAAGATTTGGTCTTAGCTACTCACCTCGCTACGATAGTGGTTTATCCGTTGTAAAAGAAATAGCTCCAGATTTCCTCAAAGATTCAAGTAATAAGGTAACAGGGGTAAAGAATGAGGAAACGTTAAGACATGTTGGACCAGATTACCAGCATATAATAAGTGCTGGTGCATCATATGAATATGACTTTAGTAAACATAATGTAAAAGTTAAAACTTCCGTAGTTGGTGAATATGGGGTTTCAAAGCAACCGAGTAAAGATAAGCATCTTTATAAGGAATTTGTAGAGTACAATGACCTGATGGGTGTTAATTTGGGTGTAAGCGCTGATTATAAGATTGATGAAGGTCAAAATATAAAATTCGCTGCTTCTTTTGCATATTTAGGCAAATCTGGTCAACCGAAGAGTATCAAGGAACTCAACCCTACTTCAAAAGAATATAAAGAGACTACTGATATTGCTAGAAAAAATGGCTTAAAGCAATTTAATGACAAGGACACCATGTATTGGACTGCAGGTGCTGGTTATCAATATGATAATATCTACACAAGCTTGACATACTTTGGTAGCAGAATGAGCGACAAAGATATGCTTCATGATGTTGCACTTGGTGTTCAGTATGATCTATCTTCTTGCAATAAGAGCAAGTTTGTTCCTTATGCAGCCTTACATTATTTTATGACTGATGAAAAAGGTGCGCTGAAAGATAAAAATAATGCTGATGTACCTTCTAACCAAGGAATTCTTCTACTAACTGGTGTGAAGTTTTCTTTCTAATTTGTTCTAGTAATACACACCACAACTTGAATGTGGTGTGTATCTTATCTGTTAGCATTTACTCATCGATCAAATAAACATAAGCCAGTGCGTAACAAACTCTACGAGTATTTATTTTATTCACACAATAAGTAATGTCATCCCAGTCACAGCTGTACGAAAATTGTGGCAATTTGCATAGTAAATAGTGTCATCCCAGTTCTTGACACTGGGATCCATTTTTCCATCATCATCAGAAACGTTGTATTTTAACATTACTTTTATACTCGTAAATTTAACTGGATGCCAATGTCTGGGCGCTGGCATGACACCCTATGGCTACTCAGATAATGGATATAATCCCTTACCTATCGAACGTTTTCAAATTCAATCAATTAAGCAGTATGCAAACCAAACTAAAAAACCATTTAACTGGAGAATTACTTACCATCGCTACTTGCTGGAAATTAACACTTGTAAGTGGGGAGGTAATGGGATTCACTGACTATGATAAAGATTTAAATCTCAATAATATACTCTATAAATCTTCAAGCGGTTTTATAGCCAGCAGTATAATATTAAATAGCGATTTGAGAACTGATAATCTAGAAATTGAAGGAATATTAAATAGTGCTGATATTAAAGAAAAAGATGTTTTATCAGGAAGGCATGACTTTGCAAATATTGAAATATTTCTTGTGAATTATAAAGATTTGAGTCAGGGAATTATGAATTTGCATGCAGGAACTTTTGGTAAAGTAACATTAAATAGTGGGAGGTTTATCGCTGAAATTAGAGGTCTTGCGACAAAGCTTGAGAGAAGCATAACAGAGCTATATTCTCCTGTATGCAGGGCACAATTTTGCGATGATAGATGTAAAGCTGATGCTAAAAAGTTTAGTAGAATGAGCACAATTACTAAAGTGATAGATGAAAGAAGATTTGAAGACACTAATTTAATCGAAAGCGATGGATATTATAAGCACGGAGTGGTAAAATTCTTTAGTTCAGCAACATTTGAAGTTGTAGTTAAAGAATACAAAAATAAAGTAGTTACATTATTTGCTTCTCCTCCATATCAAATTTCTACCGGAGATAAATATTCGATACTTGCAGGTTGTGATAAAGCGTTTTTAACGTGCAAAAACAAGTTTAACAATACTGTGAATTTCCGTGGCGAACCATATATACCAGTTGTTTAGCAGCATAATTTTTAATATTATGAATAAGTATGGAAAGGTGGCTGAGCGGTCTAAAGCACACGCTTGGAAAGCGTGCACATATGAAAATATGTCGGGGGTTCGAATCCCCCCTTTTCCGCACATTATTTCTAGTATAACATAGGATTTTCCGTTTTGTTCTTGAACGTAATAACCATATAGCATTAGCACTTCAGCTCCGCAATTTTTCAGAGTCATCTACGTCAATAAAAGAATAGAGTTGATGTTCATCAAGTTGCAGAGCCTTCTTGATTTTTGATGACGAAGAGTAGTTGTTATCATAGAAATACATCCAGTAGCCAGCATACCTTCCCTATTCCTAATAATGTCTTGCAATACTATACTTAGTCTGTGTCATTTCTCCCTAACCTCAGCAAAAGCTAATACCCGTATATACTCAACCTGTCATAATCTGTCAATATAATTCTTTTTTGAAAATTTTAGGAAAAAATAAAGAAGCCTCACACCTGTACCTTCTACAGAACAGACACTAAATCTTCGAGGATATAGAAGTTATCTCCAATATCTTCTGATGTATTCTTTGTATCACCAGAGAATTTGAATTTATCCTGCATATTACAACGTTCCTTGCATGCTGGTCTTGAGATTAAGCCCTGGTAATTGTCCTCACACCACCTGTGGCAATCATGACTTACACCAACTTTAACACAACCTGAATTTTTTAAAGCTTTAGAACATTCCTCTGAAGAATATGGCACTGACCAATGATGTTTAAAGAAATTTTTATGACATTCGTTATCACACTTACCAATCTTTTCTGTGTTATCATCAAGACATTTTTTCAAAGTCTGGTAATAATCTTTAGGATAGCCTATAATCTCTTTCTTAGAAGATACATATTCATCACATTCTAATTTGCACCCTGGTCTTGAGAGTAAGCCCTGGTAATTGTCCTCACACCACCTGTGGCAATCATGCCTTATACCAACTTTAACACAACCTAAATTTTTTAAAGCTTTAGAACATTCCTCTGAAGAATATGGCACTGACCAATGATGTTTAAAGAAATTTTTATGACATTCGTTATCACACTTACCAATCTTTTCTGTGTTGTCATCAAGACATTTTTCCAAATTCTCCTTATACTCTTGAATATAAGACATAATATTCTCCTTTAAAAAATTAATATAATTATAACATATAAGCATTAATACTATACTAACAATAGTATGATTGCTTTTATTGAAAATTTCGGAAGACAAAAGAAGCCTCACACTTTTTTGATATTAAACCTGTACCTTCTACAGAACAGACGCTGAATCTGCAAGAGCATAGAAATTGTCTCCAATATCTTGCAATGTACTCTTTATATCAGTAGGGGTTGACTCCTGTGAATCAGATCTAAATCCGTCATGAGTATCTCTCAGATGACACCACCACTTGCAGTTATTTCGCTCTGCTGTTGCCCACCAACCATCACCTGGCCATTTTCCTTCGCATTCTCTATGGCAACCATGTAATTTATCAGCTGATTGTACCCCCTTGTCCTGATCCAAATCATTCAATTTTGATTCATTTCGGTGTATATGTGTTTTTCCATACTGTGCTGGTTTTGAAGAACCGAACACATGTTCCCGATTTGTAAGATTTCCTAGCATAATATTCTCCTTAATTAAAAAACTAACATAATATTAACACATCAGTATTAATATTATGTTAATACTGATATAATTATTTCGCTTTCTTTATTGAAAATTTTAGAAAAATGTTGTATAATTATAGAGTAGTAGAACTTGGTAAAACTTATGGCAAACGCTAATTTAGCTTTCAGTAAAGAAACTTTACAGCATCTTGCTGAATTATCTGAACTTACTAAGCAACCTGCTCAAGCATTAGCAGAAAAACTACTTAAAGAAGCAGTCGAGCTTGAAATTGAAGACTTTTTAGTGTCTAAAATTTCTGATGAGCGTGATGTTGAAGGTGCAGAAACAGTCGATTTTGAAGATATTAAGTGGGATTAGAGCATTATAAAGTTAAGTCTCTCAAAAGTGTTGTTGAGAGAGATTTACCAAATCTTCAAAAAACAATAAGGCTAAGAATCCAAAAGGCTATAAAAGAACGTCTTACAGTTGATCCAATAAACCTCGGTGAACCATTACATCATAACCTAAAAGGACATAGAAGACTAAGAGTTGGTGAATACCGTATAATTTATAGAGTAAATCAATTAGAACAAATAGTAACTATCACAGAGATAGGACATAGATGTGATATTTATAAAAAATAAATATAAACATTAAATATACATTATACAGCCCTCCTTCCTCTTCACCTTAACAATTCTTTATTGAAAATTTCAGAAAAATGTTTTATAATTATTAGTAGATTTCGGTAAAACTTATGGCAAACGCTAATTTAGCTTTCAGTAAAGAAACTTTACAGCATTTTGCTAAGCTAGTTGAGCTCACTAAGCAGCCCACTCAAGAATTAGCAGAAAGGCTATTTAAAGAAGCAATAGATCGTGAAATGGAAGATTTTTTACTATCTGTAGTTGCTGATCAATATGATATTGAAAATGAAAAAAAACTAAAAGTGAGGACGTGGATTGGAATACACTATTATCTTCCTAGACAGTGTTCTTGAAAAAGATCTTCCAAATCTTCCAAAAAAAGTACGGTCAAGAGCTATAGATGCAATAAATGAGCGACTTACAGTCGATCCATTGGTGAGCCTTTATATCATAGCTTTAAAGGGTTCAGAAGACTAAGGGTTGGCGACTATCGTATCATGTATTATACAGACACCAAAAAACATGAAGTAACTATCGTTACAATAGGACATAGAGACACTATTTACGAGAAGGCTCTTAAAGTACTAAATAACTATGTTTTTCAATAAACTCTGTTTCGTTAAGTAAGGAAATTATAAATATATTATTATACAGCCCTCTTTCCTCTTCACCTTAGGTAGCTTTGCTCAGCTCAAAAAAAACTCATTTTTTTGTCTACCCCCTATAGTTTTACTACTCTACAGACTATAAAATAGGATCTAATAACGAATTAGAGATCAACGTTGCAAAGAATCGCAGTGGCTCAACCGGAAAGGTTACAGTAAGTTAATACTGGAAGGATATTAATCTAGGATTCATAAATGTCTTTTCTGTGTTTTATTGAAACACTTCATACTTTGCAGCATTTACATGATACGATAATCGCGAGTTCTCAGTCTTCTGTATCCTTTGAGTTTGTAACAAAACGATTCACCAAAATCAATTGGGTTAACTGTAAGGCGCTCCTTTACTATTTCTTCAACTCTTAATTTTATTGTTTTTAGAAAAGCTCTTCTTACTAACATTTTTCAGGAATTTAATCTTACAGCGCTTTAGTCCCACCTATAGTGGTAAGATTATCTACTTATTCTTGTATGGGAATTTACCAATCATTAAGATGCTCAGTGTAATAAGAACATATTCTAATAGTATGGAAAAATAAAATGACATTTGAACAATCTATAAAAAATGGCGTTATAAATTTACATAATTTGCGTAGCAAAACAATAGGTGAGCTTATCGATTGTTTAAAAACAAGAGACGATATCAAAGAATTTGCTTTTCAAGATGATGATACTGATCATAGTATACAATATAGGAAAGGTAGAAATATTAGTAATAATATGAAACTTAGGTGTATAGGTGCAGCAATTGGTTTAGTTGCTGGTCTAGTTGCAGCATGTTATTTAGGGCAAGAAACTTTAACTCTTATCGGTGTTTCTGGTGTAGTGTTGATTGCATTTGCTATAGTTGGTGCATTACTTGGAGCTGGAGCGGGCTATGTTGTAGGTAAATGCCTTGATAAAATTAAGGTTACAAATATGCAAAGAGAAATAAGTCGTTAAAGGTTCGTGTTGTATTCTGAATTTCTTTCAATACTTAAAGATTTACAATCAGAGCAAACTACCTGGCCACGTGAAACTGATTTCAGCTCATCAGTTGAAACTTTACTTGAGCAGAATATGCATTTTATTTTATCACTCGGGGCAAGTGAGTGATCAACAGCAATTCTATCATCAAAAACAAAACACTCGCCTTCCCAATTACCACTTTTGTTGTGAGTTTTTTCAAGGTAGGAAAGAATACCGCCTTTAAGGTGATAAACATCGTTAAATCCAAGGCTTTTCATATATGCTGTAGATTTTTCACATCTGATTCCACCAGTGCAGTACATAGCCACTTTCAGATTTTTACTCTCAGAGAAAGACTCTGCCCACTGAGGAAAATCTCGAAAACGCTGAGTATGTGGATTGATTGCATTTTTAAACTTGCCTAGTTTTACTTCGTAATCATTTCGTGTGTCTATCACTAAAACATCAGGTTGAGAGATAAAATCATCCCAATAATCTGGATCAACGTACTGGCCTCTAACGGAAGTATCGAGATTACTTACACCAAGATTCACAATTTCTCTTTTTAATCTCACTTTCATCTTACTAAATGGTTGATATTCTGCTGCACTCTCTTTCCATGTAAGGTCCCTTAGTCTATAATCAGAACGTAGAAAATCGAATATTTTATCAATCGCGTTTCTTTCACCAGATACGGTTGCATTAATTCCCTCTTCTGCAAGGAGTATAGTGCCTTTTAATTCAACGTTGTCGCATGCAACTTTTATTTCATCTTTCATGTCATAATAATTAGAGAGTTTTACAAAATGATAGAAAGTTGCAATGACAAAACTCATAATTAATTAGTTTATCGATTTAAAACATAATATATAAAATTATGAAGATATTCAATAGGACGGCTGTTAATTACTGGATATCTTTAGTTTTTGCATATAACATTTTAATATCAAATATAGATTCAAGTTAATGTTTCTGAGAGTATTTAAAAATATATTCTTGTTTTTAGTAAGTGTATTATTTGTCTGCCCTATACTATCGTTAATATCGATTCTATTTACAGAATCAGCAAACTCTGGATGGGTAATTAGTAGACTTTTTCCTGAATATATACTCAATACGTTAATTTTGATGGTAGGAGTAGGGTTAATATCCTTTATATTTGGAGTAATTCCAGCTTGGCTTACTACATTTTTTTCGTTTCCCGGAAGTAGAATTTTTGAGATTGCCTTATTCTTTCCGATATCAATTCCTGGATATATAGTATCGTTTGTTTATGTAAATACGCTAGAGTTTTCAGGTCCGATTCAGAGCTTGTTAAGAGATACTTTTCAATTGGGCAAAGGTGACTATTGGTTTCCCGAGATCAAATCCCTAGGTGGTGGAATATTAGTAATGGGATTTAGTCTATATCCATACGTTTATATGTTGGTCCGCTCAAGTCTAAAGAGCGTTAGTAACTCAGTCACTATTGCATCAACACTTGGGTTCTCCTCATTACAGAGTCTGTTTTCTGTCATCATACCCTCCATACGTCCATCAATTATAGCTGGGTTATCCTTGGTACTAATGGAAGTAATTACAGATTTCGGCACACCACAGTTTCTTGCTATCGATACTTTCACGACAGGAATATACCGTACTTGGTTTTTATTGCATGACAAATATTCAACTACTGTTTTGGCAGTTGCAGAACTGATTTTCGTTGCAACACTAATAGTTATCGAGAAAAAACTACAAAAAAGAGAAATATCTTACTCTTCAATCAATACTAATGCAGATTATCACAATAAACGTATTATAAACGGTTCTATATCGTTGATCTTTTCTTATCTTATGTGTTTATTGCCGATATTAATAGGCTTTATTTTACCAATGATTCCACTTATATATTGGAGCATAGAGAAAGGCTTTTTCATATACGAAGCAAGATTTTACAATATAATAGCAAATAGTGTTGGTTTATCATTTATTACCGCGCTAATCTCGATCAGCATTGCAATAATTATTGGATATACAGCACGTAAAAATAAGGTAATAAGCAATATAGCACGTCTCATTTCTCTTGGATATGCAATTCCAAATGCAATTATTGCAATTAGCATAATAATGTTTTTAAGCAGAATATCTTCTTTCATTACTCAATATATTGTAGAAATTAGCTTGGTAGGAACTATTGGCGCATTAGTTTACTCATATTTATTTCGTTTTTTTGCTATATCTTTCAAGGCGATAGAGTCGGGACTCAAAAAAACACCAAATGAAATTGAATGGACTGCATATACTATGGGTCATGGGCCTATTTCCACGTGCCTGAATATTCATATTCCCCTTATCAAGAAAAGCATACTATCGGGATTTCTGCTCGTGTTTATGGATACGGTAAAAGAACTCACGGCAACACTAATTATCAGACCATTTAATTTTGAAACTATATCAACTAGAGTATATGAACTTGTCAGCGATGAGCGTTACAGAGAAGCTGCCCCATTTTCGTTAATGATAGTTATTATAGGTTTAACCTCTACAATAATCTTATTCACACTTGATGATAAGAATCAAAAATAAACTATTTTGCATCTGTTCAGCAGAGTAACAAAATAAGATAGACGAAAAAAGACAACTATAGAAGCAAATGGTCAGTGCTTTCGTGTTTATCAACTTAGTTGAATCTCAGTATCAGCTACTCGGATGACATTATGGAAGCTCAAATGACAAAACAAGAAGCACTGGTTTCAGATGCACTTAAACAAATACACTATCTTGATGATCAATGAGGTCTAGTGTTAACGTATGGACTATCTAAGGAAAAGGGTGGTACCATAACATCAAAGGTTTTTATGCTCTCTTCGTTCAGAAATTCATATTTACCCTGCATTATTCCTGATGGTGTATTTAAGTATGTTCCACTTGTATATTTGAATACCTCTCCAGATTTTATTACAGGTTGTTCTCCAATAACACCAACTCCGGCAATTTCATTTATTTTGCCCTTATGATCTATTATTCGCCAATAGCGACTTAATAATTGAATGGTTGATGAGCTTTTATTTTTTATCTTAACATTATACATCCATACGTAACAATTTTCATAAGGAATGGATTGCTCTTCAATGTAAATTGGCAAAACTGTAACTTCAACAGAATTAGTAATAAGTGTGTATTTCATGGTCATCGTAAAGTGTTCATGATAAAAATTTAACACACTTCAATTATACACTTTTTTCATAGATTTTCCAAGCATATTATCGTACTCTAACTAGGAAATATTAATCTACATGATGAACAAAACAGATCCACTGGATAAAAAAGTGATAGGAATAATAGGAAGTGGGCAATTAGGTAAAATGACTGCTATCGCTGCAATAAAACTTGGGCACAAAACGCATATTTTTGCCAGTGCTAAAAACGATCCAGCTTGTTCTGTTGCTGATGATTTAACAATAGCAGACTTCTGTGATAAGAGGGCACTTGAATCTTTTGCACAGAGTGTGGATTTAGTCACTATTGAGTCTGAAAATATTCCATGTAGTGCAATTGATATTGTGTCGCTGCACGCAGATTTTTATCCAGGCAAAAAGGCGTTACACATTTCGCAAAATAGGCTGAGAGAGAAAGATTTTATTAGAGATTTAAGCATAAAAACTGCTGATTACAAAAGTATACAAAATTATAATCAGCTACTAGAAAGTAGTGAAACTTTTAGCTATCCAGTGAGGCTAAAAACAACAGAAATGGGTTATGATGGAAAAGGACAATATGTGATTGAAAATGATTCTGAACTGAAGCAATTTGCTTCCTTCGATTGGAATAAAGAGTACATTCTTGAAGCAAGTGTTGATTTACTGAAAGAGGTTTCAATAGTCGTTGCAAGAAATAAAAACGGTAAAGTAGCTTTTTTTCCTATAGCAGAGAATCACCACGTTGACGGAATACTTAATACTTCAATAGCACCAGCTAAAATAGATAATAAATTAGCCCAAGAGGTACAAAAAACTGCAAAGAAAATAGCAACTGCGCTTGATGTAGTAGGAATTCTAGCTATTGAATTTTTCATCACTCAAAATCATGAATTACTAGTTAATGAACTGGCCCCAAGACCCCACAATTCTTGCCACTGGAGCTTGGATGCATGCAACGTTAGTCAATTCGAGCAGCTGGTGAGGGTAATATGCGGATTACCTATGCAGGAAGTAGTATTACGCTTTCCTTGCATGACAAAAAATATAATAGGTAATGATATATATAATTCTCACAAATATTTGAGCAACGAAAGAGCTAGTTTAACCATATATGGGAAAAAAGAGGTTAGGGACAAGCGTAAAATGGGACATGTCAATATAGATTTAAGTTATTGAGCTATAAATGCTCTTTGATCAAGATCTCCAAGATCTGCACTATATTTAGTGCTGCACCTTTGCGTAGATTATCAGCTACTATCCACATATTTAATCCGTGTTTAACGGTATCGTCTTGTCTAATACGCGATATGTATACGGCATCCTCTTGCACAACATCAATCTGAGTCATATATCCACCATCTTCGCGCTTATCTTTCACTAAAACTCCATCGTCTTCACTGAGCATTTCACGAGCTTCTTCTTCAGTTATATGCTGATCAAATTCTACATTTACTGCTATAGCATGACCAACAAGAACAGGTACTCGTACACAAGTTGCAGTTACTTTTATATCCTCTTCTAAAATTTTTTTTGTCTCCTCTTGCATTTTCCACTCCTCTTTTGTAGAACCATCTTCCATGAACTCTCCTATATGAGGAATGCAATTAAATGCTATTTGCTTAGGAAATATTTCAGGTTTTTTAGCTTCATTCATAAAGATTTTTTTTGTCTGATTGTAAAGCTCATCCATTGCTGCTTTACCTACACCAGAAGTTGATTGATAAGTTGAAGCAACGATTCTCTTTATTTTTGCTTTTTTGTGTAATAAATGTAATGCCAGCAACATTTGTATTGTAGTACAGTTTGGATTAGATATTATGTTATGGTTTTTATATTCCGTAATTTTATCTTTGTTGATCTCTGGAATAACTAGTGGCACGCCTTCTTTCATCCTAAAGTAGGAAGTGTTATCTATCACAACGCACCCAGCCTCAGTTGCAATTGGTACGTATCTCTCAGAAACATGAGATTCTGCACAGAAAATGGCTATATTAGTTCCAACGAAGTCATAATCCTCAAGGCATAAAACTGTTAACTCTTTGTCACCAAAACTCACCTTTTTTCCCTTTGATTTTTTCGATGCAAAAGCAACAACAGAATCTATCGAAAATTTTCCCTCTTTTTGAAACTCAGCAAGCATGGTCAATACCTCATATCCTACTTTTCCTGTTGCTCCAATAACTGCAATCTTACATCCCATATAAATAAACCTCTGATTTTAAAACTATATTATATTTTTACTGATAAAATTTACAATTACTTTAATATTTTTACCTTGCAATTAACCATAATTTAGTTATAATTATAAGACACTAGTAATATTGCATGGTAGAATGAAATGAGTAAAAAACATGATGACACTAAGGTCAAACCTGCAGTATCTGCATTTCAAAAGCCTGAAAAAATCAATAGATTAGAGATTCAAAATGTTCTTTCGAAAAAAAGCAAGCCAGCGATAAATTTTGATGATAAAAAGTATGGTGTGAAAATTTCTAAGATAGACCAGCATCTTTCAAACAAGAAGCAAGAATCTTTTGGATTAAGAGATTTTTTAAGTTCAATACCAATAATAGGAAGATCTTTAGTGAAAATTTTCACGCCTGAAAAAGAAGAGTATAAAAAACTGCAATCGCAAATAGGTCTTTCTAATAAAGCAAAAAATGAGATCTACATAGATAATAAACGCACAGAAGAAGTAGGTAGCAAACTTGAGAATGGTAATATTGAACAAGTAGATAAAGAGAAAAAAAATCTTGGCCCATAAATATTAACCATTTAAAGTGTATCTCTCACTACTGAATTTGTTGCACAGAAGTTTTGCAGTACCAAAATAAATAAATGGGTATGCCACTTGCAGTGAACAGGCTCGAAGTCAGCAGAGTACCTACAGGGGTTTCTAATATCACCCAACAACAAAAGGTTGTTGCTATGCTACCAATTAAAAGCTTATAACAACTCCTCTCCTGTATAATAACCTTTAGAAAGGCAAAACAGCACGCAAGATAAACGAACAAAAATGAAATTACAGAAAAGTCAATAATCGACGTAATCTGCTGGGCAAAATTGTTGTTTGAAGTGAGAATTAGTAAAATTGCAGTTCCAATTGAACTAACTGTTATTCCCCAAAAAGGAGAGCCATGCTTGTTCCTTTTAGCAAAGAATTTTGGCATTAGTCTATCTTCTGCAAGACCAAAAGCAACTTGTCCACTAGATAAAACCCAAGCGTTTAGACTGCCAACACAAAAAATGAATGCAACTATAGAAACAATTAAATGCCAATTACCAGAAAACATAATTTTTATCGCATCAACATATGGTGCTCTTGAACTTGCTAAATTGTTGCCATTGATCAATCCCATAATTGCAAAATTGTTGATAAAATATATAACAGCAACACAAACTGTGCCAAGCACCACAGCTTTTGGTATAGTTTTAGCTGGATTATCAACTGACCCTGCAGGTGCTGTTGCCAATTCAAGTCCAATAAAACACCATAAAGTAAGGAGTGTAGAGCGGGCAAGAATTTGCGATGTTGTAAGACTTAATATTTCTTCACTTATGATAAAATTATTTCTATCGAAAAAAAACAACGCTGCTACAGGTATTGCAAGCAATACAGCAACCTTCACAACCGTGAGCAGAAACTCAACGTGCCCTGCAGTAGCTATTCCCCTTAAATTTATTAATGTAATGATTGTAAATAACAACAGCTCTAAAAATAAACGCATACTTTTGATATCTTCATGGAAAAATGGTGTAAGATAGCCAACACCCACAACTATTAAAGCTGTTGTACTAACCCATGAGATTACCCAATATGTCCAACCAACAAAGAACGCTGCAGCAGGACCAAAAGTATGTTTCACATAAACGTGAGGACCTCCTGTTTCTGGAAACTTTGCACATAGCGTAGCAAAAACTAGCGCAAGAGACACAGCACCAGCTCCTGATATCATCCAACTTATAAGGCTATAAGCGCCATATGGAGCAAGGCTAATTGGAAGCATAAAAACCCCAGAGCCGATCTGACTACTAATGACTAAAGCAAAAACAGCCCAAAAACCTATTTTATTTGACACAATACCTCTTAATTCTATTAATGTAAGCCAGTAGTATAGCTTAAGAATTTTAGCAAATAAAAAATTTAAGTTAAGTTTTTAGTTTATGATACCAAAGTAGATAAATAAGTGTTCCGCTTAAAGGGAATAGACTTGATATTAACAATGTTTTTATAGAAGTCTCGTATATTACCCAACAGCAAAAAGATACAGCCACACCTCCAATTAAAAATTTGCAGTAGCTTTTGTCTTGTATATTAACTTTGAGAAAAGCAAGGCTACATGCTAAGTAGATAAACAAAAATGACACCACAGAGATATCAATTATTGAAGTTACTTGCTCAGCAAAACTTTTGTTTGACGTTAGGATAAGTAAAACTAACACCCCCAAAGTACTGAGTATTATTCCCCATAATGGAGCATCATGCTTATTTTTTTTGCCAAAAAATTGCGGCATTAACTTGTCTTTTGCAAGGCCTAAGGTGACCTGTCCATCAGCTAAAAACCAAGCATTTAAATTACTTACAGAAACGATAAAGGCAACAACAGAAATAATAAAATGCCAATTACCTGGAAACATAATTTTTATCGCATCAACATATGGTGCTTTTGAACTAGCTAGGTCATTACAACTTATCAATCCCATAATTGAAAGACTATTGATGAAATATATCACAGCAACACAGACTGTTCCAAGCACTATAGCCCTTGGTATTGTTTTAGAGGGATTATTGACATATCCTGCAGGTGCCGTTGCTGATTCAAGTCCAATAAAACACCATAGAGTAAGGAGTGTAGAACGAGCAAGAGTTTGTGATATTGTAAAGTTTGATACTTCCTCGCTTACAATAAAATTATTTTTATCAAAGAAAAACAACCCTGCGATAGGTATTGCGAGAAGTGCAATAATTTTAACAATGGTCAGCAGAAGCTCAACATGCCCAGCAGTAGTTACTCCCCTTAAGTTTATTAGCATAATAGCTAAAATTAATGTTATTTCTAAAAGCAAACGTATATCTTGTATATCATTATGAAAAAGCGGGGCTAAATAACCGATACTTGCAATTGTCACAGCTGTTGAGCTTACCCACGAGCTTACCCAATATGTCCAGCCAACAAAAAAAGCTGCTGTAGAGCCAAAGGCATGTTTCACATAAATATGAGGACCACCCGTTTCTGGAAATTTTGCGCAGAGTGAAGCAAAAACTAAAGCAAGAGATATAGCACCAAATCCTGATATAACCCAGCTTATGAGGCTATAAGCGCCGTATGGTGCAAGGCTAATTGGGAGCATAAAAATTCCAGAGCCGATTTGGCTACTGATCACCAAGGCGAAAATAGCCAAAAAGCCTATTTTATTTGACACGACAATGTTTAATTTTTATCTGAATATATTAACAATATAGCTGAAGCTCGAAAATTTCAATTGATCTTTTTTGTATAAAAATTTGCATTTTTTTAATTTAAGCATATAATGAGAAGTATATTAATAGGTTATTAAGAAGTGGTTTATGAATCCGAGGTTAAAAACATTTTTGGTTGTTTGTGGGTATGTTCTATTAGTTGGTGCTGCTATTGGAGCAATTTTTTTATTTGACTACTTACTTGAGATCTTTATTGATGCGCTTTATGCATTCCTTCTTGCCAAAACTTCAAGTGAGGTGTTAGCTGTTTTTGGAACACTTGCAGTTTTACTTGCCACTTGTGTTTTGTGCTACGGACTGCATAAGCTCTGTTCTATTTTTACAGAAAAGATTACAAGTAGCTATCAATCTTTCAAAAATGAAAATAGTGATGATAACATTTTTTCTGAAGTATATAATGACCCGACAATAGGGTTGAAAGATAAGATTTTATTTTTTTCTATATACTCAATATATTGTATCCAATTACCATTTTTGTATTGTTCATCGAAGATATCAGAGCTTAGCAGAACATTATCAAATAGTAGAGCGTTGGGTCTTAGAATATGTTTAGTGCTTATTAATACTATATTATTGATCCCAGTAGCACTTCTTGAGTTAATAAAGTATCCATTAATAAAGCTCTTCTCGCCTCTGGGTTTAAGTGTAAAGCAAATGAGCTTTTTGTTTAATGTAAGTGATGTAGGTACTGGTAATCAGAATGTTCATACTAGAAGTTTTGAGCAAAGTGTTATTGAGTGTGCCAAAAAATTAAAGGAAGAATATGGGACTCCGTCAAATGAGCTGAATGAAGAGTTTAAAAACTATATAGGCGGTTTGACAAATCAGCAGAAAGAACTGATAGCGCCTTATTTGAAGGTAGATAATTATAGAGAAGGAGAATGGGTAAGGTGGGTAGATTCTAAAACCAGATTGACATTAACACAGGCTACAAATTTAGTTTTAATTGCAGCAACAAAGCAAAATGCAGATGTAGAGCTGTTGAAATCCATATTGCTGGTTCGTTTTGAGGAAAGTAATCGCCAGTGTGGCCCTGGAATGCTTAATCGTATCATTTATGCATTAAGTGGCCTTAAAGCAGAAAATAATTTTGCAGCTCAACTAGAGCCTCAGATAATAGGAGAATTGGCCGGTAATGCTACTAAAAGATTTCTTGAGAGATCTGTAGATAAGCACTACTTTAAAATAAAAATTTTAAAAGAAAATTTTGATGACTTATATTCGCCAGGTTCTGAAGTGGATTTGAGCAATGCAAATGATGAAGTAAAGGATGGAATTTCTCATATGAGAAGTGCTATAAAAGAATTTGTATTTAAAGAGTTATATGTGAAGTTTTATAATGACTATGGAGAACATATTCGTAGAGGACAGATAAAACAAAAGCTAAGGGAATTAATCACAGGTGAAGTCGTAGATGCAGCAATATTTGGTAAGATAGATGAGGTAGCAATACCTGCAGAACCATCCACTTGCCTTGAAAGAGTAAAAGCATTTTTTGCAGGGCATACAAGATTCTCTGCTGCTTAGAGCTCTGAGACTTGCCTAAGCTTTGATTGTGAGTTAGGCGTGAAGCTAAAATTGGTATTTACAATTAACTCACAGCAAACTAAACGATGGCAATCTGGCCGTCTTCTAATTTTTCCTTATTGATTTGTAGCAGATTCTTTGTTATGGTTATGAAAAGAAACTTCAAACCTCATTAGTATACTTTGATAGGTGAGTATTACATATGATAATATTGATAACAAATGATGATGGTTTTGAAAGTGAAGGAATAAGACTACTTAAAGAAATTGCACACAATTTTGCATCGGAAGTATGGATAGTGGCACCAGATACTGACAGGAGTGGATCTGCAAGATCTCTTGATTACCCAGTGAAACAATCTATTAGAATAAACCAACATAGTGAAAGGGAGTTTAGTGTGTCTGGTACTCCCGCAGATTGTGTTATTATCGCGTTAAATAAAATTATGAATAAGAAACCAGACTTAATATTATCTGGAGTAAATATTGGATCAAATGTTGGAGATGATATTTGTTATTCAGGCACAATCGGTGCTGCAATGGAAGGTGCTGCAAGATCTATACCTTCTATTGCGCTGAGCCAAGTTTATCATGATAAAATAGACTGGAACAATACAAAAGTTTTTGCACCAAAGGTTATCAGCAAGCTAATGAAAGTTGGTTGGCCTAAAGATATAGTGATGAGTATAAATTTTCCTGCTACAGAAAAAGTGAAAGGGGTCGAATTTGCTGAACAAGGTGAATATAACATTGATGGTGATTTAACTTTTACTGAAAACTTAAATGGTTCTTTGAGCTTAAATTGGTCTCGGGAACACTCAGGCAGTGGTAGTGTAGATAAAATAAAAGGAGGTTTTATTACTATTACACCGATAAAATTAGATTTTACAGATTATGATATATTAAATGCTATGAAAAATTCGGGAATGTTCAAAAAAGTGTGTCAAACCGAGAAATAAAAATAAAATAGAAACAAAAAATAGAGGTTTGATATATGAGTTACAAAATAGAAAATGGAACGACTGGCCTGGTAGATTACAAAGAGCTGGAAGCAAATATACTGTCATCAATAAGGGAAGGTAAACCATTGATGGGGAGAGATGGAGCATTAACACCATTTGTAAAAAGGCTGCTGGAAGCAAGTCTAGAAGGTGAAATAGAGCATCATTTATCCAATGAAAGAGAAGAAAAGAATCGAAGAAACGGAAAGAATGGCAAAACTTTGAAGACGAGTATTTGAACTATTGACACCAAGAGATAGAGAGGGAAGTTTCGAACCACAGATAGTGAAAAAAAGGCAAACAAGCTTACATCCAGAACTTGAAACAAAGGTCTTGAACATGTTTGCAAGCGGTGTGGGATACAGGGATATAGCATCCTATGTGGAAGAAATCTATGACCATAAAATATCTGCAGCAGAGATATCTGGAATTACAGATAAATTACTGCCTATAATCAATGAATGGAGGAGTCGTCCCCTACAATCAGTATACCCGATAGTATTTATGGATGGGATGTTTTTTAAGGTCAAAGAGAATGGACATTGCATAAGTAAATGCATGTACAATATATTAGGAATAGACCAAAATGGCAGAAAAGAAGTACTGGGTTTTTACTTAGCAGAAAGTGAGGGAGCTAACTTCTGGCTAGGCGTATTAAATGACTTAAAAGAGAGAGGAGTAGAAGACATTTTGATAGCTTGTGTTGACGGTCTGAAAAGCTTCCCTACAGCTATAAATAGCGTATTTCCCAATGCTGAGGTACAGTTATGCATTGTGCACCAAATAAGAAATTCACTAAAATACGTATCCAGCAAAGATATAAAAGTTTTTATGAATGATTTGAAAAAAATATACCGTGCTACAAGTAGAGAAATCGCCGAAAATTATTTACTTGAACTGGAGGAAAAATGGGGTGAAAAATATCCTTTAGTCATAAAATCGTGGCAAAACAATTGGGAAAATTTGTCTAGTTATTTTAAGTATTCTGGCCCTGTTAGAAGGCTAATTTATACCACCAATCCAATTGAGGGGTTGCACAGACAAATCAGAAAATTTACTAAAACCAAAGGTTCATTTACCAGTACAAATGCCTTGTACAAATTGGTATATTGTGCTATAAAAAAGATAGAGCAAAAATGGGCTATGGCTTTGCCTAATTGGGCTCTAACTATATCTCAACTTGATATCTTTTTTCCTGATAGGTTAAAAATTGAGTTGAACTAAAAATTCGCTTTGACACACTTTTTTGAACATTCCCCCGATAAATTTTTTGGTACACATTTTTTCTACGCTTGTTTCATATTCCATGCAGCCGAAAAAGCCCTGCATTTCTAAGCTTTACTTCGTTGGCTAATCCGCAACTGAGGTATATAGAGTCGTTTTTCCAATTTTAAATCTCTCGGCAATATTTGCTCTACTTTCTCCTTCATCCAATGCTTCCATTGCTTTTTTCCTTAAGTCATAACTATACGCTGCTGGCATACAAACCCCACTACCATAAATCCATATCTTAACTTGTTTGGATTATTATGAGAAGAGCTATACTTGCTCATAATGAATCCGAAAAGTGCTAAACTTAAAATTTGGATTTAAGCTTTTTAGCTCAAATGTGTTCTTTCTACCAAATGACAGTACTGGTCCATCTTTTTCAACTTTTCTACCTGAATAGTCTGACAATAAGCTGCCGAATAAACTTTCATCTAAAATAAACCTATCAACGTTATAGTGATCATTGAAAATCCTCATTAGCCGCGATCTTGCTGGTAACGATAGTTTTGCAAGTTCTACTACTGCATCCACAAAAAAGTCATTTGGAACATCTTTTATTCCTATTTGCAACTCGAAAAAATGTTTACCAGGTGGTTCTTCGATAATTGTAATATCTTCTATATTTGCCCATTTTAGTGCTATTTTTAGTGATGCTGGAGTTCCTCTCAGTCTTTGAAATTTTACTCCTTCTACTACGGCTTTTCTTCTATCTTTTACCCAACGCAGTATCTCTTCTAAACCATATTCTTCTATTATCCACGGTAATGTTTCTTCTTTAAGACTAAACTTAAATCCCCTGATACAGCTTGGATCTACTTTATAATCTATCGCATCTACTAGCGCTTTTTCCTGTTTTGTTGCATTTGGTGGCAATAACATTAATTCAACTCAATCTTTAAATTTCTCAAATTTGCACATTCATTTCCCAGAACCACAACATCCTCTTTTGGCTCGATTAATTCCACATTTTCTACACCATCTACAAATAAATTCGCTATTATCCATGATCTTGTAACATTCCATCCCAGCCTTCTACTTGCTTCAAACTTCTTGATGAACTGCTTCTTGATTTCCTCCTTCGATATTACAGGACTTATGCTCATTCTGCTGTGAATATCTATTTCCGTAATATTGCAACCAATTACTGTTACTGTATCTGTTAAAACCCTTATATCATCTCTAGTAACCTGCTTTTTTACAATTTCTAGTAGCTCTTCTGACACTATGCCAGTTGTGGATAATTGTGTTGATAAGATTGAAATTTGTACTTTCCCTGGTATAGTTGATTCCACTAGTGCATCTTTTACTCTACTATCTGCTGACAGTGCATGATATTTATAATATTCCTTACTTCCTCCTGTTGACCAACCTGCTATCTTTGCTTTAATTCTTTTTCTAAATCGTTCATCATCTTCTTCTTTCTGCCTCTCTACTCCATAAAACTCAGCTAAATTACCAAGATCTTCTCCTGTTGCAAATTTTAGTAAATTACTTTTTACAGCTTCATTTATTCTTTCTCTGAGTAACAACTCTCTCCATGCTGCTACTTCTAATACCTTTATCGCTGGGTCACTTTCAATTAGTGCTGTAAAACTTTTATCTCGACTTATTAATTCTTCTTTCATCCGAGCAAAAATCTCTTCAAAGTTCAGTGGTTCGATAATATTTGGCTGCTGCATTTTTAAACAACTACTCCATTAATATTTATGAACTTACCTTCTGAAAGATAGACACCTTCTAAATTCAATGTTACTCTCCCTTCTTTTACTCCTTCAACTTTTACTTTTTCTAACTTAAATCTCTTTTCCCATTTTTCCAAAGCTTCTGCTGTTGCTGCATAGATTTCCATAGTTAAATCTCTACTGATTGGTTTATCCACTAATTCAAATAGCCTAGACCCATAATCTCTCCTCATGATTCTACTGTTTACTGGAGTGGTCAGTATATCAATTATCGACTGCTTTAAGTGCTCTATTCCTTCTAACGTCTTTCCTGTTTTAGCATCCATACCCTTCATTTCTATTTTGCAAAGACGCTTTCACTGCCTTTTATTACTTTAAACCCACATGAAACTATATCTCCTACTCTTCCTACACTAAGACCATTTGCAAACACTATTTTTGATCCTTGAATCATTACTTTTCCTTCACTAAAACTGTCTCCTTGCCTACATATTGACTTGCCGTTTACAAAAACATTATTACTTCCGCTAATGCAGAAATGTGGTATAGCTTTTCCACAATAGTCTCCTAACCTTACTATTCCTTTGTTCAATTTAAGTCGATCCTTTCTGCTTTCAGTTTTATTCCACTTTTTGTCATTTCTATGCTCGATTCCCCAGCTTTCAGTGTTATTTTGTCTACTACTTCAATCTCTAAATGATGTTTATCTTTATCGTATGACAACTTTGTTCCATCTTGAAATGTTAAGCTACTCACCTCTTTTTTATTTTCTGGTGCAGAGTACTTTTGTTGATATATTCCAGGAAGTACTACTCCTAAAGATAATTCTCCCAGCGGGGAAAGTATAACTACTTGCTCATCAATATCTGGCGGAGACCAATTTCTATCTTTTCCTGCTTTGCTTGTTATCCATGGCACCCAATCTGTTAAAAATTCGCCTATTTTAATTCTTACTTTTGCTTTTTCATAATCTACTTCTTTTACAAGCCCTATTCGTACAATGTTTGCTAATTTTCTTTGCAGCTCTGAAATAGCAAAATTACTCTCTAACATTTTCTCCTATTGTAATCGTATGTGGCTTAATCTTATTTTCTGTCCATATCGATTTACCTAAATGAAGCTGATGATTCCAATCAACCATCCACACCAAATATGCATCTAATTCGGGTCTAAATCCATCAGGCTCTGCAGAAAGAAATTCAGCCGGAGATACATTCTTTTCCCAGGTATTCTTGTTCACTACTCTTGCTACTTCTGCTGCTAATGACCTTACAACTAACGAGGAATCCTCGACTGTTCCATCAACTACAACCCTTGCTTCAAATCTTGCTTTTAGCGCTAATTCTTCTGTTCCAGGATCTTTTCCCGATTCTAAACTCACAAGCTCTACAAATAACGCTGGCGCTATCAATTCTTTTCTTATTGCTGGATAAATTTCACATGTCTGTATAGACGGTATTTCTTTCTTCAGTGTGCTGCAAATTGTTTGATGTAAATCTGTCCAGAACTTTGTCATATCTTTAAAATATAGTTTAGCTCATGCTTAAAGTATTTCTCAAACACTCTCTCACTCTCATAATTAACAAGGTCTTTTATTATTCTTGAGCCTTCTGGTTCCAGCGGTAGTTTTACTTCCTTTATTGGCAATGCTGCTCTTCCTTCACGTTTAAACATACCGCTATTTCCTTTTGGCATAACTGCTGCAAATCCTCCTATAAACTCATACTTTCCTACTTTCGATCCTCTTCTTGTTTTTTGTATTTTGCCAATTGCCGATGCTCTAATGTCATAGAGATTTGCTCTAATTAACACTTCTAATCTGCTAGTTTTCGCCTTAAAAATTCTTAATCTCTTTCTTATCAAACTTTTCTTTTCCTCACTGATTTCCTTAGCTGCTTGCGCTTTTAACCATAGTGCTGTTCTATTTAGTGCTTTTATAGCTGCCAGTTTTACTTTCTGCTCTTTTCCGTCAATATTGGAGATTATTTCATTAATATTGTTACTAGTTTTAATATTAAACACTTTCTATTGCCTCAATTTTCCATATTTTACCTGAAGAATCTTTCAATGGTGGTTCAAAAATCTTGTAGAACCTTTTTTCAATCTTGATATAATTACCTATGCTAAAGGAAGTAACGTCCTGATCACGTATTTCTATAGAAGCAATTTGCTGAGTTAATGCTCCATCTGCACCTAAAGAATACGTAGTATCGGGACGTTTAATTAGCACTTTCATTTTACGAATACTCTCCTTATTTTTATTACAATATATGGCTTCCACTCCTAGATGCTCAAAACAATCTTCCAATAATTTTCCTATATTCATCAACTAGAACTAATTTTTACCAAAACTGCCGGACGATGGCACATTGGCAGAGGATTTGACTGCGTATGTAAATCAGTTCCTCTATCAAATCTTCTTGGCTCTTGTTTTGCATAGAGTGGCTGTCCAAGAGTATTTACTGTTTCATTAAAGTCTGCTGGTGCAAAATATGTTGTAAATGTACTTGCTGTTCCTAGTGGAAAACAGTGCCCTGTATCTTTTTCTATAAATCTTCTTACTGTTCCTTCAGGATCAGTTGCTTGCCCTCTATATTCCTCAAATGTTATACCACAAAACGTAAATCCTGACCTCATATCATTTCGAAGCGCTGCTCCTTCTTGCCATCTCTCGTATGCTTCTTTCACTTTACTATGCGAAGTTAGTGCATCAAAAAACTCAGGGCTTACCAAGGCATGAATTCCGGTCATATATTCGCCACTTAAGTTGTCTTCGATATGTCGCAATACCTCCAGACACTTACGCTTGACATCTGTTGTTGCTGTTCCAAGGGCAAAATTTACTACTTTTGGTGTGATTTCAAATTCGTTGTACAAATTTAATAATTCTGACCCGTCAGCATCAAGAATAATTCCCTTCAGCGCTCCCATTCGCAAATGCTCTAATGTTATTGCATGTTTGTTTCTCATTAGCTGCAAATGATCAGTTATTACATCTGCAAGCGCTTTCAGTTCACTCTCTGATCCAAATGCCCTTATTCCTTGTACTTCTTCTGGCAGCACTACATCATCATGCGGAATGTGCGGAATCGTAAATGTTCTTATCTTTCTTTTTCCTCTTTTTCCTACTGTTGCTGGTGCTCCGGGTACTTGCGTTGGTAGTAAACTTAACACTCCGTTGTGTTCTTCTATCGTAATATGTCTAAATCTTACTGACCTACTTGGAAACAAATTTAAATTTTCAACTCGTCCATAATTTATCGGCAATATATTCATCGCATTTGTTAGTGCCGTCATACTAAATGCTGTATTTGTAAATGGATTTTGCATCTTTTATTTTCCCCTTTGTGTTTTTTATTGTTTAATATAGCTTTACACCGCTTTACGGATAATGATCCCTCGTCCTTCAAGTTGCTTTATTGCTGCATTTTTCTGCTCTTCAGTGATATTTGCTGGCCACACAACCGCACAATCAGCTAGCATTGCAACACGAGTAATAATTACTGCTTTAGCATTTTCTGTCGCATTTACATCACTTACTATTGCACCTATTGCTGTTTGTGTACCATCTGTGGCAGTTGGATTTATTATCTTAACCATGCTATCTTTATCAAGAGCCACTACTGTACCAAGCTTTAGGTTCTGCCCTTTTGCTACTGTTATTTGATCTCTTGAATATAGACTTGATGCCTCATACTTTAATAAGTCACCTAGATTATTTTGTTCGGTTATACATGTCATATTTTCTTTTCTCCTTTTTTTCCTTTAGTTTTACCGCCATGTTTGTAGTTATTGTACGCGGCGGTTATAAAAATACTTTAACTCCTACGACTTCTTGCTACCTGTATCATTAAATCTTCTCCTGAATTCTGTGGTATTGCACTCAGTATTTCTGTCTTCTTCGTTCGCTCTGCTAGCAGTTCCATTAAAACTTCCCGTGCTTGCTCAACACTTACGCCCTGCTCAATAAATTCTCCTATCTTTTCTGGCATCTTTGATATATTACATAATCTTATTATCTCTAAAATTTCTCTACTACAGTTCTCGTAGCCTTCCTCAGTTAACTCATTAGTTGTCATGCTAACACTCCTATGATTATTGATAAATTCAAAAAATGTTGTAACTCCATCTGCAAGACCTATTTCTACTGCTTTCTCGCCAAAATATAGACCTGCTTCTGTTGATCGAATCTTTTCAATTGAAAGACCTCTGTTCCTTGCTATTAGCTGCAAAAACATTTCATATAGTCGGTCTACTTCTTTTTGTAAGCTTCCCAGACTTTCAGACGTCATTGGCTCATGTGGGTTTAAATCATTCTTTCGACTACCAGCAAAGATTGTGGTGTACTTAATACCTTGCTTTTCATCAAACCTACTTTGATCTATATGACTTGCTATTACTCCTATACTCCCAACTCCTGAAGTGCGGGTGAGAAAAATCTTTTCAGCGCTAGAAGCTATAGCATATGCAGCAGAATATGCATCATCATTTGCTATTGCTATTATCCTCTTTTTTCCTCTTGCACTATAGATAAAATCAGCTAGGTCAAAGACACCGTTTACTTCCCCTCCTGGACTGTCTATGTCAAGTAGAATCGTCTCTATGCTTTTATCTTCTAAAGCACTCTCTATCTCTTCATGAATATTTTCATACGAAGTCATATCTAAAATATGATCAAAAGCTTCTGTTTTTTTTGTCAAAACTCCATAAATACGTATTATTGCTATTCCTTTTGGGTTTATATGAAAATGCTTTAAGTTCTTAAAGATAGGTTGTTTGCTGTTATATAATGATAGTAGTTCAAAACTTCTTCTCTCTACCATTATTGGTTTATTTATCCACATCACCTTCCTCCCCTTATTGTATTTTATGGCACATTAACGTCACAATCGAAACAAAGTCCAAAAGAATTAGCTCGCTTTTGATCTTCTGCTATTTCTTGGTCAATTTCTTCTACATCATAACCCATTTCTGATACTACTTCCGATCGACTCTTAAATCCATTCCTTACTGCCATTTGCTGTGCTTGCTGGTCTTTCAGTGGATCCACCCAATCAAATCCCTGTGGTATCCATTTTACTTCTTCTTTCGCTGCTTTTACTACTTTTTCATCTATACAGAGTTCTCCACAAAGTACTGCTAACTCTAGCCATCTATTCCATACTGGTCTGCAAAATTGGAATACCACAATGTTATGTTGCAGCATAGCGCATCGACGACGAAACTCTATTAATCCTGCTCTGATTGATGAATAATTAACGCCGGTTAAATCTCCTGTTAGCTGCTCATATGTTATCCCTGTACCAATCGCTATTGCCCTGAGTTGCTGTCTCATGAATGCTTCATAACTTCCTCCAACATCAGACGGCTCTGAAAATTTTATATCTTCTCCTGGGTCTAAAAGCTGCATTGTTCCAGGTTCTAGGCCAGATAATGCTACTCCTTGCTCACTTGCTTCACCTTCTCCCATGATATTTGCTTCTGGATCGAGTCTCGTAATAAACCCTGCAAACATCGCTGCTGTCTTTTTTCTCACTAATTCTGCATCATCGTATTGATCAAGTTCATAAAGCTTTAGCAGTATATTAGAAAGCCATGGCTCTCCTCTAATTTGCCCAGGTCTTAATGGTCTATAGATATGTAAAACATCATTTGCTGGCACTCTCACTGATTCTCCAAACATACTTTCACCAGGGTGTTCTTTAAATAGGTAATATGCTTCTCTTTGCCCAAGCCTGTTAAACTCAATCCCGTTTCTTATTACATTACCATTGGCTAGTGTTTGATTGCTCTTATTGTCCAAATGCTCTGATTCCAATACTTGAAGTTGCAATGGTACAGAAAATCCATCTTCGAGTTTACGATGTCGGAGGCGTACAAAACACTCTCCACCTTCTATCATGCTCCTACATACCAGAGCTTGTAATCCATAAAAATCACTTAGTCCACAGCTATCTGCTTCATCTGTCCATTTTAGCCATAATTCTTGCACTTTCTTTCGAAATTCTGCATTCTTTGCTTTTGATTGTGGTTTTATTCCTGTTCCAATAGAGTTACTTACTATTGTATCAATAATATTTGCTGCATATGGATTTTTTCTCACCATATCACGTGATCTACTACGTAAAGTTTCAAGGCTTTGAGACAGCAAATTGTTTATACTTCCTAACTCTGGTTGAAAGTGAAAAAATCTTCTTCCTGAGCCTGCTGCATCCCACGCTGAGCTTTTGATTTTTGGCTTACTAAATAGTTGTTTGAACGATTTTAATAGCATTTTGCCTCTTTGATTATGCAGCAGTTTGTTGCGCAATTTGACATTAAAAAATTACAGCAAGCTGCTGGAGAGTCTGGCTGTTAACACTTTATAAATTATGCATGAGGCTCTTGCACAAATACCAACGCTTATTCTGGGCTGCGTTCATAAATGTCCTTCCGATGTCCCATTGCAGTAATAGTTACTGTGTGTTTTGAGTAATTTATCCTATAAATTACACGATAATCACTTACTCGTATCCTAAAATACCCTTTGAATTCATGCGATAATGCTTTACCTATTGCTTTAGGGTTGGTTGCAAGACGACTATCTACAGCTCTTCTCACTCTAGATCTTATCGTTGGTGGTAATGCAAGAAAGTCTTCCTCAAGAACTTTTTTTGAATAGATAATATCGTATCTCAGCTTGTATCTCCACCTTTAGACTGTTTTTGCAGATAATATTCTATTCCAATCTACATCCTCACTTCTAATTTCTTCATCACCTCTAGCATCACGCTCAAGAGAAAGCTTAGCCAACTTTATATCTACTTCATCTATTTCATCATCTTCTTCAGATAATTTACTTGCTTCAATTTCTTCTTCCACTAGGTCCTTTACAACCTCTTCTATAGTTCTATTTTGAACTTTTGCCATTTCTATAAGGTAGTGAGCAAATTCCCCCTCAAAATTTACATTAACATTAAGCCTTTCTTGACTTTGATCCATATTTTAACTAGAAAATACCAATTTTAAACTATAACATTTTTACACAATTTTGTCAATTCCCTTACTTGTCGCAATCACAATTCTTCTCTTCGGTCTCACACCTGCAACTTTCAGTTCAGCCTTAATACGTTGCCGTAGATTCAGCAGGTCATTTATCTGAACTTCAGCATATCTCACCACATGGTCACCATATGCAATTGATACTACTCGCTCTCCGCTTTGCAGTTTTTTTATCGCTTCTTCGACTTGACTTAAATATTCCTGATTGTACATTTTACTTCTCATTCAACCATTTACTTTGTCTCACTTTTTTAGGCTTTTTACTTTCCATTTTTCCACTCAAACTATTCCACTTACTCTCTGGCCATCTGTCTATTCCCAGTGCTATCGATGCTGCTCTTGCATAAATCCTACAGTCTAATACTTCATTTCTTTCTCTTACCTTTTGCCACTCCTGTTTGGTGTATCCTTTTACTACCTTGCTGACTAATTGCTCTGCCGTTAGCTGCTTAAAATATTCAGGTGCATACTCCGGAAAATGACAATATCCAGGCAGAGCTTTTCCCTCTTCTTCTTTCAAAATATTAAGTAATTGAAAAAGCTCTGACTTTAATATCGATACTCCCACTGGCCAGAGCTTTATTCCTCTCTTTAGCTTTTGACCACCAACTGTTATATCTACTCTACTTGGGCTGCTAAGTGGTACTAGTGCTTTATTTACACCTTTGACTGCCATTACTCTTCCAGATCCTTGATGACCTCTTACCCAGTTGTATACTTCTTGCGTTGCATATCCAGCATCTACCGCCATCATGCTTATCATATATTCAAGCCCATTTTTACCGATAAAATGATGACTCAGAAGCTCCGAAAGTTTTCCCCATACTTCTCCTCCTCCTGTATCTCCTTCAAATACTCGATAGTCTATTGACCAACTTTCGCGGCTTTTTCCCCATGCTACAACTTCTACTTCTAACCGATCTTTTTGTACATCTACTCCTGCTGTAAGAACTACTTCGCCTTTTGGTACTGTGCCTACGGGAAAAAATTCTCTTCTGTTGAATAATTGCTTCCAGTCTGGTACTTCTCCTTTATCTACCCAAGTTTCTCCTAAAGTGGTATTTATCCAAACTTTTAGTAATTGTTCACTTTCTTTTGCATGAAGAAAATCCTCTACTGCTTGAGTCCAGCTATACCAGCCAACTGGACTGTAAAGACTTGAAAGATGAAATCCTTTTTTTGTCCCTTTTTTTGCTACTTCCACTGTTGCTCTCCATTCTCCACGGTCTAGCATCTCTGTCTTTTGATGATTTTCTATTTTACCGCTACATTCAGTGCAGACATAATGTGCTGTTCTTGAATCGTTATTTTCCCATTTAATTTGTGACCACTTTAGAACTTGATAGTAATTACAATGCGGACAGGGAACAAAAAAATATCTCTTATCTGTTGCTTCAAATTCTTTCTCAATTCTGCTTATTCCATGAATCGTTGGTGTCGATACTAAAAAAATCTTTCGCCTTGCAAATGTATTAGTTCGAGCAATACTGAGCAGTACTGGATCTCCTTCTCCTCCTGAATCTCCTGGGTAGGCATCTATTTCATCAAGAAAGAGATATTTTACTGGCATAGATCTCAGTCCTACACTACTATTCGCTCCAGTTATTACTACTATTCCACCTGGAAACTCCTTACTTTGTACAGTATTCCCTGAATCTCTTGACCTTGGGTCTTTTACTTTACTTTTTAAACATGGTGTACTCTCTATTAACGGTGCAAATCTTCCCTTCGACCAACGTTTTCCCATTTCAACTGTTGGCTGTACTACCAGCATTGGACCTGGTGTTTGATCGATGATATAGCCAATCCAATTGTTGCCAGCTTCTGTTCCCCCAATCTGCGCTCCTTTCATGAATACTACTTTTTCTGCAGTTGAAGACGGAGATAGTGAATCCATGATTTCTTTAAGGTATGGCGTTCTCTCTGTTCTCCATTTTCCTGGCTCTGATGCTGCAGTTGGCGCTAAAACTCGATACTCATTCGCCCACTCTGATACTTTAAGCTCTGGATCTGGTTTTAAACCTTCAGAAAAAGCTCTAGCGTATATCATTGTCTGCATCTACTCATAATTGGTTCTATCTCAATATTGTTAACAGTAGAGTTTATTCCTCCACACTCCTCCAATTCCATAAACATCTTTTTCTGAAATTCATTTTCTATATATCTTTTGCTCATCTCACTTATCATTATTGCTATAATAAGCGCAAGTATTCCTGTTATTGTTGCAAAAATGATTGCATTGCTTATTGTTGTTGCTGTTAAACCTATATATGCTGCCATTGCTACTGCACTTACTGAGGTAAAAACACAGATCACACTATTGTATTTTCTTACTTTTGCATCTCTATGCTCTATACACCTATAATAAATTGGTACAGATCTGCCTATCTCATCTGGTAATTTGATGCTCTTTTCTTTAAATAAAGTTTTTAGCAATTCTAAATTATTTGACTTGATTGCTAAGTGCAGAACAGGTGTATAATTTGCTCCTTTTTTCAGCAATAACTTTACTACATGTAAATGCCCTTTTTCCGCAGCAAGGTAAATCGGTGATAAACCTTTATTATTTACAATATCAATATCGATTTCTTCTTTTAAAATTGTATCTACAAGCTCAATTTCTCCCATTTGTGCAGCTAAATGGAGTAGACTATTCTTCTCAGAACCATACTTATTGCTCATCAAAGTCTTCTTTATCTCAGGTTTAGCGTAATCAAATGGTGTCTTGCCGCTATCGTCTTTTACCAATGGATCTATATCTTCTCGCGTTAGTAAAACTTCTATTGTTTTAAGTCTTTCAGCGTAATGTAGTGGTGTTTTATTTTCATAGTCTTGCAAATTGACTTGAGCATTAGGCTCCTTTATTAAGGATTTGAGGATATCAAGACATAAGTCTCTTTCATCATAATTAGTATTACTTACAGCTATATGCACAGGCGACAATTTCATTGAGTTTTGTCCAATGCGCGCGCTATTTACATCTGCTCCAAGCTTTAGCAGTAACTTTACTATCTCCAACTTTTTGTTATTAACTGCATAGTGCATTGGTGTCTGATTTCGTGCATCAAAGACATCTATTTCAGCTTTTCCTTCTCTTATCAAAATCTTTACAACTTCTGCATGTCCTATTCCTGCTGCTAGATGTAATGGAGTATGATGCAAAGCATTTCGTACATTAACGTCAATACCTTTTCTGATCAAATATCTAACTGCATTAACTTCACCTATCATTGCAGCTAAATGAAGTAAGCTATCTTGTTCTGACCCGTATTTGTTATTAATTAGTGCTTGTAATATTTCTACTTTTTTCCCTTCTTTGGCGTAATCAAGAGATGTTTTACCTTCATTATCTTCCACAAAAGGATTAATATTCTTTTTCGTGAGTAACAAATCTACCATGCTTAATTCATCAAACTCTATAGCGCAATGCAGTGGAGTTTTTCCGTTTAACCCTCTGACATTAACATCTAATCCAGGTTGATTAATGAGACACTTGATTAACTCTAAACTTAAGTTATCAGCCATTTTATATTCAAAATCTTTTTTATATTTGAAATTTAGTGTTAGATAATTCTTCAAGTGAGTTTGTAATTTCCTCAGTCAATGTTCCATGAATCTTTTCAGTGTCACTCAGTGATGCAAGCAGCGCTGAAACTCTATTTGGAATATTAAGCAAATTATTACGGACAACTCTTGCTACGTTAAATGCCTCACTTTTTACTTCTTCTACTGCTACAAGTTCTCCTATCTCAGCCTTAGCTTTCGCCTCAAGCAGTTTACCACGTTCCATCTCATTTTTTATTCGCGTTTTTAGCAACATTGTAGAAAGATTACTTGTATTTTCGTTTTCTGGATTTTTCCTCCTAAGTGGCTGACTTGGATCTCTTATTGCTGCTACCGCTTCATTTGCTTGTTCTCTATTGATCAAACTATCCTCCAACTTAACTATTCCTTTTTTTACTAAATAACAGACATATTGCTTTGATACTCCTATCTCTCTTGCCCACTCTGTTTGTGTGATTTTTTCCACTCTTTTCCTCCTCTCTTTATTGCTCCTTTTTACGAATTTTCTTCTTGAATTTCTGCAAAAGTTTTACCAGTACTGGCTAAAAGGGCATCTCTTCCGGTATATATTTGCCAACGTTTTATGGTTACATCTACAAATTTTGAATCTAACTCTATTGTCCTACAAATTCTTCCTGTTCTCTCACATGCAATCAGTGTACTTCCAGAGCCGCTAAATGGATCAAGAACTATGTCTCCTGATCTGCTGCTGTTTACTATTGCTCTCTCCATTAGCTCTACTGGCTTCATCGTTGGGTGTAGTGTATTGTGCGTTGGCTTATCATAAAACCACAGATCACTTTGATTTCTTCCTCCATGCCACTCACGTTTATTGCCATTTTTCCAACCGTAGAGCATTGCTTCGTATTGTCTTTGATAATCTGATCTGCCTAGTGTAAAATGATTCTTTGCCCAAATGATAAATGTTGACCAACGACCACCTGCTTCTTCAAATACTTTTTGCAACGTTGAAAACTCTGATGATGATATGCAGATGTAAATTGCACCTTTCGTATATGCTAAAATATTGGAACAGATGTCGTAGAGAAAAAGTTCGTACTTTTCACCTTGATTATCATTTAATATTTTTTTATCTTCTCTCTCCTGACTGCTACCATAATCAACATTATATGGAGGATCACACACAGTAATATCTGCCATTTTATCATCTAACAGCGCTTTATATGATTCAACTATAGAGCTATCACCACAATAGATTCGATGATCACCTAAAATCCATAGATCAGCTGGTTTTGTTATTTCTACTTTTTTGTCATCAACAACTAAGTCAGAAAGATCTTCTTTTTCACTATCTAAATCATCAAGGAAATGTTGAATTTTTTCTAATTCAAATCCTGTCATTTTAAGGTCAAACTGCAAATCTTCTAGCTCTTGAATTTCTACCTTTAAAAGATCATCATCCCACTTTGCCCAATTAGCTGATTGATTTGCCAGTAATCGAAAAGCTTTGGTTTGTGGTTCATTTAGATTATCACTTAAAACCACTGGAATACTCTCCATACCAAGTTTTCTTGCTGCTTTAAGTCTTAAATGACCATCAACCACAGTGCCATCGCTTTTTGCAACTATTGGTATACGAAAACCAAACTCCCGAATAGAAGCACACATTCTATTTACTACATCATCATTTTTACGAGGATTACGCTTATATTCGACGAGGTTTTCAACAGGATAGTAGTGGATTGCTAAATTCATATCTTAATAATTAAAAAGTTAATATTCAAAATATCTCTGACGCTAAAGAAGGCCTGGGGTCTGACCCACCAAACCCGCCAGTATGGCCGAAAGGACCCACTTTCTATGGTATTTTTAATATGTTAAAATCTTTACCAAGATTCATAGCGTAAAACATTAAAGCAAGGGCATCTGCCTCATTATCATCTTTGGATAAAAAACCTTTTTCCTTTACAGCTTCAATAACTTCACTCTTACTTGCATTGCCTTTGCCTGTGATAAAGCGTTTTATAGTCTTAACAGGAACACTCTGATAGGGAATATGATTCTCTTCACACCAAGCAAACAAATGTGCCAAGAAACCTCCGTAGCAATGAGCAGCATCAGTTCCTAAGTGTCTTCTAACTTCCTCAAAATAAACGGTTTCAATACTTGGAAATTTTTCCTTCATTTGATTCAACCACTTACGAAAATTTAAGAAGTGCATGCCACCACCACTAAAACGACTACCATGAAAACTTTCACTACCACTTTGAATCACTCCGTTGTGAAGAATAGACCATCCTGTTTGTTTGCCTAGATCTAGTGTTAGTATTGACATCTGTATTGTAAAACTTGAAAGAAGAGAATTTGAGTTATATGTTATATATATACAAAGCAAGTTTCATTTTTTCTAAAGGAAAACAAAAAAAATTTAGAATTATAAAATTTCTTTAGGTAGATCTGTTTGTTTGCCTAGATCTAGTGTTAGTATTGACATCTGTATTGTAAAACTTGAAAGAAGAGAATTTGAGTTATATGTTATATATATACAAAGCAAGTTTCATTTTTTCTAAAGGAAAACAAAAAAAATTTAGAATTATAAAATTTCTTTAGGTAGATCTGTTTGTTTGCCTAGATCTAGTGTTAGTATTGAAACCTGTATTGTAAAATTTGAAAGAAGAGAATTTGAAAGATTCCTCGCTAAACCTCATACTTACCTCACAAAGTAATATGTTATATATATACAAAGCAAGTTTCATTTTTTCTAAAGGAAAGCAAAAAAAACTTAGAATTATAAAATTTCTTTAGTATCAAAGTTATTGAAATGCAAATAAGCCAAGCTCCTCTTTTTTAACTTTTTACTCCACCTAACTATAAATTATCAGTTTCATAGTATATTACATTTCATCATTACTTTATATTATTCTATATATATATGCATATATATTTACATATATTATATAATATATATAGATTTTCGGAAACCGGAAAGCTGGCCATTTTAGAGGATTTTAAAGCGTTCTGAACTGCCAAATTTTTTGGCAATGGAAATGCAATTTCTCCATATACTTAATTATAAAAAGTATTGAAATTCAATAGCTTATATTAAGCATGCTTTTATTTCCAAATTCTCAAATTTTACTGGAAATCATGGAAATTACAAAATTCAGATCAGCTTTTAGACCCCATTAAACCCCAGTTGCGGATTAGAAATCAGTGAAAAAGCCAGGAAAATAGGGTAACCTCGGAAAATTATTTACAAAATAGAGAGGTTACCAATGAATGAAAATATAACAGAATTATTTTGCCTGATCGACGATTTTTGCAATTCAGTTGACAAGAATTTTGCAGAAAAACTTCTACCAAGTAGCAAAAAACCAACCAGGACGCCAGAGATTACGCATTCAGAGATTCTTACCATAATATTGCTATATCACCAATCCAAGTGCGACAATTTTAAAATTTTCTATGTGCATTATTTGAAATTATTATACGAATCAGCGTTTCCAAAATTGCCATCCTATAGTAGGTTTATTAGGCTAAAATCTAGGGTTTTATGGTATTTAGTGCTCTTAATGCAATGGTTTTGCGAACAGTCAAAAGTGACAGGGATTTCGTACATAGATGCAACATCTATCGCTGTTTGCCATCCAAAAAGGACCTCGAGAAATAAAGTTTTCAAAGGGTTGGCAAAGATTGGAAAGACTACCTATGGGTGGTTTTTCGGTTTTAAACTACATCTAGTAATCAACGAAGCTGGCGAAATTCAAGGGGTTACGGTGACAAAAGGCAACATTGATGATAGAAAACCTGTGCCAAATTTAACTCAGAAATTGACTGGATTATTGTTTGGAGATAAAGGATATATCAAAAAAGATCTTTTTCACGAATTATTCGATAGAGGGTTAAAGCTTGTAACCAGTATAAAAAAGGGTATGAAAAACTCATTAATGGCGCTAAATGAGAAGATTTTGTTAAGAAAAAGATCGATTATTGAGACAGTTTTTGGCTCTCTGAAAAACAACTTTGAGATTGAGCATACAAGACATAGATCACCGATAAATTTTTTGGTACACATTTTTTCTACGCTTGTTTCATATTCCATGCAGCCGAAAAAGCCCTGCATTTCTAAGCTTTACTTCGTTGGCTAATCCGCAACTGAGGTTTGTTTCATATTCCATGCAGCCGAAAAAGCCCTGCATTTCTAAGCTTTACTTCGTTGGCTAATCCGCAACTGAGGTTATAACTGTTGTTATCTTGTTTTAATCTATAGTATGCAGTAGGAAGTTTTATTAGCTTCTTATAGAGCGGATCTTTACCATCTACTTTAAACGTATACTGTCCCATGCTATCCTTACCCGATTATTACTTTAACAGTTTTCTTACCTTAAATAACCAACTGCCATCTGACTAATGGAACTGAGGCTAGTTGGAGGAATTATGTTACTCATAAAACTCCTTGGCTGCATATTATCTGTCGCTGTTTCCTCCATACTAACACAACCCCTTTGTTGTTCATTATTTACTAGTGTTCTCTGCATATTATCTTTGAAAAGAGCTAAAAACTTATCAGCTTGTTTGTAATTTGGACATGACTTTTTTGCAGTTTCACACAAGAATTTCAAAATCTCATTACGATTTTCATCATTAAGTAATGACCTACTCACAATAGCTGACTGTAGTTCAGCTGGATCTAAGTTTAAGTGTTTTTTTGGAATGCCACATCTTGAAGCTGCCTCTTCCAATACTTTTTCAAATTTTAAAACAACATTTGCTGCATCTACTACTCTTACCACTTGATTGAGTTCATGTATCTTATTCTCTATTTTATATTTATCTTGTGTTATAGAAGGATAATAGAAATTTATTATTTGAGATATAAATGAAGTTGTTCTACCTGCTCCACTTGTTACTGGTTGATTATTTGAATTTCTAGTTTCCCTCTTCCTTCTACGTGCAGTACATACTGAATCTGTAGGTTTTATCCCACAAAACATATTTTTTACTTGACCATAAAGGGCTTCGGTATTTTGTTTTGATATAGATGCGTTACTTGCAAATTTTTGAGCATCCTTTTTTATAACTTCAGTTATATTGTGCAATTTCACTACTTTAGCATATAATTCTGTAGTCTTATTTTTGGCATCATGAGCTTCTTTAGCGAATCTTTGAGAAACATTTCTAGCTGACTCCACTGCTTTTTGAGTGTTCTGGATTTCAAGTTTTGTTTTGTTTATCTCATACAAAAACTGATCTGCTTCTACAGCACCTATTCCATCCTCTCCCTTTAGACCTTGAGGGCCAGGTAATCCATCTAACCCTGATTCTCCCTTTTGTCCTTGCAAACCTGTAATACCTTGTGTACCATTGAAGCCTCTCGCGCCTTGTTCGCCTTTATTACCTCTTTCTCCTTTAGGACCTACTGGACCTGTATCTCCTTTCAAGCCTTGATCACCTCTTTGTCCTGGGCTACCTGTAATACCTTGCGTACCATTGAAGCCTCTTGGACCTTGTTCTCCTTTATCACTTCTTTCTCCTTTAGGACCTACTGGGCCTACATCGCCTTTTTCTCCCTTTTGTCCTAATATTCCTGGTAATCCATTTGTTCCTGGCATTCCATCTTTACCAGGAGTACCATCTTTTCCTTTAATACCCTGCTCACCTTTGGAACCTGTTTTACCTTCTAAACCTCTATCACCTTTTGGACCCTGAGGGCCTGGTAATCCATCTGTTCCCGGCAATCCAATATTTCCTTTACCTCCCTTTGGTCCAGCCATTCCTGGTATACCATCCTTACCAGGTGCTCCATCTACTCCTTTAGAACCTATATCTCCCTTATCACCTTTTGGACCAACCTCTCCTTTGTTACCTTTTTCTCCATCGATTCCTGGTACACCATCCTTACCAGGAACTCCATCTACTCCTTTAGAACCTATATCTCCATGATCACCTTTCTGTCCAGGAGTACCTTGTATTCCAGTATCTCCTTTAGAACCAGGTATTCCTGCTAACCCATTTTCCCCTTTTAAACCAATATTACCTTGTTCACCTTTTTGACCTTGAGAGCCAGGTAATCCATCTGTTCCCGGCAATCCAATATTTCCTTTATCTCCCTTTGGTCCAGCCATTCCTGGTATACCATCCTTACCAGGTGCTCCATCTACTCCTTTAGAACCAGGTATTCCTGCTAACCCATTTTCCCCTTTTAAACCAATATGCCCTTGCTCACCTTTTAGACCTTGAAGTCCAGGCAATCCAGATGTTCCTGGCATACCAATTAGACCAGTATCTCCCTTATCACCCTTTGGACCAACCTCTCCTTTGTTACCTTTTTCTCCATCGATTCCTGGTACACCATCCTTACCAGGAACTCCATCTACTCCTTTAGAACCTATATCTCCATGATCACCTTTCTGTCCAGGAGTACCTTGTATTCCAGTATCTCCTTTAGAACCAGGTATTCCTGCTAACCCATTTTCCCCTTTTAAACCAATATTACCTTGTTCACCTTTTTGACCTTGAGAGCCAGGTAATCCATCTGTTCCCGGCAATCCAATATTTCCTTTATCTCCCTTTGGTCCAGCCATTCCTGGTATACCATCCTTACCAGGTGCTCCATCTACTCCTTTAGAACCAGGTATTCCTGCTAACCCATTTTCCCCTTTTAAACCAATATGCCCTTGCTCACCTTTTAGACCTTGAGAGCCAGGTAATCCATCTGTTCCCGGCAATCCAATATTTCCTTTATCTCCCTTTGGTCCAGCCATTCCTGGTATACCATCCTTACCAGGTGCTCCATCTACTCCTTTAGAACCAGGTATTCCTGCTAACCCATTTTCCCCTTTTAAACCAATATGCCCTTGCTCACCTTTTGGACCTTGAAGTCCAGGCAATCCAGATGTTCCTGGCATACCAACTAGACCAGTATCTCCCTTATCACCTTTTAGACCAACCTCTCCTTTGTTACCTTTTTCTCCATGAATCCCTGGTTTTCCATCTTTACCAGGGGTACCATCTTCTCCTTTAATACCCTGCTCACCTTTGGAACCTGTTTTACCTTCTAAACCTCTATCACCTTTCGGACCTGCATCCCCTTTTAGCCCTTGCAAACCTGGAATGCCTTCTCCACCATGTAAGCCTCTTGGACCTTGTATCCCTCTATCTCCCTTTGGACCAGATATTCCTGCTACTCCATCTATTCCTTTATTACCAATATTGCCCTTAGGACCCACAAGACCTGGTAATCCAATGTCACCTTTTTCACCTTTAGGACCAAGGATTCCTGGCTTACCATCTACTCCTCTAATACCCTGCTCACCTTTGGGACCTGTTTTACCTTCTAAACCTCTATCACCTTTCGGACCTGCATCCCCTTTGAGCCCAGGCATTCCTGATGTTCCAACTTCACCTTTATTACCTTTTATATTGCCAGGATTTTCTCTTAATTTTTTTGCTATTCCTTCCTGAAAATCTAGATTGTTTACTAAGATTTCTTCATTTTTCCTATCTTTTGCTTCTAGAATCATACGTCCCAATTCAGTCGCTTTGGTAGTAACTAAGTCACGAGCAATTTGCATCGAGGCTACTTTATATATCAAACATTTTAATTGCCTTTTATCTATATCTAAATCATCATCAAGCTCCAGCTCAGGCAAAACTTCTCTTATGTTTGAATTTTCAAGCAATACTGCTTTTAAAAAAGACGAATTGACATAATCTGTGAAGCTTTGTTGCATGTCATATATAGAATTCACAGCAGTACCGTTTTGATGAGCAAAGTAAATTGAAAGCTTACCTTCATGGTTCTTTTCAATAACTATTTTTCTATCTTCTACATCTATCCAAGGAACTGAAGCACTCTCAAATCCAGCTGTGCCTTGATTACAGCTTGGAAAGCTAAAGTGTGCTAATTGACAAATCTCTATTTTACCATACATAACTCGCGGTATATAGTGGATGGAATTTTCATGTTTTGAGAATGCTTCACCTTCCGATAATTGTAGTTCCTTATTATAATATTTCTTTAAGTTAAGATTTTCACTGATTAATGAAGATTTAGATAAAGTAATCCATCCATCATTCTGGAAATATACAGCGATTTTGTATTCACAAACGTCATCAAGTATTACCTTTATTTTAACGTTCTGTAATGGAATAGATTCTTTCTTATAAAACTCTATATCTGTCCAGTTATCACAGAGGTTGCCTTCATGGAATTCATATTTTCCTTTTTCAATCAATAGATAAAAAAAATTTCCATTCCATTCGTGACTAATGCTATATGCTCCAAAGTAAGGACCACACAACTTGATTGTTGTTTGTCTATCATCTTGATGCTCAAGCTTTACCCTTGTATACCCGGAATTGTTACCTACTATATCTCTAGTACAGACAATGTTAAAGCTATACCTCTGCATACTTTCTACCTAATAAGCCTTTAAGTTGAAGAACATAATACATAATAATTAAGAAGGGGTTACTAAATGTGTGATTCCAGAGAACGTGATTATACATGGTTCTTACTTATTGGAAGTGATTGTGTTATTCAACAGATTAGCATCATATATCATAAAATTAATGTTAATTCACTGGTAGAAGATCATCTATAAAACTGTCCTAAGTTATCTCTTACGTTAAGAACATCCTTAACTGATATTAGAGTATCTGGTCCTTGCGCACCGTTATTGAATACAGCATATGATAAAATCATTTGATCTCCATCAGTAATACGTTCACATCCTCCACATCGTGTATATCGTTGTAATTGTCGATCCGCTTCTGCACTTCTTTGTCGTACATACCCTGCAGTTCTGGCAAATTTTAGCTCTATCCCAATTGGATGAGTATCATCTCTTTCCACAAATCTTGACAACACTAGATCTATTCTTCCACCTCTTTCTAATTGAAACTCAATAATTACTCTAGCAGGATTACCAAGAGTATAAAATAACCCATGTAATACAGCTTGAAATTCAGCTTCACTTGTTACCAATCCTTGCCTTAACGGAAACAACACATTAGAAATTTCCTGAAATAATTCCGTATGCCTATTGGCATCTTGCCAGCCGGTATTCATCATCACACTTGCAGCTCTGTGTACTCGTCCAACGCCACCTATCCGTAAAAGACCACCTTGGAAATGCCTAGGATAATTTCTTGAATAATCATCAGGTGACTGAAATGGTGTTAAAATAACGTTTACTTCAGGATTACCATCAACCATTCTACACAATACTTCACGCACTCTAGCACCTTGCCAATGTGGACGTAACAGATCTAAGGCCATTACTGGAAATTGGTGACGCAATATTCGACGGATGTTAAGCACAACTAGTGAATTAATACTTAGTGCAAATAGAACCATGGTTAAAGCTCTCTCTCGAACATTTATTCTTGTAATTCCTTGTCCTTGCTGGCCTAGCATTCTATCATCATCATGGTAATTGAACAGATATTTTGTTACTCTTACCAAATTTCCACCTATTCGAACAGTACCTTTTTCAAATGCAATACTTGCAAATGCAAACCTAGATGTGTAGGAAAATGGATTAGAACCAGGTACTGCACGTGTGCAAGAGGCTGGATATAATAAATAATTTTCTACATCTCTTACAACTTCTCCCTCAATAGGATTCATTAATCTTCTTATCAAAGAAGGTTCTTGCTCTAAAAAGTGTTCTGTATCAAGCTGCAGACGTTGAGCATTATGGTTAAAGTTTAGCCCTACACAAACAGCATTTCTTGATGAGGTATGAATGGATACAGATGAAATGGGACAATTTCTAACATAACCCCTAGCTTGTTCCAACGCTTGTCCAGCGTGTTCTTGACCTGCTTTGAGCTCAATTATAATGGGAACTGAATTATTTAATTTTTCCTGACCACGTACAAGCAAACTAATATCTGCATATCCCCTTCCTATGAGTAATTCTAGGTAGATATCAGCCATAGCGCGATATCTAAAATTTACTAAAAATCCGGATAAAAAACCATGATCGTCAGACTCATTATCAAAATTCAATTCTTGGCGATATTCATCGTATACATTGACGATGTATTGTAAAATTCTTCTAATGTCTCTTCTTACTTCTTGACTGTTATTATTTGCTAACCCATTTACTCGATCTAATAAGTTGCCTTGCTGCATGATTGGAGCAATTTCTCTAAAATTATCGATAGGAGATGCATGATTTCCACCAAAATCCCTTCCTTGAGGAAAAAATACACACTCCTCTCCCCGCTGAAATATTTTATACTCTTTCCAAGCCAAATCCTCCTGTAAGTTCTGTAGCTGATTCTCTTCTATCCATAGCCTTTCTTCTTCACTGAATCTTGATCCAGGACTGTTCTCATTATCAGCAATAGTGTAGCATCTTACTATTCTCGTGCCATCTTCATTTGCGTCATTGGTTAGAACAGCAATTTTTAGATTTCCTTTCCCATTATCATAATTATCAAAACGAAAGTAAATTCTTTCACCATTTGCAATATCAGGGTCAAAATCTATAATACCAGAATCAAATGCAGTAGCAAACATGCCGAAGAAGAATGCAGGAAAAAAACGGCTCCTACCAACCGAGTGTAAAAAAGATGGACACTGGTCTAAAAAAAGTCCAACTTTTCTATTTAGCTCATCACAATCTCCATTTAACAAATCTTGAATTAATTCAGTATCTTCATCATTATTTCGCATAAACACTCCTAATTATAACTACGACTAGACACACCACTAACACCAGCACTTTCTAACACGGTCTGTGGATCACTAAAACCACTACCTTCAGGAGACAAATGCGCAGACTTTCCTAGCTGAGAAAATAACCCCTCTGCTACCTTGCTATAGTCGACACCATCTTTCATACCTGACACATAAACCGTTTTTAGATCATTAGTGATACCATCTTTAAATAATTTAAAATCCTTGTCTGAACAAAAATCTTTGACAAATTGCAAAATTACCAGTACTTCACGCTTCCTTACAATGTTATTACTGCTATTATCACGTTGCCAATCAACAATTAACCCTGCAAGCACATCTGTTATCGGATCTATGTTCTTGGAAAATTTAACCACAGCTTTTTTATGCTCATCAAAAAGATCGCATTTCCAAAGATTCACAACAATCATTCTTGCCTTAATTTGAATATCTATCTCAGGATCCTCTAACATCAAATTTGAAAGCGAGGAAAGGAGAAACGCGTAACCACAATGTGAAAGTATTTTCTTCTCCTCAGACACTAAAACTTTTTCCTGAAATAACTGCTTTATTACATCTTGAACTGTATCAACGAAACCACACTGTATTAATATGCTAAGAGGTTTATACATAACTCCTTTGCCTTTATCTGATAACTCAAGTAGTAATTTATGCTTTATTGGATCAGTGATTATTTCATGCAGAAGAAAATCTAAAACGGTAGCAACATTATGGTTAGCTTGAATAGCAGATAAATTAGCAACAGCTTTAACCATCAGGTTATCAATCTTTTTCTTTCCTTCCTGATTTATACGACGATAGAAATATTCTACTCCTTCACTCCATTTGAATTCCACAGCTTTATTAAAACCCTCTACTGCATTATCATGCTTTTTAAATCCTCCAGATTTTTTATCAATCCAGAAAGTAAACACAGGGTCTACACTTTTCATAGCATCCAATAATTCGTTTCTAACATATTTGCGGTTGTTAGTTGCAGGCCTGCCATCATCATCTACTTCTTCAGAAGAGAAGCCACTTTTGTAAGACTCAAGTTGTTCCTGAAAAAGCTGAGGAATCTTATCTGTCACACAATACCTGCATGCCATATTATATCTACAAAGTGGATTATTTATTTCACCTGCTTTTTCTTCAGTTAACATTCTTCCTAGAGCAGAAGTGTTTAACCTTGTACCTGACCAACAATTCTCATCACGAAATACGTTGTATAAGAATTGTAGTTCATCATCTTTAAGATATTCTACTTCTCCAGTATAGGTTTTTACCCATTTTTCGATAGCTAAACGCCTTCCGGCAGCAATATTAGAATCTGGATGTTTAATGATATTCTGTAATTTCTTAAGTATTGTAGCATGACGATCTGTCCATCTTGGCATTGTACCCCCTATATGAAAATATTTACTGCATTATGCAAAAGTTAGAATCAAATATCAACACTAAAATTATCAAGGATAAGAAATTTTTATGAAAAACATTTTTTATATTTAAATATCATCTATTTTGCACTTAACTGATCCATAAAATTAGTGAGAAAATCAAATAGGCCATAGCGAGAATAGCGAAAGAGTTAGATATAGGCTCTAGACTAGTAGATAAAGAAATACAATAAGTTAAAAAGAGCTTTAATGGAGTTGCAGCACTTAGGCTTTTTCCTTAAGTTTTGAAATTTCAGCTTGAGAAAGACCGGTAGACTCAGCTATTAAATCAACAGATATACCTGCTTTAAGTAAGTTTTTTGCAACCTCGATTTCTCTTTCTTTTCTGCCTTTTTCATGGCCCATTTGAATGCCTTCTTGTCTACCTTTGTGAGTAGCATCATCGAGTTTTTGAGCAAGGACAGCCTGTTCATCACGAATACGCTTGATCTCTTGTTCATAGGCAATAAATTCTTTTTCTGACCAGTTAAACCTATTTAGTTCTTCATATGCTCTTTTAATTATTAAATCACTTCCTATTATTCTCTCTAGCTCTTCTTCACTAGTTTCGTCTGCATATCTAAAGAAGTAGACCCATTTTTCAACTATACTTGAAAGCTGATCTTCTTTAGTTTTTGGAAATTTAGGCAACTCAATAAATATAAAGTAAAAATCTTTTAAATCATGTTCATTAGTATTTTCATCGCGAATAGTATGCTTTGACTTATACTCGGACTTATCAGGAAATAAAATACAATCTGCTATAGCAATAAAGATAATTTCCTTAAGGTCATGGTATTGATCACCCTTACTAGCTTGTCTTGAATAAGCTTTAGCTGCGTAATATTGGGCACGTTTTTCAAAGCCTTTGGTTTTAGCGACCTGCATTTCGACTATCACTTGCAGCCCATTTTCATCTCTACAGAGAACATCAACAATGCTTTGTTTTTTAGAAGCAATATCAGGGTCTTGAATAGTACTTAAAAACTCTATATCCTGTATTGCATTTTTGCCAGTAAAGCTCAAGATATCATTGAGGAAGTGAATGAGAATGTCTTTATTCTTTTCAGTACCAAAGATACGGCGAAATGCTATATCATTTTTAGGATCGAGAAATTTCGAAAGAGCCATGAGAAAGTAAGATAAAAAGCATTAATAATTATACACAATTGTGAGGAAATGTTCAATCTTTTTATTGTTTTAAATGTGTTAAAGAAAAAACGTCTGTCAGAGATCATCTGAGAATTGCATTTTAGGCTTTAGATGTAGGTGTTTTGATCATCTTTCTATAACTGCCTTATAAAGCACCTTAAAACCCCAGCAAATGAATTAATGAGCTGTGAAGAGCTTAAAAATATTTATTTTCAGTGTGAGAGATTAACCTCCTAATAAAAATAAGAGCCCAAAAGCTCAATTACGATTTACCTAATATCGAGAGGACAGGTTTGTCAATCTCTCACACCTTACATTTTAAAATATTCAAAAAATAATATCAACATATTTCGGTAGCAAATTTACGTTGAATCTATATCCTGTAAGTATGGGCGAAAAAAAGAAGGTTACAATATATACAGATGGAGCATGTTCCGGAAATCCTGGGCCTGGTGGATAGGCAGCCGTGGTGATGTATGAAAATAAAAGTGTCTTTATCAAGAAACGTATCTCTGGAGGTGAAAACGAATAACAAAATGGAGTTAAAGGCTGTGATTAACGGGCTAAAGATGTTGAAAGTTTCTTGCGAAGTTGTTTTACACACTGATAGTCAGTATATTAAACAAGGTATAACAGAGTGGATCAATAAATGGAAGGTAAATGGTTGGAAGACAGCCGATAAAAAGCCAGTGAAGAACAGAGAATTATGGCAGGAACTAGATGAAGTTGCTTTGCAGCATGATATTAATTGGAAGTGGGTTAGAGCTCACAACGGTAATATGTACAACGAGGAGGAAAATAGACTTGCTAGAAAGGAATCTAAAAAGCTAAAATATAGAGATTGTGAGGTCAAAAAATCACCAAAAAATAGAGGGAACTCTAAGTTTCATAGATTGGGTGGGGTATTATGGCAATAATTCTTTTAGACACAAAAACTATAAATCGTATAGCAGCGGGAGAGGTAATAGAAAGGCCAGCGAGTGTAGTAAAGGAATTAGTAGAAAATGCAATAGATGCTGGAAGTTCAGAGATAGAGATCAAAATAGAAAGTGGTGGGCGCAATCTTATAACTGTGACAGATAATGGAAATGGAATAGAAAAGGAAGATTTGGAACTTGCGTTTATGCGCCACGCTACTTCAAAATTAAGCGATAGTGAGTTAATAGAAATCAAGCACCTTGGGTTCAGAGGAGAAGCTTTACCTTCAATTGCAGCAGTAAGTAGAATGAAATTATCGTCTAAGGCAAGTGGAGCAAAGGAAGCATGGTCTATAAGGTATGAGGGAGGAGAAAAAATAGAAGAGGTTATCCCTTGTTCTTTATTACAGGGTACATATATTGAAGTTCGTGACTTATTTTTTGCCACACCAAATAGACTAAAATTTCTAAAAACCGAGAGGGCAGAAACACAAAGCATTGTTGACATTGTAAATAACTTAGCAATGATTAACTACAGTATTGGGTTTACTCTCACTTCCGGTAATAAAAAGCTCTTAAAATATGCTAAACAAACTTCATTCTTTAACAGACTATGTGAAACAGAAGAAGAATTTCAGAGCAATTCGCTGGAAGTTAAAGAGGAAGAAGAAGGAATCAAACTTACGGGACACATCTGTAAACCAACTATTAGTTGTGGCAATTCAACTCAGATCTATACGTTTGTTAATGGAAGGCCAATAAAAGACAATCTACTTATTGGTGCAATTAGATATGCGTATCAAGATTTTATTCTAAGTGGGAGGTATCCTTTTGCAGTGTTGCACTTAGAGATACCATACGATCAAGTAGATGTAAATGTGCATCCAAATAAATCAGAAGTAAGGTTTCAGAACAAGAGGCTAGTATATGAAATAGTGAGAAGAGGGCTAATAAAAGCATTATCGACGAGAATAGGCACGTTCGCAGCAAGTGATGTTAAGTCTCAAAGTATTGAAGAGTTTGATAGTCAAGAGAAGGTTAATAGTGAAGAGAAAAAAAATCAAAAAGAGTTTTATGAGAAGAGGCCAAGTCTTTTAGAAAATCGTCTAATGAAAGAATTCAATGCACCAGATGAAAGAAGGCGAAGCTTACCAGAAACGTTTAAATATGGAGAATCTCTACCCCAAAAGGGAACGATGGTTTTAGAAAGGAAGCAAATTGATTTAATAGCGGATCATCCTCTAGGATATGCACGCTGTCAGGTCTACAATACTTACATTATTGCTGAGGCTAAAGGAAAATTAATTATAGTAGACCAGCACGCAGCCCATGAGAGATTAATACACGAGTGCTTAAAGCAAAAATCAAGCATAAAAAGACAAAAACTTCTTCTTCCTGAAACAGTTGAGATTAAAAACCAAGCAGGAATGGAGATGGTTGGAATGTATAAAGATAGGCTCTTTGAAATGGGTTTTGGTATTGAAATAGAATCAGAAGATAAAGTAAGGGTGAAAGAAATACCTGCAATTTTAGGAACAATAAATGTGAAAGAGATGGTGATGAATATAGTTGATAGATTAATGGAGATAGGAGATACGCTACCTATAGAAGAAAAAGTGAACAAGATACTAGCTACCATTGCGTGCCATGGGTCAATTAGAGCTGGAAGGGAAATGAAGTTGGAGGAGATGAATGAGTTGATGAGACAAATGGAGGAAACACCTTATGCTGGGCAATGCAATCACGGAAGACCAACGTATATAGAAATGAAACTAAGTGATATAGAAAAATTGTTTGAAAGGAGATGAGTTCAGTTTGTCAAAAAGGTTCCCAATTAAGTATAAGTAACGGCTCTTCTGATTATGAGTATAAAATGTGAAAAAAGAGAATAAATGCTCTAATTTTTTAGATTACAAAGTAATAGGACAGGAAGTAAGAAATCGTAGGTTAGCAAAGGGATATACTCAAAAAGATTTAGCAAAAAAAATCGATACAACATATCAAGTAATACTGCAATATGAAAAAGGAACACGCAGAATTTCAATTAAGAAGTTATATGAATTAGCAGAAGCATTATCAACAACTGCTAGAGATCTAGCTTGCGGACAAGAAGTATCAAATGAGGGAAGTTATGAGGAAGAGGAGGTACTAAATCTAGTAAGAAGACATAAAACCTCAGTTGCGGATTAGCCAACGAAGTAAAGCTTAGAAATGCAGGGCTTTTTCGGCTGCATGGAATATGAAACAAACCTCAGTTGCGGATTAGCCAACGAAGTAAAGCTTAGAAATGCAGGGCTTTTTCGGCTGCATGGAATATGAAACAAGCGTAGAAAAAATGTGTACCAAAAAATTTATCGGTGATCTATGTCTTGTATGCTCAATCTCAAAGTTGTTTTTCAGAGAGCCAAAAACTGTCTCAATAATCGATCTTTTTCTTAACAAAATCTTCTCATTTAGCGCCATTAATGAGTTTTTCATACCCTTTTTTATACTGGTTACAAGCTTTAACCCTCTATCGAATAATTCGTGAAAAAGATCTTTTTTGATATATCCTTTATCTCCAAACAATAATCCAGTCAATTTCTGAGTTAAATTTGGCACAGGTTTTCTATCATCAATGTTGCCTTTTGTCACCGTAACCCCTTGAATTTCGCCAGCTTCGTTGATTACTAGATGTAGTTTAAAACCGAAAAACCACCCATAGGTAGTCTTTCCAATCTTTGCCAACCCTTTGAAAACTTTATTTCTCGAGGTCCTTTTTGGATGGCAAACAGCGATAGATGTTGCATCTATGTACGAAATCCCTGTCACTTTTGACTGTTCGCAAAACCATTGCATTAAGAGCACTAAATACCATAAAACCCTAGATTTTAGCCTAATAAACCTACTATAGGATGGCAATTTTGGAAACGCTGATTCGTATAATAATTTCAAATAATGCACATAGAAAATTTTAAAATTGTCGCACTTGGATTGGTGATATAGCAATATTATGGTAAGAATCTCTGAATGCGTAATCTCTGGCGTCCTGGTTGGTTTTTTGCTACTTGGTAGAAGTTTTTCTGCAAAATTCTTGTCAACTGAATTGCAAAAATCGTCGATCAGGCAAAATAATTCTGTTATATTTTCATTCATTGGTAACCTCTCTATTTTGTAAATAATTTTCCGAGGTTACCCTATTTTCCTGGCTTTTTCACTGATTTCTAATCCGCAACTGGGGTTAATAGCACTATATAGTCCTTTTGGTAACTTTTTAGAATCAATGATTAACTCATAAGTATTTCCATCTGTATCATCAAATGATACTGTTTTTTTAGTAGTCATATAGCCTCCTATTAAGCATGTTATTCAAGTCTACAGAGCAATTTATTGCTTTATGATTAACTTAATACGCAAATTATAAAAAGATCTTGTATATCTTGCAACTATTTATAATAAAAGAATAGTTTCTTTAAGACTTTTATTCTTTAATCACGACTTAATATACAAGCTATACAAAGATCTTTTATATTTTGTAATTCTCCAATATCTCTCTCCAGATTCTTGATTAAGTTTTTTTGCTACTGTGTAGTAGCCAAACTTCTCAAGCAATTGAAATTTGGTTTATAACAGCTCTCTTTCCTTAAAACTGCAATATCCTTTGTCTGTCATAATAATGTGATCCTCTAGCTCAATTCCCACTCCTTGACATGCTGACACTAATTCTCTAGTCATAACCTTATCATCTTCTGATGGCTCTAAACTTCCTCCTGGATGATTGTGAGATAATATTATCGATGCTGCTTCCATTGATAATGCCTTTTTTACCACTTTCCTTTCAGATAGGTGTACTTCATCTATTGTACCAAAATACACTTCATCTCTTATCAGACGGTTCTGTTTATCCAAGTATATTATCAAGACAGCTTCTTTTGCTGAAAAGCCTATGTTTACCCTTACATACTCTATCAGCTTTTCTTGGCTATCCATTACCGGGCCTCTCTTTAATCCTTCTCTGAGTGCTCTTTTATAAGCTTCTTTTACACATTCAATTGCTGCAGCTGCATGTTCAGTCATTCCTTCTATCATTTTCAGATCATCGATTTCTCGTCCTAAAATTTCTCCTATTCCTGGGCAATTATCCATTAGAGTTTTAGTAACATCTTGTGCTTGCTTTCTGTCATGAACTGCTCCTAGAAGCACTGACACTATTTCACGATCAAATAGAGCACTTCCTCCTCCACTCTGTAATACTCTCTCTATTTCTTCTGTAAGTTTTTCACTATTATTCATAAAATATACTCCTCGTTAATAACAAATTGTTTTTAATTATTTACTGCTGTTTTTTTATCAGCATTGGCATAGAGCCATAGCTTTCGAGTGAAGTCAAATCAATTTTTAAATCTTTTTTACTTATTTTTTCATTAAAAAGTTAAGATATTAATATATGCTTATTTATCTAATTGAAAATTAATTCTTTATGTAAAAGAAGTTGTTACTATTTTAGAAATAACATCAGTAGAAAAACCTAACTTGAGTAAATTATTTGCAACTTTCATTCCCTCTATTTTATCAATCTTCTCTTTGTAAATTTGCTTTCTTTGTGATAAAAATTCTACCCATGTATCCAGCTCATCTCGTGATTCCTGATTGTCAATTTTTCTATATTCTCTTGCCAAACTTAATAATTCACTTTCTCCTTCGCAATCACTTTCTTTGTACTCCTTTATTAGATCTTCAGCATTCACTGACAATTCTCTTGCTATCTCCCACAACCTTTCACTTAAAATAGTAACACTACCTTGTTCATAGTGATGTATCTGTGAGGGCCCTATATTAAGCTTTTTTGCTAACTCTTCTTGCGTATATCCTCTAATTATTCTCCACTTCTTGATCTCTTGTCCTCCGTTTGGCTCGTATCTCTCTTTATCAGCATATTCTTCAATTGATAAGCCTGTTACTCGATAGATAACCTCAGTATCAAACCCTGCCTTAACTAGATCTTTTGCAATTCTTATTCTTGCTGCTTTTATATTACTTTCTTCCTCAGCTCGGACAGATTTGGTTAATGCATAAATTGCTTTGTGTCCTCCTGTTTTTTCTATGAAATTATACATTTCCTGGGTCTTAGATTTGTCAAAACAACTATCTTCTCTTAGCACCTTTCGTCTAGGAAAGAGATTTCTAATAGGAATTGATAACGCTTCGGCTATAACTTTTAGCTTTTCAGTTGGAATGCCGCATGTTCCTTGCTCGTATCTTAGCAGTGTATGATAATTTATGTTTGCTTTGCCTACTAAATCTTTTAGAGTATATTTTCTCTTTAACCTCCAGCTCCTTACCTTTTGTGCTATCTGATACCTTATCGAGATATTTGCCATAAATATTATATAGGTTAATACTATCAAATAAAGATATACAAAAACTTCTATGTTTGCATTTTAGTTGAATATTTCTTCACAATTGTGTATAATTATTAATGCTTTCTAGGTTAACTTATCATGGCTCTTTCCAAGTTTCTTGATCCGAAATTAGATTTAACATTTAAGAAAATCTTCGGTACTGAAAAAAATAAGAATATCCTTATCCATTTTTTGAATGATATTTTGGGATTTACTGAAATAAATACTATACAAGATGTCGAATTCCTTAGCACCATTATGGATCCTGAAATTGCCTCTGATAAGCAGAGTATTGTTGATGTTCTGTGCAAGGATTCTACTGGAGCAAGGTACGTGATTGAGATGGTGCGACCTGAAAGTCTTCGGTCATATTGTTTAAAAGGAGAGGAATTCATTCAGAAAGAAACTGAAAGGATTCTAAAACTTATTAAACCAGATGTTTTGCCGTCTGAGTCTACGCATCAGTGCGAATCGGGCAACCGGTTGGTGCCAAGCGATGCGGACAATGAACCTCCTCTTGAAAAAGAAGATGCTCAATCGTGAGAGGGGCATAAACTGCAAGCATCATGTGGTTGGAGGGCTAGGCTAGTGGTATGGTGAACGTAAGTGAAGCTTTATAAGTACCGATACGATGAAAGAGCTAAAGATGCTGATAAGCTCTGACCAAAAGGTAATGTGGATAAGTTACATTTTTCATTTCTAGATGTACGCAAATAATAACTCCACCGGTATAGAGAAGCCACCTAACCCACTGTTGTATGACTGGAGAAACAGGGTAAGCCTGTATTTTCGCCTACATGGCAAGCAAACCGCAAGGAATGCTGATGGAAGTGCAGGTAAAGGAGAATGGAGAAAGCGAATGCCATTTTGTAACGAAATGGATAGAATTTGTAACATTAATTCGCGTGAAAACGAGCAGACTTCCATTTGGTCCCTCGTGACAAGAAACTTTGTTAACCACTTAAGGTAGGAAAGCAGATGATTACAAGTAAACCCGTAAGTGCATCTACCGAAAGCTTTGAAGCATGGAAGCAATTGCCATGGAAGAAATGCCAGAAAGTTATTGTGAGGCTACAAAGACGTATTGTTAAGGCTGTCCAAGAAGGAAGATGGGGTAAGGTAAAAGCTTTACAACATCTTCTCACACGCTCTTTTAGCGGAAAAGCTTTGGCTGTTAAGAGAGTAACTGAAAACCAAGGAAAAACCACAGCAGGTGTAGATCGTCAACTATGGTCAACTTGCAATGCTAAATTTCAAGGAATAAAGCAGTTAAAGCAAAGAGGATATAAACCTTCTCCGCTAAAACGGATTTATATCAGTAAATCTAATGGCAAAAGAAGACCTCTTGGAATACCCACGATAAAAGATAGAGCCATGCAAGCATTATATCTGTTTGCTCTGGAACCGATAGCTGAAACGATCAGTGATCGTCACTCCTATGGCTTTAGACCTAAAAGATCCTGTGCAGATGCTACAGTAGCTTGTCATTTGTTACTGGCAAGTCGTAATCAACTACAATGGATACTTGAAGGTGATATCAAAGGATGCTTTGACAACATTAATCATGAATGGCTTATGAAGCATATTCCTATGGAGAAAAAAATTCTGCATAGTTGGTTAAAAGCTGGCTTCCTAGAATCAAAAACTCTGTATCCCACAACTGCAGGTACCCCGCAAGGTGGTATAATTTCTCCAATACTAGCCAATTTAGCCTTAAACGGACTTGAAAAGTTATTGGAAAGTCGATTTGGTAAACTCGGCAGTAGAAAAAGAAACAAAATCAGAAGTGGAGTGAATGTAATCAGATACGCAGACGACTTTATTATTTCAGGTTTCACACATGAAGTACTGGAAAAGGAAGTTAAGCCTTTAGTATCATCTTTTCTTCATGAGCGAGGTTTAATTCTGTCAGAAGAGAAGACAAAGATTACATCTATCACAACAGGGTTTGACTTTCTTGGTTGTAATGTACGTAGATATAATAAGAAGTTAATTATTAAACCTTCGAAAGAAAGTATTAAAAGACTTCTTAATAAAGCACGTACATTGATAAAAGCAAATATAGCGAACACTCAGGCTATAGTAATTAAGTCACTCAACTCTCTACTGAGAGGATGGGGAAATTACTATCACCATGTGTGTGCTAAAAAAGCGTTTAGAAAGATCGACAATGAAATTTGGCATAGTTTATGGAAATGGGCAAAGAAAAGACATCCTCGTAAAGGATTACGTTGGATAAAGAATCGTTACTTCAAAGTAATGGGTCAACGCCAATGGGTTTTTGCTGCACCCATATGCAAGAACAAACCAAAAGAGATACGGTATTTAAGACTGCTTAAGCTGATTGATATACCTATCAGACGACATGTTAAAATCAGAGCGGATGCAAATCCCCTTGACTTAAAATGGAAAAAGTATTTTGATGAGAGAGTGAAACGAACAAGAATGTTAGCAAGCTCTTTCTCAAGAGAAGGTTCTCTACTGTTGGTGTCACCATTAAGAATGATGTTTCCTGAGGAATCATGAAGGACAAGCCGGTTCTAGAAAAGAAGAACTTAGATAAGGGGCTCAAGCGTAGTGTGGGGAAACCTGCATGCTGCGTTTCTAAGGGAGGGGGTAGTAGTAATACTGCTTCCTTACCTGACCAACTCGCTCGTGATAAAGGATTTGAAAAACGCGCTCAACTTTATGCTGCTAAGGCTTACTCAAGGCAGGCTGATAAAGGTGGTAAGTACATTGATTTAAAGAAGGTTTTCTTTATTGCTATTTCTAATTGTAATTTATTTCCTGACAAGCTTGATTATATATCTAGCCATACCATAAGAGATGAAAAAACTAATGAGCATGACTTAAAAGATTTTCAATTTATCTTCATTGAGCTGCCAAAGTTTCCTAAGAATAGAGAAGAGCAGCTAGAAAATGTAGTAGATCGTTGGCTGTTTTTCTTTAAATATGCAGAAGAAACAACTGATGAAGATTTGAGAAAAATAGCAGAAAAGTCACCGATAATAAAGTTAGCATATGACGAGTTAGATAAGTTTCATTGGAATGAGAAAGATCTTGTAGCTTATGAAGAAAGGGTAATGGATTTACAGAAAGAAGCTGCTATCTTGGAACAAAAACTCGATGATGCTAAACATGAAGGTAGACAAGAAGGCATCCAAATCGGCCATGAAAAAGGCAGAGTGGAAGGTCGCAAAGAAAGGGATATTGAAGTAGCCAAAAACTCACTCAAGGCCAGTGTCCCTATAGATGTTATAGCTCAAATTACCGGTCTCTCTCATTCTGAAATTTTACAACTCAGGGAAAAAACATAAATACCACAACTTATTCACTTCAACATTTATGAAAATCTTTCCTCAGTTAAACATATCCTATAATTAAGAGTCTAATGAACTGTCTAAAACAGCTATAAAGATTGCACATAGAATTATATAAATTACTATCATAACGTTACCCAAACTTCTATATCAAAGCTATGTGCTATAAGTTCAATATGGAAAACACATTAACCACTTAGCATTTAATGTCTACTTCATCCATTTTAGTATTAGGACCATCAAACTTGGTCTGGTATCCCTAATTATTTTGGCTACCTTCACTTTAAATTTTCCACTACTTGGCATTTTATAGCTGCACCTCTTATATTATAACCTACCTATTGATATTACCTCCAAGCTTGGTTACTCCTATCTCAGAAAGACAAGTTGATACTTCTGAATGGCTGTGAACTGAAGCATTACTTAAATAACTTTGAGGCTCTAAACTTATCTGCTGTTTTTTTGTACCATCAACTTCTAATCTACCATCTCTGTTGTGTAATATCTGCTCTATTGATTGATTTAGCAGACCCTTATTAAATTGAGCTATAAACTTTTCAAATTTCTTCGGACTTAATTTACCAGCTTCTTTACCAGAACATGCTTTCTCTACATATGAGTTGAAAATCCCCGAAATCTCATCAAATTTACCACTCATGATTTTTCCTGTAACTTCTTTCTGTATTTCCACAAAATCAATATTTAATCGATGCATTGACACACCACTTTTTAATCCAGCTTGCTCTACTACTTTCTCAAATCCCTTTGTAATATTGAGTGTATATTCCTGTGCCTCTAGTGGAGATATAGACTGATCTATTGTAGAAATATACTTTTGACCTGTAACCCTTCTAATCAATAAGTCAAATAAAGTTATTGTACCATTAAAGTCAACCTGTGATAGATAGTGATCTCCCATTTCTAATATTGTATTTCTATCCTTAGGCTTAAATTTAACAGGTGCTTGCCTTTCACACATTCGTTTTAGATTTGCATTTACATAATCAACGTTGTCTCGAAAGAAACCTCCATTTTCTTGTCTTTTATCTGTATCATCAGATGGTAATGTGGTACCTGTGAGACTACTATTAACCCCAGTTGCGGATTAGAAATCAGTGAAAAAGCCAGGAAAATAGGGTAACCTCGGAAAATTATTTACAAAATAGAGAGGTTACCAATGAATGAAAATATAACAGAATTATTTTGCCTGATCGACGATTTTTGCAATTCAGTTGACAAGAATTTTGCAGAAAAACTTCTACCAAGTAGCAAAAAACCAACCAGGACGCCAGAGATTACGCATTCAGAGATTCTTACCATAATATTGCTATATCACCAATCCAAGTGCGACAATTTTAAAATTTTCTATGTGCATTATTTGAAATTATTATACGAATCAGCGTTTCCAAAATTGCCATCCTATAGTAGGTTTATTAGGCTAAAATCTAGGGTTTTATGGTATTTAGTGCTCTTAATGCAATGGTTTTGCGAACAGTCAAAAGTGACAGGGATTTCGTACATAGATGCAACATCTATCGCTGTTTGCCATCCAAAAAGGACCTCGAGAAATAAAGTTTTCAAAGGGTTGGCAAAGATTGGAAAGACTACCTATGGGTGGTTTTTCGGTTTTAAACTACATCTAGTAATCAACGAAGCTGGCGAAATTCAAGGGGTTACGGTGACAAAAGGCAACATTGATGATAGAAAACCTGTGCCAAATTTAACTCAGAAATTGACTGGATTATTGTTTGGAGATAAAGGATATATCAAAAAAGATCTTTTTCACGAATTATTCGATAGAGGGTTAAAGCTTGTAACCAGTATAAAAAAGGGTATGAAAAACTCATTAATGGCGCTAAATGAGAAGATTTTGTTAAGAAAAAGATCGATTATTGAGACAGTTTTTGGCTCTCTGAAAAACAACTTTGAGATTGAGCATACAAGACATAGATCACCGATAAATTTTTTGGTACACATTTTTTCTACGCTTGTTTCATATTCCATGCAGCCGAAAAAGCCCTGCATTTCTAAGCTTTACTTCGTTGGCTAATCCGCAACTGAGGTTATTACTTATCGACGCTTTGGCAAATTGCCCATCAAATTGTGATACTGAACTTGCAGTCCCCTCAGATTGAGAACTCAATAATCTACCTACAGAGCTTTTCACCAAAGAAATACAATAATTTATCCATGAAAATGGTCTTATACCACTGCTTGCTGCTATTTCAGGTTGATTACTTGAATTTATAGCAAGAGGTTTACGTGATAAGTGATGACGACTATGATCTCCATGATGATGACGGCGTTTGCGTCCTCCTCTTCCTTCACTGAGCTTTTCTTCTAAATATTCCACAATCTTATTGTGCCCCTTGTCTTTCGCAATATCTAGCGGTGTTTTACCGTAATTACCTTTAGCACCAAGATTAGCATGAGCATCGACAAGAACTTTTACTATATCAGGACTGTTGGTATCAGCACCATAATGTAAAGGTGTCCAATTGTCTTTGTCTTCAGCGTTAACATTTGCACCACGATTAAGAAGTAATTTGACTACATCTATCCTGTAGTTTTCAACCGCTCCATGCAATGGAGTTGCTTGATATTCTCCGTTTTTAGCTTCAATATTAGCACCGTTATCAAGAAGGAGTTTAACTAGGTTTAAATCACCGATTTCAGCAGCTGAATACAGTAGTGTATTACCGTTCTTGTCATTGGTATCAATGTTAGCACCCTGAGCAATAAGACCTTTAGCTTCATTAAAACCACCGCTTTCCACAATAGTCAACAATTTTCTATCTAATTGTACTTGCTTCAAAATTCCTGCTATATCTAGGTAACCTTTTCGAGTAGCCAAATCTAAAGATGTTTGGTTATAAATATCTCTAACTTCAATGTCAGCACCTCTGCCAAGAAGGAGTTCGACTGTATTTAATTTGTTTCCTTGTATAGCTACATGCAATGGTGTCCAACCATTATTGGTTATATTATTAATACCGCTAATATCCTTGTCTAAAAGAAACTTAACTATTTCAAGATTACTACTGTACTGGGCAGCTACATGTAATGGTGTATTACCATACACATCTTTAGCATTAATATTAGCATTGTTATTGAAGAGAAACTCAACTACACTAAGTTTATTACGAGAAGCAGCAAAGTGTAAAGGCGTCCAACCGTACATGTCTTTAGCATTAATATTAGCCTTCTGATTAATAAGATCTTTAACTTCATTAAGACCTGTATCTTGCACTGCAGCTAACAATTTTTTATCTAATTCCGTTTGCTTTAGAAACTCTGCTACACTTGTGTTATTCTCTTGAGCAGCTAAGTCTAAAGGTGTTTTACTATCCTTATCTTTAACACTGATATCAGCTCCTTTGTTCACAAGAAATTTTACCACATCTAAAGCATTGTAATATACAGCATAGTGCAGAGGTGTCCAATCACTACTGTCTTTAGTATTAACGATAGTTTCTTTATCTGAAAGAAATTGAAATATATCATTAAATAGACTCATATTACCATTGTAAACGGCATAGTGCACGGTAGTCCAGCTTGTTGAGAATTTATCTTTATCTGCAACGTCATCTTGATTTCTTTCAGCAGTTTTATCAAGGAAAAGATTAACTATATCCCACTTGCCATTTTTAGCAGCATATTGCAGCGGTGTATAACCGAACTTATCTTTTTCATTTATGAGAGACTTTAATCTTTCTCTTTGGCGAACTGCTTTTACTAGTTCATCAGGTTCTGAATACAAATTATCTTCAAAATTCATACTTTCAATTTTACCTATAAGAAACCTAATAACCCCAGTTGCGGATTAGAAATCAGTGAAAAAGCCAGGAAAATAGGGTAACCTCGGAAAATTATTTACAAAATAGAGAGGTTACCAATGAATGAAAATATAACAGAATTATTTTGCCTGATCGACGATTTTTGCAATTCAGTTGACAAGAATTTTGCAGAAAAACTTCTACCAAGTAGCAAAAAACCAACCAGGACGCCAGAGATTACGCATTCAGAGATTCTTACCATAATATTGCTATATCACCAATCCAAGTGCGACAATTTTAAAATTTTCTATGTGCATTATTTGAAATTATTATACGAATCAGCGTTTCCAAAATTGCCATCCTATAGTAGGTTTATTAGGCTAAAATCTAGGGTTTTATGGTATTTAGTGCTCTTAATGCAATGGTTTTGCGAACAGTCAAAAGTGACAGGGATTTCGTACATAGATGCAACATCTATCGCTGTTTGCCATCCAAAAAGGACCTCGAGAAATAAAGTTTTCAAAGGGTTGGCAAAGATTGGAAAGACTACCTATGGGTGGTTTTTCGGTTTTAAACTACATCTAGTAATCAACGAAGCTGGCGAAATTCAAGGGGTTACGGTGACAAAAGGCAACATTGATGATAGAAAACCTGTGCCAAATTTAACTCAGAAATTGACTGGATTATTGTTTGGAGATAAAGGATATATCAAAAAAGATCTTTTTCACGAATTATTCGATAGAGGGTTAAAGCTTGTAACCAGTATAAAAAAGGGTATGAAAAACTCATTAATGGCGCTAAATGAGAAGATTTTGTTAAGAAAAAGATCGATTATTGAGACAGTTTTTGGCTCTCTGAAAAACAACTTTGAGATTGAGCATACAAGACATAGATCACCGATAAATTTTTTGGTACACATTTTTTCTACGCTTGTTTCATATTCCATGCAGCCGAAAAAGCCCTGCATTTCTAAGCTTTACTTCGTTGGCTAATCCGCAACTGAGGTTAATAGAACGCAATTTGCCTTCTTGAGCAGCAACATGAAAAAGTGTTTGGCCATCGTTATTTTTAGCTTCAATGTTAGCTTCGCACCCAGCCTTCTTTTGGCAAATCTCTGAAGCTTTATTAATCAGACCTTGTATTTCTGCTATATCAGACAAACTAAACCTGTCTAATCTCCGGATTATTATTGGTTCTAACCCTAAATCGAATTCCAATGTAGAAATCCTATAAGACTCAGAATTATTCCAATTTTTTACATTGATTACATGGTTAGATACTTCGTCGGAAAACACCAAATCTGTATTACTACTGGAAACCCTAATCTGATCTGGAGTAATATCTTTTAATATCACTACTCCTATGCGTTCTTCATCTTCCCCCACCGAAGTTAAAGTGCCATCTTGATTATGTGTGATACTGATAGACTTAGTGAAATCTATAACATATTCTTTTATAATTTTTTCATAATCATTCTTAAGTTTATCTTGATAGTCCATTATTCCATCAACCTCTTGCTGTAAACCTAAATATGAAAAAAAATTACCATTGTTCCACAGAAGAAAATTAACATCTCTCCATTTACTTTGGTCATTATAAAAATCTTCTACTCTAATAATAAAAGGAATCTCACCTTCTCTTGTTAATAAGAGATCATCTTCATCTTTATATTTCTCGATATCTTCAAGATTAGAATCAATCACTACATGATCACCTTCAAAATCCTTAGGCAACAAAAACATATTCTGAGTCTGTGTGGCATGGAAAAAGGGAGATAATTTGCCACTTTCTACGGAAGAGCCAGCACATGACATTGATTGTACATAAGGAATAAAGGTTTCTCCTTTACTGTTCATAACCATAAGGTGCCTATAGCTGTTACCCTTAAGATAATTTCTTACTTGAACATGAGTATTACTATAGTTTAAATGCAAGTTACACTGTTGAATTGAAAACTCCTCAGGAACTTCTGGCATAACCAACATATCTAATTTTTTATCATCTGAGTTATTATCAATAATAATCTCTCTTTTCTCTGTGTTGCTATCAATAACATACATATCACTTCCATTTCCACCTCTAGCAAACATACTCCTTTGGTCAAAATTTATTATATCTTCTCCTGAAGAACCAAATACCATATGTTGGAATGCGCTATTGCTTTGTAGTTTTGCTCTAACAACACCAAAGACTTTATAGTCCTTATTATTAATGAGTATTTCCTTGTAATGATTTTCTGCAGCATCAAAGCTATCAAGAGAATGTTCTGTATGTAACTCGAACGAGTTAATTTTTGTAATGGATGATTCTAGTTTCTCAATTTTAGGAATAATATTACTACCATTTTTATCTATCAGCATAAAATTAGGTTGATTACTGCCTTGCTTAATATAATTTTTAATATCAAGGGTATATTGATTACCTTGACCCAGCCCTATTTTTAAAGATAAAGTATTATTAGTCGAGAAATAAGATATTTCATCACAATCATCTAGCAGATTAGTTTCCGGAAAGATTACAGTTCCCGTTCCTTTTACATCAATTTCTGAATATAAATCTTTAGCCTCGTAATCTGTGGTTTTTATATAAAAGGTATAATCATTTTCTGCACCTGTAACTTTAGTGTATGGCGCAATAGCTACTTTTTTACAATTATCAACTGTATCCTTCTCATTTTTGCTCAAACCTCCACCACTATTTATAAAGACGTCACGATTATCGTTTCTAGTAAGGCGCCTAGAATTATATGTACATAAAACATTATCTGTCTTATTTTGCCTTCCAATATAGCTATACCTGAAAGCATCGACATTGCTATCAACATAATCATTGATCAATCGATGAAGATTTGTTGTTAACCTTAAAAGACCGGGAGCGTTAGGTCTAAAACGATAGTCAATTTTTGCTTGTACAAAGTCGTATTCTGTTGATTGACTTAGGTCAAGTATATTAGTAGCATTACTTCCACCAATAATTTTACCCGAAAAACCTCCAGGTTTCACAAGAATAAATTTGTTAACAGTATTATTACCACCAGTTATTCCTGTGTTTCCTCTAAAAATCAAGAAGTAGTTATTTAATGTATTACTTCCAACAATGGTACCTTCATCTATGCTTTCTAAATTATAAAGAATTATTGTACCATTTTGCATTCTTCTTCTATCAGCAATAACCATTGTATTTTCACAGTGATGCACAGCTGTTGGAACTGATTTTTTAATACCTTTTTCATAAATTTCGCTAGTGACTTGTGGTAAGCAAATCATCGTAGCATTTTGAATTGGGTCAGGTATAACACGTGAAAGGTTTGTTGTATCAGCATCTGTTCTATTCATTAGAATCTTTCCATACCCTGCATGAAGAGATGGCGTGTCGCTATCCACCCCAAAACCAACTCCATAGGCAACTACATCATTAGGGCTATCACTTAAAGCTTTCCAGGCTCTTTTAGCTTGACTATTAACCATATTATTTCTGGCTGCAAGGTGTTCCAGATCATATGGCATAGATGAAAGTAAAAGCGTATGCAAAAAGATATCGAAATTCTCACCATGAGTTGTATCATACTTCTTTTCATACTCTATAATATTGCTAATACCACTATAAACTCCATGAGTTACCATGAGTCCAAATCCAACTCCAATACCAACTCCAGGCAGGCTAGCTGCTGTAAGAGCAATACCAGAAACAAATGACACACCAGAAAAGGCTATAGAAGCTATATTATCCCTTATCTCCTTTTCTCCACATGGATTACTACTACCTTCTCTATTTTTACAGTCTACAAGATTGTTTGCTGATATGCCTATATCAATAATATCAAATACACCAGCTGCAGCCCCTGCCACACCTTTTGCTACTGTACTTCCAAATTTTACTCCTGCAACTTGAACAGCAAATTTTGTCTGCCTACCTAAAGTACCTGGTATAATTCTTCCTACAACCCTTCCAGCTGATGTTACAACTTTTGGAGCAGTTTTAACCATCACATTCTCAATTGGTTGAGATACAAAAGACCATCCTATTCCGCCTAAATTTAATCCACAATCTGTTGCTGTTCCATCCTTGCAAGATACAATAGCACCATGAATTCCTCTTATTAATTGTATTCCACCTGCAGCATTCATTAACCTGCTTTTTAATTTCGGGTTTTTTGTTAAATCACTGTTTTGCTGTAAAACGTCACCATATAAATCCTTGATACGCTCATTCTGAATATAGCGCTCATATCCTTGGTCTCCAATCACCTTATCAACTAAATATTTATAGTCACCCTCAATATTTTTGTTTCCAATAAACTCTATTAACTGAGCATTTTTCCCTTCATCTTGACTGTTTTTAACATAAGTTAGAAATTTTTCACTATCAATTATAATTTTGTCTACATTATTTTCATCTATATTTCCTTTACTGAATTTTTCTACATCACCCTTTGAAAACAAGCAGTTATTAATGCTTCTTCTACTTCTACCACCTTGCCCCACGCAAGTACTTGGATCAAATTTTTTTCTAGCTTGTTGCTGACTAAAACTAAAGATAGAGCTATGCACTACTTTAACAGAAGCAAACTCATCTTTGCTCATTAAGATAAGAGAATCTGCATTATTCGCACCTTTATCAAACACAACACCCATAAAGGCCACTTCCTTTCCATCTGTAAGTGTTTTATAAGTTACACCTTTCGTATACTCATCACTTATTTGTTTATTTGCCTCATCTTTTAATGCATTAGCTGTCTTACCTTCTCTGGGTCCTTTAAGTTCTAATCCTACTGGATCGTATTCTTTCGCGTTTCCATCCTTATCTGTACTGATGCCATGAACAACCATATCAATACGTTTTCCTCTGCCAGTTTGAAACTCCGTTAATATCAATGCTTTAGGAGATTCTTTTAATTTTAAATCACTATAATAACTAAACGCCCCATGTAACACTCCTTGAAAATGCGCCTCTTCACCAATAAAATCCTTAAAAGAAAACATCCCTTCTCCAACTTTCTTTGTTAGTGAATCATATTTATCTACTGATAGAACCTTACCTGCTGCAGGAGTAATTTGAGACTTGAACGCTTCATCAAATGCTTCTCTCAATCCATTAAGATAGGGAACTTCTTTTAATTTTCCTTTGAAAAAATCTTTTCCTTTTTTATATTCACTCAAGGAGTCATACCTATTAACTTCCTCTATGTTAAAAAAATCTGACTTCTTTTGCTCACTTAAACTTATATACACCTCTGTGATTTTGCTTTGTTCTGTTAAGCGATCAGGCATAAGTATCTTTTTACTGCTACGATCCCCTCTTCCTCCTTCTCTAATATGAAAAATAAATACCTCTTCATTACGACCTCCTCTAACCAACGTAAAAGTTGTTACAGGCTTTCCGGATTTTGTGGTAGAATCGAGTGAGTATTCATCGTATAAAAATATAAATCTCTTTAGATCTACTCTTTTGAACTCATTAGCAAGAAGAAGTTGCCCTAACATGAATCTACTGAAGTAATTACCTCCTTTCTCTGGCGTACCAGGAAATGTGTGATAAATACGTTCTAGTGGCTGCTTTATTTCCTTTTTAAGATCAGCGATCGCACTTTCTTCACCACTCCAACTTGAAGTTACTTCTAGAAGTTTCTGTATCGTAGGTCGTGCAGGCTTCCTGTCAGCAGGTGGAGATATATGCATTGAAAACTTTTCACCTTCAGCTGAATCCAAATTTAACCCTACACATAACACATTATCTGAAACGGTTAAAACACGCATTGTGTTTGGCTGAAAACCTTTTGCATAATCTTTTGCTTGCTCTAATGCATCATCTGGTGTTGTACGAGTACCTGTTCCTGCTTTTAATTCAATAATAATGGGAACAGCGTTTAATGACCTATCCTTACCACGAGGCACTAGAACAATATCAGCATAACCTCTTCCTGCAAATTGCTCTAAGTAAACCCTGAGATTATGTCTATAGCGAAAATTTACTAAAGCACCTGCTATAAACCCATGATGTGCTGCTTCTCTTGTCCCTTGAGCATAGATAAGTGAATTCCCATATTCAGAGTGAATTCTACTGACTTTTTTAAAAATTTCTTCAACAGATTCCTTTACTTTTCCTGCATTCGAATTAGTCAGCTTTGCTATATCATTTTCTGGATTACTCCATAACCCCTTTTTTATTTCCTTAAACTCATGTGTTGTAGAAGCATCATTGTCCAATTTATTACTTTCTACATTAACAGATATTCCTGCCATTTTCCCTTTGGCATCTTTTTCTTTAGTAATTTCTACCAATCTCACACCTAGCTTACCTTGATCTCTAGCTAGCCTCACAACATCATTCCTGGCAACTTTAGTATTGCCTAATATTTTATCTAGCTCACCGTAGCTAAACTTTTTCTTTGTGCTACCAGATTCTGCAATAACAAAGAGCCTTACTTTATCAGCAACATCTTCTGGGCTTTTGATTTCTCCTTTTTTAATAACAGCTACTTTTAGAGTCTTTGAACTGTCAAAACTAAAATATATTTTCTCAATGTTCAGCTTTGCTGCAATTTCTGTGTCTATCAAAGTAGAAAAACTTCCTAAAAAGAAATGAGGAAAAAATCCTTCTTTACCTACTGAATGTAAATACGATGGAACCTGATCAACATAAGATTGAAACCTTGCTTGGAAAGATTCAAAATCACTCCCTTTTGGGGCTGAAGTACTTGGGCCAGCTTTTACTGACTCTCGAATTAGTAGCTCTATTAATTCAAAATCTTGCACTCCTTGATTATCTACTTCTCCTTGTTTTCTTTTAGGCATATAACCCTCCTTCTAGACATATAATATTTTTAATGATCACCTAACCCCACATAAGATTGTTTACTAAGCTCTACCTCAGCTAAATCACCACTTGGACCAGGTATGTTTTTTTGATCGAGTTCTTTACCAGCAGACTTACCATACGCTAAAAACTTATTTAATGAAACATGATCTCCTCGCTCTAATACAGAACGTATATAATTTGCTTTTTCAGAAGACATGAACTCTTCGATTTGTCTAGGATTAGCCTTATCTAGCATTCCCCATACTGGCTTCATAAAACCTCCTTCAACCAAAGGCACCAAAAATCTCCCTTGAAAAACAGAGTTATTCATCATTTCTTTATTCAATGTCAAAGTACGATGATCATCAAAACCCTCTCTTGTCCATACATGTATAAAAATTCCCATAGCTGTACTTAAATAATACTCTGGACATTCCTTTACCATTAATTTTAACCAGAGATAGTAATCATCTTCTGGAACATTGCATGGCTTCAAAAAATCAAATAACTTCTGAAATTGATCAAAATTAGATATTTCTAGCATTCTGTATAAAGAGGCATATTCAGTATTTTTCTTTAAATCTCTTTTCAAAAGCTCTGGATATTTATTAGGACTTATCTGACTTAAACAAAATTCAAATACATCAGGATAGCCATTATCGTGTGCTGCATGCACTGCAATTCTCATAAAAACTTCATCTTTTTCCTGAGCACTTAACTCACTTTCAGGTAATGACTGAACCTTATCCCAAAAGAATTCCACTGCTTCTACACGTCTTCTATCTGAGCTCATCGCTGCACGGTTTAAACCAAACACATACGGATGCTGATCTTTTAGATCTAACTCTGAAATATATCCACTAACGAAATGTGACCAAAATTGCATCATTGTGTCCGTATACCAACTCCCACTTACTGATTTGACTAACTTTTTTAATGCATCTGAATCTCCCTCATTTATTTCATCTTCCCGTTTAAAATGTTCAAATAGAGAGATTATGTCTTCTTCTAAGCAACACCAACATGCAACCTGGTAACGATCAAAGTCATCTAGTGGATTACTTATACCCTTAGAACTTTTTGGTTCTATCATCTTTTTAGCCACTACTCTTCTATTGAGTTTGATACCATGTATTGTATCAGTTTTTTCCCAACATTCTTCATTTGATAATATATCCAAAAAGAACGGAAGTTTTTTTTCACCCCAACTGTCAAATATTTCCAAAAATGCACCGCACCAATTTTTCAATTGAAGTTGTTTAGATTCTTTATAAGGATCATCATCTTTAATAATAGAGAAAACAGCTTTTCTGAGTTCATCACAGTCCATAATTCTTACCTCACAAACAAAACCATATGTAAGATACAGAGCTATAATAACTTATAAACTCTATACTAATTTCAACATTACACTCCACCTTTGTAACTGTCAATTACTATTTTAGAAAAATTTTCCAACCTAAAGTAGTTTTCAGTAAAAGGCTCTTAACAGGCTTAATATAAGGTCTTTTGTTCACTTTTAAATTCTGTTTTTTATAAGTTTATCTTAATACTTATTGTCAAATGAATTATTATTAATTTAGTATTATATATCGCTAATAACTTAAATAAAATACCTATTTCCAGCGCCCAAAACCAGCTAGTGAGAGAAGAGTTTGTTTTGGAATGCGTTGGTCTACCAAACGATACATACGAACTTTTCTATATAATAATTTTACTATACCACAAAACTAGCTATATTAGCCTATTTTCACTACATTTACATACGAACTGTTTTGCCCAACTTTGTTGTAACAATTTCATGCTTTTATTTTTACAACGCCGCTTTTATTTAAATTGTTCTCGCAAAGGTAGGTACTTTTTTGTGCTTTTTGGAAAAAGTCAATAATTAGATTTTTTGTGGTGCTAATTGGCTTACATTTTTATTGAAAATATTTTTTTAAAAAGTGGTTGACTTATGAAAACCCCACATTATAATTAAAATTGGGTTTTTGTTATATTAGGAGGTAGTATACAAACGCCTAACTTTACTATATAAACTTCAAAACATTGCATTAGGTATCGTTTCATATGTTTACAAGCTCAAGATAAGCTAAAAGGATTTTATACATAAATCCATCATCAGGCTTATCTGATTCAGGAAATTATATAGTACTTTTTTGGTTGGTTTGTGAGGTGGTACAATGAAAAGTGTGTTTAATAGAACTAATACACCTTCTTTTATAGCTGGTACCCTTACTACTCTTACGTTACTTACGTCTGGGGTTTTTGCTATAGCTCTCTATGTTGCATTCTTATCTTCAATTGCAGCCATAGGTATATCCCTTCCCGTTATTTTGATTTTATTTGCGCTTTCTACAGCAGTAATTGCACTTTCATACAAAATAATCAGTCAGAATAAAAAATTAGATGTCAAAGAAGCAGAATTTAATGAAAAAATTAAATTAGCTACAAATACGCATCAAATCAAAGGGCTAAATATGGAAGAGCTAGATAAGAAGCTTAGTATTCAATGTGATAAAATGGAAGAGCTAAGGAATGAACTTAGTAGTTTCAAAACAACATTTGATAAAGAGCTAAGGAAAGAGCTCGATGGTGTTGCAATAAAATGTGAAGAAGAGCTGCAGATGGGCTTCTATGAAAAAGGTCAGGAAAGAGAAGAGATAATAACACTTGATGATGTTATACTTTCAAACGATATAAAACAAAAGTTGAGAAGGATTTGTGAACCAAATGCTCTAAAAAAAAGACAAGGATACATCTTGTGCGGTCAACCAGGAACTGGTAAGACGACGGCTGCTAAGGTGATTGCATATGAAACTAGATTTACATCTGCATTTATAAGCGTTTCTGCCTCTAATTTGACTAATACATCAAATATGCGTCAGGTTTTTGAGAAAGCAGAGAAGAACGCTCCTTGTATAGTTTTTATAGATGAAATTGACAGTATTGGCGCAAAGCGCCCTAATGATTTTGATGATGGAAAATATTCAAGATCTTTAAATTATTTATTAGAGAAATTAGATGGACTTAACACTATGGAAGGTATGACAGTGCTTGGTGCAACTAATCGTCCAGGTGTTTTAGATTCTGCGCCTACTAGGCACGGTCGTTTGTCATGCATTAATTTTCCTACACTAGAAGAAGAAAGCACATGTAGAAAACTGATACAGGGTCTGAATGGTACATTAAAACCCGCACATCTTAGATCACCTAAGAACGAATGTCGTAATTTTGTAGGTTTGTCAATAGCAGATATGAATGGTTTGATACAACTTGCAATTGAAAGTAAAGAACTTTTACTGACTAAGTTTATAACTGAATGTAGAAATTTCGCGAAGTCTCGTAAAAGTATGTCGAGTAAGCAGTATAATAACATGCAAAGCAATAATCAAGTGCCAACTAATCCTTTATTACACTTAGATGAGGGTTATGGTAGTCGTTGTAATTCACCTGCTCAAGTTACCAATGACTCAAGTGTATCCCGTAGTAGGTCGTCAAGTCTGTCAAGTCCTGGCGGTAGCAATAATGATCAGCCATGTCCAAGTAGCAATTTAAGTGAAGTACCGCCAATATCGCGTAGCCAGTCACTGAACTCTTTGCATTCTGATGATAATGATATTGAAGTAATTAGTAAATCGCAATGTCGTTAATCTAGCAAGCATAACTAATTAACAAACAGAAGCATAGTAGGCTCAGAGGTGTGCACATCAATGTCAGTGAAGTTTATGGTAGTAAAAAATAATAAAGTTAGAAAAATTATGCTTGCATTAGTTTTTTATGTGTTATACATAATGTCTTTAGTCATTTCATTATGGATTGACCGTTTTTCTAGTTATAAAATAAATAATTTTAGGTATGGATTATGGAATATGAGCAGTGGTTAGGCATATTAACTTCAATAAATGCTGACAATGATTTAAATGAGAGCAATATAATAAAAAAAATAGGAGAGAAGTTAGAAAAAGAAAATCCAGACACATATCAAGAGTGGCAGGATAATCAATGTGGCGTAAATTATACATTATCAGATAGTCAACTTACGTTGTTGCATATAGCTGCCGCAAATGGCCTTGCAAAGGTAACAGAGCTTCTAATAAAAAAAGGGGCTGACGTTAATAAAGCAAATCAATACGGATGGGCTCCATTACATTGTGCTGCTGCAGATGGCCGTACAGAAATAGTAAAAGCTCTCATAGAAAAAGGGGCAATTGTTAATGCAGTGGGAGAAGATAACTATACTCCATTACATCACGCTGCTGTAGAAGGCCATACAGAGATAGTAAAGACCCTCATAGAAAAAGGGGCAGATGTTAATGCAGTTGATAAGTGTGCTCTGTTACCCTTTGCTGCTAAAATAGGTCTTACAGAGGTGGTAAAGGATCTCATAGAAAAAGGGGCAGATGTTAATGCAGTAAATCAAAACGGTTGGACTCCATTACACTTTGCTGCTCAAATGGGTCATACAGAGATAGTAAAGGCTCTCATAGAAAAAGGGGTAAATGTTAACGTGTTGAGTGAATCTGATAAGGTGACTCCATTATACCTTGCTGTTCAAAATGGTCATGCAGAAACAGTTAAGGCTTTAATGAAAAAAGGGGCAAATCCTTTATTGGAAAATAAAAGTTATAGAACTCTCAAGCGTTTAACTGAATTAATCAAAAATAATCATCTTCCGAAAAAAGCAGAGAAAACAACAACAGGGGAGCAAGTGGATGATGAATATGAATTGCTTAAATATTCATTGCTGTTTCGTAATGGTTGTCCATTAATTGATAATGTTAGAAGAGATGCATTTGATAATTTATTATGTACGTGGTTTGCTGACGTATCTGGTTTAACACAAGAGCAAAAGGAGTTGAATAAAAAATTGTTAAGTATTCTTAAAGATCTTTCATATTTGAGTGATCGTGATGAAAATATTTTACGTAATTTTTTACGAGAGAATAAAGATGATGACGATCTAGAATACATCCTTAATCTTCCAAGAGGAGAATCTGGGTTAACAATATTGCATGTAATATCAAGTATGGATGGTAAGTTAGCAGAAAAATATGTGAATTTACTCTTAGAGGCTGGAGCTGATCCTAATAAAAAGGACGATAGAGGAAAAACACCATTACATTATGCTTCGTGTAATAATATAGGGTCTCTCATAAAAGCAGGTGCTGATCCTAATGTGCAGGATAGTGAGAAGAGAACGCCTTTGCATTGTGCTGCTGGTATTGGTGATGAGAAAAGTGTAAATATTTTCCTAGAGCATGGAGCTGACTCCAGTAAAAAGGATAAACAGGAAAAAACTCCGCTACAAGTTGCAACTGATAATCATAACTACCATGTTGAAATGCACTTTTTAACTGACAATCAAAAAAGATTGTGCACAGAGCTTGGTCGTATTGTTGATGCAGAAGACTTTTTCACAGACTTTACTGAACTAAAAGGGTTTTTGAGTAAATACAAGAGTACTCAAGATCTTAAAAGGATTTTGAACCTTCGTGATTATCAAGGAAAATCAGAAATTCTTCTAAATCTCAGAATCGTTTTTTATTCAAGACATTTTCGTGATTGTGAAGCTCCTTATGAAGAAGCAAAAAGACTGCTGTTAGAAGCGGAAGCGATTGACTATGAAAGATTAGATAGAAAAGAACATTCGCCTGAATCTGGAACTTTATGGGATAATTTAATATTAAACCAGCAGCAGAAGTTGAAAATGTTTTTAGGTGAAGTAGGTGCAGCTCAAGATATGAAGAAACTAGAACAAGTTGTAAACAAAGCTATAGAGTCTGGAGTAAGATTTAATTTTCTTATTCATCCAGGTAAAATGATGTACCAAGATACATATAATTTTACAGATTGTGTAATGAAAAAAATTAGTGCATTAAAAAAGAGTTCTAAAGTTGAAAATGATATAGAAGTTGCTAGTGGTATAGTATGTAAATTGGTATCAAAAGGAGCGGTGTTGCATAACTTAAGTAGTATAGATGTAATCGATACACTGGAATCAGAATTTAAAGATCACAAAACTAATATGAAAAAAGCTCATGAAGAATATGTCAATAATACTTTAGAGTTTATGGAAATTGTTAAAAGTGCAACTAATGGTAAAGTAAAAAATGCAAAAATAGATAACTCTACTTTTTACTTAGAATATTCTGAGAACAGCAAAATAGATGTTGCGAAGATTACAGATGGGGCAAGGGATTTAGGACTAACTCAAGGAGAAATAGAATACGGAAGAGATATAATAAAGATCGGTAAAAGCGAGGTAGAGATTATAACGCAAAAAGGCATAAGGTATTATACTGATCTTGCAGATGGTAGCGATATAGTATTAACTTTCTATACTAGTTTAGGAGAATTAGAAGTTAATTTGTCTCCTGACAAGAAAGATAAAGATAAAATAATAGTAGAAGTGAGTAATAAAAAGGAAATACTGGAAAAGTTCAAAGATTGTAAAGAGGAATTAGGTAAGAATTGCTCGCTTGGTGGGTATCTGGTCTACAATGCTATTGAAAAGGGATATTTTGAAAGGTCTGGAAAATTGATGCGTTCTGAAGCAATCAGTCAATCTAATGGAAAAACTGGTCCTTTGACAAAGCTTGACGAAATAAGAGGAGCCTTAAGTTTCAAAGAAACAGTAAACCGTTGTATATAGTAAGGACAGATGGTGATATTGAGTTAATAGCTTAAAGATTATTCTAAAAAAGTTATCTTGCTTCTTGATATTTATGGTCTTTCAAGCATGCCACTAGCTTTAAGATCTTGTAGGCTAGTTGTACTGATTTTAATCTAACTTTCTTCCCTCTTGTCTCCATCTTTATGGGCAATAATAGCCTCTTCTATGACAGCAGCTATTTCGTTCAGTTTCTTCACCTGATTGATTTCCTGGTTTTTATGCATTGCCTTCAGAACCTTTTCATAAAGATCTTGCTTTTTCTCATTGCTCAGTAGTTCACAATATTGTTTTAGCTGCTTATACTCAAGGCGTACTTCAAAAAATACTCTGGATTTCTTAAAACAATTAAGGGAAAGGGCTCCATTTCATTGTCAAAGGATTCAAACCGATAGAGGACAAGAATTTTTTGCTTACGAAGTGCAAGAGTGTCTAAAAGAATGGAAAATAAAATTCCGTCCAATTAAGCCGTTTTCACCACATTTAAATGGTAAAGTAGAAAGAGCGCAGCGTACAGATTTAGATGAATTTTATAGTAGCGTTAACATTAAGGATCATGAACTGCAAGTCAAGCTTAGGGATTGGGAAGAATATTATAATAAACAACGTCCTCATAGCTCTCTTCAGGGAAAGACTCCTTGGGAAAAATATAAAGAACTGGAAAAAACAATTCCTTGTCTAAGTGAAATACAAAAAAATTATTTCGGGAATGTTCAAAAAAGTGTGTCAAACCGAGAAATAAAAATAAAATAGAAACAAAAAATAGAGGTTTGATATATGAGTTACAAAATAGAAAATGGAACGACTGGCCTGGTAGATTACAAAGAGCTGGAAGCAAATATACTGTCATCAATAAGGGAAGGTAAACCATTGATGGGGAGAGATGGAGCATTAACACCATTTGTAAAAAGGCTGCTGGAAGCAAGTCTAGAAGGTGAAATAGAGCATCATTTATCCAATGAAAGAGAAGAAAAGAATCGAAGAAACGGAAAGAATGGCAAAACTTTGAAGACGAGTATTTGAACTATTGACACCAAGAGATAGAGAGGGAAGTTTCGAACCACAGATAGTGAAAAAAAGGCAAACAAGCTTACATCCAGAACTTGAAACAAAGGTCTTGAACATGTTTGCAAGCGGTGTGGGATACAGGGATATAGCATCCTATGTGGAAGAAATCTATGACCATAAAATATCTGCAGCAGAGATATCTGGAATTACAGATAAATTACTGCCTATAATCAATGAATGGAGGAGTCGTCCCCTACAATCAGTATACCCGATAGTATTTATGGATGGGATGTTTTTTAAGGTCAAAGAGAATGGACATTGCATAAGTAAATGCATGTACAATATATTAGGAATAGACCAAAATGGCAGAAAAGAAGTACTGGGTTTTTACTTAGCAGAAAGTGAGGGAGCTAACTTCTGGCTAGGCGTATTAAATGACTTAAAAGAGAGAGGAGTAGAAGACATTTTGATAGCTTGTGTTGACGGTCTGAAAAGCTTCCCTACAGCTATAAATAGCGTATTTCCCAATGCTGAGGTACAGTTATGCATTGTGCACCAAATAAGAAATTCACTAAAATACGTATCCAGCAAAGATATAAAAGTTTTTATGAATGATTTGAAAAAAATATACCGTGCTACAAGTAGAGAAATCGCCGAAAATTATTTACTTGAACTGGAGGAAAAATGGGGTGAAAAATATCCTTTAGTCATAAAATCGTGGCAAAACAATTGGGAAAATTTGTCTAGTTATTTTAAGTATTCTGGCCCTGTTAGAAGGCTAATTTATACCACCAATCCAATTGAGGGGTTGCACAGACAAATCAGAAAATTTACTAAAACCAAAGGTTCATTTACCAGTACAAATGCCTTGTACAAATTGGTATATTGTGCTATAAAAAAGATAGAGCAAAAATGGGCTATGGCTTTGCCTAATTGGGCTCTAACTATATCTCAACTTGATATCTTTTTTCCTGATAGGTTAAAAATTGAGTTGAACTAAAAATTCGCTTTGACACACTTTTTTGAACATTCCCAAAAATTTCTTGTGCAGAGGAATTTTCTTCTATAGCTAACACTCCTATTGCTTCTGATTAGATATTTTCTACGGTTTTATCGCGAGCAATCATTTTTTCTTCACCCGTGTCCATATTTTTAATTTTTAAAGTTTTACTGCTTAGCTCTTCATCACCAAAGATTAATACAACTTTTGCATTTGCTTGATTTGCTTTTTTCATTCGGGTTTTTAGAGTTCCACTATATTCGTAAATCACATATAAACCATTTCTGCGTAATTCACTTGCAAGTGTTAGAGCATGTTCTTCAACTTCTCCACCGATTGGAATTATATAAATAGGCCTCTCTTTTTTTTCAGCATAGTTGATTAATTCCATTATACGCTCAATCCCCCCTGCAAATCCTATTGCTGGAGTGTGTTTTCCACCTACTGAAGATACTAGATTATCGTATCTTCCACCGGCAAAAACTGCTCCTTGTGCACCTAAATCTTCTGTGACAAATTCAAATACTGTGTGACAATAATAGTCTAGACCTCGAACTAATTTGCTATTTACAGTGTAAGGTATGCCAAGAGCTTGCAGTCCATTTAACACCTGGTCAAAGAAATATGAAGATTCTTTTGTATAATAATCACTGATTTTTGGTGCGTCAGAGATTATTTCTTTATCTGTCTTATCCTTAGAGTCTAATATTCTGAGTGGGTTTTTAATCAATCTATTTTGACTATCTTCTGATAGGTCATTTTGAAACTTTTTTAAATACGATATCAAAGCTTCTCTATACTGAGTTATTGTTTCACTATCACCCAGAGAGTTGATTTCCAGCTTTACATTTTTATTGATGCCAAATTCAGTTAGTAAGTGCTGAGCGAGTGATATCAATTCAATATCAGCTTTTGGATCTTCTATGCCAAAAACCTCAAAATTTATCTGATGAAATTGCCTTTGTCTTCCCTTTTGCGGTCTTTCATAGCGAAATGCAGGCCCTATTGAAAATAATTTTATCGGCGTTTGCAGTTTTTTTTCAATGAGTAACCTAACAATAGCTGCAGTGAACTCAGGACGCAGAGTTATGCTCTTTCCCCCTTTATCAATAAAAGTATACATCTCTTTAGTGATAATATCTGAGCTATCACCTAAAGTCTTTGTAAAGACTTCTGTGTATTCAAATATCGGAGTTTGAACAGGTAAAAAGCCGTATAAACTTGAGATTCTGCTTGCTGTTTGCTCTATGTGTTTAAACTTGTACCATTCATCAAACAGGAGATCTTTTGTTCCTCTAACTGTTTGATTAGTCATAGCATAGTCTCTATACCTGAAACTTCTGGTATGTGATAGCTTAGCATATTCTGCACTCCTTGTTTTAAGGTAATTGCAGCACTTGGGCACCCAGAGCAAGCTCCTTGCAGTTCAACGTAAACTATTCCGTCTTTATAGCCACGGAACTTGATATCACCACCATCTTGAGCAACTGCAGGTTTAATATAACTTTCCATCAATTCTTTTATTCTATTTACAATTTCTATATCATTTTCATTAAAGAATTCTTCCTCTAGCATTTTATTATCACTTACTCCTTCTTTATCAAATGCTTTTCCATCAGAAGTAAAGTGATCCATAATTGTAGTTAAAATTTCCACCTTTACTATATCCCAATTCATTCTATCTGATTTTGTTACCGAAATAAAATCATGACCAAAAAATACTCTTACAACATGTTCTATTTGAAAAAGATTTACTGCTAGTTTGGAGTTCTTTATTTCATCTGCATTTGAAAAATCAGCTGTTTCTCCTTCGCTTAAAATTTCAAAACCAGGAAGAAATTTCAGCGTGTTTGGGTTTGGTGTTTCTTCAATCTGGATAAACATGTTATTTACCATGACAATTATAATTGTTACTATTTAATCATAAAATGATAAAAAAATATACATGTCATTCATCTTCTTCCTTTTTTTGATATTCACAATAATCACGTTTGTTTTACCTAGCGTTGTTGTATTTTTTCTCTTTTTGGCAAAGAGAAATAACATAAGTTTTATGATGAACTCTATATTAAGTAAGTTTTTGAACGAATTTAACAGCAGTAAAAGTTACACCAAAAATTACACTGGTGATAATATGTCCAAAGATGAAGCATTAAAAATACTGGGGCTGAATTCCGAGGCAAGCCAAAATGAAATCAATAAGGCATACCAAAATTTAATGAAACTGGTCCATCCAGACAAGGGAGGCTCGGAATATTTTGCACAAAAGTTAAACGCAGCACGTGATAGATTGCTAAAGACCTAATTTTTAACTATTGTTTTCTCTGTAAATTTTACTTGTAAATACTAAATCATGTGATACAAAGCCAAGGGCATTGTCTTATAGGAGGTATTTGATGCGAAAATACAGAATAGAAGAGTTAAGGAATAAATTGTTTATTGCTATAAACAAACTTGATTTTGAGAAAGTTAAAAGATGTGTCAGAAAGGCAAAGATTAAAGGTGTACAAAATGATATTATTAATGGTAAGCAATATGGCATGGCACCTATACATTTTGCTACTTACAGAGCTAACTCAAAGATATTGCAGTTTTTGATTAACAATGGTGCTCGTGTTAATGCTGTGAGTGATGCGTGCATTGTTCCTTCCGTATCCATTGTTGTAACATATGATATGGAGAAAGTTGTATTTGATTGTATTCACGGCAACACTAGCTTTCAAGGAATGCAAAATTTTACAGCTTTACACTTAGCACTTTATCAGTGTCGATTAGATATAGCAAAAGTTCTGCTTGATAATAATATTGATATTAATATTAGAAGTACAAATGGCAAAATAGCATTTGAGGTTATTCCAGGTTATGAAAGTCTTTGCAGTGATGGCTGTGACATAAAAAAAATATTCTTAGCTGTGTTAAGATTTCATAAAAATAATTGTACAGAACTATTACTTTCTGCTAGAATAAATACTAAGTTAGAATTAGAAGCTGGTGATACTCCAGATGCAGCAAGTAGTACAGCGAACCCTTTCTCAGCCTCCACCAGGGCAAATACTAAGATAGGATTGGAAGCTGGTGATACTCCAGATCCTGCACCAAGCAGTGCAGTAAAACCTTTTTCTTTTATTAATAGTATATTTAGTTGGGTAACCACTGCCACACTCAATGGCTTATTCAGCAGTGCTCCTACTTTACTTCCTGCACAGCAATCTGTTGATCACTTGGCTGGTAGCCCAATTGGTTCTTCACAAGTTGATTTTAATTCAACAGCTCTACTAACTGATGTAATGATCAGAAAGTTCACAGAGAAAAAATACTCAAGGCCACTAGAAGATTCACTTCTCACAATACAAGAAATTAGAGAAAGAAGTCTTAACACTATAGAAAAAAACTTCGAGACAGCACTTAGTAAGTGTGAAAAACTTTATCAACATCCTGAAAGTTCATTAAGCAATTTAACGATATCTAAAGGTATGCATCAAAAGTCCCTCTAAATCAGTTAAAATAAGCACTCGAATTCGAGTGCTTATTTACAAAACTTATCCCTTATTTCCTTTTCTAAAGCATATTGCTTCTTATTAAGAGCAAAAAAATTTGAATAAGGAAGCTCAGCATGTCTTGTACGAAAGTTAAAGTGATAGATTGATGAAGACCTAATTTTTAACTATTGAAATTTTTTCTCTGTAAATTTCACTTGCACATACTAAATTGTGTGATATAAAGCCGGGAACGTTGTCTTTTAGGAGGTATTTGATGGAAAGACAAGAAATAATTGAGAGCCTGAGAAAAAAATTATTTTCTGCTATAAACAGAGATGATTTTGAGAAAGTTAAAGAATATATTGAAGAGGCAGAACATAGACACATAAAAAATGAGATTTTGAATAATGAAAAATATAGTATGAAGCCTATGCATTCTGCTACTTACATAGGTAACTTAAAGGTATTGCAGTTTTTGTGTGATAGTGGTGCTGATGTTAATACTACTATTAGCAGTCGATATTTGAGTACTCCCTTACACATTGCTGCTATTAATGGCAAACTAGAAATAGCACAGTTTTTACTTGATCGTGATGCTAACATCAATGCTACAAATTATAAAGGCTTTACACCTTTGTACTTAGCATTTAACCATTGTCATTTAGATATGGTAAAACTCCTACTCTGTAGAGGTGCTGATGCTAGTATTCAAAGTCAGTACGGCAAAACAGCATTAGATGTTGTTGGAGGTTATAGAAAAGATAGATGTAATAGCAATAGTAAAATTCAAGAGATAGAATCTGTATTGAGCAGTGCTACTGAAGATGATTGTGAAGCAAAATTAACTTCTATAAAAGCAGGTGTTAAGGTAGGGTTAGACGCTAATGACGCCACAGATTCTGTAAGTAGTGCAGCGAATCTTTCATTATTCCCTACCAAAGCAATCAAGATAGAATTGGAAGTTAGTAATACCACAGACTTGGCAAGTAGAACAGTGAATTCTTCCTTCACTCTTATCAGAGAAAATTTTGAAGAAGTTAGCAGCACTGCAAGCAATGCAGTAAAACCTTCTTCTTTTATTAATAGTATATTTAGTTGGATGACTACCACCATCAGTTGCTTATTCAGCAGCGCTCCTGCTTTACCTACTGTACAGCAATCTGTTGCACGTTTAACTGGAAGTCCTATTGGTTCTTCACAAATTGATTGTAATGGAACAGTTCTGCTAACTGCTTTAGCAATAAGTAAGTTCACAAGAAAACAACATTTTAGGCCACTAGACGATTCACCTTTGACAGCAGAAAAAAATAAAGAAAGAGAACTTGACATTATAGAAAAAAAATTCGAGACGGCACTCAGTAAGTGTGAAAAACTTTATCAATGTCCTCGAAGTTCATTAAGCAATTCAACAATATCTAAAGGTGTATGTCATCAAAAGTCCCTTTAAAACAAGCACTCAAATTTGAGTGCTTGTTTTTGTGAAATCTACTCTTTAAACTTAAACTTTTTATTGTTTATTAGCGTTAAATTGTTACAATACAATGAGTTAAGATGACAAAGCTTTAAGTTATGGAAGATGATAGCAAAAAAGAAATAATAGAAGAAAAAGGTATATTAGGTTGGATAGAGTATAGACTGCCTATATTTTCTTTTCTAAAACATACTGCTTCTTATCAAGTACCAAAAAATTTAAATTATGCTTGGAATTTTGGTTCTTTAGCTGGTATAGCGCTGATTTTACAAATAATAACAGGTATATTTCTTGCCATGCACTACACTCCGCATGTTGATCATGCATTTAATAGTGTGGAGCGTATAATGCGTGACGTAAGTTATGGATGGCTGATACGTTATACTCATGCTGTTGGGGCGTCGCTCTTCTTTATGGTGGTCTATGTTCATATCATGCGTGGATTATATTACGGATCTTATAAGAGACCGCGAGAAATGGTATGGTTTATTGGCATATTTATATTTTTTGCAATGATGGCAACTGCCTTTATGGGATATGTTCTTCCATGGGGACAAATGAGTTTTTGGGGTGCAACAGTTATAACTAATTTATTCTCGGCTATACCTTTAATTGGTGATAAAATAGTTATATGGCTATGGGGAAGTTTCTCTGTTGATAATCCAACGCTCAATCGTTTTTTTGCGCTGCATTATCTTATGCCTTTCATTATTATCGCTTTAGCTATGTTGCATGTTGTTGCTCTGCATAGGTTTGGCTCTAATAATCCAAGTGGAATAGAAGTCAGGTCAGATAAGGATACCATTCCTTTTTATCCTTACTATATAGCAAAGGACTGCATAACTTTTGGTTTATTTTTTATAATTTTATTTGGATTTGTTTTTTATGCCCCTAATTATCTTGGGCATCCTGACAATTATATAGAGGCTGATCCTATGGTAACTCCAGTACATATAGTGCCAGAGTGGTATTTCTTACCTTTTTATGCGATGCTGCGTTCAATTCCAAATAAACTTATTGGTGTACTTACCATGTTTGGATCTATTTTAGTGTGGTTTCTTTTGCCTTGGCTTGATAAATCAAAGGTTAAAAGTGGTTCCTACCGTCCATTATTTAAGAAATTTTTTTGGGTTTTTGCAATAAATTTTGCATTTCTTGCCTGGCTTGGGGGACAAGAAGTTAAGGAGCCTTACATTACTTTAAGTAGGCTTTCAACTCTTTATTATTTTTCATATTTTGTGATAATTTTACCTTTACTTAGTAAGTATGAGAAACCAAAAAAATTACCAAAAACAATAAGCGATTCCGTTCCGGAGATGAAGTGATGCTGTTGGTTAAAGTTGCTGTATTTTGTATATTACTTCTCACTAATTCTTTGTCTGCAGAGGAGTTTAAACCTTTACCAAATAAGAAAATCGACTGGAGTTTTGATGGAATTACTGGATCTTTCGATAGAGAGTCAATTCAGCGTGGCTATAAAGTATACAAGGAAGTCTGTGCTGCTTGCCATTCAATGAATAGAATAGCGTTTCGTAATTTGCAAGATGTTGGTTTTTCTGAAGAGGATGTAAAACAAATTGCAGCCTCTTACCAAGTTAAAGATGGTCCGAATGATTTGGGTGAAATGTTTGATAGGCCGGGAGTGTCTTCGGATTATTTTATTGCACCTTTTGATACAAAAGAAGCAGCTGCAGCAAGCAACAATGGAGCAATTCCACCGGACTTATCATTAATTGTCAAAGCAAGACATGATGGTGCAAATTATGTCTATTCACTACTAATTGGTTATCAAAACGGTGAACATGATGAGAACGGTTTATATTTTAATCCATATTTTTCAACAGGCAGGTTAGCTATGGCACCACCACTCTCTGAAGGAATGGTAGAATATGATGGTACAAGGCAAGCCACAGTTGAAAATATGGCATATGATGTGGTAAATTTCTTACAATGGGCAGCAGAGCCAGAACTGGAGCGCCGACATAAACTTGGGCTAAAAATAGTGACATATTTTATAATTTTGACGGTGTTTTTTGTATTAACCAACAACAGGATTTGGAGCAGGCTCTATAAAAAGAAAAAATAGAGTTTTTTATGTTCATTCTTTCATACCTTATTTACACTAGTAAATGTATTGTATAGTAATAAATACATTATGAAAATATAAAGGTATGGAATTTCAAATAGTTACACATTTTCAGCCAGCTGGAGATCAACCACAGGCAATAGACAACTTAGTTGCAGGGTTAAATAGTAATAAAAGAGATCAGGTTTTGCTTGGAGTTACTGGCTCTGGAAAAACCTTCACTATGGCAAATGTTATTGCAAGAACAAACAGGCCTGCATTAATTATAGCACATAATAAAACTTTAGCGGCGCAGCTTTACGAGGAGATGAGAGGATTTTTCCCTCACAATGCTGTTGGATACTTCATTTCTTATTATGATTATTATCAGCCTGAGGCTTATTCGCCACAAACAGACACTTATATTGAAAAAGACTCTTTAATAAATGAAAGAATTGATATGCTACGCTATTCTGCTATATGCTCTCTTTTGGAGCGTAGGGACACGATTGTAGTTGCGAGTGTTTCTTGTATATATGGTCTTGGTTCGCCTGAGAGCTATCTCAGCATGACCTTGACTTTAAGTGCTGGAGATAAGATTCATGTTAATGACTTTCTGAATAATTTAGTTAATCTCCAATATAAACGTTCTGATGTCAGATTTGAGCGAGGATATTTCAGAGTGCGCGGCGATATTATTGATATATTTCCTGCCTATTATGAAAATAAAGCTTGGCGTTTATCATTGTTTGGTGATGAAATAGAGGAAATTTCTGAGATTGATGCCATGAACGGCAATATTATCAGACGCATAGATACAGTCACCATTTTTCCAAATAGCTATTACACTACATCACGTGAGACTCTTTTGCAAGCAGTTCAATTGATTAAAAAAGAACTACATGAACGCCTGGATTATTACTATTCACAGAACAAAATTGTTGAAGCAAAACGCCTTGAGCAGCGTACTAATTTTGATATTGAAATGATGATGGCAACGGGAGTGTGTAAAGGTATTGAAAATTATTCGCGTTATCTTTACGGAATGAAAGCCGGAGATCCACCGCCTACATTGTTTGAGTATTTACCTAAAGATGTAATTTTATTTGTTGATGAAAGCCATGTAACCGTTCCCCAGATAGGTGCAATGTATAGCGGTAATGAAGCACGTAAAAAGAAATTGATAGATTATGGTTTTAGGCTACCTTCTGCTTTTGATAACCGTCCATTAAAATTGGAAGAGTGGGAGGCAATACGGCCACAGACTATTTACGTTTCGGCTACTCCAGGAAAATATGAATTAGAAAAGACTAATCACGCATTTATAGAGCAAGTTATCCGCCCAACAGGACTGACAGATCCCATCTGCATCATAAAACCAACAGGGAGTCAGGTTGATGATGTGATTCATGAGGCACAAGTGACGATAAAAAAAGGGTTTTGTATTCTAATTACCACATTGACAAAAAAAATGGCTGAAAAACTAGCTGAACATATGAGTGAGCTCAGTATGAAAGTAACTTACCTACATTCAGATATTGGTGCACTGGAAAGAATTGAAATTATATGCAAATTAAGATCTAAAGAAATAGATGTTCTTGTTGGCGTTAACTTGTTGCGGGAAGGTCTTGATATTCCCGAGTGTGGATTGGTTGCAATTTTAGATGCTGACAAAGAAGGGTTTTTACGATCAGAGACTTCGCTCATTCAAACGATAGGTCGTGCTGCACGAAATGTTGAAGGCAGAGTAATTTTATATGCAGACAAAATTACTAATTCTATGGATCGTGCACTGAAAGAAACTGAAAGGAGAAGAAAGAAACAGACAGAGCATAATACACTGCATAATATTGTACCAAAAACTATAATAAAGCCTATATCAAATACTTTACGGGAAAAAGTGGTGATTGAGGATTTTAGTCAGAATGATCTAAGCAGTTTGAAAAAACAAATGTTGAAGCATGCTGAAAATTTAGAGTTTGAAGAGGCAGCAAAAATAAAAAGTATTATTGAAAGGTTTAATAATAGATCCACTGCATAATTAGAAAAAAGATGAATAATTAATAGCTAAACTGACTTTGATTTATCAACAATTTGAAAAAACATCATCTAAGTGGCAGAAAAATGAGCCAGTTCATGATAATTTCAAATTTTCACCTTTTATCTTATAGGTAATGATTGTTGAACTTATTTCTTTCTTGAGATTATGTACAGACTCTAACAAATTAAATCTCACAACAAATTTGTTGTTTCATAGCTTTTATATCATACTATAATTGCAACTGTTTTAACAATAATCAGAGCCTAAAAGAGGTTTATTATCAATGGACTATTTATAAAAAATCTTATGGAAAATAAAGCTTGGTTCATTTGGCTAATCAGTAACTTGATTGTTGTATTCAGCAATATGCAGATAATCTACACCTTTATAAGCGTGAATCTTGAAAAAGAACTTGGGCTCACAATCGCGCAAGTTGCACTAGCTAATTCAGCATATACTTGGACTTTTGCTATCTCACAATTTTTTAGTGGGGCAATGTTTAATGTTTTTTCCAGCAAAAAAATTTATTTTTTCTCATTGTCAATCATGCTCTTTGGTTTTTTTGTCCTTATCAAGAGTGACAATTTTGCCCATTTAATTTTATCTCAATTTTTGATCGCAATTGGAGCATCGTTTGGTTTTATTGGCGCTGCTCATGTAAGTAGCACATATTTTCCCCTTACTCAATTTGGACTGATGTTCTCACTAGTGCAGACAATTTCAAGTCTTTCTGCTTTGATGATTCAAATGTGCTTCTCTAGCTTGCTTGCCGAAGGTGCAGATTGGAAAAATCTTATTGTATGCGTAATATTATTTGGCGTATCGATATTTGTACTTATGTTTTTTTATCCGAAAGGATTTTCAAAAAAAAATTTGGGGGAATACACAATAAAGAGCTCTATAAAAACAGTAATATGTTCTGTACTAACAGTGCTAAAATTAAGAGATATCTAGATAACCTCAATAGTGGGTGCTATTACTTTTGGAACATTTTTAGCGCTTAATATGCTGTGGGCACCAAGGTTACTAAGCAACTTAGAACTCAATACAATGGAGTTAGGTGTGGCAACTGCAATATTGTGGCTTGGTCTTGCAGTTGGTGCTCCAATTGCAGATCTAATCTCAAATCTATTTAAAAATAGAAGGCACGTAATCTCTGCTTTTGCCACATTGCAAAGTATTTCAGCTATTATTTTACTATGCGGTAATTTAACAGTTCATATTATATACTTTTGTATGTTAATGTTTGGTTTTTTTGCAGGAGGACATATGCTTAATTTTACTGTTGGTAGTGAGATTGTTGAGCAGAAGTATATTAGCACATCATCATCCATTATCAATGGATTTATGTTTGTTATGAGTGGAATTTTAGTGTCAATTTTAGCACTTTTTTCAGATCATCAAATGGCGCTTTTCACAATATTTGCAATGTTAACATTTGCTAGTATTTTTAATTACGCTACAAAAGAAACATACTATAAAAATAAAGTAGCTGAATCTTGAGTCGATTGTTATATTATATTAACATACTGTAATAAATTATGACAACAAAAGACACAACAGTAACTAAGGCAACAATAGCTGAATGTATAAACCAGGAAATTGGATTATCGAAAGAAGACTCTATTGCAATAATAGATGATATATTGGATGAGATAAAAACGAGCTTAGCAAAGGATGGAATAGTAAAAATATCTTCATTTGGAACATTTTTGGTTAAAAACAAGAAAGAAAGACCAGGAAATATACCAAAGACATCGGAAAGGGTAGTAATTAAAGCGAGAAAATCAATTTCTTTTAGACCTTCAAAAATGATGAAGAAATTAATAAACAACCGATGAATAAGGAAAAATTATTTTACACAATTGGAGAAGTAGCTGAAGAACTACATTTGGAGCAGCATGTTTTAAGATTCTGGGAAAGTCAATTCCATCAAATTAAACCCATAAAACGGAAGGGAAGAAGACTATATGATCATAAGTGTATAGAGGCAATAAAGAAAATAAAATATATGCTATATGACAAAGGATATACAATAAAAGGAGTACAAAAGGAATTTGGTAACGATGTAAGAATTGATCATTATTCAAGAAATTTGTTGCAAGAACTTACCGATTTAAGAGACTATTTGACTGATAAAATAAATGAAGAAAGTAATAAATAGACGAAAAACACTATAAAGTTTTGTGAAAGTTGATATATCTAGAGATAAGTGTATGTGTCGTATAGCCTTGTTCTTTATATTATCAGCAATACTGATAAGCTGTGGCCTGCAAAAACCTGCACCTGTACTACTTAAAGGCGAAGAATTTTATGGGAAAAGAGACCTAGAGTACACAAGGGAGTATCATTTGATTAAAGAAAATGTTGATTCTTCGCTGCGAAAAGAAAGTAGAAAAGCCTTTGTAGATAAGGTATATAACAATAATGCACAAAGCATGTGTAAATTTGTAATACCGGTTAAAGGTGCAGTTACCTCTTCTGATAAAATATGTCAAGATGGCATAAAAATTACTGCTCAAAGTGGAACAAAGGTTATTGCTTCTGCACCTGGCAAAGTAATATACGTAGGCAAAGGCCTGAGGTGGTACGGAAATTTAATTATAGTGGAACATAAAGATAATTACATGACTATGTACTCCTATTTAAAAAACATACAAGTTGAAATTGGTGATAAAGTAAAACAAGGTCAAGTAATTGGATCTGCAGGTAAATCAAGCACACAAGATAAAGATCCGCAGATGTGTTTCACAATAAGGCATAATGGTCAAGCAGTCGATCCTTTAGTACATATAAACTGTGATTGAATTTATGAAATATGATTTTAAAAACGTTGAAAAATTCTACCAAAATAAGTGGGATTTTTCTGTAAGCAAAGATAGTAAAAAGAAGAAATGTTACGTGTTGGAAATGTTTCCATATCCATCTGGTAAGATTCATATGGGGCACCTGCGTAACTATGCAATAGGAGATGTTATAGCACGTTACAAGAGAGCTCATGGATTTGAGGTTTTGCACCCAATTGGCTGGGATGCGTTTGGATTACCAGCTGAAAATGCAGCAAGGGACAATAATATTAACCCTGCAGCGTGGACAAAAGAGAATATAGACAATATGCGTGCACAGCTAAAATCTATAGGTCTTTCCTACAATTGGAATCACGAGCTTTCCACATGTGAGCCTGATTATTACAAACACGAACAGAAATTTTTTCTGGATTTTTTAAAGCATGGTCTTGCCTATCGAAAAGAGTCGTGGGTTAATTGGGATCCAGTGGACCAAACAGTGCTTGCAAATGAGCAAGTGGTTGATGGAAAAGGATGGCGATCAGGTGCAGTTGTTGAAAAACGTAAGTTATTCCAATGGTTTTTAAAGATTACTGATTTTGCTGAAGATTTGCTTCATTGTCTGCAAAGTTTAAAAAATTGGCCAGAAAAAGTCAAAACTATGCAAGAGTGCTGGATAGGAAAATCTGAAGGGGCAACTATAGATTTTGAAATAGTTGGCTTGAATAAGAAGTTAAAGATTTCTACAACTTCTCCTCATACTTTATTTGGAGCTTCTTTTCTTGCAATAGCAGCAGAGCATCCTATTGTGCGAGATCTTAAGGACGAAGACATACAAGGCTTTATCGACAGTGTGAAGGTAAAGAGGGAGAATGATGAAAAAATCGGGATTTACACAAGATTAAATGTCAAACATCCATTTCTTGATAAAGAGTTGCCACTGTACATAGCGAATTTTGTGTTGATGGAGTATGGAGAAGGTGCGATTTTTGGTTGCCCTGCACATGATCAGCGTGATTTTGAATTTGCACAGAAGTATGGTTTACCGATTATTCCTGTAGTTTGTGAAGAGAGCACAGAGATCTTAAAAGAACCGTACTTCGGTGATGGAGTGATGTTCAATTCTGAATTCTTAAACGTACTAATGATTAATGAGGCAAAAAAAGTAATCATAAAAAAACTTGAAGAAAAAGGAATAGGTAAGAAAACAATAAACTATCGTCTACACGATTGGGGAATTTCAAGGCAACGTTATTGGGGATGTCCTATACCTATTATACATTGTAAAGATTGTGGAATTGTTCCAGTTCCAGAAAAAGACCTCCCTGTTGTTCTACCAACGGATGTAGAATTTACAAGTGGTGGTAATCCCCTGGATAAGCACCCAACCTGGAAATTTGTTGATTGTCCAAAGTGCGGAAAGCAAGCAGAACGTGAAACTGATACATTTGACACTTTTTTTGAATCTTCTTGGTATTTTGCTGCATTTTGCAGTGAAAATAAATCGATTAATAAAGATACTTGTAATCGTTTTATGCCTGTTGATTATTACATAGGTGGAATAGAACATGCAATTCTACATTTGCTTTACTCAAGGTTTTTCTGCCGTGCTTTAACTAAATGTGGCTATTTTGACGTTAAAGAGCCTTTCTCTACTTTAATCACTCAAGGAATGGTCTGCCATATAACTTATAAAGATGAGAATGGCAAATGGCTCTTTCCCGAAAAAGCAAAAGAGTTGATTGCGAAGGGTGCTAAGATCCAAGTTGGAAAAGTCGAAAAGATGAGTAAGTCAAAGAAGAATACAGTTGACCCAAACTTTATCATAGAAAAATACGGTGCTGATACTGCTCGTTTGTTTGTATTATCCGATACCCCCCCAGAAAAAGATATGGAATGGTCTGATGATGGCGTGGAAGGTTGTTTTCGCTACATAAATAAATTGTGGCGTATGGTAGTGCAACTTAGGCCCGTAAACATACACTATGACAATGAAAACATTGTAGGTAAACTCCTAGAGTACAGAAAAAAAATCCATAAACTATTGCAAGGGCTTACAGATGACTTGGAAAACTGCAGATTAAACTGTGTGGTAGCAAAGTTTCGTGAAATGACAAATTTAATAGCTGAAATAGACGTAAAAACTGGAAAATCTCTTATTGATGAAGGTATATGCATACTAATCAGAGTAATTGAGCCATTCATGCCACACCTGGCTGAAAATTTATGGCAAAAAATAGGAGGCGAAGGTATGCTATATCTAAAGCCTTGGCCACAAGCTGATGAATCACTACTAATTGATAATATGGTAATTGTGGCAGTGCAGATCAATGGAAAGTTGCGTGCGACCATCAAAGTAGCAACTGGTTTATCTCAAGAAGAATTGAAGAAAATAGCAACAGATTCTGTATCTAACAAAATCGATCAAAGCAAAATTCGCACTATATATGCTGTACCAAATAAGGTAGTAAACATAGTTATATAAAAATTTTGAGTAGCATGTCCCTAATTTCGTAGGTATACTTTTTTTGATATGAGGTTATATCTTTTTTAATATAAAGGATATATACTTGTGCATTATATATTTTTTTGTATGGGTAGTTATATGAAAATAAAAGGATTGTGTGTTTTAGCTGTTTTGCTCACTTCATCTCTAGCAGGTGCAGCTAGTAATAGTGCAAAAGAGCAGTACTACGCAGGTTTAAACTTTGGTGGTGGATGGGGCACTGGATTAAAAATAAAACCTGGCTTAGTTTTTGGTTATAATTATGATAAAAGCTCTAAGTTTGAACTTGAGATTCTCACCGACGTAAGTGATATGTTTGGTAAGGCAACCAAGAAAATGGGAGCTAGTTTATTAGCAAATTACCGTTATTATCCTGACGTTGACATTGATCCTGTGAAACTATATGTCAGTGGAGGTTTAGGAGGACATCTACAAGTATATCCTTTTGACATTGTTGGCACTGAAACACTAGATAAAATACTGGGTGCTATTTCGTACAAACTGAAGGTTGGTGTTGATTATGAAGTTGCTCCACAGATAGTTGGTACAGCTGCTTTAACCGTAGGCGGGCAACTGAGTGGTTTAAAAGCAAAACAAATACCAGATGCGATGCTGGAAGTAGGAGTACGTTATAGTTTTTAATGCTGGATGGCATTGTGTACATGTTTAGGTGTAACCATAAGCAATGCTCAAAACTTGCTGCTAGCATGTTTGAACACTTATTTTAGTATGTTTTAAGGAATGTTACATATGAGTAATATGAAAATGAAAAAATTGTTTGCTATATTGCTTGCTTCATCTTTAGCAAGTACAGCTAGTAGTAGTGCAAGTGAGTTAGAAGATCGGTACGAAGATCAGTACTATGTAGGTTTAAACTTTGGTGCTGGATGGGGTGATACTTTTAAAATGAAACCTAGCGTTGTTTTTGGTTATAATTATGACAAAAATTCTAAATTTGAACTTGAGGTTCTTGCCAACATAAGTGATATAACTGATAAACAAAAAAGGAAAGTAGGAGCTAGCTTGTTGGCGAATTACCGTTACTATCCTGATCTTGAAATTGATCCTATTAAACTATATGCTAGTGTAGGTTTAGGTGGATATATCCAAGTATTGCCTTCTTTTGGCTTCGGTGGCAGTAGTACAGGTGAAACTACAGTCAAAAATGTTGCAGATAGCGGTGATTCAGGTAACATTGTGAATAGAGATGGTACAAAAAACGATAATAAAAGGGAAGAGGAAGAAGAGAATCAAGAAGCTCCAGCTCTACTAGCTGCTGATGGAAGCAAAGTAACGTCTGATCCATCTTTAGTAGACAAAATACTGAGTTCTATTTCCTATAAACTAAAGGTAGGTGTTGATTATGAATTTACTCCGCAGATAGTTGCTACAGTTGCTATTGCTGCAAGTGGGCAATTAAGTGCCTTCAAGCCACCAGTACAAATACCAGATGCAATCATAGAAGTAGGCATACGTTATAATTTTTAATGTTCTAAATTGCATATTTCTTGTAGTGAATAAGATAATCCTGCAAAGAGGTTTGCTATTTGGATAAAAATTCGATGTTATTATCTAGAGACGGGTATCTATTTTTCTTATGCCCTCAATTAATGAAATCAGAAGCATCAACTCCCCGCTGCAAGCAAGCAGCAATTACAGTGTTCATCATAAGAAATGCTATTGTCATTGGGCCAACACCCCCGGGTACTGGAGTAATAGCCTTGACTTTTTCTTTTACTCCCTCAAAGTCAACATCACCCACAAGCTTACTTTGATTTCCCAAGTTAACGCTATTTATGCCAACATCGATCACTATTGCACCTTTTTTTATCCAATCTGCTTGAACAAAATTTGGCTTTCCAACTGCTGCAACTACTATATCCGCTTTAGAGCAATAATCAGCTAAATCCCTACTTTGTGAATGCAAGATGGTAACAGTGCAATTTTCTTGCAACAATAGGTGAAACATTGGCTTACCCACAATATTTGATCTGCCAATGATTACCGCATTTTTACCGGACAGATTATTTTCAACTGACTTAATTAAATGCAAAGAACCTTTGGGAGTACAAGGTATCAGACAATTTTTTTCACCTTTAACTAACCTGCCAACATTCTCATCATGAAAGCCATCTACATCTTTTTCAACACTTACTGTATTAATTATTCTACTTGCACTGATGTGCTTTGCTAAAGGTAACTGAACTAAAATTCCATGCACAGATGAATCTTCATTTAATGTATTAACTTTTTCAATCAATTCATCTTCTGAGATACTATCAGGCAAAACAATAGTTTCAGAACTTATGCCTATTGATTCTGCTTTTCTTTGTTTATTACGAACGTAGACCTGACTTGCTGGATTGCTACCCACAAGAATTACTTTAAGACAAGGAAAAACATTATACTCTTTCTTTAAAATATCAATTTTTTTTGATAGCTCCTCACAGAGATCATTTGCTATTTTTTTACCGTTAATAATAATTGACATTTCCTTGCCACTCCTTGAAGTCAGGTAATGCAATATCAAATAAATTCAATACTTTACCAACAGCATGATTTACAATATCATCCAAAGATTTTGGTTTAATATAAAAAGCAGGCATCGGCGGAGCAATAATTGCTCCCATCTCCGTTAGTTTTAACATATTTCGGAGATGTCCAAGATGTAGTGGAGATTCTCGCACCATAAGAACTAATTTTCTTCTTTCTTTTAGAGTTACATCTGCAGCCCTTGTTAATAGATTGGAAGTCACCCCCGATGCTATTTCAGACATTGTTTTCATAGAACATGGAGCAATAACCATACCTGAGGTTTTAAATGAGCCGCTTGCTATTTTTTCTCCTATTTTTTCTTCAGAATAGTAAAAATCTGCAAGCGATATAATATCTTCAAGTTTTTCTTTAATCTCATGAGCTATAGTTATTTTTCCAGCACTGCTGATCACTAAATGAGTTTCATGATTGGTATTTTTTAGTGCCTCTAGAATCCGTACACCGTAAATAGAACCAGATGCTCCACTTATTCCAATTACAATCCTACTATTCACCTTCGTAATTCATTCCCAATGCACGTTTGTAGGTATAAAGTAATATTTCCTGTTCCTCCCTGTCATCATCATCCATCTTTCTTAGCCTAATAATCTGTTTCATCACTTTTATATCCCAACCTTCATCTGCAGCTTTTGCATATACATCACGAATGTGATCTTGCACATCCCTCTTTTCTTGTTCAAGTTTTTCGATTCTCTCTATATAGCTCTTCAAATCTTCAGCCGTTATTTTTACTGTATCTTCCATAGAACCCAACTAATTAATTGCTACTACAGTATTATCAGTTTTTACTTGTACTTCAATCATAGTAATAATATTTTTATCTTTTTTTAAAATCTTAAAGTAAAAACCGTACATGGAAAACTCTTCATTTTCTTCAGGAATGCGCTCTATCTCGTTTACAATCATACCTGCTAGAGTTGTAGCTTCTTCATCAGGAAGATCCCAATGTAACTGTCTATTAATATCCCTAATAGTAGATTTTCCTTCTATGTGATACATATTATCGGATATCTTTTTTATAAAATTCTCTGTGATCAAATCATGTTCATCTGAAATTTCTCCAACTATTTCTTCCAGTATATCCTCAAGAGTTACGATTCCCTGTAGTGCTCCATACTCATCAATAACAAATGCAAGGTGTTTCCTGTTTTTACGGAAGTTGTGAAGTTGTACACTGAGTGGCGTACTTTCTGGTATAAACCAAGGCTTTGACATAACTTTGGCAATCTCTATTTTATTATCCTTTTCACGCAAGGCATTTATTAGATTTTTCACGTGAACCACTCCAACAATATTATCTGGTTCTTTTTGCCATAAAGGTACTCTGCTATGGCTACTGGTTAAAATCTCTCTTATTAACTCTTCTTTGTTTCGATCTATATCAAGAGAAAATAAGTTTCTCCTGTGGGTCATAATTTGTGATATTTCTGTCTCAGCCAAATCAAGTATACTATTTAGCATATCTAAATCCTGTTGTAACATAGTGCCCTCACTGCGGTGAAGAGTAATCATATTACGCATTGCATCTGCTGCAGATATTACCTCCCTATTCTTATGAAGCCCACATAACTTCAGAATGATATTGACAATAAACTGAATGCCTAATGTCAATGGAGAAAGAACCTTGACAAAAAACAGCATAAAATAAGCAGAAAGTAATGTAAATTTTTCAGGATTTTGCATGGCGTAAGTTTTTGGTAAAACTTCACAAAATAGCAAAATACAAAACGTCATCATGAATGTTGAAAGAAATATGCCCTCACTCCCAAAAGAATTTATAAATATTACTGTAAATAAAGCAGAGCAAGTAATGTTAATAATTGTATTACACAGTAATATTGTTCCTATTGTTAATTCTTTTTTACCTAACAAAAGCTCTATTATCTTGGCTTTTTTGTTACCTTCTAGCTTTAGTTTATTCACTCGGGATCGGCTAATTGAGGTTAACCCTATTTCTGCTCCTGAGAACAAAAACGATAAAATCAATAAGAAAAAAATTGCTGACAATACTGAAATCAATAACCAATCCATTAAAGTATGATGTTATTGCGATATAGAAACAGAGTTGATTTTATATGTTGTAAGAAGCATTTGCAAGTCTATATATCTTTAATATAAAAAAATAAATCATGAAATATATCACACACTGCATTCACATGCATATTCTCAACAACAAGTGGAGGAGTTATTCTTATTACCCTATTATTTAAAATTTTAGTCATTATTAAGCCTTTGTCAAGAGATTGTTTAACAATTTTATCAGCCAAAGGTACTCTAAGCTCTATCCCTATCAATAAACCCTCCCCACGAACTTCTGAAACGATCTTCGGAAATTCTTCAGTCAAAGGCAACAACTTTTCTTTTAGATATTTACTGACCTTCTTAACATGGTCAAAAAAGCCTTCCTTTAGCATTACATCGAGTACTGCATTACCAACAGTCATGGCAAGTGGATTACCTCCATAAGTTGACCCATGAGTTCCTGGAGTGATTGCTTCTGCTATATAATCTTTTACTAAACATGCAGCCAGAGGAAATCCATTACCCATAGCCTTCGCACAAGTGAGCATATCAGGTTCAACTCCTATATTTTGATAGTAAAATAGAGAGCCAATCCGTCCATATCCGCATTGCACTTCATCAAAGCATAAAATTATTCCTTGAGCTTTTGTTATCTCTCTTACTTTTTTAAGATACTCTACGTCCAATGGATGTACTCCGCCTTCACTTTGTATGGGCTCTAAAAATATGGCAGCTGTTTCGCTATTGATTTTCTTTTCTAATGCTTCAATGTTATTTCTTGGAACTTTATCAAAACCAGAAAGGAGTGGAGCAAAACCTTCGCGTGATTTTTCATTTCCCCCAGCTGAAATTGCAGCAATACTGCGGCCATGAAAACCTCCTTCAATTGTAATGATGTGACTGCGCTTTTCTTGTCCATTTAAGTAGAAATAGCGGCGAATAAATTTAATTGCAGCTTCTGTTGCTTCAAGTCCACTTGAGCAGAAAAAAACTTTATCGGCAAAGGTAAGTTCTGTTAAACGCTGAGCAAGACTTTCCTGCTGAGGAATAGTAAAAATATTAGAGCAGTGCCATAATGAATCCAGTTGCTCCTTCAGTTTATCTGTAATGTATGGATGACAATGCCCTAGAGAGGTTGTAGAAATTCCTGCAGCAAAGTCTAAATATTTTTTACCATCCTTATCGAAGAGATATACTCCTTCTCCTCTAACTATAGAAGCTTCAGATCTATTATAAGCGTTAACAACATGATCCATTTTAAATATTATCTATACTGTGCATGAAAAAGCTTTCCCTTAATATTGCTTAAACTAAAAATTGGGCTAATATTATACAGTTCAACATAAAATTCAGAAATTTAATATGTAAAAAAGTAAAACTACACCAATTCACATTCAGCAAAAAAGAAAGCTATTTCTCTATGAGCATTCTCTAGACTATCAGAACCATGCACTCTATTTTCACTAATATCATCAGCAAAATCACCCCTAATTGTACCTTTATCTGCCTGCTTTGGATCTGTAGCACCCATGATTTGCCTGTATTTACTGACTGCATTTTCACCGATTAAAACTTGAACTATCACAGACCCAGAAGTCATAAATTCCACCAACTCTCCAAAAAAAGGCCTATCCTTATGAATTTCATAAAACAGCTCTGCTTGTTTTTTTGTCAGCATCATCATTCTTTGTGCTATAATTTTTAGTCCAGATTTTTCAATATAAGAATTTATACTGCCTGTAATATTATTTTTTACTGCATCAGGTTTTAATATCGAAAGTGTTCTCTCAATTGCCATATCATTCCCTTATATTAAGATCGTATATTTATAGATTTATTTTATTATAAACTTTGATTTGATAAAAGCAATTTTTCACTTATAGTTAAGAATAAACCATCAAGGAGGTGTTTTATGGGGTGTTGTAATAAAAAAAACAACAAACCAGTCGATCCTAATGTTAAACAATCAATTGAAACTACACTTACTGCTAAAGAATGGGTTAATCAATTCAAGTCATCAATTTTTTGTGGGACAAAAGGATTTTTAACTTTTAATTTGGCATTTTTGAGTTATTTAGAGTATAGCTTACACAATAATACAAAATTAAAAGAAGGCGCTGTTTTTGCAATAAAAAGGAATACTATTCCATTTTTCGAAATGGCTATCATAGTGCCATTTGTTTGTCTTGCATTACCATCTATGATAGGTGGGATGAACCTCATGCATTGTGCGCTTATATGTGCTGCACTGATGGTTGCAACATGTTTTGTTGTGAGAACCTTTTACTTGCGTGAAAAGTTATTGAAAAAAATGACTAATAATGAAAATTATACCGAGGAACAAATAGAGCAGGAATTTAAGAAAGACACTATAAAATTTCCTATCTTTGATAAAAACAGACAGCATATTGAATATAATTCTCCTAATCCAGGACAACTAATGAATGAAAGTCCTCCCTCTCTTTTTGTTAAGGTTTTACTTTTCCCCCTTACGATTTTTCTGAAGGCTCTACAAAGCTGCATAATGATATCTTTGGCTGCTGTTGAACTTCTTGAAGCAGTGCCAAGTTTTTGTGTTGATGTGGTTTTCGATAGAGGCTTTGCATCTACACAGAGTAACATGAAGAGATCTGCTCATCTATTGTATGCCAGTGTAAGAAATTTAGTGCCTGTAACTAAACTTGATGAGTGTGTAGCTGATTTTATAGGCAAACCTGAAGAAAGGTGCTGTCAGTGAAGAAGGCAGTAATCTTATTTAACCTAGGCGGACCTGATTCACTAAGTGCGGTCCGTCCTTTCTTATTTAATCTTTTTTACGATAAAAGAATAATAAATCTACCAAATCCTTTTCGCTTCCTTTTAGCAAAGTTTATCTCCAAAAGGCGAGAAAGTACTGCACAAGAAATATACGAGCACATTGGAGGTAAATCGCCAATCTTGGAGAATACAAAAGCACAAGCTGATGCTTTAGAACTAAAATTAAATGAAGATGGAAACCATGTGTATAAGATATTCATCTGCATGCGTTATTGGCATCCATTTGCTGATGAAGTTGTTAAAAGCGTAAAGCAATTCGACCCTGACGAAATCATTCTGTTACCACTATATCCTCAATATTCAACCACCACAACTCTATCATCCATCGAGAATTGGCAAAAAAATGCCAAAAAACATAGCCTAGAATGTAACACAACAATAATCAATAATTATTATGACAATGAAGACTTTATTGAAGCTCATGTTAATCTGACGTCTAAATATTATAAATTAGCTAGCAAAATCGGTAAGCCAAGAGTCCTATTCTCGGCTCATAGCTTACCTCTTAGTATCATTAAAAAAGGCGACCCTTACGCTTCACAGATAGAAAAAACAGTAAAATTAATAGTAAAAAAATTGAATATTGAAGATCTTGATTGGGGAATATGTTATCAGAGTAAGGTTGGCCCTGTAAAATGGTTGGAGCCTAGCACTGAAAGTGAGCTATCACGCGCAAAAGACGATAATATACCTGTAGTTTTATCACCTATATCTTTTGTTTCTGAGCATTCTGAAACACTGGTTGAACTTGATATAGAGTATAAAGCAATTATCAAAGACGGATATTACTTTCGCGTACCAACTCTCAGTACTGATCTCTTATTTATCAAGTGCTTGGCCGATTTATGTTTAGATCACTCTCAAAGTACTGATTTATAGCACTTTTCTTTTTAGATTTTTATAGTATAATATTAAAAAGTTATTATTTTATTATCTACTTATGCCAAAAGGTAAGCCAAATACATTTATAGAAAGTATACATGATGCTCACAATCATGATATTAGAAAGATGTATTGTATTGCAGTAGGTTTAACAGGCATATTGTGTAAAATTTCATTGCAATTCTGTTGCGAGTTTATTGATAACAACAGATCCAATATTTGTACTATATTAGATATTTCTAAGTTCATAAAACTACCAACATCAATAATATTTGCTCTTCACTTTGGTCTCAATTTAGCTGGATATAAATCTAAAAAACTTCAGAATGGTAAAGGGGGAAATGAACCTGAAAAACCAATACAGGTTGTGGGTAGCTTAGCCTTCTTGGCAAACTGTGTCATAGGAATATTGATGCAGACAAAAATCATTCATTTCTTAGCTAGAAACAACAAGGATGTAATAAGTTATATTAGCTTAACATCAGCAGTTCTATTTCTATTTTCAGAATGCATAAACTGTTATTATACATGGAAGAAGTATCTAGATAATAAGGATTCTGAAAAGTCTGCTAAATATGGCAAAGAAGTTATTTTTAGCACATTCGCTTTGTCATTGGGCTTGTTAAGCTTCATATTAAAAAGAATGGAACTTCCAACCATACCAATAGACTTGGGTGGTGGCATAATCTATAATTTCAACTTAACTGTTACGGTCAGTTTGATACTAAGCATAGCATATCTAGTATCAAACATCGATAAGTTTGTCAATCAACCTAATAATGGTACTGATCCTTCTACTGGACTTGATGACGCTCACCATATTCAGCATAATGGCAGCATTGTAGAAATTAATTATTAGAGATGAAAAGACTTAATTTCTACTGCCAATGCTAGCACTGCTAATTTGCTAACAATATTCCAAAGTGGCAAAGTTTTATTTTCTTGGCTGATGTCATAAAATTCACAGTCAGTGGAATTCAAGCTAGAATATACATCTTTCCTGCTATTACATCGGTATAAGTAACATGTTGGAGTATCTCCTATATAGTATATTAGCGGTTCTGCAGAACTACTTTTAAATATGTCAATAGTTGGTACACCTTCTTGTATAATAACACTATTGATTGCTATTCCTTCTTTTATCTTTTTCATTTTATGACGCTTTTTTTTATTGAGATTTAATATTTCCTTTCCACTTGTTGCTGTTATAATGCCCATTCCATATGTGCCATTGCTTGCTTTGATAAAAACGTAAGGTTGTGTTTTTATTTCATATTCCTCATATTTTTTTTGCACTAGAGATAATATTTGGTCAACTTTAGTCGCTACTGCTCCTAGTGATGAATCATCATTAAAGTCAACTCCATTACAGCTTTCTGTAAGCACAGAAATAAGCCATGGGTCCATTTTAAATTCGCCACAAAATTCGGACACTAATTTTTGATAGATTTCAAAATATTGAAATTTCTGCCTACTGTGCCAGCCATATAATGGACTTGGCACTATCTCTTGTTTTACGTTTTCTAGCGTGTCTGGAATGTGGCTCGTCATATCACGGTTCAGTATAATAATATCAGGCACAAATCCTGAAGTTGTCTTCAGCAAAGAGTTTTCTTTCACAACAGTTTCATACTGTTCTATTAAATTGTACGTTTCATTATGAAAGAGGCCAATTCTAGTTTCAAAACCTGCGAGTTGCAGTACCTTTTCTATAGCAAATACATTTTCTATATACATTTTATTTCGTGTGTAATTCTCCGGTATTATAAGGGCCTTTTTATATTGTTTTGTTTCGAAGTAGCTTTTTATCAATTTTGCTGCTATCGCTTTTGATACTTCACTTAGGTTATTAAACCCTGCAGGAAATAAATTGGCGTCTACTGGAGCAATTTTGTAGCCTGAATTCCTAAGATCTATGGAGCTATAAAATGGTAATGTAAAACCATTAAATTTTGTTTTGAACCAATTATTTATATCTTTTTCCAGATTTGGATGAATTATGTTTTGCATCTACACTTTAAATGTTATAAGAAAAGTACTATATTATAAGTTATAATCTTAATATAATATAACGAATTAAAATAACAAAAAAATGATTCATCATGACAGCAGTAAAATGTATGGTACTACTATACTGTCAATTAGAAGAGACAAAAATGTAGTAGTAATAGGTGATGGGCAAGTCTCGCTAGGCCATACCGTTATAAAATCTGGAGCAAAAAAAGTTAGGCGTCTTTCTGGTGATTCCGTAATTGCCGGTTTTGCTGGAGCAACAGCTGATGCATTTACTCTCTTCGAAAGGCTAGAATCTAAACTTGATAAGCACCCAGGACAGTTAATGAGGGCATGTGTTGAACTTGCAAAAGACTGGAGAATGGATAAATATCTAAGAAAATTAGAAGCTATGATGATCGTGGCAGACAAGTCCATTTCATTGGTCATTACAGGAACGGGTGATGTTCTTGAACCTGAAGATGGCATTGCAGCCATTGGCTCTGGAGGAAATTTTGCTTTATCTGCAGCAAAAGCTTTGATTGACGTTGAAGGAATATCAATAGAGGAGATTGCAAAAAAGGCTATGAAGATAGCTGCCGATATATGTGTTTATACAAACCATAATCTAATTATCGAAAAAATAGAGGAGTAATATGTCAAGAACTTTGTGTGCCAATTTTTCTAGTCAATCTGTAGTAGGTCAATTTGATAATAATGATGACTATAATGAGAAAAATAGCCTCTATGAAAATGAAGGTACAGGAAGTAGCAGCATTCAAAGCTCACAAGCTTTATTAGATGATCTACCACCACAGAAGATAGTTAAAGAATTAGACAGATTTATAATCGGGCAGAATGATGCAAAGCGCGCTGTTGCTATTGCACTCAGAAATCGTTGGCGTCGAAATAAAGTCCCACTTCCACTACGTGAAGAGATTATACCTAAGAATATACTCATGATAGGCCATACGGGAGTTGGTAAAACTGAAATAGCTCGCCGTTTAGCAAAGCTTGCTGGTGCACCTTTTATAAAAGTTGAAGCAACGAAATTTACTGAAATAGGATATGTTGGACGTGATGTTGACTCGATAATACGTGATTTAGTTGACGCAGCAATAGTTTTAGTTAAGGAAAAAGCACGTAAAGCCTTAACTAAAAAAGCTTTAGGTTTGGCTGAAAAGATAATAGTCAACTCCATGGTTGGTGAAGATGCAACCGAGGAAAGCAAAAAAGTTTTCAGAGAAAGACTGAGAAATAAGGAATTTGAAGATGGAGAAGTTTCTATTAACGTCAGGGAGAGCAAGGGTATGTTACCCACTTTTGATATACCTGGCATGCCAGGTGGGCAAATTGGTGTGATGAACGTAACAGAAATCGTGGGCAAGATGTTTAATGGGAGCAAAAAAACAAAAACTATTACAGTTAAAGTGAAAGAAGCACGTGAAATATTGATTAATGAAGAAAGCGAAAGGTTAATGGATGAAGACAAGATAATCAAAGAAGCGATTGATCTTGTTAGCAATGAAGGCATAGTGTTTTTAGATGAAATAGATAAAATTGCAGCACGTACAGAAATAAAAGGTGAAGTCAACAGAGAAGGAGTGCAGCGCGATCTGTTACCATTACTTGAGGGAACAACTGTTTCAACTAAGTATGGCCCCGTAAAAACAGACTATATATTATTTATTGCATCTGGTGCTTTTCATTTATCTAAGCCATCTGATCTTTTACCAGAATTACAGGGTAGATTGCCAATTAGAGTGGAACTTAAGGCGCTTACTCAAGAGGATCTAATAAAAATATTAAAGGAACCAGAATCTAGTTTGTTAAAACAGTATATAGCGTTAATGAAAACGGAAAATGTAACACTTGAGTTTACTGATGATGGTATAGAGACTATAGCTGAAATAGCATTTACAGTTAATAGAGAAGTGGAAAATATAGGTGCAAGAAGACTTCATACTGTCATGGAGAAGCTTTTGGATGAAATAAGTTTTATCGCTTCTGAAAAAAATAGTGAAAAATTTGTTATAGATAGCAAATATGTAAGAGATAAACTAGAGTCAATTTCAAAGCAGCTTGATTTATCTAAATTTATACTTTAGAGGAAGCCTACTTTAAGTAATATAGAGCATTCAAGAGGTTTTATTTTTTCTTACTTCGTAATTCTTCAAGCTATTTTCCAATAGTAGAATTCAAGCTTAAATCAATTATTGCAATATCACAATCTATGCCTTTTGTTAACACATCAGTTAAAAGATCAGGTGGAGAAAGAACTGTTCTTTTATTACCAGCTCTCATTCCCACAACTCCAAGTTCTATAGCAAGTGGTATTTTTTTGTCACCAACCTTAAACTGCACTATTTGATCTTTGATTATATACTCACCATTATGTCTCTTTATGCTATATTGAACTGATATCTCATCGCCACATTTTACTCGTTTTCCAGTTTTGTTAATTAAGTCATTAAAAATCATTAGGTTATTTACTGAATCAGGATATTTATCTTTTACTTCAATCAGTTTGATGTAATAAGAGTTAAAACTCATTTTGTTGTCATCAGCGGCAATAGTAACTACACGCTCTCCACCTTCTTTCATACCTATTACCCCTAAACTCACTTCTTTTAAGTAATCCTGACCTATTTTCAAATTGACATCAGTCGGAAGTAGCGTTGCTAGGTTGTTGGAGACTTTGTACATTTGTAGCAGAACTTCTTGGCCACAGAAAACTTTACTGCCACTGCCTTCAGTAATTTCATAAAAGTTTATCATCTCTTCTTCTTTTTGCTGTGTTATTTCTTCTAAATATTCTGCTAACCCATGCTTTTCAATATAACGATCAAGAGCTGATTCAAGTATCGGCCTGACCAAATAACTTGCTATCATCTGTGTCAAACCACCATGTGTAGCATTTATTTCGTAAAGCTTTTCCCTTTTCTCTGGTTTATCTTTGTTTATATAAACAATCGTAATTATAAAAGCAGAAGCTAAAGTGAGAATCATTACTACAGAGATAAACATTTGTAATATAATTTTTCTAACCATCTTTTTTTACTTGATTCAATAAATCATATAAGTCATTAGTATTCCCTGAAAGCGTACTTAAATTATCTGAGGCCTGTTTAAAGAGACTATCTATATAGTTTTCCATTTCATTTTTGCCAAGCACGGACATTAAATTGTTTGTTTTATCTTGCTCATAGTCTTCGATATCATCCTTGGATTGAAAAATAAGCCCTAGATTTATTCCATAGTTATATAATGCTTCCCGCTCCTTGTCTGTAGCGCCGCCTATTATAGCCCCTATTTCACATGAAGCTGCAAATAGTTTTGCAGTTTTCATCAAATGAATTTCTTTTATTTTGTCAAAATCTGCACCTATATCTAAAATCTGCCCTCCCACCATTCCCTTCATTCCTATTGCTTGAGAGAGCACTTTTACGATCTCACAATTTAACAAAGATAATACCTCAAAAGCCAGGGTAAGTAATGCATCTCCGGCCAGTACTGCTGTTGCTTCACCAAATTTTTTGTGGCAGCTTGGTTGGCCTCTGCGGGTGTCACTGTTATCCATACATGGCAGATCATCGTGAATTAGGGAGTAAGCATGAATAAATTCAATCGCTGCTGCTGCTGTTATTGCTTTTTCAACCTTTATGTTGAATATCGACGAAGATTTTATAACTAAAAAAGAACGTATATGTTTTGCAGGAGCAAGAAGCACATAACGCATAGCTGATATAAGTCTATTCTCGCTATTTTCAGGTAAGAGCTTATTCACTTCTACAACAAGCAAATTTTTTGTTGTTTCGTCTAGCATTTTTAAATTTATTAATTATCGAGTGCTAAGAGATAGGAAGTTTTTAATAGTTTATATAATCATAAAAGCTATTGCAAACATCAAAATTTCTTATAACATCAGAGAATAGGTTATTTTTTAGTAAGAAATGAGCGAATTGGCAAAAAGCACTAGGGAAGATATAGAAGAAAAAGTAAAGAAGATTATACTAGAGCACATCAGTAAGGATGTAGAGGGATTTAGTAGTTCTTCAAAGCTTTCAGACCATGGCACAGATAGTTTAGATGCAGTTGAAATAATCATGGCAGCTGAAGAAGAATTTGGTATAGAGATTCCTGATGAAGATGCACAAAAAATGGAAACTATGGAACAGATAGTTGAATATGTAGTAAACAAAGCAAACAATTGATGTTGAATGAGCAGAAGAGTAGTAGTTACCGGTGTTGGCTTAATTACTCCACTAGCAGCAGATGTTAATAACACCTGGTCAAAGCTGAAAGAAGGTAAATCTGGCATCAAAGCAATCAATACAGATAGGTTCGACTCTTCTGATCTTGCTTGTCAGGTTGCAGGGCAGGTGCCTGTGCAATCCGATAACATTGAGCACTATTTTAATCCACCAGATTATATTTTTGAAAAAGACCTAAAAAGAACAGATCGTTTTATTCACTACGGAATTGCAGCAGCTGTTCAGGCAGTAGAAGATTCACTAATTTTGGAAAATAAAAATATTAATAAAGAGCGAATAGGTGTAGCTATTGGTTCTGGTATAGGTGGTCTTCCATCAATTCAGGAAAATGTAATTACCATGCAGGAGAAGGGGCCTAGACGTGTTAGCCCATTTTTTGTTCCTGCAAGTCTAATAAATTTGATATCTGGTCATATTTCTATTAAATACGAATTTATAGGTCCAAATGACTCAGCGGTAACTGCATGTGCAACAGGTGCGCATGCGATTATAAACTCAGCAAGAGCTATAAAACTCGGTGAAGCTGACATTATGATTGCAGGCGGAGCAGAAAGTGCGTTATGCAGAGTTGGAATTGCAGGTTTTGCATCGATGAAGGCGCTATCAACTAAATTCAATGATAAGCCTGAAGAGGCCTCAAGGCCATGGGACGAAGAACGCGATGGATTTGTCATGGGCGAAGGGGCCGGTATATTAGTTCTGGAAGAATATGAACATGCAAAAAAAAGGGAAGCAAAAATATATGCAGAACTCACTGGATATGGGTTAACAGGAGATGCGCACCACATCACAGCACCACATCCAGAAGGAAGAGGCGCACTTAAGGCAATGGAACTTGCTTTAAGGAGTGCACAAGTAAGCCCAAGTCAAATTGGGTATATCAATGCACATGGGACTTCAACAACACTTGGGGATAAAGTTGAAGTAATAGCAATGAAGCAGTTATTCGGTGACTATGCCTATAAAATACCTGTTTCCTCGACTAAATCTTCTATAGGACATTTACTTGGTGCCGCAGGAAGTGTTGAAGCAATATTTAGTATCCTTGCATTAAACAATGGAATTGTTCCACCAACTTTAAACCTACACAAACCTTCAGAAGGGTGTGATTTAAATTTTGTACCACTTAAAGCTCAAGAGCATAAAATTCAATATGCGCTTTCTAATTCATTTGGTTTTGGTGGTACCAACGCGTCTCTCATCTTTGGAAAGGTGTAGTTAATTATGCTATTTTGAATCGACTACGAAAATGTTATTCGAGTAGCTGAAACTAGAATCCAGTTAAATTGGTCAGCATAAAAGTAATGTTGAAATATAACATTTTGATGATGATGAAGAAATGGATCCCAGTGTCAACTACTCGAATGACAGAAGAAGAAAAAGCAAAATTTTGCCTTTTACCGCTAACCTATTATACTTACTTGATAAGTTCTATCGCTTGATTAAATGCATAAAATATTAGTAAGAAGTAACCATAAGCCCTTGATTGGAAAAATCAAGATTAATGGTTCAAAGAATGCCGTCTTGCCAATAATGGCGGCAAGCTTGTTTAGTAATTCTTCAATAACTTTGCATAACGTACCTGATTTAATTGACGTGCATTTGATGTCTGAGCTGCTTAAGAGTCTTGGTGCAGAAGTAAATTTTATATGCAATAAAGACTATAAAGCAAATCACACTTTGGAAATTGACTGTAGCAATATCAATAACTATTTAATATCACATGAAATTGCAAGCAGACTGCGAGCATCTTTTTTAATGCTAGGTCCAATGCTCAGCAGATTTGGTAGAGTTTCAACAGTATTTCCTGGTGGATGTAATATTGGAAAACGTCCTGTTGACATTCATATTAAGGCACTTGAAGCAATGGGAGCTAAAATTGAAATTGATAGCTGTAATATAACTGCAACAACAAAGGGGAAATTGCAAGGCAAAGAAATAACATTTGAAAAAGTAAGTGTTGGTGCAACAGAAAATATAATAATGGCAGCAACACTTGCAGAGGGAGTAACAATAATAAACAATGCTGCAATCGAACCGGAAGTTCTTGATTTAATAGAGTTTCTGAAGATTATGGGTGCCAATATTGAAGTTAATAATACAAAAATCACAATAGAAGGTGTTGAAGCATTAAATGGGTGTGAGCATAAAATAATACCAGATCGCATAGAGGCCGGTACTTATGCTTTGGCTGCTATCATTACCGACGGCGAGCTAAAGTTAGAAGGAGTAAGTTTGTCTGATATAGAATGTATTGCAAATGAATTGAAGACTATAGGAGCCAGAGTTGAGTTACATGATGATGGTATTATTATTTCTAGAAAAAATGGCTCTATTAAATCTGCTCACGTTGCAACAAATCCATATCCCAACTTTCCCAGTGATATGCAACCACAACTAATGTCTGCAATGTGCATTGCAGATGGAATATCAATCATTGAAGAGAACATTTTTGAAAGTAGATTTGCACATGCAAATGAGCTAAGAAAATTAGGCGCTAATATCAGCATCGAAAAAAGTAAAGCTACTATAAGTGGAACAAAGAGCCTATCTGGAGCTAATCTGCATGCTAATGACTTAAGGTCAACAGCAGCTTTAATTCTCGCTTCTTTGGTAGCTAAAGGAGAAACTACAATAAATAACTCACATCATTTATGGAGAGGATATGAGGCAATGCACGAAAAACTCAATTCATGTGGAGCTGATATCTCTGTTTCATCTTGAGAATATATTATGAATGAGACAACTAAGCGAACTACAGTAAAAGAGATAGATAAAATTCTATACGAAGAACATAAGGTGTTAGATCATGGATTTGTTCGAGTAATTGATTATATGGGCTCTGATAGCGCCATAGTTCAAGCTGCTCGCGTTTCTTATGGAAAAGGAACGAAACAGATAAATCAAGATGAAGCGCTTATAAAATACTTGATGAGACATCATCATACAACTCCATTTGAAATGTGTGAAATTAAGTTTCACGTGAAACTTCCAATTTTTATTGCAAGACAGTGGATAAGACACAGAACTGCAAATGTGAATGAATATTCCGGAAGGTATTCGATACTTGATAATGAATTTTATATACCAGAACAGGTTGCAAAACAATCTGATAATAATAAACAAGGCAGCGGTGAAGCTTTTGACTCAAGTACTTCAAAAGAAATAATAGATTCTCTAATAAATGATTCTAATTTAGTATATTCTCATTATGAGAAATTTATTGAACAGGGCCTTGCAAGGGAAATTGCCCGAACTAATCTAACACTTAATTACTATACTCAGTTTTATTGGAAAATAGATTTACATAACCTTTTTCACTTTTTAAGGCTTAGAGCTGATCAGCACGCCCAATATGAAATTAGAGTCTATGCAGAAGTTATGTTGGACATAGTAAAGAAATGGGTCCCGCTGGCCTATAATGCTTTCATTGAATACTCCTTAAAATCAGCCTGTATTTCAAAAACTGGTCTTGAAATAATTCGCAAGCTAATAAAAGGAGAAAATGTTACGAGAGAAGAAAGTGGTATTGGTAAAAGAGAATGGGATAAGTTGATGTCTATACTTTGTAAATAACCAAAAAGATCAAGATATGTACGTTCACAGACTTGCAGGTGTGAACAACAATTGATTCATGCCTTTATCAACTGATATATCAATTATTTTTGAATTTGTTCTTTCTGTTATTTCATAAAGCTTTTCAGCTTTCTTTAACATCAGTGTTGCATTTCTAAGCGTAATAAAAATTTCGCAATAATCTGGAGAATTTTCAACATACATATTATATGAATAATGGTTTACAGCAAGTTCTATTGCCCTACAAACTTCCTCTAATGTAAAATTAGCAACTCCTGTATCAGGACAAAAGCCAATCGCTCCTTTACTAGGATCAAAAAATATGTATTTATCATTCTCTGCTTTATATACCAACATAGAATGAGCAATATTCTCGTCATCTTCATCATCTGCTCCATTACAAGCATAACAAGAAAAACTAAATTCTAAGTAGCATCCTATCTCTACATCATTTAAAGCACGTTTGATTTGTTCTTGATTAGTATAGACCCATACCTCTGTTGAAGATAAATCGTTACATGCTTGTTCATATATCGTCTCATCATAAAATGGATCTCCTTCTCGCCTTTCAATGCTCTGAACATCGAGAACAGGTAAGAATTGCAATAAAAACTGCATCATTAATAACTCAATCGTTTGTTCTTTTCTTCCATCAATATAGTCCATAAAATCTTGTTCAGATATAATATTACCAGACTCGAGGAATTGAACAAAATCTTTCCTATTCTCTAATCTTATAAAGGTAATAAAGTAATTTAATGGGTGACATAACCCTTCTTCAGGGTCAAAATCTAAAATTTCTTCAAATCTACTTTTTAATTGTCCAATTCCAGATATGCTATCTGACATGAAATCATTCAAATGAAATTGAATGGCTTGCTCACTTTCAAATAATTTATTATATTGTTCTTCAGCTGATAAATCTGGCGCTTTATATACATATCTACCATTTTCTCTACGTATACCTTCTATATCTTCAACGATACCACGTTCTATATTTTTACTGATAGCAATTTCTTTATTTCCTTGATTCCTTATATTAGTAAATAAATTTAAAAATTCTACAATTTGCTGCTTTGAAAGTGTTTTCTCAACCTCTCCATCTTTAATTTTAGAAAACACTCTAATTTTAGCATTCTCCTTGTCAGTATAGACTTTCAATACAGTAGATTCAGCAATATGATTAACATATTTTGGCATATTGGTTATTAAGATATTAACTATATATCTTAATAATAGAATAATTTATACCATTAGTCAATTAATATATTAATAATAATATTTATTATACAAACTCATCACTTTTATAGAACATCTCATTAAAATCATTCAAAATCTTGATCTTCAATGAGATGTCATGACAGCAGAAGGAAATTCTGGAACGTTTATTTTTGAAAGTAAATTGCATAGCAGATGATGTCATTCCAGTTTGACACTGGAATCTAGTTTCACCTTATGATGGTGTTATTCAAGTAGCCTCTATCCAAGTGCCCCTTTGGTGTCATCAGAGTAGCTGACACTGGGATGGCTTTGTTGCATAGCACCTTAAGCAGTGATGGTTTACGACAAATTTATGTAATGATTTCAAATTTAGCCATACCAATACCAGTGAATTTGTTGAGCAAATAGCACTTAATTAGTAATTCTTTTTCACGATTTACTTCAGATTTATTCCTAAACAAATACTTGCTTCAACCTTGAGAAAAATCCTTCTATATAAGATCTTTTCCCATAATGTACTTCCTTTTTCCACTCTTTTACACCATCTTGTCCATATAATTTTATTAACCTAATAGCAGCATTTCTGTCAGACATATAATCTATTTTTGAATGTTCTGCTGCATCCTTTTTTGGTAGAACTTTTGTCTTTATATCGTATTTCTTACACAATTTATAAAGTTTTTGCCTATCGTATGCCCTATCTGCATATAATGCTTTTATTTTGTGCTGAAAATTAACTTCTTCAAGCAAATCGCAAGTGGTCAGAGTAGACGCCATTACTGTATCTTGCAGCTATAGCTTTTTTACTATTCACACTTAACATAACATGTAACTTTCTTACTTGCTCGTAGCTTCGGTACTTTCTATCTGCACTGTTTTCCTTACTGTGGCCAGGAGTGTTACTGTAAATTTGTGCTATCTATGATAATTTCAATATTTTCCATGTTGCTTTTATCAATCCTGCAATCATTTATCTTAATATTAAGTTTTTTTTGATGCTTGTGAATAGCTGCAAATCTCTTCCTATTTGTTGCAAATACCCTTTTATAAACCCGACTGTTTGTCTTAAACCAATTCTAAAGAAACTGACGATTATATGCACTAAAATCACAACTTTATCACTATAAATATAGTTGCCGCCCTGCATTTTTGGACTATTTTCATACCAATTTTCGATAGCTTCATCGATGTAACAAAAAATATTCCCCCTTTTTTCAAGGAATTTGTTATATTCGTTTTGGTTACTGACTTTCATTTTCTGTGGCATATTTTTTCTTCAACAGTTAAATGGCTGTTTTATAATGAATTTTGTCAGTAACTGCCAGTTCTTTTCACTTGAGCGATGCAACAAAGCCCACTGGGATCCAACTAAGTTGGTAAACACTTTACAATCCAACTAAGTTGGTAAACACTTTACAATCAACTATGTTTTTTAAAAAATTTTTTATTTGTGTAATTCTGTAACTTTGTTCAATCATGTGGACAATAAAAACCCGTGTGTCATAGAAATAAAATTTTATATCAAACAGCTGCCATAATAATTTCTGTTTAGCTAATGAATATGTGCTTTAAGTCTGTGTAGACGCACATATTCATTAGCCAATTTCAGTCACCGTTGTGAGAGTATGCAAATTAATTGCTTCTTTAAGTCTTGCATTAGCAATTACTATGATTTTCCGCATTAGAGCTGTTATAGCTACCATTTTCTTCTTACCACTTTCAACAAGCTTAGAATAAAAGGCACCAAGTACAGATTTGGACCTTGCAGCAGACATGGCAGCTGTAAAAAGCTTTTTACGGACATTACTTCTACCACCTATAATCCTTCGATAACCAACAGCTTTACCACTTTCCCTAGGATGAGGTGCAACTCCAGCAAGACTTGCTACTTCCCTTCTGTTTAAGTAACCAAGCTCCGGTATTAAACACAGAAAATCTTGTGATAACTTTTTACCTATTCCAGGAACTGTTTTAAGGATTTTTTGATGTTCTTGTAACTCATGACTTTCATCAATGATTCTTTGTATAGTATTATTTAGTTCATCTATTTGGCCATTAAAAAATTCAATAGTTTTTTGACAACTTTCTCTTATATGGTCGTTTTCAGGTGCTTCCAGTCTACATTTTTCCTGAGTTCTCATTTGCGTGATGTCATCACGACGTTGACAAAGTGCAACTAAGGTTGATTGTTTTTCAGAAGTAGGTACAAATAGAGAGAGAGTTCTATGGCGTTCAAATCCATATTGAGCAAGAGCTCTTGCATCTGATTTATCGGATTTTGCTAAAGTTCCGTGAGATAAAATAAAACTTTTTACTTTACGGGTATTAGCTCGATGTACGGTGATATTCTTGTCAATAAGAAAATGTGACAAACCAAGCTCATATTTTCCTGTATTTTCTAAAGTCACTAAAGAATTAGGTAAGATATCTGAGAACTTTTGACACAATTGTTGCCAACCAGAAGTATTATTGTCAAATTCAACAGCATTCTTCTGCTTGTGAACTGCAACAACATTCTTGAATTTTCCGATGTCAATACCAATAAAATTTTGATAAGATCTAACCATTATAACCTCGATAGTTTTATTAATTTAAGATTGTAAACGGGTGCATATATATGTCCCACACAACTATTCAAACGTATCGAGAGATGGGCTAGTGTACCTTGATGGAAACGGTTGTAATACCAACTTTTTTTCGGTCGCACACGCCCGTGATAGCTCTATTCCTATAGTGAGTAGGGCTATCTTTCCCTCTTATCTCTTTTATATCACATTTTTAACTTACAATCTTTTATTAATTCCTTTATGGCCATTAATTGCTCTTTGTTTTGAAGCATTTTTACCATTTTTAGATTATTAGAAAGATTGTTTTTAGTTTCATCTTCTCCAATTCCTTCTCGCTTTTGTGCCGTATCAATTTCTATAATACGCCCAGACAAGTCATTTTTGAACTTATCAAAATTACTCTCTCTTGCTTGAATCGTAGGTAATTTATCGATCACATTTTTCACAAAACTTTTCACTTCTTTTCCCGATTCAACTATACCCTGGACTGCTTTACTGGTACCCTTACCTACGCTCTCTTTTATCTCACTTCTATTCTGATATATAGCATAACCAATAGCAGCTATAGCAACTAGTGCCATAAATCCTACAAATGCTGCTCCGCCAACAATTAATGCACCAGTCACTCCCCCTATTGCTAATGTACCTGCTAGTGCACCTGTTAGTGTTGTAACTGCTGCTCCACTTATTACCCCCTGAGCTAACAGTTGGTTACCTAAAGCTTCAAGCTTTTCCTCCATTACTCGATTTTTACCAACTTGCTCAGCTAGTTTTTTGAATTTCTCTTCTTCTGATAATCCTTTTGACATAGCTGCCAAAAATTCTTCGCTTTTCCTACTACTTAATAAAAGAATTACGCTTCCCTCTTCAGTTAAATCTAGATCTTTTAAATCTTTATTTTTATCCAGAAAATTTTTTGCTTCTTCTTGTAACTTTTTACTTCCCTGAATAATTTCAAGTACACCTTGTGTAAGATACTCACTGTTGCCAGTATCTACTTCACCACCTTGTACCATATTCAATTCCTATAAATTATAAACATGCCTAATTATATATACTAATTATTAATTATATTATAATTGACATAAAATAATTACTCCTTTCCAAATATGGAATTTGTATTACAATACCTAGATTATATGAAATCAAGGTATTTTATGGGTGAGAAAAAATTAAGAGCCGCTGTGGTTTTATCAGGATGCGGCCACCTCGACGGCACAGAGGTGAGAGAAGCGGTCTTAACTCTGCTTGTGCTTGATCAGCAGGAAGTTGAAGTCACGTGCTTTGCTCCTGATGTTGATATCACACAAGTTATGAATCACAAAACAAAAGAAGCAGTAAAAGAAAAAAGGAATGTACTTGTAGAATCAGCAAGAATTGCAAGAGGTGAGATAAATGATTTAAGAGAAGCTAAAGCTGAAAATTTTGACATGCTAGTCGTACCTGGTGGATATGGAGTTGCGAAAAATTTATCTGACTTAGCTGAAAATAAAACAGTAATGCCTGAGTTTGAAAGATTAGTCTCAGAGTTCTTTGTTGCAAAAAAGCCAATAGGAACTATATGTATATCTCCAGCCATTATTGTTTTAATTTTAAGTAGCAAGATAGGTAAAGAAGAAAGTAAGATTAAGGTAACTATAGGAAACGACAAAGACCAGTTGATAGAGAAGCTCGGCGGCGAACATATAACATGCGATACAAAGCTATCAATAGAAGACGAAAAGCATAATATATTTTCCTGCTCTGCTTATATGCGTAGTGATGAAAGTACACACTCTGTATATCAAGGAATAAAACACATGATTGACAGTATGGTGAAAAAAATTAATAAAAAAACCAAACAACCATTTCTCTAAAGTGTAGTTTCTTATACAATTAATTATGTTATACTTCCAGTTGCATTATTGCTGTAGCCAAAGTAATCTATAGTTGCTTATTAATGATGAATTGTATTTAGTATATAAATTTAGTTCTTTTTTTTATAGATTTAAATATGTTAGATCTTTTTTATATTAAAAGTGAGTGTTGTATAGATGGTCAGTGTGATACTTATGCAGGAGAAGTGAGTATTAATGATGTCATGTTGGGCAAGTTTAGTCTAAATTCATACAGTGGAAAAAAAGCTATAATAAATCTAGACATCGTTACATTCGATATCCATATTGCCATGGATGACCAAGATGGAAGGACAATAACAAGAGACCTCAAGGGTCCTGAATTTGTAATTAAAGATGACGGTTCCTGGTATATTAATAAGAATCTTGGTAATGATAAATTTGAAATTATAGTAAAGCAGTCATGATATGAAACATAGTGAGCGGAGCTTACTTTTTAGCAATGTTTACATACTTACTTGATTTGAAAAAAAATGGAGATTATCTTAGCTGAACCACGCGGTTTCTGTGCAGGGGTTAAAAGAGCTGTAGACATATTAGCAATCACTTTAGAGAAATACAAAAATGAACGCCAAGTTTATGTACTACACGAAATCGTTCATAATAAGTATATAGTAGAGGACTTCAAGAAACAAGGAGTGGTTTTTGTAAGCAGCATAGAAGACATTAAAGACAATAGAGGAATATTGATCTTTAGCGCACATGGAGTGTCGAAAAGTATAGAGGATGAGGCAAAAAGAAAGGGTGTTCAAGTGATTGATGCAACATGTCCATTAGTTAGCAAAGTACATAAAGAGGCAAAAAGGTATGAGGATAGTGGTAAAGAATTAATTCTAATTGGACATGAAAATCATCCAGAAGTTAAAGGAATTATAGGAAGAGTAAGTAATCCTATATCTCTAGTGCAAACTATGCAAGACGTATACAATTTACAAATCAAAGATCCAGATAATTTATCTTATGTAACACAAACCACGTTAAGTATTGACGATACCAAAGAAATTATTGCTACACTGAAGCTCAGATTTCCAAGCATTACAGGCCCCGACTTAAAAGATATATGCTATGCAACACAAAATAGGCAGAACGCTGTTAAAAAATTGGCTAAAATTACAGACGTAGTGTTAATTGTAGGAAGCAAAAACAGTTCAAATTCAAACCGTTTATTAGACCTGTGTATTTCCAGAGGAAAAAGAGCCTATTTGATTGATAATTATAAATGTATGAACAAAAATTGGTTGCAGGGCGCAGAAAAAATAGGAATTACTGCAGGTGCTTCTGCTCCTGATATATTAGTTGATGAGCTAGTAAATTACTTAAAAATAAATATGAATACAAAAGTTTCAGTCATGCCAGATGGATTCACTGAAAATGTTCAGTTCAAGTATACTAAATGGTAATGTGCAACAACGTGCGTCAAATCAAGTCTTTAGCTCAATTCAATTTTCAGTCTGTTGGAGAATAAAATATCAAGCTGAGATATAATTAATCCTCGTTTGTCAGGTTAAGTTGTGTCTAGCACAAATATAAAAAACCTTCATCATACAAAAGGGTTAATATTACTACTAATTTTATCAAAAACTTATAATATAAGTAATATTGTCATCTAATGTTTAATGAATTTCAATAAATTACCTTTTTAATTCTAGATGAGTATACACTTTGTTAATATGTTTGGGTCAAAACCCAAAAGTAAGTTTATGCTTTCTATAGGAAAAGAAGGCACAATGTTACTATATTTTAAAAATGATACTTTAAATAAAAGATATTTTGCTAAGGACAAAAATAATAAAGTTGTTTCTGACTTAATTTCATGTCTCTCATCAGATAAAAAAGCACCCTTATATCTGGTTCTCAATCACACTGATCAGAACTATTTGCTACAGTCTATCCCAAGAGTAAATAGGATTAGTGCTTATCTATCAGCAAAAACAAAAGTAGAGCATTTTGCTCATAATAACGATATAAATTCTATTCTCTTGGTCGAAAAGCCGAATAAATTTAATCAAAACTGGTGGTATCTATTTGTTTCATCAAAAGCAAATCATTTAATAGAATATTGGTTGGACGTGTTTGTTGAAATAGGCTCTAACTTTAAAGGAATATTAATGTTTCCTATAGAACTAGTCAGTATAGCAAAAAAGATTCTACACAAAGATCCTAGTAACTGGAAAATTATAGTTGCTGCAACTAAAACAGGTGGCTATAGACAAGTGGTTCTTAAAGAGAACAAAATGATATTTACACGTTTAATACCATTTACTAATGATAATTTACCAGGAATCATTGCTGGTGAAATATATCAGGAAGTGAAAAATACAATTCAATCTTTAACTAAGTTTGGATTTGAAAAAAATGACCCTATCGACCTTTGCATCATAGTATCAGAAGCTATTAAATCTAGTTTATCAGTTATAAATTTTTCAGAGAATAGTGTGAACATATTGACTCCATATGAGCTAGGTAAACTATTGGGAGCAGAATTAGCTATATGCGAAAAAGATAGCTTTTGTGATACTACAATTTTGTTCCATAGCTTTAAGAATAAGCCAACAGATGTTTTTAATACAAAAGAAACTAAAGAATTTTATCTATTCAATTACCTTTATTTAAACTCTCCTCGGATTTTTCTATACCTCCTTTTGACTTTAATTGTAATTAACACCTTTTGTTTGCGGAATTTGTATTCGAATTTTAATATTGCTGATAATTTATCTGCAAAGCGGAGTGCTTTAAATAACAAACTAATAAAACTTAGCCAAAGCTATAATGTAAAAAAGATAGATGAAGTTTACGATTTTATTAATATCAATAATATTTTATCAAAAATAGAGTACTCTCCTCTCACACAAGTTAAGTATGTAGAAAAGCTAAAAGTACCAGATGTAGAGCTTCAATTATTTGAGTGGAATTATAATGAGGCAAAAAGTTATATTACCACAACTTTAAGGTTTAATTTTCAATCTGGTAAAGACATTTCTTATCAATACGAGAAACTACAGAAAAATTTAAACGATAATTTCCGTACTCATGATATTAGTATTTCTAGCTTACCTACTACTAAAGAGAAAAATCTATCTATTGATGTTGAAATAGGAGAGGCAATGTAGATTGATGACTATCTCTCAACTAAAAAGAAAAGCTACAATTCAGTGCATATATTACTTATTGTTATCTATTGTATTAATAGGGTTATCAACGTGTTTTATTATCTATAACAAAAAGGTTTATAATAAAAATCAAACTGCAGCTGAGGAAATACGCTCTATTAATTTACAGATCATTGAAATTCAAAAGAAAGAAGTCGTTCTAAATAAAAACCTAGATTTATGGAAAAGAATTTCTTCTTCAAACTTACATAGTAGCAGATACATTACAAATTTAAATTTTGAGCTTAACAAGCTATATAAAAAACACTACATGTTAGAACCTGAAATATCAATTTCTATACCTGAAGAAGCTGAACTCCACAATAAAAGTGAACATACAAAAGTAATAAGAAGTGAAGTGGTTCTAAGTTTAAGCTCAATTAGCGATAAGCATATTTTTTTATTTCTACAGTCTATTCCAAATCTTCCTGGTTATGTTATGATCAGATCTCTTACCTTGAATAAGCAGAGAAATATAGATGCTAAAGTTATAAACCAGATTTTAAGTGGTAATATGATAGAGATAGTGAGAGCTAGTATAGTTTTTGATTGGTATACCATATTAAGTAGATGAATATAAAGTTGTTTTTTATTTTTACGCTGCTATTTTTTAATTTTAGTGCATATTGCAATTGCGAAGATCTTGTAGAAAATATAGGGATTTGTAAAAAATATTCTTGCCAACAGCATATTAGTAATGAAGATTTTATTGAGCATAAAATATTAGGGTTAAATAGTGAAAATTTATGTGTATATATAGAAAGACAAGGCAATGATGAAATGGTCTGTCATCATTCTAATGATGGAATGATTATAGAAAAGAAGTACTTAAAAAGTATTTTAAAAGTTGGAAATCAAGAAATAAATGACTTCATTGATATAGCAAATTTGCGTGCGAAGGAGTGTTTTTTTATCAACAATTATTATATAGATCGAGACGATATAATAAAAGAGGCAGCAGAGAGTACTTTATCGCAATATGGTAGCATAAAAAGCATTTTTTTTGATGAAGAGCAGGTTAATAGAATAGTTAGTGAGATGGAAAAGTTTAACTTACAGTCTTCAGTAGTTACAGAGGAAGAAAATTTCAATTGTAAAGTAGTCAGTTTAGATTCAATTTTATACTTTTCCCCCGATACATGGAAAATATGGGTAAATGGAAAGTTGTTTATAAATACTAAGGATTTAAAAGTGCACTCAGTAACTGAAAATTATGTAACTTTTTCATGGGCTGTAAACCAAAAGATAACAAAAGAACGGATAAGCAATTCTAAAAATGTACATTTTGGACATGGAGGTATTATGTTTACGCTTTATCCAGAACAAAAATTTGATTTAGATAGTTTATCTATTAAATAATCTAATACATCTGCGCTTGTAGCTCAGTTGGATAGAGCGTTGCCCTCCGGAGGCAAAGGTCGTGGGTTCGAATCCCTCCAAGCGCGTTTTTAATTAAATTTGACAATAATACTCTCACATAAGATAATAAAGAGATTTATTTTAAAGCATAATTATGTCTAGTGGTACTATAAATAAAGTCATATTAGTTGGTAATTTAGGAAAAGATCCTGAAATTAGGACTACACAAAATGGAAAAGAGATGGCAAGTTTTTCGATAGCCACATCTGAAAGTTGGACTGACAAATTTTCTGGTACGCGCTCTGAAAAGACAGAATGGCATAATATTGTAATTTTTAGTGAAGGATTAGTAAAAATTGTTAAGGATTTTGCGCGCAAAGGTAGTAAAGTTTACGTTGAAGGTTCTCTGAGAACTAGAAAATGGACTGACCAAAATGGTAGCGAAAGGTATACGACAGAGGTGGTGCTATATAACTTTAATAGTGCCCTTACCCTTTTAGATTCACGAAACAGTATGTCAAACTCTGATTACAAGCCAAGTGAATACAAACAAAATGAAACAGAACAAAAAGATAAACACGGAAGTTTTGACAACGATATAAAAGACGAACTAATCGATGATGAAATACCATTTTAATAACTTCAATTGAAATCTACATTTTTATGGACTGCTTGTGTTACTCCTTTTAATTGCAGTGGAGATAGTATAGATTACCAAAGCTTGCAGCGTTTACTAACAATGCAAGCTGAAGCTGAAAATGGTGTAGTGTTGCTAGGTAGCACAGGTGAAAGCTTATCACTTACTGATTCTGAAAAGCGCACATTAGTTGAATTTGTATGTGAGCTAAAATTAAATACGAAAATTATAATTGGTGTACCAGGAGTGAATCTATATCAGACTCTTGAATGGCTTGATTTTTGCAAGGGTATGCCTATTCATGGCTATCTAATGACAACTCCCATTTATGCAAAGCCTGGAATCATGGGGCAAACTTTATGGTTTGAAAAGCTGCTTGAAAAAGCACATGTGCCAGCCATGCTTTACAATATTCCATCAAGAGCAGGAGTGAGTCTTCACGCTGAAACTGTACGCAACTTATCCAGCCACGAAAAATTTTGGGCTATCAAAGATTCAAGTGGCACCGTTGATACTTTAACTCAGTATAAGAAAGTTGCACCAAATATTGAGGTCTTTTGCGGAGATGATAATATGATACCCGATATGGCTGCTAAGGGTGCGGCTGGTCTGGTTTCTGTTGCTGCCAATGTTTGGCCACGTGTAGTACATGAATATGTTAAGCAATGCATGAGTGGCGAGAACCCTCAGGCAGACAGTTGGCAACAAGCTTGCAAAACTCTATTTACTGCCAGCAATCCAATACCTACTAAAGCACTCTTGCATGACATTGGGCTTATAGAACACAAAACTGTTCGTCTACCACTAAGCACAGAAGACTTGCCTTCTATTGAAACATTGAGGCAAGCTAATAAAATGATTCTTGGATGGAAAAATCAACTAGCTATGCAGGATTAGGACTTGAGCGGATAATTCAATTATACTTAACATGAAAAAAATGAGCTAAATCCTCTTCAAAAACTTCTATCTATCGTTTCTTAAAATACTTCCCTGCACGTATACCCACCAACAATTTTCACATCACTATCAACTGAGCTACCTGGCTGTTTATTTCCTTCTGGAAAAAAGCACTCAATTGCTTTATCAATTAAGAAACTTAAAGAAATATAAGGAATCATACTCACTACAAAAGTTAAAGCACCTATAGCTGCTGGTGATGTAAAACCAAGAGCAACTAGTCCTGCTCCAACTCCAAAAGAAACACCAATACTACTGATAGTATGTACATAATTTTTAATTTTATATTCAGCGCTGTTGCTATATTCTCTCAAAATTTGTTCATGTTCTTTGGACATGCCTTCTGGTATATCGTTGAGATGGTGCGACCTGAAAGTCTTCGGTCATATTGTTTAAAAGGAGAGGAATTCATTCAGAAAGAAACTGAAAGGATTCTAAAACTTATTAAACCAGATGTTTTGCCGTCTGAGTCTACGCATCAGTGCGAATCGGGCAACCTGACCTTACCCAGAAAAAGTAGACAGAAAGTTAAGACGTTTTTGCTATGAGAATGATGAATCAAAAAGCTCAGGAATGCAATAGTTAATAGTAGAATGTCTACGCTGTTTATTATAAAAAATTTCTATATATTCAAATATTGCGGTTTTAGCTTGTTGTGCAGAGTGTTGTGAAGTATCAATGAGTAACTCTCTCTTAAGTGAACTAAAAAAGCTCTCTGAAACAGCATTATCATAACAACAACCTTTGTGACTCATACTAGAAGTAATATTTTTTGTACTTAGTAAAAATTGATAATTTTTAGAGGTGTATTGCGATCCTTGATCGCTATGAAATAGTAGATTTTTAGCAGATTTGCGCCTACCAATAGCCATGAATAACGCATCTATAACTAATTGCCTATTTACTGCATTACTCATTGACCAGCCAATCACCATGCGTGAATATAAATCTATTATTGCTGCCAAATATAACCATCCTTCATTAGTTTTTATGTACGTAATATCAGTTACCCATATCTTGTTAGGTTGATCAGCGATGAAATTCTGATTTAATATGTTAGGAGTTATAACTCTATTGTCTATTTGTGGTTTTTTACTTTTAAACTTTCGTCTAAGCTTAGCTTGAATGCCATTTTTCTGCATAACATTTTGCACTGTTTTGATGTTATAATTTTTACCTAAAGCCTTTAATTCAGCGTGAATTTTAGGAGCTCCGTATCTGCATTGTGATGCTCGATATACCTTCTGAATATCTTGTATGAGCTCTTCTCTTATTGATTTTTTGTTGTTTTTTTCCTTAGTAATCCATTTATAATAACCACAAGCAGATACGTTCAAAAATCTGCATAATTCCCGTATTTTATAGCAGTTTTCATGTTCTTTTATAAAAGAATATTTTACTCTTTTTGGTTTGCAAAATATCCCAGGGCTTTTTTTAAAATGTCTCTTTCCCTCGTTACTCTTGCCAGCTCTTTCTTTAAATCAAACTTTTCTTTGTCACAATGAGCTACTTTCCCTTTTCCTGGAAACGCATCTACTCCAGACATTCTATCATTGTATGTTTTTACCCATCTGCTTAATGAATCACCGCTAATACCCAAATCTCTTGCTATTTTTGCTGATGATTGACCTGTTTCTTTTACTAGTCTTATAGCTTCAATTTTGAATTCTGCTGTATATTCTTTTCTTTTTGTCATACCACACCTCTTTGAAAAAACGTTTTATTTTACTTCAAAAACGTCTTAACTTTCTGTCTACTTTTTCTGGGTAAGGTCAATATCGAGGATTAATAGCAATTGCGTTTGCTGCTTCGGTGATACTCATAGTGGAGCCAGAAGCAATCTTAAAGCCAGGTTTTCAAATGTCATTTTCTGCTGTTTTGGCACTAGTTGCCAGCTATCAGATCAATGCTAATAAGTTATTCAAAATAAAAATAATAAAATATTTTGTGTCGATAATGATCAGCTCAATAATAGCAAGTTTAGCAACTGTTCCGTACACAATATACAATTTTAACTATTTTTCAATCAGTGGCATTATCACAAATTTGATTGCTATACCAATAGTTACACTCATTATTATTCCACTTGGAATAATATATGTTTTATTGATTCCTTTAGGTACTCAGTGGATTATAACGCCTCTCATGGAACGCCCAATTGACAGCGTTTTATATATAACAAACGCAATTGCCAGTCTTCAGTATTTGGTTATTCCTATTCGCACTTTTCCTGCCTCATTAATTATTATAATAACGCTTGGGCTATTATGGTTATGCTTGTGGGAAAGGAATTGGCGTTTCTTTGGAATTTTCTTTATTGTGCTAGGTATTTTCTCTAGCGCTATGTATACAACTCCTGACATTCTAGTCAGTGCTGATAATCTTGCTGTAAAAGAAGATGACAATTTACTATATTCCCTTACTAGAAAAAACAGAAATTTTGTTGTCAAAACGTGGGCAAAGCAAAACGGGCAGAATCAAATTGTGAATCATACTAAATTCAGTAATTCAAACAAAAGGCTAAAATGTAATGATTATGACTGTACATATAATAAAGGAAATAATAAGTCAGTGTTGCTAGCTCATAAAAGAGAAGATATTTTAGAAAATTGTAACAATGTCGATCTAGTAATTCAGTTAAGCAAGTTTAACTATCCAGCTTGCAATACTAAAATCATCAAATACTCTGACTTAGAGGCATATGGCACACACTCTGTTTGGCTAGCAAATAGTGGCATAAAGGTTAGCAAAGTCCGTTCTAATCGTCCTTGGCATAAGCCAAAAACTTGTTTTTAAAGTATCATTTATATATAATTACTTAATTAGGATGCAAGGAAATTTATGCCTTTAGATACAACAAATCCTTTCAATGTTAAAGTAGATCATAATTTTGCCAAAATAGATGATGCTATTGGTTTTTTTCCTAGGTTATGGCGTGCAACAAAGAAATATTCTGTAAGTAACACTCTACCCATAGCGATTGTAAATATTTGGCTTCAATTTTCTTTGGCTTATGTAGCTGCAATAATAATAACCCATAATGATCTAAGGTTTATTACAGATATTTTTAACCCAACATTCATGCCAATTTACACTTTGGTTTCTATTATTCTTTTAACAACTTTTGTAGCCTCTTCTGCTATGAGATATATGCATAAGCAGGAGATAAAAGAAGGAGAAAAGTTGATAGAGGAATTAATAAATAATAAAATTAGAGGTGGCAAAGACAACGAGATGAGTGAAATCGCTGAAAATGCTCTGAAAATAGAGATAAAACCAAATTTAAGTCTTATAGATTCCAAAAAAGCAAACTTTTCAATAGTTTTGCCAATTTCTGAAAATCAGAAAAAAATATTAGATAATCAAATACAAGAGAATAAAAATAAGGCCATTTTTCTTACCATACCATATGTAATTAGTGCTGTAATTATAGTTGGTGCGTTAATACAAAATAGATTGAGCTTTGCCAATATTCAGGCTTTGGAATGGGTTCCAGTTGTACTGGCTAGTATCATTGCTATCGTTGGAATATGTATAACATTCAGCAAGCTAAAAACCAATGAGATAAACAATAATCATAATATTATTAAAAAATTTAATAATTTAGATATTCTCTTTCCATGCAGAAGAGGTGGTTTTGTATCGGTAATGGAAAAAAAGACAAAAGATGAGGAAGAAAATGATCCAATATCTCGATTAATAAAATTACTAGATAAGCACTTGACTAATTTTACAGATAAAATTGTTGACTCATTTGATAAGCGCTTAGATGAAGCTAAAGATCTACTTGATAGCAAACTTCTAAAACCTGCAAATGATGAAATTCAAGAAACACTTGTTCATCTACAAGGAATTAGAGGAGACATCAAAAAAGATTTAGATAAGTTGCGTAAGGAAATGATGGTCATTTTAAGCGAAGCTAAAGAGCTGGCAAAAAGAACAAATTCACTAAAAATTGAAAGCATTTTTTCTAGTTTAGAGAATACTATTAAAATCGCTGAAGATAAGGTTGAGCGATTTGAACCAAGCAGATTAGTTGGCTTTTTTCAATCTGGAGAAAGAACAATTAGCGATGATCGTGAGTTCATAGATACATTGGAAAAACAAAAAGAAGAAGCGGAAAAGATAAAGAACGAATTAGAAGAAGAACTAAAAAAAGTAAAAGATGAGCTAGCAGAATTAAAGAATAAACAGACTCAATCAAATGAACCTAATAGCAGTGAAGGCAGTATTACTGCTACTTCTCTTGAAAAACAGCGAGATGAAGAGAAAAAAGCAATAGAAAAACATAGATTATTAAAATCAAAAAAAAGGATGAAAGAGCTGGAGCAAGAAAATGCAAAATTGGAAAAAGAATTATCTGAACAAGAAAAAATGGATGAATGGAGAAAAAAAGTTAACGGTAAAGCAAGTGACTTTCTATATTATTTATTAGAGTCTATTAAGCTAGAAGAAAAAGATAAAAAAGAAGAAAAGAGGGAGTTAACGCTACGGGATTTTGATAATAAAATAATAATTTACTGGAAAGATGGCTCTCAAACAATTTGCCATATTAAAAAACAAGACGGTCTTCAAATTCAACCTAGTACAAAAGTTGATTTTGTGAATCCAGATGTTCATGCAGCATTCAAAGTAGCTTGCGCAGGGTAGTGACCATAGATATAACCTTAAATGTTAATAGTGACGAAAAAAAATTAAGGCTAGATACTTACATAGCTAAAAAGTGTAACATATCACGCAGTAAAGCACAAAGATTGATACAAGATGAGCGGGTAACATTACTTGGCACGCCGATAATTAATAATGACCACATAGTAAAACCAGGTGAAGAGTATATAGTACATCTCGTTCAACCTGACATATCCACATCAATTGAACCTAACTATAATATAAAGCTTGATATCATCTACGAAGATGGGGACATTATAGTTCTGAGTAAACAAAGTAGATTAACAGTACACCCAGGTGCTGGAACAAACAATGATACACTCCTGAATGCAGTGATCGCTCACCTTGGCAAAATTCCATATATAAATACAAGACCAGGAATTGTTCACAGGCTTGATAAAGATACTAGTGGACTCATGGTAATTGCAAAAAATGAACAATCCCACAGCTTCTTGTCTGAACTGCTATCAAATCGTAAAATAAAACGGGAATACTTAGCAGTAATTTGGGGAGCATTACCTAATCTGCAAGGAACAGTAAAAACCCATATTGCTCCAAAACGCAGTAATAAAGAAATGATGTGTGTCACAAAAACAGCAGGTAAATTAGCAATCACTCATTATTCAGTGAAGAAAATTATAGGGCAAGCAAGCCTGGTTAAATGTACTTTAGAGACAGGCAGAACACACCAAATTCGAGTACACATGAGCCACATAGGACATTCTGTAGTTGGTGATCAAGTTTACGGAAAAAATAGTAGTAAAAGTGAAAAACATGCTAAAAACTCTGACTTTATCCGTAATTTCAATAGACAGGCACTACATGCTCACACGCTAGGCTTATATCATCCAAAAAATAAAGAATATATAGAATTTGTTTCTGATTTACCACAAGACATGCAAGTCTTAATCGGTGAATTTGAAAAGGGAATGTTCAAAAAAGTGTGTCAAACCGAGAAATAAAAATAAAATAGAAACAAAAAATAGAGGTTTGATATATGAGTTACAAAATAGAAAATGGAACGACTGGCCTGGTAGATTACAAAGAGCTGGAAGCAAATATACTGTCATCAATAAGGGAAGGTAAACCATTGATGGGGAGAGATGGAGCATTAACACCATTTGTAAAAAGGCTGCTGGAAGCAAGTCTAGAAGGTGAAATAGAGCATCATTTATCCAATGAAAGAGAAGAAAAGAATCGAAGAAACGGAAAGAATGGCAAAACTTTGAAGACGAGTATTTGAACTATTGACACCAAGAGATAGAGAGGGAAGTTTCGAACCACAGATAGTGAAAAAAAGGCAAACAAGCTTACATCCAGAACTTGAAACAAAGGTCTTGAACATGTTTGCAAGCGGTGTGGGATACAGGGATATAGCATCCTATGTGGAAGAAATCTATGACCATAAAATATCTGCAGCAGAGATATCTGGAATTACAGATAAATTACTGCCTATAATCAATGAATGGAGGAGTCGTCCCCTACAATCAGTATACCCGATAGTATTTATGGATGGGATGTTTTTTAAGGTCAAAGAGAATGGACATTGCATAAGTAAATGCATGTACAATATATTAGGAATAGACCAAAATGGCAGAAAAGAAGTACTGGGTTTTTACTTAGCAGAAAGTGAGGGAGCTAACTTCTGGCTAGGCGTATTAAATGACTTAAAAGAGAGAGGAGTAGAAGACATTTTGATAGCTTGTGTTGACGGTCTGAAAAGCTTCCCTACAGCTATAAATAGCGTATTTCCCAATGCTGAGGTACAGTTATGCATTGTGCACCAAATAAGAAATTCACTAAAATACGTATCCAGCAAAGATATAAAAGTTTTTATGAATGATTTGAAAAAAATATACCGTGCTACAAGTAGAGAAATCGCCGAAAATTATTTACTTGAACTGGAGGAAAAATGGGGTGAAAAATATCCTTTAGTCATAAAATCGTGGCAAAACAATTGGGAAAATTTGTCTAGTTATTTTAAGTATTCTGGCCCTGTTAGAAGGCTAATTTATACCACCAATCCAATTGAGGGGTTGCACAGACAAATCAGAAAATTTACTAAAACCAAAGGTTCATTTACCAGTACAAATGCCTTGTACAAATTGGTATATTGTGCTATAAAAAAGATAGAGCAAAAATGGGCTATGGCTTTGCCTAATTGGGCTCTAACTATATCTCAACTTGATATCTTTTTTCCTGATAGGTTAAAAATTGAGTTGAACTAAAAATTCGCTTTGACACACTTTTTTGAACATTCCCTGAATGAATAATATCACGCAACGTTCCATCCTTAATTTTCCTGTATTCCCTCACTAGCCTTGATATTTCTTTACTACTTGTATCGCTATGGAAGGCCTTATCATGTAAATCCTCAGAGGCTTTTGTAAAAAAATATGACATATCAACTGACAAAGCTTCTGCCAAATTATACAACCTATCAAATATAAGCCTTACTTCTCCAGTTTCATATCCTTGTATATGCTGGAATGAAATTCCAAGCTTTTTTCCTAAGTCTCTTTGGCTAAAACCACACATTAGCCTTCTTTTCCTTATCCTTTCACCTATTTGTTTATCAATAGGATGTTGCATACCCATTTTTTAAAGCAATACTAACTCTTATTGTAACTTTGAGAAAAAGATTTTACTAACATATAAACTACACTACGCAACCTTTTGCTCTTAATTTCATTATATCCTTTGACTAACTTTAACACCTCTTCATCGTAAGCTTCATGTGAGTCAGCGTGCATATCAGTGAAAAAGTTAGCAACATCTATCGATAGGGCTTTTGCTAAGTCATATAGTCTACTGGCTAAAATGTAATTCGAATCATTTTCGTACCTTTGTATCTGTCTATATGAAACACCTATTCTTTTTCCTAATTCAGTTTGTGTCAAACCACAGTATAACCTAAGTTCCTTTATTTTTTTGCCTAATTCCACCTTTCATTGCTAATTTTATTTGTTCAAGCTTACAGCGAATTTCTTAATTCATAAAGTGGAAAAAAAAGAAGGAAAGCTAGAGAACTTTCCTTCCGGGTTACAGATTACAATAAGCCACTGTCATAAAAACTAAAGTGGCTCTTCTGTGTTACGATTATATGATCTATCAATTTCATTCCTACATTTTCGCAGGTTGCAGCTAATGTGAGTGTGTTATCCTCATCCTCCTTTGATGGTTCTATATCTCCGCTTGGATGATTATGTGAAATTGCAACAGATGCTGCATCAATCAGTAATCCCTGTTTTATTATTTCTCTCACATACAGAGGCACTCTGTCTATAGTTCCACAGTCTTGAATATACTCATATATTAAATGACCACCTCGATCTAAGTATACCACTCGTAAGCTTTCCTTTCTTGACTGCCCTATTGCTGCTTTAAAGTATTTTAGTAGCTCTTCTCTATTATCAAGAATCGACAGCTTTTTTAACTTACCTTTCAATATCCTATCAAAAATCTCTTTCAGACAAAAGATACTTGCTATTGCTCCATCGTTCATTCCTGTAACATTTTTTAGCTCGTGAAGATCAGCATTAATTACCCTTCCTAAACTACTAAAGAGCTCCATTAGCTTTTTGGCAACTTCTCTTCCTTCTGTGTATGCAGATAGATTACGTTCCAGTAGCTCATGGTCAAGCAAAGACCTACCTCTGCTTGATAGAATACGAGTTTCTAATTTCTCTTTTCTCTCACTATTATTCATAAAAACCTCCAAGATCAACATTATATACAAATTCAACGCCAGCTTTCTGACGCAGGAGTTCTCGAGGAATAACCCTTTTGAACTCTAAATTTGCAATGTTGTCCTTGTTGTTTTTACAACAGATTTACTACAATCCGAACTCCGCATTGATTTTATCGACTATCTCCTGTGGTGGATCATCTCCCCATCCTGAATATAAAATCTCTCCATAATCTGCAACATCTATAGAGCCAGTTCTACTTTTTGCCAGAAACATTTCTCTTTTATCTTTATCAACTAATACATAGTGCCAAGCTGATCTTCCTCGATCTTTACCACGAACTAGATATATGAGATCTGATCTACTTCTTCTTGTTGCATCAGCAAAGGATCTTTCGTTGATAGTTCTGCTTTTACTCTTTATGCCGCCACTTTCAGAAAAAGCTTCCTTGGCTTCAGCTTTTTTGTTTGCCAATTCAGAAATTTTTCCTTTTGCTCCTAGTGCATGTTCTTTGGTATTTTGAGATGAATACTTACTGGAAAAACCTCCTCTTGTCTCATTAGAGGTCCTATTTGTAAAACGCTTAGTAAACGAGTTATCGTTATCATTTTCTGCCATAAAAGTCTCCAAATTTTAGATTGTAGAATCCAAATTTTTACTACACCCTATCATAGGTTAGTTAAATTAATATAAATGAAGGATAATATAGTAATTATTACAGGAATTACAGCCTCAGGTAAATCAGAATTATGCGATAACTTGATAAAAAAGTATAAAAACATTAGCATAATAAACTGTGACTCAAAGCAGGTATACAAAGAGATTCCCGTAATTACTGCTCAACCACCAAAGCAGAAAGAATTTTATAGGCTATACGGTTATGTTTCAGCAAGAGAAAATTATTCCGTAGGTTTATGGCTAGAGGATTTAAAGAGGGAAGTTAACAACGCGCTGAAAAATTCACGAATACCCATCATCACTGGAGGAAGTGGGCTTTACATTAGCAGCTTAATCAAGGGATTATCATCGATTCCACAAATAAGCCAGGAAGTGAGAGAAAACGTAAATGAACTTAGGAAAAATTTAAGTAAAGAGGAATTCTACAAATTAGTGCTAAGCAAAGATCCAAGGATTCAAGGTAAAATATTTATTAATGACTCACATCGCCTCTCAAGAGCACTTGAAGTTATCACTGAAACTGGCAAGACAATCTTTGTATGGCAAGAAAATAGACAGCCTCCTTTGTTCAATAATTTTAAGGTATATACAATTCTACCTAAACGTGAGGATATATACCGAAAAATAAATTCTCGTTTTATTGAAATGGTTGAAAATGGAGCAATTGATGAAATAAAAAACCTACTTAGCATGAACCCATCTCCACATTTGCCAGCTATGAAAGCACATGGAGTACCAGAAATTATAAGATACTTAAAAGGGGAGATTACTTTAGACGAAGCAATACAGATTGCTCAAACAAACACAAGGCATTATGCAAAACGCCAGTACACTTGGTTTAAAAATCAATTTCCGAATTCTCAAGTGATTGACTGTGCAAATAAATTGACAGAATTTTAGATATTTTGGGAATGTTCAAAAAAGTGTGTCAAACCGAGAAATAAAAATAAAATAGAAACAAAAAATAGAGGTTTGATATATGAGTTACAAAATAGAAAATGGAACGACTGGCCTGGTAGATTACAAAGAGCTGGAAGCAAATATACTGTCATCAATAAGGGAAGGTAAACCATTGATGGGGAGAGATGGAGCATTAACACCATTTGTAAAAAGGCTGCTGGAAGCAAGTCTAGAAGGTGAAATAGAGCATCATTTATCCAATGAAAGAGAAGAAAAGAATCGAAGAAACGGAAAGAATGGCAAAACTTTGAAGACGAGTATTTGAACTATTGACACCAAGAGATAGAGAGGGAAGTTTCGAACCACAGATAGTGAAAAAAAGGCAAACAAGCTTACATCCAGAACTTGAAACAAAGGTCTTGAACATGTTTGCAAGCGGTGTGGGATACAGGGATATAGCATCCTATGTGGAAGAAATCTATGACCATAAAATATCTGCAGCAGAGATATCTGGAATTACAGATAAATTACTGCCTATAATCAATGAATGGAGGAGTCGTCCCCTACAATCAGTATACCCGATAGTATTTATGGATGGGATGTTTTTTAAGGTCAAAGAGAATGGACATTGCATAAGTAAATGCATGTACAATATATTAGGAATAGACCAAAATGGCAGAAAAGAAGTACTGGGTTTTTACTTAGCAGAAAGTGAGGGAGCTAACTTCTGGCTAGGCGTATTAAATGACTTAAAAGAGAGAGGAGTAGAAGACATTTTGATAGCTTGTGTTGACGGTCTGAAAAGCTTCCCTACAGCTATAAATAGCGTATTTCCCAATGCTGAGGTACAGTTATGCATTGTGCACCAAATAAGAAATTCACTAAAATACGTATCCAGCAAAGATATAAAAGTTTTTATGAATGATTTGAAAAAAATATACCGTGCTACAAGTAGAGAAATCGCCGAAAATTATTTACTTGAACTGGAGGAAAAATGGGGTGAAAAATATCCTTTAGTCATAAAATCGTGGCAAAACAATTGGGAAAATTTGTCTAGTTATTTTAAGTATTCTGGCCCTGTTAGAAGGCTAATTTATACCACCAATCCAATTGAGGGGTTGCACAGACAAATCAGAAAATTTACTAAAACCAAAGGTTCATTTACCAGTACAAATGCCTTGTACAAATTGGTATATTGTGCTATAAAAAAGATAGAGCAAAAATGGGCTATGGCTTTGCCTAATTGGGCTCTAACTATATCTCAACTTGATATCTTTTTTCCTGATAGGTTAAAAATTGAGTTGAACTAAAAATTCGCTTTGACACACTTTTTTGAACATTCCCTTTGAAAATATATCTTAACAACATTCATATCAATATTATCATCCATGTTATCAAGAAGTTAATTAATGAGAGAAAAACTGCTGCACTACCTAGATCTTTCACTTTTTTTGAAAGTATATGTTGTTCACTGGAAATACGCTCAATTATTGTTTCAAAAGCAGTGTTAATAATTTCTATAATTAACACCAAAAATAGGCTACTTACCATTACTGCACGTTCTAAATTACTTACATCTAAAACAAACAAAGTTGAAACACATATTATAAAAAGCAGTAACTCCTGTCTGAACGCAACTTCTGATACAAAAGCTGATTTTATTCCTTCACAGGAGTATTGAATTGCTTTTATTAGACGAGTAATGCTTTTCTTCATTATCAATTTTGGAAACTCAATGAATTACACTTATTGCACTCAGGTAAAAAATGCATGAAAACACCTTTCAGTCGTGATCACTTACAAAGATTTTTAAGTTAAAGTCTAGCATATTGTTTGAATCAAGAAAATTAGTACAAAGCCTTTCAACAAACGCTCAAGGCAGTTATATATTGATACTGACACAAAAATCCTTTAATTAAATTTCTCTCTCCTTAGCTTACACGATCCTCATTTTGAAATAAGTAATAATTTATTATAGTCTTGATATTTAAATATTTTGTATCTGCTGTAATGATTTCACTTCCAATTTGCTATTCTTTACATATTGAATTGCAAGCGCTAACGCTTTACTCCCAGAAGCTGTGGTGCTATAAGCTATATTTTGCAAAATAGCAGTTCTCCTGATATCTTTGCTATCTGAGACTGATTTCACACCTTTTGAAGTATTGATTACTAGATTTATTTTTCCATCTTTGAGCATATCAACTATGTGGGGTCTGCCTTCTCTCACTTTATTTACAGCTTTTGCAGCAATGCCGTTATTGTTCAGATGCAAAGCTGTGCCTTTGGTGGCATATATTTCAAAACTCAGTTCTTTCAACATTAGTACAACAGGCAATATATACTCTTTATCATCATCTTTTACTGAAACCAGAGCTGTTCCTTCTGTTGGTAACTTGTATCCTGCAGCCATGTGCACTTTTGCAAGTGCAGCTCCGAAAGATAAGTCAATTCCCATCACTTCTCCTGTTGATTTCATTTCAGGACCAAGTAAAGTGTCAATTCCCGAAAAACGCGTAAATGGAAAAACAGCAGCTTTAACTGCAAAATGATTGAAAGGCTTGTTTTCCTGATTCAATTTTTTACCCAAAATAACCTGAGTGGCAAGCTTTGCAATAGGAATATTGATTACCTTGGAAATAAAAGGAACTGTACGGCTAGCCCTTAAATTCACTTCAAGTATGTATACATCACTCTCTTGAACAGCAAACTGAATGTTTATCAGACCTTTCACTTTTAATGCTAATGCTATTCTCTCAGTTTGGAGCTCGATCTCTTTTATTACTTCGTCACTCAATGTATTTGTCGGTATTGAACATGTTGAATCGCCAGAGTGGATACCAGCTTCTTCAATATGCTCCATAACCGCTGCAATGAAAACTCTTTCCCCATCACATACAGCATCAACGTCAACCTCAACTGCATTGACTAAAAATTTATCAAGAAGCAGCGAACCATGCTCAAAGATTTTAGTGTGATTCAGGACGTACTCTTTGAAGCTATCAATATCATGCAAAATTGACATAGACTGACCACCAAGGACATAGGATGGCCTCACTACTAATGGAAACCCCACCTTTTCTGCGTTGATTAACGCTTCTTCCACTGAATGACAGATAGAATTTTCAGGTTGTTTTAAATTAAGTTGCAAAGCAAGATTTTTAAATCTCATGCGATCTTCTGCAAGGTCAATAGAATCAAAAGATGTACCCAAGATATTAAAACCTCTTTCGTTCAGCACTTTGGCTAATTTTAAAGGCGTTTGACCACCTATTTGAACTATTACACCAACTAGTGTGCCATTTTCTTGCTCTTTACTTAGTATTTCAAGCACATCCTCTGCAATGAGTGGTGCAAAATATAAACGATCAGCGGTATCATAATCAGTTGAAACGGTTTCGGGATTGCAGTTAATCATTATTGTTTCGTATCCCATTTCTTTGGTGGCAGAAACTGCATGAACGCATGCATAATCAAACTCAATACCTTGACCAATGCGATTTGGACCACTTCCTAAAATGACAACCTTTTCTCGGTCAGAAATGTCCGCTTCGCATTCTGTCCTGTTTGTAATGTCTCCCTCATAACATCCATACATATAAGCAGTGCTCGATTCAAATTCAGCTGCACAGGTATCTACACGTTTATAAACTGGATTAACACCAAATTTTTTCCTCATTGCTTCAATTTGCTCTGATGTCATTCCAGTGCGTGACACTGGAATCCACCTATTTTTTTCTTGGATCCCAGCTGGGATGACAGAGGTAGGTCTATTACTTAACTTTGCGAGCCTTGCATCTGAGAAGCCCATTTTTTTCAGCTCTAATATTTCATATGCAGTTTCAGGAAGGCCGTTTTCCTTGATTTTTTGTTCAGCTAATATAATTTGCTGTATATTTTGCAAAAACCATAAATCATAACCTGTAATCGAATTTATTTCTTCTATGCTAATTCCGTGGCGCATTGCGTCAGCAGCAATCAGTAATCTGTTTGGCAGCAATTTTGCTAACTGAGATTTAATATCTGTGTCTTCAGAAAACACTTCATCAAGTCCCGTGAGCCCTGTTTCAAGTGAGCGAAAAGCTTTCTGCAGTGACTCATTAAAAGTACGGCCGATTGACATCACTTCTCCCACTGATTTCATGGAGGTTGATAATTCACAATTTGTCCCCTTAAATTTCTCAAACTCAAATCGAGGAATTTTAGTGACGATATAATCAATCACTGGTTCGAATGCTGCTGGTATTATTGGAGCACAGTCGTTACGTATTTCATCGAGCGAATAGCCAATAGCAAGTTTAGTGACAACTTTTGCAATAGGATAGCCTGTTGCTTTTGAGGCAAGTGCAGAAGAGCGAGAAACCCTTGGATTCATTTCAATTACAACGAGGCTTCCATCTTCTTTAGGATTCACTGCAAACTGAACATTTGCACCACCGGCACTAACATCAATTTCCCTCAGCACTGCTATAGATGCATTTCTCATTTGTTGATATTCAGCATCACGCAGAGTCAAAGCAGGAGCAACTGTGATACTATCTCCGGTGTGCACTCCCATTGGATCAACATTTTCTATTGAACACACTATTATACAGTTATCCTTGCAGTCACGGATAACTTCCATTTCATATTCCTTCCAGCCGATAATTGATTCATCTATCTGAACTTCATTTATTGGTGAAATTTTTAGAGCACTTTCTGTGATATTGAAAAACTCCTCTTTATTGTATGCTATGCCACTACCTGCGCCACCAAGAGTGAATGATGAACGGATGATTGCTGGTAATCCAATGTAATCCAAAGCCTTTTTTATTTGTTCTTGATTTTTTATAATGATACTTTTGGGGTATTTTAGCCCTATTTTATCCATGGATTGGCGAAATAATTCTCTATCTTCCGCTTTTTTTATTGCTTCTCTATTTACCCCTATTAATTCTACGTTGTATTTGTCTAACACTCCATCATCTGCAAGTTTTATTGCACAATTAAGTGCTGTTTGCCCTCCCATTGTTGGTAATATTGCGTCTGGCCTCTCCTTAATTATAATTTTTTCTATGATTTCAGGTAGTACCGGCTCAATATAAGTTGCATCAGAGAATTCAGGATCTGTCATTATAGTTGCGGGGTTGGAGTTAACCAAAATGACTTTATAACCTTCACTTTTTAATACTTTACAGCTTTGCGTTCCAGAATAATCAAACTCGCATGCCTGACCTATAACTATTGGGCCTGCTCCTATTACTAATATAGATTCTATATCTGTGCGTTTTGGCATAATTACAATAACGATCTCTATTCAAGTAATGTTACCAATCTTTCCTGTATATGTGAATTTTTATTAAACCTATTAGCTAACTACTTTTAGGCTTGACGCATAACTGTACGAACATTGCAATTTGCGTGGCAGATTCCAGTGCTTGACACACAGCTGTACAAACATTCATTTTTGAAGGTAAATTGCACAGCAAATGATGTCATTCAAGTAGCTGACACTGGTTCCTTTATGACGGCAGTGCCCAGAGGTGTCATCCCAGTCTGGGATCCAGAAAACTTAACTTTAAATAAGTGGCCGCACAATAAAGACTAGATTCCAGTGTCAAACACTGGAATGACACCATAGAGGCACTGGGATGACATCCTTCCTAGTGGACTCAAATCACAATGTTCATACAGTTGTGGGCTTAACGGTATCTTTGCAGATACTATGGTAATTTACTCGGGAGATTTGCTAAGTGGTAAGATTTGTCCTGATATGCTACAATCTTCAGAAGCAAGTTCCACAAATTTGTCTGTCAGTTTATCAGGTGGCACCAATTCAGATATATCTTTTCCCGGAAATGCTTGCTTATACATTTCACTATCGATAGGCTCTTCCGAATACACGGCATTTATGCACAAATTCGTATGTTTTGTCTCAGATGCATATATCTTCACCATTGCTTCTAGTGCAACTTTACTTGCAGCATATGGCATCCAATATGGATAAGAGGAAGGAGAAAGTGTTATCTTTGAGGTCATGAATATCGCTCTTCCAGCATTAGACTTTTTTAGTATCGGACCCAAATTTTTTAGCAAGTACCAACTGGCAGTAAAATTTGTATTCATTACCTTCTGTAGATCTTCAAGCTCACAATCGTGAACAGGGCTCAACTTACATAAAATTTCAGTGCATGTAATCAGTATATCAAGTGTGCCAGATTCTGATAATTTTGGGCTTTCTATCATATTTGCCAGTTTTTCTACGTTTTCAAAGTCTAAAAGATCAAGCTGAATTAGTTTCACATAGCCTTCTTTAAGCTCTTCAATTTCATTATACAGTGGCTTGAGGTGATCGATAAACCTTGAAATCAGAATCACACATGCACCTTCTCTTACAAACCTTTTTGCAACAGCAGAGCCTATTCCACCTGAAGCCCCGGTAATTAAAGCTACTTTACCTTCTAACTTACCCATTTCTTTCTCCTTAGCAAGATCCATTGAAATATTTTAGCTGAAAATTAAATTTTGCTCCATATATAAAAATCAAACTTAGCACATAAAAAAATAGTAACGATACTACCACACCACCTAAACTTCCATATATCAAATTCAGTTGATCAAAGGAAGCTTTTAAATATTGCTTGAAAGCTGAAGCAGAGATCGTCCAAAGAATAACAGCCACACAAGATCCGGGAAATACGTCTGATAAGTTTTGCTTTATGTTTGGCAATGTGAAATATAGCCAAGATACTATAGTAAAAAGCACAAACTCAATAAGTAAATATCTAGTATAACTTAGCCCTTGGTAAGAAAAATCAATTAACATTGGCACTAATGTAAAAAATACTATAGTCAGAGTTGTAACAAGCGTAATTACTAAAAATTGTAATATACTAAGCACCCTTCTCCATATATAAGGCGATGAAACCGGAACTTTATAGGCCTTATTCAATATCGTTCTAAATCCTTCAATTGTCGATGAGGCAGTCCAAACAGCGCCTACAATTGCCAAGGTTAATAAGCTTTGCGGAGGGCCTGATATTATCTCCCTAATACGTGGCATCAAAGATGATAAAATATCCTGTGGCATGTTATCAATAATAAATGCCCAGCCGACATTGTATTGATCTAAGAAATTTGCGAACGTTGATGCCATGGCTATTAAAACAATAAGAAAAGGAAATATTGATAACAGGATTAAAAATGATAGATACCCTGCGTGCTCCACTCCATCATTATAAATTGTGTCAATTAAAGCACGATAAAGGCAATAAACGATACTATAAAATTTCTGTAGCACTTGTAATATAAATAAACTAAGAAAAGTATTCTAAATGAAATAAAGCATACTTTTAAGCAAAAAATCCTCACCGTTTACTTAAATTTAATCAAAATGATAGATAATCCAGCGTTAAATACGGAGGCATAATGAAAAATTTTCTTCTACTTGTAGCTTTAATTCTTTCCTTTGCATTTGATAATGTTTTTGCTGCTGCTGTTACTGATGATGCAACAACCAATACAATATGCAAAATAGTAGGCTATACTCACGGTATAGGTGGGCCTATGATTACAATAGTGATAATAGGTGCAGCTTTGCTTGCGATATTTGGCAGAATGCCGTGGCCGGCGCTCTTTGCACTCGGTGCATTTACTGCTGTGTTTTTTGGTGCACCTGTAGTTGTTTCAAAAATAGTACCAGGTGGTGTGATCTGTAAAGATGGTGCAACTGCTTGCCCTGATGGTAAAAGATGGGATGCAACAAAAAATACATGCGTATAATAAGCATTAAAGCTTCAAAACATTAGCAAATGGTGCTTCTTTAAGGAGCACCATCATTGCACGAACTTGTGACTTAAGCCACCATAAAGGTGTTATTCGAGTAGTCCCTCCCTTGTCATCCCAGTGCTTGACACTGGGATCCAGGAAATTTGATTAGATATTAAGTTTATGAGCATAGAAGCAGTTAATTTTATGTTAAAACACAACATTTTTGATGAGGCTGTATTAAGAGATGGATCCCAGCGTCAGCTACTTGAATGACACCATTTGCTACGCAATTTACTTTCAAAAATGAATGCTCGTACAGCTGTGTGTCAGCTACTTACATAACACCTCTCGAAAATTACTTTAGCTACAAATATTAAAAAATTTACCAAGCAAAAAAAAGCAAAAAAGTCCCCGTGTAACGAGTTTTAATAATTTAAATTGATAATGTGCTAACAAGCGTGATTTGGCTGAATGTAGAAAAAATTTAAAAAGCCGCTATAATTTTTATGTAATTTGCCAATAAATATTTGAGTTTTTTACTGATTTTTTGATTGAGCCTGCAGGTCAAAAATAAGGATAAATACTCTTATTATCATGACGTCCAGTACAATGTTGCAAATTAAAAATCTCTCCATCCTGTGCTGGTTCTTCTATTCTAAACGCCACTTCTACCTGGTCATAACCAATCTGAATTCGTTCTACTAATGCTTTAATGATGCCACGCTTAGTTTGCCAATCTAGCTGTTCCAAATTAGATTTTACACTGGAATAAAGACTCTTTATACTGTTGATGATAAGGTTCATTCCCTTCTCTATCGCTTTTTGATCAACTACCTTTTTCTTCTCTTCTTCTATACCTCTTAAGCGTTCCCTCATTCTTTTCATCGTCTGTTTAAATTCTTCCTCACTTATATATCCTTTATCTCCTACATTTTCTTGACTATAATAGTCTTCCATTAACTTTTCGATGCCTTGTTTTATTTGATTTTCTCTTCTTGCAAGCTTCTTATCTGATGATTCATCATTTTTATTTTCTGCAATTCTACGGTGATACTCATTTTTTATTATCTCTGGGTTTTTTAGTAAATTTTTCACCTTTTCCCATATAGCTGTTTCTAACATATCTGTACGGACCAATTTATTAGTACACTTCTCCCTACCATCAGTAATACGTATAGTACTACTACAGCGATAATAGCTAAACTTTTTTCCCTCAACTCCACATTGTGCACCACTATACGCATATCCACAGTTTTGACACACAACTAGACCTTGTAATAGGTATTTCTTTTTTCCTCCCTCTCTCTGCATCCTTGCTCTTTTTCTATTTTCATCCAGTTGCTTTTGTACTTTATTAAATCACCCTTCATCAACTATTTTTGGTACTGGTATATAAATCCAGCTGTCCTCATCTGTGCGACAGATAGAAATCTTTTGTTTATTTCTTTCTCTTTTTTCAACCCTCTTTAATTTACCAAACGCTGCTTGTCCTTTATATGCTGGATTTCTTAACACCTTCCAAATTATTATTGGACACCACACCTTCTTTCCAGTTCTTGTTCTAATTGACTTATCTCTTAGTCTACGTATCACTTCCCTTATACTTATTCTCTCTTGCCCTACCCACATGAATATCTGCTTTACTATTTTTGCTTCCTCTTCATTTATTTCAAACTTTGTCTTTTCTCTATCTACATGCTTTATACGATTATAACCAAAAGGTGCAATGCCAATTACACTTACACAGCCTTTTTTTGCTCTATGGAGTTTTCCCCTACGACTACGTTCCATAATCTTTGTACACTCATATTCTGCCACTAATCCTTGCATTCCCAATAACAATTTAGACTCTGGATTATTTTCAGTCTTATGATTTAAGAATATTACTTCTACTCCTGCTTTTTCAAATTCATCAAGTAGTATCATTTGATGTGCAGATTTTCTTGATAGTCGGTCAGGTGAATGAATATAAATTTTATCAATTTGATCTTCTCCTACTTTATCACGTAATGCATCTAAACCTTCACGTTCTAAACTCCACCCACTAAGCCCATCATCCTTAAATTCATACTCATTCAATAACTCATGCTTATCTGCAGCAATTCTATGCTTGAGCTCGGCAATTTGACTCTCTATTGTATTGTTCTGCGCTTGACTCTTCGATGAAACTCTTGCATATAAGGCCACTGTTATCATTTTTCTTTATCTCCTTTTCATTGTTTCTTTTTACCGCATACCTTAGTAACAGCTCATAGGCGTCTGCTAGATGTTGTTCCGCTAATTCATCTGGCTCGTATCGGCAAGTTAATGTTCTTTTTCTCATAGTTTCTCCTGCAAATGTTTTTGTAGTGCAAGGAGCCTTACCACTCCTTTTTTCCATCAATCCATTTACTCTTATGAAAAAGACCAACTTTTATCAGCTACAGCCTTCAAATTTGGTCTAGCCCTTCCTTTACCAACTGCTGTTGCGCTTTCTGATACGACTCTTATTTTTTTAACAAACTTTCCATTTTCTCTGTTTCTTTCTTTAATACCTCGGCTATTTCTTTGCTATTTTTCGCATAATCCATCGCTGTCATTCCAAATTCATCCTCTTGTTCTATTTCTCCTCCAGCTTTTACCAGCTCCTCCACTATTTCTTTTTCACCTACCATGCACGCAAGGTGTAGAGGTATGCATTTATTTCCATATTCCTCAGCATTTACGTCTGCTCCTGATTTTATCAATTCCCTCACGATTTCTAGACGTTTCTCCGTTACCGCTAGGTGCAGTGCTGTGTATCCTTTCACATCTGCTGCATTCACATTCACTCCTTTTTCAACTAATAACTTCACTGTTTTTGCGTCTACTGCATAATGCAGAGCTGTTCTGTCTCTTGCATAAATACTTTTAAATGAGTTCTCTAATAATTCTTTTGCTGATTTATTAAATTTGCCAAGCTTTAACATAATCCACCTCACCTTTTCTTTAAATTTAAATCCCTCTTTTAAACCTTCCTTTTCGCTACCTCATCTATCATTTCGTTCACTTGGCTCATTATCTTGCTTGCTAAATTTTTACATTCTTCCTTTATTAGCGATTTGTCTCTCTTCCTTATTTCTCCTATCTCTATTATTTTTAGCTCCGGCATATAGCTCCCATTCAACATGTCTGCTATTTCTCCCACTAGCCCCTCTATTCCATAGCACGTCAGTTCTCTACTTTTTGTTACTCCTCCTTTTTCTCTCAGAAATTTACTCGCCTTTTCACTTTCTTTGCTATCACACAGAGAATACTTTTCACTTTCCCAGATGTAATACATTGGTGTTGCACCATATTTATTCAGTTGATTAACTTCAGCTCCCGCTTTTACTAGCTCTTTTATTATTTCAACTCCTGCTCCTCCTATTTTGCATGCAGAGTGCAATGGCGTACATCCACTGACATATTGAGTGGCATTTACTTCTGCTCCTTCCCTTAGCAGCACTTTTACATTTTCTAAGCTTTTTGCAAATACTGCACAGTGTAGTGGTGTATAACCATTTTTATCTCTTGCATTTACCTCTGCCCCTTTTTTTATTAATAACCTCACTGTTGTGTAATCGGAGATTTCTACTGCTTGATGCAAGATCGTCTCTCCTTCTTCATTTCTTTTATTAATGTTTTTAAACCCGTTACTTGATACTTCTTTAAAAAACTTACTCTTGCTAAAACTCATTTCATACCTCACAAAATTAGCTTTTCTAGCGCCAGACAAATTTCTTATATTTACCTGCTGCTATTCAAGTCATGTCCTTTTTAGCATGAGAAAGCAAGTCCTTTTCTTTTTATTTCATACACTTTTACCTATTATTAATATAATATATGAGGATCTAAATATAAGTGCTTAACTTATTAGAGATATTATTCGACTATCTTTCCAACTTCTGTGCAAATGTCGATGTTCGTGCCACTTCAGTACTCCCGGGTAAAATACTAAAATGTGCTTTTCTAATTCGTGTATTGAGTCTTTTTGCTCTGAATCTAAATCGTTTTTATAGTAAACGTTGTGTTCTGCTAAAACATATTTTCTGACCTTCTGATCTGTATAATTTTCTACTTTATAGTTGTGAGTAACGCTAAATCTTTCTAAAATTGGCTTGTGTTTTAAATTCCAATATTGCCCTGAAAGTTTATCGCTTCCCAATACAAATTTATTTCCTCTTTCTTCTACGCTACTAACTGGAAAGCACGTATTTATGTCTCCTAAATCCCAACTGTCTGATAATACTATCTGCGCTTTTGCAAATTTAATCGATGGTAATAAACTCTGTGGTAATGGATATAGTGCTTTTAAGTTGTACCACAAATGATTTCTTTCATAAATACCGTTATAATTCTTTGTGTGAGGCTCTGTTTCTCCAAGGATTGCTACATCTAGGCGATATATATCATTGCTTAAAGCTCGTTCATAATGATCGCGTAGATAGTTTTCTATAATCCTAATAACTGGACCACTAGACCTGAAAAAATTTACTCTTCCAAATGATAACACTGGTCCATCTTTTTCTATTTTTACCCCTGAATAATCAGAAAGAAGATCTCCAAATAAACTCTCATCCAATATAAATCTCTGCACATTATAATAATCGTTAAAAATCCTCATCAACCTCGATCTTACAGGCAGTGATAGTTTTGCCAGCTCTACTACTGCATCTACGAAGAAGTCATTTGGTACCTCTTTTATCCCTACTTGCAACTCAAAAAAGTGTTTACCGGGTGGTTCTTCGATGATTGTAATGTCTTCTATATTTGCCCACTTGAGTGCTATTTAAAGTGATTTAGGTGTTCCTCGCAGTCTTTGAAATTTTACTCCTTCTACTACTGCTTTTCTTCTATCTTTTACCCAGCGTAGTATTTCTTCTAAACCATATTCTTCTATTATCCACGGCAATGTTTCTTCTTCCAATCTAAATTTAAATCCTCTAATACAGCATTGATGAAAAAGGAACAACAAATTTATCGCTACTTGATACGAGAAAGAATGCCAATATTGCAGCAATAAATAGCATTAGTAATAGTCATAAAGATGGTCTTAAAGGTTTAGTAGAAGATTTTCGTGCTGTTAATAATGTACCATCTGGCTCATCAATTATTGGGGAAATAGAAACTCGTGATAACCAATTAAAAACATCCCTGATAAATGAGGTAAAAACTCGGGATGAACAGTTAAAAGTGTCTCTTATAAATGAAATAAGAAAGCGCAACATGGTTGAACCAGGGTCATTACCTTTCTTATTTGGTGTACTTGGCAGAAAAAATAATTATTTTGGCCACGGAACTTTTACGACAGAGCTTGGAAAGTGGAGTAGTGATATAACAAAAACTGACTATATGTTACAACTACTAGCAGGTAGCCATACGTACAATACAGATTACGTTAGTTTTTATCGGCCAAGACAACTAAGTTTTATAGAGGGAAGTAAAGGAACATTTATTTACGGAGAGTTATGCACAAAAAGTTTTTCGGGTAGTTATGATGAGATATACTATTACCCGTATGCTGCACTTGGAGTAGTATTTGTAAAAAATACAACCAATGTGAACATAAATAAGACAATGGAATTTGTTGGATCATCGTATTCGAGTACGGAGTATGGGGGAGCAGGATTATTTGTGGGAACACCAGATAATACCAATTCTAATAAATCAAGAATTTCAAGAATAATATGGAAAAATGTTTACCAATACACGAGTTCTGATAGCAAATTAGCTGGATCTGGTAATGTGGAGATTCCAGCAGGAAAAACAGTTGCAATATTACTTTACACATCATCTTACCTGTATTCCAGAACACAAGTTAGTCAAGGTATGCTTGCATCAAATTATGTACACAACTATGGTCAATTTATTCAGTGGGGGATTTATAACATACGTAGCAATTTTCTCACCACAGGGCTTGAGGTAGATGTGGAAAGGACGCTCAGGGGTTGGCAATGTCCAGGGTTAGAACGAACTGATCAAATATGGCAATGAGGAGGAATTTGTGACTATTTATATACGTTTTGAAAACCACAAGCAGATTGAAACAACAACACTTGAAAACAAGCCAACTGGAAATGATTGGTATGAAGCACCAAAGAATTTTGACTGGCAAAAAAGTTATTGTTTAAAAGAAGGAGAGAAAATTGTTGAAAGGAATAAGGAAGATATTGAGCTGGAGTTATTGGAAAATGCGAAACTTTCTGCACTTGATAGTGTGCGTTTTTATTTTAATAACTATACTAACGAATACGCTGGAAATTCTCACCAAAAAGCTAAATCGTATCAAATACAAGAAAAAGCCGCAAAAAGCATTCTAGCAGCACCAGAGTCTATAAGTAAAAAGGATACAGAAATTATAGAACCATTAGCAAAAGTCCGTGGTATTACAGTTATTGAAATGGCAAGAATAATTGAAGAAAAAGCAAAAAAAGCAGTAAAAGAAATAATTAAATGTGAAGAGTTGGAAGACATTACCAAGAAGAAAATTGCAGAAGCCAAAAGTAAAAATGAGCTAGAGAACTTACTAAACGATTTTAAACAAAAGATACAAAGAAATGGCTGAAGAATTTTTACACGGAGTAAATGTTATTGAGGTAACCTCAGGAGCAAAGACAGTACGTACAGCTAAATCATCAGTGATAGGTGTAATTGGTACTGCACCTGAAGCTGATGAGCAAAAGTTTCCGCTAAATAAACCAGTGTTAATTGCAGGAAGCTTAAAAGAAGCAGCAAGACTTGGAAAGAGTGGCAGTTTACCTTCTGCAACAAACGGAATATTTTCCCAGATTGGTGCAACAGTAGTAGTTATTCGAGTTAAAGAAAGTGAAAACAGCGATTCAAAGCTCAAAGAAAGTGAAACTATCCAAAATATAATTGGCGGTGTTGATAAAGAGACTGGAGAGTATCAAGGGATAGAGGCATTCCTCAGTAGTGAAAGCATAGTTCATATTGCTCCAAGAATATTAATTGCACCTCAGTTTACTCATCAGTTACCTGAAATAGATGGAGTAAATCCAGTAGTGAGTGCTTTAATTTCCATAGCAGAAAAATTAAGAGCAATTATTGTTGCAGATGGACCAAATACTAATGATGAAGAAGCAATAAAATGGAGAAAAAGTGTAGGCAGCTCAAGAGTTTACGTAGTTGACCCTTGGGTTAAGGTATTTATTGAAGGAAAAGAAGGAACCTTGCCAGCAAGCCCATTTGTAGCTGGTTTAATAGCAAAAGTAGATAGCGAACAAGGATTTTGGCACTCACCTTCAAATAAAGAGATAAATGGTATTGTTGGAACAAGCAGGCCTATTGATTTTACGCTCGGTAATACAAATTGTAGAGCAAACCATTTAAATGAAAATGAAGTAACAACGATAATTCATCAAAATGGCTATAGGCTTTGGGGAAATAGAACATGTTCAAACGATTCGAAATGGGCTTTTCTATCAGTAAGGCGCACTGCAGATTTAATTAACGATAGTTTACTTCGAGCTCATCTCTGGGCAGTTGATCGCAATATCACAAAAACTTATATAGATGATGTGATTGAGGGGGTGAATTCTTACCTTGCAAGTTTAAAAGCGCAAGGAGCAATTATCAGTGGAAAATGTTATGCAACTCCCGAACTCAATACACCGGCAAATATTGCAAGCGGAAAAGTGTCTTTTGATTGTGAGTTTACACCGCCATATCCAGCTGAGCAAATAATATTCAGATCCCATCTTGTAAATAATAGTGTAATAAGTTAGGAGAAAGCGAAGTGTTACCCAAAATACTGAGAAATTTTAACGTATTTGTAGATGGTCGTGGTTATGCAGGAAAAATAGATGAAATTACGCTACCAAAGCTTACCATAAAAACAGAAGAGTACCGTGCTGGTGGTATGGATATTCCAATAAATATTGACATGGGCATGGAAAAGCTTGAAGCAGATTTCACTTTTGCTGAATACGATACAGAGCTCTTTCGGCTATTTGGGTTGATAAATGGAAATTCGGTATCTTTGACGCTCAGAGGTGGAATGCAAGGTAGTGGAAGTAATGATATTGGAGCAGTAATAATCAATTTAAGAGGCATTTTTAAAGAATTTGATTTTGGTAACTGGAAACCTGCTGAGAAAGCAACGCTGAAATGTACTGTAGCTGCCCATTACTATAAACTTACTATAGGCGGTAATGAGCTGATAGAAATCGATGCTGAAAATATGATTAGAAAGATAAATGGCGTTGATCAAATGGCCTTGCTACAAACGATTCTAGGGATCTAATATGGTTGACAAAATTACATAAAAATGTTAAAATATAAGAAGTTGTAGGTATATAGTTAATATGGATTCTAAAGCTCATACAAATTCCATAGAGCAGCTAACTGGTTTACTTGTTAGTGTAGCACAATCTCAAGACAAGTCCGTTTTAAAGTTATTAACTGAATTAATGGAAGAAGAAATCGAAGATATGGAATTATCTAAGATTGCTGACGAACGCTATAAAGAAAAGAGGGTTAAACATCAAGATGCCTTCTGGGATTAAGCCTTACAATATAGACTATTCAGAATCTGTTATAAAGAAAGACATTCCGGCTCTTCCAGCAAAAGTAAAGTTAATGATTAAGAAGGCAATAATGGAGCGTCTAACAGTTGATCCAATTGGACTTGGAAAGCCATTAAAGCACAACTTAAGTGGGCAACGTAGTCTACGGGTGAGTACCTATCGTATACTTTATTATATAGATGTACCAGAACATACAGTAGTTATTACTTCAATTGAACACAGAAAAGATTCTTATCAAAGCTAATCCTATTTATAGCACCATACAAAGAAATTAGTTATGTAAAAGCCGATATAGACTTTTATTTAATTAACTTTTTAAGGAGGAACATGCAAGCTATAACACTTAATAACCCAATAACAGTTGATGGAATTTCTGTCTTAGAACTTACTGTTAGACGTCCAAAAGTTAGAGACTATCTTGCAATTGAACGCTTAAATGGTAGTGACCTTAGTAAAGAAGTAACTTTGACTGCCAATTTGACATCAGTTGCAAAAGAAGCAATTGAAGAGTTAGATATTGCTGATTATGTGAAAATTCAAGAGGTATTAAAGGATTTTTTTTCACCGATTATCCAAAAAACTTGAGATTAGAAGTATTAATGTTCAGCTCTGTTGTAGGAGGCGGGGTTGAACAAATACTTGATATGGAGATTAATGAATTTATCTTATGGCATAAAGCAGCGAGGAAGGTACAATGTCAACATTATCTATAAAAATCGGAGCAGTTTTAGATGGCAGTTTCAGTACTGTAATAAAAGGAAGTAGCAGTCAACTTACTCATCTTGGTGAGAATATAAGAAAGCTTGACTCATCTTTAAAATCAGTATCAAAGTTTAAGCAGTTAGGTCATGATGTTTTGACTAGCAAGAGGTCATGGAAAGGCTTTGAAGATCAAGTAAAATCTTTAGCTAAACAAATGAAGGCAATAGAGAAACCGAGCAAAACTTTAAAAGCAGAATTTGACAAGGCCAAAACCTCTGCAATAAAAGCAAAAGAAGCATATTTGAAAAAGAGAGATGCTTTGCATTCATTTAATGAAGAAGTAAGAAAAAGTGGAAGAAATATTAAGTACTTAGTAAGTGACCAACATAAACTTGGCTCTTCTATTGAAGTATTAAAAGGTAAGTATGGTAAGCTTGGATCTGCAATACGTAGTCACCAAAGTTTTTTAGCAAGCAAAGCACATTTTAAGTCACAAATTATAGAGACTATTGGGCTAGGGCTAACGCTTGCAGCTCCAGTTAAAGTTGCAATTGACTTTGAAAGTGCTATGGCTGATGTTACAAAAGTGGTAGATTTTAAAAAAGGGACGGATGAAGCAACTAAATTTGCAAAGAAGTTAAAAGAGATGTCACGTACTATACCATTATCAGCCGCAGAACTGGCACAAATAGCTGCAAGTGGTGGTCAACTTGGTATCAAGAAAGAAGATCTTTTTATGTTTACAGAAACAGTGGCAAAAATGTCTACAGCATTTGATATGTCTGCAGAGCAAGCAGGTGATTCTATAGCTAAACTCTCTAACGTTTATGGAATTGATGTTAGTAAAATGGAATACGTTGGTAATGTAATCAATCACTTATCAGATAACACTGCTGCCAAAGCAAAAGATATGGTTGAAGCTCTAGCAATAGTTGGTGGTACTGCAAAACAATTTGGTCTTGACATCAAGGAAACAAGTAGTTTAGTAAATGCCTTCGTTAGTTTAGGTAAACAACCAGCAAAAGCTGCAACTGCTATAAATGCTCTACTTAGTAAACTTCAGACTGCTGAAGAACAAGGAGGGGATTTTAAAGCAGCATTAGAGCAAATGGGAATAACTGCAGAAGAAATAGTACAAAGAATAAGCGAAAACGGCGAAGAAGCATTACTCTATTTTTTTCAAACTCTAAAGAAAATGGATAACCAGGAACGTTCTACAATCCTTATGAAACTTTTCGGTCAGGAATATCAAGATGATATTGCATTATTAGCTGGAAGTTTTAATAAGTATGAGGATGCAATAAAGTTATTGGCTAATACAGAAAAGTACAAGAGCTCTCTACAAGAAGAATTCAAAAATCGTGCAGACACTACAGCTAATAAATTACGACTTCTTCGAAATGCAATAGCTGAAGTTGGTATGAACCTGGGCTCAGTGATGTTGCCTACTTTAAAATCTATAGCTGAATTTTTACAAGAAAAAACTAGATATATAGCAGAGTTTGCAGAAAAATATCCAACTTTAACCACGGCGATCATGGGTACTGTAGCAGCCTTGATAAGTTTAAAAATTGTAGCAGTAGGACTAGGATACGGATTTACATTGCTAGGAAGTACGATTTTTAGGGAATGTTCAAAAAAGTGTGTCAAACCGAGAAATAAAAATAAAATAGAAACAAAAAATAGAGGTTTGATATATGAGTTACAAAATAGAAAATGGAACGACTGGCCTGGTAGATTACAAAGAGCTGGAAGCAAATATACTGTCATCAATAAGGGAAGGTAAACCATTGATGGGGAGAGATGGAGCATTAACACCATTTGTAAAAAGGCTGCTGGAAGCAAGTCTAGAAGGTGAAATAGAGCATCATTTATCCAATGAAAGAGAAGAAAAGAATCGAAGAAACGGAAAGAATGGCAAAACTTTGAAGACGAGTATTTGAACTATTGACACCAAGAGATAGAGAGGGAAGTTTCGAACCACAGATAGTGAAAAAAAGGCAAACAAGCTTACATCCAGAACTTGAAACAAAGGTCTTGAACATGTTTGCAAGCGGTGTGGGATACAGGGATATAGCATCCTATGTGGAAGAAATCTATGACCATAAAATATCTGCAGCAGAGATATCTGGAATTACAGATAAATTACTGCCTATAATCAATGAATGGAGGAGTCGTCCCCTACAATCAGTATACCCGATAGTATTTATGGATGGGATGTTTTTTAAGGTCAAAGAGAATGGACATTGCATAAGTAAATGCATGTACAATATATTAGGAATAGACCAAAATGGCAGAAAAGAAGTACTGGGTTTTTACTTAGCAGAAAGTGAGGGAGCTAACTTCTGGCTAGGCGTATTAAATGACTTAAAAGAGAGAGGAGTAGAAGACATTTTGATAGCTTGTGTTGACGGTCTGAAAAGCTTCCCTACAGCTATAAATAGCGTATTTCCCAATGCTGAGGTACAGTTATGCATTGTGCACCAAATAAGAAATTCACTAAAATACGTATCCAGCAAAGATATAAAAGTTTTTATGAATGATTTGAAAAAAATATACCGTGCTACAAGTAGAGAAATCGCCGAAAATTATTTACTTGAACTGGAGGAAAAATGGGGTGAAAAATATCCTTTAGTCATAAAATCGTGGCAAAACAATTGGGAAAATTTGTCTAGTTATTTTAAGTATTCTGGCCCTGTTAGAAGGCTAATTTATACCACCAATCCAATTGAGGGGTTGCACAGACAAATCAGAAAATTTACTAAAACCAAAGGTTCATTTACCAGTACAAATGCCTTGTACAAATTGGTATATTGTGCTATAAAAAAGATAGAGCAAAAATGGGCTATGGCTTTGCCTAATTGGGCTCTAACTATATCTCAACTTGATATCTTTTTTCCTGATAGGTTAAAAATTGAGTTGAACTAAAAATTCGCTTTGACACACTTTTTTGAACATTCCCCTCAGTGATGTAAATTCAACTTTACCCCATTTGCAACCATCAGGGTCCTTTGACTATAATCCTAACAATTCTTTTCTAATTTCTTCTTTAATTGTATCAATAATCTTTTGATCAAGTTTATTTATTAAGGAATCATCAATACCTGTGATATCATCTGGATTTTGTATCATTTTTTCAATAGCATCATCTATTTTTTTTACTCTTTTTTCATTAATTTCCTCAAATATAGGTTTAATGTTTGCGTAACCAGGAGCGCCCTTGCTATAACTTTTGCTGCTTTCGTTGATACAACCACCAGCACCATATGTTTTATTCACGTAGTTTTTACTACATTTTGTTACATCTTTATACCCAATCTCACCATTTTCTATATATGCTATTTTATTATCTTTACTAGAGTTTAGCTTGTCCCCTTTCTTAATTTCTTCTTTTAATTTTAAACTTTGTTCATGAATTATTGTATCTTTGTAATTCTTTCCCCCATAGGTTCTGTATGTACCTCCGCCTGCAACAGTAATTAAATCTTTACAAATTGTTTCTGAAGAGTCTCTGCACATTTTTATTAAAGTTGGTCCCCCATCCTTGTTAGATTCATCATCTTCTTGTCCACCACCTCCTTCTGTCACTTTTACTTTAATATAGGGATAATTGGGGTTGATTTTTAGTTTAGCTTTAATGTAATCACCTGGCATTCCTAGTCTACTTACAGTAGACTGAGCTTTATCAGCTATATGACCAGCTTCACCACCTCCCCATGCTTCTATTTCAACGTAATCATACATTGACAGATCATCTGTATAGCCATCTCCAAGCTCATAAAGTTTTTGATCCCTGTTTTCAATAATCTGCTTCTTATGTTTCAATTGTGCTATTATTATTTCACGTAATCTCTTTTTTAAACCCTCTAAATCGAACCTACACAATGTATCAGCATAAAAGACTTCTGTTCTATTTGCTTTAATCGGTTGATTTTTTAATTGTGTGCACTTTTGTATTTCACCTTTCTCGTTTTTTACTGTTTTACCATCCTTATCCTTGCAATCCACTTCCTCATATCTTAAGTAAAATAGTTTATCATTCTTATCTACATACTGTGTTGAGCGACTACATACTCCATCAAAGCAGAGGCAACCATCATCACCGTGATTACAGTTTTTTTCTTCATACTTTCCATCTGTTAACTCATATACTATTTTGCATTTGTCACAATTTTGTTTTGTATCTACCTCTTTATCCTCTTTTGCCATGCAGTTATCTCTAGACTTATTTTCAGCAGGAATGGAAATATATCCTTTTTTATTAAATATTATTTCATTCAGTGCATCTTGTGGCTTTGCTAAAACCTCAATTGTTTCGTTACAGGGAAAATAATAAAGCTGATCAGACTCCTTTGAATAAACAGTATTGTATTTATTGTATCTTGCCCCCATTGATTTTAGCGATATTAGCTTACTTTCTTTTTTAAGAACAAACTCCTCTGGTTCTGGTTGCCACCCAGAAAGGCATAGCATTTTACTTTTAGGATTTTCTTTATATTTTATTTCTACTTTTGGATATCCTGAGCCATCTAGTTTGCACTTACCATTCTGAAGCTCTTTACATTCTGCTTCGATATCGGGAACATACCCATATTTTTCTAGAACTTCAAATTGCGAATTATTTTTTAATATACCTTCTATTACGCTATCGATGTCGCTTTTACTGTTACTGCTATCAGTTGTTTTTGCCACTATTGCTGGCTTTACTACTTTTAAAGGTAGATGGCCAACATATGTAGGAGAATTTTTATTAACATAAAAAGTACAGATGCCATTACTGTGAGTTCCACGTGCGTCATAAGTACAAACGTTCTCACTCATCTTCATTTTTACTTTTAGCGTATTTTCGCCTTTACCCTCATTAGGCTTTGGTATGCTCACTTCTTCAATCTTTGGAGCAGGTGGCGCTGGGAAGCAGCGAGCAGGAAATTGTAATTTTCTTTCGGACTCTTCTTCCTCAGTACCATAGTATTCAGCACAGAGCTGACCTTTTTTTCTATAGGTTTTGAGATAATGGATAGTATCTTTAATAGTAAATGGATAAATTGGAGTATTCTCACTATTTGAAAAACCGCGCGGAAAAGGTAGCTCCCTTCTTTCTTTCAGCTCACCAATAATGACTCCAACTCTTGGATGGAAATAATCATTTTCTTCATTTGTTATAGGAACAATTCTAACTTGTGGTGGTGACATCGCAAGTTGTTCACAAAATGGAGGTGGGCCAGGTGCAAGTGGTACAGGCACACATTGTACTTTGGTTTGATAGCAGGTATCGCAAACATTTTCCATATTCCCTGGACGGAAAATATTTTCCCCTGAAAATACTCTAGAGCCCCATGAAGAAATTCCTGACATACAAGCCCCCTTTTGACTACAAGCGCATATTTTAGGGGCATTAACAAATTTTACTTTTTCTTCATCAGTAACACCATCTGCCCATTCCCATTCAAGGCGTTTCGCAATTCCTTCTTTGATTTCTTTACTGTTATCTGTCTTAATTGTTCCATCAGCTAACATTTTATCTCCTTCCCAATCGATAAAAGCTGCTGCAGAAACTCCAGCACCTGTGGCTTGTGTGCCATATATTTTGTGGCAAGATGTTCCACTGGATAATATATAACAGTTGTCGTTCCCTTCGTAATTGCAGACCTTAATCTTTGGATCGAAGTAACCTTCTGGTCCCTGATTATTTACTGCTGTAACTTTAATAAATTGCAATAATTTTTTGTCAAAGTCTAAATCGCTCCACTTGCCTTTAAAAAAATTTGCAATACCTTTTCCTGTTTTATTTCCTACAACCTCAAGTTCAGTATTGCTCTTTACAAAATACGGACAATCAGCATATCCTTGATAAGAAAGACAAAATATCAAGGAGAATATCAATAAAAAATTAAGCTTTACATTTTTCATAGAACGCCGGTAACCACTTACTCACTTTTTCGCCTTTTTCCTTTATTGCTTCATACATATACTTTATAGTCTCTTTATTAGCTGAAAGTACATGTATTTCTTTCATATTCTTCAAATCTAGATTTAAAGTTACTAAACCTTTGTATTGCTTTATCAAAAATAAACCTTCCTGTGTTGGTGTTTGCAAAATGACATTCAGTTCCTCTTTCGACAGAGAAAATGCTTTCATGTATAACCTGTTTGCATTTATGTTCGGCATCAGGATTCTCGTATCGACATGCTTATCTAAATATTGAGTAAACTTGCTAGCAAATGCTAGGTTTAAGTTTTCAGTACTTAGAATTACTACAACATTTAACTTTGTCATTCTTTGCATCCAGTCGTCAAACTCTCCCTCTGTAGGAAAAATATTACTTATCTCCCATGCTTCATCCAAAACAAGTATTGCAGGTGAGCCATCACATTTTGCTTCGAAAGAGTATAAGAAATAGTAAAGTATCACGGACATACATTCTTTTTGCTTAGTGAGATTTGCAGTATTGAGGGATATAGTTTTTGTTCCCCAGTCAATATCTGACTCATCACCATCTTGGAATAAGTAAGCAAATTCACCTTCACCACACCATTTACTTATTTTGCCTCCAAGAAGTAAAAGCACTTCAGAAATTTGAGAAATAGATCGCGATTCTCTTGGTATAGCAAATATAGAATCTACAATTTTTTTTGTCTTTTCTTCTACGTCTACCAAACTTGCATCTGCAACCATCCTTTTGATCAATTCAACAAGCATATTGCGATTAGAAGCACTATCTTCAATGTTCAGTGGGTTAAATTTTAGACTTTTATCTTTATATTTTGGATCAATTATGTAATATTGGCCGCTTACTGCTTTAGTAAATATTATTGATTTTCCAGTATTATCCAATATAACAATCCTAGGGTTAAATTTTCTTGATTCCGAAAGTAAGAAATTGATCAGTGAGGTTCTACCTGAATTTGGAGCTCCAAGTATTGTGGTATGACCATTATTTTTCTTTCCATGAAAGTTAAAAAAGTAAGGACTGCCTTTTTTTGAAAAAAAAACTGTTACTGCTTCTTTCCATCTTCCTCCTTTTAACGTACCTGATGTAAAATCATGCAACATAGCAAAGCTGCAAGCATATTTTTCTAATATATTTTTTGGTTGTGTAACAAAAGCAAAGTTTCCAGGAAGCTGTGCCCAAAAATGATTTTCCATGTGCAGATCAGTTCTAAACATCATCAACCCGATTAACGACATTACAGAGGATAAATCGCTGATATTTTTAGCTAACCTATTCTTATCATCTGCAAAGATTGTAACAATAATTTTCTGTTGACAAAAATCCATAGCAGAAATTTTTTCAAGCTCTATTATTTCATTTATTCCTGAGTTTTGAAGTAAGGTATTGTCCTCACTGATTTGCAGTATATTAATTTGTTTTTTGAATTCTTTTACTGCTTTATTATTACTAGTAAATATTATTATTTCTGTGATGATAAGCTCAGAGTCAAGTTGCAAACACCTATCTATATTTTCTAAGGGGATTTCTCGATATTCCTTTATGCAAAAAATAGAACCAAACTTCTGTTGACCTTCAAACGATGTTTGAAATTTATTGAAACCAAAAGCTACTTTTAGGTTTTTCACATGCTGCGATAGATCCCTTTCACATATTGGATAATCTTTGTGCGTTAATGTAATAATGTAATGGAGAAATTCCATCATTTGAGAATATATTTTGCCTTCACTAGACCTAAGGCTCAGTTTTTTAGCTCCAAAAGGTTCTAAATCTTTTTGAATCAGGTCAGTTATTTTTTGTAATTCTTGATGATTTTTTTGTAAAAATAACTTGTGCCTATTCTTTATCCTGCCAAAAAAAAATGCATTATTAATATGTTTGCCAAAATCACTAAGTAACACCACAATGTATAACTCATTTATATACTGTAGTTTACTATCAACTAGTTTATTAAACCACGTTGAGTGTAGCTGATCGGAAAAGTCTGCAGTTTTATTCCACTGTAAGCTCAGTTTATTGCGCTTACGGACAGTGTGAATCCAAACTGTAAAATATAAACTCTGGATATTTTTTGATATACTTTTTCTAATTTCAGTTCTAAGATCACCATAGTTATCAACTGAAGAATAGTCTTCTAACTTGATTATTTTTAACAATTCCCCCTGTTTTGTTAGTATAGTTTCTTCATCGTAGTGGCAAGCATAAGGGATAAAATCTAAATTAATACTTTCTAGTAACGCTAAATTGTTCTTTTTTTCAGAATTAGAGCTAGTGGCCGGTACTTTTGGTTGCATACAACATTATGTGTATTCAATAAAAAGATAATTAAAAAACATAAAAATACTATCTTAATTTTTATCTTTTTTTTCGCTGTCGGGCTGTAATTTTATATCTTTTGCAAAGTTGAATTTTTCTTTCAAGTAATCTGTTGCTTTTTCTGTACTCCCAAACATCATGATCAGTACACCAAACAGTATCATGAAGAAAATTAGACCTCTGAACACTACTGCAAGTATCACTGTAGCTATACATAACCCTATAATTGTTGAAGGATTCATATTTTCCATAGTATCTTTAACTGAAAATGAAGAAATAAGTTCTTTCAACGTTCCTGGTATATTTTTCAATTCATCACTTGCTTTGCTAGAACATGACATGAAGATAAAACTTAACAGGGCTACAATAGCAAAAACTCTACCCAATTGAATACGCATCAGCTAAATACCTTTAAGATACTCCTTAACTGTAACAATTTTTACATCAATAGGCAAGAACCGAATTCACTTGCTCACCATAAGTAACTCATATTTAACTTTTATCACTGTGTTAGCCCTTTATTATCAACAAGAGGACTCACACTAATGGATATCAATTTACTTGACAGAATATTTGAACACAATTCAGCAGCAGCAGCTGTAGCAAACACTGCAGCCACCACAAACAGTCCTGCTCCTACTAATCCTGATGTCATTGCTCCTGCAACAATGCACCCTATTGCTAAGAGAGCAGAACTTGTTACAAGTGCGACGTGAAGATTTTTGTTTTTGATTTTACTATTATTTTCATAATTATTGGATTGCATTGTATCTTTTACCTTACTGCCTGTCACTGAGATCACACAATGAGGCCCTTCTTCAGTCTTCTTATAATGTTTAGAAGGGGATCTTCTTCCGCTTGGGCCTTTGGGCCTTGTTTTGTTCGGATGTGCTAATTTTGTTTTTCCTTCATCTTCTAGTTGCAAACTATTATCTTCCTCAGCAGGGTTTAATTTTAAGTGTACACTTTCCTCAGATGAAATGCTTGTTACTGAAGTTAAGCTGTTCCTTCTGCTACTTGATGCCAAGCTAGATGAATTTATTCGACTATCTAAATCACTACTACTACTGAGTTTAGAAGTATTTGCACCACTTGGCACTTCTACAGCATTCACAGTTATATTAGGCTTTTCATTTTTTAAATCTTTACTATCAATCGAAAGATCAGATTGACTATTCAATTGTGATTGTGTGATCTTCTTTCTTGCTTGCGATTGTTTTGATGTAAGAATTGTTGAAGCATCATAACTATCTAAACTTCTCAAGGAATTATATGTTCCAGAGATTCCTATTCCACTTACACCCTTGCCTGCAGAATCCTCTTCCTGAGGAGTCATGTCCGAACTTGTAGAATTTGGAACTTCAGCAGGAAAACTTTTTTTCTTAAATAATCCCATAGCATTATCTTGCCTATCTGTTTGATTGTTTTTACGACTTTTTTGATTTTGAATAGTGCTACTAGAATGATTTTTGTCACTACTTTTATTAGTAATCCCTGTAATCTCTAAAATTATTCCTAATATTTTTCCTCTTCTTGTTGGTGATCTTTGTGATGATTTTTCTTTATTGTTAAGTACTGAAGGTTTCATTAATTCCTCTGACTCTATCACTTCTTTTTCCAATGCTGGAAGAAATTTCTCGGTGTAATAATTATAATATTTTTCTTGCTCTCTCAGTAATTTTTCTAATTTAATTAATATGTTCGGATCAGCTCCTTTGTTGAACAACTCTATGCATTTTGCGATAGTTCCATCTCCCTTTTTTAGATTTTCATGATTATGTCTTTTTTTTGTGACCTTTTTGTGTATAATTTCGTGCAACTCTTTCGTTTTTGATGCTGAAGAATTCCCTGTTTTCTCCTTTCTCTTATCTGAGATTTGTGAACTTCTGATAGGATCGCTAGTAGATGAGTAAGTATTGTTTCCTACTGCGCTATCAAATAGCACTCTTTTCTCATATGATGAATCAAACATAACATTCCTCTCATATAAATAAAATGTATGAATACCTCTTTAGCGTTAATTTTACATTAAAACTGGGCAGTTATGCCTTATTGCGGATGATTATAGCAATTTGCTAACTATTTTCTTTGCTGATTACTGATTTTACATTTCAACATAATTGCTTGCCTGTTGAACTAACATATCTATCACTTCTTTTACAGGCTTTTCTCTATCAACCATGCCAACACTTTGACCGGCCATTAAAGATCCTGTTTCAACATCTCCATCAATTACTGCCCTTCTTAAGGCTCCAGCCCAGAACTTTTCTATTTCAAGCTGCCCATTTTCTTTTGAGATTTCTCCATTTTGATATTTATCAATAATGTCTCTTTGATGCTCCATAAAATCGTCACTTGCTTTGTTAACTATAGCCCTTACTGGAATTACAGGGAAATCAGCACTAATCTGCACAGAAGATACAGCATTACGCGCAGCTGATTTGATGAATACTTCTTTAAAATTTTTGTGAGCGATTGACTCATTCGTGCAGACAAATAATGTACCTATTTGACAGCCACTTGCTCCCATTTCTAGGTAGTTCACTATCATTTCGCCTCTTCCTATTCCACCTGCAACAAACACCGGTGTTTTCTCATTTTTAAAATGAGGTAATATCTCTTGTGCGAGAACAGAAGTGCTAACAGGACCGATATGTCCTCCTGCTTCCATACCTTCTATTATTAACGCATCTACTCCCATTTTTACTAACCTTTTCGCGAGGCTTAATGCTGGTGCAAAACACATAACTTCAATGCCCGCACTCTTGATTTTTTCTATATTAGGCTTCGTTGGTAGTCCACCGGCAAGCACTATATGGCTTACTTTCGTTTCAATGCACACATCTATCAACTCACTCAACTTTGGGTGCATAGTAATTAGATTTACACCAAATGGTTTGTTAGTTAATTTCTGTGTCTCTATGATTTCTTTTTTCAGTAAGTCTGGAAACATTGCACCGCAAGCAATCACGCCAAATCCACCAGCATTTGAGATTGCTGAAACCAAATTTCTCTCTGAAACCCAGCTCATAGCTCCACCCATTATGGCAAACTCACTACCGAGAAAATTTGTTCCTTTTTTCCAGAGGCTACTTAACATATAACCTATATCATACGTTTAAAAATGTTTTGTTTATCTATAAATGTGTGTTTTAAAGCACCAATTATATGCAAGGCTATAAAGAGTATCATAAAATATGCAAGTATCGAGTGTAACTGATTAGCTGCACTAGCTAGATCTTCATTATGGTTAATTAATAAAGGGATATGGAAAAAATATTTGATCTCTTTGCTAGAAGCAGAAGACATGACATAACCAGATAGTGGCATTAGCACCATCAAAGCATATAAACCAAAGTGTATCGTTTTGCTCGCATTGATTACAAATCGAGAAAAATTGGCTGGTAATGGCGGAACATAAGTAAAGACGCGAAAAAATATACGTACTATAATTAATCCAAGAACGGTGATACCACAAGCCTTATGAACAGCGTATATGCTGAATTTAATTTCACTGCTAATCGGCAAACTTTTCATGTACAGCCCAGAACAAAGCATGCCAATAATAAAAGCAGACATTAACCAATGAATGATCCTTAAACCTAAACTATATTTATTGTCTTTCATTAATTTTGATTACTCTAAAGTAGAATTTATATAGTAGAAAAACTATTTCTCAATCAAAATTATCTATACATAATTTCGCTGCCTTGATCAACATAAGTGCAATAATTGTATGTGACACATAAACATTGTCTATCAGATTATGAAGAAGTGGTGAAGTTTTTGAGAGTTTTTCTATTGTAACGATGAGTTATAGCTTGTACAAGAAGCCTATTGACTTTAAGCACATTTTACCCTATACAATTCCAATACCTTAAGCTACCAAGCATGCCTGATCTAAAGACAATGATGCTAAACTTTGGCCCTCAGCACCCAGCTGCACACGGGGTGTTACGTCTTGTTTTAGAGATGGATGGTGAAGTGATCGAGAGGGCAGATCCCCACATTGGACTTTTGCATCGCGGCACTGAGAAGTTAATAGAACATAAAACGTATCTTCAAGCTCTGCCTTACTTTGACCGCCTTGATTATGTGTCACCAATGTCACAAGAGCATGCATATTCGTTATGTGTAGAGAAATTATTGCAGTGCGAAGTTCCGATTAGGGCAAAATATTTGCGTGTTCTATTTTGTGAGCTGACAAGAATACTAAATCATTTACTAAATATCTCTTCCCAAGCACTTGATGTTGGGGCGATGACTCCTCTTTTATGGCTCTTTGAAGAGAGAGAAAAAATACTCGAGTTCTATGAAAGGGCCTCAGGTGCAAGATTTCACGCAGCTTATATAAGGCCAGGTGGACTTGCAGCAGATATCCCAGAAGGTTTGATTGAAGATATTGCAAAATTTATAGAGCAATTTCCAAAGTATATAGATGATGTTAATGAACTTTTAACGGAAAATAGGATATGGAAGCAACGCACTGTGGGAATTAGTGAAATATCAATAAAACAGGCGCTTGATTGGGGCTTTAGTGGACCAATGCTCCGTGCTGCTGGGCTTGCTTGGGATCTGCGAAAAAGCCAGCCATATGAGATATATGACCAATTAGATTTCGATATACCAATTGGCCAAAATGGTGACTGTTATGACCGTTATTTATTAAGAATGGCGGAGATCAGACAATCTATCAGCTTGGTGAAGCAATGCATAGAGAAGATGCCTGAAGGGCCAATAAAAACTGAAGATAGAAAAATTTCTCCACCGCCAAGAGCAGAAATGAAAGAATCCATGGAAGCTATGATTCATCATTTTAAGCTTTACTCAGAAGGATATCATGTGCCAGAAGGTGAGGCTTATGTGGCTGTTGAAGCGCCAAAAGGCGAATTTGGAGTATATATAGTTTCAGACGGTACCAATAGACCTTATAGATGTCGAATAAGAGCACCTGGCTTTGCACATTTACAGGCCTTAGATTTCATGGCAAAAGGACATATGCTTGCTGATATTGCAGCAATTATCGGTTCACTCGATATAGTCTTTGGTGAGATTGATAGGTAATTATTTTAAAATAGTAACTTAACTAATGGTTAAGACATCTTCTATCATAAATTGTATAAATTCATTGCCATTCCAGTAATTCATAGAGATTTTACCCAAAATGGCTTTAACATTACCCTGCATAATAGCAGAGCCAAGCTCAGTATTTGCACAGCGAAACGCAATAGCTTTGACCATAACATTATCGTCAGCAATAAAACATTTTATATGGTCAACTCCTATAACTTCCGGCTTTCTTATCTTTGCTCCTTGAATGATGAATCTCGGTTCAGGATTGCCAGCTCCAAATGGCTCTAAGCGCTGCAGTTGATTCCAAAGGGATAAGTTTATTGCTTTAGCTGTTACTATACCATCAGCTTTTATGATTTTGTCATTTGTAGAGTTTGCAAATCTTTCAGTAAAGAAATCATGTAGATCACTTATTTTATCTTCCTTAATCGAAAATCCTGCTGCCATACTGTGACCACCACCTTCAATGATTAGGTTGGTAAATTTTGCAGAAAGAACCGCAGCACCAATATCTACCCCAGAAATTGATCTGCAGCTTGCTTTTCCTATTCCATTATTTAAAGATATTACTATCGTTGGTAAGTGAAATTGCTCCTTTAGTCTTGATGCAATTATACCAATTATTCCCTGGTGCCAGTTGCCACTTACCATTATAAAATTTACACCTAATTGTGCAAATTTTCCTGCTTGTGTTGTAGCTTCCAAAATAGCCTCATTTTCTAGCATTTTTCTTGCATTATTTAAATCTATTAATTTTAGCGCGATTGAATGTGCATCATCATCATCGGTGGAAAGCAACCTTGCACCGAGCGATGCTTCTCCAATTCTTCCTCCGGCATTTATGCACGGTCCAATGCTAAACCCTAATCGTGAAACACTTGGTTTTTCAAGGATTCCCAAAGCGTCAAACAAAACACGTAAGCCAACATTTTTTCTTGCTGACATAACTTTTAATCCTTGTAAAACAAAAGCCCTATTTAGGCCTGTAATCTGCATAACATCGCAAACAGTTCCAAGAGCAACCAAATCCAGTAGATCAAATAAATCTGGTTCTTTTTTGTTGGTAAAAAATCCTTGCTCACGTAGGCTTCTATTAAGAGCAACAATTAGCAGAAATGACACTCCAACTGCTGCAAGATTAGTATAAGGAGAGCTCTCATCAAGGCGGTTGGGATTAACAACTGCTACAGCACTTGGTAATTTTTCTGTTCCAAGGTGATGGTCGACAACTATAATATCAAGTCCAAAGACTTTTGCATCTTCTATTGGTTGATATGCAAGCGTACCGCAATCAACAGAAATACATAAATCAATACCATTCTTTTTAAGTTGTAATAAAGCATCTGTGTTCAATCCATAGCCCTCATCAACACGATCTGGAATATAGATTATAGAGTGTGTTCCAATCGCTCTTAGGTACCTATTAATCAATGCTGATGACGTTGCACCATCAACATCGTAATCACCAAATATTGCAATATTCTCATTATTGTTTATTGCTTTTATTATGTGAGAAACAGCTTTATCCATATCAAGGAGGTGAAAGGGATCTGGTAATAGCGATCTGATTAGTGGGTGTAAGAAGTCATGTGCATTTTCTATGTTAACACCACGAGCAACTAATATTCTTGCTAATATTTCTGGCAACTCAAATCTCTGTATAAGAGTAAAAATCTCCCTTTGATCTGCTTCTTGTAACTTCCACAGTGCATTTGTTATGCTGCGTTTTTCAATATCAAGTAGCATATTTTTTGTAAATAAAACTACTTTACCAGAACTTTTACGCTTGTTCTATAATTGTGTTAGACTTCTGTATAACCTAAAGAAAGATATAGGAGAGTGTCACTCGAAAGGAATCACATTTATTTTGACAAAGAGCATCTGTAAAATCTGATACTTCTTCTTGCATAACATGCTCTTTAATTAGTATTATATCTATATTAGCATATAAGTGTGAATATTATATTAGTGTAATTACTTTTTTGTATACATAACAAATTTATGCCTGGAAACAGTTTTTGGTTACTCAAACCTTTTCTACCTTTATTTCATATTCTTTAAAGTATTTTTTGCACTTTCTTTATAAAAACCATAGGTACCAATCGGTTTTTAGCTTAAGAATAAAGGTTAAGTATCTGGAATTCTGGACATAAAATCCTCCTGAAAGATTAGAAAGAAAATGCAGCGCATATACAACAGAATTTGAACACGTACTGAAGAAGATACACTACGTTTTTTTTTGAAAAATTGACTGAAAAGTCTGCAGGCGAAGATAGATTTTTGAGCTCTTAAAATACCTATACTGTTAGAGTAAGGAAAGCGAGAAGGTTTGTCAAGCAATCTTTATTGGCTGTTGTACTAGAATTCAGTTTTTCGTATAATTTGCTAGAATTTGTGTGAAGAATTTTAAATATGAAAGGCCTATATATTAAAACTTACGGCTGTCAGATGAACGTTTATGACTCCATTTTAATGGAGAATATAGTTAAGCCTTTAGGGTTCAACGTTGTTAGTGATGCAGAACAAGCTGATTTGGTGATATTAAATACTTGTCATATTAGAGAAAAGGCAGCAGAAAAGCTTTACTCAGAGCTTGGAAGAATCCATTCATCACAAAAAAATAAGGAAATGACCATAGTGGTGGCTGGATGTGTAGCGCAAGCAGAGGGAGAAGAAGTGTTCAGAAGGGCTCCTTTTGTTGATATTGTTGTTGGTCCGCAGAGTATTTCTGCTTTACCGGAGTTAATAGTCAAAGCAAGCAGAAGTAAAGGTCATGTAATAAATACTGATTTTCCAGAAGTTGCGAAGTTTGATAAATTGCCAGATGAATGCTATGGCAATAGCCAGGGGTCTTCTGCGTTTCTTGCCATACAAGAAGGTTGTGATAAATTTTGTACGTTTTGTGTGGTACCATATACACGCGGGGCTGAGTATTCACGACCAGTAAATGAAATATTCCGTGAAACATTGAAGTTAGTTGCAAATGGGGCAAGGGAAATCAATTTGCTCGGTCAAAATGTTAATGCTTATCATGGAGAGTGCGAAGGAGAGGTGTGGGATTTAGGAAAATTAATTAGTCACATTGCTAAAATTGAAAAGCTAGAAAGAATCCGCTACACAACTTCTCATCCAAGAGATATGCACGAATCTCTCTACTTGGTACATGCGGAGGAATCAAAACTCATGCCGTTTGTTCACCTGCCTGTGCAGTCAGGTTCGAATAAAATATTGCATGCAATGAATAGAAAACACACGGCAGAGGAATATTTGGGAATAATAGACAGATTGCGCAAATTGAAACCTGAAATCGAATTTTCTTCTGATTTTATTGTTGGTTTTCCTGGAGAAACTGAAAAAGATTTTGAGGAAACTATGAAGTTAGTAGAAAAAGTAAAGTACGCTCAGGCTTATAGTTTTAAATATAGCCCAAGGCCAGGAACGCCAGGGGCGGAAAGAAAAGATCAAGTACCAGAAGAGTTTAAAACAGAGCGTCTTCTTCGTTTACAGGAATTAATTAGCAAGCAACAACTTGAATTTAATCAGAGTATGATAGGAAAAACTATTCCTGTTCTATTCAGTGATAAAAAAGGTAAACACCAAAATCAAATTATTGGTAAAAGCCCATACATGCAATCAGTATGCGTTGATGATCCTGACGATAAATACAAAGATAAAATAGTAAATGTAAGGATATTGGAAGCTCGGCAAAATAGTTTGTTGGGATGCGCTGCCTAATTAGAGAAAAGTGCTCCCATGGTCTCATGTAGAAGCACTTTGTGTGTTTTTATAAGTTTACAAGCTATCTAGATTTAATCCTTAAGGGACTACAACTCTCTGTTACGCAATCATATGAGACTTGATATAATAGATTTGCGGGATTTTTTTTCTTTTCCCACTGATAGTGTACTTTTTCAACCTTTCCAGAATTATTATATTCATAAGAAAGCGATCTCCAAATAACGCTGCTTTTACTATTATTTTTGTTAGCATCGTGAAATTTCTGATAAGGCCAACTGTTATTGTCTTTATTCATCTTTAACTTAAGTAAATAAGTCTGATTTATTAATATGCTGTATAATAATGTCAACACCTATCAATGTTTATAGAAACAGAGTTTTTGGATTTGTAATTTTCCAGAAAGCTCTATATTCTTTGATTTTATCCAGTTAAAATGAATATGAAGTATTATCCTGATACAAGCAGCAGTCCTGATTTTTCATTGCTAGAAAAGGAAATCATAAAATTTTGGCAGGAAAATAAAATTTTTGAGCAGTCAGTCGAGAAACGTTCCAAGGATCATTGTTTTGTATTTTATGATGGGCCTCCGTTTGCAAATGGACTTCCGCATTACGGACACTTGCTTACTGGTTTTATAAAAGATGCATTTGCAAGATATCAAACTATGCTGCAAAAAAGGGTTGAACGCAGATTTGGTTGGGATTGCCATGGGCTACCGGCTGAGATGGGCGCGGAAAAGGAACTTAGAATATCTGGTAGAACTGAGATAGAGAAATTTGGCATTGAAAAATTCAATAATCATTGCCGTACTTCTGTGATGAAATTTTCATCAGAATGGGAGAAGTATGTAAATAGACAAGCAAGATGGGTAGATTTTCACAATGACTATAAGACTATGGATAAGTCATTCATGGAGTCGGTCATGTGGGCATTTAAGCAGCTTTATGATAAAGGTCTGGTGTATGAATCAATACGCGTTGTTCCCTATAGCTGGGCGTGCGAAACTCCACTCTCTAATTTTGAAACAAGGCTTGATAATGCATATAGAGAAAAAATTAGCAAAGCTGTAACTGTTGCTTTTGAACTTTTAGAAAATCCAAAGCAATTTAAACAAAAATGTAGATTACTTGCTTGGACTACAACGCCTTGGACGTTGCCGAGCAATCTTGCACTGGCAGTAGGGGAGGATATTGAGTATTGTATGGTGTTAGTAAATAGTGAAGTCTGCATCTTTGCTGAAAGTTATTTAGAGAAATTTGTCAGCCACTGTGAACAAAGCAATATTCAATATGAAAACTGTAATACAAAACTTAAAGCGAGTGATCTTGCAGGTCTTTCCTATAAACCACTGTTTGATTACTTTAAAGATACAAAGAATGCGTTCCGTGTTTTCATTGCTGATTATGTTACAGGAGAAGATGGTACTGGTGTTGTGCACACTGCTCCTGGATTTGGTGAAGAAGATTTTTACCTTTGCCAAAGCCATGATATTCGAGCTGTTTGTCCAGTTGATAACGCTGGAAAATTTACTACTGAAGTTTCAGATTTGGCAGGAGTTCATGTTTTTGATGCCAATGATACAGTAATCAAGAAATTAAAAAGGCAGGGGAGCTGGTTTAAAACTGAGCAATATATTCACAATTATCCACACTGCTGGAGAACTGACACTCCTTTAATCTACCGCACTATGCCTTCTTGGTATGTTGCTGTGACAAAGTTTAAGGGAAGAATGACAGAGCTAAATAAGAGAGTTAATTGGATGCCAAATCATATAAGAGATGGTCAATTTGGAAAATGGCTTGAAGGAGCGCACGACTGGTCTATTTCACGCAATCGATTCTGGGGTACTCCAATTCCTGTGTGGAAATCAGACGATGCAAAATATCCAAGAGTGGATGTGTATGGCTCAATAGCAGAACTAGAGCGAGACTTTAATGTTAAGATAGATGACTTGCACAGACCGTTTATCGATACTTTGACGAGACCAAATCCTGATGATCCAACAGGAAAATCAGTTATGCGTCGTGTGCCTGATGTGTTTGATTGTTGGTTTGAGTCTGGCTCGATGCCGTTCGCGCAAGTTCACTATCCGTTTGAAAATAAAGAATGGTTCGAGAAAAATTTCCCTGCGGATTTTATCACTGAATATATAGCACAAACAAGAGGATGGTTCTATACGCTTTTTGTGCTTTCCACTGCTTTATTTGACAGTGAGCCATTTAAGAACTGCATATGCCACGGTGTGGTTCTTGATGTGAAAGGGCAGAAATTATCCAAACGTCTGAATAATTATGCGGACCCAATGGAAGTGTTTGACAAATATGGTTCTGATGCGCTGCGTTTTCTTATGCTGTCTGGTTCCATTGTCTGCGGTGGTAATTTACTACTCGACAAAGAAGGAAATTTAGTGTGTGATGTTCTGAAAAACGTAATAAAACCTATTTGGAACAGTTATCACTTTTTTACTATGTATGCAAATGCAGATGGAATTAAAGCTGAGATTTGTAGGGATTATCAGAATACTATTGATTGCTACATGATTTCAAAATGTTTTGAAGCTGTGGAAGGTATGCGAGCTTCTATGAACAACTATAACTCTCAGGAAGCTTGCAAAATCTTGACAGATTTTTTTGAAGTGCTAAATAATTGGTATATTCGTCGCAGTCGCGAGCGTTTTTGGAAAAGTGACTTAGATCAAGATAAAACCGACGCTTATAATGTTCTGTACACAGTTTTTTATTACATACTACGGGCTGCAGCTCCTTTGTTGCCACTTATAACAGAGACTATATGGCAGGGGCTGAAGTATAAAGAAACATCTGTTCATTTGGCTGATTTTCCACAATTAGATAGATATAATAGTGAACTCATTGCCAAGATGGATTTGGTAAGGGAAATATGTAATGCTGCACTCTCTATTAGAAACATGTTTAACATACGTATAAGGCAGCCACTTGGTAGCATGACTATTTATCATAAGTCTTCCTGCAATTTTCTTGAAGATGAATATCAAGAGATGGTAAGAGATGAGGTGAATGTAAAAGAACTAGAAATAGTAAGTGAATTGAAAGAGGTTGCATCACTAGAGTTAAAATTAAATTTTCCTGTGCTTGGAAGAAAAGTTCCAGACAAAATCAAGAAACTAGTTCAATACGTTAAGGAAGGAAAGTGGAAGCAAGTTGAAAACGAACAGATATTTTTGGGAGATGAAACAGAGAGCTATACTATGGAAAAAGGTGAATATGAACTATTATTAAAAGCAAACAGTGAATATTCTGCTGTGTTTGATAATAACAAAGGAGTTGTTATTCTAAATACTGAATTAAATAATGAACTAATTCTAGAAGGGCTGGCAAGAGATATTGTGAGGCTTATTCAAGAAACTAGAAAACAGGCTGATTTTTATATATCAGATAGAATCAGAGTAATAATCAAAGCAGAAGATGAGAAAATTAAGGAAGCAATAAATACATGGGTTGAATATATAAAAGATCAGACCCTTGCCTTATCTTTGGACACTAATAAAGAGATCGAGGCCGATTTCTATTCTAAGGAATACCAAGGTTTGACAGTTGGTATTAAGTTAATAAAGTTGCAAAGTTAGTAATGTTTATGCTATACTTAAATTGCTTTAAGTAGGGTGGTGATATGAATCAAGTTGTTGCAGATGGTCATAGAGAAGTTATTGATTTAAATAACAATAGTGATGGTTTAGGTAAAGTAGAATCTATTTCCAATGTTGCTTTGGAAGAGGAAGAAGAGTTTTTTGATGCTATGGAAGATGTTTCTAATGTAGAAGAAGGGAATGATTTAGGTCTTGCTAATTCAGAAGAGGAAGAAGAGTTTTTTGATGCTGTAAGTAAGCAGGATTGGTTAATTAAACAAATAGCTGCTTTTAATGTTCCGCTCAGTATATTTCATTATAAAGATTATAATTCTGACTTTTTTACCTCCTGGTATAATATGTCAAGCGAAATATTGAAAGAGATAAACAGAGCTTGCCCAGAGAAGAAAATATTAAATTTAGCTCTGTCAGTTTTAATGCTCCCTTATATTGCTTTTACTGCACTGGGGTTAGTCATATACAGTAGATTTAAAGCAAATAGCAAGACACAAGAAGGTGTAGTGGAAGATAAGACAAAAAAGAGTGAAACAGGTGTGCCAAAAAGATTGGCATATGGCGCTCTTGCTGCAATGGCAATTTTTGTTAATGTGACTGTGCTTGTAGCCTTAATCGTTCCTGCAACAGTTGCTTTGGCTACTTTTTATCTTTTAAATAGAGATTTATCTCACTCTTTAGTTACTGCTCTTAAAATAACTATGGGGCAGTATTCTAATAAGCACCAAAATATAGAGGTATCTTTTCATGAAATGGAGGTTTCTGAGTCAAGCATTGCATATGATATGGAAATAAAGTTTCCACCGCAATTTAAACAATTACTTAGAGATTTATGCGATAATGAAAATAATCAGTGGTTTAGTGTAACGCGGGATTCAGAGCGCAATATCGTACTGAAATTGTCAACTAACATCAATTTAAAAAATGGTCTTAAGCCCTTGCGTAATAAAATCAAGAGTGTGCTTGCAACTTCGATTCAAGAATGCGCAAGAACTATGGAAGAGCTGATGAAGCTAGAAAAGAAAGATATTACACATGATAAACTGAAGGAATTGTTGAACGAATTCAGGCTGAAAGTTGTAGATAGTATAGGCCATCAATTGACAACTCATTTGATAGAAAATGCTTATCAAGTTGCCTTCATACAAGCAATTAAGTTTCAGCAAAATAGACGGGGAGAAGATTTTTCACTGGAGGATGAGCTAAAAAATACTTTAGTGAAACAGAAATTAGAAAGTCAAGGTAAGGAATTACCAAATGAGAAAGAGATGATAATAGGAGATATAAAAAAACTGAAAAATAAAGAGGCACTTGATTTAGCTGATGAAGATGATCGATTAGAAGCATTGGGAAAAGTAGGTGGGATAACAAGAGATATAAGTGATGATGCACTTCCTGTATTTAAAGCAGAGTGGGAACGACTTAAAGAAGAAGGGAAAATAGCTAAGAGTACAATCATTGATGTTTATAAGGATATATATCCTCAAGAAACGAAGAAAGCTCTAGATAACACTAAAAGAGAGATTAAGTGTTTAAAAAAAGAAGGACAGGAAAGATATATTAGGATACATGAAAAATTGAAAGCAATATATGATGAAGGAAAAAATAACTTAACAGACAATGATTTAAAAAGGAAATTAGAAGGTCTTTTTAAGTTCGAGTATGGTGATCAAGAAGTTGAGCGAAGGCTAGTAAAATCAGTAATGAGAAAAGCAAAGGGTGAGTTAAGCCTGTTAGGAATACTAAGCTTAATAGACCAGTTTCGAGATTTAGAAGAGGAGATAAAAGGTCCTTTGAATGGGGAAAGTTTAGAAGAAGCTTCAGGTAAAGTGAATGATTTTATAGCAAAGATGTATTTAGAAATAACGAAACGTAAAACGCAAGATTTGTTTAAAAGTCAAGCAAAGGGTATAGAGAATTCATGTAAGCTGTTAGAGGAAAAGGAGCCGGATTTAGTACAGAGGATTAATGTGCACCGAGTGAAAATTGCAGAATGCTTAGATCAACCTATATCGTTAAGAGAAGTAATAGAAGTAATAGAAGAAAGTGAGGATTTAAATAAGTACTTAGAAGATGAGCGAAAGAGAAAAGGAGAAAAGCATCCAAATGCAAAGCTAATACAGAAGCACTTAGAAAATAACAAAGAAATTCTAAAAGCATTAGAACAGTTAAAATTAGAAAAAGAAGGATTATTGATAAATGAAAAAACAAAAAATAATTATAGAGAAGAGCTAGAATCTCGTGAAAAAATAAAATTTGCAATAATAGAGGATGATTTACTGGAGGCGTTCGAGCATGAAATTTTTGATGAAGAAGCAATTAAGAAGTTGCTAGAGAAAGCAGAGCTTGGGTACTATTTGGCAGAAAAGTGCATAAAAAGTCCTGTAATTAAAATGAAAGATAATATCAAACACTTTTGTCAAGATTTATTGTCTCCTCTAGTAGATAGATTAGCAAATCTTATAATAAATAATGTACCAAAAGATAATGAGAGTGGTGTGTGGAGGATTTGGAACTCTCTCAAAGTTGGTTTTAATTATAATGTGATTGGATGGTCAGCTACTGTAAACAAAGATAATAGCACAGAAGGGAAAGCATTGAGTGTGGCACATGATACTAATAAGGAAGTAGAGACATTTCTTCAACATTTTCAATCAAGTTATGAAGAAATTGGAGTTTTTTTAGGTAATTTATTTTCTGATGATGGAACGACATTTAAAAATGATGTCTGGCCTAAAGTAGAAGAGCATTTGCATGGAATGTGGGATAGGTTTTTCAAGGATATTGAATTCAAGATAGGGAATAAATTGGATGAAGTAAACGTGACACAGCAAAATCAGGAAACGGCGATTACGGCTTAATAATGAGCTCTCAAAGTTCCTTCAGTATTTTCACACACTAAGTTTACTATCATATTTGATTCTTTTTGGATTTCCTCTTCAGTTAAAGTGTGAGTTGGAGAGCAGAAAGTAACTGAAAATGCTATAGACATCTTATTCGATTCTATATTGTTTCCATGATATACATCAAATATCAAAACTTCTGTGATGAGCTCTGAGCTTTTTTTCACCATATTGATTATACTGCCTGCTGCTACATCTTTATTTACAATAAATGCAAAGTCGCGTTTTACACTTTGATATTTATAATCGATAAATTTTTTTCTACTTATAGGTAAATTTTCGATATTTTCTAATATCAACTCAAAGCCTACAATTTTTTGTTTGATGTTAAAAAAATCCAATATACTCGGATGCAATTCTCCAAAATAACCAACTATTTTACTTCTAAAAGATAAGGAGCCTGATTTTCCTGGGTGATAATATTCTTTTTCTGCTCTCTCTATTGCTAAATTATCACAATTGACATTAAAAAGTTCCAAAGCTGTTATGAGGTCAGCCTTTGCGTCAAAAATATCTATTTTTCTATCAGTGTTATAGTGGTTTTTCGGCGAATTATTTCCTGATCTAATTCCACTTAAAACGTACTTAGATTGCGCTTCGTTATTATAAATTGGCCCAATTTCAAAAATTGCAAAATCAGGTGTACCATGGGCAGTATTATCTGCAGTAACTTTTAACAAATTTGGTATGATGCTTGGTCTCATTATATTAAAGTCATTATTAAATGGGTTGTCGATAATAAATAATTTATTCAAGTAACCAAACTTCTTAGCTGTTGATTCACTCATAAAAGACCAAGTTATCACTTCATGAAACCCTCTGCTTGTCATTAAAATGCGCAAATCATCTTGTGTCTCTTCTTCTACTGTAACGTCTTCTGCTAGTTGCTCTTCCTTTATTTTATCATAGCCGTATATTCTTACTACCTCTTCAACTAAGTCAGCAGGTATGGTTACGTCCGGTCTCCAGCTTGGTACTTGTATATTCCAATTACCTTCGGTTTTTTTATCGATACTAAACCCTAGCTTTGTTAAAATATCGAATACCTCATTAGGTGATGCAGATACACTTCCAAGTTTGTTTGCATTCTGATAATCAAAATTTATCTTGGTATAAGCCTTATTCAAATTGCCAGCAGACACTATGCTTGACACTTCTCCGCCACATAAATCCAAAATCATTTTGGCTGCAAGATTGAGTCCATCAAGGGTAAATTCAGGGTCAATTGAACGTGCAAATCTGTAACTTGAGTCTGTGGAGATGCCTAGCTGCCTTGAAGATTTAGTGATGGAGATGGGGTCAAACCAAGCAGACTCTAAAAAGATATCAGTAGTTTCAAGAGTGCATTCACTGTACTTACTTCCCATAATTCCAGCAATTGCCTGAACGTTTTTATCATCAGAAATAACGCTTATGTCTTTGTTCAATGAGTATTCTTTATCATTTAAACCAATAAATTTTTCTCCATCGTTTGCTTTACGTACTGTGAGCTCTCCTTCTATTTTTTTTGCATTATATGTATGCATTGGGCGATTAAAGGATATCATGATGTAATTAGTAATATCAACTATTGCAGAAATGGAGCGCATTCCTATCGATTCCAGACTATCTTTTAGCCATTTTGGACTCTCTTTATTTTTTACATTAGTGATATATACTCCACTAATAAAACTCTCCCCATCGATGACTTTGACGTTTATTAGTGAGTTCATAGAAGCGGTAAGTTGTGGAATGATTAAAGTCTTTAACGTTCCAATTCCAGTTGCTGCTAGATCACGTGCTATTCCATAAACACCTAAGCAATCTCCACGGTTTGGAGTGATGTTTATGTCAATTACAGGATCGCAATTGAAAAATTTATCTCCTGTTTTATAATCATCAGAAAGCTCGATTATTCCTTCACTTTCATCTTGAGTCAGCGAAAGCTCAGAGGCAGAGCAGAGCATCCCTTCACTTAGCACTCCTCTTATTTTTGTAGGCTTAATTGTAAAGTTGCTTTCTGGCAATGTGCTACCAAGAGATGCAAGTACAGTCTTCATGCCTTCTTTAACATTTTTTGCTCCGCAAACTATCTGCAGAACTTTACTTCCATCATTTACTCTACATAATTTTAATTTATCAGCATTTGGATGAGGTGCGACTTCTAATACTTCTGCAACAACAAACCCGGCCAATCTGGAATTGTCGATCACATTCTCTACTTCCAACCCTATGTGAGTTAATTTATCAGTAATTTCCTCTAAACTAGCATTGGTTTCTAAGTACTCTAATAACCAAGATAATGTGAACTTCATTTATCTAACAAGAAACAAAAATTCATTGTAATGTAAAATGTGATGTTTTTAAAGTTTGTTGTAATAAGTGGCTTCTATATTGCAAGAAACAACAGAGAAGCCTACTCTTTCTACAAAGAAAGAATTTTCTTTATATCACCTTTGCAGTCCATTTTCATGCAGAGTTGAATGTTCATATTGTGATCATCTATATGGAAATTATAAATGTAAGCATCACCAGTGAAATTTCCTATAACATCATGGCTTTCATTTAGCATTTCACCTGCCATGTGGAAAAGACCAGTGTCTGAGTTAGAAGAATAATCTGTAAACTTGATGTACCCGTTACCACATTCCTGTTCTAAATTTAAAGGTGGATTAGTAAAATCTATTTCGTTCATAATTGCCTCATATTAAAATTAAATTATAGTTAAAATAAGATGTTAAGTCAAGAATTTAGAATAAGATTGGTAGCTGACTATAATTTGCATTTTAATTGTATATTTTGTTAATATGTTAATGCTATAATAATACAGAGCTCCTTATATTAATTCTTGACTTTATTCTATAAAATTTATACTTTATTTACTGCTGCAGTTTAAGTATACAGGGTCAAAATGGCGTTAAATCCGCTAGAACAATTTAAAGTATATACAATAATAGAACTACCAAAATTATTTGGGTATGACATAAACTTTACCAACTCATCTCTTTTTATGATGATCTCGGTGATATTAATGGTACTGTTTTTGCTCCTTGGAATAAGAAAAGGTGCAGTAATACCAGGATATTTGCAAGCTGCAGTTGAATATGTATATGATTTTGTTGTTTCAATAATAGAAAGTAACACTGGAAGCAAAGGTTTGGAGCACATTCCTTTGATATTTACAGTATTTATTTTCATTTTATCGTGTAATTTAGTTGGTGTTCTTCCCTATAGTTTCACAGTTACAAGTCATGTGATAGTTACCTTCGCTTTATCAATGGTGGTTTTTACTTATATAACGATTGTTGGGTTTAAAGAAAGAGGAGTAGAATTTTTACGCATATTGCTACCAAAAGGAACTCCTTCGTGGCTTGCACCTATAATCATCATTATTAAATTATTTGCTTATTTAGTAAGACCGATTAGTTTATCAATAAGGCTTGCAGCAAATATGATTGCGGGTCATACAATCATCAAAGTGATAGCAGGATTCGTCATAAATATGAACATATTTTTTACACCTGCACCTTTTTTGTTTATAATTGCACTAATAGGATTTGAAGTATTTGTTGCAGTTTTGCAAGCTTATATATTTACTATATTAACATGTGTATATTTGTCAGATGCAGTAAAGTAATTGACTTCCTTGCAGAATATTTTACAATTATATTATAAAGAAATAGTTAAAGGTAATATATGGATTTAGTGGCTTTAAAATTTATAGCAATTGGTTTGGCTGTATTTGGAATGCTCGGTGCTGGTTTAGGTATAGCTAATATCTTCTCTGCTATGTTAAATGGGATTGCGAGAAATCCTGAATCAGAAGGTAAAATGAAAAGTTACGTTTATATTGGTGCTGCCATGGTTGAAATCATGGGGTTGCTTGCGTTTGTACTTGCAATGTTATTAATATTTGCTGCTTAATAGATGCCACAGCTTGATGTTTCAACTTTCTCTTCTCAAATTTTTTGGTTTTTAATTTTTTTCTCTTCACTTTTTTTTGTAGTGAGTTGTTTGTTTTTACCGAAGTTAGATGAAATAATAAGCACTAGAAGTAAAGAAGTGTTAGATTCATTTAATAGTTCTATTCACCTTTTAAGACTTACAGAAGAGCAAATTGCCAAGTATAATGCAGCTTTAAATCAAGCTAGAGTACGGGCAAAAAAAATCATAGATGATGCATTTGCTCAAGTAGAAGAAATGAGAGCGAATGTTAAGGATATATTGGAAGAGGAAGACAAGAAGATGATTAAACTTGTTGAAGAAAAGGTAGTACAATTTAAATCTAAGTATATTAGTGAATTAAAACAAATGGCTACTAGTATTGCTTTGATTTACTATACTAAGTTAACTAATTCTGAGATTGAAGAGGAATTTGTTGCTGACTTGGTGTCAAAAGAATTTTAGGGTTTTTATGTCTACATTACTAGTTATAAGCCTTGCTTTTTTAGTAGGTTTTATCCTCTCATATAAATTGCTAAGGAAGGTAATAAAAAACGCGCTTAACAATAAACGTAACAAAAGCAAGTTTTCAAGTGAAGAAACTGAAAAATTCAGAAAAGATATGTTGGAGTATTACAAAAAATCTTCTGAAAAATACAAAAAATTAGATGCAGAAGTTAACAAAATGATGAATGAAGCACTTGATAAGGCTAATAGTATTATTAAGCATAATAGACAGCAACTCGATCAAACGTTAGATGAAAATGCCCATTCTAATTTGAAGAAAGTTACTGACCAAGTTGAAAAAGCTCTTGGGGATTTACAAGCTAACACAGCGAGTATAGCTGCTGATGCTGTAAAAAAAATAATGCATGAACGTAAAGATGATAAGCGTAGTAGTGAGGTTATATCTTCGTTTTCACGTGACTTGAGCAAAAAGTTGCATTAAGTTTAATGCCTGTACTTCAAACTGATAATGTAGAAAAAATTAAATTTGATTCTAGTTTATGCAAAGAACAAGAGAAACTTTTCTACTATAGGTTTAATATAATTCCTTGGCAAAAATTAAGTGATACTACTTTTTTTATGGTTGAAGACATAAGCCAAGATATCAACCTTTGGGTCGAATCTCATTACGGTATTGAATATGTATTGATAAAAGTAGAGAGCAAACAGATTTTAAATCTTCTTAACTCACACTTTGGTATTTCAGAATTCGCAAGTAACTACTTATATTATAAGAATCCTAATTTTTCAGCTAAAAGCATTAGGCTCAGTTCAATCTTTTTTTCCTCTTTCTTTGTTATGATTTCGACTTTAACACTGACAAAAAAATATGCATATTTTGCTTTGGTGTTGATATTTATAATCGGATGTTCTAGTTCTTTATTCAAATTTGTAACTAAAATTTTTGGCTTGCGTAAAATTTCTAACCAAAAAGCAGATTATGATAAGATGAATGAACCTATATATACTATTTTATTGCCTGCTTTTAAAGAGAATGCGGTTATAAAGCAATTGATTAAGAGCATTGAAAGTTTGGATTATCCAAAATCAAAATTAGATGTAAAGCTTGTGATAGAGAGCGATGATCAAGAAATGTTGGCAGCTATAGAAAAATGCACTTTACCACAGTATTTTGAAGTAATAAAAGTGCCTCATTCTCTGCCTAGAACAAAAGCTAAGTCATGCAATTATGCTATGAGCTTTGCTAGAGGAAAGTATGTGGTAATATATGATGCAGATGACAAGCCAGATCCGTTGCAGTTAAAAAAAGCACTAATTGAATTTAATAAGGGCGACGAAAAGTTGGCTTGTGTACAGGCGAAATTAAATTACTATAACTTTGGTTGCAATTTTCTTACAAAATTCTTTTCTCTCGAGTATATGAACTGGTTTCAATATTTTTTGCCTGGATTTCAAAAAATGAACATGCCAATACCTTTGGGTGGTAGCAGTAACCATTTTTCAGTGGAAATTTTAAAGAAAGTGCTTTTTTGGGATGCTTACAATGTCACTGAAGACGCTGACCTTGGTTTGAGACTTGCGCAAATGGGATATAAAACCAGGATTATTGATTCAGAAACATTGGAAGAATCACCAACTACTGTGTTTGCTTGGATCAAACAAAGAGCACGCTGGATTAAAGGTTATATGCAAACTTATATCGTTCATTTAAAAAATATAAAATTACTTTTTAAGCACACTGGGCTTAAGGGAGTTTTGCTATTAAACCTTTTTGTTGGTTCCTCAGCTTTTATATTTTTCACGACTCCTTTTTTGTTACTTTCATTGGTGCTGACTCAAATTTTGAATGAATTATTCTTATATTATTTTATAATAGTATACGGTATTAACTTGATTTTTTTGATAATAGCTATCAGACAACAAAAAATGCCTTTTTATTTTTATATAGTATCAATATTTTTTCCCGTCTATAGTCTACTACATAGCGTTGCAGCTTTTCTCGCTTTGTGGGAATTTGTTATTCACCCTCAGCAATGGAATAAAACTCAGCATGGATTATGGAAGCAAAACCTGTAGCTATTTGGCTTTTTCTCTGCTCTCTCATGGTGATTTGCATGGTGGGAATTGGTGGATTTACCAGACTTTCAAAAGCAGGATTGTCAATCACGGAATGGAAACCAATTACCGGAACATTGCCACCGCTGAGTGAACAAGACTGGCTAAAAGAAAAATCAAAATATGAAGCTACACCTGAATATAAAGCATTTAATTATGGTATGAGTATGGAAGAGTTCCGCACCATATACTTAATAGAGTATGTGCATAGGTTGATTGCAAGGCTGACAGGTTTAGTTTTTATCTTACCATTTATATACTTTACACTAAAAAAAAGAATACCTAAAAATGCAGTAATAAGGTTATCTACAGCACTATTATTTGGAATTTTACAAGCTTTTGCTGGTTGGTATATGGTAAAAAGCGGTTTGGTATCTAATCCTCATGTTAGTCACTATAAGCTTGCACTTCACTTACTGCTTGCGTTGGTTATCTTTGCATTATTGTCATATCAATTTTTTGATTACCAAATCAAACCAAGGCAAACTAAACTTAAGGTTAGTACATGTTACATATGGATAATTTTAATCCTAGTGACAGTACAAATAATCTTCGGTGCATTTGTTGCAGGGCTAAATGCTGGTTTAATTTACAATACCTTTCCACTGATGGATGGACAAATTGTTCCAGAAGATTTATTTTACTTACAGCCTGCTTGGCTAAATATCTTTGAAAATAGAGTAACAGTGCAATTCATACACCGGGCATTGGCATTGCTGATATTAGTTCTGACAGCAATACTCACAATAAAAAATGCTAGTGTAAAACCAGCATATATTATGCTACTTTCCGTCATCATTCAGATAGTTTTAGGAGTAGTAACTTTGTTGCTGCATATACCAATGGCCATTGCCATAGCTCATCAAATGTTTTCATTTATCTTATTTGGGTCAAGTTTATACTGCTTATGTTATTTAAGAAGCCAGATCTAATACCAAATCACCAGCCTGTACATTTTTCCCCTCTTTAACAGGGATATTTTTTATCACCATTTCTGATTCGGCACATATAATGTTTTCCATTTTCATTGCCTCTATAACAAACAGGGGTTGTCCTATTTCTACATGATCTCCAGCATTTACATGTAATTTAACCAATAAACCAGATATTGGAGATTTCACAGTGTCTACTGAAATCCCTTCTGTTTTGTTGTTTAGCATTAATTTGCTTAGTTTAGCTACATGAGGTTTCAATACACAACATTTAGCTTTCATACCTGCGTGTCTTATAAAGTATTTGCTGCCTTGCCTTTCTATTTTAAGTGCTATGTTGGTATCGCCATTAATTATGATATGTAGCAATCTATAACTTGATTTCCACCTACCTACCACGGAGTATTTATTGTGGTTATATACTGTTGTTAATGTGTTATCTTGATATTTTGCATTTACGGAGTACTCATTATCGTCTATTTTCACTATGAATGCTTCATCTATTGACTTACTGTAATACTTTCCCTCATTTTCTAAGTGAATATACAGTGCAGTAAAGATAAATATTTTAATATATTCCTCTGTGATAAAATCGCCTTGAAACCCACTGGGATAATGGTCTGGAATGAATCTTGTGTGGAGTTTTGCTGCAATAAAATTTGGATTATGGAAGATGGATTCTAGAAATTCTATGTTGTTTATTACTTCCCCTATATAGCACTCAGACAAAGCTTTTTGCATTCTGCTGATTGCTTCTATTCTATCTTTTCCATATGTTATAACTTTTGCAATCATCGAATCGTAGAACATGCTGATTTCTGAACCGCTAGCTACTCCATCATCTATTCTTACATAATTATTTTCATCCGGTTTATCGTAATATTTTATTCTTCCGCTGGAAGGGAAAAATTTCTTTGATGGATCTTCAGCGCAAATTCTGCTTTCTATTGCAGAACCAGTAAGTTTAATATCATCCTGATTGAATCTCAATTTTTCTCCACAGGAAGTTCTAATCATTTCTTCTACTATGTCTATTCCAGTTATAAATTCTGTTACTGGATGCTCAACTTGTAATCTCGTATTTACCTCAAGAAAATAGAAGTTTTGGTCTTTATCTACAACAAACTCGACAGTACCTGCTGAAAAATAACCAACTTGCTTTGCCAAAGAAACACATTGGGCATACATTTTTTGTCTTACTTCTTCACTAATAAATGGACTTGGAGTTTCTTCCATTATTTTCTGGTTATTCCTTTGTATCGAGCATTCCCTCTCTCCAAGACACACTATATTGCCATATTTATCTGCTATGATTTGTATTTCAATGTGTCTTGGCAGCTCTATATATTTCTCTATAAAAATACTGCCATCTTTAAAACTTTTCTCTGCTTCATTTGTTGCTGATGTAAATGCTAGTTCAATTTCTTTTTTGGAATATACAATTCGCATTCCTTTGCCACCACCACCTGATGCAGCTTTGAGCATAACGGGAAAACCAATCTCTTCAGCAACGATGGCTGCGTGGGCAGCATCTTCGATCTTACCCATATATCCTGGCACTACATTTACTCCAGCTTTTCTTGCCTCTTCTTTTGCTGTTATTTTATTGGCTGTAACTTCTATTGTTTCTGCACTTGGACCAATGAAATCTATGTTATGTTTTTCCAGAGCACGGGGAAAATCTGGATTTTCTGCTAAAAACCCATAGCCAGGATGAACCGCTTCAGCACCTGTTTCAACTGCCACCTCGCATATTTTTTCAATATTTAAATAACTCAGGCAAGAAGGTGAAGGACCAATGTACTTCGACTCATCTGCTTGCCTTACATGCACAGAATTTACATCTGCATCTGAATATACGCATACACAAGATATACCCATCTTGCGCGCAGTTTTGATTATCCTGCAAACAATCTCTCCTCTATTTGCTATTAAAATTTTACTATACTTCTTTCTTATCATCTTATCAGTATACTTTCTTAAGTTAAGAAAGTAAATTTCTATATTATTCCTTGCAAGTACTTCATGTTGGGGCTAAACCACCCTCTAAAAGTTGCATAACATTAGGATCTGTCACTATAGTACTTTCGTTATAGAGGCCATATACCTCGTTACATGCCTTAAATAACAGATATGAAGACCCTCCAGAAGCTATTGTCGCTATTGAAGCCAATGCAAGAGATTGAGAAGCCGAAAATAGAAGATACAAAGATACACACATAGCGGTAGCACACACTATAGCTCCTACTATATATAAGCATATATGAAACTTCTTATTACATATAAAGCCACATTTTATATCTGCAATTTGCTTAACTTCCTTCTGCTCTGAAGGATCCAAGAAGTAAAGAGGTGATACTGCCTTATTATCCTTAATATAGCTTTTATCGAGGAGTGCTTCCTTAATATATTTCTTGTTATTCTTAAATTCCTTTTCTAATCTTTTTACTTTTTCCCAATCTTTAGCTTCTTTTGCTTTCTTGACTTTGCTCTCAGTATCTTTTTCTAAATACTTTATGATCCCCTGTAACGCAGATAATAGAAACCCTTTACTTGCTGCTATATGAAATGGGTTTCCATTTTCATCAATTCTATGCTTAGCTACACAAGCAACTCTTTTCTTGCAAGCTTCAATAAATTTATTTTCATCCTCTTTTGTTACAACTCCTCTTGCAATTTCAAATAAATTATCCATATATACACCTCACTGCATTCACTAATATTAAATTATACAATGCAGTTTGTTAAAAATAAATGTAAATTGATCTTTCAAATTTACTATAGTTCCACGTTGTTGCAAGTACAAATTTTAGTTATCATCGGTTACGTTATCACAATAGACAAATATGCCAGGTATAGTCACTAGATTCGCTCCATCACCAACAGGATTTTTACATATTGGAGGAGCTCGCACAGCTTTATTTAATTGGCTCTATGCGCAGCGTCATGGTGGCCAGTTTTTACTAAGGATTGAGGATACCGATAGAAAACGTTCAACACAAGAAGCAATTGATGCAGTAATAGATGGGTTAAAATGGCTTGGAATAAGCTATGATGGAGAAATAGTATATCAGTCAAAAAGAATAGAGCGACATATTGAAGTTGCAAATCTTTTAGTTGAAAAGGGTAGGGCGTATCATTGTTATTGCCCTGAAGATGAAATTGCAGAAAAGAAGGCAAAAGCAAGGGAAGAAGGAAAAATATATAAGCATAAGTGTACTCATTCGACATCAAATGCAGAGCCTGTTGTTCGCTTCAAAGTGCCAGACTCAGAAGATATTGTTGTTGACGATAAAATATACGGCCAAGTTACAATAAGTAGCGACCAGCTTGATGACATAGTAATCTTACGTTCTGACAATACTCCAACATACATTTTCGCTGTGGTAATTGATGATCATGATGCCGGAATAACTGATATTATACGTGGTTCTGATCACCTTACTAATACCTTTAAACAATTACTGATATACCAAGCTCTTGATTTTGATGTCCCACGCTTCGCGCACGTACCTCTTATCCATGGAGAAGACGGGAATAAGCTATCTAAAAGGCATGGTGCTACAAGTGTTTGCGATTATGAAAAGATGGGAATATTGCCACAGGCAATGCGTAATTACTTGCTAAGACTTGGCTGGAGTCATGGCAACGATGAGATTATTAGCGATGAGCAAGCAATAGAGTGGTTTAATTTAGAAAGCATCGGTCGTTCACCTGCACGGCTCGATTTCAAAAAACTGGAGCATTTGAATAACCACTATATTAGTAATATGAGCAATGAAGATATTCTGACTCTAATGCTTAGAGAAAATACTCTAACTGACAAAAAAAAGGGCTATTTACTGCAGGGACTGACAGAGCTGAAAAAAAGAGCAAACTATCTGACCGAATTATTGGACTTAGCAAAATTTTATATTCAAGTTGATTTTAGTGAAGAAGCTCAGCAAATTGTCAAATCTAACCTCGATGTAATTAAGTTACTTGCATCATTTCTTTCGAGTGTAGGTAGTGAAGATTGGAATAAGAATTTTTTATCTTCTCAGATTAAGGAATTTTCAAAATTACATAATATAAAAATGAGCGATATATACCACTCATTACGCGCCCCAATAACTGGAATAATGGATGCGCCTGGAATCATCGATATCATGGTAATTCTTGGTAAAGATGAGTGTATAAAAAGATTGCGAGCAGTTTAAATAAAAAATTGCTTGACAGACTCTAGTAGCTTCATTATAGTGGAGAATGAAGGTTTTTTAGGATCCAAAGTCTATCTTCACCTGCAGGTTTTTTCACCAAATAATCAAATTTCAGCAAAAAATATATAAGTTTATTTTTGCTAGCTCTTTATTCATATAGGAGGGTTTATGTCTAGAATTCCTGATACTTGACTTTTATTTTTAAGTTAAAAAAACAATTGGCGCCTATGGTTTTCACATTAAATCATTTTAAATTGTTAAAGTTAATACGGGCTTTTTTTGCCTTTTTTTATTGGTATTTTTTTCATATTTTATTATATCATTATACTGTGGTACCATATAGACTTCAGTTTCATGATAAGGGGAGCAGGCTCCGTCTCAGCTATGGAATTAAAAAATGACTATGCATAAGATCTAATGGTGTGTCTAATCTATAGATAATTTTTTGTATTGCTAAGTTAATATTTTACATATCTGTTCAGTAAAGTGGCAAAAAAGACAAGTAAATGAGTATCATGAAAGTAGCTTACACGTAGCTGTAGGAATTTCATTTTTTAAGGTAAATTACACAGCAAATATTGTTATTCAAGTAGCTGACACTGTAATTCCAGCTTCTATAATGTCATGCCAGTGCTCGACACTGGCATCGAGCAAAATTTATCACAAACAAGACAACATTTTCAATTAAAAAATCAGTGTCTGGGTGCTAAGATGACACCTTCATAAGGGAGGCAGCATCAGCTACTTTCATGACACTCATTTAGTTGTCTTTTCTCGTTTACCTTATTTTGCCACTCTGCTGAACAGATATTAAAATAGCAAGCCTCAAGGTCAGAAGCCTGCTATTACTTACTGGTTACTTTACATCAATTTTCTTGATGTGTTTCTCTGATTTAGGTATGGTTACATGCAATACCCCATCTAAAAAGTTGGCAGATACCTTATCTTGCTCTACATTTGTTGGAAGTTGAATAGATCTATAGAAAGAACCATAGTACCTTTCTTTATGGTAAAACTGCTTATCTTTTGATTCATTATCAAATGTTTTTTCACCCTTCACTATTAAGTTATCGCCAGATATACTAATGTCTATGCTTTCTTTAGGAATACCTGGTAACTCTAATGATAGGCAATAGCTTTCCTTTGTTTCATAAAAATCACAAACTGGTAGTAGACTACTGCCTCTTTTGGAAAGCTCTGGGTTCCATCCTGTAAAGAAGCTATCAAATATGTCATCAACGGCTCTTTGTAACCCTCTTACACTAAAATTATCACGATTATTGTTTTTATTTAAATGAACTATATTACTCATGTTGTACCTCCTTTTACTAATACATGCATTACATAATCACTCCACTTATTAATTTCAATCCTAAATCTAAAATTTTTTAGATGCGAAAAATTTTCCCCGTTTACTATAACTTGATTATGAGAAAAAATCTTGTTTGGATTACCACGAGTAGTTCTATAAACTAGATTAACTGTAAAAAAGGGCAAGTGTATGCAAATTTATTACTTCTCTTTCCACTTCCACAATCAAACAATTTTGAATGTTTCTTATTTGACTTGCCAACAATGAGAATTGGTATAACTGCTAGCTCCGTCTTTCAGCTATGGCATTAAACAATGACATGCATAAGATCTAATAATATGTATAATTTATAAATAATTTTTGAGGTAAATTGTGAAATTGGGCGTTAATATTGATCACGTTGCAACCCTTCGCAACGCACGTGGAGCTTCTTATCCAGATCCATTAAAAGCAGCAAAAATAGCTATTGATGCTGGAGCAGATTTTATCACCGTACACTTACGAGAAGACAGAAGGCATATCAGAGATGAGGATGTATTCAATCTAAAACAAAACATTAGCACTGAGTTAAATCTTGAAATCGCAGCTACGGAAGAAATGCTCAAAATAGCAAAAGAAGTAAAACCCTATTCGATTTGTATAGTACCAGAAAAAAGAGAAGAATTAACAACCGAAGGTGGCCTGAATATCGTGAATATGCACAGTAAACTTTCTGGTATAATAGAGGAAATGCATAGCTTTGACATAAAAGTCTCACTGTTTATCGATCCAAATATTAATCAACTAAAATATCTTGAGAAGCTAGAAAGAAAGCCTGACATAATAGAAATTCACACAGGGGATTACTGTGATAATCCATCAGAAGAAAAATTAAAACTTATTACTAACTCTGCAGAATACATTAATAAGCTAGGAATAGAATGCCACGCAGGGCATGGCATAAATTATAAACATGCTAAAAGAATAAAAGAGATACCTCACATCTCAGCTCTTAATATAGGCCATTCTTTAATCAGCGAGGCTATATTTCATGGCTTACATAGTGTAACTAAAAAGATGAAAATGACAATATCTAAGTAGCTTATACTTTCTCTTTGGTATTTAAAGTACTTGAAAGAGCTTGACTTGCTTTAAACCTTACTCTTTTCTTTTCAGGAACGGTCATAATCTCACCATTTTGAGGATTACGGCATTGTCTTTCCTTACTTATAACAGTAGAGAATGTCCCTATTCCATGCAAACGTATTTCACCTTTACGATTTAGATCGTTCTTGATTATTTCCATAAAAATATCATGAAGCTTACCCAAACTAGCTTTTGTTATATCTATACCTTGACTAGAGCACTCTTGACTCAGTTGGTTTACTATATCTTCTTTACTCATAAATTACCTTAATATTGAAAAATTACATAAACAGCATATTATGCTAATGCCAATAGTCAACTAAATTCGTCATAAAAAGAGAAAATGTCATAAACCCTTGTAAGAACTTGTATAATATTTACAAAAAAATACCATTATGAAACAATTATCTCTTAGAAAACTGACATTTTTTCCGAGCTTTATGTTGACCATATTTCTTACGCTCAACAACACGTGAATCTCTAGTTAGGAATCCACCCTTACGTAATATAGAGTGTAGATCTTGACTTATACTACTTAAAGCTCTGCTTATTCCATGAGCTAAGGCACCTGCTTGGCCAGATAGTCCTCCACCTTTTACAGTTGCAAACACATCATACCTATCTAACATAGAAGTTACTATGAATGGCGCTTTAATCATTTGACACACTGATTCTCTTTTAAAATAAGAAATTAAATCATCTTTTTTATTAACACTAAATTTTCCACTTCCTGGCTTTATCCATACTCTTGCTACAGATTCTTTCCTTCGACCTGTGGCATATGAACGACCAAGTGAGTCAATCATTGCCTTTTTTGGCTGATCATTATTATTTATTTTCACTTTTTGCTCCATTATTTCTTATTTTTACGATTTAAAGAGGCAAAATCTATTTTTTCAGGTTGCTGTCCTTGATGCTTATGTTCTGAACCAGAATAAACATACAAATTTTCAAACCGTCTACGTGCCATAGGACCATCATCAAGCATTCTTTTTACTGCCATTTTTACCACACGCTCAGGGAATTTGCCATTTAAAATATTATCTGGAGTAGTTTTCTTTAAACCACCAGAATAACCTGTATGCCTATAGTAGATTTTATCTTTAAGTTTCTTTCCGGTAAAATGTACCTTTTCTGCATTAACAATAATTACATTATCTCCACAATCCATATGAGGTGTGTATTCAGGCTTATTCTTTCCACGCAATAGCGCTGCTACAAACGCTGCAAGCCTTCCTACTACTAATCCTTCTGCATCTATAACAAGCCATTTTTTATCGACTTGTTTCTCTTTTAAGAAAAAAGTTTTCATATATCAATACATAACAGTAGATTATGATATACTAAATTGCTTGATAGTGTCAACAACATTAGTTATTGATTATTAAAGTAATTTATGCTAATAACTTTAATAATATGCTAGAAAGCAAAATGTTTCGATTGATTATTATATTTGTAATCGCTTTTAGTGCTATAGATTGCTATGCAATCGATTTGGAAGAGGCTATAAGCAAAGCTATCAAAAATAGCTCAAAAATAAAGTCTCAATTTTACCAATATAAAAGCGCAGAAAAATATTATAAATCTTCTGGGTTAGCTGGATTTTTACCTGACATTAATTTACAATATAATTTCGATAGTAGTTTTAGCCTGGAAAACTCTGGAAAGGATCTAATATTAAGTCAAAGAATAATAGATGGTGGTGGCACCTTTGCTACATTCAGTCGATCAAGTAATCTTCTCAAAGCAGCAAAAATGCAATTTCAGCAGTCAAAACAAGAGCTTGCACTTAATGCTGTGAAAGCATATGTTAGTGTTTTACAAAAGACAGAAATATTAAAGCTCAGAGAACATAGAGAACGCGTTTCTTTGGAACATTTGTCAGCTATGAAAAAACGCTTTTCCCTTGGAGAAGTTACTAATGCTGAAGTTTTGCTAGCAAAAGCAAAATTTTCGTCTTCTATATCCGAAAGAGTTGATGCTGAAGGTAAATTAAAATTGGCAAATATTGCTTATTATCATTTGATTGGCGAAGATGCTGATGAACTTTCTGAAGCTAATGATAAATTACCTTCTGTTCCAGAGCTAAATGAATGTTTACAATTAGCAAAAACCAATAATTTATCTCTAAAAGCAGCAGTTTATCAAAAAAGAGCTGCTGGAATGGAAGTGATCGCTGAAAGCTCCAAGTGGCTTCCTTCTTTAAATCTAAGAGCAAACAAAAATTTTGGGAAAGATGGTGTAAAATTAGACAAGCTATTAGAAAATGTTCATATAGTTTTTACTCTTGATGTTCCAATCTTTAAAAAAGGAGCGAATGCTTTTGGTGTCAGTAAAGCTAAAATGGATGCAAAAAAATCTACCTACGATTATTATGAAACGGTAAAAAATATAGAAGAAGCAGTTGTAAATGCTTGGAATAACGTGCTGACAGCAAAAGCTATTATTAAAGCAAGTCAAGAAGCGGAAAAAGCAGCAGCTTTAGCATTGGAAGGAGTTAAGCAAGAGGTAAACTTAAGTTTAAAGAGTACATCTGACCTTTTGGACACTGAAGATGCATTATTTAAAGCACGCTCCGATCTGGTTGGAGCAAAAAGCAATTATGTAATTAGTGTTTACAACTTGCTTTTTATGATAAATAGTATAAACCTTTAAATTTAATGGTATGAGCGATAATCAATCTGTAAAAGATATCCTAGAAGATATAAAAAAAGCTATATCGGGTAAAAATGCAAGTGTTGATAAAGCAGAAGTAATCGATGAAGATGATGATGTACTATGCCTTGAAGAGGAGTACCCAGAAGACATCGAAGAAAAAGAAAATAGTGAAGAAGAGAATGATTGTCAAAGTGAGAAAATGAATAACCAATTTAATAGTTACAACTCAGAAGAGAAAAATTTGTATGATAATATCCAAATGAGTAATAACAAAGTGAGCTATCAAGAACAAAGTAACGAGCATTTAGTTTTAAAAGAAAATATGGAGGAAATTAAAACATTGCTTGAAAAGATGCAAAGCGAACTACGGCATAAACAACAAAAAAGAGCGGATCTTACTGTTGAAGAATTAGTTGTATCTCTTTTAAAACCTCAGCTTTCAGAGTGGCTGAATAAGTATCTACATGCATTGGTAAAAGAAGTAGTTGAAAAAGAGCTCAAAGATATAATCAATAATAAGTAGGTTATTAGTATAAAGACCAGAGTAAAAACAGCTAGAGGTAGAAAGTTATCTTCAACAAGATGGCTACATCGCCATTTGAATGATCAGTATGTTCAAAAAACCAATAAGGACGGTTATAGATCGCGCTCGGCATATAAGTTAATAGAAATAGACGATAAATTTAAACTACTCCAACAAGGGCAAAAAATTATTGATCTTGGCGCTTTTCCTGGTGGGTGGTCACAAGTTGCATCTAAGAAAGGAGCGAGTGTGATTGCTGTTGACATAAAACCAATAAACGCAATTAGTGGAGTAGAGTGTATACAGTGTGATATTATCAGCGAACTTGAAATTTTAAGAGAAAAATTCAAGGATCACAAATTTGATGTAATTTTATCTGATATGGCACCAGAATCTTGCGGTTTAAAGTCGTTAGATCATATCAGAATTATGCTTTTATGCGAAGCAGCGCTCAATTTTGCAAAGCATTTTTTGAATCATGATGGCAAGTTCGTAGTAAAAATTTTTCAAGGAGAGTCTGATAAAGATTTCTGCAATGAGCTAAAAAAAATGTTTAAAACAGTAAGATACTTCAAACCAAAGTCAAGTAGATCTGAATCTACAGAAATGTATTTGGTCAGCTTAGGCTTTATTGGTAGCAACTCTTCTATATAGAAGATACTTACAGAAACGTTGACGAATCTTATCCTATTAAACTGAAGATTAATAACGCTCGCACAAAAGCCCCTGTTTCTTGTTTAAATATTTATGATAATTAATTAAATCCTTGACTTTGTTACTTAGATATATAATAATTAAAGTATATTATATAGGAGAGTTTGATATGTATTTAGAATTGTTGAAACAGATATTAAGTATAGTAAATCGTGAAAATGATTTGAATGGTAATAACATAGTTGAAAAAATAAAAGAGGAACTAAAAAAAAGAGACCTCCCTGCTTATCAAGAGTGGGAGAAGAAAGATTTTAATATAAATTATAAATTTAGTAATAATAATTATTATGGCAAAGAAGAAGAATTAACATTATTACATGCAGCATTTATAGATAATCAAGAAAATGTAGTAAAAGTTCTATTAGCAGTAGACGGAATAAATGTTAATTTCCAATATCAATGTAACAGAACCCTTTTACATTTGGCTATTGAAAAAGGTGACGAAAATATAGTAAAAGCTCTATTAGCAGTAAAAGGTATAGATGTTAGTTCGCGAGATCTATTTGACAAAACCCCTTTACATGTGGCTATTGAAAAAGGTAACGAAAAAATAGTAGAAGCTCTATTAAATAAGGGGGATAGTTTGAATTTGCGAGATGAATATGGAAAAGCTCCTTTACATTTGGCTATTGAAAAAGGTAATGAAAAAATAGTAAAAGCTCTATTAAATAAGGGGGATAGTTTGAATTTGCGAGATAAAAGTGAAAGCACTCCTTTACATTTGGCTATTAGAAAAGGTAACGAAAATATAGTAAACGCTCTATTAGCAGTAGAAGGTATAGATGTTAATTTGCGAGATAAAAGTGAAAGCACTCCTTTACATCTTGCTGCTGAGAAAGGCAAAATGGAGATAGTAGAGGCTATATTAGCTAAGGGGCCTAACAATTATTGATTTGCCAGATACATGTGGACGCACTCCTTTGTACGTTGCTGCTCGGGGACATCATAAAAAGATAGTAAGAGCTCTATTAAAAGCAGGTGCTGATCCTTTATTAGGTAATCGTGATAACAAAACTCTAGATAAAGAACTTACTAAAGAAGCAATTATGCTAGCAATAATCTCGGGTGTTGGTATATTTGTTATTGCATCTGTTGTAGCTGCGATAATAGTTACTTCTGCATATTTTATTGGTGTATCATTATCAGTAGGTGCTATGGCTGGGATAGCTGTGGCTGCTGCTGTACTCACAGGACTTGTTGCTGGTGGCATTATATATGAAGTGTTGAAGCCTTGTGATGAGTTAAAGGAGGCTATTGCAAAAAAAATATCAAAGCTTAGTCAGAATAGTGCAGTGGACGATAGTAAGCCTGATTGTAGTCTAGAAAATCCTGGAACACACTTACTGGCACCATTAAAAGGTTTTATAAATAATGTAAAAAGTTTTTGCGCTATTTAAGGAAGAAGTCTCTTCTTCCTTTTTTTCCAATTTTTTATTTAGCAAGGTATCTAGATACCTTGCTTAACACCAAAACAGAATTAAGGTTTAAACATCCTAGGTGTATTAACATTCATTTTGAAGACAGCAAATGGTGTTATTCCAGCGCCCTCTTTCTTGTTATTCCAATACTGGGATTCAGAAAACTGACCAGGTTGGTCACGCGCTGGCTCTCTAAAATTACTTTAGCTACAAATATTAAGAAATTTACTAAATAAAAAAAGACAAAAGAATCCCCGTATAGCGAGTTTTAATAATGTAAATTGATAATGTGCTAACAAGCGCGATTTGGCTGAATGTAGAAAAAATAAAAAAAGCTGCTATAATTTTATGTAATTTGCCAATAAACACCTGAATTTTGTCGTTGAGCCCAAAAACAAGGATAAATACCTTTATTAGTATAATAAGGAAAGTGGGAAGGTTTGTCAAGTAATAAAACTAGAGGGCTCAAATGAAAGAAGGTAAACTCTAAAGTGTACGTTCAGTAGCACTTTCTATAAGAGAGATTGTATTATCTATCCCATAAAGCTTTATAAAAGATCCCATTCTAGGACCGGTTTTTTGGCCAAGCAGCGTTTCATATAGCAACTGAAACCAATCGCGTAAGTTATTGTAATTATGTTTTTTTCCGATGGAGAAAACCTGAGATTGAATCTCTTCAGCAGTGGCTGTAATAGGCAGGGAATGTAGGTTGTTCTTTAAATCTAGTAACGCTTCTTTCTCTTTTTCGTTTGAAGCTTTATACGCTTTTGTTGGCTTGATAAAGTCGTGATAATACCTAACTGCAAAATCCGAAAGCCTATCTAGCATTTTGTTGCTTTCTGGTGTAACGTTTGGTGCATAAGTTGATATAAAACCCCAAAGAATCTCTTTATTTTCAGCATTACAAGCTGCTGCCAGGTTTAAAAGTAACGAAAAATTTATGCCTGAAGTTTCTACGCTTGGAACTTTACCCTGGTGGATGTGCCATACAGGGCTATTTACATCCTTTTCTTCACTCTCATTGTAACGCTTAGCAAACTCTAAATATTCATCAGTTGATTTTGGTATCACATCAAAATATAAACGTTTAGCTTTTTTAGGACTCTGAAAGATGTATAACGCTAAACTCTCTGTGGGTGCATAAGTTAGCCACTCCTCAATTGAAATACCATTTCCTTTTGATTTTGATATCTTCTTTCCTTCTTTATCAAGAAATAACTCATAGCAAAACAAAAGCGGTGGCTTTTCTCCAAGTATTTTACATATTTGACTTGAAAGCACAGCAGATGGAGTCAAATCCTTTCCATGAGCTTCGTAATTAACTCCGAATGCAGCCCACCTCATCCCCCAATCAGGTTTCCATTGCAGTTTACATTTTCCTTTTGTCACTGGAACTTCTATTTTTTCCCCGTTTGGGTCTTCATACGTGATTGTTCCTTTATCTGTATTTGTTTCAATTACTGGAACTTGTAAAACTTGGGAAGTTTTTGGGCATATCGGCAAGAATGGACTGTAAGTCTGCTGCCTTTCTTCCCGAAATGATGGAAGCATTACTTCCATCACTTTATCATAATTTTTCAGCAGGAGTAAAAGTTTTTCATCGTAAACGCCAGATTTATAACACTCTGTTGCACTCCTAAATTCGTATTCAAATCCAAACAAATCAAGAAATTTACACAACAACGAATTCATGTGATGACCATAACTCTCATGAGTGCCAAATGGGTCAGGTATCATGGTTAATGGCTTGTTCAGATTCTCTCTTAGCATTTCCTGATTTGGTACATTATCTGGTATTTTTCGCAAACCATCCATATCGTCGGAAACTGCAATGATTTTGGTTTTTATACTAGGAGCTATTTTTTTTAGAGCGTTTGCAATAACTGTGGTACGAAAAACTTCCCCAAAAGTACCAATATGTGGTAAACCCGATGGACCATAACCAGTCTCAAATATTATCTCTTTTTTATTAGGGAATTCTTGTAGTATTTTTTCTGCTTCTTGAAATGGCCAGCTTATAATCATTGAATTTAAATTAATTATCTTACCTAAAGTGCTATTCATTTCAATAGATTTTTAATTAATGATGTAGTATTAGTGTTAGAGCTCTTATTAGAAGGTTAAAGATATGTCTACTGGCAGCATACAAACGAATCAATTATTTAAAGGTCTTACAAGACCTGCAATGCTCTTTGGTGTGAGTTATATGTTTGCAATATTAAACGTTCTAATTTGCATGCTAATTTTCATTAATACAAATGATCTTAGAGTAATTCTCCTGATGTTACCAGGTATACATGGACTTGGCTATATAGCTTCTGCAAAGGAACCGTTGTTTATTGAGTTATTTATGGTAAAGTTGGGAAAATGTTCCAAATGTTTAAATCGGTTTTATCATGGAGCCAATTCTTATGACATTACTTGATGTTATGCAATGTTGAGATTTAGAGCTATTCAATCAAAGAATAAATCTATTCTAAGTAGAGAGGTTCACGCTGCCGAATTTATACCTTATTCTTGCTATTGGAATAGTACAACCTTGATAACAAAGCAGAATTGGTTAGTTAAATTTATAAAATTAAATGGCTTTGCGTTTGAAACGGCCGATGATGAAGACTTGGTGATACAAAATAATATCAGAAATCAGATGCTAAGAAGCATTTCATCTCCAGCATTTAGTTTGTACTTTCATACCATCAGGCGTAAGAAGAATATCTTTTCTGATGAATTTGCAAACCAGAGTTTACCAAATTTTTTTGCTAACCATGTAAATCTAAAATGGAGAGAAAAACACGCAACTAGGCAATCTTTTATTAATGATTTATACATTACGATTATTCGTAGGGCAGATACAAAGGGAGTAGAATTTTTATCACATCTACTGAAAAAATTTGGGCATGTAACTTCAAAACATGCTTGGGAAAGTGATATGCGTGATACCTATGAAGATTTAGAGGAAACGACAAATCGTATAGTAACAAGCCTTAGGAATTATTCGCCTAAAGTCCTTGGAGTAAAAGAAACTCCAAACGGACTGTTTTGTGAAATAATGGAGTTTCTGTCTAGAATTGTAAATTGTGGCTTTGTTACAAATACGCTTTTTCCACTAAAAACTGAAATATCAAGATACTTACCAGTTCATAGGTTATTTTTTGGCCATAAGATGATACAGGTTGTGACTCATAATGAAAGTAAATATGCTGGAATAGTTAGTATCAAAGAATATGGAAATAATACTTCCGCAGGAATGCTTGATTCTTTTTTACAACTTCCTTATGAATTTATTATCACGCAGTCTTTTCAATTTACAAATAGGCAAATGGCAATTGCGAAAATGCAGATACAGCAAAATCGTATGATACAATCTGCAGATAAAGCTATTTCTCAAATAGCAGAAATTTCTCATGCGCTTGATGATGCAATGAGTGGTAAAATTGCGTTTGGTGAACACCATTTAACTATCTTATGTATAGAAAAAAGCCCTAAATCATTGGACAATGCTTTATCATTGGTTGAATCGGAGCTTTCTAATTGTGGTGTTTATCCTGTTCGTGAGAGGGTTAATCTAGAACCAGCATTTTGGGCGCAAATTCCTGGTAATTTTGATTATATAGTAAGAAAAGGTACAATAAGTAGTCTTAATTTGGCCGGTTTTGCATCTCAACATAATTATCCTACTGGTAAAAAATTCAATAACCACTGGGGAGATGCTGTTACAGTTTTTGATACAACATCTGGCACTCCATTTTTCTTCAACTTTCATATAAGGGATGTTGGACATACTATGATAATTGGGCCAACAGGTGCTGGCAAAACTGTTTTAATGAATTTTTTATGTGCTCAAGCAATGAAATTTTCTCCAAGAATATTCTTTTTTGATAAAGATCGCGGTGCAGAAATTTTTTTAAGAGCACTTGGTGGTATCTATACTATAATAGAACCAAGAACTAAGACAAATTTTAATCCTCTGCAACTTGACGATACTCCTGATAATAAAACATTTTTGATGGAATGGATAAAATCTTTAATTTTAGTGTACAACGATAAATTCACTTCAGAAGATATTGCTAGAATTAATGATGCAATTGAGGGAAATTTTAAATTAAAAAAAGAAGACAGATTTTTGAGAAATCTTGTACCATTTTTAGGACTTGCGGGCCCTGATACTCTAGCTGGAGCAATATCTATGTGGCATGATGATGGCTCTCATGCTGCAATATTTGACAATAAAGAAGATTTGCTAGATTTTTCAAAAGCAAGAGTGTTTGGCTTTGAAATGGCTAGCTTGCTAAAAGATCCTGTTGCTCTTGGTCCGGTCTTGATTTATTTGTTTCATAGGATTAGTATATCGCTTGATGGCACTCCATCTATTATTGTTCTTGATGAAGCATGGGCGTTAATAGATAATCCAGTTTTTGCACCTAAGATAAAAGACTGGTTGAAAGTGCTGAGAAAGTTAAATGCTTTTGTAGTTTTTGCTACTCAGAGTGTTGAAGATGCAAGTAAAAGTGCTATTAGTGATACGCTTGTACAGCAGACAGCAACACAAATTTTTTTGCCAAATCTGAAAGCTACTAGTGTCTATCGAGATGTTTTTATGTTAACTGAACGTGAGTACATACTGATCAAACACACAGATCCAAGTACTAGATTCTTTTTAGTAAAGCAGGGAGTTAATGCTGTAGTAGCTAGAATAGATCTGAAAGATTTGGATGATGTGGTCAACGTGTTATCTGGACGTGCGGAAAGTGTTCTATTGTTATATGATATACTGAAAGAAGTCGGAGATGATCCAAAGATGTGGTTGCCTGTGTTTTATCAAAAGGTGAAAAATGTTTAAAACTAAACTGTCATTACTGTTAGTTGCGATATTTTTGTTAAATATAGATTTTTTGCTCTCGTATCCAGTGTTTGCAGATACAGTAAGTGGTACTGACAAAACGGAATTTGTTAGCAGATTTAATTCTACTGGTAGCTTTAGCCGTGCCTCTAATCCTGACTGTAAGGCGTTTGAAACATCTGCAGCAGTTGCTGGGATAGCAATTGCTATTGGTGCAATATTTACTGGTATTGTTTTGATTGTCTCTTCTGCTGGTTTATTTACTGCTCTTGTTATCGTTGGAATGATAGCTGCAATTGTTGGAGTCTGGAAGGCAGTTGGGGGACTTATTGTTTGTCAGCATAGTTTTGTTAGGCATCCAGTTGCATACGATAATGATGGGAGATATAAAAATTTTAAACTAAAAGATACAGGTTATAGTGGTGATACAGATAAAAATTATCGAACAGAAGATGAATATTTTTCTGCATTACAGAAAAGATCAGGAAAAGATGGAAAACAAACAGAGAAAGATATTTTAAACTTTACTGATTGGGATGTTGTGAATGTTGATAGGGAACACTACTACTGGCCAAAAAATGGGGTGCAATATAGTGAATACATAGAAGTATGTCATCGCAATCCTTTAACATTTGGTAATCTTTTTAACAAGAGAGACTTTGATTCCAGAGAAAAACCTGGATACATAGACTTTGATGTAAGGGAAAAAGATACTGGATATGTAGATGGGTCATGGTCCCCGACGGTCGATGGTGAGCTGAAATGTAAAGTTCTCAAAGCAGGACAGAGCGAAGACATATATGGATCAACGTTCAGGGCAGTGAAAAAAATGGGTAGGTTATGTGTGGAATTGGCTGAAGTTAGGGCAGCTGGAACTGCTTGGCCGCAAGGAATTGATATAGGATGCACGGAATTACCACCTGATCCGATTGCTCCTATGTGTGAACAATCTGTGATATTATTCAAAAATAAAGATGGTACAGGTGGTGAAGAAAGGAGTTTTATCAACAGGGATGACGATTATAAAACTCTTATCAGGAAAAAAGAAAAAGAAGGAAAAATTTTTGTAGGTTATGACAATAAAAGCTGTTTTAGCTCGTATGTCTCTGAAGCTTGCTACAATCAAGCGGGAAGTAAGTCATTATCTCCTATTCCTATAACTTCTATGATAGTGCAATGCATTAAGGAATCGTTAGATAATTTAGTTGTAGGTATTGACTCAAATGGTGATAAGCTAAAATATGAAGATGGAGAAAAAAAAGGACAGGAGAAGGGTAGTTTTTTATCTGTAGCACAAGGAAGGTTGAAAAATACTGTAACTGCTGTTCTAGTTTTAGCTTTAATACTGTTCTCTATAAAAGTTATGTCTGGTGGAGTGCGTAGTCCGCAAGAAATGTACATGTTGATCATTAAATTCGCTTTAGTGATTTACTTTACGACAGGTAGCACTATGTCTCATTATTACGGGGAATTAACAAAACTTTCGAACGGCTTATCAGAAATAGTGCTTAAAGCTTCATCTGAGAGTAAAAATATATGTAATTATGAGGCAGGTAAAGATTATGAATACGATCGTGCAGGGCAGAAGGTATCCTACAGTTATCTTGCACCTTGGGATAGGCTTGATTGCAGAATTTTATTTTATTTAGGTGCCCCTTTAGATGGAATTGGTGGCAAAATTGGTACTGGAGGTGTTGCAACGTTAGCGGTTTTGCTTGGCGCTGCTCCTGTCTTGTTAGTTGCAGGTTCGGTGATTGGTATTATTTTCGCTGGTGGACAAATTTTAGTAGCTCTTGTCTGTATATTTATGGCCATTTTGCTGATGATGGTTATTTTGTGGATGTGCTATGTATTTATTTTATCTCTAGTTGCTTTAAGTGTAATTGTTATTCTATCACCTTTGTTTATTCCTATGGTTTTATTCCAACACACCAAAGGATATTTTGACGGCTGGGTGAAAGAGTTGATTACCTATAGCTTATACCCGGTTATCCTTTTTGCGTTTTTATCCTTTATGTTCATAGCATGTGATAAAATCTATTTTAAAAATTTAAATTTTAAACTGGACGAGTCATATAAAAATGAACAACCAGACAAGTCATATGAAAAGAAACAAGCAGAAATCTCATATAGTAAGAAAAAACAGTGGTTTAAATTGAAAGATGGGGAATGTGATAAAAATGAAACTACTCTCGCATGTATGATGCAAAATTATAGCTTTAAAAAGAGCAGCATACTTGGTCTATTCGACTTTACATACATGGAGTTTGGCAGCTCTCTAATCGGAGAATTATTAAAATTGTGTTTAGTATTATTCCTCTTTTACCACTTTTTAAACGTTCTTCCCGGCATGGCTGCTGAGCTTGCTGGTAATCACAGGGCAGCACTTGGTTCAGGTAGCACTCCTGCACAAATGGTGAATAAAGCTTTATCTGCTGCCAAAGCTGCTGCTGGAGGTGCTGGTCAAGTTGCTGCTGCGGCTGTAAATAAGGCAAGAGGGGCTATTGGAGGAGGTGGAGATGATAATAAGGGATCGGGATCTTCCTCTAGTGAATCTATAAAACCAGGTGGAGAGTGAGCGCAGGTGAGTAACAGATGTTTGAACATTTGAGCAACCAAAACTTGGTTAAGCTATGCATAAGTTTTGTGATACTCTTTTTATTATCTGGGTGCGGGTGTATTAAGCCAGAAGATTCATCAGGCTTGCGTGAGAAATTGGATATAGTGTCAACAGAGCAGAAATGGGTTGATTCTGGAGTTTATATTTCGGATAAAATAAAAGTAACAGAGATTAATATAGTACCTAATAAGGTTAATTTTTGTTCGCAATATAAAGATTTTGCAATTGAACCTGGAGTAGGAAACGTTACATTACCGTTTGCGCTTAAAGATGGCGATGCGATAAGCTTTAGTGTTGTTGGAAGTAAAATGTGTAAAAACGATAATGGCACGGTCACCTATAAAAAAATTGACGAGAGTTGCGGTGAAGGAGAGACGGAGTATTTTGCACATGTTTTAAATCAAGAGAATTGTCAAGGTGAAATATGCCCTAATAAATATATCATAGGTAACGCAAAATGGTTGAATGGAAAAGAATACTGGAATCCAAGTTTTGTAAAATCTGATCAAGATGAAAAGGAGATTGAAAATATCATTAATTCTATAAAACAAGGAGAAAATATAGACTGCAGGAGGCTTTCAAGCAGTCAGAAAGTTGAGATAGATACGTACCTTTTAAATCTTGCGTGTGAGAATACATGTTATTATGCCAGTCAAGATTGTGTGCAAATTGAATCTAATACTATAGATGGCAATAAACGTAATGTAGCTAAAAATCTTGCCAACGAACTAGCTGTTGGAAAAGTAAGTAAGGAAGAAGCTATCAAGAAGGCTGTAGATGGTATAATGGGAGTGTTAGATGATAGCAACATAGCTAAAGGACACAGCGATAGTTCAGATGGTGAAAAGGATAAAGTAAATACAGAAAAAAATACCAAGGGAGCTGTGGATGATATAAGAAAAAAGAAAATGAAGAGGATAAAGACTTACATTCCATCATTAAAGGTGTCGATAGGAGGAAAGGAAAGTTTTAAATATGTAAGGAGTGATGGTATACGAACTAACTTTGATTATAAGATCAAAAAAGAAAACTATGATAAGGGTACAGAGTTAGTATTTACACTTAAAAATGCTAAAGAAAAGAATGCTGGTAAAGGGGGATATAATATAAGGGTCACAAAGAGCCATAGTCTAGCAAAAAACTTATATATACATGTTTCTGATAAGTTTCCTGAGCACAATCCTGGTGAAATTCTGGGGGATATACCTGTGAATATCAGTGAAGTTCATAATACTGAGTATATGGAAAGATTAAAAGAAAAGCTAAAAGACAAGAGTGGCACTATATATTACGGAATAAGAGATCATGGCTGTGATTATAAGAAAAATGAAGGTCAGTTTAGCATTAACCTTACAACTAAAGAGCCACCTGTAAGAACTTTTAGTGCGATATATAATTTTTTTGATGAAAAAGTAAAAATTGCATTTTTTGGTTCCAGTTATAAAAATTCAGAATGGAATCACTCTGAATCTAGTCCCGTGAAGTCTCTTTATCAAAGTTTTGTAGCGTCAAATAGAACAAAGACTATCAGATCCACAATAGTGTCGTTATTAGTGTTATATATAACTTTATATACCCTTTATTACTTTTTTGGATTGTCTCATGCTTCTACATATGAATTTTTAATTATATGTGTAAAGATAGGAGTTATTACCCAATTGCTGAACGATAACAGTTGGAGTTTTTTTTATAACAATGCATTTTCTATTTTTGTTAATGCTCCAAAACAGTTAATAGAAATAGCAAATTTCAGAGGTACAACATCAAATGTTTTTGAATTTCTTGATTTACCGCTCAATAGGTTTTTATCAGCACACTCAGTGTTACTAATAGTATCTCTTATATTCTCTGGTCCTTTGGGTATTGTATCGTTTTGCTTGGTGATTTGGGGTTTGATAACAGTGAGCTTATCGATGTTTAACGCCTTATTTTCTTTTATCACATCTATAGCAATAGTTGCATTATTGCTTTCCTTGGCGCCTCTTTTTATTATTTGCCTTCTATTTGGATATACTAGACAGATGTTTCACAATTGGGTCAAAAATTTAGCAAGATTTGCAATTCATCCGGTAGTGCTTTTAATTTTTATATCATTAATAAGCCAGGTTATGGATTATATTGTGTATTCGGTCTTTAATTTTGAGGTCTGCCCTACATGTATACTTAATCTTAACTTAAAGATTTTTAATCCTTGTATTATTTATGGTTATGCTTCCAAACATGCACCTAATATCACCGCTATGATGGCTTTTGTGATTTTGGGACATGCTATGAAAGCTTTAGTTGAGGCATCTTCAACAATATCTGATTCGTTGTTTGGTGTTTATGTGGCAAGCGAACCAGGAAGGCAATATCAGCAAAGCTTAATGGGAACAGTAGGTTTAGATGAACAAAGTATCCAAAGAAGAGCAGGTCAGCAATCTGGTACACCAAGTCGAAGACCTCAAATACCACAATCAGCTCAAAGATCAGCACCTAAAATACCGACAAACACAGGAAATCAATGATGAGCAGAAAATCATTATTATTGATACTATGTCTTGTAATTACTGGCTGCACAATGGATTGTGTTGAACCTGGGCTGCAGAGCAGAAATACTAGTGTCAGTATAGATGTTCCAGTTCGTGAAGCTGGCGAAGGAGTTAAAATTCATTGGGTTGATTCTGGTCAAGTAATTAGCAAGGATGAGAAAATCAAATTTACTCTTGGTGGGTCAGTAAATTTTTGTCCTCTTAAAGAAGGGAAAAATCCAAAGAGAGTACTTGTGCCCGCTGTATTTTGTGCTAATGATTTAATACCAAATTACAGTAATAAGTTAATTGATAATGCTAGTCTTGATGAACGAGAAATATGTGGGGATATAGGCTTTGGAAATAATGAATTCTATAGCAATAGACGTTATGTAGATACTGTAATTAAAGCAAATCCTGGTGATAAGTTAAGCTTTAGCTTAGTTCCCAGAGAGATAACGATTAATTATGACAATCCGGAAGGGAAAGGTATCAGCTTTGATGACAATTGCTATAGAGCTGAAGAAAATGATAAAAAAGACAAAGCTACAATAAAAGACATGCTCAATGGAGGAACGTTCTTTTGTGGAGAAAGTGGTAAGAGGACTAAAGTAGAATTTCCTAAGATTAATAAAGAGAACATAGAAGAAAGAAGAGTGCTAGTTGGTAATGGCTACACTCCATATGATAATAAGGTACATTTTAATAAGGATTATATTCAAAATTCATGGATAAATGGTGCATTGTTAGATTTACGACGAACTAAAATAGGACTGGATAAATTATGTAATGGGAAAAAATGTGATTTTAATGAGAGAAGCAAGTACAGCTCTTATGAGCTTAATTGTTACTATCAAAATATATGTTACAACGCAAAAGGTATAGGGGAGAATTGCGTCTCTTCTATAAGGTATGAGAAGTATGATAAAAGAAATACATGTGACATGTATTCTCACCTTAAACGTATTGAGGATGAACTAAAAGAGATTGAAGAAAATAAGAGGGATTCTAAGCAGATTGACATTAATTTAATATCAAATTCTAAATTAAACTTCAAAGAGGACAGAGAAGATATTTCTTGGGCTGAGGCTCTTGTTGCAAAAGTTGGCGATCTTAATAATCAGAATACTGCTAAAGGTATTCAATGTTTTCCAGAGAGAAAGGGTGCAAAAGGGGATAATGTGTGTTCGCAAATTGGTGATAATTTTGAACATTTTTCTTTGAAATTAAATCATGATTATAAAATAGATGAAAAAGATATAATACCTGGTAGTAGTGTGATGCTTGCTATAGCAAGCAATGGCAATTACTCTCTTCATAGAGGTGGATATCATGTTGCAGTGACTAGATCATGTAACTTCGATAGTGGTGAAAAACTGTATATGTACTTGGGTGATAGCCCGCCAGAAGATCCATCTGCTCGAAAGACTAATAATTTCAAAAAAGTAAAGAAATTAGATAAAATAACAGAGGATAATGTAGACTATTACATAATAGATGGAAGTCATTTAAAGGATAAAGAGTCTAAAAAGATATACTTTGGTATTAATGTAGAAAACGTAAAGAAAGATGATATTACGGACAAAGAAGGCAAATATTATGAAGATAACAAATACACAGTAAATTTATTTTTAAAAAGAAAAATAAACGATTTTATTTCATCAACTGTAAACAAGATTTTTGATTTCATAACAGACGGGGGTGAAGACGGAATTAAAATTCCATATGAAGGATATAGAAAGGGGCTTCTACAAGGAATAAGAGCTTTGCTTATTCTATACGTTATATTTACTGTTGTTGGCTATATGCTTGGAACAATACAATTAAGTAAATTCGATTTTATTATAAGAATATTCAAAATAGCATTTATAGCTTTTGCTTTTAGTGATAGAAGTTGGGAATTCTTTGGTACAACTTTGTCTGGGCTTTTTGTTGATGGTAGCATTTATTTAGTTGATAGTTTTTCTGGCTATATAGGAGAAGGAGGTAAAAAATTTGCATTCTTAGATTTAACAGCGGGAGTATTATTTACAGGAGAAACATGGCTGAAATTTTTGTCTTTAATGCTATCAGGACCTTTTGGCTTTATTGCATTTTTGGCAATACTTTATGCTACTTTTGTGTTTTTAAGATGCATTATTAGTGCTACGTTTAAGTATGTAATATCTACTGTTTTAGTGGCATTTTTATTGTCATTAGCACCTTTATTTATCGTATTTATTCTATTTCAACAAACTAAAACATTATTTGATAATTGGATAAAAACGCTGGCTCATGTTTCATTGCAACCAGTCATTTTATTTTCATCCTTGTCTCTTTTAAACCAGTTAATGTATTCAGTTCTATACAACCTCACAAATTTTTCTGCATGCTATCAATGCTTAATTAGTGTAAATTTTTTATCGTATGATCTGTGTCTTATGAAATCAATATTACCTCTTGGGTATAGTCCTGGTACTAGTGTTGATGTTGCGTTCAGTACTGGAGAAAGGGCTGGTGGGCACTTTGCAGCATTACCTATAGATCTAATCCAGGCATTTATATATCTCATCATTGCTAGTGCAATGGAAGCTTTTGTTTCTATATCAGAAACTATGGCGCAGGCGTTGTTCAGCTCTGGTTATGGAGTTGCTCAAAGTGTTAGTCATATTTCTAGGAGCGCATCACAAGCTATGCTGTCAACTGTTGGCCTTGATGATAGAACCCAAAATATGATACATAACATCAAGCAGGGAATGAGTAAAGATCGTAGCAAAATTGAAGCTAAATTGCCTGATACACCAAAGCAAGCAGATGGGAAAGGGAGTGCTGGCAGAGAAATGAGCAAATCTGAAACACTAAGCCAGCCAGATAAGCAAAAGGATTCTGATAAAACAAAAGGACAAGTCAAGGAAGATTGATGAGATATATGGAGTAACTAATTAAAAAGATATTTGAAGTAAGGTTTTAGAAATTTATTCTGTATTGGAAAAAGTTTAGGTATGCAATCACGCTTAGGCAAATGTTGGTTTAGGTTATTAATTTTGGTAATCTGTGTTCTGGTTACAGGTTGTAGTAAGAATGATATGCCTTTTCCAAGATGTATATCTGCTGATTATTTTGGTCCTGAACCCATTGCAATTGGTGCTCATTTTTCAAGAGATCATGATGCTTTTGTTCCAGAAGATAGAGAAATTATTGATCCTAATACTGGAGAAATTAATTATGGTTTTCACTCTAATCAAGTGGTGAAGTGGAAAGATACTGGATTTGAAACCAATGGAGATAGTTTAGTAGTACGAGTAAATGGTGCATGGACATCTTGGAGCAATAGTAATAAGAAGAAATCTCAAAGTAGTTATAGTTTGGAAAGTTTGGAGCAGTTAAAATATGCAACCAAATTTGAAAGAGGGGAAGGTGACAACAGTCTGCCTGACTTTCACTTAGTTTGTAATGATTATAAACCTAGCATACAAAAATTTTCAAGTAAGCCTAAAGCAAGTTGCACTGTAAAGTGCAAGTGCATTAATGAAGATGATAGCGCAAATACAGTATCACGTGGTGCTCCATGTTGGTTTACCAACGGTCATGGTGCTTATCTTTTGTTTAAAACGGGGAAAGGTGATCCTAACGAAAATCTAAAGTTAATGCGCGATCCTCAATATCCTACTGTACATCTAGGTTACAACTCCATGGCAGAAAATGGGAGCGGTCTTTTTACTTTAGACAGAGATAACACCACATTACAGGACAGGAATTGTAATACGGTGAGGTTAGAAAAAGGATGGAAAATATATGTAAAGATATTAGATAGATATTATCTAGATAATGCAGGTGGCTACTCTTTTGAATTTTTGAGCGGAGTGCAGAAACCAAGTAACTTTGGATTTTTTGATTACGTTTATAACTATCTAAAATGTGTATTATTGATTAACGAAAATTGTAAAAAGCATTTTGATAGCAATGATCCTGCAGCTGCACAAGCGATATTTCAAAATATAGCTGAAAAAAGTACGAGCTTTCACAATTTTGTTCTTTCCTTGCTTGTTCTATTTATAGTGATTTCATCGCTTCTTTATCTTTTTGGAATGATAAGAGAAACTAAGCATGATATGCTCATCAGAATGATGAAAATCACTCTAGTAATAGTGCTTATATCTCCTGGAAGTTTTAGATTTTTCTATGATCATTTTCTTGTTTTATTTGTTAAAGGTCTTGAACAATTGATAAGCATAATTACTAATTTTGCTCCCAACATGAACACCGGAGGTAATTCAAACGTTGCTCAAGGAAATGAAGCTAAATTGTTTAGCTTCATGGAGGATATGTTTAATAAGTTTTTTGCTTACTCTGTTTGGAAAAAGTTTGCAGCATTTTTACATTATCAAATGTGGGCAAGTCTCCTTATGATACCGGCAATTTTTATAGGGATTGTCTTATATTTCCTGCTGTGTATGTATGCTTACATAATATTCCTTTCTGGTTTTATGGGTATAGCTTTTCTTGTAGCTATAATGCCGCTATTCCTAATCTCTATTTTATTTTCACCACTGAAAAGTCTATTTGAGGGTTGGATAAAATTCTGTATTAGTTTCTGTTTGCAATCAATTATGATATTTACCCTGCTGTCATTACTTGCTGCGATGATAATGAATACCTTTTATAAACAGTTAGGCTTTACTGTGTGCTATAATAAATGGCTTGAAATAAAGTTATGTGCTCCAAAATGGGTATTTGGTGGTTTTTGTATAATTGATAAAGAATACTTTAGCTGGACTCCAGGGCAAATTTTTGTACCTTATGCTATTGGAGAGGCTTCTCCATTGAACGTAGATAAGAATATAGAAGGTATAGAAAAACTAAGCAGAATAGGTGGTACAGTAAAGTTTACTGGTGGCGCTGGATATATCCCTCTTCCACCAGATTACATTAATAAAGGTTTTCGTTATATAGATTATCCTTTCTTTAATCCAATTCCTGGAACTAAAGATAATCCAGCAGACCACTATATTGCGGAAAGTGATATGATAGTTAGTAATGGCTGTAGTGCAAAAGATCTAGTACGCTTAACAAATAGTTTATCTCATGCATCAGAGAGGGCTGACATTATATTACTGATCAACAATATAGAGAAAAGGATAGGTGATGTTAGTGAAATAATAAAACGCTACTGTCAAGATATAAATAAATGCAATAGTTATAGGGAAATAATTAATGAAATAAGATCTTTAGTGCGGAGTGCGATAAAAAAACAAGGTTGTAGAATACTGAAACTTCATGATTTATATAAGGATCCCAACAGTGAATACTGTCAGAAATGTAAAGATTGTGAGGATTGCAAAAATTATAAAGAAAATAGTGATTACCAAAGGGTGCAAGACATACAGAGAGGTTATTTAATCAACGCAGGAGAGATCTTTGTATTGTTCTTGCTTTCGTTTTTGATGTTTTCTTTGAAGGAGTTTGTACAACAGATGGGCTCAAGCATTGCCGGTGGTGGGTTTGGTGTTTACAATATATCTAGTATGTATCAAGCATCACCTGTGACTGGTTTAATGCAGGGATTAAAACAACAGATGCAAGATAAAATTGGTGGAGGGCTAGAGTCTTTAGGTAATTGGGCTACTCATGTACCGGACAGATTAGCTGGAGGTACAGCTAATTTGCTAGGTAGAATACCAGGAGTTGGGGGTGTGCTGAAATATGCTATTAATGTGCCACGTAAGCTTGTAGGTGCTACTATTGAAGCAACAAAATTTGCAACATCACCTAAAAATGATGTTGATAAGCTTGAGGAAAAAATCTACAGGGCGTTTGGAATTGATAAAGAAGATATTGCACATAGAAGAATTGATAAATATTTAGAATATTATAAAGGATATGTAGGATCACATTTGGGCTATACAATAGAAGATGCTATGAAGTTTACTTGGGAACATGGTCTCGACTCTATAGGAATTAACCCTGCTACAGGAGAAAAGGATGGTTACCAGCATAATCTACTCTATAGAGCAAAAACATATAGACGGGAATTTCTTGAGAAGCTTCATGACTACACTATTGGCCGCAAGAGAGAACCAGAAGAAGATGAATCATCAAAAGAAAATAAGCCTAATCAATCAAATCGAAAATTAGGTACGGAACCAGAAACCCTAAAAAACACTACAGAAGCTATACGTGCCGGAGAAGATAGAGAGCGTCAAGATAATGAAAGGAATGAGAACATAGAGAATGATGAAGAATCGTAATTTCAAAGGGCTAAGTTATTATGGTCTTCAGCAAGACGAAGATGGTAATATCAAGTTAAACGATTACAATGATGTTTTAAATGCGCGCAGAGCGAGGGTAGATTTGTTACTAGATAGCACTAAGCAAGGTGATGTTAGTCTTTCAAAGCTAAATAAAGCTCTGAATGAGAGACTTATAGATGATAAAGGGCTATCGTCAGAATTTGACAAAGAAGACAAAGAAATTGCACAGAAGGAGCTTAAGATGTTCTCTATTTTAGACGATCTTGATAATCTTGCAAACATTGAAAGTGAAGATCTATTAGAGGTTAGTTTGTTACTATCAGATCTTAGTTTTATAGAGAGAAATATTGTGTTGAATGCCGATCAGAGTTCTGATCTAATAGGGTTCAAAAGTCTATTTATAGAAAAAAAAGCATCTGGTGAGGAATATAGTGATGAAGAGTGTCACAATTTCCTCGATAGTATAGAGAAAATCAATACTTTAATTAAGTTAGAGTTAGAAAGTAGAATTGAAGGGATGGGTCATGATGAAAAAAACAACCATGATGATTTACAAGACGAGATTGGTCGTGCAATCAGTATAGAAAATAAATCAAAGAAAAGCGATTGATCTTGCGTTCCTCCACAAGCAACCTTCTTTCTATTAGACTGCTGAAGCTATGTTGACATTAAATGTGTATTATAAATAATTAGTTAACTTCGAACTTGTTTTATATGTTACGTGTTATTGCGGGTAAATATCGTGGAAGAAAAATAACTACAGGCAAGAATTTAGCTGCACGGCCCACTATGAGTAGTGTCCGAGAAGCAATATTTAGTATACTTTCTTCAAGAAAACCTATTTATAACCTAAATGTACTTGATTTATTCTGCGGAAGTGGCTCTTTTTCATTTGAAGCACTTTCTCGAGGTGCTAAACATGCATTCATGGTAGATTCAGATTATTACAATTTGCAACTGCCTAAAAAAACAGCAGAAGATTTTGGAATTACGAGCGATATCACGTTAATTTGTTGCAATGCTAACGGATTACCAAGACCTATTTCAAAGTGCGATATAGTTTTTATGGATCCACCTTATAATATCAATCTGTTTAACTCAACTTTAGACGAGTTAGCTCACTCAGGCTGGTTAAATGATAATGCGTTAATAATTCTAGAAATGAGGAAAAATGAAGGTTTTGAGTGCAATAAAAACTTCAATATAATTGTGGAGCGTACCTACGGTATTGCAAAAATAATTTTTCTTTCTTCACTCACTTGAATTTCTTTTGTAAACATCTATAGCTAAGCTAAGTAAGATTTTTCCGAGGACTGAAAGAAAAAATCAATTCGTTTTGGTGGGAATAGGGTGTGTAACAGCAAATCAATACGAGTTGATATACTAGAAGAAGCAGTATGGAAAGAAATGAAGATGGTACTCAAAGAACCAGAGGTAATGACAAAGGTTAGACTTTTAAAATATGAAAATAAGCAGGCAAAGGATGAGATTGAAAAACGCGCAGATAAAATAGAACAAGGTATAGAAAGATTAGCTTATGTATATGCAAGGGGTCATATAACGCGAAGGAAAAGTATGACTTAGAAGTTGAGAGCATGGAAAAGGAGTTAAAGGAATCAGAGATCAAAGGGAAGAAGCTATCGATGAAAAGAGGCTACAGAGAGAATTAGATTTTATCACAAACAGTGTAGAAAGTTTTTCCTCTGAGAGAGCTTAATCAAGCAGACTATGAAACTAAACTTGATATAATAAGAAAGTTAGTTCAACGCATTGAAATTGACGATGATAACGTACATATAGTGTTTCGATTGAAAGAACTTGCTTCGAAAGGGAGTGTTAAATAAACTGTGTCAAACCGAGAAGTAAAGTAATAAATGGGAATGTTCAAAAAAGTGTGTCAAACCGAGAAATAAAAATAAAATAGAAACAAAAAATAGAGGTTTGATATATGAGTTACAAAATAGAAAATGGAACGACTGGCCTGGTAGATTACAAAGAGCTGGAAGCAAATATACTGTCATCAATAAGGGAAGGTAAACCATTGATGGGGAGAGATGGAGCATTAACACCATTTGTAAAAAGGCTGCTGGAAGCAAGTCTAGAAGGTGAAATAGAGCATCATTTATCCAATGAAAGAGAAGAAAAGAATCGAAGAAACGGAAAGAATGGCAAAACTTTGAAGACGAGTATTTGAACTATTGACACCAAGAGATAGAGAGGGAAGTTTCGAACCACAGATAGTGAAAAAAAGGCAAACAAGCTTACATCCAGAACTTGAAACAAAGGTCTTGAACATGTTTGCAAGCGGTGTGGGATACAGGGATATAGCATCCTATGTGGAAGAAATCTATGACCATAAAATATCTGCAGCAGAGATATCTGGAATTACAGATAAATTACTGCCTATAATCAATGAATGGAGGAGTCGTCCCCTACAATCAGTATACCCGATAGTATTTATGGATGGGATGTTTTTTAAGGTCAAAGAGAATGGACATTGCATAAGTAAATGCATGTACAATATATTAGGAATAGACCAAAATGGCAGAAAAGAAGTACTGGGTTTTTACTTAGCAGAAAGTGAGGGAGCTAACTTCTGGCTAGGCGTATTAAATGACTTAAAAGAGAGAGGAGTAGAAGACATTTTGATAGCTTGTGTTGACGGTCTGAAAAGCTTCCCTACAGCTATAAATAGCGTATTTCCCAATGCTGAGGTACAGTTATGCATTGTGCACCAAATAAGAAATTCACTAAAATACGTATCCAGCAAAGATATAAAAGTTTTTATGAATGATTTGAAAAAAATATACCGTGCTACAAGTAGAGAAATCGCCGAAAATTATTTACTTGAACTGGAGGAAAAATGGGGTGAAAAATATCCTTTAGTCATAAAATCGTGGCAAAACAATTGGGAAAATTTGTCTAGTTATTTTAAGTATTCTGGCCCTGTTAGAAGGCTAATTTATACCACCAATCCAATTGAGGGGTTGCACAGACAAATCAGAAAATTTACTAAAACCAAAGGTTCATTTACCAGTACAAATGCCTTGTACAAATTGGTATATTGTGCTATAAAAAAGATAGAGCAAAAATGGGCTATGGCTTTGCCTAATTGGGCTCTAACTATATCTCAACTTGATATCTTTTTTCCTGATAGGTTAAAAATTGAGTTGAACTAAAAATTCGCTTTGACACACTTTTTTGAACATTCCCGAGTACTATATGCACAGTTTATAAAATCTTAAGAAATTGTTATTAGAAAAATCCAATAATGATTAGCCGCGGAACCTATTTGCTAATTCTCTCACATTGACCTTAGACATTTCTGATATAGGCTCTTGTGTATATGAGACATCAGATTTAACGCCTTTTTTGTCATGACCTTTAGTAATAGAACATACTACAGTATCAGCCTTTACATGCTTAACACTTGGATCTGATTGAAACCCATGCTTTCTTTCCATTTGTGCTTCAAGCTTACTGCTATCATGTGTAACCCTACACCTTTCTAGATTACGGTCACGTTTGTCAGGAGCTACATATCCATCTATATCACTACATAAGAACGGGCGCACTTTGAACCTGTCTGAACTAACACCATTTTCAACACTTGCAGAATTATGAGCTTTTCTATTATTGCGCATTTTATCTACAGCTTCCTTTATTTTTTGTTTTGATGGTTTTGGCAGCAGTGCTGGCTTATATGCACATGCTGGTAGTTCTGGAAATGAGTCCTCCTGAAACAGCAAATGACTTTGGTTTCTCTTACTATCTGATTCTTCAATATTCTTTATTGGTGTCTTGAAAGAGTTTTCATTTTTCTTTCTTAGATCTAACTCATTTAATCCGCTTCCAACATTATTTTTTCTTGTTGTAGTGTGAATAACACCTGGAAGTTTCACTTCATACTTAAATTTTTTACCAATGGTATCTATTGACTCATTAGATGAGGAATCTATTTGAAACCTATCGTTTGAAAATTTTGATTTTGTAGCATCAAAAGATATACTACGTTTTTCTATCTTTTTATCAGTCATATTTTACCTCTAAACCTATTAACTAACAAAAGTATAAACTAAGAGGTATTAATTTTATTATAATAATAAAGGCTCAAGAAGCATCACCGTAGGGTTTTCTATATAGTACTTAAAGGCATTTAAAAATTTTGCTCCGAGTGCTCCATCAACTGCTCTGTGGTCAACAGAGAGAGTAACTGTCATTACCTCTGCTATCTCTATTTTTTCACTTATGACAACTGGTTGTTTTTTAGATGCGCCGACAGCCATAATGCAAGACTGTGGTGGATTGATTATAGCACTGAAAGTTTTTATACCAAACATGCCTAAATTAGAAATGGTAAACCCTCCTCCTTGAAATTCTTCAGGCCTTAATTTTCCAGATCGTGCTCTATTTACTAAATCTTTCACTTCTTTTGATATAGATAAAACACTTTTTTCATCAGCATTTTTTACTATAGGAGTAATAAGTCCATCCTCAAGCGCTACAGCAATTGAGATATCTATATTTGAATATTTTACTATCTTAGTATCTATCCACGATGAGTTTATGTTAGGAAATTTTTTCATGCTGAAAGCCACAGCTTTTATAATTAAGTCATTAATTGTTACTTTATTGTTCTCATTTGCTGAATTAACCTCATTTTTGAGCGATATTAGCTTATCAACGTGGCAGTCTACAGTTAAATAAAAGTGTGGAATATTTTGCTTAGATTCAACTAGGCGCTGCGCTATCACTTGGCGCATATTACTTACTTCAACTGTTGTATTTTCCTCAAATCTCTCATAGCTTTTAGTTTGATCTAAAAATTCTAATACATCAGCTTTGATGATACGACCATATGGACCTGTACCTTTTAATCGCTTTATATCAACACCTTCATTTTGAGCTATTTTTTTAGCTAAGGGGCTTACTTTTATTCTATTTTCTGTTGCTCTATCCTCTTTTTTAGATCCCAGTGTCACGCACTGGGATGACATTGAAGAGCTAGATGAAATCGAAGGGTTGGATGATACTGAAAAATCGGCTTCAACCTCCTTCTCAACCTTGGTATTGATGGCAGAAGCTAAATCAAGTGCGCTTTTATCTTCCCCTTCCTCTAACATTAGAGCTATCAGTTGATTTACAGGCACACCACTTGTTCCTTCCGACACTAAAATTTTTGCTAAAACTCCTTCATCGACAGATTCAAACTCCATTATGGCTTTATCAGTCTCAATTTCAGCGATTACATCACCTATTTCAACTTTATCTTGTTCTTTTTTACACCACTTTACAATTTTCCCTCCAGTTTTACTCATTGTTGGGGAAAGAGCGGGCATCAATATTTCTATAGGCATTTATTCTGCATTAAAAGATCTATTTAATTTTTAATTTACTCTTTACCCTATGTCAATCTAATCGTAAATCATGATACTTATATCATCCTAGTACGTGATGCTGGAATCTTGGTTGACTACTGTTATCCTACTATTTCTATTGCTTAGTCCTAGACAGAGTACAAATAGTAAGATCATCATGAAAATAGACGAATCTGTTATAATGGAAATAGAAAAATGTAGTGCTTACTATCCTCTCACAAACATATAGCTTGGGTACAGAAAAAATTTATATGAGGAGCTGGTTAAATTGATAAAAGATCAGAATTAATAGTAGTTTCCGAATCTTCTGTAGCAGGCTCTTCATGTGAAGCAGAGGACAGACTAACTTCTTTATCCTCTGTTCTCTGTATAGAACTACCACAAAAACTCCTTAACATCTCTTCAGCAGATGAATTTAAAATCTGTATAATAGACTTTTCACTTTGTTCTTTCAGCGATTGATCCATCTTAGAAATCAACTCGGAAAATTCACTACCTTCTTTTCTAGCTTCACTTTCTATCTTATTTTTTATGCTTTCTATATTACTTTGGTTAATTTCTTCTTTCGTTATGTTAAATGAATTAGCAATACCTTGATACTTAATCTCACAATCGCCACAGCCAACTATGCAAAGAGCAATAGAATCGGATATTTCACCTGCAGCCGAATTATGGATAGTGTAAGCTAAGCAATTGTCATGATATTTAATGCCAAGCTGTTGCTCTATCAATTCAGAAATTTCATTTTTTAAAGACATAAAGTACCTCCTTCTTACATTACTGTACCTTCTGATTAAAGTACAACAGCTGCTCCTAAATAGCAATCCATATATGGTTTACTTTAATAAATTATTAAAGTAAGAAGCTTTTACATCCTAAAACATAACTGAGATAAGCCAATGTAAAAAAATTTTTAAACGAGAATTATTGTATATATATTACTTATTTGGTAAAATTATTTTGGCAAAATAGCATATAAAAGTTGAGGCTAATTATGAATATTAAAGAACGAAAGGATTTACAACAGGAGTTATTAGGAATTGTTTTCAATATACTCATAGAAAGTGAAGATAGCGCCATAGAAGCTATGGAAACAAGAGCAGTAGAGATAATTAAAAAACTAAAGGAACACATTAATGATTATATAGAGTATGGTGGTCAAAAAAAGCCAATTTTAGATTGGGTTATTGTTTGTGATTCTCAGAATAATGTCAGACTAAATAACAAGTCGCTATTAAAATTTGAGAAGGCAATTAAGGATATTGGAGGAAGAGCACCGCTAAATGAAATAAAAAGTACAATAAGGTTATTAGTAGAACAAGCACAGCTAAATCATGTTAGAATTAGAGGTGAGAGAGAAGTACCACTAAACCTCTTTGAGGAAAACATAATAATGAGAGAGCGAAGAAGGGCAAGAGAACAACAAATGCGGCCAAATTTTATTAGAGAAAGAGAAGCGTCATTGAATCTCTTTGGAAACAGGGATGAAAATGTAATAATGAGAGGACAAATGAGGTCACGCTATATTAGGCGTATTAGACGTGAAAGAGAAGTACCACTTAGTTCAAAAATAGGAGAATTAATTGGTGTAGTTTCATCCATAATTGTAGGTGCTTTCATTGGTATAATGGTTGGTATGGTCATTGCTGGTTTATGTATTGAGCTTTGTGTAATCACCACTGCAGAACCGATTCTTCTCATCATGGGTGCTACTGCTGTTATAGGAGCTTTGTAGCAGGAACTGCTCCTGTATTAAAGCTAATAGAGATGTTTAAAGGTCAAGAACCTAATCTTTCTCCTAGTAGCGGTCTGGAAAGCTCTAATACTGAACATACTTATTTAAATAGGCAAAGAGTTATTTAGAAAAAAATTGGAAGAATGTTCAAAAAAGTCCATTTATAAAATACATCGGCTTAACTATGATCTTATAACTTAAGCTAATTAATTAAAAATTTTTGTTTTAGCGGTTAAATAAAGCCAGATCTTATTAGAGAGAGGATCTTCTTATCTCTTCTTTACCTTCATTTTCATTTCTAACAATTTTTTTTCCACTTAATATGTCTCTTATTTCATCTCCTGTTAAAGTTTCAAACTCCAGTAGATTTTCAGCAATGAGCTCCAAGTCTTTCCTACGCTTGGTTAAAATGTCTTTTGCTTTTTCATAGCAAGAAAATACGACTTTCTTTACTTCCTCATCTATAAGTCTTAACGTATCTTCAGAAATTGTCTCAGAATCATGTGTGATTTGTTCGCGATTATGATAGATCGGACCTATTTTGTCGCTCATTCCCCATTTTGTCACCATAGAACGTGATAAATCTGATGCTAGTTTTATATCTGAAGATGCACCGCTTGTGACTTTATCATAGCCAAAAATTAGCTCTTCTGCCACACGTCCACCCATTGCAACAGTTATATCTGCTAGCATCTTTTCTCTTGTGAGGGACACTCTATCTGTTTCTGGTAGTCTCATAACTAAACCGAGTGCTCTACCACGTGGAATAATTGTTGCTTTGTGTATAGGATCAGAAGCAGGCATATTAACTGAAACTACTGCATGACCAGCTTCATGGTAAGCAGTAAGCTTTTTTTCTTCTTCTGTAATGACTAAGGACCTTCTTTCCATGCCCATCATCACTTTATCACGTGCATACTCAAAATCATCCATGGTAACAATTTTCTTATTTCTTCTTGCAGCAATAAGCGCAGACTCATTCACTAAATTTGCTAGATCAGCCCCTGAAAAACCTGGCGTTCCCCTCGCAACTGTTTTTACGTTTACATCTGGTGCTATCGATATTTTCTTTATATGCGTATTTAATATTCTCTCACGCCCATTTATATCAGGTAAAGAAATAGTAATCTGTCGGTCAAAACGACCAGGTCTAAGTAGTGCTGGATCTAGGACATCTGGACGGTTAGTTGCAGCAATTATTATCACACCTTCATTAGACTCGAAACCATCCATCTCAACCAGTAACTGGTTTAATGTTTGTTCCCTTTCGTCGTTACCGCCACCAAGACCGATGCCGCGATGCCTACCTACTGCATCTATTTCGTCTATGAAAATTATACAAGGAGCATTTTTCTTACCTTGATCAAACATATCCCGGACACGGCTTGCACCAACACCGACAAACATTTCAACGAAATCAGATCCAGAAATACTAAAAAACGGTACATTAGCTTCACCTGCAATTGCACGAGCAAGTAGAGTTTTACCAGTTCCAGGGGAACCAATTAAAAGGCATCCTTTTGGTATCTTCCCACCTAACACTTGAAATTTTTGCCTTTGTTTAAGAAAATCAACAATTTCAACCAACTCTTCTTTTGCTTCATCAATCCCAGCAACATCATCAAATGTCACTTTTTTTCCAGTAGTCATAAGCCTAGCTTTTGATTTGCCAAAGCTTATAGTTCTATTACCTCCTGCTTGCGTTTGTTTAAAAAGGAAAAGTAATAAACCGATAAAGATAAGGGTCGGAACCCATTGAATAAGTAATCCACCAATTATACCTATTGCAGAGTCTCCAATTGAAAAGGAGAACTTCACTTTCCTATCATGCAAACTTTTTATTAAGTCACTATATATAACACCACTTGAGTTAAAGGCTGACCCATCCCTAAACTTCCCTTCGATACTTTGGTTTCTTATTGTAATATTTTCTATATCATTATCTTCTAGTCTAGTTAAAAATTCTGAAAAAGGTATGGTTGTTTTACTCTTACCTATACTTCCGCTAAATTGAATATAAGCAACTGAAATAAGAACAATAATCACTAACCAGATCAATAAGCCTTCTAAAAATTTTTTCATTTACATTTCTAATTAAACACTAATCAAGCTTACCAAATTTTGTTTTATCGTGCTATTAATAATGCATCGAATCTTATCATCACCGTATTTCTCCGTTATAATTTACATCAGGATAAGCAACCACCTTTCCATTTTTTTCACTGTTGGAAAAGAGTAGTAAACTTTAGAAAAATAATTACAAATTTCAAAAATCTTGCCCCACTCATTGTAATCCTTAATTAAATATCAGTTAACTTTAGCAAATTTTCCTTTATTATACTAGAAATAAAATATTTAATCTCATCATCACTAGTGCTCTTACTATTATGTTTCATACATGGATAAGCAAGCATCTTTCCATCTTTTTGTACTGTAGGCAAAGAATAGTAAACTTCAGAGCAATAATCATAATTTTTTAGAAATTCAGGGATTTTTTGTGTTTTTTTTAGCGGAGCAATAGTTACTGAACACTCCTGATCTCCAAATATTGTGCAGCTAAACCTGTTATCCCATTCAATAGAACCATTTAATGGTAAGTGTACAGTAATTTCCTGTATATTTGACGATTCTCTCATTATCAAAATACTTTCTCCATATTTTCTTATTTTGCATCCATAGAGTGTGCAATTAACATCACTATTTTGTTGCAATATTCTATTAAATATTGCGATAAGGCTACGGCACCTTGGTTTATAGTGCTTGTTGACAATTGCCATTATAGAATAAAGAAGAAGCCTTAAAGCTATTTCCTCTGGCAGTTTATAAAGTTCATCTAGTTTAATTTCAATATAACCAAGATCATGAATATTAACGCAGTCATTAAGTGCAAGGCGTGTGTAGTGCATCAACGCTTTTGCAGCTCTTTTCATATGAAGGGCTGTGAGGCATATTCGCTCTGTTAAAATCTCTTGATTGTCACTTGCTTTAAGTAAGTTACGGTATAAAGTTCGTCTGTATTTTAAGTCATAATTGCTTCTATCTTCGATCCATTTTAACCGGTGAAGATTAGCGTACTTTTCTATTTCACTACGACTAAAATTTAACAACGGCCTAAATATATAAATACCATTTAAGAAAGATTTGTAATCCATTGATGATAATCCATCTACTCCACTACCTCGCTCCAATCTTAATAAGAACGTTTCTGCTTGATCATCTTTGTGATGAGCAACGAGCAAACATTTAACATTATTGTTTTTACACCACTCTGCTAGTAACTTATATCGTGCTTTTCGTGCCTGTAACTGAATATTACCTTTAATATTTTGCTTCTCCCAATTTAATATGAACGATTCCTTTGCTCCAAGTTCTTTTGCATAACTTATAACAAAATCAGCTTCTTTTTGAGACTCTGAACGTAACCCATGATTTACTGTTAATGCTATAGGAAGTGAAAGCTTGTTTTTTTTTGCCCAGTTAGTCATTAAATGCAGTAAGACTATACTATCTACACCACCTGATACTGCAACTGCGATTTGGTTATGGAAAGCAAAGCTATTAGCTATATTTTGAAATAATAACTCTAATTTCATTATGTTTCTTGATGGCCAGATAGTCTCTACGTCATACAGCGACTTATTTGTGGTATATATAGATCCCGCTAACAAGCAGCGGAATTGCTCTCTTTTGTCATCCCAGTGCTTGACACTGGGATCCAGGTTTTAATGCAAGAAACTACTTCTTTATTCCAGAAAATGAAAATTCCACTCTACGATTTTTAGCATGCTCTTTTTCATATTTGGAATTTCTAGAATCATCTTTTACATTAACCAAAGGCTCAGTTTCACCTTTAGAAGCAGTTTTTATTCTATTTTCTAGATAAGGTGTACAGCTGACCATAAATTTTTTAGCTGCATCTGCTCTTCTAGCTCCTAGTGCAAGATTATACTCGTGAGAACCACGATTGTCAGTATGACCAGTTAAAGTGACCTTTGCGTCAGGATTATTTTGTAACACTTCCATCACGTCAAGTAATGCATCTGCACTCACTTCACTGATACTAGATTCATCATAACCAAAGAAAACTCTTTTATCACCTATCTGCTTAACAACAGCATTCATTTTATTTGTCGTATTTACTCCTTTTTTAGGGCAAGAACTTACACCAGTAAGCAGTAAACAAAAACAACACATTATAATCAGTCTACTCCACATCACTAAACCTCCATAAATTTAAAATATAGTGCGTAATTTTAATTTTAGTACTAATAATCCCTCTATACTAGAATAGAGTCAAGGGAAATAAAATACTAAATGTTTTCTTTACAATCTTATAATTAATTTTCTGATAAGATGCTCAATTCTTAGCAATGAAGTACAATAAAAGAATAAAAATACAATTTTTTATTGTACTTTAAGCAAATATACTTTTAACTTTATTATTAATCTATTACGATATTAAGCAGATGTTTCAAAGCAATGAATAAAAATGAGATCTTATAAGTTTTTAGAGGAAGTATTACATAAGGTAAGGAATATCGAAAACACACTAAAACTACTAAGCAAAAGCCAATTGAATGTAGAGGACAAAGTTGAACAAATGTGTCTTCTAGAGGAAATCAGACATGAAATTATCTCTCATGATGCAATAAAGGAATCATTAGCGAATGCTCTTAGGAATAAAAAGAGTGCTAATATTCAGCAGCTGAAGTTAATAGAGGGGATACACAAAAGCAGCAGTGCTATTCCTGTTGATTTAGTAAAATCTTTGTCCAAAGCTAAGATTGAATGCCAAAACTTATGGAGGCTAACTAATTCTGAAATTAGTAACTTAGCAAAGCTGAAAGAATGCTTTACTAACCTAATTAAGCTTACTCGTGAAGCAGCTTCTATAAAATCGCAGCAATTAAAGCGCTCAAATTATGAGTCATTGCTTGCTGACTATGACTCTAATATCACAGAAAAGAACATAAAGGAAATATTTCCTAAGCTAGGTAAATTTTTTAGTGAAAATGTAGAGAAAGTAACTCAAAAGCAGAAGAAGGATAAGGTTACTAATATACAAAAAGTTACGGTTCAGAGACAGATTGAACTTGGTTCCTTATTCTTACAGCAAATGAGTGTTACACCAAATGAGATTTCCATTTCTTATTACGATCCTATCGATTATGATGAATCTGACCTTTGTTATGGTTTATTTTTACTTTTACGGCATACTGGTTATGCAATTCATCAAAAATGTTTAGCGCAAAATTCTATAAAGAGCTCAATTACTAAACATATTATGTATGAAACTCAAGGGTTATTCATGGAAAGGATCATTGGAACATCCAGAGAATTTATTGAGTTCATTCAACCACACATAAAGGAGAAACTTTCTACAAAAGGCAAAATTAATAGTAGTGTTGAAAATTTGTATTTGATTTTCAATAAAGTAAATCTTTCATCTTTTTTGAAGAATGCGGATGAATTTAGTTTATTGGCTCACATTATGCTAAGAACTAAATTAGAACAAGATCTAATAAATGGTACGTTAGAAGTTAAAGATCTACACGATAAATGGTTGGAAGGTATGAAGCATTACAAGATTTCAGTAAAAGCTAAAAATGAGCTAGACACTTATTTTCAAGATGAGTATTGGATAAGTGGTGTTATAGGCTACTTTCCTATTAAAGTCATAGCGTTAATCGCTGCTGTGCAGTTTTTTTCTTTCATTAAGAAAAATCATTACGAATTTTTAGATTCTATAGTAAAAGGAGATTTCAGTTTACTTATCGATTGGTTCTCTAAAAATGTATATAGTGCAAATTATGGCTTTTTGGAACAGCTAAAAAAGGTAACAGGTAGGGATTTAGATATTGAGTGCTACACTAGTTACTTATCTGAAAAGTATAATTTGTCTCAATAAATGGTTTTCTTGAGTTGTGTATGAGTTTTGTTCAGAATTTAATCAGAAATTTTTTTACTTTCAAAGGTTTATTTGCTAGCGATATTGCTATAGATCTTGGTACTGCAAATACTTTAGTTTATCAGAAAAGTCAGGGGATAGTGCTTGATGAACCCTCAGTTGTAGCAAGAGTAAAAGAAAAAGGAAGTTACGTTCCTTATGCTTTTGGCAAAAAAGCTAAGATGATGCTCGGAAAAACACCTGGAGAAATAGAAGCGATAAGGCCCTTGAAAGACGGAGTTATTGCTGATTTTAAAAGCGCGGAAGAAATGTTAAAATATTTCATACGCAGCGCAAACACAAGATTCACTGTTAATAAGCCTAGTATTATCATATGTGTTCCATCTGGATCTACCCCAGTTGAAAGGCGTGCTATACAAGATGCAGCAGAAAGTGCTGGTGCAAATGAAGTATTCTTAATTGAAGAACCAATGGCTGCAGCAATTGGGGCTGGACTTCCAGTTACCGAACCTGAAGGTTCTATGATTGTTGACATAGGAGGTGGTACAACTGAAGTTGCAATTATTTCTTTAGGTGGAATTGTTTATTCACGTTCTGCCAGAGTAGGTGGTGATATTATGGATGAGGCAATAAAGTCATACATTCGTGAAAATCATAAGTTATTGATTGGCGAAACAACTGCTGAAAAAATTAAGAAAAACGTCGGTTCAGCCAGTCTGCCAGTTGAAAACAACAAAGAGGGAATGATAATTAAAGGCAGGGATTTAGTGAGTGGTATGCCAAAAGAAATGCTTTTATCAGAATATCAAGTTGCAGAGAGCCTAATAGAGCCTGTACATCAGATAATTTCTGCTATTAGAACTGCACTGGAGAGTACTCCACCTGAACTTTCTTCTGATATAGTTGATAGAGGAATAATTTTATCTGGTGGAGGTGGGTTATTGCGCAACTTGAGTAAAGTTATTAGTGAAACAACAAAATTACCAGTTCGTGTTGCAGATGATCCACTTTGTTGTGTTGCCCTAGGTAGCGGAAAAGTACTTGAAAACATGGACTATTTTGGCCATGTTTTATTCAAGCAAGATTAAGTTGTTTTTGAAGGCAGTTTATCGAATTGTTTTGATGGAATTATGTAATATAAATGAGATCCCAGTGTCACGCATCAAGTAATTTAAAGGCAACTTCCAGCAGGAAGGGGTGTCATCCCAGCGCTTGACACTGGAACTTGACTACAAATAAGTACGCTGTTTCGATGAAATTGTGTAATAGAAACTGGATTCCAGTGCTTGACACCAGGTTTGTGTTTATAAATTATATGCTAAAAGAATTTGAAATTGAACCTTTATTAAAAGATAAAGCTCCGCATCAAACTAAGGCTATTGTTGCAATGTCCGGGGGAGTTGATAGCTCCGTTGCTGCAGCACTGCTGTATAACCTTGGGTACGAAGTGATAGGTGTGACTCTTCAGCTATATGGCACTGATGGCAATGCTAATGCAAGAAAAGGTGCATGCTGCGCTGGACAAGATATTTATGACGCCAAACGCGTAGCTGAAAGTGTTGGCTTTCCTCATTATATTTTAAATTACGAAGAAACATTTAAAAAGGAAGTAATAGAAGATTTTGCGAATACTTACATGCGTGGGGAAACCCCCATACCATGTGTAAGATGTAACCAAACAGTCAAATTCCGTGATCTATTGCAAGTCACAAAAAATCTTGGTGCGGATGTGCTCGTAACAGGACATTACGTAAGAAGATTAGAAGAAAATGGTGAGGTAAAGTTGTGCAGAAGTATTGATAAAAGTAAAGATCAAAGTTATTTTTTGTTTGCTACAACTGAGGAGCAGTTAAAGCTTTTGCGATTTCCACTAGGTGGGTTCTATAAAAGTGATATAAGAAAATTAGCAAAATATTTTAGCTTACAAATCTCTGAAAAGCCGGATAGTCAAGATATATGCTTCGTTTCCGAAAGCTATAGTAAAACAATAGCTAAATTAGCTCCACAATCTGTACAGAAAGGTAAAATAGTAGATATTCATGGAAAAGTGCTAGGTGAGCACAGCGGCATAGTAAATTTTACAGTGGGCCAGAGAAGAGGCCTCTGCATTGCACACAGTGAGCCTCTTTATGTAGTAAGAATTAATACAGAAAATAATGAAGTTGTAGTAGGCCCGATCAATGCTCTAATGCAAAAAAAGATATTGGTCAAAGAGTTAAATTGGTTAGAACAACCAAAAGAAGGCATGGAAGTAACTGTGAAGCTTAGGTCATCACATGCAGGAAGCTTAGCGACAATATATTCAACTGACGAAAAGAACAAAGCCTGTGTAATTTTAAACGACGATTACTTTGGCATCAGTCCAGGTCAAGCCTGTGTAGCATATAAGGGCGAACAAGTTATCGGTGGAGGTTGGATATGCTTCTAACTTGGTGGTTTAATCTTTTAATGCAGAATGTAAACATACAATAAAATTTATTGCTGTTTTATCCTATATTCTTTATACTATAAAGATAATTATTATATTGTGGACTAGAGGGATGGTTAAAGAAGTTGAAGAATTAATAAAAATTGTTGGTAAAGGCAATTTATTAGAGGCCTTGTTTATTTTTTTAGGCAATTTTCAACATGCTAACTTAACTGGTAAAATAGACCACAGAAACCATATTGGTTTGTCTTCATTCGTTAGAAAAAAAGAGGAATCATTAGATAAATATTTTAACTTACAATTTAGTCTACAAGGGTTGTTCTTAATTTATACTCAAGCTTATGAAATTTTAAGCGGGAGTAATAATCTGAGCACTCAAGATATCATAGATGAAATATATAAAGTTATTAAGGAGTCTGAGTTAGGTAAAGACATACACGAAATAGTAGATGGAAGAAAATTAGATTTACTTAACGTTTTGGCAAATCCAAAGAGAGAATCAATATTTAAAACAGTAGAAGATTTTGAAAATAAGGTGCTTATTGATGTTAGAAAGTTACTAAGTGAAGAAAATGCATTAAACGAATATGACAGAGAATTTACCTTAAGTAAATGCATTATTGATTTCTATTATTCTATTCACAACATAAAAGTAGATAAAGATATAGCATTGTTCTTTTCTTTGGGTAGTCATTATAAAAAACTTTCGTCATCTAACAAAACAGTAAAAAGAGAAGTATCAGAGATATGTGAAGATCCATTAATAGAGAGCTATATAATGCTCTTAGCTAGCTCACTACAAAGGATCGAGCTATCAAGTAGAGATGGAACCATCGAATATACAATCGATCATGAGGATGTGGATCGACAAGAGAGAGCATTAAAAATGGATGGATTAATATATCCTAAGAATACAAAAAACACCCTGGAGCAACTGTTAAAAAACCAAAACAGTGATGAATTTGAACAATTAGTAACAAGCCCTAAAAATATATACTACTCAGTGCCACAAGAAGAGAATAAATGTAGGCCAAATTTCATTGTCAGCAAGAAAAATCATAAAAACACAGTCTGTAAACTTATTTTAGGTATGTTTGTATTGTCTGTTGGGTTATATGCTACCGATTATTTCTTTATGGAGCAAAATTTGTTTAACTCAATGAGCCCACAAACTAATCTAATAATTGCTGCAGTACTGACTATTGTAGTAGTATATGCTTTATTTCAACTACTGAAATCACCTCAAGAACCGCCACATTCAACGTTCAACAGTGCAACTATTAATGGTTTTACAAATGGTCCTATGCAACCATAAACCTCTACTTATGAATGATAAATGTAGCACTTTTAAAGTGTATGCTATATAATATCTTCTCTTGAATAACGAGGTAATCCATGGATTTAAGCAAAATAACAACAAAACCAGATGAAATAAATGTAGTAATTGAAATAGGCGCAAATGCTGAACCCGTAAAGTATGAATTTAATAAAGAGCTCGGATTATTACAAGTTGACAGATTTTTGTCTACCTCAATGACTTATCCTTGCAATTATGGATTTGTACCAAATACCTGCGCAGGTGATGGTGACCCTGCGGATGTTTTGGTGCTAACTCAATTTCCTTTAGCGCCTGGAGTTTTGATATCGGTGCGTCCAGTAGGTGCATTACTTACCAAAGATGAAAAAGGAGAGGATGAAAAAATATTAGCTGTACCTATCTCCAGTGTTGATAGCTATTATGACAATATAAAGAACTATTCTGACTTACCTAAAAATCTACTAGATAAAATTGCTCATTTCTTTTCTCATTATAAAGATTTAGAAAAGGGAAAAACGGTAACAGTTGGAGAATGGGCTGATGTGGAAAAAGCAAAAAAAATCATTGAAAAAAGTAGAAATTAGTTTGCATTAGAGCTGCTCAGAAAAATATTGTTGTTTTTTATGTTGCGGTTAAAAGCATTAGACAGGCAGTAAAGGTCTTGATATTATAGTAATAATTTGGAAGGGTGGCCGAGCGGCTGAAGGCGGCGGTTTGCTAAACCGTTATACGATTGAAAAGTCGTATCGAGGGTTCGAATCCCTCTCCTTCCGTATATTATTGTTTAGGTATTCATTACAGTAATTTCATCCTCTTTTTTAATTATTAAAAAGTTAGCTAGCGTTTATTCAGTATTTATTATAGAATTAGTTATTAGCTAAATAATTTTATATGCATAAAATACTAATTTTGATATTAATAATGCTGCCGCTTAGGTTACTTGCAACTGAGATTGAAATTGTTGCAGATGTAAATGGTGAGCCAATTTCAAATTTAGATATCGAAAGACGTATAAACTTCATAAATTCATTGCTTGGCACTCAGAAGATTAATCAAAAAGAGGTAAAATCTCAAATTCTAAGACAGTTAATAGACGAAATTATCATTGTCAGCGAAGCACAGAAGATGAATATAGAATTGAGTAACGAGGAGTTAAATAATGCTGTCACGTTATTCTTAACTCAAAGTTTAAAACTTGAGGCTGATGAAGTTGATCAATACGTAAAAAAGCATAATATAGATCTCAATACCCTAAAAAAACAAGTAAAGTGTCAGCTACTGTGGAACAAGATTATTGAAGTAGGAATTGTGCCACTTGTCAATATCAGCGATAAAGAAGTGGACGATGTAAGAAAACAAAAAGAGAAACCTGACTACCTTATTACATTTCAGGAGTTTGTAATTCCTGATCAGAAGATGGCTGAAGATTTAATAAAACAATTACGTAGCAGTAATAATCCAGAATCTTCAATAAAGATGAGCAAAGCAACCGTTAATTTAAGTCAGCTAAAAGGTAAACTCAAGGACGTTTTGGAAGGATTAGAAATCAGTGATGTAGCAGGTCCGGTTAGTTTAAGCGAAGGTTACTCTGTTATAAAAGTCATAGATAAAGTACAGCTTAATCATACAATGCTGAAAAGTACTTTAAAACTGAAACAGGTTGTAGTTGAAGGTTCAGAAAGTTTACTCTCTAATTTTAAGGAGCAAAAGGTCAGTTGTTTAAATTTTGACAAGTTAGCAGATGATTTCAAGTTGCCAAGCGTAAAAGAGTTTGAAATAAAAATGCGAAATTTAAATCCTGATTTACAGATTTTATTTAGTAAAACAAATATGAATGAAATAGTAGAATTAAGAGAAAATAGCACTGCAAAGTTGATGATGTTATGTGATATCAAAAATAATGCAATGGATATAGAAGCAATCAAACAGGAAATGTATCAACAAAAGATTATGATACAAAGCAACCTGTTATTGGATAATATGCGAAAAAATGCAGCTGTTAGTTATCAGTTTAATTGAAGTTAGAGAGGTTTTCTACTCCATAAAAAGTTTATGAATAATATAATGCTCATTGGCGGTGGAGTTGGAAATGCAGTGTTATTTTCGATAGGGAAGGCATGTCTTGAAAACAATCATAAGGTTTTATATTTCGCTGGCTATAAAAAATTAAGTGATGTATTTAAACGAGCACTGATAGAACGTGCATCAAGTGCAGTAATTTGGGCATGTGAAGAAGGATTGATAGAAACAAGTAGAGATCAGGATAAATCCTTTCATGGTAATATAGTTAATGCAATAAGCTCATATCAGCAAGAAAAGTTAGGTAAAATTACTATTAGTTTAAACACTATAGATAAAATCATCACTATTGGTTCTGATAAAATGATGAAAGCTGTAAATGAAGCTAGAAAAACAATTTTAAAGCCATATCTGAAACCAAAACACATAGCAATATCATCAGTTAACTCTCCTATGCAGTGCATGATGAAAGAAATCTGCGCTCAATGTATTCAGCAACACATAAATAAGGAAACAGGAGAAATAAGTTTTGTTTATAGTTGCAGTAATCAAGACCAGGATATGGAGCTTGTTGACTTTGATTTTTTAAGTGAGCGCTTGAAGCAAAATAGTTTACAAGAAAAGCTCACTGCAAAATGGATAGAACATGTTCAAAGACACTAAACAGCACAAAGAGGAACTAAGGAAGCAATATAGAACCATAAGAAAAGATGTTGATGAAAGTTATTCTAGTTATGCAGCAAATTCTCTTATTAATCTCTTTAACAAAAACTTAAGTTGCGTTAAAGGTAAAACAATAGCAGCGTACATTCCAACAGACGGAGAAATTAATGTTGTGCCTTTGATGCATCATTTACTCGATTTAGGATATAAAGTAGCAATTCCTAATAAAAATAAGTTATTAAAATTTGAGGAATGGAATAAAGCAGATGAAGATATAATTCCCGACACAATCATTACCCCTATTGTTGCTTTTGATGATCATTTTAATAGGTTAGGTTTTGGCGGTGGTTGGTATGATGAAATGATAAAAAAATTACGGCCACTTGGAAAAATATTTATAGGTGTAGCCTATGAGAAGCAATATTGTAAAAATTTACCTGTAGAAAAACATGATCAAAAATTGGATATTATAATCACTGAGATGTGTGTTAGATGTAGAAGTGGATTGCTCAAAAAAGTTGTAAGTTAAAAATGTGATATAAAAGAGATAAGAGGGAAAGATAGCCCTACTCACTATAGGAATAGAGCTATCACGGGCGTGTGCGACCGAAAAAAAGTTGGTATTACAACCGTTTCCATCAAGGTACACTAGCCCATCTCTCGATACGTTTGAATAGTTGTGTGGGACATATATATGCACCCGTTTACAATCTTAAATTAATAAAACTATCGAGGTTATAATGGTTAGATCTTATCAAAATTTTATTGGTATTGACATCGGAAAATTCAAGAATGTTGTTGCAGTTCACAAGCAGAAGAATGCTGTTGAATTTGACAATAATACTTCTGGTTGGCAACAATTGTGTCAAAAGTTCTCAGATATCTTACCTAATTCTTTAGTGACTTTAGAAAATACAGGAAAATATGAGCTTGGTTTGTCACATTTTCTTATTGACAAGAATATCACCGTACATCGAGCTAATACCCGTAAAGTAAAAAGTTTTATTTTATCTCACGGAACTTTAGCAAAATCCGATAAATCAGATGCAAGAGCTCTTGCTCAATATGGATTTGAACGCCATAGAACTCTCTCTCTATTTGTACCTACTTCTGAAAAACAATCAACCTTAGTTGCACTTTGTCAACGTCGTGATGACATCACGCAAATGAGAACTCAGGAAAAATGTAGACTGGAAGCACCTGAAAACGACCATATAAGAGAAAGTTGTCAAAAAACTATTGAATTTTTTAATGGCCAAATAGATGAACTAAATAATACTATACAAAGAATCATTGATGAAAGTCATGAGTTACAAGAACATCAAAAAATCCTTAAAACAGTTCCTGGAATAGGTAAAAAGTTATCACAAGATTTTCTGTGTTTAATACCGGAGCTTGGTTACTTAAACAGAAGGGAAGTAGCAAGTCTTGCTGGAGTTGCACCTCATCCTAGGGAAAGTGGTAAAGCTGTTGGTTATCGAAGGATTATAGGTGGTAGAAGTAATGTCCGTAAAAAGCTTTTTACAGCTGCCATGTCTGCTGCAAGGTCCAAATCTGTACTTGGTGCCTTTTATTCTAAGCTTGTTGAAAGTGGTAAGAAGAAAATGGTAGCTATAACAGCTCTAATGCGGAAAATCATAGTAATTGCTAATGCAAGACTTAAAGAAGCAATTAATTTGCATACTCTCACAACGGTGACTGAAATTGGCTAATGAATATGTGCGTCTACACAGACTTAAAGCACATATTCATTAGCTAAACAGAAATTATTATGGCAGCTGTTTGATATAAAATTTTATTTCTATGACACACGGGTTTTTATTGTCCACATGATTGAACAAAGTTACAGAATTACACAAATAAAAAATTTTTTAAAAAACATAGTTGATGGATAGAAAGGAGTAGCATAGTCTCCCTCTTTCTGATAGTATAGCCCTTCTCATAATAGTCCAAAAAGAGTAAGATATGGATTGATAGTAGTGGAAGGTAAGGATGCCAGTAGCAAATAGTTATGACTTAAGAAAAAAGGTAATGGAAGCATTGGATGAAGGAGAGAGTGGAGAAACTGTTGCCAAGAGATTTAAGATCGGAAAAACAACTTTATATGAGTGGAAGAAAAGACGTGAGAAAACGGGAGATTTTCAGTCAAAAAAGCCTGGAAGCGTGGCATAAAATTACCGACTGGAATGCATTTGCCGAATTTGCAAATGAGCAAGGTGGCAAAACTCAGTCAGAGATGCTGGGGCAATATTAGTAGACAAACAATTCATCGAGCACTTAAAAATATAGGATTCACAAGAAAAAAAAGACCTACGGATATAAAGAAAGAAATGAAGAAAAGCGAGCTCAATTTTCAAAGGTTATAGCAACAAAAGAACCTAAAGAATTAGTGTATATAGATGAGTCTGGCATTGATAACACTGAACCTATGGTTATTGCCAGAAAGGACAGCGGTTTTATGCCCTAAAATCTGGGAAGAAAACTCAACGAATTAGCATGGTTGCAGCCTTAAGTGGAAGAAAAATAATTGCTCCGTTAACCTTGGGAATGTTCAAAAAAGTGTGTCAAAGCGAATTTTTAGTTCAACTCAATTTTTAACCTATCAGGAAAAAAGATATCAAGTTGAGATATAGTTAGAGCCCAATTAGGCAAAGCCATAGCCCATTTTTGCTCTATCTTTTTTATAGCACAATATACCAATTTGTACAAGGCATTTGTACTGGTAAATGAACCTTTGGTTTTAGTAAATTTTCTGATTTGTCTGTGCAACCCCTCAATTGGATTGGTGGTATAAATTAGCCTTCTAACAGGGCCAGAATACTTAAAATAACTAGACAAATTTTCCCAATTGTTTTGCCACGATTTTATGACTAAAGGATATTTTTCACCCCATTTTTCCTCCAGTTCAAGTAAATAATTTTCGGCGATTTCTCTACTTGTAGCACGGTATATTTTTTTCAAATCATTCATAAAAACTTTTATATCTTTGCTGGATACGTATTTTAGTGAATTTCTTATTTGGTGCACAATGCATAACTGTACCTCAGCATTGGGAAATACGCTATTTATAGCTGTAGGGAAGCTTTTCAGACCGTCAACACAAGCTATCAAAATGTCTTCTACTCCTCTCTCTTTTAAGTCATTTAATACGCCTAGCCAGAAGTTAGCTCCCTCACTTTCTGCTAAGTAAAAACCCAGTACTTCTTTTCTGCCATTTTGGTCTATTCCTAATATATTGTACATGCATTTACTTATGCAATGTCCATTCTCTTTGACCTTAAAAAACATCCCATCCATAAATACTATCGGGTATACTGATTGTAGGGGACGACTCCTCCATTCATTGATTATAGGCAGTAATTTATCTGTAATTCCAGATATCTCTGCTGCAGATATTTTATGGTCATAGATTTCTTCCACATAGGATGCTATATCCCTGTATCCCACACCGCTTGCAAACATGTTCAAGACCTTTGTTTCAAGTTCTGGATGTAAGCTTGTTTGCCTTTTTTTCACTATCTGTGGTTCGAAACTTCCCTCTCTATCTCTTGGTGTCAATAGTTCAAATACTCGTCTTCAAAGTTTTGCCATTCTTTCCGTTTCTTCGATTCTTTTCTTCTCTTTCATTGGATAAATGATGCTCTATTTCACCTTCTAGACTTGCTTCCAGCAGCCTTTTTACAAATGGTGTTAATGCTCCATCTCTCCCCATCAATGGTTTACCTTCCCTTATTGATGACAGTATATTTGCTTCCAGCTCTTTGTAATCTACCAGGCCAGTCGTTCCATTTTCTATTTTGTAACTCATATATCAAACCTCTATTTTTTGTTTCTATTTTATTTTTATTTCTCGGTTTGACACACTTTTTTGAACATTCCCTTTAAGCAGCTAACGGCAGAGCAATTAGTCAGCAAGGTAGTAAAAACCTCAGTTGCGGATTAGCCAACGAAGTAAAGCTTAGAAATGCAGGGCTTTTTCGGCTGCATGGAATATGAAACAAGCGTAGAAAAAATGTGTACCAAAAAATTTATCGGTGATCTATGTCTTGTATGCTCAATCTCAAAGTTGTTTTTCAGAGAGCCAAAAACTGTCTCAATAATCGATCTTTTTCTTAACAAAATCTTCTCATTTAGCGCCATTAATGAGTTTTTCATACCCTTTTTTATACTGGTTACAAGCTTTAACCCTCTATCGAATAATTCGTGAAAAAGATCTTTTTTGATATATCCTTTATCTCCAAACAATAATCCAGTCAATTTCTGAGTTAAATTTGGCACAGGTTTTCTATCATCAATGTTGCCTTTTGTCACCGTAACCCCTTGAATTTCGCCAGCTTCGTTGATTACTAGATGTAGTTTAAAACCGAAAAACCACCCATAGGTAGTCTTTCCAATCTTTGCCAACCCTTTGAAAACTTTATTTCTCGAGGTCCTTTTTGGATGGCAAACAGCGATAGATGTTGCATCTATGTACGAAATCCCTGTCACTTTTGACTGTTCGCAAAACCATTGCATTAAGAGCACTAAATACCATAAAACCCTAGATTTTAGCCTAATAAACCTACTATAGGATGGCAATTTTGGAAACGCTGATTCGTATAATAATTTCAAATAATGCACATAGAAAATTTTAAAATTGTCGCACTTGGATTGGTGATATAGCAATATTATGGTAAGAATCTCTGAATGCGTAATCTCTGGCGTCCTGGTTGGTTTTTTGCTACTTGGTAGAAGTTTTTCTGCAAAATTCTTGTCAACTGAATTGCAAAAATCGTCGATCAGGCAAAATAATTCTGTTATATTTTCATTCATTGGTAACCTCTCTATTTTGTAAATAATTTTCCGAGGTTACCCTATTTTCCTGGCTTTTTCACTGATTTCTAATCCGCAACTGGGGTTAAAAGGATACACCAAACAAGAGTGGCAAAAAGTAAGAGAAAGAAATGAAGTACTAGATTGCCGAATTTATGCGAGAGCAGCATCTATTGCGCTTGGAATTGATCGTTGGCCAGAGAGTAAATGGAATAGTTTGAGTGGAAAAATAGAAAGTAAAAAACCTAAGAAAGTAAGACAGAGTAAGTGGCTGGAAAATGTATAACGAAGAGTATTTAGTTCAAGTCGAAGAAGCGATAAAGAAACTACAAAACGGAGAGCGAGTAGTATCAATTGCATATGTTGACCATGTGGTGAGATATGCTGAAGTTCAGATAAATGACTTGCTGAATTTACGGCAACGTATTAAGGCTGAACTGAAAGTTGCAGGTATGAAGCCTAAACGAAAGATTATTTTTGCAACAAATAAAGGAATTATATGAGGAAAAATTTTCTGAGAAAAGTTGTAAAAGAGGAATATTCTGAATTTTTAGAGCAATTAAAAACTTTTATAAAACTATGGGAGAATAGAGAGAGTCCAGTAAATGGAATAATAGATTTGTCACATTGGCAAGAAAATGTGGATTTTGAGTTAGCTAAAGAGAATGGTATAGTTGGAGTAATTCATAAGGCAACGCAAGGAACAGGGTACATAGATACAAAATACAAAGAAAGAAGAAAAGAAGCTGAAGACTTGGGTCTATTATGGGGTTCATATCATTTCGGTGTAGGGGAAGATGGAAAGGATCAAGCAAATCACTTGTATCTTCAAGGAGTAGGGCATTGTAGCTAAAATGTCTTGCAGGGAAGGTGAAGCCGATAGATTACTTATGCCAAAAAGGCTGACAAAAAGATTTTGCTCCCTTCCCATATAGAGTTAAAAGACAGAACAGTATCTTTGGAATTATATCCCGTATTACAAGGTTGGTCTAAACTCTCAATTCGTTATAGTCCTAGAGGAAATTTTATGCAAGTCAATGCTATTTTAGGTGTAGACATTTCTAAAAAGAAACTTGATGCTTGTTTATTGATAGACAACAAAGAACGACATAAAGTTTTTCACAATAACAAGGAAGGTTTTGAAAAGCTTGTAGCTTGGTGTAATAATCACGGAGCAGTCCTTATTCATCTCTGCCTAGAAGCGACTGGTTGTTATAGTGAAAATATAGTTAATTTTATGTATGACCTTGGACATAATGTAAGTGTGGTAAACCCTGCTCAAATCAAAGCTTTTGGCAAAAGTGAGCTACTCAGAAACAAAACAGATAAGTCAGATGCTGCCATGATTGCTAGGTTTTGTATTGCTAATAAACCTAATCTTTGGAAACCTGCGCCTACTGAAGTCAAGCGTTTAAGAGATCTCTATCGTTGTTTGCAAGCACTTAAAGACGACAAGTTACAACAGATGAATCGCTTGGAAAATAAAAATATGGATTCCCGTTGTAAGCAAGCCATACTTGAAGTAGTTGCTACAATAGAAACAGAAATTTCTGCTATAGAAAAAGAGATTTGTGAGCATGTTAATAACCATTCACACCTAAAAAATATGATAGAAAACATCAAGACTGTAAAAGGTATAGGACATCTTACTGCTGTTGCTATCGTTGCAGAAATGCCATCTGTTGATAATTTTGATAATGCTAGACAATTTACAGCCTTTGCCGGTCTAAATCCTGAATATTACCAATCAGGTTCATCTGTCAGTAAAAAAAGTAGAATATGTAAAATAGGGTCGGAACGTATTCGCAAAACTCTTTATATGCCAGCTATAGTAGTCAAGAATCATAATTCTCACTTTCAAAAGTTTTGCCAACGTTTAGCAAGCAAAGGAAAATGTCCAATGGTAATAATTGTCGCATTAATGAGAAAATTAATGCATGTGGTTTTTGGTATTTTAAAAAATAATCAACCATTTAATGGTGATTTAGTGAAATAATCAGTTGACATGAGAGACAGTATCTTTTTGCTTGCCTCGCCTCTTTTAACTGTTCTCTTGTATAGCTCATAGTATGTACCCTTACTTAAAATTAATAATATAATACTAGCATTTTTAGTTTATATAGTCAATTTATTAAGTAATTTTAATTGACTTTCAGCAAACTTTAGCCTTATATGTATGGTCCCAGAGTGTAATGGTATATAAAACATGAGAACAAAATGCCATTAAAGGAGAACTTATGATTACTGGATATATCAGAACAACAGAGACAATTCATAAAGCAATGTAAACTTTCTAAGTACTATAACCTCAACTCTAAAACTATTGTAAAACAGAAAAAAGCATTCATTTAAAAGAAAAATAACAGCTCCATATACTATTAAAGTGATAATACTTATAATGTTAGATGTGACACCAAATCTAATTTGAAATATAACTTATTTACTCAGCTTCTTTTGAAACTACTGTGAACATAATATCTATAGATAAAACATCGCATTACCACGCCACTAACGAGTAGCAGAATGACAAGTTTTTCAAACTAGTCCGGTAAAAATCTCAGTCAGTTCAGCTGTATGCTTTTAACTTTCCCAAAAAGAGAATTAACCATATGAAATTCTTGTTGATATGACTTAATGAATAATTATTTTAGGTTACTAATTTATTTTAAGAAACTTTGATGATATTTAGCCCACTTATTTTTCTATTTTCCATGTCACGATGAGCCCCTATTATTTCATCAAATTTATATTTTTTATTAATTCGTACGATTAAAAGTTTTTTTCTTATCATCTCGAATATTTCCATTGCAGTAAGCACTAATGTAAATTTATCATGCTTATAGTGATATATCGAAGTTCCAGCTGCAAATAACGAACGCGAACTAAGTAAAGAGAAATTAATAGGAGCATTACCTGATATCTGCCCATAGGAAACATATATGCCAAACTTACCCAAAGATTCAAAAGAGAGCTTGCTTGTAGCGTAACCTATAGGGTCATACACTGCACCTACTCCTCTATTTTTCGTAATCTCCATGATTTTAGAAACGAAATCTTTATCATTGTAGTTTATTGCGTATGTGCAGCCATTTTGTAAAGCTATCTTCATTTTTTCGTCAGAGCTTATAGAACCTATCACTATACCTTTTTTATCCTTTGCCCATTGGCATATTATTTGCCCCAAACCACCATTAGCTCCATGAACTAGTACAAAAGCACCAGGCCTGATTCTATAAGATTGATTAACTAAATAGTGAGCTGTCATACCTTTAAACAATACTGCAGCAGCAACTTCATCAGGTATATCATTCGGAATTTTTATCAAATATTTCTGGTGTACAATGCGCTTTTCACAATATGCCCCTGGAGGAGCTGTGCAATATCCAACTCTATCTCCAACCTTAAGTCCATCACTAATTTTTTTACCAAGCTTTTCAACAACTCCTACTGCCTCTACTCCAAGTACTGATGGCAGATCTTTAATTTTGCGTGTACCTTTTCTGTGTTCTAAATCATAACGATTTAAGCCGATAGTTGTATGACGTATTAAGACTTCCTCATCTTTTGGCTCACCTATGCTCTTATCTACAAATTCTAATACTTCTGGCCCCCCAGTTTTTTTAATTTGTATAGCTCTAACCATGATAAATGTAAGACAAAAACTTTAATTATGTTATCTAGCAATTAATATTTTGCAAAATGTTATTTAGAGTTTATACACTACATAAGCGTATTGTTAATAGTTTTGAGGCACAAATTATGACAAACAGAGAAACTTGGCTTTATGGTGTTTTATTCAATGTGTTGTGTGAAGTGGATGAAGATGACGATTTAGATACCAATAATAAAAGAAAGGTTAAAATGTAAAATGCAAAAATCAGATAAAAAAGGAGACTATTGTAAATATTTATATACTTCTTGGGAAAAAAAGGATTTGATATTAATCACAGATTTGACTTGAAAGATTATGATGGCTTTCCAATAGATAGTCTTTTTTCCATCGCCATTAACTATAAACCGTACACTTTAACAAATCTAGCGCAAGTTTTAATAAAAGCAGGAGCTAATGTGCAAAACGAAAAAGGATATTTACATACCTGTGTTTTGACCCATTCTCCGGACATATTAAAGGCTCTCATAAAAGCGGGAGTGAATGATAGCCCAGATGAAAACTACAATGGAAACACTGCTTTAGAGTGTGTTGCTGAATTATATTGTAAGGATAAGTCAATTGAACGCAAAAATTGCTGTGAGATTCTAATTAAGCATACATTAGAAAAAAATCCCAACATAGAAATACCAGATTCTGTAAAAAATAATAAGGAGTTGGCTCAATGTTGGAATGCTTGTGAAGCAAATAATGAAGGATGGGAATTAGCAACAACGAACACTGAAACACAAGTAGTCAGTGTGCAAAAAGCAAATAAGAGCTCCTGCTCAATTCAATAGATGTATCGTACAACCTTGTTCGGATTACAATAGGAAAAGGTTTGTTATTTAAGCTTAAAAAACGTATATGATAGTGTTATTTCACTTAAATCTTTTGTACTATTGTCACGCATTATTTCAGGGTCTACGTAAAAGGATACGGGCATAGCCGCTTTTTGTTTTGGTAGCAGCATTTGCTCTTCAAAACAAAAGCATGCAACTTTATTGAAATATTTACCTGCTTTAAAAGGTGTGACATTATACACTGCCATTCCAAAAGAAGGCTGATCAGATAAATTTTTTGCATAATAAAATACTAAACTTTGTTGCCCTATATTTGTATCGATGTAGTTAGTTTCTGATTTAAATTCCCAAGGCAGACCTGATATTATATCAGCATTAAGGTGAACCCTGATTTTTTGGTCAGTTGCATTTATTGTTGCATTAGTTACTTTTCTCGTTGTGCCACCATATCCAGTAGCTTTACAAAAGATGCTATACAACGGTACTGAAGCATATGCAAGACACAGCATCAATACCACTAAAGATATTAGGAGGAAAACTATAGAACTTTTATTGTTTCCCCTTAAAAAGGAAATCATCTAATCCTTATTGTTGAACAAGTTAAGTAACCTGAGTAAATTGAGGAATATATTGATGAAGTCAAAGTAAAGATTAGTTGCACCAAGTATTGCCAGCTTAGTAGTTGCAACTTCTGAGCCATCATTATATCTATAATAAACATCTTTGATTCTCTGAGCATCGTATGCGGTCATTAAAGTAAACACTATCACTGATACAAACGATATTGCAAAATAGAGAGGACTGCTTCCAAGAAACAGATTAACTATAGATGCAATGATTAACCCCCAGATTCCCATAATCAAAAAAGAACCCATGCTGGTAAGATCTTTTTTTGTAGTATTACCATATAAAGCCATAGAACCAAACATGATCGATGTAATGAAAAATGCTCTCGCTATATTTTCTGCAGTATAAATTATAAAAATATGAGATAAAGAAATTCCCATTAAAACTGAGAATAGAAAAAATACAGTAAGTGTTGACTGAGCACTTAGGTGTTGAAGCCTAAAAGACATATAAAACACCAATGCAACTGGAGATAGCATTACCACAAGCGATAGAACAGGATTGGAATAAATCACCTGGAAAAGACCAGAAAACACTGTTAAAAACGCAACAAGCCCTGTAACACCTAAAGCTAAAGCCATATAATTGTATACTTTAGTTAGGTAACTCCTGAGTCCAGCACTATAATAAACGCCCTGAGAGCGAATATCCTGTTCGTTTTTCATATAAGACATATGTAACTCCTTATTATCTCTTGATGATATATTATAATACAATACAGCGTTTTTATCAAGTATAAAATGACATACTACAATTGAATGGTGTGGTATGCAATTAGAGAATTTCTTCCATAACTATAAGCAAATCGGTTTTCAGCAGCATTTAACTATTATAACAACCTCTGGCAATAGAAATTACTTTCACCATTCCCTCTATCATGATTTAAGGGGAATGGTGAAAGTAGTTTTTGCATTTACTAAAGCATTCTTCTTATAGATACTATACCAACAATCCACTATTTTTTCTATGTCTCGCGGTTTAACCTCCGGACCTATACTGATTCTAATTGAACATTCTGCTTGCTCTTTTGTTGCTCCCATTGCAAGCAAAACATGAGAAGGCCCAACTTTTCCAGAAGAACATGCAGAACCATTGCTGACTGCAATATTATTTAAGTCAAAGCACATGAGCTGCAGATCATTCTTCACTCTCGGCATATAAATGAAACTTGTATTTGGCAATCTTTTAGAATTTCTGCCAAAGATCTTGATATCACTGACAAGACTTAATAACCCATACTCCAATTGATCACGCAGCTTCTCTACTTCATCCATCTTTGATAGAAGATCTGGAATGTTTTGCAATGCAGCAGAAAGACCTACTATTGCAATAATGTTTTCTGTACCACCACGCAATCCTTTTTCTTGCCCACCACCTATTATAGTAGGTTCTATTACAAGCTTTTTGTCAAATATTAAAACTCCACTACCTGCTATACCACCAAATTTGTGAGCAGATAAAGTAAGTAAATCCACTCCTAAATCTTCCATATTTACTTTGATTTTCCCAACACTTTGAGCAGCGTCAGTGTGACAGATTGCCCCGAATTTATGTGCCATTTTAGCTATTTCCTTAACAGGCTGGATAACTCCAGTTTCGTTATTAGCCATCATCACTGAAATTATTACTTTATTCCCTTCAAGTTCGCTTAGAATTTTCTCTAGCTCTAAAAAGTCAATAATACCCTCTTGATTAACGGGTATTATATGTGGATTACATGCAGAATTAAGAATTGAAGGATGCTCTATAGCTGAAATTACATGCAGATAGCCTTTCATTCCTCTCATGACGAGGTTGTTTGCTTCAGTTGCACCAGACGTAAAAACTATTTCTTTATCATCTGGAATGCTAAGAGCATCACGTACGTTATCTCTTACCTCTTTAAGAATCTTCCTCGCTTCTTGTCCTCTTTTATGCAGCGATGATGGATTTAGTGTTTGTTTCGACAAAATCTCAAGTATACTTTTTTTTACATTTTTACTCACTGAAGCAGTTGCATTATAATCAGCATACACGCAACTACTGTCTTCCAGAGAGAATAAACTCACAGGCTTATTTGTCACTTACCATCAACCAATTATGTATGTTAACTTTAACACGATAAAAATTTATTGCAAAAACAGGGAAATTAATACATAATTAATAAACAATTTACATTATCAACACCTGTCAAAACAGGTTTTTATTAGGAGTTATCATGGTAGAAGTCTTTTTAAATAATTCAACAAAAAAGATAGAAGGTAGATACCATCAAAGCAAAGATACCAATGCACCAGTTGTGCTAATTTTACATCATCACCCTCAATATGGTGGTAGTATGGATAGTAAGATTATACATACTATATATGAATCTTTTATCGATAATAACTTTTCTGCATTGACAATTAATTTTCGTGGTGTCGGAAAATCTACCGGAACTTTTGATAAGGGTATAGGAGAATTAACTGATGCTGCAGTAGCTATTGATTGGCTTCAGGAGCATAACTCTAACAATGTTCCAATTTGGATAGTTGGTTTTTCTTTTGGAGCATGGGTAGCTATGCAATTGACAATGCGCCGTCCAGAGATAGTAAGTTTTGTTGCCCTTTCTCTTCCAGCAACTAAGTACGATTTCTCTTTTCTCTCTCCTTGCCCAGTTCCTGGACTTATAATACAAAGTAATAATGATACAATTTCAGAAGAAAGCGATGTAACAGAATTAGCACAAAGGTTAATAAATTCGGTAAAAAATAACCATATGGAATACCATATAGTAGACGATACTAACCACTTTTTAAGGGATAAAGAAGAGGAAGTAGCTCAAATTATAGATAATTATATAAAACTACGCTTAAACAGTGCAGTCACTTCCTCCAAAAAAGTTAAAAAAGAGATAAGGGTAAAAGAATATGCCTAACTTTACAAATGAGAGAAATGAACGTATTAATATAAATAAAAAAAGTCTTGTTATGTTTAGGCAATTATTATTTCTCGTTTTAGCAATGTTTATGCTGTCAGGATGCTTTCTAAGTAAACAGCGTAAGTTAAAGAGTCCGTGTATAAAAAATAATGAAAGCATTTCATGCGAATTACACTCTGTTAATGACCATTGGTTAAATAAGTACAAGTTATAGGTAGCTTTGTATTGTACTGTTTCTTCCATTTACAGCTTTACTAATGATCGGTTTTTTAACTGAAAAATGTGATCTGCTTTTTCTGCAAGGATATAGTTGTGTGTTACTATAAGCATAGAGCTGTTATTTTCCTTTACATATGAATGTAACAGCAAAAATACATTCAAAGAATTTGTTGGGTCTAAATTTCCCGTTGGCTCATCTGCAAGTAAAAGCTTTGGAGAGTTTACAATGCTTCTTGCAATTGCAACCCTCTGCCTTTCTCCACCAGAAATTTCAGATACCATACTACTTGCTTTATTTTCCAGACCAAATTTTTCTAATATTGCTTGCGATTTTTTTTTTGCTTCAGCTTTGCTTCTTCTTGCAATAAGCTGAGGAAGCATAACGTTTTCCAACACTGATAACTCTTGTAATAAATAGTGAAATTGATAAACAAAGCTAAGAAAATTTCTTCTTACATGAGTTTTATATTTATTGCTGGCTTGCGTACAATTTACTCCATCTATTGTCACTACACCTAAAGTTGGCTTATCCAATAGGCCTGCAATTTGCAATATAGTTGTTTTTCCTGATCCTGAACTGCCGATCAATGCAACTACTTGCCCTCTTGTAAGACTCAGATTGATATCTTCTACAATAGCAGGACTTTTTTTGAAGCTCTTACTTACAGAAGCTAGCTCTAGTGTTACACCACCACCCATATTATAAAAAGATCCAGGAGGGAGAATTAGACCGAGAAACTGTTACCACAACCACATCGAGACTTAGCGAGAGCATTCTTGATTTGAAAACCAGAACCACTTAGATCTTCAGTATAATCTATAGTTGAGTTATTTAAAAATTTCGCTGAACAATTATCAACCATTAATACAGGGTTTCCATTCTCATCATTAATTACTATATCTTTACCTTTTTCACTAAAACTGGAGTGGCTTCTATAATCCTCGCTATCTTCGTCATCGTCAAAATCGTCGTCTTCATCATCGTCAAAATCGTCATCCAAAGACATCTTCTTATTTATTTGATCCATAAGAAAATTATACTTGAAGCCAGAGCATCCACCACCTGAAACTGCAACCCGCAAAATAGAACTCTCATCTCCTTCCTGTTCTACAAGGGAGTGGATTTTCCTTAATGCATTGTCAGTTAAGCTAATATTGTAATCTGTTGACATAACAACCACCGTTCATTATTGATAACCTATTATAGTAGAAATTTTACATGTCAAACAATAATTTTCTATTAAGTTACGCGTGCTTTCCAAATAAAACAAAAGGAAGAAATTTCAAAGAGCCAGAAGACAAAAATCGCAGCTGTTTTCAGCGTGATAGGGACCGCATTATTCACTCTAATGCGTTTAGGAAACTAGGATACAAAACACAAGTTTTTATCAATTATGAGCATGATTACTATCGTACTCGGCTAACTCATAGCCTTGAAGTTGCACAAATTGCAAGATCCATCGCACGCAGGCTCAGATTAGATGAGGACATCACCGAATGCATAGCGCTTGCACATGACCTTGGTCATCCTCCATTTGGTCACACAGGTGAGAATGCTCTAGTTCAAGTTGATAAGGAGAAGTATGAGTTTGATCATAATGTTCAAGCTATAAGGATTTTAACTTATCTTGAACAAAAACATGCTGATTTTGATGGTATGAATCTAAGTTGGGAAGTGATTGAAGGCGTTGCAAAGCATAACGGTCCTTTACTCGGTCAAAATGCGGTATCTCAAACAAATAATCAGCTGTTATTAGAATGCAATGAAAAATATGATCTAAAGCTTGAAGAATTTTCAAGCATTGAAGCACAAGTTGCTTCGATTGCTGATGACATCGCTTACAGTGTGCATGATCTTGATGATGCACTCAGGGCAAATTTAGTAACCATCGCAGATTTGTTTGATGTTCCTTTAATTGGCAAAATGTTCAAAGAAGTAAAAAGCGAATATTCAGAATTGGCTCAAAGCAAACTCATACATGAATCACTGAGTAGAACTATAGGAATTATGATAAATGATGTCGTTTTTCAGACCGAAAGAAATATTGAAGATCACAAAATAAAAAGTGTAGAAGATGTAAGGAGCTTGAATAATATGCTAGTCACATTTTCACCAGAAGTTGCAAATGCCACAAAAGAGATGAAAAAATTCAACATGGAAAAAATATACAGAAGTTATAAACTGGCCAGAACAATGAACAAAGCAAAACGTATAGTACAGGAGCTTTTTCAATGTTTTTATGAAAACCCAAGGTTATTACCCACAGAGTGGAACAAGCTTGCCTGTGAATCTCAGCGTTCAGTAATAATATGTGACTACATCTCAGGTATGACAGATAGATTTGCCATACACGAGCACAGAAGAATTTTTGATACCTCATACGAAATGACTTCTTTCTAATGACCGATGATTATTTCATGTCGATCGCATTAAAGCTCGCAGAAAAAAGTCTTGGAGGTGTTGCACCAAACCCTGCTGTTGGGTGTGTCATTGTAAAAGACGGTATGTTAATTGGTGAAGGCTACACAGGAATCGGTGGGCGCCCACATGCAGAAGTAGTTGCTTTGCAAAATGCTAAAGATTTAACTCATGGTGCAACTATGTACGTCACTCTTGAACCATGCTGCCACTTTGGAGTTACAGAACCTTGCACTGCAGAAATCATAAAATCAGGAATAAGAAAGGTAGTAATTGCAACTATTGACCCAGATAGTAGAGTTTCAGGTGGAGGAATTAAAGCTCTGAAAGAAGTAGGAATTGAAGTAAAGCAAGGGATCATGCAGAAAGAAGCAGAGAAACTAAATGTTGGCTTTTTTACCACTAAGAAACTCCATAGACCATTTATAGCTTGCAAAATCGCAACAACTCTCGATGGAAAAATCGCAACGTTTACAGGTGATAGCAAATGGATAACAAGCGAAGATACGAGAAATTGGGTACATGAGCTCAGAGCAAAATATGATGCAATTATGATTGGCAGTAGTACCCTTATCAATGACGATCCTCTCTTAACTTGCAGATTACCAGGACTCGAAGACAGGTCGCCAATAAGGCTAATTATCGATAGCCAAGGGAAATTGAAGGAAGAGCATAATATTGCAAAGACTGCAGACAAAGTAATAACTTGGGTGATTACAAACAGAGAAATAGAGAAAAAAATAAAAAACATTAATTATTTGATAGTCAATTCAAATCACAAACCTCCTGTTATTCCAGATGTTACCCCAACACACTCTCCTGTCATTCCAATACCTTCTCCTGTCATCCCAGTGCCCAGACACTGGGATCCAGAAAACTTCAAGCAATTGCATAATGAAAACTGGTCACGCGCTGGAATGACATCGGAGCCTGACATTATCGATAAAGTCTGCCTAAAAGACATGGCATCAAAACTTGTTTCAGAAATTGGTATAACAAGGTTATTAGTTGAAGGTGGAGGAGTGTTAATTACAGAGTTATTGAAGCACGATTTAATCGATAGGCTGATAATCTGCCGCAGTGGTAAAATTTTAGGTAATGATGCCACTCCTTTTATAGGAGATCTAGGGATTCAATCCATAAACAACTGTTACCGATTCAAAAAAACAGAAGTAATAGACTTTGATGAGGATGTAGTTGAAATGTGGGATAGGCTATTGTAACTTTTACACATCCAGATGAAAGGAGAAAAAAAGAGGTAGAAAATCTACCTCCTATATAACCTATTGTGTTGTTTTTTCTTGAAACTTATCTTCAAATATTTTCATAACTTCAGTCTTTTGCAACATAGTTTTAAGCACTTCTTCATCAATTTCACCTTGAGGTCCTTGTTCACCTTTCTCACCTTGTGGGCCTTTCTCACCTTGAGGTCCTTTATCGCCCACTGGTCCTTTATCGCCCACTGGTCCTTTTTCACCTTGAGGTCCTTTTTCACCAATCGCATTCATTTGCTGATATGAAGCATAAGCTGCTGCGGCAAAATATACAGCGGCAATAAATAGAGCTGCAATTCCAGCAGGGCTAGAAATAAGTGCTAAAGATGCAGGGCCAGCAATTACTTTAGTAGCAATTAATATTGCTGTTATTGCTCCTGCTAAAGATGCAGCTGCAACTAAACATTCAATACCCATTTTTGTTATATGTGCTGTGTTTTTTAGTTTCCGTATACTTGCAGTCATAATCACTTCCTCCTAATTAAGGTTTATAAAAAGTTAATTATATATTGAGAATGTAAACTAATCAAGCATTTTTATTAATAACTTGATGTTTTATCTACTTTTTAAATTGTTACTAATTATGTAAGATTGATACATGGTAAATGGCTGGCTGAATCTTGATAAACCAACAGGAATGAGTTCTGCACAAGCTGTAACTCAAATTAAAAGGATTTTTGGAATAAAAAAAGCCGGACATTTGGGAACACTTGATCCTTTGGCTTCAGGTATATTACCGATCGCTCTTGGTGAAGCAACAAAAACTATACCGTATTTATCTTGTGACTTAAAGGCATACAATTTCACAATAAAATGGGGAAAACAAACAACTACGGATGATTTGGGTGGTGATATCATTAGAACTAGCGATATAAAACCCGAATATAACCAAATAAACTGTGCGATTAAGGATTTTATTGGTGAGATAACACAAACTCCTCCTCAATTTTCAGCAGTGAAAATCAAGGGAGCAAGAGCATATAAATTAGCAAGAAGTGGGCAAAAGGTAAATATAAAGCCCCGGCAAGTCAAAATACATGAACTGAAGCTGATATTCTTGGACACTATAAATAATAGTGCTGATTTTTCTATGATCTGCGGTAGCGGTGTATATGTAAGATCAATTGCAAGAGATCTTGGAGTCACATTAAATTGCTTTGGACACATTACAAAATTAAGAAGAACGATGGTAGGTGATTTTAAGGAAGATGAATCAGTGACAATTGAGCAACTTACTAAAAAAAACACAACAACTTACTCTCCCCAGTGCTTGACACTGGGATCCAGATATACAAATACTTACAAATCATGTAATGGACAAAAGATTCTAGGAGCATATGTCAAAAACAATGTTCGTGATGAAATAGACTGGATCCCAGTGTCAAGCACTGGGATGGCAGAAGATGATGGAGGTAATACAAAAGGCTTCATCATCCCCATTGAATCGGCTTTAAAATCGATGTTCAAAGTTGAAATTTCCTTAGAGGAAGCGGAGAAAATCAGAAAAGGTCAAGAAATTATATTAAATAACTTGCGTAATTTAAAGAATTATGATATTTTTTGTACGATAGTGGGTAATGTACCTATTGCAATTTGCAGTTTTACTCATGGTTGTGTGAAGCCTATTCGTGTTTTTAATATTTTGAAATGAGGTTTAGATGTCAATAACATCCCAAAAGAAAAAAAGTTTGATTAGTACATATGCAATTAAAGAAGATGATACAGGTTCATCTTTTGTACAGTGTGCAATTTTAACCGAGAGGATCAGTAATTTAACTGAGCATTTTAAAGCGCATAAGCATGACCATAATTCTAAGCGCGGTTTACTTATATTGATAGGTAGAAGGCGCAAGCACTTAAATTATATAAAACGTAAATTTGGTAATGAAGCCTATCAAGAGTTAATAGAGAAGTTAGGCATTAGAAAATAATCGAGGAATTTTGTATGTTTGAAATTATAAAAAAATCTATAGATTGGGAGGGGCGTACCTTATCTTTAGAAACTGGGAAAATAGCACGTCAAGCTGATGGTTCAGTAGTTGTAAATTATGGAGATACTTCTATCTTAGTCACTGTTGTACGAAAAAAGAAGGAAGAAAGTGTTGATTTTCTCCCTTTAAATGTGCAGTTTATTGCAAAAAGTTATGCCATGGGTAAGATTCCTGGTGGTTTTTTTAAAAGAGAAGGAAAACCATCTGATAGAGAAACTTTAATTTCAAGAGTAATAGACAGAAGTATAAGGCCGTTATTTCCTGAAGGTTTTCATGATGAAATTAGTGTAGTATGTAATCTGTTAACTTACGATACGGTCAATTCTCCTGAAGTACCAGCATTGATAGGTACCGTCGCAGCTCTTGCAATTTCTGGTGTTCCTTTCCACTTTACTATAGCTGGAGTCATGGTCGGTTGTGATGAAAATAACAATTATATACTCAATCCTTCCGTTCAAGAGATGAAAGCGAGCAACTTGGATCTGTTTTTGTCTGGTGATGAAAATTCGATCTTAATGGTCGAATCGGAAGTCAAAGAGCTCTCTGAAGAAAATGTTTTGAGTGCAATAAAATTCGGCCATGAACATCTTCAACCTGTTATTAAGCTTATAAAAGAATTTGCTGATACAGTAGGCAATAAACCTGAAAGCTTTGCTCCTGTTGATATATCAGATATAACTCAAGAACTTGAAAAATATCGAAAAGACTTTGAAGAAGCATATTCAAAAACAGTAAAACAAGAGCGAGTTCAAGCTCTAGAAGTAGTCAGGAATAATATATTGAATACTCTTAAAGAGGCTGGAAAAGACGAAAAGTTAATTACTTATGCAGTAAAAAGCTTTGAAAGATCTTTAGTGCGTGAAATGATTAGAAGGAAAAGTGTGAGGATAGACAGCCGTAAGTATGATGAAATACGCCAGATAGAAATTGAGGCTGACATTCTACCAAAGACTCACGGTTCTGCGCTATTTACAAGGGGTACCACTCAGGCACTAGTTGTTACTGCTCTTGGTACTACACAAGATGAGCAAATTGTGGATGACATTGAAGGGGATAGACGTGAACATTTTATGTTGCATTATAATTTTCCTCCATTTGCTGTTGGAGAGGCTTCTGCTATACGCGCACCAGGAAGGAGAGAAATTGGTCATGGTAAACTTGCTTGGAAAGCAATTCATCCTGTTTTACCTGATAAATCTGAATTTCCTTATACAATAAGGGTAGTATCTGAGATTATGGAATCTGATGGTTCTTCTTCTATGGCAACAGTTTGTGGAACTTCCATTGCATTAATGGATACAGGTGTGCCAATAAAGGCTCCCGTTGCAGGAATTGCTATGGGTCTCATCAAAGACAAAAATGAGCATATAATACTTTCTGATATACTGGGCGATGAAGACTATCTTGGTGATATGGACTTCAAAGTAGCAGGAACTAGCGAAGGGATTACAGCACTGCAGATGGATATGAAAATTCCTGGTATAAGCTTTGAAATTGTTGAAAAATCTTTAGAACAAGCAAAAGTCGGAAGATTACATATCTTAGAAAAAATGAATGCAGTAATTTCAGAACATCGTAAGGATATAAAAGATCATGTACCAAGAGTGTTATCGTTTTATATAGATAAAGATAAAATTTCTGCAGCTATTGGTGCTAAAGGAAAAAATATACGCAGTGTATGTGAAAGAAGTAATGCAAAAATTGAAATAGGGGATGACGGTAAAGTTTCTGTTTTTGCCATTAGTAGTACTGAAGCTGAAGCTGCAAAGAATATGATGATTGATTCAATAACAGAGCTAGAACAAGGTTCTATAATTGATGCTAAAGTTGTAAAGATAGAGAAGTCTATTGTAGAGCTAGAACTTCTTAATGGAAGAAAAGGAAAAATGCATATAAGCGAGGTAGCTAATCAACATGTAGAGTCCATTGAGGATATACTTAAACAGGGTGATACCTTCAAAGCTTTGATAATTGACTTTGAAAAAGGTGGATGTCCAAAATTATCAAGACGTCGTGTTGATCAAGAAACAGGTGAATTTTTTGAAGGTAAGCTTTACAATGAAGAAAGGAGAGATGGTTTAAATAATAGGGATAATTATTATAACAACTCGTTTAATAAAAAACCTGGAGATAATTATCATAGTAATAGACCTACTCGTCCTCGTTCTGGTTTTAGTAATAGAAACAGACCAAAATTTGGTAATAATGACTCATCATCAGGTTTCTATTGAGGTTGAACTTACTTTCTATTATCTCAGTGTCGAAGCACTGGGATAATAGGAATTTTTAAAACTGACAAGATAACAAAAATGGTTTGTGTTATCTGTAGGGTTATAACGAAAGATTTTTAAGATCGTTTATAGCCTTTTTCATGTCTTCAGCTTTAAATATTGCTGATCCAGCAACTAATATATTTGCACCTGCTTTTATTATATCAGCTGCGTTAGAAAAGTTAACTCCACCATCTACTGAAACTTGTGTTTTAAGATTACGGTCCTGTATCATTTTCCTCACGGTAGATATCTTACTCAACTGCGAATGAATAAACTCCTGTCCTCCAAATCCAGGATTGACTGTCATAATTAGTACAATATCTAGCTCATGTATTATATATTCAAGCACGCTTGGAGAAGTTGAAGGAACAATTGAAACTCCAACTTGTATTGTTTTTTTTGTATGATTTATGTCTTTGTATGATTTTATCTTTCTTACTAGCCTCTCAAGATGTATCTCTGCTTCTGCATGTATAGTGATAATATCAGCACCAGCATTTATAAAGCTTTCAATATGGTCACCAGGAGATTTAACCATTAAGTGTACATCAAAAGGAAGATTGCTATATTTACGTATTGCAGAGATAACATTCGGACCTATTGTAATATTTGGAACAAAATTTCCATCCATAACGTCTATGTGTATATAATCTACATCCAAGTCGCTAATTCTTTTTACTTCCTCTCCTAATTTTGCAAAGTCTGCTGAAAGTATAGAAGGTGCAATTTTTATACCCATGGGTTACTTTCTACCAAAAATAAAAAAGTAACTTATTTTTTAAACTCTGTCATCCCAATACCACATGAGTCTCATTTAGAAATTTTTTTATATCCTACGTGTAATTGCAACCTTTGAATTATCTTGTTCAGGTTGAACCATAAATAGTTTTCACCACAAAAAATTGTTAGCATAAGTAAAAAAACGTAGTGCTTGTAATTCATCCAATATTTTCCTCTGCCCATACATCTGGCCATTGTAATACTCATTAGACTTCTTTCTTCGCCTTTTCTAAATATTCCAACACAGTTTCATGCAGCGCAGTCCAAGACATTTTCTTTTCCATATTCGGTATAAATTTTTGTTTCCAAGTGTCCTTAAATTCTTGAAACCACTGCTTCTCAAAGTTTTGGAAATCAGATAAAACTTCTGACCTAAACCCATTAATTAAATTCGAGACTTCTATAGCCTTTTCAGGGCTTATAGACTTAAAAGACAATATTTCATTCTTTAAAACATCTAGCTTCTCAAATGAATTAAGCTTAAATGGAATATAAAGCGAGGATCTTATATTATACCTTAGATAAGAGTCGTAATATAGCTTAATCTTGTACATGAGCGTAGCAAATGCACTAGAAGAAATATTATTTTCATATTCTGCAAGAGAAGATAATAAACGCTTGTAATCCTCTTCATTCAAAAATGGTGGTTGTAAACTTGATTCAATTTTATTATTAAAAGATGTGAATCTGTTGAAAATACAATTGCCATATTCGCTTAAAAATTCAGGCAAAATATCTTCCTGTTCTAATTTTAGAGGCAAGTCTTTTCTAATCTCTTTCGGCAAATGATGCATTGAAAACTGATTAATAACCCACGCAAAATTCTCATCAAACTCATTTGAGTAATCAGCATTATTGTCAGCGTTACCTTCTTTATCATTCCAAGGCAGTATTTTATAAAAAAAATTGTTCAACCTTTTTTTTAATTTCAAAATACTTTCACTCTTATCGCCTACCTTATATAAAACCTCTTCTACTTTTTGTCTTGCGTCTTGAGAACTGATTCTATCACCTATATGCAGTCCAATGCCATTTCTCTCCAATAACTCCCAATCAAACAACTTATGTGGGTCAGGTTTACGCATTGCGTAGCCTTCAATGGCTGAGTTATATACTATAGTACCTATTTCAGCGTGACTAAATATCATATCTTTTCTAATCTTAAAGCGCTTCATGAGGTACAAAATCAGATCTTTAACAGATTTCATTTGCTCTTCTGGAAAAGGCTCAAGCCCTGTGTTTACAATCTCTATACCTATAGAATAATCATTCAGTTTTCGTAGCTCTTCAATCACATTATCTACTTGAACTTTCGCATAACTTATACCAGCATGCCACGCTCGTTTTTCGAGTGGAACCATCAGAGTAATGCTACCATCCCTATCAACAATAAGCTGTACTGATATACCTGAAGAATTTAATGCGCATTTTGTGCTTTTTAATGTTGGTGATTCGGTATGATGCACCACCACCATCAACACTTTTTTGCCTTCCCTATCATCATAATTTGAATTTGACGCAGGATCTAAAAATATTGGATTTTTTAATGATGTTTTCAAATCTTGAAAATCGTTCTCGATATCAATTAAGCAAGATTGCTGTCCATATACAAGAGGCGCTACAAGCGGCAACAGAAATAAAACAGACAAACATTTTTTTACTATAAGTCTCATGCAGCTTTACAAATTGCCCGCAATATAACTAAATTAACATAATACGCATAAAATGTTTACTTTTTTTCAGCTAATCAAGGCTTGCTACAGCTACAATTAGTACTTTTATCATTACATTTTGGTGTTAAGTCAGGATAGAACGTAAGTATAGCGTCATTCTTTCTCACAAACACTGATTGATAATTGGCATCTTCCATTTTATACAGACACATTCCATCTTCTCCCAATTCCTTAAACGCCTTAGTTGCAGAAACTAAAATATCATCAGCATGAAGGTTATGTGCATACCCATTTGGGCACTTAACTTTTACTTCTCCACCCTTACCTAAGTATTTCATTCCAAACGTGTAAACAGGTGGCTTAATATCTAATTTATTGCACAGAGATTTATTACCCCAAATTGCACCCGCCCACTTATTTTCTTGAGCTTCAACATATCTACCTACAAAATGCATACCACCAAGTCCCAATCTATCTGGTTCACCACAAAAAATATGTCCAAATCCTATAGTTTCTTTCTCAACTCCGCTATTTGTAAACCAAATCTTAGTCAATTCATCTTTAAATAACCCCAAGCCTGCATTTGGTGTAGCCACTTGATGATCGAGCTTATCGTATATCCTTTTCACCACTTCTTGATGCTGCGGACAATCGAGCAAAATTCTAAAATCTTCTTCATCAGGGTGTGTTCCCCAATCTCCACAAACTCTTAATACTCCTCTATCAAAATCAGTCAGCTCCGGAAGTGGTGGAATATAGTCTGGATCTGAAGAATCTGTTTTGAAAAACGGCTCAAAGCCAATTTGTGAATTTGCATCATTGAGATAATGCTCCTTAATGTAAAAAACAAATCCTATTACTGGTATTATTAAGCACAAGATTAACTTAGCTATTTTCGACATAATCATATTCATAAAGAAGCTAGGGTATAAGCAACAACTTAAAAAAGTTTTAATCTAATGTTGATCGCAGTCCTGGCATCTCATCACCACTTAGCCAACTTAAAAACGCTCCCCCACCAGTTGAAATATATGTAAAATCTTTATCGGCAAGACCTGCAGTATTTATTGCAGATAGACTATCTCCTCCTCCTATTACACTGGTTAATTTTCCTTCGTGTGTCAAATCACTTACTACTCTCATCACCTCTACTGTACCATTTGCAAAAGCTGAATGTTCAAAAACACCAATAGGTCCGTTCCACAGCAGAGTTTTACTGCTTGCTATTATACCGCTTATTGTGCTTAAAGTTTGAGGTCCGATATCTAAAATTATATCATCATCCAAAACGGATTCGGTTTTTCTTAAAACGCCAGTGCTATAATCAGAATTTACTGCAACCAAAACGTCTTCTGGCACAACTATTTTGCAATTGTTTTTATTTGCCGTCTCAACAATATCGTGCAGAAGATCATCAACGCCATTTTGAAAAAAAGACTTGCCTATATTAACTTTATTAAATAACAAAAAATTATTAGCAATTGCGCCGCCCAGAATAAGGTAATCAACCTTTTCTGCTAGCTTTATAAGCATTTTTATTTTAGTTGATATTTTAGCTCCACCAACTATCGCAGTAATAGGTTTAGCGTCAAACGATATAGCTTGCTCAAGATACTTTAGCTCATCTTGCAAGCAAAATCCTGCATAAGAAGGTAAAAATTCCGTAATGCGTGAAATAGAAGCGTGAGCTCTGTGAGAGCAAGAAAACGCATCATTTATATATATATCTGCTAGAGATGCTAATTGTTTAGCAAAATTTGAATCATTCTGCTCTTCTTCTTTATAAAACCTCAGATTCTCTAGTAATATTATATCTCCTCCATCCATCGCATTTATTGCTCTTTGTACTCTCTCACCAATACAATCATCAATAAATTTCACTTCTTTGCTTAGCAGCCGCGATAAAGTTTCAACTACGTTTTTTAGCGATAAGTTACTGTCTTTGGCTTTTGGACGCCCAAAATGTGAGATAACAATAACTTTTGCACCCGCATTTGCCAAATACTGAATGGTAGGTAGCGCTCTCAAAATACGAGTGGCATCACAAATTCTTCCATTTTTTATAGGAACATTGAAGTCAACCCTGAGCAGAACATTTTTATTGTGAAAATCACAACTCTCTATGCTAGGTACATTTATCATAAAATTAAAGAGCTATAAAATCACTATACAATAGTTTAATCCAAAGTAAAGGAAGGAAATTCCAATGCTAAATAAATTAATAAATAGGAAAATTACTACAAATACTTTCAACTTTATTTTTCACTGCTTTTTCAACATCAGGGCTATTTCCATCAATTAATCCCTGAATGATTTCATTTATCAGATCAGCTATCTCTTTAAAATCTTTTTTCTCAAGTCCGCGTGTTGTCTCAGCAGCGGTACCAAAACGGAGCCCTGAAGTAATGGTTGGTTTTTCTGTGTCAAACGGCACGGAGTTTTTATTGCAGGTAATGCCAGCTCTTTCAAGGCTATTCACAACGTCTTTTCCAGTCAATTTCCGTGATCTTAAATCAACTAGCACTATATGAGAGTCAGTGCCACCGGTTATAATGTTCAGCCCATGCCCTTGCAGCGCTTGAGCTAACACTTTCGCATTTTCCACAACTTTTTTACTATAAGTTTTAAACTCTGGCGCTAATGCTTCCTTAAATGCAACAGCTTTTGCAGCTATCACATGCATAAGTGGCCCACCTTGCAATCCTGGAAAAACTGCAGACTGAATTTTTTTATGTAACGCTTCATCATTTGTCATTACCACTCCACCACGAGGACCACGTAGAGTCTTGTGAGTTGTAGAAGTTATAATATGCGCATATTTGGCAGGTGATGGGTAACAACCTGCAGCAATAAGCCCTGAATAGTGAGCAATATCTGCAAGCAGATATGCACCAACTTTATTCGCAATTTCACGAAAGCGCTCGAAATCTATTTTTCTTGGATAAGCAGAAGCACCAGCAATAATTAATTTTGGTTTATGCTCCAGCGCTAGCCTTTCCACCTCATCCATATCAAGCAGGTAAGTGTCTCTATTAACTGTATACTGAATCGACTTAAACCACTTACCAGAAAGGTTTGGTGCTGCACCATGAGTTAAATGTCCACCGCAGTTCAGTGACAATCCAAGTATTGTATCACCCGGAGCAAGCAGTGAAGCAAACACTGCTTGATTTGCCTGAGAACCAGAATGAGGTTGAACATTTGCAAATTTAACACCAAATAGCTTACAAAGCCTTTCTATAGCCAGATTTTCAACTTCATCTACATACTCACAGCCACAGTAATATCTTTTACCAGGATAACCTTCTGCATATTTATTAGTCAGAAAAGAACCCTGTACTTCCATCACTGCTTTACTTGCAAAATTCTCCGATGCAATCAATTGCAACTGCGATCTTTGACGCTGCAGTTCCTTCTCTATAGAGAGATAAACTTCATTATCAAAAGACTTTAAATTATTTTCAGAGTTACAAATCCTTTCTGAAGCAATTGTCATAAGACCTTTTCCTTAACCACATAAATCCAAAAACAGCCAAAAGCAGACATACAGGAATAATTGATATTGCTTTTACCAGCAAATCAGTACCATACAAAGGATTTCCTTGTATTACCGTTCCATTCCAACATAAGTCTATTATTTTTGCAATTCCAGTATGAAAAAAATAGCCAAAAACCATAACTATCATGTTTGATACAGCTGTGGCCAAGCCTACCAAGTTATTGTTTACATAACTTATTGCCTTGTAAATAGTAATTACCTGATACCCAGATGCAAAGCCGATAACAAGAAGTGTAGGTAATGCAATATATAAACCGCCAACTTGTGTAAAAAGCAAAAGAAAGCTAGCGATCATTGCAAAAGAACACGCAATAATCACCTCGTAATGTTTGTCTGGATACTTCTCCAGTAAATAAGCGAGAAAGAATGATCCAGCCCCCATGCCTATGAACATGAGAGAGGAAAGTGAAGATGCCAAATCTCCGGTCATTTGATATGCTTCACATAAGAACGCTTTTGCCCAACCATCAGCAAAACCTTCTAGTGGCCCAACCATCAAGCCCCCAAAAAAGCTGATTAGAATGATATGTTTATTTAAAAGTACAGTTTTTAAATCTTGAAGTATGTTGTCATTTCTACTCTCCTCTATGTTACTGTTTGGCGTTATTAAAAGCAATAGCAGAGCAAGTAAACAACCAAATGCTGAGAAAGTGTATATAACATAATTCCAACCAAATTTATTGAGCAAAAAGTCTAGAGGTAATCCACCATAAATAGCTCCCAGTAACCCTATTATTATAGATAAACTAGCCATCCTTGCTGATTTTTCTTGTGAGAAATACATACTTGCAACTTTAAAGAGCCCAATTGCCGAAGCAGATGACCCAACTCCAACAATCATTCTACCAAGTATTGAGTAATACCACTCATCAAAGCATATTAGTGGTAATGTCCCAGCAAACGTTAAGACAATACATGCAGGCAAAACAAACTTTGGCCCAAATCTATCAAGGGCAAGACCAACAGGTATGTGAGCAAGCGTATAGCCTATATAATATAGCCCACCAAATTGACCAACATCTGTAATACTTATGTTAAATTTCGTTATTAATTCAGGCGCGATTATATTTGGAATTACACGTAATATATACTGGTATGCATAAAATAGTGATGCTAGCAACCATATGAAAAAGTTTCTCTGCAATCCTAATATTACCTAAAAAACAGAATTATAGGTATTTTATCATCAAGGAGCAACACTTTTGTAAATAGCTACTCTAATCCGAGTATCTTTCTTAAAAGAGACCTTTTAGCATATCTATAACTGGTTCATGGATAAGGTATATGAAAAAAATTATACCACAGATGATAAGGATTTTTATAATTTTACCCTTGTTCATCTTAAGCTTTATTTTTTTTACTATAAGTTTTAGTTTTGTTACAAAATTCATTTTACTTACGCTTTTATTTCGTGATACCGATTATACTTTAAATAATATAATTTTTAATGAAATTCAGTATCAGAAACGCTGTAGTTAACTAAATATTAACCTTTTTGTGTGTAAAATATAATATAAAAGCAAGGTGAGTGAATGAACATAGGTACAATAGACAATACGCTACAAAACTACATAACAAAATACATTGAACAAACATTTGCCGCACACACAGGCAATAGATACGACAAGTTATACAGGGAACTTTTAAGTAGCGCAGAAGAAATAATAAAACTTACTGTAAACGAAGCAAAACAATATGATAAAAGCCTAGAAGAACTACATAACAATTCAATATTTCACGATAAGAAATTTATTCAAGCTGTTGCTAAACACCAGATATTAGAATTTCTGAATACTCATCCAAAGAAGAAAGAAATCGTTGCAGAATTTAAAAATGAACATCATATCAACGAAAGCGATTTAAAAATTTTAAAGGAAGGAAAAGATTTAGTGAATAAAATAAACGACATTAACTTAACTCAACAAAATGAGAAAAATGAAATATTGAACATTAGAAAGGTACTTTCTAAATCAATAGGAATGCCCTCTTCGAGAACTGAAAAATCCAAAGCAACTTTAGTAGAAAGTCCTGAGGTGGTAAAATAGACGTACTTAACTTTTCCTAATTGGAAAATACTTTTAATCCTATGATACCCAGCACTACCAAAACAAGGGAAAATAAACGCCCAAAATTTACTGGGTCATTAAAAAACATTATTCCTATTATCGCTGCACCTATAGAGCCTATACCAGTCCAAACTGCATAAGATGTTCCAAGAGGAATAGACTTCATTGCTAACGATAGCCAGTAAAGACTCACAGAACCGCTAACTAAAATAATTACTACAGGTATAACACGAGTAAAGCCATTGCTATATTTCAGTGCTGTGGTCCATATTATTTCAACCAAACCAGCTAATAGCAAATACACCCAAGCCATAAATCAACTCTATCTTACTGAAATATTATATATAGGAATATTAAAAAGTTAACTTAGCATTTCGCATGCTTTAGTAATACTATCACATCCAATTTCTAATTGTTCCTGAGAGGTTGAATAAGAAATTCTGATAAAATTTTTCAGACCAAATGCAATTCCTGGAACAACAGCAACTAAATGATCTTCTAATAAATATTCGGCAAAATCAAGATCACTATTTATTACTTTATCCCTTTTCGTACTCTTACCCAATAAACCTTCACATGAGACAAACAAATAGAATGCACCCTGCGGAATAGATACTGACAATCCTGAAGCAGAATTTAGCTTTTTTACTACAAAATCTCTACGATCCTTAAAGATTTTTGTTCTTTCTTTCAAAAAACTATGATCACCGTTTAACGCTTCAACTGCTGCTGCTTGTGCTATTGAATTTGGGTTAGAAGTACTTTGAGACTGCAGTGTAGAAATAGCTTTTACTATATCACTCCTACCTGCAATATAACCTATTCTCCAGCCAGTCATTGCATAGGCTTTTGATACTCCATTGACCACAAAAACCCTATCGTAAAGCTTTGGCTCAACCTGAGCAATGGTAAAAAACTTTTCATCGTATACTATGTGCTCATAAATATCATCTGTAACAATATTTACATGTGGATATTCAAGCAATACTTGCGCTATGCTTTTCAATTCATCATATGTATAGACAATTCCTGCTGGATTGTTCGGTGAATTAAGAATTAACCATTTAGTTTTCTTAGTTATCTTGCTCTTCAGTAATTCTGGTGTCAGCTTAAAGTTTTGCTTGCACTCTACAACAACTGGCAGTCCGCCAAAAAGATTTACCATATCAACATACGAAACCCAATAAGGAGCTGGTATTATAGCCTCATCTCCAGGGTCAATTGTTGCCATAAATAAGTTGAATAACACCTGCTTAGCGCCTGCGCCGACACAAATTTGGTTCAGTGTATATTCTAGATTGTTATCCCTTTTTAACTTATTGATTATCGCCTCTTTAAGCTCATGCGTTCCATCAACAGCAGTATATTTAGTTTTGCCTTCATTTATCGATTGAATAGCTGCCTTTTTTATATGATCTGGAGTGTCAAAATCCGGCTCTCCCGCAGCTAAAATGCAAATTTTCTTTCCTTCGCTTTTTAATCTGTTTGCCTTATCGGTCACAGCAATTGTAGGCGACGGTTTTATCAGAGACATCCTCTTTGCAAGGTCTGACATAATCTCACTAAAGTTAAATAAAAATGATAAACTCTACACAACAAAAAAGCTAGAAATTTTATTATTTTACATAAAGGTTGGTATTTTTGTATTCTTAAATATAGATATTAAAAAGCTTAATAAATTGAAAAAGGCAAATAAATCCCTGTATAGCGAGTTTTAATAATGTAAATTGGCACTGTAATAATGTGCTAACGCTTAAAGTAAGAGAGATTTGGCTGACCACCCTCATAAAGGCTTTTCATACAAGAGTTTTAGTAGTTTCTTACTAGGTCCACTAATGCAGCAATATTTTCAACCGGAGTATCAGGAAGCACTCCATGTCCAAGATTAAATATAAAAGGTAACCCTCTAAAACAATCTATTATACGCTTTGCTTCTTCAATTGCTTCTGACTTATTGTAGGCCAAAAGACTAGGATTAAGGTTCCCTTGCAGAGGAATTTTTAGATTTTCTTTCGCCCATTCTATTGGAACATTATAATCTATACTTACTGCAGATACGCCTGTTTGTTCGCAGTAATCTGTATAAAGATTTTCAGCAGAGCGCGGAAAACCTATTATTGGAAAATTGGGAAATCTACTCTTTATTGCCGAAACAATTTCCTTTGTTGGCTTGATGATGTATCTTTCAAACAGTTTTTCCTTCAATACACCAGCATTGCTGTCAAATAACTGAATAACATCTGCTCCAAACTCTATCTGTTTGATCAGATAAATAATTGTCGCTTTCGTTATTTTGTTTATTATTTCCTCTAGTGCCAATGGACAGAAATTTAGCACCTTGGAAAAAGTTTTACTACCACCGCCCTCTATGATGTATGAACCTACCGTCCACGGCCCTCCAGCAAAGCCTATAAGCGATTTTTCTTCTGGCAACTGGCTTCTTACTTCTTTTATAGCATTTAGGATTGGTAATGTGTTAGATTCAATTCCTTGTAGACTCTTCAAGTCTTTAGCACTTTCTATAGGTCTTATTATTGGACCCACACCTCGAATAAAATTTACATTACAGCCTAAAATGTCAGCTATTATCAAAATATCAGAAAAAATTATCGCTGCATCCATATTGAACCTTCTTATTGGTTGTAACGTTAACTCTGTTACCAAATCTGTGCTATAACATATCTCCATGAAATTATTCATGTTTTCCACCGCCTTCCGATACTCAGGAAGAGACCTACCAGCCTGACGCATTAACCAAATAGGAACTTTTTCATCTGACTCGTTCTGGCTGATGATTCTTGCTATTTTTGCTTTACTTCTTTTCA